>CAXBBW010000004.1:0-239804 GCA_963974345.1 uncultured Balneolaceae bacterium | reverse complement strand
TGCTGCATTCCTGCCCTGACGGAGTTCAAAGGGAGCTGACTGTATAGGACTTGCCCAAGACTTTAAAGATAAGAGTATTACAGACCAACTCTCAAGTTTTATTTATCTTAACTTTAATCGAGAAAGTTAGTAATTAACCTTATTGTTTCTCTATCGGCTACATATATAGTATCTCCAGCTGCGTTTGTAGTTATTCCAATAGGACTTGTAAACTTTGAGTAATTACCCGGTCCATCTAAATATCCAGATTCTCCTGTTCCTGCTAAATCCTTGACTACACCCTGCATTGAAATGCGAAAAACTTTGTTTCCTTTAATCGTTGTTGCATATAATTCATTATTTGCGAATGTTAAATATCCGAAACCATTAATTGATGTTGATACAAAATTAGAGATCACACCTGTCTCTGTATTTATTTTTATTATTCTTCCATGAAGATATGATGTAAGATAAATATTCCCAGAATCATCTAATGTTAGACTACTTGTATTTACTATGTTATGGTCTATAAAATTCGATTGCTGCCCTTTATTATTCACTTTTGCTAAAAATAGCGCAAGATGATTGTTGATAAACAAATTACCAGAAGAGTCAAACTCTAAAGCAATTGGTCCATGCAATCCGGTGGCGTACGTATTTTTTAATTCACCTTCTGGGGTAATAACTACCACATCATTCGCATCATATCTAGCTAAAAACATATTACCAAGAGAGTCGAAATCTATTCCTGCTGCACCAGGCTGGTTTGATGCGAACACCTCTGCTCTTCCACTTCGATTTACTTTATAAACAATCCCCGTTCCGTAGTTTGATGCATAAATATTCCCATCTGTTCCTACTTTAATAGCATCTGGCGCCGACAATCTCGCCAATTGAGTAACTTGCACTCTTGAAGGTTCCGGATCTGGAATTGTTATAGGGTCTTCCTTTTCAGTTTCTGTAGGATTTGAGCAGCTAAAACATAAAGCTACAAGGACGAGCATTAAAGAATTTTTCGTGATATTCATTTTGATAAAAAATTTATTTCTCAAAAAATTATATGATCGAATATCTAATATCGAACGAAATTATAAACCCGAACCAGTTTTTAGCTAGTTTGATTTTATAAATTGGATGGGTGTTTTATTGGTAAGTTTTTTAAACGCTGTATTAAATGTTGTTTTAGAGTTGAACCCAGATTCAAGTGCGATAGATAATATTGTTTTCGTAACTAGCACTTCCTTTGTTGCTCTTTTCATAAATTCCTCAACTCTATACTCATTCACAAAGTCATTGAAGTTTCTACTAAAAGCAGAGTTTATTAATTTCGAAGTTTGATAGGGTTTTAGTTGAATTTGATCTGAAAGTTCTTTCAATGATAATGTAGGATTTAAATAAGGTTTTTCATTACTCATATAAATCTCTAGCTTTTTTCGCCATTCAATAAGTTCTATTTTTTCTTCATTTTCTTCTTCTTTCTTTTGCAGACTCGCTGGATTTAATTTAAAAAACTCTGGTCTCTGTATTGCAAAATACCCCAATCCATAGGTAAGAAAAGGCAAGATTATCCAGACAGTTCTGTAACCTACCTTACTTATGATATTATAATTACCAGTGATCCAAGAAAAATAAGAAATCCCCCAAACAAGTAGAGTTGCAATCATACAATTCGAAATAGTTCTTAGGTACTTTGGGAATTGATGAAATGAGAACTGATTATTTAACTCATCCTCATATTCTCTCAGCAAATTTCTAAAAAGCATCAAATAAAAAATACTCAAAACCAAAGCTGCACCTTCAATTAGGATGAATCTGACCGTCGTATAATCAGTCCATAATTGCCTCAAAAAACTGTTTGGCTCTAATAGTAAAGGAATCTCAGATACCAAGTATATTATTGCTGGTATAAAGTGCTTTGTATCACTTTTAAGAGATACTTCATACTCTGAAACCAGTTTCCTTAGATAAAAGTATAAGGTTGGACCATACAGAAATATTATTGCGTCAGGAAGTGCTAAGATATTTGGGAAAGATATCCCCATATCCATTTCTATTACTAGTCTTCCACTCATTGTAAATACGATGAGTACTATGAATAATGATAAAAACCTATTCGCTTCTTTATTACTATTCTTTAAACTTTGTAGAGATATTACCAAAAATATCCCTTGAACTATACCTAAAATAAGAACTACCGCAAAAACCGTTACTTTCATTTTTATTTACTCGTCATAATATAAACTCCATCCCAGTTCTTCTCTGGAGGATTTAACTTCATCATATTGCAACGTTCAATAAATAATTGAGAAGGGTTTTTAGGATGTGCCTCTAACAGTATTGCTTGTTCAAAAAACTTGACTGCTACTTCCCAGTCTTGTTTGAAATAGCTTTCCATTCCCTGTTCATATAAATTTATACATTCAAACGTTTTAGAAGAAGCATCGGCTCTTAATCCAACTATTTCGAATACTTTTACGGGCTTACTTCGTCCCTTAACTATTATGTTATCCAGTAACCGAAACAAACAGTCATCACCTTGGGCTTCAGCTTCATTTTTGGTTGACTCAGTTACCATCGTGAACACATTGTATTGCTTTGCTCCACTTTCGCAACGTGCAGCTAAGTTTACATTGTCACCCATCATCGTGTAATTGAAACGGCGTTCAGATCCCATATTCCCTGTAACCATATCGCCCGTATTCATACCCACTCTGTGTTGCATCTCCCAAACTATATCAGGCCAATTATCTTTCTCCCATTTTTCTCTCAATTCTATCAGCTTATTATTCATCAATTGTGAAGAAATACAAGCTCTAAGAGCGTGATCTTTCATTGGAACTGGCGCTCCATAAAATGCAACAATTGCATCCCCAATAAATTTATCTAGTGTGCCACCTTGATCATTAATAATATCTGTCATTGCTGTTAGATATTCGTTAATCAAAGTAACAAGTTGCTTGGGTTCGAGTTTCTCTGAGAAGGTTGAGAATGAGACGATATCACTAAAAAAAGCAGTCATATATGTATCATCACCTCCTAATTTCGGCTCCTCACCAGATTCTATCATTTGATCTACTAGTGTTGGAGATACATAGGATGAAAACATCCCTTTAATCCTTCTTTTTTCTCGCTCTTCAAAAAAGTACTCGTACCCAACTGTACTTACCTGACTTAGAAAAATAGAAATTACAACACCCATTACATTCACAAGAATTGCATAGTTCAAAAACATCCAAATTGATACCCCATAATATCCTGCCATCATTAATATCATAAGACCAAATCCCCAAGTAAGTCCATAGCTTCTGTTTATAAATACCAGCGTTAGAGCCATTAAAAACATTATTGCTAATCTAAGAGAATTACTCTGTCTAACTATATAATTACCATCAAGTATAGTTTGGATAGCATGAGCATGAATCTCAAATCCTGGACGTGGTAAATCAGCCGAAGAATAAGGGGTAGCATGAAAATCTTGAAGTGTAGGCATTGTTGCGCCAACTATTACAATCTTATCTTTAAAGAACTCTTCGTAGAGTAACCCGATTCCAAGTTCGGGATCATCGAACGTATTTATCTCAAAAGCCTCTTCCTCCATCACTGTAGTATACGAGGGGTCATCAATTACTTCCTCATAAGACTTTGAAGGGAAGTGCCCTTCAGGACCATAAAAATTTATGATAAATGTATTCAGATTATCCCGTTCAATCTTATATTCTCCAAGGTTAAAAATTGATTCTTTTGAATTTGAATCAAAACTATCTATTTCTGACTCTGGAATATCATTGTAAAGTTTTAAGCCTTCTAACCCCAACATAAAGTAATTCTTGTCTTGATAAGTCCTTCCTATATTATATGTACGAACATAGCCGTCTGGGTATGGATAGGTACTAACAAAACCCATTGGATTTGGGTTGTCCTCGCGAAGTAAAGGAATTGGAAATATAGGGTTGAATTCATCCTTCCCACCAATTCTTATACGTTCAATATCACCAGCCAAAACTACATTGCCATACCTTTTAATTGTATTAGAAAACAGAGTATCATTTTTTGGGTTAAATCTGTCTTCTTGTGAGAAAAGCACATCAAAAAGAATTGCTTTAGCACCGGCTTTATTTAGGTTCTCTACAAGTTTTGCATGTAGACTGGTAGGCCAAGGCCACTTCTCAGGAATTTCTGAATCTGCTTGTTCACTTATTTCTACCAATACAATAGGAGAGTTTTCTACGGAAATTGGACCACGAATTTCAAAAAAATTATCCTGAATAGCGTATTCAATCTTACTTAATTGATTGGTGTTCGATAAAATTAGTGACAGAATAAATGCAAGCAGTGCAATTAACACATAGATACTAACTTTTTTCTTTCGTTTTGAAGGGGACGTCATTTACTAAAATCGATATATATAGCGTAATTGTACAACTCGATCATTAATAGAATTTCTACCACTAACATTTGTAAAGTTTGAATCAAACAAGAAAGAGTGGTTGTTATCTAATTTATATTCAGCTCCTGCTATTAAAACATAGGTGCCAAAAACAGATGAATTTTGGATATCACTTAAGACGTAATAATCATTTAGAAAATTCGAGTCTTCACCATTTGCAACAGATAAAGTACGGGTTTTAGAGTGATTACTTGTAAATGCGATTCTACTGTTTAAAGCAAGCTTTCCATTAAGCATAAAGTATGAGCCTCCTGCATACATTCCGAAAATATCAATATCTAGTTGACCATTACCAGATTGGGTACTATTTGATGTTAGTCCTAGTTGTGTTCTCAGTGGAATATTTTCGAATCTTGTTCCGATATTGAACGAAACCGAACTACTCTTAGCATCACCATATGTAAATACTTCATCCTTGGTATTCAAAGATGAAAAACTAATAGTAGCATCATGTACCATATCTAATAGTCTAAACTGTTGAGTGATTGACATATTTAAATTTAATGTACTGTTCATTCTTGGAATAGTAGTGGTTAAAGTATCTCCATCTTCAACCGTTAAGTTTTGGACGGCAGAATTTTCTAAACCTAACGGCACTTCTGAATTAAACCTTGTAACCCCATTTTCTCTTGTTCGAAACCTAAACCCGACACTAATTTTAGGTAATGCATTCTTTATTGGATACCAACTTACATTAGTTCGATAAGATATTGTATTTGTTGTAGCTTCTTTTGTATTGGATACGTTATCATTTAATGTTTCGTAACCAAGTGTAACGTATATCTGATTTTTTAGCATTCTAAACCGATCTGACACTGTAAACCCAGCGATATCTTTACGTATTGTTGAATTAGCTAAAGAGACAAATTCTGGACCTACCCAACGGTATTGAATACTAAATGTGTTCTTAGGAAAATTGACAGAAAACTCAGAATCTGAACCAAGTATGGAAGTTGGGAAAAATGCTTCTGAAGCACTACTATCAGTATTGAAGTTTTTGAACCGAATTGGGATAACGCTCATATTTTCATTTATAATAATATACCGAGACAATTGACCTAGAATGTCTAGTTCGCCTTGATCTATATCTTCAAATCCGATATCAGCCGCCCTCAATGAATCAAGTGGTCCTCCATAAATATCATTATTTAAAGCACTAGCTACCGTTTCAGTTCTAAATCTTATTTTGTTATTTGCCAGCCCAATCTTCATGTCAGCCCCAGCAACAAAATTTCCTTTCGGCCGGGGACTTCCACCCTGTATTTGCAAGAGATCAGGATTTTGACTCAGTTTTATCTGATCTTCAAAACTTAAGCTCGATAATAGCTGCGGAGAACCCGTTATGTCGTTATAATTGAGAACATTAAAAATTGAAGTCGAATCGTCTTCAACTTTCATTGCTTGTATTCCAATTTGAAAATGTTTTGGATTTCCAAGTCCTACTCTCCCACCAATTATCTTTCTTTTAAATGTGCCTCGACCTCTATCATTATACCTAAGGGTATAAGTTGTGTCTTGTGGGATGCCCGCAGCTAAGACTGTATCAACATCAACACTAGAATACTCATTGGTAATTTTTCTGCTTAATTCACCATATAAGAATTGGACATTTATTACATCCCAAAGAACATGTAGAGATGTATTTACCCCATACATTCTCCGGCCAGAAATGGTAAACTTACTTAATGAAGGGTATACATGCCCTGCTTCAAGTTCCCACCACTTACCCAACCTTAAAGATATGCCAAAACGATTTTGAGGCTGTAACCGGTTTGATTCCTGTGAAGTCAGAAATCCATTTATGGAATATTTGAATAAACCATAAGATCCATTTAAGTATGAGCGACCAGTATAAGCGTTGTTTATATCGCCGGATATTGTTTGATTTCTAGCGGTAAGCTCAACTCTTCCTGTTGGGATTAAACGAGGTGTTAATCCTTTATAGGATGCTTTTTTAGGATCCACAATATTGAAACTCCATGCAACCACTTCAAGAATTTCATTTGCAGTTACGTAATTAAGCCGAATAGTGTGGGTTCCATGTTTTAGTTTTTTAGGAACATAAGAAATAAAGTAACTCGAGGTATCGGCCAAAGAAGTAACATCTCTTTCATCTAATACAAGCTGAAACTCTCCGTCTTCTATTTCATTCTTATCGTAATAAAGGGCTATCGCAATGTAAGCATCATTTTGCGCTAACCCATTACCTGGTTTTGGTGAGAGTACAGAGTAATCTATTCCCTCTGCTTTTGGTAATTCCGGCTCGTCATTCCCTTCAACAATATTTACTTCAACAGGGTTTTCTGAAGGTAAATTTTCTGGGAAAAAAATATCCTGATCACTATTCCTTAAGCTTAATTGAAAGTAGTATTCAAAACTAGTTCCAATTAGCTCTTCAGGACTTATTAATGCGGTAAATACTCCATTTTGAAATCCAATTTCCTTTTGAGAATATCCTAAATCTCCTTCATTTTTGTAGAATAGTAATGCATCAAGAACATCATTTTGATTAATTCCTGGGACAAAAAACTCTAAGACATTGGTAGTGGTTCTATCCAACACCGTTGGCTGTTGGTGTTGAACTGTGAACTGAGCGTTAATAGTTTGTGAGCATAGTGTAACAAAACCCAATATTAATGCTACACTTAGCACCCCTTTTTTCATTTCCATTCAATTTTACTACGATAAAAGCTATAAAGGAATCATTCCTTCTACTAAATAAAGCTTATTAATTTCCTTTTTCAAAAATATTAATTGGAATCTCTTGAATCTGTCCATTTGCATCTTTAAATCGAAGAATAATTGTTCGTTCTATTAAGTCTTCATCTAGTTCATCATAACCTTGATCCAAGTCATCAATTTCTTCCTGTGTTAAATTACCCGTTTCAATATTATTTCCACTATTATCAACAGAGGCAAACATTTTTTCAAATAATGAAACTGTCTGACCTGAGGTTGTTGCGGTAACATCTACTTGCCCTTCTTGAACCCAAATGTACCCAAAAGATTTTGTACCAAACTTTGTTCCCTTCACTGATGCTAATGAACGAGAAGTAGCAACTTCAAATGTACCTGAACCAAGTGGTTCTACTTCCATGAAGATTTCGCCACTTTCGAGATTTATTCTTCGATCTGAAATTTTCGAATCTGCAAGGCTTTCGCCCCGAACGATTAACATGGATTCTGGCTTAACTTTTGCAACAGTATTATCCATAAAAATTACTAAAGCGTACCCTTTTGTATCCGTTGAGAGTGTATCACCATTATAAAGCTGTTCGCCCAGATTTTCTGTTAAATCTAGAATGAAATCCTTATCGCCATTTGCAAGCTGAACTTGAGGCTTAAATCTTCGAACAATTGCGAGTGGGCGCTCTTGTTCAACGGGAATGTATAAATCACTAGCTAACATTGCCCCCAATACAATTGCTAAAACCAATGAAACTACTATTGATGTTGCCTTTTTCATATCGAATTAATTGGAATTAACGATTATTTCCCCATCATCTATTTTCCTTAGAATTTCTTCTAATAAAAGAATAGCCGTTGCCCCGGTTACTATTTGATTATTCATTTCTATACTCTCAAAAGAGTACCCACTTTCCGTTAGGGTAGCAAATTGTTCTTCACCAACCAATGCAATTAACGCATTAAAAGTATCCTGATCTATTTGAACTAACGAAGATTCATCTCCAGGTGCAGAGAGTTTGAAAGTCCATACTTCAGAATTTAGTTCCTCAACACCCAGCGCTGTTTGTATATTTGTACTAACCTGCCAAAAATAAGTTTGTCCAGCTACTAGGGCTTGCACACCAGAAGAAGGGTATTGCAAGGTATTCCCAACAGTTGTTAAATCTAAATTCTCAAACTGAAGAAGTGATCCTCCTGCATTACTAGGATCAGAACTTTTTGCATTTTCAATAAGCGACTCTGGATTATCTTGCCCATTTGACCTTACAACTATTAAGCGATACGTATTTGCAGCTTCACCTTCCCAACTAAACTGTGGGTATGGATTAGTAATAGTAACTTCTGCTCCAATAGTTTCACCTGGGGTTTTCAAAGTAATAGACTTTTCATCTATAACAATGCCTTCGTCACTCCCACCCAACTCAATTGTTTGTGTATCAAGAACACGCTTTCCAAATTCGTTTGTTACTTGAAATATTGTAACTGTAAAAGTGTAGAAATCTATTGGGAGTGTCGTTGAACCTCCAAGAGTCTCGACAAAATCCTCTCCTTCGGGTGTTAAGCCTCCATCAAATCGTATTCTTTCTTCTATACCCGGTAATTCTTCTTTATCAATATCATTATTTGTTACAAAAACTATTTGACGAGGATCAAGTGTGAATGGAAAAGCAGCTTGTTGAGTAATTCGCGCAATTGTTCCAACTTTTCCGCTTTCAATTTTAAACTCAAAATAAAGATTTGAAAGTTTTTCATCCGTTTCATTTACAAGAGATCCCGAAACTAGTGTAGGACCAGAGCCCCTATTATCAACGCCTAAGCTTGTTAATCCTAATACTTGGGCATTTTGCAAAACTTGACTTAAATTGAAGTCTAAACTAAGCTCACCCGATTGAGCTAATATCTTTTTACTTGGAACAAAAACACATAAAAAGACTACGACTGAAAGAAAATAGGTTTTAATCCAAACTGATTTTTTCATACTACATGCACAATTTGTTAAACGAATACATAATATGAGACGATGTTTGATCACAAACAATTAGAATTTAATGAACAAAAAAAGCCTCTTCCTGCTAAGGAAAAGGCTTTAGTGGAGCTATGGGGATTCGAACCCCAGACCTTCGCGCTGCCAGCGCGACGCTCTAGCCAACTGAGCTATAGCCCCATTAATCTCCCAAGATAATCAACTCTTTACTCTTTATTCAACATTTCGAACATTTATCTCTAAAGACCTTTTTAATTCCATAGCAAACCGCTATTTTAAAATAAATTTAAAAAATTAACTTCAATCTAAAACAACTATGATGAAAAAATTCAAGTTATCACTCTTCATCCCTATGATGCTTGTGGTTGCATTAGTTGTCAGTAATTGTTCTGGCCCTAAAGAATTGCTACCACCTGCAGATCGTACTCTCGACTATTTAATGTCTCTCGACGAAGCGACTTTAAGAACCCTTGATACTGATAATGACGGGTTAAGTGATTATATAGAAATCTACGAGTCTAATACTAACCCTCTTTCTGCTGATAGCGATAATGACGGTTTAACTGATGGACAAGAAGTAAATGAATATAATACAGATCCTAACAACGCTGATTCCGATGGCGATGGTCTTTCTGATGGTGATGAGGTAAACTCTTACAACACTGATCCAAATAATACTGATTCCGATGGTGATGGTCTTTCTGATTACGACGAAGTAATTACTTACAAAACTGATCCTAATGATGCCAACGGCGATGCTGATGGTGATGGAGTTTCAGATGTAGACGAAATTGCAAACGGAACAGATCCAACTAATGCAGATTCTGATGGTGACGGATTCACTGATGGTCAAGAATTAGAAATGGGCACAAACCCTAATGATGGATCTGACCCTGTTTATATTGCAATGAACGCATTTGGTACTGTTAATTTTGCATTCGATCGCTCTAGTATTTCCGATGCAGCGGCTCAAAAACTTGCTGACAATGTAGAGTTACTTCAAAATGCTCCCGCATTCAAAATTCGTGTTGATGCTTATACCGATCACGTTGGTGGCGATCAATATAACTTGCGCTTGAGTCTTCGTCGTGCTGCTGCTGTAGTTAAATTCTACACAGACAACGGTATTGCTCAGGACAGAATCGAATCGAGAGGACTTGGTAAAGCTCCTGTTGAATGTTCTACTACAGAAAAAGAATCTAATGAAGGTTGTGCGAAAAATAGACGCGCAGAATCTCATCCTATAAGTACACTTAAGTACAAACCAGGCATGTAATTCTTTTCTAAGTGAAATTAAAAAGGCGAATCAATATTGATTCGCCTTTTTTTATGCCTGCTATTTTCAAAATAATCTTGCCAGCGCAATAGAAGGATAAAACCCTGGATTGTCAATTCGATACGCTAAGTCAACTCGGAATAGACTAAAAATATTACTTAAAGAAACGCCCACTTCTTGATGCCAATCTTTAGTAGCAATTGGGGAATAACCCAAGCTTGAGTTAAAGAAATCTTTTTGTTCGCTTGGAATCCAAGTACGACCTATACCTGCAAAAGTAATAATACTCAAACCCGATTTAGCAGCACCTCTCCATCCTAACGCTTCTAAAGGGATCGAACGAAAGTTATGCTCGATATTCAAAGCTACATAGCTAGCCCCTTCATATGGAATGTATCTTTTAGATTTGAAGCCACCAAATGGTGCAAAATAACCGAATGCCGCATCCAACGCTCCATTGCGTTGAACAGGAAGGTCACCAATATAAGTACCTGCATTTAGTCTTAAATCGAGTGAGTTTGGAATAAATCTACGCTTATAAAATGTGCTGTACCTTCTAAAGATATCTACTTTAAATTGAGTAAAATCCCAATCACTCCCAATAGCTTTTGCCGATTGCTCGATACTTAACATAATATTATCGGCTCCAATTACACCAAGAGCCTCTTTACCCTCTCCTCTTTCTAAACGTAGTTCGAACGAACTTAATGTACCCTCATTTATAAGTGGGTTTATTCGCTGAATATTTGAATTCCCAATAATGTCGTAACTGGTCTTATAGTCTATTGACTTATGATCCTCTAAGCGATACCGAAAATAAAGTGTATTTTGCCACCACTTTCTTGGTCTATATCTTGTACCAATAAAAACACCCTCTTTTCGATAGTAATCGAAATAATCATCATACCCAAATAATGGAAGACTACTAGTCATTACTAGTCCATATAAGTCCGATTTATATCTCATATCGGTAGCAAATTCATACCCAGCTTCTAAAGCAAATCTTCTTGTTTTAACTAATGGCCACCATGAAACTTCCAAGCCATGATTTAAACCGTCTATTGAACCTTCTCCATATCCGAAACTATACCCAAGCTTAGTAGTGGTTCTCACCCTTCTGTCAGCAAAGCGCTGTTCGTGTTTCACTCCAGCAAAAAGAGCATCTGCTCTATTATATCTACCATCAACTGAAAGATGATTCATAAACTTTTTAATTGGGCCTGCTTTCTTTGTAGTTCTAGTTTTAGATGCAATTGATTTCGCTAAGGTAGAATCTTGCTTTATATCTTCTTCAGTACAATTTCCATTCTCGTCTTCGTCGTTATCAACTTCTATATCCATAAACCGAACTAAAAATCCTTTTGGGCGGAATTCTTCTTCGAAACTCGTGTTACACTTCACATTTTTGTAGGCAAATTCCTCTTTTCTAGTAAGTGGAACTACATCAACTGTATTTACAAATAACGAATCTGATTTATTTATAGTTGTTGAGTCTACCGAAATCCAATCCGTATTTTCGAACAAAGAATCGGGTAAATCTATATTAACTTTATAATCATTTAGCTTAGAGACCTGATTGAATCCAATAGGTGGAAATCGTAAACCAGGAACTCCAACTTCAACCAAACCTTCCATTCTGAAATCAACAGGGAGCCAATAATCACCACCAAAATTGCTGAATTGCTGTTCGTAATACATATTAAAGTTAGTAATCGGAGGTGGAAAAACAATTACAGAATTCGGCTTTAACCTAACAGATATTAATGCATATTCTAAATCAAGAACATGAATTGTCCCTTCAAAAAGAGGTTGTAGTTTTCTTTTCGACTTAACTTCGATTTCAAAAACTATGTTGTCATCTATTTTTGAAAAATCTACCAGTTCAAAGTTATAATATTTCAATGCATCAGGATGCGTGATACCGACTACATCAAACTCAACAATATCTAAATTATCATCATAGAAGTTTGGGAGGTAGCTCACTCCTGCAAAGTTATCGCTTCCTTCAATATTGGCTGTTTGCCGTTTCGATTTCAGGATCTCTCTTGTTCCCCGTTTTCTATCCCAATATGCTTCAGATATACTTTCCGTTATGGAAATTATGGTCGTGTCTTTAAGAATTTGTTGCCTTGTATATGCATCAACTTCATAAGTATCTAATTTTTTTCGCCAAATTTGTTTCCTTCTAATCACTTCCTTCATTATTGAAATGGCAGGATCCTCACCCGTAACTGTAATTTCACCTAGCTCTAGGTAAGCTTCTTTCAATTTAAAATCTAAAGGCCCTTCAAAAGTCGATGTTACCTCTTGTTCAAGACTTTCATAACCTAAAAAGCGAACAACAATAGTTGCTGGAAAATTGTCTACCCTAAGTGAATACTCGCCATCTGCATTGGCAATAGTTCCCTTATATGTTCCTTTTATAATAACATGTGCGGCGGGAAGTGACTCGTTAGTTTTGAGATCAACTATTTTTCCAGTGATTATTTTTTGAGAATAACCTGGAGTTGAATAAATCAGTAAAAACCCTAAAAGAATAAAAATACGTTGCATTATATCTGCATTTTTGATGATTATAAACCGATCTTTCTACTGAAAAATACATTCTAAGTTACAGCAACATACGTATCTTAAGTACAAATTTTAAAGACCCTTTAGTTCAAGTGGATAGAATAGGAGCCTCCTAAGCTCTAGATCTGGGTTCGAGTCCCGGAGGGGTCACATATTCGTACTCCAAAAAAAGCCGGCTTATTAAACCGGCTTTTATTTTAAACAATTATGGGTTACCAGAAAACTGCATATAACACAGCAGTAATTATTAGCACGGTATAAGCACCAATATTAAATCCTGGACCCGTTTTAAACGTATCAGCTGTCAAACGAATCGCTTTAGGATCATCATCCTCTGGATTAGTGGTTAAGCTAATTCCTGCTATTATCACAATGGTGATGATTAAGGTGTAAAACATTTGATCTAAGAACGGTAAATCAAGTATAGGGAATTTGAGGAGTAGACCTACAACGATAGATAAAAGCACCCCAATAATTGCTGCTTTGGTTGTAGTCTTCTTCCAGAAAAGCCCCATAATAAATACAGCCAAAATTCCAGGACTCACAAGTCCCGTGTACTCCTGAATAAACTGGAATACTTGTGGTACACTACTCAACTGTGGAGCAATGATTACCGCAATCACTAGCGCTACACCGGCCGTAATACGACCTACATTAACTGTTGTTTTATCGGATGCCCCTTTATTAAAATAAGGCTTGTAAATATCCATCGTAAAAATAGTCGCAATAGAGTTAAGCATGGATGCCATTGACGAAACAATTGCAGCGGCTAGTGCGGCTACTACCAAGCCTTTAAATCCTGGAGTTACAAAAACACTTATCAGCCACGGATATGCATTGTCATTATCAATTCCTCCACCTTCTTTGGTAAAAGCCCCTACTACACCCGAAATCTCTGCAGTGCCTGTCGGTTGTGAATACATCACAAAGGCAATTATTCCTGGAATAACTACAATCAAAGGAATGATTAGCTTTAAAAATGCAGCGAATACAATCCCTTTTTGAGCTTCCTTCAAAGACTTGGCTGCTAATGTTCGCTGAATGATGTACTGATTGAATCCCCAATAATAAAGATTGGCTACCCACATACCTCCAATAAGAACGGCAATACCCGGTAGATTTTGGAATTCAGGATTTGATCGATCCAAAATCATATCAAACTTATCGCCTGCAACATCATAAATATGAGCTAGCCCATTTACTACTCCTCCGGAAGGAGTCACATTGTCTAATGCAATAATCGTAGTGATTAACCCTCCAAGAACAAGTAACACTACTTGCACAACATCTGTCCATGCCACGGCCGATAATCCTCCATAAATTGAATATGCCGCTGCAATTACGGCAAGTCCGATTAGGGCTGTTAAAATTAAACTACCATCACCTACACCCCATATCGTATCTAATGCCTTTGCCCCAAGAAACATTACGGTTGTTAGGTTTACGAAAACAAATAATGCGATCCAAAAAATTGCCAGTATGGTTTTCAATGTGGTGTTGAAGCGTTGTTCAATAAATTCAGGGATGGTGTAAAGCTTCTTTTCAATAAAAATGGGTAACAGAAACTTACCAACAATGAGCAATGTAATTGCTGCCATCCATTCATAGGATGCAATTGCCAGTCCTACCGCAAAACCAGAACCAGACATTCCGATAATTTGCTCCGCCGATATATTTGCTGCGATTAGCGAAGCCCCAATTGCCCACCATGGAAGTGATTTTCCTGCGAGAAAATAATCTTCTGCGTTTTTTTGATGTCCTTTTTTATCCCGAGATACCCATAATCCGATTCCAACAATCATGAGTACATAAGCGATAAAGACAATGATATCTATCGTTGCCATACTATATTCCTAAGGTTTGATTAGACGATTTAAGTGCGGAGCTTAAATAAAGGAATAATTTTGAATTAATGAACCAAAAAACAAAAGCTAAACTTTGACCCTTGAACTATTTTTTCTTTGTATTGAAAATCATCCCCAAACCTGATGTTAATAATGCAGCGCCTATTATTGACCAAATAATTGGAAATGGTTCTCCATCAATTTCAATAGTCCATAATTCTGGAAAGCCAAGCTCACTTGATATCCACTTGCCAATAAGCGCACCAAGAAAACCTACAACGGCTGACATCAAACATCCTCCGCTTCCCAATCTAAAACCGCCAATGCTCTGCCCAATTCCGCCACAAATTGCGGCGATTCCGAGTAATACTAAAAATCCAAAAAAAGACATGCTTTGCTATTATTTAAAATTTCTAGAATTTAAAACGCTTTTAGTTAGCTAAGGTTTCAAATTACAAGAAATATGAGCTTATTTTTTGGTAGAAATATATACATCTATCAAATAATATCTATTTGGGAAACATTGGTGTAAGATGTATGTTTAATCTATATTAAAAGAAACAGATTATTTATAAACATCATCTTTATTATCATGAAAAAATTCAGTCTATATACGTTACTGCTAGCAGTTACTTTCATGACATTTACCGCTTGTGGAGAATCTGAAGCGGAACGTCAAGCACGCGAACAAGCTCGTTTAGATTCTTTACGGCTAGTTGAACAACAAAAAGTTGCAGCAATGATGGCGGAGCTAGAAGACAGCACTAATACATCAGATACAGTAGAGGTGGATATGGAAGAACAACCTCAAAGCCCGACAATCTCAGAAAGTGGAAGCTTCGTTGTTCAAGTGGGCGCTTGGAGATCCGAAGAAAAAGCACAATCATTTGTGAATAAATGGTCTGACCGAAACTACCCTAGCGCTTATGTTATTAAAATAGGTGAAGAAGCTACTGGAGATGTATGGTTTCGAGTACGTGTTGGATACTTTCAATCCCGAAATAGTGCCAAAGAATTTGGAACTACATTAGCTAATGAAATTAATACTGGTTTTTGGATAGCTAATAAGGATTAAGGGTTTATTTAGCTTGGATATTTATATTTGTTTATCTGCCAAGCATTTACGTAATTAAAGAAACGCTCAAGTAGCGTCTCTCTTGATGAATAGTCAGCCCGCCATATCCGAAAAATATGACGGGCTATTTTTTTTGAATCTTTTTTTTTAGGGTTCGTACAACGATTACCGGTGTTTTATTTTTCTAATTCTCCGGTTTACGTTATAATCCCTAGTAGAAACACACCACCAACTTTTTAACACATGCGAAATGAAAAATTTCACTATCGCTAAGCGGCAGATTGATACCATAAGTGTGCTTGACATTAGTGGAGAACTAGATGCTCATACTGCCTCTCAACTAGAGAATGCCCTCAAGGCTCTCATCGACGAAAAAAAATTCAATATAATTGTTAACTGTTCTAGGCTTGAATACATAGCAAGTGCTGGCTTGGGTGTTTTTATGGCCTATATAGAAGATGTTAGAGGATTAGGCGGAGATATTAAGCTTACCAATATGACCGATAGGGTTTATAACGTTTTTGATTTGCTAGGCTTTCCAACCTTGTATGATATACATGATAATGAGGAAGAAGCACTAGGTGGATTTTAAGAAGTAATCATAAACGTGGCAACAGCAAACAATATACATACCCTTTCGGTCGACTCTTCTACGAAGCATTTGGCAGAGGTTCGTGATTTTGTTGCTGAACACGCTAAGAATCTTGGACTTTCCGAGAAAGAAATTTCAGAAATTCGCCTCGCTGTTGATGAAGCTTATACGAATATTATTAAGCACGCTTATAAAAATACTCCCTCTAAACCTGTGAAAATTGAGATTGGTTCTAATACTTCTCAACTTTGGATTTCTATTATGGATGAAGGAGAAGGCTTTAAACCCGAAGAATACAAAGCGCCTGATATCTTAAAGAGAATAAAGAATAAGCAACGTGGTGGAATGGGAGTGTTCTTAATTCAAAAGCTAATGGATCAGGTTCAGTATAACCGTAAAGGTCAAATGAATGAAATTCGAATGGTTAAAAATCTTTGAGTAACCGTGACCCCAATCTCTCCATCAACTGAAGAACGCCACAGCCGTTTCGAACTCCGGACCCTACTTGAGACAAGTAGGTTATTAATAGAATCTCAAGATCCGGACTTCGTTCTTAACAATCTCCTCCTTATAACTATGGGAAAACTGCTTGTCCCAAAGGGGATGATCATAATCCACAAACCTGGAGATGACGCGTATTTTGTTTCAAAATCTAAAGGTAGAGGATGGCTTGGAGAAGATGAAGAAATTAGTGCGAATTTCGACCTCAGTATCTTGGAAACTTCTGTTATTCACGGCGAAGCATTTTCCACTATTTTTGATACTCTTGGGATAGATAAAGGGAGTATACTTTTTAATCTAAAAACTAGTAATCACCATCTTGGTTTTTTGTGCTTAGGGCCAAAAGGAAATAACCGAACCCTTACCCAACCTGAAATTGAGTTTATTGAAAGTCTTAGTATAATTTCCTCAGTTGCTATCGCAAACTCAAGAATGTTCCAAGAGCTACGGCATATTAATCGACGACTTGATCGAAAAGTACATGATTTAAATACTCTTCTTGAGCTTAGCAAAGACTTTAATATGATGGTTGATCGGGATGAAATTGCCCGTGTTTTTAAGTTTGCAATGTTAGGGCAAATGTTGATTCGAACTTTCTTTTTTGCTTTGGATATTCAGGGTAAAAAAACAATTGTTTCAATTAGTGGAGTTAAAGAAGCTCCAGATTCTGATCAACTGGATCAGTTGTTTAAATTTGAAGATGTACGACATATTGATGGAACTGAAAATTGTGCTTTTTTAGAAGATAATAATATCGAATTGGTTATTGGTCTTCGATTTCAGAATAACAAAATCGGACTTGTTGGTGTAGGTCAACGAGCCACAAAAGAAGGCTATGGAGATTCCGAAGTAAACTTTTTACAATCTCTTGGTAACCTAGCTTTGCTTACCATCCAAAAAACGCTTCTTCTTGAAGAGCAGATTGAAAAAGAGCGTATGGAAGAAGAGCTTAATCTTGCTAAAACAATACAAAGAGGATTACTTCCTGATCCAATTCCACACATTGAAGGCTTTGATATTGCTGCAATAAATGTTTCATCACGACAAGTTGGTGGAGATTACTTTGATCTACTGAAATTAGAAGATGATGGCCATTTAATAGCTATTGCGGATGTAACCGGGAAAGGAGTTCCAGCCTCTTTACTGATGGCAAACCTTCAATCTATGTTACATGCTTTGGCACCTCTTGATGTCTCCTTAGAGGAAGCTTCTGGACGAATTAATGATATAATCCATGACAACACCCCTTCCGATAAATTTATCACTTTCTTTTGGGGAAAAATTTCTCGCGATAGAAAAAGATTCAAGTTTGTAAACGCAGGACATAATCCGCCTATGTTGTTCAGAAAAAATAAAACTGAACCGATTTTATTAGATGAAGGTGGCATTATTTTAGGAGCTATGCCAACACTATTACCTTATGAAAGCTCTGAGGTTGAATTTCAAAAGGGAGATTTAGTAGTATTTTTTACTGATGGAGTTACTGAAGCAATGAACCCCGATCAAACTGAAGAATATGAAGAAGATCGTTTAATTGATTGTATCAATAAAAATAGAGAGAAGAATTCTTCTGAAATAATGAAGGCTATTATCCAAGATATAAATAAATTCTCCGATAATATTCAGTACGATGATATTACTATGATTGTACTAAGAGTTAGTTAAATGTTTTGATCCCAAAAACAGGAGAGATACGGTCATTTTTTGAGTTTGCCAGCGCAAGTATTGCCTGATACGTATTGTATCGATTCATAATTTCGTTTACATATCGAACTGTTTCTATCCCTCTACAAAAACCATAACGGGCATTTTGATAATATCTTCTTTGCATAAGTTTTAGGAGTGATTCTGAAATCGTTTCCCATTCATTGGGGTTTTGATTTTGATCAATAGAAAGTCTTCTTGCATCAGCAACGTGCCCCATTCCGGCATTATATGTTGCTAAAGCTACCTTCCACTGATTTGTGGAATCCATATAGGTATAGTGATCAAGATGATCTTTTATAATCCTAGCTCCCTCACGAATATTGATCTCTGGTACGTAAAGGGAATCTTCAGCAACTTCTGAAAACCTTGGTAAAACCTGCATAATACCTCTAGCACCTGCCCAACTTTCCGAATAGGGATCAAATTTTGATTCCTGAGCTGCGATGGCTGTTAACATAACCCAATCAAGTTCAAACTCTCCAGCAACTCTCTTGATCAAACTATCAAAAGGCGAGATGTTTCCATATTGGCGTGTTTGATAATCTGGTCTGAAATAGTCTTCAATTTGAGAACTACCTTCGTAATATTTTTTTCTAAGTACATTAAGAAAAGCTGATCTTTTTGGAACCCCATTTTCATCGTATTTATAATGCTGATAGAGAAATCTATTTAACCTTGACTCTAAGTCAGTAGAGTTTTCTCTAACCGCCCAAGCAATTTCATCTCGTTCGGCAATCATTGGGCCTTTCACTAAGCCTCCCATATATTTATTACTTGCAGAATATATATTATCATCAGCTACAGTTGCGACATAAGTACCATTTGCAACTAGATACAGTAGTGACTCAGTATCCATTTCTTCTGGAACCAAGTTTATAGTAATATCAAAACCCTCATCCTGAAGCGCTTTTAATTCCAAAAAATAAGAGCTATTTCTTCGAATAGTGATTGGGATGCCCGCAAGGTCTGTAATGCTTTCTGGCTCAAATCCTAGATTTTCTGAAAGAACAACCATTTGGTTAACAAGGTTGTAAGGCCTAGTAAAGTTTACAATCTCATCTCTCTCTTCTGTAATTGTATAATTTGCAGCAATAATATCACCAGCGCCACTATTTAATAAATCATAGGGGTTCTCATTTGGGGCAGGAATAATTACTTCTAATGCCAAATCGTTTAACCTGGCAAATTCGCGTACAAGTTCATATTCAAAACCAACTTGAATACCTCGGTATAAAAAGTATGAACCCGAACTATAGCTTGTTATCATTCTAAGTACGCCACCTCTTTTGATCTCAGCTAAATCTCTTTTGATTGGTTCTTCTAATTTAACTCCGAGTAGTTCGGATTCAATAGTTTTAGTCTTCTTTGATTCGAACCCACAACCAGATATGAAAAATAAAACAGAAAAAATTATTACTGCTCTTTTATTTTTAAACGATATGTTATCTTTTAATAGCATTAAAAAGGCTTTAAACTTCAGCTTAATTTTTATAAAATTAAATTTACATGCTGGCGTTAGAGCAACTACAATTTAAGAGTATTTGTCCGGTTTTTAGTTATTCATTAGTAACAATTAATCATCCTGCCGCTAAACCCTTATAAATCATATAACTTTATACTAAGGATATTAATTCCTTTATGGTAATACAGCTACAAAAACGTCTTTTCCCCTTTTTTCTTACTTCAAATCCAAAAATTACATTTACGGTTTTTTTCGTATTGCTCGTTACTACTATGAGTACCTCTTTGTTCTCACAAACAATTACAATAAAAGATATAGAAACGAGTAGACCTATTGAGCTAGTAACCTTAATGAGTAAAAATTCACAAATTCATGCAATTACAAATACTGAGGGGCAGGCTGATATTAGTAAATTTGAAAACCTTGAGAATATTGAAATACGGACACTAGGTTATAAATCCATTATACTAAGTTATGAGAAAATTGTCGCTGATAGTTTTATTGTTTTTCTTTCAAAATCTAATCTAAACTTGGATGAAGTAGTCGTTTCGGCTACAAGATGGTGGCAAAATTCTTCTGATATCCCTTCGAAAATAATTACTATTTCTCCTCAAAAAGCTGCCCTTTATAGCCCTCAAACTACTGCAGATTTGCTAGGTATTTCTGGAAATGTATATATACAGAAAAGTCAGCAGGGTGGAGGTAGCCCAATGATTAGAGGTTTTGCAACTAATCGACTCCTTTATACCGTAGATGGAATACGAATGAATACCGCAATTTTTCGAGGAGGAAACCTTCAAAATGTAATAAATATTGACCCTTTTGCATTGGAAAAAACCGAAGTGCTTTTTGGTCCTGGTTCTGTTATTTATGGGAGTGATGCCATTGGTGGAGTAATGAGTTTTCAAACACTTAATCCCCAGTTATCACTAGCAAATAACCCCCTTATTTCGGGCAAAGCAGTTGCACGTTATTCCTCTGCTAGCAATGAAAAAACAGGGCATTTTGATGTTAATATTGGATGGCAAAAATGGGCACTTATAACCAGTTTGAGTTCTTGGAATTTTGATGATCTAAGGCAGGGTAAAAACGGCCCCGATGATTATTTGAAGCCATTCTATGTTAGTAGACAGAATGGAGTAGATCAGATTATTACTCAGGAAAATGAATTAATTCAAAAACCTTCTGCCTATTCACAAATAAACCTAATGCAGAAAGTACGATTTAAACCTAATGAGGATTGGGATTTCCAATATGCATTTCATTTTTCAGAGACTTCTTCTTATGGACGTTATGATAGACATAATCGTTTACGTAACGATACAGCCAGATATGCAGAGTGGGATTATGGTCCCCAACTTTGGATGATGAATAACATTACTCTAAATAATTTTGCTCAAACTTCTTTATATGATCAAGCAACTATTAGACTCGCTTATCAAAATTTTGAGGAAAGTAGAATAGACCGTTCTCTAAATGATGACCTAAGAAGCATTCGCATTGAAAATGTTGACGCATATTCTGCCAACATCGATTTCTCTAAATCAACCAGTACTAGAAACAAGGTGTTCTATGGATTTGAGTATGTGCTTAATGATGTGAACTCAATTGGTAAGGACGAGGATATTTCTACCAGAATCACCGTTCCTGGTCCAACTAGATATCCTAAATCATCATGGCACTCAATTGCAGTTTTTGTTAACGATGAATTTAAATTCTCTGAAAATTTTACAGTGCAAACTGGCATTCGATACAATCAGTTTATTTTAAATGCTGTATTTGATACAACCTTTTATCCTTTCCCATTCTCTGAGACTAATATTACTAATAACGCCTTAACTGGAAGTATTGGGGGCGTTTTTAGACCAATATCATCATTAGTTCTTAGTTTAAATTTTGGTACTGCATTTCGCTCCCCTAATGTAGATGATATGGGCAAAATATTTGATTCTGAGCCGGGCTCAGTAGTTGTTCCAAACCCTGATCTAAATGCTGAATATGCATATAATTTAGATGTAGGAGTCGCTAAAGTCTTCGGCGATTTTGTCAAAATTGATCTTACTGGTTACTACACTATTCTCAGAAATGCTTTGGTTAGAAGAGACTTTCAGATAAATGGACTTTTTGAAATCGAATACGATGGTCAGTTTAGTACAGTACAAGCGATTCAAAATGCCTCTCGTGCTACAGTTTATGGCATTCAGGCTGGAATGAATTTGAAACTTCCATCAAATTTTGAGCTCTCCTCAGATATTAATTTTCAAGTGGGAGAAGAGGAGTTGGACGATGGAACTAAAAGTCCCTCTAGGCATGCCGCACCTATATTCGGTACTACCCGATTCAGTTATAATGCGAGTAATTTGATCCTTCAACTTTATGCAAATTACCAAGGGGAAAAAAGCTTTGAAGATTTAGCAGTAGAAGAACAAGGAAAAGATGAGATTTACGCAAAGGATGAGAATCGAAATAATTACGCTCCTTCTTGGTATACACTAAACTTAAAAACAATGTACCAGTTTAACGAGGATTATACTTTAAGTGCAGGAATTGAAAACCTTACAGATCAACGTTATCGCCCATATAGTTCTGGTCTTTCGGGGCCTGGTAGAAATTTCTTCGTTTCAGTTAAAGCAAGTATTTAAAATTAAAAATTAACTTTATTCTGTTATTCCTTTCTTTCGTGACCATGTAAGGCTAATTCCTAAAAGAATAATCGCCATCCCTACAAACGAAAGTGACAATGGAATTTCACCAAAAAAGAAAAAAGCCATAATAGATGAGGCAACTGGTTCGAAAAGTATCAATGTTGCTATCAAGGTCGGGGAAACATATTTAACAGCATAATTTAATGCTCCATGACCTGCAATCTGGGGTCCTAAGGCTAATCCAAGTCCAACTATAAAAAGTAACCCCGTAATTTCGAATGATATTCCCTCAACAATAAACAACGCTATTACTGCGGTTATTGCTGCATAACCATACACAGGAAAAACATAGTCGATCCAATTTCTATTTTGACGCACTCGGTTTCCAATTAAAAAATATCCTGCAAAAATAAACGATGCTAAAATCGCCAATCCGTTTCCTAATACTGGATTAGAGTACGTTCCTTTGATTCCTGAATCTGCATAACCAAGTACAACAGATCCTGAAAAGGAAATTAACACTCCAAACCAAATTATCGGTCTGAATTTGTACTTGTATACGAAACGCTCAATAACTATTAAAATGATAGGGTGAGTAGTAACCAATACCGAAGCCGAAGCAATTGAAGTAAAGTAGATTGAGGAAATCCAGCAGATGAGATGAAGTCCTAGTAAAATACCTGAAATTGCCACCCAAATATGTTCTTTGGTCGAAACCATTCTTTTTGGGGCATCTTTTCTTGAAGCGAAATAAACTGGAATTAAAAGTAAAAATGATAATACTGTTCTAACTGCCGCTACTAGAAAAGCAGATTCATTTGTAACTACTTTTACTAAAATTGGAGAAAAACCTATGGCTGTAATTCCGAACGCGAGTAGTGAATATACTTTTACCTTCGAGAAACTTTCCTGCTCCGATAGTTCCATTACCGGATTCGGTCCATGGATTTAACTAGTTTTTCATCTTTATTTATGAATTTTAAAGCTAATATTTGAAAAGCGAAACTTAAGACAATTAATCCAGTTCCAATAGCTTCATCCCAAAGATAGATTCCAATACCTCCGAGTGAGAAAAATACTCCTATAGAAAACCCAAGTGCTATTACTTCTGATAATGCAGCTTTTTTTACCCAATTAATTTGATTCTTTCGATCTGTAAATAGAAAAATAGAATAGATTGATAATAGTACTGCAACCACTAAAGATATTGCCAAGCCAAAGCCAATCCATTGTTGAGGATCTTCCATTGCGCGGGTGTAAATAGGCGTGAAGTATACTGAAAGGTTACAGGTTATTGCGAGTACTAGGAAAACGGTTTGAATTCTTTGAATCAATGGATTAAAGTTCGGTTCTTATTTTTTTGGAAAGATAAAGCTTTTCTAAAATAAAAAAGCCTGCTTATTAACAAAGCAGGCTTTTCAAAAATTTGAATCCTTTTTGCTTTAAATAGCCGCTTCTAATTCTTTTGTAGCGTTATTTCTATTATTCAAAGCACTTTGATCTTTAACGATACCTGGCTCTTCTTTTCCAAACATCACTTTGTTCAATCCTCTACGGCTTCTTTCAATAATACTGTAAAGCACTGGAACCAAAATTAACGTTAGTGCGGTAGCGAATAATAACCCAACAATAACTGCTATTGCCATCGGGCCCCACCATGCAGCTTGTTCACCACCCATATAAATATAGGAATGTAGATTTGAGAAAAACTCAAGAGGATGCGCAACTAACACTATAAAATCAAAGTTAAACCCTATTGCTAAGGGAACAAGTCCTAAAGCAGTAGTTGTAGCGGTAAGAATTACTGGACGGAAACGCACTTTCCCACCTTGAATAAGTGCATCTCGTAAATTCAATCCATCTCGTTCTCGAAGAATATCTACATAATCGATTAATACAATTGCGTTATTTACCACAATTCCAGCTAGTGAAATAATCCCTAAGAATGCCATTAACCCAAATGCCATTTGGAAAGTTACTAAGCCATAAAATACACCGGCCATCGACATTATTACCGAGCTTAGAATAATCAACGGTTTTGCTACCGAGTTAAACTGTGATACTAAGATGAACGCAATCAAGAATAATGCGATTAAAAACGCGATTCCTAAAAACTCGAACGACTCATCTTGTTCTTGTTGTTGACCTGTCCAGTTATGGCTATATCCTGCAGGTAAACTTTGAAGGTAATTTTCTAGTACACCTTGAACTTCCGCTAAAACAGCGTTTGCTTGGTAATCGGATCTAACATCTGCACTAATGGTAATAACACGGACTGATTCTTTGTGATTAATACCACCCAATCCATCACTAACTTCCCACGTTGCTACTTCTGATAATGGAATTTGATTGCCTTCATGAAAAATAGTTAGATCAGAAAGTGTACTCATATCATCTCTATATTCATTGCTTAATCGAACAATGATATCATACTCTTCTTTGCCATCTCTAAATTTTGAAGCTTCGACACCGTTTATTGCTTGACGGATCGTCATCCCAATAACATTGGTATTCAATTCATAAAGCGCCGCTTTTTCACGATCAACTTCTACTCTTACCTCTGGTCTAGCTTCTGGTAAATTTGAATCTAACCCATCCATTTTTGCAAACACAGAATCTGCTTCTAAAACAGAAAGTATCATATTTGAAATACTACTTAGTTGATCCATGTTAGGACCGGAAATCTCCAAGTTGATTGGCTTCCCTGTTGGTGGTCCATCTGCAGGTTTCTCAACTGTGATTTTTGCTCCAACTATATTCTCCGTCATGTGATTTCTTAAAAACTCCATAGCTTCGAATACATCACCTTCACGTTCTTGGAAATCAACAAAGTTTAGTGCAACGGTTCCTTTATGAGGAGAATTACCACCACCGCCAGCTCCAGGATCAGAGGTTATACTTGCACCAGAAGTTGCGAGAATACTAGTAACATCTACAATATTTGGTAGATTCTGAACTCGATCTCGTACTTCGTTAACAATGCTCTTAGTGAATTGTACATCAGAACCAATTGGAGTCTCAATTTGGATATAAACATCTTGAGGAGGAATATTTTCTGGAAAAAATTCTGTTCCTGGATTAAATGCTATACAGCTTGCAAAACTTGATAGCAAAACTACCACTGACATTACTATCGTACTAATTCTATGATCAAGAGACCAAACAAGCGTTTGTTCATATTTATCAATCACTTTTTGTAAGCCATCTTTCTGCCACCAACGACCAATAGGTGCCAAAGCAACTTTATTTAGTATCCAAAAGACTAGACCTAATATAACAAGCATCAATAGAGTCTTAGAAAGTGTTAGCATCCCCCCTATAAAAGCAGAAACAAATAACTCAGGATTATCTGAAGCAGCTGAAATACCTGAGACTAATCCTGATATTAATATCCAGATTACTAAAATTGCTGAAGTGAAAAAGATTACTATCATTTTACCATCTCTGGTCAGAGTAGCCTTTTTCTCCTCTCCTTCCACACTCATAAAAAGTGCACAGATTACTGGGTTAATTACCAATCCAACAAATAATGAACTTGCTAGTGTAATAATCAATGTTTTTGGAAGATAACTCATAAATTGACCTACAATACCCGGCCAGAAAATCATAGGAGCAAAAGCAGCGATAGTTGTCATTGTTCCAGCAATAATTGGGATTGCAACTTCCCCCGTACCTTTCTTAGCAGCTTCGAAATTATCGTACCCTTCTTCTAGATATCGATAAATATTCTCCACCACTACAATGGCATTATCAACCAACATTCCTAAAGAAAGAATCAAAGAGAATAGTACAATCATATTCATGGTGATTCCAACCGCAGAAAGTATAATGAAGGACAAAAACATAGAGAGGGGAATTGAAATCCCAACAAATGATGAGTTCTTCACACCAAGAAAGAAGAGTAATACTCCAACTACTAATATCAATCCAGAAATAATATTATTCTCTAGATTACTTACCATACTCACTACTTGAACACTTTGGTCGTTGGTAATCGTATATGTTGTTGTTGGAGGCAAGGTAGGAAGTGCTTCTTCAAGAATTGCTTTAGTACGTTCTCCAGTATCTAAAATATTCTCGCCTGTACGTTTCTTAACACCAAGAGTAATAACTGGTGCAGTTCCAAGCTCTGAATATGTTTCACGCTCTTTGAACCCAAATGTAACTTTAGCTACATCTCTTACATATATCGGGCTTTGATTTTCCCCTTTTACTACGATGTCTTCTAACAGAGCAGTATCATCATATTGGCCTGGCACACGAAGTAAAAACTTCTTAGTTCCAACCGAAATATCTCCACCTGGAATCGTTACATTCTCCTGTGAAATTGCGGTAATAATATCGCCAAATGTTATACCATAGTATTTCATTTTAGCAAGATCTACATCAACTTGAACCTCTCTTTCTAAGCCACCCGTAAGATCAACACCCAATACTGATGGTATCGTCTCAATTTTATCTTGAAGATCTTCCGCTATCTCTTTCAGTATAACTTCGTCATATTCCCCCGAAAGGTTAACGTTCATAATTGGGAACTCAGAAAAATTAATCTCCTGTACTGTCGGCTCCTCAGCATCTTCGGGTAGTTCCGGTTTAGCCAAATCGACCTTTTCTCGTACTTTTTGTAGCGCATCTTCAATATCCACACTTGGGTCGAACTCTAAATTAATGTTAGAGTATCCTTCTGAAGAAGTTGAAGTCATTTCTTTAACTTCAGATATATTTCCTAACTCATCTTCCAGCTTTCTAGTTACCAAGCTTTCCATATCCTCAGGCGAAACCCCTGGATAGATTGTAACTACAAAGATATTTGGAACATTAATGCTTGGAAAGCTTTCTTTTGGAATTGTGAGGTAAGACACAATACCCATTACAGCAACCAGAACTAGTAACACCAATACACTTATTCTGTTATTTATGGAAAAGCTGGATAACCAAAACTCTTTCCTGTTGTCACCTTTTGGCGACGACTTCCCGTTTGTTGAATTTCCGTTTTGTTGGATTTCGGTACTCATAATAATAGTTTCCGAATGATTTTAATTAGATGCTAAATTAGATTCTTTATTCTTGAGAGTTACTCTCATACCATCATCAAGAAATGCAGAACCAAGAGTAATTAACTGGTCTCCAGCGACCAAACCGTTTTCTATAATCACATCGGTTTTATAGGAAAGTCCAAGACTAACTATTCGTTCTTCAGCTATCTCATTCCCTTCATCGTCTCTGTTTAATATATAAACTACGTAACCGCTTTCCTTCGAGTACACAAACTCTTCGCTAATAACTAGTACGCCTTCCTGCTGGTTTGTTTTTAATCGTAGGTTGGCAATCATATCTACCTTGTACTGGTTTTCTTTTTTGGGAAGATCAATTTCTATCCGAAAAGTTCTATTCTGTGGATTGATACTACCACCTGCAAAACTGATTTTTCCCTTAAGCGTATCACTTAATTGAGTATCAAACCAAACTTCTACATCGTCACCTGATTTGATTACATCTGAGTAACGAGCTGGAACTCCAGCGGAAATTATGTAGTCATCTGAACCTATAATTCGAACAACTGGCATTCCTGGACTAACCATCTCTCCTACTTCAACAGATTTCGACTCAACAGTTCCATTGAAAGGGGCCTTAATACTGGTGTTTGCTAAATCAACTTTAATAGATTCTAGAGAAGAATTACTTTGTTCGTACGCATACTTCGCATTGAGATAATCAATTTCTGACCCTATACCGTCTTCTTCGTAAACTTTTTTAAGACGTTCGTAATTTTCTTTAGTTTGTGAAGTAATCGCTTCTAATCTTGCCTTCTCTTGTTTAAGCTTTGAATCATCAATCTTTACAATTGTTTGACCTTTTCTTACTAGGTCGCCTTCTTTTAAACTATAAGAGGTAACTCGTCCACTTACTTCAGCAGAAATCATAATATCATTTGAAGTTTCAACAGTACCCACAACACGTACAAAACTTGCAAATGTTGATGGTTGGATATTTTGAGTAGTAATATTGACTGATTTAATCAGTTCTTCATCTGAATTTGTTTGTACTTCATCTCCACCACCCGAACAAGCAGCAAGTGCTGTTATTAAAAATAGTGAGGCTAATAGTGTTCTTTTTTTCATGTTGAGTGATATTGTCTTTGTTAATAATCTCATTGTTCTAAATCCGTATCTACAAATGGCACTTTACCAGTTGCTAAATCATATTCTGCTTTTGCCGTTAGATATTGATATACCATTAGGGCATAATTTACTTCCGCTTGCCGTACTTGTAATTCTGAATCGGTAAGCTCCAGTTGAGAACCAAGTCCATTTTCTAATCGTTTTTGTGCACGTTGATAGCCTTCACTTGCTTGTCTTAATGCAATCTTTCGAGCCTCTGCAGTTTCAAAAGCTCTGTTTAAATCTTCGCTTGCAGAAGCTACTTCATTCTGAGCTGCTAATAATGCTCCACGTTTTTGCTCTTCAAGATCCTTTCTTTGTATCAGAACCCTTTGGACATCCGCTACTCGCTTAAAACCCTGAAAAATCGGAAGGCTTAAATTTAGACCTAGCGTTTGGAAACGATTTGCATTCTCAAAAAAGGTTGGACCACCCGGTTCTGCGGCGCTCCATTGTAAATTATATGAAGCCGAAAGAGTTGGAAGAAAACGACTTTTAGTTGCTGTAATTTCTTTATCGCTTAAAGCTATGCTTGCATCAAGTACTCTTAAATCACCCCTCATAGATTCTAACCCTATTGAATCGAGTCCTTCTTTTTGAAAGGTATAAGGATTCATTTGATCTACCATTTTTAAAGTACCGTTTACTCCATCTTCAGATTCCGTTGAAAGAATGTCAAATTCATTAAGACTTCCCTCCACTTTAAAATCAAATTTAAGAGGAAGCCCCATTGATATTTTAAGTATCCGATATGCTTCATCAATACCATATTTAGCTTCTATAAGTTGAGGACGTTGATTGCTCAATTGAACTCTAATACTTAGAACAGCGTATTCGTCAACAAGCCCCGCTTTTTCCCGAGCTTCATTTTCCTTCAGATTTTGTTCCAGTCTCTTTATTTGAGTTTCCTGCAAACGGAATTGCTCAGTAGCGGCGAGTACTGAATAATAAGCGATCCTAGTTTGGGTGATGATCTGTTGACTAATTGCTCTAAAATTTTCAGACTGTACGGTTTTAAAAACAGTAGCTGAACTTAGACCCACCAAGGTTTCTCCTTGAAATAGTTTCTGGCTTACCGAAAATCCACCTTGCCAATTATTATCAGTTCCAAATTGAACTGGAGCAAGAGCGCCAGCAGGTGCTGTTGGATCAAATAATTGAGCCGGTATATATGTTACTGGTATTTCAATATTTCGTGTATAATTTACCGAAGAACTTATATCTGGATAGACCTCACTATATGCAATTTTAACCAGTTGATCTGCATCTTCCACCGAAAGTAATGCCCGTTTAACCTGTGGATTATTTGCTACTGCAATTTTAATCGCTTCATCAAGCGTGAGCTCGTAATCTGCAATCAATTCCGTTTCTTGTGTTTGAGCTAATACTGAGCTATAAGAAAATATCCCAGCTATTACTACTAATGCAGATATAATTATTCCTCTGCTTTTTCCTCTACTAACCATTTACTGTGTTGTTATTTGATACTCGTTTCAATTTTGGCAACCTGCTACGCTAAGTCACCCTTTGTGTTTCAAAAAAAATGACTGGGAGTCAGCAATCTTTTGCTTCCATTCCCTGGCCAATTAGTTTCATATATCCACTGAACATTGTCTCAAGACTTACTCCAAGATTATCCAACAACTTGAAATGTCCAGCATTTTGGTGCATATACGCCATATTTACTACTCCATGAGAAGTAGACCATAAGAGTAAAGCTAGTTCTTCTGGTCTATAGGATGAATTAATAGAACCGTCCTGTATACCTATTTGAATGGCTCTTACCATTACTCTAAAACTTTCTTGTCGGTTTTCGCCACAGAGAGCTAGAAAGTCGCTACTTTTTGCTTGTTCAGTGTCTTTATAATTCTCTAGAAACCTCATTGCTCGGTAAAACTCAGGGTGATCACCAGCAAATTTTAGGTAGTTAATTCCAATCTGATAAACCATTTCAAGACCCGACTTATCCTCAGTTAACACCTTGGTAGTCATGTCGTTCATCATTGTAGAAGCCTTGTGACATATTCCTAAAACTAGATCGGCTTTGCTATTGAAATAAAGATATAATGAGCCCTTACTAACTTCTGCCCTCTCTGCAACTTCGTCCATATTTAAGTGCTCTAATCCTTTCTCAAGAATTATAGCCTCTGCTGCTTTTAGCATTGTTTCGCGTTTTAACTCACGCTCCCGTTCTTTTCGTTCAGTTATTCCCATATTTTGACTTTCAGTCATTTTTTGAATTCGGGTCAAAAGGTACGTAAGTGCTAATTTATATCCTATTTTATTTTGGCAAACAATATGTAAACAAATTACTCCCACTTATTCTGTTAATGCTTACTTTTGGCGCTCACTAATTTTTCGCATTGAAAAAATTCACTTTGACCGACGCGAGTCTTATCGTTGTCGCGATTATTTGGGCTCTTAATTTTAGCGTAGTAAAAATAACGCTTCAGCAAATTGACCCTTTTAGTTTTAATACTTTGAGATACATTCTAGCCTCCGCTCTTTTAGTAGTCGTAGCAAAGAAAAAAGGGTTCAGTTTAAAAGTAAAAAAAGAGCACTTCTGGAAATTAGTGGGCATAGGTATTGTCGGAAATCTAGTGTATCAGCTGCTTTTTATAATCGGGCTTGATTATACTTACTCAGCAAATGCCGCCGTTATGCTAGGCACTATTCCAATCTGGGTTGCTCTTTTATCACAGCTATTTACCGAAGAAAAACTTACCCTCGCCAAATCGATAGGAATATTCCTAGCATTTATAGGAGTTTCACTAATTTTAATAGGGGGTAAAAATGGGATCTCTTTTGCTTCAGACACCTTTAAAGGCGATCTCATCATGTTACTTTCGGCTGTTTCATGGGCGGTTTATACTATCTTATCTAAAAAGTATCTCAGATTTTATAATTCAACACAGTATTCGGCATTTATGTCTGTGATTGGAGCTATTTCTTTACTCATTGTTGGCGCTCCGTTTCTTATCAAACTTGATGTTAGTTCAATTACTTTGACAGGATATGGAGGTATTATTTATAGTGGGTTGCTCTCTGTTGGCTTTGCATATTTAATCTGGAATAATGGAATCAGTAAACTTGGAGCTGTGCGCACAGCTAGCTACCAAAATCTAGTTCCCGTTTTAGGATTAATTTTTGGAGTGCTTATTTTAGATGAACCGCTTACACTATTTCAGTATATTGGTTCAGGATTTGTTATACTTGGGATCATTTTAACACGAAGATAATTTCTATCCGATTCCACAGCTACTGTTAACCCACTAATTAGTCTATTTTAGGATTTATGTCTGTAAATCGCATCCTATTAACAGTTTTCTGTTTTGTGATTTTTCTTACTGCTACGAAAGCAGTTAAAGCACAAAATACAAGTACTGACAATTCAACTATTAATCGTTCGAATAATACCTCATATTTTATAGATGAAGCAGGGCTTCAATTGGGTTTATCTAGCACTCCGCTAGATGAATTTATAGATCCAAATTCTTACTTGCTTGGACCTTATGATGTCATCTCAATTTATGGATCGGGAAATACAGAGTTTACTTATCGGGCACTAACTATTAATGCTACTGGTGATATTCTTGTCCCTATTGTTGGTCGGGTCTCTTTAAAAGATTTGACTCTTGCCAAAGCACAAAAAGAGATTCAATCCCGATTCAATCAAAGCTTTAAGAATATTAAAACTGAAGTAACCTTAGATCGCATTCGTCCAGTAAATGTTTATATAGGTGGTAATATTCCAAAACCAGGAAGATATCTTATTCCCGCAGGAACAAGATTTGATGCTTTGGTTACCGGGTTCCCTATAAATGAAGAGCTAGTACTTCCTTTGATCGACGACGAACTCCAAATAACAAAACAAACCTCTTCTACTCGCCCTTCAGTTACTGGACTAAATTTTGATAGAATTTCGGCAGAAACAAATGCCCGCAATGAAAAGGTAAATTCTATTTTTAATGAAGTTTCATCAAAATTTGACTTCCGATTAGTAAAAGTAACAGGGAAAGACGGATCTGAAAAATTTATAGATTTAAGTGGATATTTCAATAGTGGCAATATAGAATTTGCTCCATATATCTCAGATGGGGACCAAATAACCCTAATCGAGAATTCCCAAAACAGATTTAAAGTGAGTATTTCAGGTTCTGTTAATAATCCTTTTGTCGGTTCTTATCGAAATGATGATACTTTCTCCACTTTGCTAAATATTTCAGGTGGCTATTCTCCCGAAGCGGATTCATCTTCGATTATTGTTATAAAGAATAGGAATGGCTCAACTGAAAAACTAACTATCCCTAGTTCTGATATATCAAATTACATTGTACAACCTGGAGATCAATTTATTATCCCTTTAAATGAACTGAAAAACGTTAAGGGTACAATAACTATTGAAGGTGAAGTTAATCTACCCGGAATTTTTTCTATTGAGTCTGGAGTAACAACTCTTCAAGAAGTTTTAGAGCAAGCAAATGGAATGACAAATCAGGCACTTCCTAATGCGGCGTACTTGATTCGTCAAAGTTTAGATAGTAGAGGGGTTACTTCTGTAACGTCTGTAAATATGAGCGCTCTAACTAGGGGGTCCGATCAATTTTTGGAAGGCTTTGACTATATGCAATTACAGCAAGCACTTGATCCAAATAAGATGAGTGTTAATCTATCCAAAACTGAAGTTTTAGAAAGAACTAAAGTTATGAATGGAGATCGAATATATATACCAAAGGATGAACTTACTATATCACTTTTGGGTCAAGTTAATGAGCCTGGGTTTTATACTTTTGATGAGAAACTATCAGTATCCGATTATTTAACACTTGCGAATGGAGTTACAATAGCTGCAGATGAAGAACGTACTTTTGTAATTAAAGCAGGAAGTAAATCTTGGTACAAACCAAGTGAAACAAGCTTAGAATCGGGAGATATTATATTTGTGGATCGAATGCCCTTTGAAAATATTATAACCGGTCGCAATTATGCTTTGCAAGTTCAACAATTAAAAAATAATCGTATACAACTTATTATAGCGGGTGTGGGTACGATTGCAAGTATAATTACTGCGTATGCAGCCGTCCAAAGACTTTAACAAACAATAGACTTTTAGTGGATAACCATTTCAGCATCATTAAATTCATTCACATTCTTTACAAGTACAAGAAAATACTTTTATTACAGGTTATAATACTGAGTATTTTATCAATTACTTTTGCACTGATAACGCCTCTTTCATATACGGCTACAGTTAGTATACTACCTCCAAGTCAAGGAGGTATTTTAGGTTCTTTCCTATCACCAACATTAACAAAAGGGTTGACCGGTGCTTTAGGAGGATCAGCTTTCGACCAAGATGGTGAAACTAATAAGTTGTTAGCTATCCTCAATAGTAGAAAGATGAATGAGAAAATCATCTACCAGTTTAATTTAATGGAAGAATTTGAATCCCCTACCATTGAAGATGCATTAGAAACAATCCGTGAAAAAATAAGTTTTGATATTAATGATGAAGGGTTAATTACAATTTCTGTAACTGAAAAGACTAAATATTTCCACTTAGAAGAAGACGAGAATAAGGTTCGGGAGTTCGTAAAAAATGTAGCTGATTTTATAGTCGAGGAATTAGATTATACTTATACAGCATTAGGAACACAAAAAGCAAAATATGAGCGTTTAGAAATAGAAAAGAGATACGAAAAAAATAAATCTGATATAGAACAACTTGAGTTACAAATTAAGGACTTTAGCAAAGAAACTGGTGTTTTGTTATTTAAAGAGCAAACCGAAGCCTTAATTTTAGCATTAGCTGAATTAGAAAACCAAAAAATTGTTCAGGAAATAAAGTTAAGTGTTCTAGAGAATAGCTTTGATGAATCTTCATCGATTAATGAGACTAGATATTTAATCAATGAGTTAAACTCCAAAATTAATTCTTTGAAGTTAAATGGTTCCTCTATGGATTCTATGTCTGTTCTTCCTTCTTATCAAAAGGCACCTGAATACGGATTAGAATATGCAAGATTGCAAAGAGAGTTTACTGTACAGGGGTTAATCTATGAGTTTCTAACCCAGCAATACGAGCAAGTACGATTGCAAGAAACAAAAGAAACTCCAAGTTTACAGTTTATAGATTTACCACAGCTCCCAACTAAACGGTCGGCTCCAACAAGGAGCTTAATTGTTATTGCTATAATGTTCTTAGGCACCCTGTTAACTATATTTTATTTGTTAATATACTATTTGTATAGCTCGAAAATGAAAGAACTTGTTCATCAAATAACGGATTTAAACTAATAAATTTGGGCAATACCAATACAGGAAATATAAGCTTCTCAAGTGCCATTTTAACATCTTTCTTAGTTTTTGGCATTGCTTCAATCCCGTTTATTGCTGATAATTTATTATTGTATCCTGTCTTAGTATTCTTATCAATACTCGCTTTCTATATTATTTCAAATAGTTTTAAGACAGATTATTTACACATAATATATTTTTTTTTCTTTTTAGTAATTTTGAGCCCCCCGTTAGAAATTTCGAGTAATCTTCCACGCATTCGGCTTGACGAGATTCTAATTTATTTATTTTTCCCAATAGTGTTTCTTCTTAACCCTAAAAAATTCAAGTTGAATAAAAACGGAAAGGTATTTTTTCGTATTTATTTACTTTTCATTGGACTTGTTTGTATTTCAACTTTATATGGAAAGATTTTTTTAGCTGTTCCAGTAGGACGAAGAGACTTTTTTGAGATAGTGACCTACCTAAAGTATTTAATCGCTTTTGTTGCAATCTATAGTATTAATCTAAATTTCGATGAAATTAAGAGATTGCTATATGCAATTCTGTTTTTAATATGCGTATCAGGGATATTCGGCTTAATTCAATTTTTTGGCTTATTTGGCATTGACAACTATACTGCCCCTATCTACCTTCTTGAGCGTTCATATATTGTCAACGAACGTCTTACTGCTACTTTCAAGAATCCAAATAACTACTCCGTTCTTCTTGTTATTGGCCATATTATTGCTTTATCTCTCTATTTTTATGAGGAAAGTAAAAGGAATAAATTATTTTTGCTCTCGGTCCTTATATTCTTTTTGCTCCTACTTTTTTTTGCTGGATCTAGAACAATGATCGCTTCCTATCTTTTTATAACCATTATTCTAATATTCATCATTTCTATAAAAAGAGGATTGAAAACTTCTCAGGTAATATTTATTACTTCTTCTTTATCGATCGTATTTATTATGGCACTCTCTGTAATTTCATACGAAACATATATTCGACTTCAATCTGGTGTAGACATTTTAAACGATGAAAGCTTCGCCATGAGAATAATTGTTTGGTATTTAAATATTCTCGTTTTTTTGAAATCACCCTTATTGGGCTGGGGACCAGCAAAAGATCTTTATACAACTGTAGTTGATAGCGAGTACATTTTAATTCTTAGACGGTATGGTATAGTTGGATTTACCAGTTATATCTTTATTTACTTGCACCCTTTAGTTTTGGCTTTCAAAAAAATAATTGATCATTCAAAAGAAGTGAGCTTTTTAAGTATTATCTATTTTTCCATACTTATAACTTTTTTAATAACCTGTTTAACAAATTCTGTACTTCATGATTTCCAATTAATGGATTTGTGGATTGTTTTACTAGCAATTTTTTTAAAATATGTAGACCTATTAGAGCTTAATAACTCAACATTGTCAAGCATGTCCTCTCAAAGTAAGCCTTGATATCCAAAACAGGTTTGCGGTTTGTACAATTATGCTTACTCCCACAAAAAGTATCAGAGCAATAAAAATATCCCCCAATACTCCACCAATTATTAATCCTGTAATTCTTGATACTGTTGCAAAAATTTCGAACATAAAGGATGTTCGGTGTCTATCATAAATGAGGGGTATGTAGGTTAACGGCGATAGTATAAAAATCAAAAAAAGATAAGGAGCCAATATTTGCACAAAGTCGCCCGAAGTTTTCCATTCTTCCCCAAAAATGGCTGAAAATATATCCGGACCAAAAATCATTAGTAATATAAACGGGATAAAAGAAATCAATGCCAAAACCTGAATACTTTTTTTCGTGTAAGATCTTATCTCGATTCCAGAATTAAACATTTCTGATACTTTTTGGCTAAAAACAGGATAAAATGCGGTTGAAATGATGGTAACTGGAGCTATGCACACCATAAAACTTAATCCATAATAACCCACTATTTTATCCCCAAAAAAATACCCTAACAATAAAGCTGTAGAACTGGTAGATAAAGCCGTAACTGTTGCGTGGGGTGCATTATACTTCAAGTATTTATCATTTTGTTTGAAAAGCACAATCCCTCTTTTCAAAGTAAACTTTTGAGATAAATATACTCCAAGTCTTTGGACCTGAAACCCTAAATATCCACCGGAGAATACATCTCCAATCAGTTTACCAATAATCAATCCGCTTTGATTAAAACCAACTAAACCAAAGCAAAGCTGACTTACCCCAACAAATAGTGATCGGATTGATTTACTTATTGAAATTCCGCGATACTCTTTCTCTCTATTCAAAGCATTTTGAGTAGCACTAATTATGGCATAAAGAAATATGTTTAAAGGGATTAAATAAATGATATTGGCTAAACCCGGGGCATTAAAAACCTCAATAATCAAACCCGCCGTAAAAAATAAAGTAATAAATGAAATACCCGAAACTACCATAGCGAAAAAAACTGCTATCTTAAAAAGGTGAGCCGCGTTCTTCTTGGAATTGGAGATAAGGATGGCAAAGTCTAATCGCCCGGTTGCAAAAGCACCAATAAAACCAATTAGGGCAAGATAAATAGTTAGCGTTCCAAAATGATCTGCACTATAAATTCTTGTGAGTAAAGGGGATAATAGAACCGGAATAGCTAACGCAAAACCATTACCAAAAGCTAGTGTACTTGCATCCTTTATATCTGATGGTAGTTTTGCGAATAGTTTTTTCATTTAAGGATGATATAAGCTTTCAACTATGCTATATTAAATAATTAATAAAAATTATATGGGCCTTGAAAGTAGCATTAATTAGTCATCTTTTCCCTACCGAACTTCATCCGATTCAAGGAAAATTTATAAAAGACCAAGCCGAACTTATACAAAGTTCGGATGCCACTACAAACGTTAGCGTTTTTGTTCTAACTCCAACGCCTATTCCCTTTACAAAAAGGGCAGTTGAGAGCAAAAGTACATTTGAGACCTCTGGAGATCTTCCTGAGAGAGTTCATTACTTGTCAATACCTAAAAAAAAACTCCCTTTTATTACACAGTTTTCACTTGTTAAGATATTTAAGAGAATTTTAAAAGATCAGAGTTTTGATTTAATCCATGTTCACTTTCTTTATCCAGGGGGTTTAGTACTCCCTCTTTTAAAAAAAAGGGGGGTTAAAACAGCCATTACCATTCATGGAGGAGATTGGTACCGAATTATCCATTTACCATTTTTTAAAAGAATGGTAGAAAAGGCTCTCACTTCTGCTGATCAAATATTTGTAGTTGGCCCTCAACTAAAAAAGGATATAAGCATCTATTTTCCCGCCTTATCTTTCAAAATCTTTCAAATAAATAATTTTATTGATGAAAAGATTTATACGCTACCTAGTAAATCCGATAAAATACAGGCAAAAGAAAGAATGGGCTGGGATGTAGATAAAAAACATTTTCTGTGCATTGCTAACAACAGGCCAGAAAAAGGGCTTGATATTTTATCGAATGCTTTTTCTGATAAAAACTCTCAGTTTGAGGATATTAAAGTGCACATTGTTGGAAATATGAACGATAGTTTCAAAGAGTTTGAATTTCCTTTTATCCCTTGTTTTGATATTCATCCCGCGATGCCCCCCTCAAAACTTATTGACTATTATTATGCTGCCGACGCATATATTTTTCCGAGCAGAAAAGAAGGTTTTGGGCTCTCACTTATCGAGGCAACTGCCACAGGACTTCCTGTTGTAGCTACACCAGCGGGGATAGCTTCTGATTTTGTTTCAGATAAAACTGGAATACTTTGTTCCGATTTTGCCCCCTCTACTCTTAGAGATTCTATTTCTAAATTAGAGCAAACTTTGACTACCTACGACTCTGAAGAAATCAGGGCTCTTACGATTAAAAATTTTGGGTCCCAAGCCTTCTTAAGCAAGCTAATAACAAGATATAAAAATATTATTTATGATTAATTTGACTTCAGATCAAGTTCAAGAAATTTCTGAATTACCATTTCTTAGAAATACGGAATATTATAATCTCGACTTTCAAAAAACACTTGAGTATATCATAAAAAGATATATCCAACCACTGAATGAACATCTTGATCTTAGCACTTCAACATTGGTTGATTGTGGAGCGGGTTTTGGGTGGTTGGCCTTTGGGTTTTTGCTTTCAGGAGGTAAACATGCCACACTTTGTGATATTGATGAACCCAGATTAAAAGATGCAGAGCGAATTGCAGAAATATTAAATATAAAAGATAAATGCGATTTTATAGCTGCTCCTATGCAGGAATTGCCTTTTCATGAAAATCAGTTTGACATTTTTGTTTCTGTGGAAACCCTCGAACATGTAGGAGACCCACATATTGACGCCTGCATAGAGCTTATTTCAAAATCTACCGATAAACTTGTTATTCTTACAACCCCTAATAAATTTTTTCCTTTAGTACTGCATGATAATAAAATACCCATGAGCCATTGGATACCAAGTTCTAAAAGAAGCTTGTATACAAACCTATTTGGGGTAAAAGGTAAACCGGAAAATGATTTTGTTAGTCCCTTAAGACTTAAACCTCTTAGACAAAAATTTGCTCCAGTATCTACTACACTCACTTTTAAGAGTTATAAAGACTGGAAAAGTTCTTATCCTTTTTACAGTCCCTATAATTATTCGAACCGCTGGAAAGATAAAGCACCTTTCTTTCTTAGATGTGTTTATTTCTCATTAGCAAAAATATTTGGAAAGAATTCTTATTATTTCTCACCAAATCTATGTCGTATTTGGCTTAAAAAATAGGTTTTCGTACATAACCAGAAGTTTTTTTTCTTCATTTGTCCAATTGTATTTTTTACGAACTAATTTCAACCCATTTTCACCCATTTCCTTTGCTTTTTCTGGATTCTCTAAAACCCAATTTATTGCATCAGCAATTTCTTGCGGAGAGTTTGGGGCTACTAATAAGCCACAGTCTTGCACAATTTCTCTCCAAAGTGGGAAGTCAGATGCGATAATTGGAATTCCAGCTCTCATATATTCAAACATCTTGACAGGAAATGAACCTCTATGACTTGGAATGTCACCTAATACTACCATTCCAGCGGTAGCCCCTTCAAGTAGCTGTAGCAATTCATTTTGATGAACCCACCCAAGGAGCTTCACATTTCCCCATCCTTTTTTTGATTTCAATAAATCTTCTAGGCCATCATTATTGAAAACTCCTCCAATTTTAAGTGTTAAATTAGGCTCATTAACATACGGTAATGCATCTACTAAAATTGGCAAACCCCTCCGTTCTGTCAAACTTCCGACATACACGATGTACTTATTAGCTGGCGAACTTTGATAATTATCGTAAATATTTGATTCAAGGAAAGGGTAATTTCTTAATTCAACTACTTTTCGGTTTTTAAATCTCTCTGTAATCGAAGGAACTACTGTAATAATTTGATCAAAGTAATTGCTTGAAAACCTTTCAATAATTGAGATTGATTTTGATAATAGAAGCCTTAGAACAATTGGAATCCATTCTTTAGTAAGCACATCTTTGGGAACATCTTCATGAACATCGTAAATTACTCGATAACCAAACATTTTTAGTAGTAAACCTACAATAATTAACTCGGGATCATGAAAATGAAAAAACGTTGATTTTGGATATTTAAAACTAAGCTTTATTAGTTTTGGAATAATTTTAAATATTCTATCACTTTTTTTCTCTGCAATTGGAAGTGCAATAATATTTACCCCCTCTCTAGTCTCATTTTTCTCGTTTTGAATAATAAGATCTAGTGAATACCCTGCATTTACTAACGATTTACATATTTTATGGAAAATTCGAGTATCGTTTGAAGGGTGTACTGAAGACAGTTGAACTATCTTAGCCATTAATCCTCTCCCCTACTTATTTAAAACAGATTCTTTCCGAATTTTATCCGAAAGAGCATCTAAATAGAGATCAGAAATCATTTGATTACTCCCTACCCAAGAATGAAATTTATTAACGTAAGAACAACTGTTAGTAGCAATTTTAGTATATAATTCATTATCACTTAATAAATCAATAACTGCCTGTGAAAATGTGTTTGGGGTATCTGCAACTAAAATATCCTCGTCAGGATCAGCAAATAAACCTTCCAGGCCATTATGCGTTGTTACTACTGGAGTTCCACACGCCATCGCTTCAATAATTTTATTTTGCATTCCTGAACCAGATCGCATCGGAGCAACTGCAATTTGGGCTCTATTCAATTCATTTTTAATGGATTCAACAAATCCGGAAACAAAAATGGTTCGTCCATCATGTAAGCTTTTTATATAGGAACTAGGGTTTGCTCCAACTATATTAAATTTAACATTTGGTCTTGCCTGTTTAATAGTTGGTAAACATTCATTCACAAACCATCTAACTGCATGAATATTGGGTAAATAACCCATATTTCCTGAGAATATAATTTCTCCATTATTATAAGTATCCGCTTCTTTAAATAGTGATAGATCAACGCCGTTTGGTATAACTTGAATATGACGTGACCCGATCTTTTCTTTATCTTTCTTCGAAACAACGGTTAAATACTTTTCTTTTTTACAAAGAGATTTTTCATAGACCTTAATCCGCTTTTCTTCAATTCTATACAGCCACTTTTTAAAAAATTGCTCTTCTCTAACCATATTTTCAAGATTCAACTGCATCGAATCAATTAATTCGTAAATAACAGGAATCTTCAGGTTCTTGCAATGCTCTCCTAATCGCAGTGTAAAAGCATGTACCATATCAATATCGTAGGTACTAATCACTCTATGTAGCTCTTGTTGAAATAAGCTTGAAGTAAAGTAATTAACCTGTAATGGTAATTTATTTCCAAATAAGCCTTTTAAAATATTGATATTTGATCGAAATCGGCTCAGTTTTACAGGTATTATTTGCTCGCAATACTTTTCAAGTTCTTTCAAACCCTGAAGCTCGCTTTCTTTTTCGTAAAAAGTAAGTAGAACGATTTTAAAATCCTTACCTAGCCCCTTTAACCTATTCAACACAATAAGTTGGTCCCCTTTTAAAGCAGGATATGGGAAACGAGGTGTTATGAATAAGATTCGCATATAAAACTAAACTCTATTACCGCCACTTAACAAATATAAAACCGCCATACGTACTGCAACTCCGTTGGTAACCTGATCTAAAATTACAGCTCGGTCACTGTCGGCTACTTCGCTTTCCATTTCTACCCCACGATTTATTGGTCCTGGATGCATAATTTTAAAATCAGGATATTTTTCCAAATGTTCTAATTTTATTCCAAATCGTTCATGATATTCTCGAATTGTTGGAAAAAGTTCAGTTCCTTCGTCTTGCCGTTCAAGCTGTATTCGTAATGCCATTGCAACATCACACCAAGCTAGTGTTTCTTCTAAATCATACGATACCGTAACCCCAAAATTCTCAATAAATTTAGGCATGAATGTTTTTGGACCACAAAGCACTACCTTTGCTCCAAGTTTCTTCAATCCAATTATATTGGACCGAACCACTCTACTGTGAGATATATCGCCAATTATAGCAACTTTTCTCCCTTCCAAGTTAGGATGAATTTGCTGCATTGTAAACATATCTAGTAATGCCTGAGTAGGATGTTCATGTGCTCCGTCTCCAGCATTAAGTATTGCGGCATCAACACATTGTGTGAGAAAATGTGGAACTCCTGGGCTTTGATGCCTTACCACAACCATATCAATTTTCATAGAACTGATATTGCGTATAGTGTCTTTTAGTGATTCTCCTTTCTTTGTGCTCGAAGTTGATGTAGAAAAATTAATTACATCTGCACCCATTCTTTTTTGGGCTAGCTCAAACGAAAGTCTTGTTCTTGTACTATTTTCATAAAAAAGGTTAACAATTGTTTTGTCACGAAGGGTTGGAACTTTTGGCACTGGTCGATCTAAAATCTCTCTAAATGATTTTGCCTGCTCAAGTACATATAAAATATCCTCTTTTGAATAGTTAGAAAGACCTAAAAGGTGCTTTTGATTAAACTCGTAGTTTTCAAGAAGTTTATTCATCAACACTTCCCTCTATTTTTACTAAATATACTGCATCTTCACCATCAAGTTCTTTCACTTTTACTCTAACCTCTTCTTTCTCATGAGTTGGCAAATACATTCCAGTAAAATCAGGTGCTATTGGAAGTTCTCTATGACCCCGATCTACCATACAACAAAACTGTATTTTTCTAGGACGTCCGTACGCCATCAGTGCATCCATTGCAGATCTAACTGTCCTACCAGTAAATAAAACATCATCAATTAACACTACATCTCTATCATAAAGATCGAATGGAATTTCAGTTACTTTAACTTCAGGCATTTTAAGTTTTGATCGAAAATCATCCCGATAAAAAGTTACATCCAGTATTCCAAAGTCTATTTTTTCACCTAATTCAGACTGAATACATTCAGTTATTCTTTTTCCTAAATAAACACCCCTCGTCTGCATCCCAATGATGGCTAGTCGAGACGGGTCATCGTAAGTTTCGAGGAATTGATGTGCAAATCGTAAATAGATACGATTTAATTCCTCTTCATTCATGATTAGTGCTTTGTTCATGCTAGAATATCCTTAGCATTAAAAAATTTTGTAAATATAAAGTGTTTTTAATTAAAAAAACTTTATTTGGGTTTCGAGAACTCAATTACTGTAATCCATGAATATTTCTTTAAAAATGGCAACATTTTGAACAAAAATTTATCCACATTATTCAAGATTCTGCTTAAAAAAGGCAAAAATGAACTTGCAGTAGCTATCAAATTAAAATGATTTGAATTAACTATTGCAAAATACTTTTCTGCCAACTTTATATCCTCAATTAACAGAGGGTGTTCGTCCACTGTTCTCATTTTTGGAGTAAAGTATCTATATATATTTATTATTGGGTTATGACCTAGTGGCTCAAAAAAAACAGCTTTTCCATCAGGTTTTAGGGTGCGTTTTAGCTCACTATATGATCTTTCCAAATCTAAATGGTGCAATATTGCCCTTCCACAAATCAAATCAAACGTAGCATCTTCAAACGAAAGGTTTTCGGCATCCATAACCGAACAATGTATTTCAAGACCTTCCGATAATGCCTTTGCTTTAGTTTGTTCTATTGCGACATCCGAAATATCAATTGCATAAACTTCCGCACCCAGTCTTGCTAAATCGAACGAAGCACTCCCAGGTCCACACCCGTATTCAAGTACTTTTTTACCCTGTATGTTATTGCAAATTGTATTTTTATAAAAATCTAAACTCGAACCTGCTGATTTATAGTACTTGGAGGCTGCTTTTCTCGAGTTTGTTGAAAACGTTTCATTATGAAACTCTTTTTCCCTTTTAAGTCTTTCTTCTGTATTCATTAAATATTCTTTTTTTGAAAAGCTACAATCTTACTTGTTGAATTACCATCCCCATATGGATTATGAGCTTTACTCATTGTTTTGAATCTTGCTTCGTCTTGTAATAAGAATACGCATTCTTTAACTATTTTTTTTGTATCTGTACCTACCAATATTACGGTACCTGCATCAACAGCTTCTGGCCTTTCTGTAGTTTCTCGCATTACTAATACAGGTTTCCCTAAACTTGGCGCTTCTTCTTGTATTCCACCACTATCAGTTATGATTAAGTATGATGCGTTCATTAGCCATACAAATGATTCGTACGCTAATGGAGCAATCAAATGAATATTCTCAATTTCTCCTAGTTTTTTAAATACTGTTTCCTGAACGTTTGGGTTTAAGTGAACTGGATAAATAATTTGCACATCATCCGTTTTTGCTATTTCAATCAAAGCATCACAAATATTTCTAAAACCCTCCCCAAAATTCTCTCGTCTATGCCCTGTGACTAGTATCAACTTTTTATCTGGGTCAATTATTTTTTTCAGGTTTTCAATTTCTGAATTTGTATAATTATTTAACTTTTCAATGCATAGGTTAAGCGCATCAATTACTGTATTCCCTGTTACGATAATATTCTCTGCAGAAACTCCTTCCTTTAATAAATTATCTTTTGCTTGATTTGTAGGGGCAAAATGATAATCGGCTAATCGCCCTGTGAGTTGTCTGTTAATTTCTTCTGGAAAGGGCGCATGCTTATTGAAGGTTCTTAAGCCAGCCTCAATATGACACACCTTAGCTCCAAAATAAAATGCACATAATGAAGACGCAAAAGTTGTTGTTGTATCACCATGCACATACACATAATCCGGCTTAAACTCCTCTAGAACCTTACTAAACTTCTCAATAATAGATGAAGTAAGTCCTGACAAGCTCTGACCAGGCTTCATTAGATCAAGATCAAAATCAGGTGAGATTTCAAAAAAATCTAATACTTGGTCAAGCATCTCCCGATGTTGTGCTGTAACGCATACTTTTGTAACAAACGATCCCGTTTGTTTCTGTAACTCTTTAACTACTGGAGCCATTTTAATAGCTTCGGGACGTGTACCAAATACAATCAGAATTTTTTGTGTGTTCATTTGCATAGTTATTCCAAAAGTTATAATGTAAAAATTTAATCTGAACCCTAAAACGATTCATTTTCTTTTGATTTTATCTTTAACTTAAATTATGAAAAATACTTATCTCTACTCACTTATACTCTTGCTATTGGTTTCGTGCTCACCTTCTGATGGTGGCGAAGACGAAATAGAACTCCGTATTAACTTTACAGAATATGCTTTATCACTAACTCATAATTCTCATTTGAATAGAAGTTTTAACAATGAAGCAAACTCATTTAGCGTAACAGCAATGTTCGAGGTCTTTCTATCTGAAAATACTGATCCTACAAATATTCAAAAATTCGGTATTGTTGATGGAAATAATAAGGGTTGGGTTTTTACTCACGAGCAAGTTTTAGAAGCCTATAATGAATCTAACAACAGTTTAGTCTTTGAAGATGTTCAACTTCGTATTTTGGACGCCATTCAAAATGAGCAACTTACTTCAAGAATACTAGATGAAAATGATGAAGTTGTTTTTTCAAGAAACTTTACAATATTAGATAATGAACTTCCACTACCTGCCTCAACCTCGATAGAAATAGCTGAATCTGACACTCTAGAAAGTATCTTAAACATAGATTTTTATGATGAACATTTTACTGGGGGAAGTATCCCTTTTAATGTTTCTTTTTATCCTACCTATTTCAGTAGTAATAGTTTTTCGTTAGTCTGGTTGGATGCTAACAAAAATGTCATTAACGAGGGTTTTACAAATATAGATAATGTTAAACCTATTAACAGTTCCAATCAGGACGATATATACTTCTATAATTTTCTGACTCAAGATATTCCTGAGGGTGCTGCGTATGTTTACACTAACTTTAGAAGAGGGGGATGGAGAGGATCTGGTAAAACACTTAGAACCCAAATTCTTAGCTTAAATTGAAAGTAAAATAGGAGGGTTTTATCGCACTAATATTTCTTCCATTAACTCAATTTTAGATGTTTAAGCAGCTTAAAAGATCAAGTCTTTTCATTCAGCTAAAAATGTTATACGAACACTTCCGTAGTCCTAATAATTTTATCTGCTTAATTGTTTTTATTCTGCTTATTAGCTGTGAAAATACTCCTACTTCAGATTCTGATATCGATGGTTTAAATGAAGATTTCAGTGTTTGGGTTGACTCATCATTTTATGGGTTATCTGCAACCCATAATTCACATATTGATGCCGAATTTTCAAATAACCTTCTCCCGTATACTCCAGTATTTGACTTAAAGTTAAAACTTAATGCCCCTTCTAGGAGAGATGAGATCAGTAAAATCATAATTTATGATGATCAACAGTATGGATGGGAGTTCACTAAGAATCAACTTGAAGGTTTTTTTTCTGTTTCAGATAGCATGTATTATTTTGAGAATCTTTTATTAAAACCAACGTCTGAATTTAATGATAAACTTTTTTTCGTTCGGGTGATTGGAAATGACAACCAATACTCACATGATTATAATTTTATTTTTAAAGGAGACTATCCTCTTTTTGTTTATACAACTAATTATTGGAAAACATCAGAAAATTTAGAAATAGAATATTCTATAAATAGAAGTAACTCATCAGGGTACAATCCTTTAGTAAATCCTGATAGTATTACGCTAGTTTGGCTTGATGCTAATAAAGAAATTTTGAGTACTACTCCTCAGATTAAGGGTCAAATTCGAAATAATGACTTTGCTCGTGAGTTTTATTCATACTACGAGACAAATTCAATACCTGATAATGCAGCGTATAGTTACAGTATTTTTTCTAAAAGAAAGTTTAATTCTAAATACCGATTAGTTACTAGCATTGACCCAATAATAACCCGCTTACAGTTTGCAACTGATTTCATTGATTTTGATGATTATGATCATAAAATTATATACGCAGATAATGAAATCGCTATTTTTATAACTAGTGACCAACAAAATTCTAATCAGTTTTCAACCTTACATATTTTCAATACTAATCTTGAAGAAAAGGTTACCGAAATTACCGTATTTGGAAGGTTTTATTATGAAAATAATTTGGCTCATTTTGATGCCAATCAGCAAAACATCTATTACTTTGATGAAAATGGAAAGGCAAGTTTTTACAATTTAGAAACTAAGCTTTACTCGAATATTGCAATTACATCAACTAATATTTATAACAATTATGTTCTCCCTTTTGGAGACCAGATAATCTTCTTTACTGGTATTTCTACATATATTTATAACGCTGATAAAGACTCTGGCTCTAATATAAATTTCAATTTTAATTTCAGAGATTATAGTTCTTACTTTTATTCGAATGTTACGAAAGCTTTATATTTGGGAGACAAAGAAGGTGAAAATTTTGTTGAAATAACTAATCCTGATTCTTCCAATAATTTTCTGGGAAAAGAAAATTATCGAAGCAATAATTTGAGTTCTTATTCTAATAGTAAATCAAAATTACATTATTCTTCCATTGATACTAGCCTAGTACATACTTCTGGTGCAGTTCTATCCCTTAAAAAAACTATTTCCTTTTCGAGTGACTCAGCACTGACTACATTACCTACTATTTCGGGCTATGCTTCAGGCTGGATTGATCAAGAAAACCTGTTGATTGTACTCGATTATCAATCTTCTGAAAAAATAAGAGTTTTTAAAAAAATAGGAGATAGTTTTATTGAATATGGTTATTTCGAACCTTTTGGATCTCCTGTTGATATATTCATTGTAGACAATACGGTAAAGGTATCAACTATATACTATCAAGGATCTAACAAGCCTTCAGTAACTCTTTTAGTATCATATTCTCTTGATGATCTTATTTTAAATTCTGCAGAAAAAAGGACGCCTCCTTTATATATACCTATGAAAAAAGTTTCTATTTACTAAAAATCCAATTCTTTCATTTAGTCCCTAATCTCGGTATTATTGTCCTCCCAAAATCAGAGTTTATTGAACGTATTTAAGACCCTTTTTTCATGAAAATCCACGAGTATCAAGCGAAAGAAATTTTAAAAAGCTACGGAGTTCCTGTGCCTGATGGAATTGCAGCTACTACTATTGAAGAGGCTGTTGAAGCTGCAAGAACGTTAGAGGCCAATGGTTCTACCCTTTTTGTATTAAAAGCACAAATTCACGCAGGTGGTCGTGGAAAAGGTCGAACTAAAAAAAATGGTGCTAAAGGTGTTATCCTTTGCAAATCTGTTGAAGAAGTAAAAGCAGCTGCCGAATCTCTTTTGGGAGATGTCCTTGTTACAATTCAAACTGGTGATGAAGGTCAATTAGTGCAACGCTTGTATGTTACCGATGGCGTTGATATAGAGAAGGAGTTTTACTTAGGAATTTTGCTCGACCGTGCTATTTCTAAGAATGTAATTATGGTTTCTACGGAAGGCGGTGTCGAAATTGAGCAAGTTGCAGAAGAAACGCCAGAGAAAATTATTAAAGAATGGGTTGAGCCAGGAATGCCTCTCCAAGTAAATCAAGCTAGACACTTAGCTTTTGCCCTTGGTTTAGAAGGCGACGCACTTAAAAAAGCAATCAAATTCATCATGGCGATTTACAACGCTTATCTTGAAATCGATTCTGATATGTTTGAAATCAATCCTTTAATTTTAACTCCTGACAACGACATCTTAGCACTTGATGCAAAAGTAACGTTAGATGGAAACGCTCTTTATCGCCATAAAGATTTGGCTGAACTAAAAGATGAAGCGGAAGAAGATCCATATGAATTAGAAGCTCAAAAATACAACCTGAATTATATCAAATTGGATGGAAATGTTGGTTGTATGGTAAATGGAGCTGGACTTGCAATGGCAACGATGGACATCATCAAACTGTCTGGGGGAGAACCTGCCAACTTCTTAGATGTTGGTGGTGGAGCTAATGTTGATACCGTAAAAAATGGTTTCCGAATTATTCTGGATGATCCAAACGTGAAAGCAATTTTGATCAATATTTTTGGTGGAATTGTTCGTTGCGATCGTGTTGCAAACGGAGTAATTGAAGCGGTTAAGGACCCTGAAATTGCTGAGAAAGTTCAGAATGTGCCTATTATTGTTCGCCTTCAGGGAACTAATGCTGCTGAAGCAAAAGAAATAATAGACAACTCGGGCTTGAATGTAATTTCTGCCGTGTTGTTAAAAGAAGCAGCTGAAGAAGTATCTAAAGTTCTTGCTTGATTTTTGTCATTCCGGACTTGACCCGGAATCTTAAGTTTCCAAGCCCAATCGATATCGGTTGGGCTTTTTTTATTTAATGATTTGGAGTGTTTTTTTACTCACTTCGTTGTAAAAATCTTCATACATACCAACAATCAAATCTTGATTGAATAACTCCGCTCTTTTTCTGGCATTTGCTGAAAGCTCATTGTGTAAGTTTTGGTCAGACAGAATATTTACTGCATGCTTAGCCATACATTCGTTGTCATCCAAATCACATAAATATCCAGTTTCTCCTTCAATATTGACTTCGGGAAGTCCGCCAACGTTTGAACTGATTACAGGAACGGAACAACTCATTGCTTCAAGTGCTGCAAGACCAAAAGTTTCCGATCCAGAAGGAATTAGAAATAAATCCGCTATTGAAAGTACTTCCTCTACTTCATCTAGTTTACCTAGGAAGCGAGTGTGATCACAAATCCCAAGATCTCTACATTGTTGTTCTGCTTTTTGACGATCTGGACCATCCCCAACTAAAAGTAATTTCGCTTTGATGCCCTTCTCTAAAATTTTTGAGAATACGGTAATTACTTCGGGTACTCTTTTTACTTTTCTAAAATTAGAAACATGAACAACAACCTTCTCTCCATCTGGGCAAATTGCTTTCTTAAAATGACTTTTATTTGATTTCTGAAACCGTTCTAGATCGATAAAATTTGGGATAACTTTTATATCCTGTTTTATCTCAAAATTGGAATAGGTTTCTTTTTTCAAATACTCTGAAACTGCCGTAACACCATCACTCTTGTCGATGGAAAACTCCACAACATGTTTATAGCTTGGGTCTTTTCCAACTAGGGTAATGTCTGTTCCATGAAGCGTAGTAACAATTGGTACTGTTTTTCCACGCTCAATCATAATTTGTTTAGCCAAGTAAGCGCTTGTAGCATGAGGAAGTGCATAGTGAACATGCAGTAAATCCAAGTTCTCAAATTCAATCAAGTTTACCATTTGAGAAGCCAATGCTAAAGCGTATGGTGGGTAATCGAATAACGGATACGAATTGATGGATACTTCGTGATAGGTAATGTTAGTATCTAAAGTCTCAAGACGCGCAGGTCTTGCATAACTTAGCACATGAATTTTATGTCCTTTTTTCGAAAGTACCTTAGCTAATTCGGTGGCAACAACTCCACTTCCACCAAATGTAGGGTAACATACTATTCCAATATTCATTCCTTAAATACTCCTGATTTTATTACTAAGAACTAAAGTAGTCATTCTAAACTTTAGATTGAACGAATTAAAACATCCTTTAACACCTTCAATCTGCTGAAAATATTTCGAACCATTTATCTATTCTGTATATTTAGAATCTGTATTGGTATGAAAGCTAAAGCAGAATAGAAACGTTCAAAAAATTTTACGAAATTAGTATTGAAAAATTTGAAGAGTTTTTTACCGTTAGTATTTTGTTCACAAACATAATATTGAACGACGAAACTCTTATGGTTGCAGAAAACGCCTAATATGAATATTACACTCCTAACTTATTTCTTTTCCATTTTATTCCTTATTGGTTCCGCTAATGGAGATGCTAAGAAAGGAAATGAAGCCTACGAGAAAGGAGAGTATGCAGAAGCTGAAACGCTTTACAGAACCGCTTTAGAAAACGATCCTGAAAATGCTGATGTTTATTTTAATCTTGCAAATGCTTTAGCTAAACAAGGAAAAACTGAAGAAGCTATTCAAATTTATATGGAATTTCGTTCTTTAGTAAACTCTCCAGAAGCAAAAGCTCTCGCAGAATATAATATTGGTTCTGTACTTGCTGACGGAGAAAAATGGAAACCAGCCGCTCAACATTTTAAAAACTCATTACGGTTAAATCCTAATGATGCTGAGGCAAAGCATAATTTTGAACGAGCATTTGCTGAGGCTAATAAGCAAGATGATCAACAGCAAGATCAACAAGATCAAGAACAGGAGGACCAAGAACCTCCCTCCGAGTACGCGAAAGCAATGAAAAAACGTGCCGAGCAACTGGTTAGTGAGCGAAAATATGGGGAAGCACTAAATATTATGAATGAAGCCTTAAAAGTTGACAAAACTGTTCAAAATTTCAAAGATTTTATAGAAAGAATTGGTCAAGTAAGCGAAATTAACTCCTAGAGATATATGAAGCATTTTATAATATTAACCACTTTTATTCTGTTTTCTACCTCATCCCTATTACTGGCTCAGTCTGCTGATAGCTATTTTCACGGAGGAGCAAAATCTTTTATTAATGCCGATTTACAAGGAGCTATTGCTGAGGTTCAGCAAGGTTTAGCGCAATACCCTAATGACCCTAAGCTAAATGCTTTGTTGCAAAAGCTGGAAGAAGAGAAAGAAAAACAAGAACAGCAGCAGCAGCAGCAGAATCAACAAAACCAAGAGCAGCAGGAACAAAACCAAGAACAACAGCAAGAGAATCAGGAACAACAGGAACAAGAGCAAAATGAGGAGCAACAAGACCAGCAAGAAGGTGAGCAGAATGAACAAACTGAGCCTCAGGAACAAGATGGTGAAGCTCAACAACCTCGGGAAATAAGTAAAGAAGAAGCTGAAAAAATATTACAAGCTCTAGCTCAAAAAGAAAAAGAACTCTTGAAAGAGTTTAAGAAGCAAAAACCACAGGGAAGTGCCACTCATGATAAAGACTGGTAATCACATCGGTTTTATTTACTCACTTTTTTTATCTCTATTCCTTTTTGCAAGTGTACACTCGCAAGATATAACTGTAAATGCATCACTTACAGAGACTAATATTTTTTCGGGGGAAGCAGTTCGTCTAGACGTAAAAGTTACAGGTCAATCTATCAATTCTATTGATCGTCCTGGAATGCCAAATATAGATGGTTTACGTTGGTTAAGCGGTAGTACAAGTACTGCCCAAAATTTCTCTTATGTAAATGGTAGGCCGTCTGTTTCTTATACTTATGGGTATCAATTTATAGCTCAGGCTCCTGGTACCTATATTTTTCCAGCACTTGAAATCTCAGTAAATGGTGCTAATTATTCCACTAAAGAACTTTCATTTAAAGTATTAGATCCAAAAACTATTGATTCTGGAGATGCAGAACGTTCACCAGATATTTATGTGCGACTTGAACCTTCTAATGCAAACCCTGTAGTTGGCGAACAAGTTACAGCCGATATTGTACTTTATTTTAAAAGTGAGGTAGAAGTATCTTCTTATAATGCTTCACCTGGTTGGAAAGCGGAAGGTTTTTGGAAAGAAGAACTTGAGAATAGACAACAAGCCAGTGCCACTTCTACAATTATTAATGGAGTTAGGTATCAACGAGCACTTTTGCTTCAATACGCAATTTTTCCAACTAAATCAGGGAAATTGACTTTAAGCCCATATGAGTTAATAGTTCAAGTACGTCAAAGAAATCGTCGTAGAGATATCTTTAGCTTTGGGCTAGGACAAGAAAGAAAAGAATTAGCTACACTTCCTGTTACCATTAACGTTTCTCCTTTACCTGAACTTTCGAATGCTATGTTCTCGGGTGGTGTCGGTAATTTCTCTATTACAAGAAGTATTAATCCAAAGAAGGCATATGTGGGCGAGAGTGTTGAAGTTACTACGACTATTACTGGACAGGGAAATATTCCTTTAATTGTAAAGCCGGATTATGAGTATCCTGAAACACTGGAATTATATAATCCTCAGGAAAACTCAACAATAACCAGAGCAAACCGTCAAATCGGTGGAACTAAGATTTTTACTGATATATTAATCGCAAGAAACGAAGGCACTTTTGAAATCCCAGAGACAAACATTGCATTTTATAGTCCTTCAAGAAAAAGATATAACACCATAAAATTGCCCACTTTAACTCTTGAAGCGGAAAGAGATCCCCGGTCTGCTGTACTTAGCGATACAGAGCTTCGGTTCAATGTTAAACCTATAACTGGTTTAGCGAATTGGGTTTCCACAAAAAAGGAACCTCTCCAAACTCAACGCTGGATTTGGTGGTTGTTTGCATCTCCACTTTTAGTATTAGGAGTAGCATTTGGGTGGAAGACATATCAAGACAAGATGAATAGTGATACTGCCTTTTCTCGTTCTCAAAAAGCTAAGGACAAAGCTTTTGGGGAACTCAAAAAAGCCGAAGGACAAACTGACCTTAAAATCGGATACAATCACATTCAAAAAGCATTGAATCAGTTTATTTCTGATAAGTTGAATCTACCTCTTGCAGGACTTTCCAACCAACAGCTTGCTGATGCTCTTAAAGAACACGTAGCCGACGTTACTTCTGAGGAAGTAAAACGATTACTCGACAAATGTGACACCATCGCGTATGCACCAAATGCCTCCATTGAAGGTTTGGAATTGGATATTCAAAAAGCTCAAGAACTTATTAAGCAAATTGGGAAGTTAGTATGAGCCTGATATTTAAAAGTATTCTCTTTTCTTTTTTTATGGTGATGGGAGTACAAGCACAGCAAAGTCCTCAACTTCTTTTTGATGAAGCAAATACACTGTTAGAAAAAAACCAGTTTGCAGATGCAATGAACATCTATCGACAAATAGAAAAAAGCCAGCAGGTTTCTGGAGCTTTATTCTTGAATATGGGAATTTCTGCAACTCAAGTAGACTCTCTTGGGCTTGCAAAGTATTACTTCCTAAAATCTACAATGTTTGAAACTACAAGTGAATCTGCTACTGAGGCGATCGAATATGTAGAATCTCAATTTAGTCGACAATCAGCTACTCTACCTAAACTACCCTGGGATAAAGCTGTGGATTGGTTGAAAGACGGTCCTAGTGCTTTTGGTGTGTTTTTTATTAGCTTCGGATTACTTGTTTTAGTAGTCGGTTTTGTACTGCTTAAATGGTTCAATATCTTCAACTTTAAAAAGTTAAATACAGTTGTTTCATCGTTATCAATTACCTGTATCTTAATCCTAATTCTCGCTTTTTATGTCGATTATGTCGATCAACGATATTCTGAAGCTGTGATTATTACCACTGAAGTTCAAGTAAAGCAAAAAGCGGATGAAAGTGCTGATTTGGTAAGTCTTGGATATGAAGGATATTCGATCACTGTTGATCATAAAATAAGTAAGGAAGCATCAGGCTGGATATATATACGACTGGGAAACGGTCAATTCGGGTGGATAAAAAGTAGTGGAGTCAAAATTTTATAATTTTTGGAGTAATTTTTTTTATGAGTAAATCACAAGCATACATTGATCAGAACAAAGACAAATTTTTAGAAGAGCTATTTGAACTTCTCCGTATTCCTAGTATTAGTACAGATTCCTCAAAGAAAGGTGAAATACGTTCAGCGGCTAATTTTTTGATTGGGCAACTCCAATCACTTGATCTTAACAGAGTAGAATTATTCGATACTCCTGGCAACCCCATTGTTTATGCGGAACATTGCCCTTATGACGACCAACCCACGGTGTTAGTGTATGGCCATTACGATGTTCAGCCTTCAGACCCTGATGAACTTTGGGACACACCTCCATTCGAGCCAACTGTAAAAAACGGAGATATTTATGCACGCGGTGCCAGTGATGACAAAGGTCAATCCTTCACTCACGTAAAAGCTATTGAATCGTTTGTAAAGTCAGGAACTCCAATTCCTGTCAACGTGAAATTCATTCTTGAAGGTGAGGAAGAAATTGGATCTCCGAATTTGGTTCCATTTATCGAAAATCACAAAGAGATGCTTGCGTGTGATATGGTGTTAATTTCTGATACTTCCATGTTTGGAAAAGATCAGCCTTCCATTACCTACGGACTTCGTGGACTTGCTTATATGGAAGTGGAAGTAATTGGACCAAATCGTGATTTACATTCTGGGGTGTACGGTGGAGTAGTAGAAAACCCGATTAATGTACTTTGCGAAATTATTGGGAAGCTAAAAGACGACGACGGAATTATTCAAATTCCTGGGTTTTATGATAAAGTTATTCCTTTAACAGAAGAAGAACGGATAGCAGCAGCAGCCCTTCCTTTTGATGAAGACGCTTATAAAAAAGCCCTAGATATTGAAGAAGTCCATGGCGAAAAAGGATATACAACTTTAGAAAGATCTTCCGCGCGCCCCACACTAGATGTAAATGGAATTGTTGGTGGATATATTGGTGAAGGCGCTAAAACGGTGCTTCCTTCTAAAGTGAATGCAAAAGTGAGTATGCGCTTGGTTCCAGATCAACACCCAAAAGAGATCGCAAAAATGTTTAAAGAGCATGTTGAATCACTTGCTCCCGATACCGTTCGAATTAAGGTAACCGAGCACCATGGTGGGTTCGCATCTGTAACCGACCTTAATTTTTATGGGTTGAAAGCAGGAGCGAAAGCTTTTGAAGAAATTTATGAGAAAGAAGTACTTTTCTCCCGTGAAGGTGGATCGATTCCAATTGTAGCAGATTTCAAAAAAATACTTGGTGTAGAATCAATTTTAATGGGGTTTGGAATAACGAGTGATGCAATTCATTCACCAAATGAAAAGTTTTCTGTAGAAGATTTCTATCGCGGAATTAAAACTTCAGCTAGATTTTTTGAATTGTTACCGAGCTTTAAAGAGTAAATAATTTTTTAATGCTTAACTGTTCTGCATTAAAAATCAAAACTCTGTAGCGTATAGAATTGGAACATCTTTTTCGAAGTCATAGAGGGTAAGTCGGCGCAGATTAAAATATCCAATCCAGTAGCTTCGTAAAGACTGTATGTAACTTCGGCGGGAACTGTCTTTTTGATTCTGAGCAATAAATAAATCAGTCACATCAATTCGACCAATTAAGTAGCGGTTTTTTGCCACATCATATCTTCGCGTTGCAATTTCATCCGACACTTCTGCTAACTCAACCTGACTTCGAAGTTGTGGAAATTCACGTACTGTACTTTTTACACTTAGTTCGAACTGAAGGCGTTGGTATGCAATATTATTAGCCGTAGCCATTTGTTGGTTTCGGGCTGATCTAACTTCAGCAAGGTTCTGTCCCCAATTAAATAATGGGATTTGAAAGCCTACTGTAAAAAACTGCTGATTCTGTTGATCTGTATAAACATCTTCAAAATTTTCTGAAGTTTGATTTAAACCAAAACTAGCTTGTATTGTGGCTGAAAAACCGGTATTCCGTTTGGCTTGCTCATAGGCTTGATCGGCTAATAGTTCGTTTAATTCAAATTCTAGCGAAGTGCTATTATTTTCTCGTGCAAGTTCTAATGCTTGATTTACATCAACATTTAGTTCTGGTGCAACAGATGGTAAATCAATTTCAATTTGCTGAGTATCTTCAATTCCCAATAAAGCTTTAAAACTTTCTTCTGCGCGTTGGTATTCCAAAATAGCCGTAGTTAGCGAAGTACTTGCATTCCGAAATTCTAATTCACTTTGTAGAAGCTCATTCTCTGCAATACTTCCAACCTGAAACCGACCTTGAGAAATATTATAGATCGAATCATTTACGGTCACATTAAACTCAGCCACTTCGATGTTAATCTTTGCGAGTAACAAGTCAAAGTAATTCTGGGCTACGGTAAATGCGATCTCTTCCATATCTTCGACATACTCGGTTTTTGCAATTTCGTAGCGAAGTGGTTCAGTTCGGTTTCTCCATTTTAAACTATTGAACTGAAACAAGGGTTGTCTCAAACTTGCAACAAGAGGAGTACTTTGCCACCTCGTAATGTTTTCGCCATTTACTCCAGTATCAAAAAGTATCAATCTATTAATCCCACTAGATAGAGATAGTGCTCCGCCCGTTGGTAAAATATTCTGATTTACAGATAGATTCAGAGACGACTGTGTTAAACTTTCTTCTTGATAGGTTGTTGAACCATCATCAAGTCTATTTGCAGTAAATGCTCGACTAAACCCTGGTGCATTCCCATCTAGTTCCAGACTAGGAAGTAAATCGGCTCGAAAGGATTTATATCTCCATTTTGCCGAGAGAATTGAAAACCGTGCAGCTCTCGAAAGCGGACTGTTTTGTTTGGCATAGTCAATACTTTCTTCCAATGTGAAGGTTTGAACCTGACTTTTTGCATCAGAATACAACAGTAGAAGAAGTATCAAAAAAAGAAAAAAAGAAATATTCTTATTCATGGCGTAATGCGTGTACTGGATCTTGTTGTGCAGCTCTTTTTGCAGGGAAATAACCAAATACCACCCCAATAACTAAAGCCACACCAAATGAAATAAATATGGATGAAGGGGTAACAATTGTAGCAATATCAGCAGTTAGTTGTATGGCAAAACTGAATCCCATTCCCAAAATAATCCCGATTACTCCCCCTGATATACTGATTGTTAAAGCCTCCGTTAAAAACTGAAGCTCTATATCTTTCTTCTGTGCTCCCACCGCCATTCTAACTCCAATCTCGCGGTACCTTTCTACAACTGAAGCAAGCATAATATTCATGATTCCTATTCCACCAACAATCAGCGAAATAGAAGCAATGGAAGAGAGTACAATATTAAAAATTCGTTTGGTACGCTGTTCCTGTGCAAGTAATAATTCCGGAACGATAATTTCGAAATCAACCACATTGTTATGTCTACGTTTCAACATCCTAGCTAATACCTCCGCAATGGAAACGCTGTATCGTGAATCGCTTACTCTTACAATCAATTTATCTAACTGATTATAGTTCGTATTTACATCTTCCTCTTCTTCTTGGTCACCACCAAAAATAACAACTCTTCCCCCAGAGCCACCCGTTGCATCTAAATCATCTTTAGTAACCAGTGCTCTGTTTTTAAAGCGAAGCAAAATGGTTGTTGCTGGCATAAAAATATCAAGGTTATAATTTCGAATTCCCAAACTCTCAATACTCTCTGTAGAAAGTTCTTTCTTTTTTAATACACCAATTACATTTAACCAGATGTTCCCTACTTTGATTTTCTTTCCAATCGGGTTTTCTCCTGCAAAAAACTTCGTTTTAACATCGTGCCCAATTATGGCTACGGGTTCTGCTTGTTCAATTTGTATTTCCGAAAAATTACTACCTTCCTCTACCTCAAAATCGTTTATATAAAAGTATTCGTCGTTTACACCTACTACTTTACCGCTTCGCATTCGAGCATTTCGTATAAAGTTGGTCTCAAAAATAATCTCTGGACTAATATATTCAACTTCTGGAATTACATCTTTGATGCTTTTAAGGTCATAAAGGCTTAAGCCCGGTGAATATTTTTTGGGTTCATTCCCATTGCCTCCTGTTTCTGAAAGCCTTCCTTCTACTTGTTCTAGTACAGGCTGGATGATCACATTATTAGTGCCCAAAAGTTGCATTTGAGCCAACACTTCTTGTTGAGCACCAGTACCAATAGCAAGCATTGCTATAACTGATGCCACCCCAAAAATAATCCCGAGTGATGTTAAAAATGCTCGGAGCTTATTTCGTTGAATTGCTTCAATAGCAATATCAAAATTATAAAGGATTTTTTGCAGCACGAGCTTTTTAGTTTTTAGTGAGTAGTTCGCTCAACTTTAGTCTTCTTATTCCAGAGGTATCTTCTGGTACTGTTAGATATAATTGATCTTCGATACTAATACCTCGATGAATAATTACTGAGTTCTCATTCATTAACCCAAGCTCAACTTGTTGCATAATTGGGGAAAGTCCATCCTTTTTGAAAACATAGCTTAATGAATCTACCGTATGAACAACTTCAAGTGGAACATATAAAGCTTCTTTTATTTGACTAATAAAAATTCGATTACTGGTCGTCATAGCAGGTCGAAGAAGGCTGTCACTCTCATTTATTACTATGGTTACTTCAAATACTTTCGAGTCATAGTTTTTTCTCTGCTCACCAATATTTGCAACACCAGTTACTTCCCCACTAAGTTTTTTATCAGGTACCGCATCCAATCCAATACTTACAATTTGTCCAATTTCAATTTTTTGGATGTCCACTTCATTGATATAAGTTACAGATTCCATCACAGTAAAATCTGGAAGCTCTGCTACAACAGGGTTCCAAGCACTGATTTGCTCCCCTTCTGTTACTTTTGAACCGTCCCAGTTTCTTTGGTAAATAACCATCCCTTGATCGGGAGCATAAACTGTAAACTGTTGCATCAGTTCTTGAATTTTATTTATCTCATTTATTTTCTTGGTACGCTCTGTTTCTACTTCTCTTAGTTTGGCTTCTGCTTGCCGTACTTTAGTTTGATAATTTTTTGTCTCTTGAGCTAACTGTCTTCGTGCTTTGTCTAAATCTATTACTGCTTGTCGTTGAACTGCAGGAGATTCATATTTTGATTGATCCACAGCAATTTGTCGTTCTTCAAGCGCAAATTCTAAATTTATAAGATTATCTCTAGCCTGAGAAAGTTCTAAAGTACTATCAAGTTGAGCCTGTGTTACCTGAGACTCAGCAGATTGAAGATCAAGTTGTGCATCTTGGAGCTTACCCATTATTTCAGATCGGTCTAGTTCTGCTACAAAATCCCCTTTCTTTACTATACGACCTTCAGGAATTAAACTTTGTATACGAATATTGTTAACTCGAAACTCTCGAACGCCCTGTGGACCTTTAATCTCTGTTGAATTTTTAGCTCTCAATTCACCAGTAGTGGTAACATCAACTAAAAATTCTCCTATAGTTGGTGCAGCGAATAACTCGACTGTATCTGAGGAGCTGTCTCTTGTTAAGTACCAAGAAACTGATACTAATACAATGATTATAAACGGAATAAGAAGTTTCTTTTGCATGAGTAAGTATTTATTTCTCTAAAAAATAGAATATAACTATTTCCTTGGAAGACGATGTGCAAAGTAAATAGTTTTACAAACTTGACAGGTTTACATTTGTTTACTAAACCTTGATCAGTAATCCATCAATCCTGTTTCGAGATCGAATTTAGTGGCGGGCTGTGAATAGTCTAAAACGGACTTCGGATTATTCTTCTCATCTACAATAACAACTCTTGGTTTATGCTCTTTGGCTTCTTCTGGTGTCATCTCTGCATAGCTGATTACAATAATACGATCACCGATTTGTGTCAAACGGGCTGCAGCTCCATTTAAACAGCATACTCGACCTCCTCTTTCTCCAGGAATTGTATACGTCTCTAATCGACTGCCATTTGTAATATTTACAACTTGTACTTTTTCGTAGGGTAATAAGTTTGCTGCGTCTAACAAATCTTGGTCAATAGTGATACTGCCCTCGTACATAAGGTTAGCTTCTGTAACCTTAAGTTGATGTAATTTGGATTTAAACATCGTTAGCTTCATCGTTTAACACTCAAAAATTATGTTGTCGATCAGTCGTGTTTTTCCTAAATAAACGGCTCCGGCTATTAAATATGTTCTTCCTTTTTCAAGGTGAGAAATAGGGGCCATTTTATCTATTGAAAACACATTCAGATAATCGTTTTTGAAGCCTCTAGCTTCTAGCTCTTGTTGCTGTTGTATTAACAGAGAATTTGGCTCAACCAATCCATCTTGGATTTTAGTTACTATAAACTGCATTATATGATACATTTCTGGAGCTAGCAATCTTTCTTTAACACTTAAATAAGCATTTCTACTACTTAGAGCTAATCCATCGTCTGCCCTTTCAATGGGTGCCATCACCAACTTTAAATTATGATTAAACTCTTTCACCATTTGATTAATTATCTGAAACTGCTGATAATCTTTTTGACCAAATACAGCTAAGTCTGGTTCCACAATATTGAAGAGTTTATTAACGACTAAAGCTATTCCTTGAAAATATCCAGGTCTGCTTCCTCCGTCCAGGTAAGTATTCAATTCGTCAATTTCTATGCTCAGGAATTTCTTTCCTTTCCCATACATTATTTCATCTGAAGGGGTAAAAACAAACGCAATTCCTTCCTGTTTACAGAATTCCAGATCTCGTTCTAAAGTTCTTGGGTAATTACCAAAATCTTCATTTGGCCCAAATTGTTCTGGGTTTACATAAATTGAAACTACAACCTCATCTGCATATTTCTTTGCAAGTCTAAATAATGAAAGATGACCGTTATGTAGCGCTCCCATGGTAGGTACAAATGCTACTTTTTTGCCTTCGAACTGCATTGCTTTTACAGCTTCACGAATTTGATTTGTTGTCTCTACTACTTTCATTCAGACAAAAAAGAGACGCTAGATATAGCGTCTCATATTTAATTTTGATTTTTTGTTTCTTATACGTTACAACAGAATTGGAAATGAGGATGGATAATTTTAAACAGCTCTATCCATATCAAATTCTTCTAGAATTTCTTTCACTCTATTAATAAATGCACCACCATGTGCTCCATCTATAATTCGGTGATCATAACTCATTGATAGGAACATCATTTGGCGAATCCCTATCATATCACCATCTTCTGTTTCTAATACAACTGGGCGTTTAACTATTGCTCCAGTTCCAATAATCGCTACTTGTGGCTGATTGATAATCGGAGTTCCCATCAAATTTCCTACACTACCATAATTAGTAAGAGTGATGGTACCACCCACTAAATCATCTGGACTAAGTTTCTTACTCCTAGCCTTTCCAGCAACTTCATTTACTGATTCGGCAAGTCCAACTAAATTCATTTGTTGTGCTTTCTTTATTACTGGAACAATCAAGCCACCATCGCCCCCTGAACCAAGAGCTACCGCTAGACCAAAGTTGATGTCCTTTTTGAGAAGAATATTGTCGCCATCTACCGAACTATTGATGAGTGGGAATTCTAACATCGCCTTAATAATCGCTTCAACAAAAAGTGGCGTGAATGTAAGTTTAACTCCTGTTTTTTGCTGAAAGGTATTCTTATTCGCATTTCTCCATTTAACCATTTTGGACACATCGACTTCTGCAAAAGTGGTAACGTGTGCCGAAGTTTGCTTGGAACGAACCATGTGCTCCGCTATCATCTTCCGCATACGATCCATTTTCACAACTTCAACGTCTCCTTTTGGAGAATGGGATACGTCCAACTCGCCAGCATGAATTGAATCGTCTGATGAAGCCCTAGATTCTGGTTTAGCTTTTGGAGCTGCTTTTGCTTCAGTAGGTCTAGATACCTCACCAGATTTTCGCTTTTCCACATAAGATAAGATATCATCTTTGGAAACACGTCCGCCCTGCCCAGAACCATCTATACTTTCAAGTTCCTGAGCTGAAATCCCTTCTTCCTTCGCTATTGAACGAACTAATGGAGAGAAAAATCTTCCATCGCTACTTTCTCTTGGAATATCAGTGCCACTTGTTCCGCTGTTTCCATTTTGCAGAAGTTGTTCAGGGGTCATTTTAGCTACATCTTCCTTGGTAATGCTCGAATTGCGTTCCTCTTTTACTGGAGTTGATTTCTTTTTGGGAGCTTGGCTTGAGGTAACTTTACCCGTAGCAACTATTGCTATTACCTGCCCAACCTCTATAGTCTCATCTGCTTTAGCAAATATTTCTACTAAAGTTCCTGCTACTGGTGACGGAACCTCGCTATCTACTTTATCAGTAGAAATTTCAAGAAGGGTTTCATCCTCCTCAACTGAATCACCTACACTTTTACTCCACTCAATAACTGTTGCTTCAACAACCGATTCACCCATTTGGGGCATTACAACTTCAACACGTTCTCCTCCGTCATCACTAGTGCTCGTATTAGAATCTGATTGGGGCTCCTCTGTTACTTCTTGGGCGTTATCTTCTGAAGTAGGATCATCTTTAGCTTCATCTTTTTCTTCTTCTGGCTCTGATTTAGTTTGCGTTTCACCAACTGCGCTCGCATCCGTTTCAATTATAGCAATAGGCTTACCAACTTCAATAGTATCTCCTTCCTCTACTAAAATCTCTACAAGTGTTCCCGCCTCTGGAGATGGGACTTCACTGTCTACTTTATCGGTAGCAATTTCAAGAAGGGTTTCATCTACCTCTACAGTTTCTCCAACTTTCTTAGACCATTCAATTACAGTTCCTTCCATAACTGATTCGCCCATTTGGGGCATTACAACTTCTACCTTAGCCATAAAATATTTTTTTGTATGCCTTAACGGCGATTTTGAGTATTAAAACTGACCTTTAAAGTTCAGGATAAATCTAGATAGTTCAAAATGAAGAAAGTTACTCAACATGCTAAAAAAGCGGTTTCAAAACTTACTAATTAGTCAGTTCTGCGCTAAACTTTAATAAACTTACTTTATAGTAAGTTTTTATGCTAGAGCTTGATTTATATCTTCAATTAAATCCTCGATATGCTCTAATCCTACACTAAAACGGATTAGGTTCTCGGGTGTAGATGAGATATCACTTTCACTTGATCTGCGATGTTCCCAGAGGCTTTCAATTCCTCCTAAGCTAGTAGCTCTACGGATCATTTTTGAATTCGCTACTACCTTTAACGTTTGATTATAGTCTCCATCTACTAAAAATGAAATCATGCCTCCAAAACCATTCATTTGCTCTGCCGCAATTTCATATCCGCTATGATTTTTTAATCCTGGATAGTTAACTTTTACAACTTTAGGATGCTTCTCTAAGAATTTTGCTACTTTCATTGCATTCTCGTTATGCGCGCGCATTCTATACGGAAAACTTCGAATACTTCGAGTTAATAACCAACAATCTCTTGGAGATGGGACTGCCCCTTGACTCTTTTGTATAGTTTGAATGTGATCGAATAGACTATCTTTTTTTGCTGCGATAATAGCTCCACCAAGAATGTCGGAGTGACCGCCCAAATACTTACTAGTTGAGTGCATCACTAAATCTGCACCATAGGATATTGGTTTAGTATTTAATGGTGTAGCAAAGGTATTATCTACACAAACTTTAGCACCTTTTGAATGGGTAATGCTAATTGCCTTCTTTAAATCAGTTATAAGTAAGAGTGGATTTGAAGGTGTTTCTAAAATAACCAATGTTGTATTAGGTTTAAATTCTGCTTCAAATTTTTCTAGATTCGTTGTATCTACAGCCGAATATTCTATCCCCCATCGTTTACCAAATTTTTCTAGTAACCCCCTCGAACCATGGTATATATCTTCGGGAATTATTATATGATCTCCTTTTTCTACTGTCATTAAAACTGCATTCATAGATGCAATTCCAGATGAAAATGCAGCGCAAACTACTCCTCCTTCCATTTCGGCTAGTACATTTTCCAGTTGTTCCCTGTTTGGGTTACTATCGCGAGTATAAATATAGTCCCCTTCTTGATAGCCATGTATATCATGTTCGAAATTGGTAGAAGGTTCTATTGGTGGCACAATAGATTTTGACCCAGATTCATGATTCATTCCAGAATGAATAGCTATGGTTTCTATTTTTCTAATATTTTTGTTTTTCATTCTTTTCTAAGGTGAAATAAATCTGGTGAATATCTTCCCCTACCTGAACAGAAAGTAGGTATTTATTATATTTTCTTGTTTTAATCATGACATCACCAAAAACGGTCTCATTTGATAGTAGTGTATAATCATCTAATAAAGTTTGACCAACTGCCATTACTTCATTTTTAGATTCCTCTGCTTTTTTAATAGCTTCAACCTCTCTCTGTTGCCTTGCAGCTCTATTCACCTCTAAATTTTCTTTATCAGTGTTAATGTTTACATCTATCAGACCGTCACTTTCTGTAACATCTTCATTTGTTTTAATTGTGATATTTTCAGGGTTTGCATAGCCAATCGTCTGCTCCATTGCAGAGAGTGAGTTCGAAAGTTTATGCTTTTGTTTCAGTACTTTTAAATACTCATTTGGTTCGTAGGTATTAAGTTTTATCTGCTTTTCATCCATAATCCCATATACTACAACGCTATCTTGTATAAACTCTAGAGTATCTCGTGATTGATTTTTTATAAACACGAACAACTTCATAGTTTGGGATACATTTGAACCGCGAATTGCTATTGTAGAGTTCTCTTTTACAGATGTAATCACAGGAAATTGATCTGTTTGTTGAATGCTTAATCCTTCTTGATCCTGCTCAGGGACAAGGTACTTAGTTGCAGAACAACCCAATGCAACAATTGCTAAAAGTAAGCAGGTTTTCATATCGTTTATTTAATCATTGTCCTTAGTGTAATAAATATTTATCTGTTTTTAATAGCTTTTATTCGTTGAAGTACAGGTGGATGAGAATAATTGAGAAAAACGTAAAAAGGATGGGGTGTTAAATTTGAGAGGTTATCCTTAGATAATTTTTTTAAAGTTGAAATCATGTCATCTGGTTTCTCAGTTGTTTTTGCTGCAAATTCATCAGCTTCAAATTCATGTTTTCGTGACGACTTTTGCATAAAAATTGAAAGTATCATTTCAATAGGGGCGTAAAGCATTCCAAAGAAAATGAGTCCAGTGTACACCGACATTTGCTCCATATTAAAAGCACTAAATAACCCTTCTGCCTTTAAAAAAATGGACAGTAGGTAGAATAAAATTCCTGATTGAATTATGCTTGTTACCATCCCTTTAATAATGTGCTTCTTCTTGTAATGTCCTATTTCATGAGCAAGCACGGCAACTAACTCTGCTACCGTATGATTCTCGATTAACGTATCGTAAAGAGCGATTCTTTTATTTTTTCCAAAGCCTGTAAAGAAAGCATTCGATTTACTTGATCGCTTTGAACCATCTATTACGAATAAACCTTGAAGAGGAAATTTAACTTTTTCGGTATACTCTTCGATTGCCGTTCTTAATTCTCCATCTTCTAGTGGCGTGAATTTATTGAATAGCGGCATTATCCAAGTTGGGGCAATATATTGCATGAGTAGCGTGAAGACTGTAACAGCGAGCCATGCATAAAGCCAAGCCAAATCTCCAGTATACATGAAGAAGGCTAATATTCCGGCAAGAAGAGGAATTCCTATAACTGCCCCAAGTAGCATCCCTTTAATTAAATCTAAAACAAAAGTTTTTGGACTAGTTTTATTGAAGCCAAACTTTTCTTCAATCACAAAAGTGGAGTACAAACTAAATGGAAGTGAAATGATTGATTTTGCAACCATAAGAATCACAATAAAAAATAAACCCGTAACTAATTCTTCAAAACCCCAAGAACGGATCCACTGATCTAGAATATTAAAACCTCCACTAAACCAAAACCCTAACAATAATATTAGGTCAAAAGTACTTGTAATAAACCCGAATTTTGTTCTTGTTTTTGTATACTCCTGAGACTTTGAATACGTTTCTTGATCATATACATCAGAGAACTCGTCAGGAAGTTTTTTTCTTAACGAACTAATATTTAGTCCATTCGAAATTAAATCAAGTAAAAAATCAACTGTAATTGCCGATAAAATAATTATTAAATAAATGTTCATAGCATAAGTTATTTAAAACATCATCAAATATCTTAAGCGCATTTATTTTTAAATAATACAGTACAAAACTATTCGCCTTGTTTTTCTAGATGGAAAGTATTTTGGTAGAACTTCACGAAGTTAAAATAAAATCCAGTGTCTTTTTTTTCTTCTTCCTGTATTGAATGTCTAACTAATCTTCTTTGATAATGTTTATAGCATGTAATACATAAATCTAGTAATTCACCTTCGAAATCAATTACATGCAGTTCTACAATATACCTTCCTATTGGTCTTTTTTTTCCTTCCACCGCACTACAGTGGTCACATTTTCTTGTCCATTCCATTTGTACCTCATTTTTTATACCCTTAGAAGCGCTTCCAATAAATATAAAATTTCGATCAAATGCATGATCACACTCTAAATAATTTTATTCTAATATTGATTCAAAAATAGAACGAAGTGTTATATGATATAGAATCAATTATTTTTCTTGAGGGCTTCTCTTGCCTCTTTTACTTTAACCTTACAAGATTGGCAAGCAAATTTAATTGAGCTATTTACTTCTATTTTTATAAGGTCTACTACGAATTTACCAATCATTCTAACTTCACCATCTGGGGTACCACAATAAGAACATCTTCTTGCTTCACCCTCTTTCTCGTTTACTACCATGCCCTTTTAAAGAATCCCTTCTTATATTTTATAATTCTATTCAACCCGCTTATTCTAAGCCTTTCAAAACTACGGTTCATTTATTACTCTATCAATTAGATTTTCTATAATAGTTAAACATGATTTACGTAATAGAAAATTACAAATAGTTTAATATTAAACTATTTTTTATCGTTTGGAGTACTTTAAATAAAAAAATCAAATGGAACATTCTAAAGGATTGCACCATATAACGGTTCTAGCAGGAAACGCAAAAGACAACGTTCATTTCTATATTAATAAGCTAGGAATGCGGATGGTTAAGAAATCTGTAAATCAGGATGATCCTGGTACTTACCATCTATTTTATGGGAATGAAGCTGCAACACCAGGGTCAAGCTTAACTTTTTTTCCTTGGCCGCGAGCTCATAAAGGTACCAAAGGAGTTGGTGAAGCTGTAAATGTAGCTTTTAAAGTTCCTAGTGGCTCCCAAGATTTCTGGCTTCAACGGTTAAAAGAACAAGGGGTAACCTTTTCTGATTCTTTTGAAGTTTTTGGTAAGCAAACAATTCGATTTGAAGACCCCGATGGTCTTGAGTTAGATTTAGCTTTCGATGGCGATGCTAAGGAAAAAGTAAGTGCTTTTGAAAGTCCCGTTCCAAATGAATATTCCATTCAAGGCTTTGATTCAACCAGGCTTAAAGTCGGAAATGCTGAAGGAACCATAAATATCTTAACGGATGTTTTCGGGTTTGAAGAAAAAGCTTCCAACAATAATCACACCTTATATCAAACTGATGCAAATATTGGAAGTTCTGTAATTATCGAGCCTTCAGATGCAAACTCTGGTCGTGGAGGGAGAGGAATTGTTCATCATGTGGCATTTCGAGCTAAAGATCTAGAGGCGTTAACAGAACTTCGTGAAAAAGTATTATCTAAAGGGCTTCAGCCAACAGAAGTGATTGATCGTCATTGGTTCAGATCGGTTTATTTTAGAGAACCAAGTGGGGTGTTGTTTGAAATCGCAACCGATGATCCAGGATATGCGGTTGATGAAGATTTTGAACATCTTGGCGAAAAGCTAATTCTTACACCATGGCTAGAACCTAGAAGAAAGCTGATAGAAAATATTTTGCCAGATTTGGATTAAATAATTATTGAAACTCAAACTAACTTATGGAAACTATTAACTCTGATTTTCCCCAACCGATTGATGGACCTCATCAAAATCAACCAATTGCAGTTACTGGGGCTGTTTTAAAAGAAGCAAAAAAAGCCATGATTATGATTCACGGTCGTGGAGCTTCTGCACAAAGTATTCTCGGTTTATCGAAAGAGTTTAAAAATGTTGAAGACTTTATTTTTCTAGCCCCACAAGCTAATGGGAATTCTTGGTATCCATATTCATTTTTAGCTCCTCCAAGTCAAAATCAACCAGGTATTAACTCTGGTCTTCAAGCTATTTCTGATATTATTCTGAAATTAGAAAAGGAAGGCATTAATAAAGAGAATATCTTCCTTTTAGGTTTCTCTCAAGGAGCTTGTTTAGCCTCAGAATTTATTGCTCGAAATCCTGCAAAGTACGGTGGATTAATCGCATTAAGTGGCGGGTTAATTGGTGAGGTGATTGATTTGAATTCATATTCTGGGGATATTGAAGAAACTCCTATTTTCATGGGTTGCAGTGATATCGATGCTCATATCCCCAAAGAACGAGTACATGAATCGGCTACAGTTTTCAATCAACTAAATGGAACGGTTATTAAGAAATTGTATCCTGGGATGGGACACCTTGTCAACGAAGACGAGATTCACCATATTCAGCAACTAATAAATTCTTCTCTATAATCTCTTAAAATATATCAATGGTTCTTTGGATTGTTCTGGCTTACTTTTTAGGTATGGGGGTGAAACAACTAAAGCTGCCTCCACTCATTGGTTATCTAATAGCCGGAGTTGTTCTCTCTCTCTTAGGTATTTCAGACGACTCTCATTTCCTTCACGAAGTTGGTCATTACGGAGTTGTATTCCTGCTTTTCACAGTTGGTCTCCATCTTCGCTTAAAAAACATTGTTCGCCCTGAAGTATTTGGGGCAGGCAGTATTCATCTGGTTATTAGTACAGGAATTTTCTTGCTCATTTCAATGGCTTTTGGGTTCGATATAATCCAAGGATTAATTATTGGAACGCTTCTGGGATTTTCAAGTACCGTTCTGGCTGCTAAAACACTTGAAGCCCGCGGAGAATTGAACGCATTCCATGCTCGTGTTTCTATCGGGATTTTAATTCTTCAGGATATTGTAGCTATTACAGTATTAGCACTAACAGGTGGCGGCGCTCCACAAATATGGAGCATTGGTTTACTTGCACTTCCATTTCTTCGCCCTTTAATAATTAAGTTACTTTCCCAAAGTGGACATGAGGATTTACAGCTTCTTTTTGGTTTAATACTTGCTCTTGGTGGTGCAGGTTTATTCGAATTTCTTGGGCTATCATCTGAATTAGGGGCATTGGTTGCAGGAGCTCTTCTCTCTGGAAATCGACAAGCTGACGAACTTGCTGAAAAACTTTGGGGTCTGAAAGAAGCTTTCCTTGTCGCTTTTTTTCTGGAGGTTGGTTTAGCTGGTCTTCCATCATTGAGTGAACTTGCCTTTGCTGGAGCAATTTTAGCTATCTTACCTATTAAAGCTGCCTTATTTTTCTTTCTACTCGTGCTTTTCAAACTGCGCTCTAGAAATTCATTTATGGTTACAGTAACTCTTTCTTCTTTTAGTGAATTCACTTTGATTGCAGGAATGGTGGCCGCATCAGCTGGCTTTATTCCAAATTCGGTGATTATTGTCTTTGCAGTAGTAACCGCTATATCATATACCATAAATGCTCCTTTATCTTCAAAAGCTAATAGCCTATGGAAAAAATATGAACATAAACTCATACCATTCGAGCGAAATGTAAAGCACCCAGGTCAGCAGGTTGTAAATTTAGGAGGAGCGGAATATTTGATTGTTGGAATGGGACAATCTGGATCAGCCGCTTATGATTATTTAAAAGAAAGGGAATTTCGTGTAACGGGAATGGATTCTGATCCAGCCAAAATTGAATCTAATCTCCAAAAAAGAAGAAGAACTGTATATGGAGATGCTCATGATGCTGAGCTATGGGAAAATATAGACTTGAAGGGAGTAAAATCAATTATGCTCGCTATGCCAAATCCGGAAACGAAAGTGTCAGCGACTCAATTGCTTCGCGAAAATAAGTACTCTGGAGATATTTATGCCCTAACTATGAGGGATGAAGAACATCAAGCACTAAAAGAAGCTGGAGCAAATGCCGTATGCTTACCATTAATTCAAGCAGGGAGAAAACTCGCAGAAATTAGTATCACTGATACGATTGACGGCTCTATGTCTTTAGATCTAGAAATGAATAAAATAATCAAACCTTCACCCTAATCTATTGATACAATGCCTTGTGATCACTTAACATTGATTGAAATAACTGAGCCAAGTGCTCAAGAGTGTGAAACTTGTATTCAACAAGGTGATACTTGGGTTCATTTACGAATGTGTATGACCTGTGGTTATATTGGCTGTTGTGATTCTTCAAAAAACAAGCATGCCCGAAAGCATTATTTGAGAAATGAGCACCCCATAATCCGATCTGTTGAACCTGGCGAAAGCTGGCGCTATTGCTTCATTCACAACAAAACTTGGGAAGAATAATGGAAAATCTTGCATTAACAGCGTTACAAAAAATGCCGCAATTTGAGAATGTTCCAGATGAACAACTTACCTGGTTGGCAGATAACTCCGAATTAAGTGTTTATCAACCCGATGAAATAATTTTCAGGCCTGGCGATGAAACCACCGAAATGTATATTGTCTTAGAAGGTTCTATCCGAATTCAACTCAAACGAGGTAATCAGTTTTATAAAATGGGAAGTGTGGTTGGTGGGGAGATTACTGGAAAAATCCCCTTTTCAAGAATGCAATCTACTGCGGCTTATCTAATCGTTACTGAGAAAACAACGGTACTTAGAACAAACCAAGCCTTATTTCCTGAGATCTCAAAAAGATATGAATTGATCGAAGTCTTTGTCCATTCATTATCTGACCGAATCCGATATTTCACTTCTCAACAACAACAAAACGAGAAGCTAGTTGCTTTGGGCAAACTCTCTGCTGGATTAGCACACGAGTTAAATAACCCTGCATCTGCTATGGTTCGCGGTGCTACCGAATTACGAAAACGACTTCATTCAACTCCCGATAAATTCAAAGCAGTAATGAATATTCGTTTAACTAATGATCAGGTAGATGCTGTAAATGAGTTAGTTTTTAGAAAGGCTGGTAAGGGAAGCACCAATCAACAAAGTCTTATGGCGCGTACAGCACTCGAAGATAAACTTACAGATTGGATGGATAATCATGGAGTGGATCAGGGATTTGAATATGCAGAAACCTTCTCCGAATATTGTTTCGATATCGATGACCTAGAATTTGTATCTGAACACGTATCTGATGAGTACCTTCCAGCTGTACTTGGTTGGATTGAAGATGTACTTACTACCGAGAAGCTGGTTGAAGAAATAGAAGACTCTGCTACCCGAATTTCTGACCTTATTGCTTCCGTAAAAACTTACTCACATATGGATCGCGGCACCGATAAAGAAGCTGTAGAACTTCATAAAGGACTGAAGAGTACTGTTACTATGTTAAACCACAAATCGAAACAGAAACAGATCGATATTGAGCTTATCATACCTAATGATTTACCCGAATTCTGTGGCTATGTCAGCGAATTAAATCAAGTATGGACAAATCTTCTTGATAATGCCATTGACGCTGTTGATGAGGGTGGTAGAATTGAAGTTGAGGCAAAATCAAAAAATGGAAAGTTGGTTCTTTATTTTAAAGACGATGGATCTGGGATTCCTGAAGATATTCAGAACAAAATATTTGATCCCTTTTTTACAACTAAAGATGTTGGTAAAGGAACTGGACTTGGCTTAGATGTAGTCCATAAAATTATCGAAAAGCATGGAGGGGAAATTGATTTAAATTCTAAGCCTGGAGAAACTATATTTAAACTCACTTTTCCACTTTCTTAATAATGTTAAGTTTTAAATGCTAAATATTAAATGAGCAGAATTTCATTTAATATTTAGCACTGAGCATTTAAAATTGAATAATGAACAAGCCAATACTATTTGCCATTGACGACGATCCACAGGTGCTAAGAGCTATCCAAAGAGATTTGCGTAGTAAGTACCGAAGCGACTTCAGAGTTTTAAGTACAAATTCTCCGAAAGAAGCATTAGATACATTACCAGAGCTTAAAAAGCAGGGTGAAACTGTAGCTCTATTTCTTTCGGATCAGCGGATGCCAGAAATGATTGGCGTTGAATTTTTGGAACAGGCAAAGAAGGTTTTCCCAGAAGCAAAGCGAGTTCTGCTCACCGCGTACTCCGACACAGATGCTGCTATTAAAGCAATAAATGAAGTTCAACTTGACTACTATTTATTGAAGCCTTGGGATCCACCTGAAGAAAAATTATTTCCGGTTTTAGATGATTTATTGGATGAGTGGCAAGCAAACTTTAAACCAGATTTTACTGGAATTCGATTAGTTGGGTATCAATATTCGCCCAAGTCTCATGCAATTAAAGACTATCTCTCAGGTAATTTGATTCCTTATCGCTGGCTGGATGTTGAAGGAAGTGAAAAAGCTAATGAACTTCTTGCCGAACACCAATTAGATGGTTCTCACCTTCCTGTTATTTTCTTCGAAGATGGAAGCCACCTTTTAAATCCATCACCCATAGAAATAGCTCATAAATTGGGGAGAAATCCATCCGCCTCGGAGAATATTTATGATGTTGTAATTATTGGTGCAGGACCTGCAGGATTAGCCGCAGCAGTTTATGGTGGATCAGAAGGATTGAAAACACTCCTTATTGAAAAAAGAGCTCCTGGCGGACAAGCTGGAACAAGTTCTAGAATTGAAAACTATCTCGGATTCCCAAAAGGATTAAGCGGTTCTGATTTAGCTCGCCGAGCAATTACTCAAGCAACCCGATTTGGGGTTGAGTTTCTTTCTCCTCAAGAAGTGAATGAGATAGAAGTAAACGATCAATATAAAACGGTAAAACTTGCTGATGGAAGCTCTGTAAATGCAAAAGCCGTGGTCGTAACAACAGGAGTTAATTACAGAATGCTCGAAAGTAAAGGCGTTTCGGATTTTACTGGAGCTGGAATTTATTATGGAGCCGCTATGACCGAAGCACATGCTTTTAAAGACAAACAAGTGTATATCGTAGGTGGAGGAAATTCTGCGGGTCAGGCTGCCATGTATCTATCTACGTTTGCGAAAGACGTATTCATTTGTATTCGAAAAGAATCGCTAGTCTCAAGCATGTCTTCCTATTTAATTCACCAATTGGAAGCTACCGATAATATTGAAGTACTTGGCTACACCGAGATTGTTGAAGCATGTGGAGATGGAAACCTTCAAAATATAGTACTCAAAGACAGCCGGGATGAGTCAAGAAAAGAAGTAGAAGCGGATGGCTTATTTATTTTTATTGGTGCTCGCCCTTATACCGATTGGGTGAAAGCCAGCGTAATTAAGAACGAACGCGGTTTTATTGAAACTGGTCGGGATTTAGGTAAGTATGAAGAATTTCCAAAAGTTTGGAAACTTGAACGCCAGCCTTTCTTACTCGAAACCTGCTCCCCCGGAATTTTTGCTGCTGGTGATGTCCGCGCCGGAGCTATGAATCGTGTTGCTTCCGCTGTAGGCGAAGGTTCAATGGCAATTAAATATGTTCACGAATATTTAGCCGAATCGAATTTGTAGAGATACTCTTCTATGTCCAAAAATTGTATTCAGAATGCTGAGTTAATTTCTCTAATTCTTTGCTCATCACATCCTTTCCAATTACAACTCTCGCACTATCATTTAAAACCCGATTTTCTTTCGTAGGGCATCAGCAGCTTTTTTCTTGAGTTCTTCTTCAATCTCTTTCTTTCTTTTTTCTAGTTCTTCTTTTACTTCAGTTACCCTATTTATCTCTTCATTCACCCTAGCTTCAATCTGATCATATTCCTTTCGAAGTTCTGCTTCTTTTTCATTTTTAAACGTGAGTAATTGTTCTTTTCGGTTGCCAATTTCTCTTTTAACTCTTGCTTCTATTTTAGCACGAGCTTGCTCAACTTCTTTACTAATTGTACTTTTTAATGCGTTTACAAAAAGGTTATCAATGTTAGAGCGTATTTTAACCTTTAGAGGACCATCAACATTATCTACTAAAGCAGTTACATTAATTTGATCCGTACTTGCAACCGCATCCCTAATTAATTGCTGAACTCTTCCCTCTTTCGGATTTTTACCGAAGTCGAATTTAAGTCCTTTGTTCAGATATTCAATTTCACTATCGATACGACGGTTAATAATATTTACTTTCGCAGAAATTTCGCCCGTACCTTCTGTAAGTTCGTAAGGCAACAATTCTGAGGGAGAAAGCTTAGAGCCTGCAAGATTAAAACCAGAATATTTAAATTGAACAGTTTCCTTTTGATCATCTCCCAAATAGTTGAATTCTCCTGTAATATTCATGCTTCTATTTGAAGCATCTTTACCTCCGAAATCAAATATAATCGGCTCTTTGGTTTTAGTTTGATCACTACTAATATTTGTAATTTTACCTGCTAATTGAATCGACGTTTTCGTTTCCCCAGATAAGTCTATGTTTTGAATCCAAAACTTCGGCCACTCGTATTTGTCGCTAAATTTGTAATCCTTTCCTTCATATCGCTCAATCTTTTCTTCGTCCTCTCCACCTTTTAATCTACTACTGTATTCACGAGCGATTGCTATATACTTTAAATAGCCTGCATATTCAGAGAATAATTCTTCCCCGAATAATGATTGAGCAATATTCTGAGCATCAATCTTTGGTAGCTTGGCTAGCTTTAATGCTCGTTCATAATCATCCTTAATCCAGTTATCAATCTGTCCTATGCTAAACTTTGCATTCCCGAAATCTTCCTGAAAATCATTCCGAATAGTTTGAGCTCTAGTTTTAAGTGAATCTACTTGTTTGTTTAATTTTTCAACATTTTTGATTGCAGCAACAACTTTATCTACTTGTTTTATATTCTTGATATCGATCGCCTTTATGGTCTTCTCTATATCAGCAATCTCAGCATTAATATTTATTTCTTTAAATGTAGTTTCCCACTTACGATAATTTTGATCTAAACCGTTTCTTACAGAATCAATCTTATCAGGAGCCTGAAGGTTTAGCTTTGCCATCAAGCTATCGACATTAATATCTGCTTTTATGTTATTGAATTCTGTTGAAGCATTTTCTTTTGCTGTCGATGAAACTTGACCTATTAATTCCGAAATAAAGCCTGGTTCAGATTCTTCTCCTTCTTCATTTATTGGGATTTCAAAATATCCATCTGTTTCTCTCTTTGAATCTAATTTAAAACCTTTAAAAATTATGTCCTCAATTATCACACGTTCCCAAAGTGTTGGCCAAAAAAGAAAATCTAGCTCAGCTTCTCCCGTTTCAAAAGAGTTTTCCCATGTATTTTCTGGGTTTGTTACTTGAAGGCGATCCCATCTTATTTTTAAATCAGTTAAGCTAACTTCAAAACCTTCTAGTTCAACCAAAGCTCCATTAGAAATACTTGCTTCTAGTTCTATTTTAGATTCGATGTAAGAGTCTAAGCTTACCCAGCTAGCTAAGAAAAAGAGCCCTGTTATAACAACTACAAATAAAATTCCTTTAATCCTCATCCTTACCCTCTCACTCTATCATATGCCTGGTAAAAAGAATATATCTTAGTTCCTTTAAGCCATTTCATTGCTTTCGTTTTCATCACTCGTTCATGTATATGTTTTCGGTATTGAACTACTCCAATTTTTGACAATGGAAACATTGGGATACATAGAATAAGTGCTAGAAAGAAACTTCCAATTACTACTGTATTATAGAATTTTGTAATTGCCCAATACTCGTTGTTATACATAGTTGTATAAGTAGTTTGCATCCCTTCTTGTTCTAATAGCCAAATTCCGAAACTATGAAACATAGGGTCTGCTAGATATGCTATTCCACTGAATATTAGAAAGCTTAAAATTGCCATCCCAATATTGACTTTCAGAATGATAATTAAAAAAATGATTAGCAAATTATGAATGGACATGATCGGGGTTAATCCTATTATCATCCCCAATATTAACCCCCCAGCAATTTGACTAGGCGAGGCTTCGGAAGCTAACGCCTTTAGAAGTTTGGCTACATATTTTAGCAGTATTAGCATATTTTGTATAATTCAATTCTTTAGATACTATAATGTATCTACTACGTTTATAATTTCACACTATTTTAATAAATCAGTTCCTTAATTTAACATTACTTTGAACCTGTTTTATAAAAGAGTTGATAAGATTTAAAATCAAAAAGATGTCCCATTCTCTGATTAAGTTTTTTTCTATATCGGTTATATTAATTTTTGTGCTTATAAACTGCAAGGAAACTACCTCTTCCAGTATTTTAGAAGCGAATTCAAAGTGTACAAATGGATTTGCTAAAGATACATATCCTTGTGAAAACATCGACTTGTATGCCCAGGTAACTCCTGAAGAATTAGGTGGAGTTCGATTAAATGATATTTGGGGATGGACCGACCCCCTTACTAAAAAAGAGTATGCTTTAGTTGGTTTAACCGACGGAGTGAGTTTTGTAGACATCTCCGACCCAAATAATCCAGTTATAATTGGGAAACTTTTAGAACATACTTCTCCTAATAAAGGTACTCCATTTATAGGTGATGATTTTATTGCCTGTACGTTTGGTATTGGAGAAACAGAAGCTTCAAAAAAACTAAATCAAGGTACTACCTGGAGAGATATGAAAACTTTTGAAAACTATCTCTATGTAGTAAGAGATGGTAGAAGTGATGGAAATAGTACTCACGGAATGCAAGTGTTTGATCTCGAGGAACTCAGAAATTATGAGGGTATTTTCTTAGAATTTTCTGAAACTTCACACTATAGTGGACTTAATAATGCTCATAACATTGTGATAAATGAACAATCTGGTTTTGCATATGCAACAGGCGTTACCTCATCAGAATTTTGCGGATCGTACTCTGAAACTGGACTTCATATAATTGATATAAATGACCCTTTAAACCCAACTTTTGCAGGATGTTACTTCGACCCTGATACCGAAATTTCAAACTCTTACAGTGTTGGAGTAGGATATGTACATGATTCGCAATGTGTAAATTATGATGGTCCTGATTCTGAGCACTCTGGAAAGGAAATATGTGTTAGTTCTGCAGAAGGTGCAGTTGTAATTAGTGATGTAACCGATAAATCTAACATAAGCACAATCGGATTTAGTGGTGTTTCTCAAATGCAATACTCTCATCAAGGGTGGTTAACTGAAAACCAAGCTTACTTTTTGATGAATGATGAGTTGGATGAAAGCAATTTAGGGAGAAACACAAAAACCTATATTTGGGATGTGAAAGATTTAGATAACCCAATTTTTATCGGGTATTATACTCACACAACTACATCTATTGATCATAACCTATACATTAAAGACAATATCGTGTATCAGTCAAATTATTCTTCTGGATTACGTGCTTTTAGAATCGGTAACCTTGATAATCTAGAGTTAACACCGGTTGCTTATTTCGATACCCAACCCGCTAGCGATGGAAAATTTTACATCGGAACTTGGAGCAGCTATCCTTTCTTTAAAAGTGGCGTTATTATAGTAAGTGATATTGAAGACGGTCTTTTTATTCTTCGACCAGATTTTTAATCTGCTTTTTACTTGGATTGATATTTCCTTATTTTTGTATTCATAAACTAATTACGCTTTTCAACTAACTATTACATTCACTCTATTTTTTTTGCATGGATTTATTTGACAAACTTGAAGAACGCCCAATGAACTTTGGGAAAGCAAATTCAGAAGGATATGGATATTACACTTTCCCAAAACTTGAAGGGCCCTTAGGACCGGAGATGAAATTTAATGGCAAGGATATGGTCGTTTGGAGTATTAACGACTATCTAGGTATTGGAAGCAACGAAGAAATCCGGAAAGTAGACACTGAAGCCACTGCAAAGTATTCGTTAAGTGCGCCAATGGGTGCTAGATTAATGACCGGCAACTCTACTGAACATGAAGAATTGGAAAAAGAGCTAGCTGATTTTATTCATAAACCAGCGGCACTACTTTTAAACTTTGGTTATCAAGGAATTATGAGTGTAATTCACTCTCTGGTAGATCGAAACGATTTTCTAATCTATGATGAGCTAAGTCACGCCTGTATCGTTGATGGAAAACAGCTCGCAATGTGTGAAAAATCTGTCTTTAAACACAACGATATTGAAAGTTTTAAGAAACAATTATACAGAGCTAAATCTAGACTCAAAGAAGGTTCTTCCATCCTCGTAATTACCGAAGGAGTTTTCGGTATGACCGGGGATCTTGGTATCCTTAACGAAATCATTGAACTAAAAAAAGAAGTTCCTTTCCGTTTATTGGTAGATGATGCGCACGGTTTTGGAACCCTTGGACATGATGGCTCAGGTACTGGAACTCAACTAGGGTGCCAGGATGGGATAGATATTTACTTCGGTACTTTTGCAAAAGCAGGCGCTCTTATTGGCGCCTTTATTGCTTCTGAAGAAAGAGTAATTAGATTTTTAAGAGCTAATGTTAGAAGTCAGGTTTTTGCCAAATCTCTTCCAATGCCTATAGTAGTTACAGCACGAAAACGGTTAGAATTAATACGAAAGCATCCTGAATGGAGAGAAAAGCTTTGGGAAAATACCTTGAAGCTTCGTGAAGGTCTTCAAAAAATTGGGTATAACGTTCTTCCATCCGAAAGTCCAGTTACTCCGGTTCTTACTCAAGGAAGTACAGATCTCTGTATGGACATTATGAGAAAATTACGCGAAGAACATGGAATTTTTGTTAGTGGAGTTTCATATCCGGTAGTGCCAAAAGGAATTGTGCTTATTCGACTAATTCCTACAGCCGCTCATAACGATGAGCATATTGAAAAGACATTAACCGCTTTCGAAGCGATTAAAGAATTTGTTATGTCATCAGCTAGTAAGCTGTCTGCTTAACAAAATATGCATTGTGGTCATCTATGCTTAAAACCTTTCCATTTTATGGAAAGGTTTTTTTATGCCATTACTTCATCGAAAAAGTAATGAAAACAGGTAAATGATCTGAAGGTGTCTTGTTATCTCTAGTTTCTGAAATTACAGCATATTTATTCACTAAAATCTTTTCATTCACAAATATATAATCAATTCGCTCCTCAAGAGGATGAGTAGTATCGAAGCCATTAAATGTACCATTCGGCCCAATCGGTGTGTTTTCAGTGATTAGCTTAGTATCCTTAAAGCTTGTATATAGATATTGAATTGGTTCAGATTCTGGTGTTGCATTAAAATCACCCATCAAAACAACTGGTAGATTTTCAGAGTCCCATTCATGTATACGCTCAGCAATTAATTTCACTCCATTAATTCGAGCTAAAGGAGTTTCATGATCTAAATGTCCATTAAATGCTAAAAACAGTTCTCCCGTTTCAAATGATTTAAACTTAGCCCATGTTACCACACGCCTATAATTTGCTCCCCAACCAAACGAGGGCTTATTTGGAGTTTCGGACAACCAAAAAGTACCTCTATCAATTACTTCTAGTTTATCTTTTTTATAGAAAATCGCTGCATATTCTCCAGCATTTACGCCATCATCTCGTCCAACTCCAATAAACGAATACTTTGCAAGAGTAGAATCTAGATACTGAACTTGATGATGTAATCCTTCTTGAATCCCCATAACATCAGGTTCATAAAAATTAACTACACTAGCTACCCATGCTTTTCTATGTTCCCACCAATTCTCACCATCATTAGCGGTGCTATATCGAATGTTATAGGTCATAGCAGAATAATCTTGAGCCTGAATATTTAAGAACGGACTTATAATAATGAGAATAAAAGGTAGAATAATTTTCATGAGTATCATTTATTTTGTGCTAAATATATCAAAGTAAAGGTTATCAAATAGTGATTATAGAATCACATCTCCCTTTCCTTTTCTTATCAAAAGTGGTTCATTCCCTGTTAAGTCAATTACTGTAGATGCTTCATTTCCCCCAAAGCCAGCATCAATTACTACATCAACCCTACTTTGCCATTTCTCGAAGATTAACTCAGGATCTGTTGTGTATTCAATTACTTCGTCATCATCTTTAATCGAGGTAGAAATAATTGGGTTTCCCAGCTCTCGCACTATCGCCAATGCAATCGGATGGTTTGGAATCCTAATCCCAACCGTCTTTTTCTTTTTAAAAACAGCGGGCAAATTATTACTTCCCGGTAGGATAAACGTATACGGACCAGGAAGTGATCTTTTTAATATTTTGAAGGTTCGTGTCTCAATCTGACTTACATGATCGGAAAGGTTTGTTAAATCTGAACAAATAAAAGAAAGGTCAGCTTTTTCGAGTTTAATCCCTTTTATCCGAGCTACTTTTTCAAGCGCCTTTTTGTTATGAATATCACATCCGAGACCATATACCGTATCTGTAGGGTAGATTACAAGTCCTCCACTTTTAAGAACATCGACCACATAACGCAATGCTTTTTGATCGATTGGGTCTTCATATAATTTGATGAATTCTGCCATGAATAAAATTATCTCACTTTACTTTTTTTGCACCCAAAATATCCACTTTCCCTTCAAAAAAATCTAATGCCCGTTTACGGTTTGTAAATCTAATATCAATGTTTAGGGTATTTTTATCTGGCTTCGGAATACCAAAAAACCCCATAAAATTCACTTGTTTTAGTTCTTCGATAGGGATTTTCTTTGTAATAAAAAGTACTGTCGATTGCACCTCTTTATCAGTTATAATGATCTTCTGATTCTGCATTATGAGAGGAAGGATAATACAAACGGAAAAAATAATGAGCACATAACCCCATGAAATTATTTTGTTTGCGTCAGATTCTAATGCTTCGACTAATGCCAATAAAAGAATGAAAACAAATATAAGGCTAACTAAATAGCTCATTATTACTAATGGTTTCCTTAATTTTAAAACTATTGATCCTTCCATATTCCCAATTATTTAATTAAAAGCTCAAAGTCGGAAATACTTTCAAAGACTACAAAAAAAAGCATCCCAATTGAGATGCCTTCTTAAGTGAATTAAATTTTATTCGGATTAATCGAATAACTTTTTTACCCAACCGAATACTCCACCGGAACTGGGTTTTCCTTCACGACCACCAGAAAGACCGTCATATGTTGGTCTGGGTAATTCAAACGCTTTCTGTTTTTGCCTCTTTTTTACCTTAACTGGTCGTTTTGTGTTATTCTTACCACGATCATTTCCATTTCGGTTTTGAGGAGCATTATTATTCTTACTCCGTCCTTTGCTACTTGGTTTACTCTTAGCTTTTGGTTTCGGAGCCGCTTTATTTTTCTTCTTATCTTTCACTTCAACTGGAAGTGGAAGTTCAGCTGGAGGAAATCCAACTTCTTCAGAAATGCGCTTAATATCATCTTGATCCATTTTAGACACTAATGATATTATCTGAGTAGCTTTTCCATTTCCTACTAATTCCGCTCTATATCGATATTCTTCTACATCGCTGGGTACATCATAATTTATTACTTCCTGTACCTGATCGATTTCAACTTCATTAGCTGCCATGCCTCCAATTAGACATACGCGCATTTCCCCTGAAGTAAATTTTGAAAACCGTTCGTTATAGGTTTCTTCATCAATACCAGAACTAATACTAACAACACCCCAATTTTTCTTTTTTATGATATGAAAAAGCCTATCGGTCGTTCTTTTTGAGGCAGCAAAAACCATCACTTTTTTAGCTTTTGAGCCTTCCAAATGAGCCATTAATGTAGATATTTTCATTCTTGGCGGTACATTAATAAAGCTTTGCTCCAGATTTTTTGGAATTGGGGCTGCTATATCTTCTCCTTGCAGGGTAGGGCTGGCTAATACGGGTTCAACTTTTTCCTGCTTTTCATCAATATCCTTTTTAAGAACAACTGTAACACCAGCACTCTTCAGTTTCTTTTCCGCCTCTTTTACATCAATATTTACTTTTGATGTGGGCTTATCTTCAGATGAAGTTTCTGTTGTGTCTTTTGTTTCTTCCGCTTCAGGATTTAATACTACCTCAACTTCAGCTTCCTCTAGCTTTTCCTTTGCAGCATCTAAATCTACTTCTTCATTTATTTCTGAAGATTCTTCCTGTGTTGGTTCGACTTCTTTTTCTTTATACTCTGGATTCAGAACTACCTTTACACTCGCTTTTTCGAGTTTCTTTTCAGCTTCTACTAACTCTTTTTCGGTTACTTCTGACGCACGTTCTTTGCTTTCAGATATAGTACTTCCATTAGACGCTTCAAACCCAATAAGCATTGGGTCTTCAAGAGCAATTTTTGCAAGTTGCTCAGTTGCGTTATTATGATTTCCAGTAAGAATAAGGGTTTGAGGTTTCCCTTCTACAAAACGTAGAATATCCTTAACCCGGTTCACTAGGTTAAAGTTTTCCATATTATGCGCTTCATCAATCACAAGAAACTTGAGATTTTGAAGCTGGAAATTATTCTTTTCCAGTATTTCAATAAGTCGACCAGGATTAGCTACAATCACTGGTGCTCCATCTAAAACGGCTTTTTCTTGCTCACTTTTGTTTCCCTTCATGGCAAGTAATGCGCTACTGATTTGAGCATGATATCCCATTGCCCAAATCAATTCGTCAATTTTATTCGCCCGTTCTATCGATGGTGTTAAGATTAAAACTTGTGTGCCAATTGCCTCTCCATTCTCCGCAATCTTTTGCAGCGCCGGAATCAAAAATACTCCATCATCTTCGGCTTCAGTATTTACAAGCAAATGTTTGCCTTGTAAAGCTGCAGGTAAAACTTCATTCTGGAGAGGTGTTGGTTGTTCAATTCGTGTATCGGCCAGCCCACTCAATAACTCGGGGCTTAGACCATATTCTTCAAAAGACAATGGTTACACCTCTTTCTAAATTTTGGCTTTAACGTTCAATTTTCAAAGATCAATGCTCCTGTTTTATTAGGAACTCACAAATATACAAAACTTGTCAGGCAAGCTCATCCGTTTTTGTAAAAGTTTCATTGTTTTGCAAATATGTACGTTTAAAGATAGGGTGGATATCTATTTTTCCAAGGTTCATTTTAAAATAAACAAGGAAAAATACTGAGATAAGAAGGATGAGTACTAACCCTATCAAGCCTCCTTCTGGCCCAAAACTACCGCCTGTCCAAATATGGTTACCACCTTGCTGAATATCAATCACTGAGTTTCGAATGGGAATCCCACTTACTCGAAAGCCAAAAATTCCACCTTGAAAGAAATTCCATGAAAAATGGAGTCCTACTGAGTAAGAAAGTCTTCCAGATACTACATATGGAATAGCAAGCATTACTCCGGCAAAAAGAATATTTATCAACGCGAAAATAGTTGCGTTGGGGTTTGCTACATGCAATAAACCAAAGACTATTGAACTAGCTAGAATCGCTCCTAAAGTAGCTTTAGTAGGGTTTATCTTTGTATTGGTAAAGCCTTCTTTAAAGTTTGTTATCAAATAGCTCCGGGATATTAGTTCTTCATAAAATCCCAAACATAGCATTTGCACAAAAAACATTACTACGGGTAATGCCCAGAAAGCATGTCCATTTCCTTCCCATCCAAATCCGATTATTTTTAAGTCCCCTGCCGTCCATTCTGAGAAAAAGATTAAACTCATTGCCCCTAATCCAATTGCTGAACCTAATCCAAATTCTGCAAACCATTTTTTATTTATTGAAATACCCGCCTGTTTAATGGAGCCTCTGTTATCCATCACTTTGAATAAAATCCAAAATATCCCTAACGACATTAAAGCTGTCAACACATATTCGAATCCATTTAATGGAATTGAGTTTCCTACAGAGAGTACCAAATAAGAAAAAAAGATATATACGGGAATTCTTACTCCAGCTCTTGCTCTATTTTCTTTATTGTTAAAGAATGGATTCATACTAAATTCGTTACTTCAATAGTTTGTATAGTGTTGATGATACAAACATACTAAGTAAAACGAACAGAGATTTATGGAGCGCTACGTACTAAACACGGAAAAGGAAACTATGGAAGAGGTTTTTGGAGTTACTTCCCCTTCACTTTCCATTCTGGAACCAACTTTTAATGCTGCTCCAGGACACTCATTACCTATTATTTTCTCGAATCAAGGTATGCCGGTTTTAAAATCTGCTATTTGGGGAATTGAAGCAGGTAAGATTAATATCTCATCGTTAGATATTGATGATGTTCTCGGTAATAACAAATATCGACCGCTCCTAAAAACCAATGCGTGTATAATTCCAATTACAGGATTTTATAAATGGAAGCAAACTGTAGATGATCCATTACCTTTTTTTATCCGCATACACACCCGAGAACTTTTAGGTATTGCAGGATTTTATCTTGAAAATGACGACGCTCGAAATAGCTTTTGTGTAATTACAAAATCAGCAAATGTGCTTATTAAGCCGCTTGATAATACTATGCCTTGCATTATCGATTCTCAGAATACTAGAAGTTGGCTTACGGGAAATGCTGAAACCATTTTAAAAACAGGGTTCAATGATATTTCACTCCTTCCAGAAATGACAACTGTTCGTGTTCCAGATTTAGTGAATGATTTAACTAACAACTTTCCTGAACTAGTTCAACCCATTCCGAAACTCAGAGACGATGATTAACCCTATTTATTAGGGATTGTATCTGGCTTACCCTCTGTCTCATTATTATAATAACGTATCGTAGGATAAGCGAAATCTATATCGTCATGTTCGTCATACTCATCCAGTATTCGCTCCCAAATTATTTGTGAAGTTCCTCTTCGGCGACGAGGATCAGTTAAATAACGAACACTCAAATTAATACCACTTCCTTTTACATTGGTATATACTATAGGAGTTAAATAACGATACTCTATTAAATACGATTTTGAAGCTTTTGCAATCTGCTGTTTTGCACTTTCAATAAAATCTGCAGATGCTTCATTAACTATAGAAGCTAAAATCTCCTTTGCCTTTTTCCAATTACTTTCAAAAGTGACTAATACTTGGAGCTCATTCCAGATGAATTCAAAATCAGCAGTGTAATTTGCCACCTGTTCAGTAAAAACCTCATGGTTTGGAATATGTATAACTCTACCTGTACTTTGATCTGCATCTACCCAATTCCCAATCTCAAGAATTGTAAACTTAAAAGGACGTACGTCAATTACGTCCCCTTTTGCACCGCCAATTTCAATACGGTCTCCAACATCAAAAGGTCTCCTCCAAATGATAAACATCCATGCTGCTAAATCGGTAACTGGATCTTTTAATGCAATAGCAATACCCGCTGAAAGTAGCCCAAGAAAAGTTGCCAACGATCCAATACCAACGAACCAGATTCGCCCAACAATTATAATACCAATGAATGACGTAACGTAGGTTAAATTCTTCCTCCATTTATAATGAGTTCGTTTACTGTCCGAACTTTTCACAATTACTCTAAGCGTTATCAGCCTAACTAGCCATAGAAAGAAAATTACCCCGATAGTCTCAATAATATTTGCCGTAAGATTCGGAGATTTATCTAGGTATTCCATCAATCCGTTTCTAAGTTCTTCCATTATTGCCTTATATAGTTTTTATGAGTGCTTTTTAGTTGGGATAGTTTTGTAAATTTGAATATCTTTAAAGCCTTTTCAAAGTTAAGATATTTATACAATGCTTTATAATATAATTATTGCTGTTATTACTTTAATTTGTGCGTTATTAACACTTGTTATCCTTTTACAAAATGGACAGGGACAAGGTTTATCAGGAATTGGAGGCGGAGGCGGTAGTCTTGGTGGAAATGCTGGTCTTGGTGCACGACGAACAGCTGATTTACTTTCCAAAGCTACATCTATTTTAGGCGGTGCTTTTTTGGTTCTTTGCGTACTTGCAAACTTCGCTATTGACCGACAAGGTAATACCCCAACTAATAGTGTTTTACAGCAAGGGGCTCCTACTGGTGATATTGCTGCACCTTCTCAAACTCAATCTGCTGTCCCAATTCAGACACCTCCTCCCGCAACTGGCGAAGAAAACGGTTCTGACGATTCTGGCAACTAATTAAAGTTAGTTCAATACTTTTTGCAAAGCCTCTTCCCATAAGAAAGAGGCTTTTTTTATAGATGCTTTCTATAAAGAGTATTTAAAACGAATACTAAGATCGGCAGGTAATTCCATTAATATCTTATTAGTTTAATATTAAACTATTTTTAAAGATTTAAATGATATTATTATGGAATTTTACAACGCACTTAATTGGCGATATGCAGCAAAAAAAATGAATGGGGAGGCTGTTCCTCAAGAAAAAGTTGATCGAATACTTGATGCCATTCAATTGGCACCTACTTCACTTGGTGCTCAACCTTTCTCAGTTTTTGTAATTACTGATCAAGATTTAAAAGAAAGAATATTACCTATTGCAAACGGTCAAACTCAAATTGTTGATAGTTCACAATTATTAGTTTTTGCAGCTTGGGATGAATATACAGAAAAGCATGCTGATGAATTTATCCAACAAACAGCAAAAGAAAGAGGGCTTGAACTTTCGGATTTAACTGCTTTTAAAAATTATTTAGAGAGCCTTACAAAAAAATCAAAAGAAGAGCTTTTCGAATGGTCAGCGAAACAAGCATATATTGCGCTTGGGTTCGGTCTCGCTGCCGCCGCTGTTGAAGAAGTTGATGCAACTCCAATGGAAGGTTTTGATCCTTCAAAATTAGACGCGTTACTTGATTTAAGAAGTAAAGGAATGCGAAGCGTATTGCTTATGCCATTAGGTTACAGAGATAAGCAAAATGATTGGCTAGCTCCTATGAAAAAAGTTCGCCGACCAAAAGAACAATTATTTATCAACTCAGAAGTGGGAGAATTAGTTTAGTCTTCAACTTAAATGATTTTCTTAAAGCCTCACAGAAATGTGGGGCTTTTTTACTTCCCGATACAAAACCGCGAGAAAATAGAATCGAGAATGTGCTCATTGGTTATCTCTCCAGTAATGGTTCCAAGCTCATTTAATGCCGAACGTAAGTCAATTGATAGAAAATCCCCTGTCATTCCCATAGCTAAACTTTTTAGCGCTGCCTGAATCTGTTCCTTAGCTTTTTGTAAAGCATCTCTATGGCGCGATGAAGTGACTAACAAACTAGAAGCGTCGTAATGCTTGTTTTCTAGTGCGCGGTCTTTTAAAAGCTTTTTTAGGGCTGAAATTTGATCGCCCTTTAGTGCTGATATTTTCACGTCAAATTCAGTACGCCATTCCTGATCTGCTTCGATATCGGCTTTTGTACCAATTAGTATAAATGGCGTTTCTCCTGCTCGTTTTTGAAAGGTTGCTATTTCTTTTCGCTCTTCTTCGCTAAATGGATGAGATAAATCTTTCAAATAAATAACTAAATCGGCTTGTTCAAAAGCTCGTTGTGATCGTTTTACCCCTTCAGCTTCTACAATGTCTTCTGTTTCACGTAATCCTGCAGTATCAATAAGCTTGAATAATAGGCCATCATAATTCCAATCTACATCTATAGTGTCTCGTGTTGTACCTGCAATTTCAGTTACAATAGCACGATCGCTACCAACTATTGTATTTAGCAAAGTAGACTTTCCAGCATTAGGTCGACCGATTAATACAGTTTTTACTCCATCTTTAACTAAGCGACCTGTTTCATAGGTTTCTAATAAGCTGGATAATTCGGACTCTACATCTTCCAATAACTTCAGCAACTGTTCTTTATTCGCGAATTCAACATCCTCTTCAATAAAGTCAAGTTCGAGTTCAATCATTGCTGTAGCATCGATTATCTGCTGACGAAATTTTTTAATGTGTTCTCCAAGTCGACCTTCCAACTGTTGGTTGGCTGCATCTACTGCTTTAATACTTTTTGCGTGAATAAGATCGGCAACGGCTTCAGCCTGATCTAAATCCAACTTACCATTCAGAAAAGCACGCTGAGTAAATTCTCCTGCAACAGCTGATTTTATTCCCAAAGCAAGAATGGTCTCTAATACTTTCTGTGTTACCAGTACCCCACCATGACATGAAATCTCAATTGTTTCTTCCCCCGTGTACGATTTAGGGGAAAGGAAAAGCGTAACAAGCACCTCATCAACAGGTAATCCTTTTTTGTCGATAATCTTGCCAAAATGAACTGTGTGTGATTCTTGCTTGATTAAATCTTTCCCTCTAAAAGCTTCATTTACCTTTAAAATGGAATCTTTTCCGGAAACTCTAATTATTGCTATACCACCCTCTCCGATTGGGGTTGCAATTGCTGCGATAGGATTAAGTTGATTAATTTCTGAACTCATACCTTAAGATACAAAGTTCTTGGTTTTACTTCCCTTTACAGAAATGAGCTTTTTTTTGGGATGAGGCGCTTCATTTTGTGGCTAGCTGATAAACATTCTCAAAATCTAACGCGTAGTGTTCATATGAAACAAACTTCCTTGGTCAAGAAGAAATGTTCAGAGTATAACTTCAATAAACCGGAATTCTCATGAAAACGAACTCACTATTAACACTACTTTTATTAAGCCTTTTTGCAACGAGTATTAACGCCCAAGAAAATCCCGAACTTGATCTTTTTACAGCTGCAAATGCTGGCGATGACATCTCTATTGAGTCAATTATTTATAATGGTATTGATCCAAATATTGCAGATCAATACGGTAATACACCAATGTATTATGCTGCAAAAAATAATCATGCAATTGCCATAATTGCGCTAACCAAAATGGGTGGGAATGTAAATGTGATTAACAATTCCGAAAATACTCCTTTGATTATTGCTGCATCACAAGGTCAAACAGAGGCTGTCAAGGTTTTACTTTCTAAGGGTGCTTATACAGATTTTGAAACAACCAATGGCTTAACCGCTGTTCATATTGCATCACTTAAAGGGCATTATGACACACTTTCTGCTTTATTATCATATTATGCAGATCCAAATGTGATGAGTAAAACTGGAGTTACTCCATTAATGCTTGCTACATCAAAAGGTCATACTGAAATTGTTAAACTACTTCTTGATCACACCGCAGAAGACAAATCTAATGAACATGGAGAAACAGCATTGAGCTGGGCAAAGTCTTCTGGTTATGATAAAATAGTTTCACTCATCGAAAACAAATCTGCTGGTTTGTAGCAGATTTCGTCGTATAAAACAAAAGGCTTCTCACTATTTAGTGGGAAGCCTTTTTCTTTAAGTATTAGAATTTTTATTTAACGTCGCCCATTAGTTTCTTCATCGGCTTAATAAGTAAAAGAAGTAAAACACCTGCACCAATAGTTGTAGCAACAATAATCATATATTGATGAGGCATATTTGCAAGTGCTTCGGCATCTCCACCGCTCGCTTTACCGGCTATTAATCCTGCTAAGAGATTTCCTAACGAAGTTGCTAAAAACCAAATCCCCATCATCTGACCAGAAAACTTCTTCGGTGCTAATTTTGTGATTAAACTTAAGCCAACGGGACTCAAACTTAACTCACCAAACGTGTGAAACATATAGGTAAAAATTAACCATGTTGGTGCAGCTAGGTTACCTGAAGCCGCAATCTTAGCTGCGAAATACATTACCAAAAATCCAATACCTAACAGTATTAGACCTGAAGCAAACTTAAGAGGAGAACTAGGATCCATCTGCCTTTTCGCAAGCCAAACCCACATTGCGCCGAACACTGGGGCAAAAATAATGATAAAGATGGAGTTAATTGATTGGAACCAAGCTGCAGGCATTTCCCATCCAAAAACACTTTTATCTGTAAATCGCTCGGCAAATAAATTGAGCGTAGAACCTGCTTGTTCAAAACCGGACCAGAAAACAGCCGCAAATGCAAAAATTATCCCTATTGCCACTACCTTCTTCTTTTCAGCTTCATCAAGTCCACCGAATAAAGCAACGTATGCTAGGTATCCGAAACCAATAATAGCAATTATAATCCCAGAAGCACCCGCAATTGTAGGAGCGTCGATTGGGATAATTCCTGCAAACGCTAGAACTAAAAGCCCAATACAAAGACCAAATATGATTTTAGCTTTTTTTGCTACTGATTTAATTTCTTGAGCTTCTGTTTCATCTTTGGGAGGTTTTAAATCTCCAAAACCTTCTAGATGCTTGTCTGTCAACTTGTACTGGATTAACCCTAAAACCATACCAAATCCAGCAATCCCAAACCCAAGATGCCAATCCGTTTTTGCAAGAAGCCCAGTAATGATTGGCGCAATAAGTGCTCCAATATTTATCCCCATATAAAAAAGCGAAAAACCAGCGTCTCTTTTACTACCATCTTCATCTTCATATAAGTCACCAACAATGGCACTAATATTTGGCTTCAATAAACCAGTTCCCAGAACTACTAAAATTAAGCCAACAAAAAAGGAGTTTGTATCAAATGCTGAAACGCCAGCCTCGTGCCCCATTCCAAATAACTTTACAATCCCTGGAATAGCCATTGTAAAGTGCCCCATTGCTATTATAATACCGCCATACCAAACCGATTTTTTTAATCCAAATAATCTATCGGCAACCCATCCGCCCGGTAATGCTAAAAGATATACACCCATAGTGTATAGACCATAAATTGCTCCAGAGATAGTATCGTCGAAACCAAAACCACCTTCGATAACAGGAGCACTCATAAAAATAATAAGAAGCGCGCGCATTCCGTAATAACTAAAACGTTCCCACATTTCTGTAAAAAATAGGGTTGATAAGCCTTTTGGATGCCCAAAAAAGGTTGCGCTAGATTGATTTTCGGAATTTGCCATAAAGTAGAATGGGTTAATTTTTAAAAATTCTTTTGATGATACTTAAACCCTGCATTGGGTGCAAGATTTTGGAGTATACCGCAACTAAAACAATCCTATTTCGTGAACAATCACGAACTTTATATTTAGATTATGGAACTACTTTGGATTACCCTTGGCGTTATTTGTATTCTGGTTGGTTTAATTGGAGCTTTTCTTCCAGTTATTCCTGGACTTCCTTTTAGTTATGCCGGACTTTGGATATTGCACCTTAGTGGTGTAGCTCAATTTTCTACCTTCTTTTTAGTTGGTTGGGGAATTGTAGTTGTTACTGTTCTCTTGCTTGAAAATTTTATCCCTGCTTATACTACTAAGAAATATGGTGGTACAGTTTATGGAGTAACGGGTAGCACCATTGGCATGATTTTAGGAATGCTATTCTTCCCACCTTTAGGTTTCTTTCTCGGGACATTAGTTGGCGCCTTCATTGGTGAAATGATTTATAAGCAAGATGTAAACATAGCTATTAAATCTGCTTGGGGTTCATTTATCGGTTTCTTAACGGGAACAGCAATCAAAGTTACCATCGCTGCAATGATTGCCTTTTCATTCTTTAGCGCCGTTTTTTAATAAATAATTTATTTCTGAAACTAATCTCCTATCCAGCTCGTCTATATTACCTACAATTAGAAAGAAATATTATTTTTCTTACACAAATCTATGAAAAATCAAAAACTAGGTGAATTCGAAGAGCTTGTTCTACTGGCCATTGGGGCGCTACAAGAAGATGCATACACCGTATCCATTCAACAAATTCTCGAGGAATATGCAACTCGTTCTACAAGTATGGGAGCTATTTATACCTCATTAGAAAGACTCACAAAAAAGGGTTATCTGTCTTCTAAAATGAGTGAACCTACCGCCGAACGTGGTGGTAAAAGCAAACGAGTTTACCAAGTTACCTACGCTGGTGAAGTGGCTTTAAGAGACACTCAAGCTATTCGTGACTCTCTTTGGAAGCAATTTAATTGGAGCCCTAGCTGGGGATAAAATGAACAACAAACCAATTCATAAGCCTCCAAAATTAGCTACCTATTTACTAGGTCTTAGTGTTGCTTGGAAATTTAAAGAAGAAGCTGAAAGTGATCTGGATGAATTATTTGAAATCCGAGTAGCAAATCATGGAGCAGCCTATGCTCGCCGCCAATATTGGAAAGATGTACTTAGTATCTGGAGTCGCCGAAGTTGGTTCGAAGAATTTGATTTTACTCACCTTAATACCTTTGTCATGTTTAAAAATTATATGAAAGTGACATTCCGATCACTTAAAAAACAAAAAGTATATTCCATTATTAATGTCTTTGGATTATCCATTGGTCTAGCTTTCTGCTGTCTCATTTTTTTGTATGTACAGGACGAACTTACCTACGATCAATTCCATGATAATAAAGACCGCATTTTTCGAGTTGAGCAAATTTATTTCAATTCGGATGGTTCGGTGCGTGGAACAGGTATAAATGCTTCCATTCCATTAGCTCCTACGTTAAAAGATGAAATACCAGGAATACAAACGTATACAAGAGAACTTAGTCGAGCTCATTATGTTAAATCAGAAAATGAAGCTATTCGGGAAATTGTTAACTATGCCGATGAGGATGTGTTTAACATCTTCAGCTTCCCATTTATCTATGGTAACCCTGAAACCTCACTAGTAAATACTCAGTCGGTAGTAATTACCGAGCAAATGGCTATTAAATACTTCGGAAAAAGTAATGCCGTTGGTGAAACACTTAAAATCCGAAAAGAAGAAGGTTTTGAGGATTTTCTTGTAACGGGTGTAGTTGGCAAGGTGCCGAGCAATTCTACTTTTCGATTTAATATCCTCATCTCAGTAAAAGGTGATGTACGCTATACCCCTTCCTTCATAGATAGATGGGATGTAAATATGCTCCGCACTTTTGTATTGCTAGATGAGAAAGTAGATGCCGAACAACTTAAACCCCAATTAGTTGAATTCCGTGAACGACATAATGGAGATTATAATGTAATTTTAAGAGAACGATACGGAATGACGGAAGATCAGGTTCCCTCCTCGTATTCGCTAAATCCCCTTCCTGAAATACATCTAAGTGGCGCTAGTGACCCAATGTATTCTTACATCCTTTCTGGGATAGCCATAGCTATTCTTCTTATTGCTTGTATTAATTTTATGACGCTTTCGATTGGTCGCTCTTCAAAAAGATCAAAGGAAGTGGGCCTTAGAAAAGTGGTAGGTGCGTATCGACATCAACTCATGTTCCAGTTCTGGGGAGAAGCATTTATCATTTGTGGGATTTCTCTTTTAATTGGACTCCTTTTAGCCGAAGGGTTTCTTCCTGTTTTCAATTCATTGAGTAATAAAGCACTAGAATTTAGTTATCTGGATAATTGGACTACCCTTTCTGTGCTAGTTGGTTTTATCATAATTACTGGTTTTGTAGCTGGAAGTTACCCTGCCATCATCTTATCGAATGTGAAACCTGTTGTCACATTAAAGGGAATGCTAAAACTAAGTGGTTCTAATCTGTTCACAAGATCGTTAGTAGTTTTACAATTCTCTTTATCCGTAACATTAATTATTTGCACTCTTGTGATGAACAATCAGTTACAATTTGTTCAAAACCAAGACATGGGATATAATAACGAGCATGTAGTTGTAATTCCGCTAAACCGCCTGAATGGATTGGAAGTTGCGGAAAATTTTAGAACTGCAATTGGAGGACATGCTGACATCGTTGATATCACGGTTTCTGGAGCTACGGTTGGTTTTCGAGGATCGTATGGATACGGTAAACAATACAAAGGTGAGACAAAAAATATTAATGTATTTACAATTGAAAGTAATTATATCGACTTTATGGAATTGGAACTACTAAGTGGTAGAGATTTCAATCCTAATCTAGCTTCAGATTCAACAGAAGCAGTAATCATTACAGAAACTTTTGCAAAAGAATTTGATTTAACTGATCCAATAGGAAAACAAATACCCGTTCTAACCATAGGGGAAGATCCTCACGCTGGAGCTTATATAATTGGAGTTGTCAAAGATCATTATTTTCAATCTTTTTACAACGAAATGGACCCCGCATTCTTAACCATGAACCCGGCTTGGGGACATGGAAATCTTATGATCCGAATTCGTCCAGAGAATATGCAGGAAACAATCGCAATGATCGATGATACTTGGACGACTATTGTTCCTGAAATACCACTTGATTATAAATTCCTAGATGATGATATGTTTGAAGAATACAGCAATGATCTTAGATGGGCTAAAATCGTTAATTACTCTTCTTGGTTCGCCGTACTTATTGCTTGTATGGGATTATTTGGATTAGTAACGCTGACCGTATCAAGTCGATTAAAAGAAGTTGGCATCCGAAAGGTTTTAGGGGCTTCTGTCGTACAGATAACACAGCTATTTACTAAAGATTTTGTAAAGCTTGTAGTTTTAGGAATACTTATAGCTTCTCCCATCGCTTATTTTGCTATGGATGAATGGCTTAGCATTTTTGCATACCATGTTCCGATTGGCATTCTACACTTTGTAGTTGCTACTATACTGGTACTCTTAATCTCGGTAGTAACCATTAGCTTTCAAACTATAAAAGCAGGGTTTACAAATCCTGTTGAAACACTTTCGAATGAATAATTAAAAACTAGGAGCTAATAAAACGCTATTCACAAATAGCCTTTCAAGTCCTCGCCAATACAAGCGAAAAACGGGTTGCTCTGCAAACAGAATTACATTTCCTCTACCAGTGGGTTCATGAATTAAGTAGGCGTTTCCGGGAAAATTGGTTTTATTCTCTTCGAATACAAAACCGCTAACCGTTGCATTATCATCAAATACAGCGACGTTCGCTCCTTGTAGTGATGGAGTTAAAATGGTGCCACTGTTTACATGAACCGGAATTTTTTCATCATAACCCAATGCTAGAAAATGCTCGGTATCCAGGTTAACACGGAGGATAGCGCCTGGAGTATTATCTACACGCACTCCGCCAAGTCTTCTGGAAGAGCTTAGGTTTACATCTTCATCAATTGCAAAAGTCGCTCCATCTTCGATGCCGATAAATGTCCCCCCACTTCTTATCCATTCCTTCATTTTGCTAATTCCTCCTTCACCAATCAGATTCTTATATCCTGATGATGAACCCGGAGGCATAATCACTACATCGTACTCGAATAAATCCGCTCTATTAAAATCTTGAACTCGGACGGCAGTAAACTCAATTCCATAGCGTTGTTCCAAAGTAAACCAAATTGCACCGTAACTTCTTCCTCTGGTAGGTTCGTCCATTAATACCATTACTTTTGGTTTCCTCAGACTCACTACAGATCTAGCTCCCATCAAAATTCCGTTATCGGTCCAAGCTTCGTCAATGGCTTCAACTTTTACATTCGCTTCTGAAGCCAATTCATTAATTCTTTGGTGAAGTGATTCTTCGTTTTTCTCAACTCGTACTACTACAACTCCTTTTTCATATGCTTTCCCTTCTCCTTCAAATGGTTCGGTCGCCATCGAAACACGATAGCCTTCCATCATTAGTTTACTCAATAACGAAGCGGCATCGTTTGAACTGTAAGAAAAGAGGTATGCGTAATTGGCTTTTTTCCCACTCGCTGTATTTGAAACTTTTAAATCAGTTACCGCTACCTGAGATAAATTTCCTGTTACTGAATTCGTTAACCCGTAGGCTTCCAAACCATACGTAAGTGGTAGTGACCACGCCGTTACATCATAAAAACCAACTCGCTTTTTGGGAGCATTTGCTCCAACCGAATTATTATAGTTATATGCCTCAAGTGCTTCATCCAGAAACTCTTTTTGTATTCCTACATTTCGTTCTAGAAGTACTTTCGCCAATCGCTTGTTCGGCTGATTCATAGGTACAATAAAGGTTCCTGCCAGTAGGGATCTCCTTTCTTTGCTTCCATCTAAATAGGATACGCCATCTGCTGTTTTATCATCATTTGTAACAAATACTTCAATCTCATGTTCTAATAACAATTCCACTAAATTCAACGCATCGTTTGATTGCTTCCCCGAAAAAATTGCTACTTGTTTGACTGGTTCATCTTTAACTTCATCCATTCCCTGTTTAAAGAAGTTGTAGTAGTCATTTAGCAGTCCTTCACTATTCTCAGCAGCAGTTTTCGCTGTTGCTATAGTCGCAACTACATGGTGGGCGATTGCGTTTTTTAGCGTTGCTATGGTTCCATCATTTCTATAGTACTGAAAGCCTTTGTCTCCTCCACCGTTGGTTTCATACGTCATTCCAATTGCACCATTAAAGGCAGGAAAAGAATCCCAATAACCGGGATAATGTAGATCATACACTTCACGTGATGTGTATGTCCAGCTGTGTTCATCGAAAGCTGAAGCATTTCCTCTACCAATTACTTCTGCCCATTTTACGACCGAATTGGGGTAATTTGGATTCACAGGAATTGCATAGGGAGCAAAGAAGTATTCTTCCGGTTCCCCATGATAATCAACCCAAACTTGTGGACTCCAATGGCGCATTTCTTTCGCCACAATTTTTGATTCTTTTTGGGAAAGAGCAAAACCATCTCGGTTGCTATCTAGTTTATAATGCGTGTCGCTGGTAGACATCAACCAATCGCCCTGATGTTCTGCAGCAATTCTGTCTGGGGTTCCATTAGATCCAACTTTCATTCCCTTCATCCACACAACATGACGTTGATGCGCATCTGGATTATGAGCAGTATTAATAACAATAATTGAATTTTTTAGAGTATTCATGGTTTCATCATCCATTGCCGCAGTAAAATGATAGGCTGCCACAATACCCGCTTCAAATGCTGCTGATTCTTCCCCATCATTGGCATAGTTCATCCATGAAATCACGGGTGTATTCTTTGCAATCTCTTGGGCTTCAGCTGAAGAAATTTCTCTTGGATCTTTTAACTTTGATACCGTTTCCCTGATAGATTCCAGTTTCTGCATATTCTCTGGAGAACTAATTACCACCAAATACATTGGTCGCCGTTCCTGAGACATTCCAATTTGAATTAACTTAACTCGATCTGGAGCTGTTTCTTCTAATTCGCGAATATATCCCAGCATTTGATAATGCTCAGTAAGATCGTCTCCGATTTCATATCCTAAAAATGATGCTGGTGTAGGAACCTCATCATTGTACATAGATGAAGGATACATTGGAGAGTTTTGGCTATGTGCTAAATTGCTTGTAGAGTAAAATAGAAATAGAAAAAATAATTTTTTTAGATATGCCATGAATTTAGAAATAGATTTCGTTTTCGGAAGTGATAAAGTAGCTAAGCGAAACCCAAACTAAAAATTACAAGCTCTTTTTTTCTGAAATTGAAAATGAAACGTTAAAATTTAAAAGTAGCACTTTAACAAAAGCTTGAGAACTTTTATAGACACTTAATTATCGGTTACTAAATTAGCCGATGACCCATTTACATTCTTACTCCTAAAGTCAAAGCTTATTCTAGCTCCATTCCTATTATCAGAATAAAGATTTGCCCCAAGCTGTTCACTAAGAGTTTTTATAATAGTACTACCCATTGAAGTGCTTTTATTCAGAAAATCTTTAGGGAACCCATTCCCGTTGTCACATACTTTTATAAATATTTGCTCACTCTCTTGATGTAAGCTGATTTCAATAGTTGCATCCTCCTTATTTTTAAAAGCATGTTTAACTGAATTAGTTACAATTTCATTTATTATAAGAGCACAAGGTACTGCCTGATTCACGTTCACTCGCAAGTTATCAATGTTTAATGTGACTTTAACCTGTTCAGTGAAGTCCATCGACTCCAGAATATTACCAACCATGTCATGCAAATATTCTTTAAAATTTACATGAGAAAGTGACTGTTGCTGATAAATTTTTTCGTGTACTAGTGCCATAGATTTAATACGTAAAACGCTTCCCGTTAAAATGTTTTTTACTTCCTCATTATCAGTACTCATTACTTTCAATTCCAACAATCCTGATACTACAGCAAGATTATTTTTTACTCGGTGGTGTATTTCCTGCAAGAGTACATTTTTTTCTTCTAAAGACTTTTTAAGCTCCCTTTCCGAGTTAACTAGATTTGTCAAATCAGTACCCACTACTTGTAGTCCATTTATACCATTAATAGAGATCGGAATTGACTGTATTCGTAAATGCTTAACGTCTTTAGTATCTGGGTGTTCAATTCTATAAATACGGGGCTTAACAGATTTACCCTGTTCAACAATTTTTACGCGCTCAACGGCCAAACTTAACTCTTCAAGTTTTATTACGTCGAATAACTTTCCCCCAATTAACTTCTCTGGAGTTGTGCCATACATTTCTGCTCCAGCTTTATTAATGAATTGAATGACTCCCTCCTTAACAATCATCACTAAGTCAGGATCATTTTGAACAAGTTTTTGCCACCTTTGCTCACTTTCTTGTAGTTTGCTTAGATAAGCAATATTCCCAAGTGTTTGGTTCAATAAATGAGAAATACTATCAAGCAATTCCCTTTCTTCATCTGATATTAAATTTCCACTTGTTTGATAGACAGTTATTTGAAGAAGATGCCCTTCAATATTCTTAGCTTTTGATTCTACAAAATTATCGGATTCACGAAAATTGTTTGAATAAAATACATTTTCCCCTAATATTATTTTAGCATGACAGCTTTCTGAATTTCTAAACCCTTTAGAAATAACTTTTACACAATTAGTAAGTATCTGATTTGTAGTACAATATTGATCTGTTAACTCGGAAATTTCAATTAAACAGTTTTTCCTATTATTAATACTTTCTAGATCCTTTATGAGGTTTTTTCTAATAGTGATATCTGTAGAAATACCACATATATGATTCTCAAATCCTGGAACATTTTTCAGAGGATATTTTACCGTTTGATAAAAGCGTGAATTTCCATTAAGAATTATCTCTTCTTCAAATTGGATTGGCCCGTCTTCATCAAGAACCATACGATCATTTTTACGAATCTGAAGTGCAGATTGAGGATCTAAAAGCCCATAATCGTTTTCTCCTAAGGCTTCCGGTTTAGATAACCCAAATATCTTTTGAAAGGCTTGGTTTACTAGCTTTAATTCTCCCTTTTCATCTTTTACATATATGATGGAATTACTTTGATTTATAATAGCATCCATAAGCTGTTTTTGCTGATGGCTCTCAAAATGAGTGTTCAACTGTTCGGTCACATCTATTCCAGATCCAATAATCATTTCTTTACTATCACGGATAATACTAGTGCCTGAAATGAAATAATCTCTTTTCTCACCAGATTTACTAATCAACTTGGTGGTAAATTCAGCACGTCTTTTTTCAGAAACTTCATTTATTTTCTGATTCAGTAAATCATGATCGGATGTTTCAAAAATATCAGTGGCATACAATTCTGAAATTTCATCATCAGCATATCCCAGATATTCAACAAATTTCTTATTCCAGTATTCGAATGTTAAATCTTTGTTAAGCATGAAGAAAATGCCAGGCATATTATCTGCAGCATAGTAGAAAAACTCTTTTTCTTTTTTGAGTACACGCTGGGTAGAATCAAGCTCTAATTTACTTTTAGTTAATGATCGGCACGTTTTACGATACCTGAGCAGCAATTCAATTCTTGAATATATAAACTGGATATTTGCAGGGTAGGAGACAATTTCATCGGCAATGTCCCAAACATCAGGATACTCATTCAAGTCGGTATCTTCATTGATAAGAACCATCACTGGATAAATTTCAGTGCCATGTGCTCTCTTTAACTCAATCAGGTGTTCTTTATTTTTTTCGAAAAGTGAGATGTCTATTATATATAGATCTACTTCTTCACCGTTTATCTTATTATCCTTTGCTTCACTAAGCGTATACCTTTCTTGTAATTCAGACTTGAAATTCTGATTGAATCTCTTATCATCAACACAAAGTGATATAGTCCAACGATTGTTCATACAAAGTTCTTTTTTACTTTGCGGAGCCCTAGAAGAATCGGTTAATGGTTTGCTATCAATCGTCATTTTATTCTTTACCTCTGACTTCATTTCTTTAGAACATTATAAATATCCGACCTTATTTGTTAATTCGTAACCCGCTAAGTACGTATCCTAAATCACCCAGTTTTTACATTCTGTAACTAAGTGTTTTAACCTAGGTTTTAAATAATTAGTAAAAGAAACTATGATATTTATCAGCTTTGGTGTGCAAGACTTCTGAGAGTAGATAGTAAATCATCTTCAGTCACATCCTGAGACATATACTTATCTGCACCGGCTCTTAATATGCCTTCGATAATCATAGAGTCAGTATGATAATGAAGAGCTAATACTGGGCAATCAGGGAACTTTAGTTTAATTGAATGAAGGATTGCCTTAGACTCACCATTCAAAGTAATTAGGTTTGTAATAATGGCATCTGGAATTAAAGAATATATTTCCAGCTGATGGAGATCTTCTAAGTGTGTGATAATAAGGTCTTGTTGAGAACCAACAATTTCAGCAATAGTATTATTGAAACTGCTGTTTTTTCCTATGAGTAAAATTTGAGAATTGTGCTTAATCACTATCAGTCCATCAAGGTTGAATGTACTGATGTAGTGTAGTATTTCAGAAGATTATATGAATCCGCTTTATAACGGTATTTAAGCTAGGCTTTTATACTTAGGTGATTATTCCTCTACCAATCCAGATCTAATAGCAAATTTAACTAATCCGGCAGTATTTTTGGCACCAATTTTTTGAAGGAGATTACGACGGTGAGAGTCTACAGTGCGAACACTAATATTTAATTGATCGGCAATTTCAGGATTAGTCAGTTCTTTGCAAATAAGTTGAAGTATATCTTGCTCTCGCGAAGTAATTTCTTCTATGGCAGTATATTTTCTAGGTTTTGCTCCTGCAAGTCCTTCCATAATTGTTTTGGTAGATTCTTCACAAAAATAATGTCCACCATGTATAATAGTAGATAGAGCAGTTTGTAGTTCTTCGCTACTTGAGCTTTTAAGTAAATACCCATTCACGCCAGCTTCAACAGTTTTTTTGATAGGGTCATGCTTATTAAGCATACTTAATACGAGAATTCTGATGTCAGGATAATTCTTCCTTAAATATTTAATGGTTTCAAAACCATCCATTTTAGGCATGTTAAGATCTAGAATAACGATATCGATCGGGTAATCTTTGCATAACTCAATTGCAACTTCCCCATTTTCTGCCTCTGCAATTACCTTAAACTGTTCTTCATCTTCCAGAAGGGCGCTGATTCCATCTCGGACAATCTTATGATCATCCGCTAACAAAATATTATATACTTTCATATTCTACTCGTTTGTTTAACAGGAACTTTGATCGTTATTTCTAAACCTTCTCCAGGTTTACTTTTGATATTTAATTCTCCTGACATAGTTTCGGTTCTGGCCTTAATACTTTTTATACCCAACCCAGTAGCCTCATTTAGCTTGTTAGTATTCATCCCTTTGCCATTATCTTTGATTCGGCAATAGATAAATTCATTTTCATGTTTCAAAGTCAATTCAATAAAATCGGCTTCACCATGCTTTATTGCATTATTAAATGCTTCCTGAATAATCCTATAAAAGTTACTCTTCATATTCATATCAAGAATATCTTCAATCTCGGAAATGGCATTCTTAATTTTCACACCAAAACTCCCTTCAATTTCACGTGAAAGAGATTTTATTGCTAGCAGCAATCCATATTCATCTAATTCAACTGGCATTAGAGTGTATGCAAGAGCTCGCGTTTCTTTGATTGCTTTTTTTATGATAGAAAGAGTATTTAAGAAACGTACCTGTTTTTTATCTGTGAGATTTGGAATTTCTTTTTTGATGGATTCCATATTCAGATTCACTGCCGATAGGTATTGACCGATTCCATCATGAAGCTCCTGAGCTATCCTCTTTCGCTCCTTATCTTCTCCTTCAAAAGCCGATTGAATAAGTAACTCTTTATTCTTTTTCTTTTCGGTTATATCATTTACTAGGATCAAACTTGCTTGTTTATTCTCGTAGATAATCCCCATACTATATATGTTAACAATCCTTTCTTCCCCGTTTTTCAGCTGATGAATCCATTCTCTTTCATTATCATTTTCTTTGCCAATATTTTTTATTGCATTCTTAAGATTCTCATGCTCATATACAGGGCGAATATCTGAAATTTTCATAGATAAAAATTCTTCTTTGGAGTACCCATATACTTCTATGGCTGCCTTATTCACTTCCAAAAATCCAAGAGTATTAAGATCATAGATCCACATTGGTTGTGGATTATTCTGAAAAATATGTCGATATCTTTCTTCAGAATCTTTCAATTCTTTTTCTGCTAAAACACTATTTGTGACATCTAAAACTGTAGATATCATAAGGTTTTGTTCTGAAACGGCAATATTTTTTGCGTTTATATATTTTTTAGTCCCATCTTTTCGATCAATAGGTATTTTTTCCCAATGCATCTTTTCGGGATTCCCTGACATTATATCTTCTAATGTTTGTTTTTTTATTTTCTCTCTGAAATCAGCGTCTTTATATACATGGTTAAAAAAATCCTCGACATCTGTTATGATATTTTTTGGCCATCCATATATATCCGAAAACTGGTCGTTTATTAGAATAGCTTCCCCGGTATCGATTTCATTTACCGCTATTCCAATCGGGATATTGTCAATAATTGATTCAATGAATTTATTTCTTTCCTTAAGTTCGTTTTCAGATTCCCTTATTTCAGTCAAGTCTACACCAATTCCTACTTGTGTCTCATCTGTTAAACGTATATTAGTCCAAGAATTGTAGATTTGATCACCACTTTTTGTTGTAAGCACAAGTTCTTTCCAACCTTTTTCTGGCTGATTCATGAATTCAAGAACCTCTTTCCGATATTCTTCATTTGGAAAGCAGGCTTCCATCAGGTCTAACGTATTGGTACTTACGTTGCTGTAGCCTGTAACTTTGGTGTACTCTTGATTCACCTCCATTTTTTCTAATTTAGGATCATACATGGTTATCATAACCGGAATCTTTTCTAATAGTTTTGTACGTAGTTCCAGATCTTTTTTTTGTTTTTTAGTAAGCATATTTTTTATTTCATCATACTTACTAATCAGATAAAACAAACCCAACGAAGTAACTGTGACATAAAACCAGCCTTTATAGGTCTGTATAATGGTGATTTTATCTGGGTCTTTTAATAAGAACTCGACCAAGCGGTCCGTGAGAAGAATCCAAAGAGATGCTACTACTAAGTAAATTAATGATATGGTAAAGGGGGATAGACTTATTAAATCTTTTTTAAAACTCATGTAAACCCTAAATTTTGAATTCCCTTTAATAATATGAAAAATAGTCAAATAAGCTAGTTGAACTATTCATGAGGATGGTAAAAGTTCTATCGGCTATTTAAATAATATTTTGTTTCCATAAAATGATGATTTTTTTCGGATATGTATGAAAAGAAAATGTTGAGAAGAATGTTTCGGTTACTAATTTGCTAAAAGTACCTAAGCGAAACCCAGACTAAAAACTGGTTCTTCTACTACTTACCCGTTTTAAAATGACGCTTCATAATAAAAAGTCCACCGAATAAACAAATTAAAGCCCCAAAGCCAAATATTCCTCTTGCTACCCATATAACTAACCCCCCTGAAAAAGCATCAGAGTTACCAAACATCGCGATCCATCCTCCAACAATCCCAATTGAAAGAACCAGAATGCCACCAACCAAGTTAGTGTATTTGGCTTTTTCCTCTAAAAAAATCATTACTCCTGCTAAAAAAAAGATGAATCCGCAAACACCAACTACCCACTTAGATGCATTAAATGCAGATTCTTCAACAGAAATAACATCCAGAGAAACTAGAATAATTGCTAAACCAGTTCCCATGAAGAGGAGCCCCATGAATATTTTTTGCCTAGGTGATAGTGGTTTATTCGACATCTTTTAATTACTAGTTAAATACAGTATATACCTTTGAAACTATAATTCCATAAGTACTATGAAAAAGTCTTTTATTTTTGCCGTAATTACATTCTTCAATATTACCATTACGAGTCTAGTTTATTCTCAAGAAAATTCACTTTTAGGAAAGATTGATTTTCCAAATTCTGGTTCTTCAAATGCACAAGCTGATTTCATAAAAGGAGTAATGCTCCTTCACAACTTTGAATATTCAGATGCAGCTCGTGCCTTTAAAAAAGCTCAGCAAATTGATCCTGATTTCGCATTAGCTTTTTGGGGAGAGGCAAAAACATTCAATCATGCTATTTGGCAAGAACAAGATTTAGAAGCCGCAAATGAAGCTTTAAGTAAACTTGGTCTATCGTTAGAGGAAAGACAAAAAAAGGCGCCAACTCAAAGGGAAAAAGATTACCTGATGTCACTAGAAATTCTTTATGGGAATACTCCAGAATCGATGGGTAAAACCAAAGAAGAACGTGACTTTCTCTATTTAGATTTCATGGAACAACTTCATGCAAAATATCCGAAAGATCACGAAATAACCGCTTTTTATGGACTCGCCATTTTAGGATCAGCACATGAAGGAAGAGATTTTGCAATTTATATGCGAGCTGCGGCTGAGCTCTTTGATGTTTGGAATGCTAATCAGGAACATCCGGGAGCGGCTCATTATTTGATTCATTCTTTTGATGATCCTATTCATGCACCTTTAGGATTGCCAATGGCCCGAGCGTATTCCAAAATTGCACCTGCCGCTGCTCATGCACAGCATATGACTTCTCATATCTTTTTAGCAATGGGAATGTGGGAAGATGTAGTCTCTGCCAATATTGTAGCGCGAGATGTTCAAAACAATCGCCAGAAAGAGCTCGGAAATAATATAACGGTATGCGGACACTATCCCTGGTGGCTGGAATATGGATATTTGCAAGAAGGAGATGTTGAATCAGCGGCTGAAGTTCTTGCTAATTGTAAAGAACGTGTTGAGAGGACCCCATCAACTGGAGAACAATGGCATTTTGGAATTATGAGAGCCCATTATATTATTGACTCCGAAAACTGGGACGCCGTTGATACTTGGAAGATTGATGCCGATAAGATGGGCTGGGGAGCTCTAGACTATTATTTCACCGATGCACTCGCTGCTATTAACTTAGATAATTTTAATGAAGCTCGACGGAATTTAGATTCTCTTTTAACTTTTGTAGATGTTACTGTGCGAGCTGAAGAAGTGCTCCATAAATCCAATCAAATTAAAGCACTATTACTCATTGAAGAAGGAAATACCAAAGCCGGAATTGAACTACTTAAAAAAGAAATTGAGTATGAATTTTCTCTCCCAATTGAATTCGGGCCGCCAGAAATAGTGAAACCTTCTTCAGAACTTCTTGGTGAAGTATATAGTCAAATGGGTATGAAAGAAGAAGCCAAAGCTGCATTTGAAGCTCAATTAAAAAGAACTCCCAAAAGAAAGGTTTCAATAATTGGGTTGGAAAAACTCTAGATGTTACCTTCTAATTTGATCTTCAATTTCCTGAAGCATTTTCTCACATAGTTTTTTCTGTTCAATTAAAGGATCCATTCCAACCTTAATACTAGACATATAAAACCTGAGTTCACTCATTAGATCAGATTGGGCAACTAAGAAGTTAACTACCTCTTTTGCCTCTTCTTCACTAACAGCAGGTTCACAACCTTGTATGATTTGAGTATCTCCATCAGTCACATGGCAGTTATCCCATAAGTAGTTTTGAATTTTGGTGGGGATTAATCCACGGACCATTTTGCGATAAGGTGGACTAATTCCTATGGTTTGATTATACCTTTGGAATCCCCCTCCATAGTAAAAAACTAAATCATTTCTTAGGTCAACACTTCTTATCAGTGAAAGTTCTCCTGCACTTTTCAACTCTTCATACGTAGAAGGGTTCGGGATAATCGGCCATATTTGGCTGGAATGAAATAATGCAACCAAGACTTCCCAGTTACTCACTTCAGGTTTCTCGCCCTCACTATATGCTAATGCTTGCTGTCCATAATCAAAAACTTTTGAATAGAACTTAATATTCAAATCTAGCTCTCTTAAATTGCCGTTTAAGTTTTCACTAAGACGTTCTAAATAAGCAACCTCTCTTTGAGATTCTTTTCTGTTCTCATTCCAGTTGTTAACCTGAAGAGCGAGAAGAATACCGATCATTACCAGAGCAATTTCACCGATAGCATAAAAAATATAGGATCGAACTTTATTTTGTTCCATAAGTGTTTTTCGGATATGTCGGAAGAAGCGAAGCATTAATAATGAACCTCAATTCAAGTAATTCTCTATTTTAAAAACCATTGAGTCTATCAATGCTATTTGATCAGATAAAGTAGTTTCAATGTCATAGACTGACCAATATTGGATTGCCAAATTGTTAATTAGTGCATCCCGATGAGCCAAAATATCAACTTCATTCTGAATATTTGAGAAATTAGAAAAAATGGAATCTGTTTGTGGAATAAATCGGGAAAGTCCGAATTCGTAGGATAATTGGATCACACTCGGGGTGACAAATTCCTGATTAAAGGAGAACCATTTTTCCAATTCTTCAATTTTGTTATAAAGTTGAATAATTTCATTTCGTATAGTTTGGTCCTGGATTAATCCTAAATTACCACTGGATTTCATTTCCTCGAATGTTGCCATATTAGATGAGAAGTAATAAGGATATAATACAAGCAAATAATACTCCCTTAATTTCTCTTCAAATTTAATAATATCAACCGGTTTGTCATTTAATATAGTTAGTACATCCTTCATTACTGGTATCTGGTCTTGTAGTTTTTGATACTCCGTTTCTAAGGTGAATTTATCTTCGTTCAATTCACTAATTAACTGAGTTAAATATAGATGTTCGCCCGCTCTGTCATTACTGTGTTGATTCCAGGTATTTACCTGCAGTGCGATTAAGATCCCAATGACTACTAATAGAATTTCGCCCAAGGCGTAAAAAGAGTATGAGCGAATTTTATTCTGTTCCATAAACGTTTTTCGAATGGTTTTGAAGAATCTAAGCATGGTTTTGAATCGCGGATGTTATGGATTAAATGATTTCGTTGATGTATGCATCTCAATAATTTGAATCCGTGTTAACCCATTAACATGTGGTTCAAATGATATTTGACGAAGTTAGTATCACAAATTTGAATAATTAGCCATACACCGTTGGCACCTTGATGACGTTACGACGTTTTAGCTCTTCTATAAATTTTGAAATGTTCATAACGCTTCGCGAATTATAAATTCAAAATGAAAAATTATAAATGAAGGAGTAAAGCCAATTTTGAATTTTTAAATCTTTCATTTTGAATTCCCTGCTTTCCATTCACCCTTTTCTTTTAAATACTTGATTACATCTCCACGAATTATACCCAAATCTGCAAGTATTCTTTTTTTCAAATCAACATATGCTGGAAATTTTTTAAGTGCTTGATTTTCAGAACTTCCGTTTAAGTACTCCAACATATTCGCTTTCGAATTTTTCTCAAAATAGAATGTTTCAATGTTTCTTACGGCGGTATCATACTCATTTCTTGCTATATCACACGTAACCTGCTCTTCTATTGCACGAGTATTATTCTCACCTTCAGGGATCGAATTCATAAACTCTTCAGTACGTTCACATATGCTAACTACTATTTTATCTGCCTGTTCATTTTCGCCCATTGATCTTAAAATCACTGCCGAAATCATTGCGAGCTCCATATCGCTTCGATCAATAGTAGATGGCTCTAAAAATAATTCAGGTAGTACCTTTTTTAGAATAACTAAAGCTTCATCATATTTGTCTTGTTGGAAAAATAATCTTATTCGAATCGGTTCTAAATTTGGCCGAATCTCCTCACCATATTTAGCGATAAGTTCATCGTAGTTCTTCCAAAATGCATCGAAATTACCCCTTGATCTATTTCTTGAAAATTTAAGACTTTGAATGTCTTCATTCTCTGGATACTCCCTTTCTATTCGCTCAATCAATTCATCTTCTAAATCCGGGATTCCTAAATCAATCGATACATTCACTACTTCGATCATATTCGTCACATTATTACGATCCAGCATATATTGATCGTATACTAACTGAAAGGCTAAATCGATCCTGCCATAAGACACATCCCGATATATCCGTGCTTTTTGGCCAACAGCCGGACTAAAATCCGGATATTGTTGAATAATCTTATCCAGAATTTTCACGGCCTCAACAACTTCCCCATTCCCAATTAAATCTCTAGCGTACATATTGGCAATGGAAGGATCGTTCGGATCTAATTCAAATGCCTTTTTCATTGCGTAATCTACTTTATCCCACTGTCGGGTAAAGAAATACCCATTTCTTAACGCCACATATGATCTCGCATCATTGGGCATCAACTTAACGGCCCTTTCGCTAGCTTCTATTGATTTATTATATTCTCCGGTATACCGATAATAATACGCTAGCGCATGATAGGCTCTTCCCAAATTCACATCTATAAGAAGAGCTTGATCAATGTTTTCTTTCATTAAGGAAATCAACTCTTCCTCTGAAAGCGAGCCATAATTAAATAAAAGATGATATGCATAAGCTAAACGAGCATACGCTTCTGCAAAAGTTGGATCTAAGCGAATAGCAGCTTTATACTTATTTATTGCTTCTTCTAACTCCTCTTTTTTGCGGTTTGGTTCAAGCTGAGTTGCTTCTAAGTATAAATTATAAGCTTCAATATCCTGTGTTGGACGATTACTTAATATAGCATCAGCTTCCGGAAGTAGTATTATTTTTAATTGGGCAAGTACTGTCCTGGAAATCTCTTCCTGAATATCAAAGATATTATCGGTGGTTAATTCACGATCATAAGTCTCAGACCATTGGTTAAAACCATCACTTACATTAATTAATTGAGCAGTAATTCTAATTCTATTCCCTGATTTTCGAACACTACCTTCTAAAATGTGATTTACCTTTAGCTCCGCTCCAATCAAACTAAGATTTTCGTTTTGACCTTTAAACTTAAATGAAGAACTACGCCCGGCAATTTTGATTTCTTTTACTTTTGCCAATGCATTTAGTAATTCCTCAGATAATCCATCCGAAAAATATTCTTGATCGCCATTAGCCGATAAATCAGCGAATGGTAGTACAGCAACTGAAGCAGTTTGGGCTTCTGATTCTATCATTTCCTCATAGAACGCATCTTTGGCAAAAAAGACTCTTTCAACAACTAGAAATATGATTGCCAGCGAAAGAATACCTATGATTATCAGGTTCAGCTTTTTACTCGAGCTTGATGTTACTGCCTCAGTGATATCTACATCACCCGACTTTTTTATCCCATCAGGTGTAAATTCAAAAACCCATGCAAATATCGGGGCTAGTGGAAAGCCTGCAATCACGATAATAATTATGGCAGTAATAATCCAATCAGGAAAATTCAGATATGGAAAAGTAGTATCACAAATTTGAATAATTAGCCAGCCTGCTATCGAATACGCAGTAACAACTCTAAAAACATTACGGCGTTTGAGCTCCGATAAAAGGTTTGAAATGTTCATAACGCTTCGCGAATTATAAATTCAAAATGAAAAATTATAAATGAAGGAGTAAAGCCAGTTTTGAATTTTTAAATCTTTCATTTTGAATTCCCTACTTCCCATTCTTCCCGCCACTCACCTTCAGCTCTTAGGAATGCAATGATATTTGATCTCATACTGTAAAGGTCTCTAAAGACTTTCGCTTTTACTTCAGCAAATTCAGGTGAATCTTTAAAATCATCGAAATAGGCTTCCGTACTTAATATTCCAGGCCAATTTGCTTTCGATCCCTGGTCAAAATGAAGAATTTCTAAATTTTTTGCGGCCTCTTCAAACTGCCCGGAAGCAGCAAGGCATTTTACATGATCGAATAATTTACTATATGGTTCTTCTCCTTCAGGTAAATTTTCAAGTTGTTCAGTAGTAAAAGCGCAAGCTTTTTCAATTAATCGGTTAGCTAATTCTATGTTGCCACCTTTTTTTAAAGTAGATGCAACTTGTAATACTAGTATATCATTATTGATATCTACCTTATAATTTTCTTCTAACATTTCTGGATATGTTTCTAAGTATATATCAGAAATAGATTCAAACTCTCCTAAGTAATAGTTCAATCTTGCTTCAAACTCCTTAGCATATTCATCATCTTCTAAATTAAACACGTCTACAATTTCTGAATATATTTCTAGAGCTTTTGAATAATTCTCCTGAAAATAACTGTTTCGCAACTTTTGATATCGCCAATTCCAATTGTCAGGATACATCTCCTTTGTGAGTTCACTTAAGTAGTCAGCATATTCATAGAATTCGACATCCCGTGCGACTTCAGAAAGTTCGTTTATAAAAACGATATTCTCAGGATCCTTTTTCCATCCTTTATACAGGAATTCAAATGCTTTATCCAGTTCTCCATAGGGTGAATCACGCAGAATAAATGCCTTATTTGAATAGGAAGGAGTATACTCCGGATATCGCTCAATCATATCATCCAATATCTTTAAAGCCTCTTCAAATTTATCTTCTTTGATCATCAAAATATCATACGCATAATAATTTGCTAGTCTAGGATTGATTGGGTCTAACGTGTAGGCTTTGACTAGAAACTGACTTGATTCTTCTACATCATCAAGTGTTCTACCATACCTAGCGATTAGCTCTGGGTTATTGGGCGAAATGTCATACGCTTTCTTTATAGCAATATCATAGTTATCAAAATCCCGAGTTAGTTCGTAATAGCTTGCCAGCGCAACATAAGCCTCCGCTAAATCACTATTCATCAATAATGCTTGATCTGCATTTTTCCTTACAAGATCTTGAGCCTCGTCTAACGATAAGTTGCCCAAGAAATGTAATTCTATATAGGTATTAGCAATTCCTGCATAAGCCTCGGCAAATGTTGGGTCTAGACGAATAGCTTCTTTATATTTTTGAATCGATTTCTCAATATCATCTACTTTGGTAGAATACTTCAATTGAGTTGCTTCTAGATAGGCATTATATGCTTCGATATCTTCTGTAGGTCGCACTGCTAACACTATTTCTTCATCTGGGAGTAAATGAATTTTAAGTTCATCTATTACTTTCCGTGTAATTTCTTCCTGAATATTGAATATCTCATCTGCTGATATCTCTCGATCGTAGGTTTCACTCCAAAGATGGAAACCATTATCTGTTTGAATGAGCTGGGCAGTAATTCTCACTCTATTTCCAGATTTTCGGACACTACCCTCTAAAATATGTTTCACGCCTAAAACCGTACCAACATTTCTTAGATCAGGGTTTGTCCCTTTAAATTGAAAAGAAGAAGTTCGGCCAGCTACCTGAAGATCTTCTAGCTTGGCTAGTCCGTTTAGCAGCTCTTCTGAAAGGCCATCCGAAAAATATTCATTGTCTTCATCCCCACTCATATTTACAAAAGGAAGTACAGCAATGGAAACTTGGTCTATTTCTAAATCATCCACTTCTACCATGCCGCTGGTGGCAAAAAAGATTCGTTCTGTAACTACAAAAAATAATGCTATAGAAAGAACAGCAATTATTACTCCATTTAGTTTCTTACCAGTTGCGGCCGTAACTGATTCAGTTATATCAACTTCTTTTGATTTTTGTATTCCTTCTGGAGTAAGTTCAAATGCCCATGCGAATATGAGCGCTAGGGGAAACCCAATTAATACAAAGAGTATTACTGCAGTTATAAGCCATTCTGGTAAATTCAGAAAAGGAATAGTAGTGGCACAAATTTGGATAATTAGCCATCCCGCAATAGCATAGGCAGTTGCTACACGAAAGACGTTCCTACGCTTTAGTTCCTGATAAAGACTATGAAAATTCATTGTAACCCACCCAATAGTTAGTCGACCTTAATAAAAGAAAAAAACAGCTGATTTCCTTGAAAAACCCTAATTAATAAAACCTATATAGACATAACCTTAAATTATTCTGTTTCGTCTTAAAGCCCTACTTTATGTAGAGGCAAATGCTATAATGACTACTATTGAAAAAGATAAACTTAAAGAAATAATTCGACTCAAAATCTCTGAAACTCACGCTGAGATTAAAGAGCTTATTGAACTTACTAAACCCATTCCACTCGACGCCGCAATTGGAAGAGTTTCACGTATGGATGCAATTAATAATAAATCCATAAATGATTCCTCACTTAGAGAAAAAAAGAAGCTTTTGATACGACTAGAGCGTGTACTTGAGAATTCAGATTCACCAGATTTTGGTATTTGTCATAAATGTGGAAAAGAAATTCCATTTGGGAGATTAGAATATATACCACATACCACACTATGTGTAAACTGTGTGGTTAAATAATTCAGTTTCAAATTTACTGCAACTTTAATATGTTACGTTTATGAAAATTCTAGGGATTGATGTTGGAGGCTCCGGAATAAAAGGAGCAATTGTTGACACAGAAATTGGTGAGCTATTAACTGAACGTTATAGATTGGTTACGCCTCAACCCGCAACTCCTGATGCGGTAATAGAAACGATTGTTAAAATTGTTGAGCATTTCGATTGGAAAGGACTTATTGGCTGTGGATTCCCTGCAGCGATACAGAATGAAATTGTTAAAACGGCTTCTAATATTGATCGTTCATGGATTGGTGTAAATGCATCCGAACGTATCCAAAAAGCAACGGGCTGTAAAACACATTTGGTTAATGATGTTGATGCCGCGGGTTTTGCAGAAATGAAATTTGGAGCGGGTTTAAATGAAAATGGAACCGTGTTTATTGCCGCTTTTGGAACAGGTATTGGAACCGCAATTTTTCATAAGAAACAGCTAATTCCAAATACTGAACTAGGGCATTCTATTATGGATGGCATGAAAGCTGAGCACTACACTGCTAATTCCATCCGCGAACGGGACGATCTAAGTTGGGAAGAATGGGGAGGCAGAGTTAATGAGTACTTCAATAAAATGGAATTTCTATTCTGGCCAGATCTTTTCATTATTGGTGGTGGTGTAAGTAAAAATTTTGACGATTTTAGCCAATACATTCACCTTGAAACTAAAATTGTACCTGCTGCTAGTCGTAATCATGCTGGTATAATTGGCGCAGCATTATCCGCGCTTGATACTGGATTAAGTTAAATTTTAGCATTTAAAATTTACTTTTTCTGTCTACATTGCTGCATCCAATCGATATTACTGAATACCTTGTAATAGGCTTCTTTCTATGAAAAATATCCTTCTATTCATTACTCCGGTTATTATCTGGGGCTCTACTTGGTATGTTATCACATTCCAAGTTGGAGATGTTGACCCATTATTTTCAGTCTCGTATCGTTTTGGTTTAGCTGGTCTTTTGATGCTAATTATTACAAAAGCCTTAAACATGAAGTTATCCTTCAGTAAAAAGGAACATGCATTTATACTTCTGCAAGGACTTCTACTTTTTGGCTTCAACTACTGGATGATGTACAGTTCTGAGCTTTACTTAACAAGTGGATTGGTTGGACTTATTTTCTCACTGCTAGTTTTTATGAATATTCTTAATGGTCGTATTTTCCTGAAAACACCATTTGAATTGAAAGTAATAATAGGGGGATTACTTGGCATTATTGGAACAGGCCTTGTTTTTCAAAAAGATCTTTCAAACTTCGCTTTTTCTGACTCTAAATTTTTAGGAATTACATTTGCTGTGGTCGGTACTTACGTTGCTTCACTTGGAAATATAACTTCTGCACGTAACCAAAAAGCAGGTATTCCTGTAATACAATCGAATGCTTTTGGTATGCTTTACGGTGCAATTGCCATGTTCTTGTTTGCTATTTTTACAGGCAAAGTTCCCACCTTTGAGTTTACACTTAGCTATTCTCTTTCTCTTCTTTACTTATCCGTTTTTGGATCTGTTATTGCATTTGGAGCTTACCTAACATTAATCGGAAATATTGGGGCTAGTAAAGCTGCATATGTTTCTTTGCTTGCACCTATCATCGCGCTGACCATTTCCACTTTTTTTGAAGGATACGAATGGACTCTTTTTAGTCTTTCAGGAGCTGCCTTAATTTTGATAGGAAATGTTGTAGCGCTTCGCTTTTCTAGAAGAAAGCATCATTCTTTCCCAAGAAATCCAGAACTCAAAGTACCCGTTGAGACTCTGGAAAAAAAGCTTCCAAATGGGTTCATAGACCCAAAATAATTATTCCATTTTACTAACCCACAGTTTATAATGTTGAAACATTAAAGTTAAACCATTAATATCAATCCGTTCGATGTTATCATATAAACATCGGTATAGTATATCTAAAAGCCGAGACATTTAGTTTCGATCTATTTCTAACTAAGGAGCACTATGTCTAATCAAATAATTTCTCAAGCATCCATAACAGAATATCAACGGTTAAGAAATAATCTGTTTCTTACTTCTGGTTGGATTAGAAATGAAATTAAAGACTTTCTAAATCAATTTGATATCACTCAGCAACAATTCAACATCCTTCGGATTCTTAAAGAGCATGAAGGAGATCCATTATCAACGAACGATCTTTGCGAGCAAATGATCGATAAAATGTCTGATACTTCTAGAATCGTAGATCGATTAAATACGAAGCAGTTGGTTTCCAAAAGAAAATGTCCACACGACGGACGAAAAGTTCAGGTTTTAATAACAAAAGAAGGACTGTATTTACTTTCTACTATCATGACAAAAATTAATAAGCTTGATGAAGTCTTCCGTTCTTTAAGCCTTAGTGAAATGAGCCAACTCAATATTCTTCTTGAAAAGCTTCGTTCTTGACTTACTAAGTTCTTTCATATACAATGATGGAAACCTTAAGTAACCACTATTCTTATGAGTGATTCAAAACATATTATCAGCTGGTTTGAATTACCCGTTTCTGATATGGAAAGAGCAAAAACTTTTTACGAAACCATTTTTGATATTGAACTCGAATTAATGGTTCTAGGTAATACTTTTAAAATGGCTGTTTTTCCTGGGTCACAATCAGTAATTGGAGGAGCTTTGGTTTGGAACGAAGATTGGTACAAGCCCAGCAATTCGCACGGACCACTTATTCATTTAAACGCTAACCCAGACTTAAAAACTGTTCAAGATAAAATTGCCGATGCTGGAGGCAAAGTAACCATCGAGAAACGTGGAATTGGTCCCGGAAGAGGATTTATGTCTGTGTTCGAAGATACTGAAGGAAATCGAGTAGCTTTGCATTCGAATAGCTAACTTATCTTTTTCATTACCATTCTATCTATAGCTAAAACCAAGTCTATGTTTCTTCAAAAATCTCTTCCAATTATTTTTCTTGCTTTACTTTTTAGTTGCTCAAATTCTCCTAAAAAAAACATCGACACTGTTTTTGAGAAATACTACCAAGAACGACTCCAATTCAATCCTATTGAATCTACGTTAGCAGGTGATTTAGTCTATAATGACACCCTTCCAAATCTGATAACCGATGAATATGAAGACAAGCTACTAGCTTTCTACCAAAAATACGAAGCTGAGTTAACTCCATATAAGCCTGATGATTTAACCTCTGCTCAAAAAATTAGTAGAGATGTATTATTATGGGATTTGAATATAAAAATTGAGGGATTGCAGAATGATCTGCAGATAGTTACCTCGCCTCTATTTGGTCTGCCGATAATGGATTTACTTCCTTTGAATCAAATTTTCTCATTGCACTTATTTATTGCACAACTTGGTAATGGAAGTAGTGCTCAGCCTTTCAATACGGTTCAAGATTATGAAAACTGGTTGCACAGAGTTGAAGATTTTCAGGATTTTCTGAACAGCTCCATCACTAATATGAAAAGCGGAATGGAAATTGGCGTTGTTCATCCAAAAATAATCATTGAACGAATGATCGGTCAGCTAGATGATTTCGTAAAAACACCTGCTAAAGATCACGTTTTTTATAAGCCAGCCACTCAGTTCCCTGAATCTTTTTCTGATGAGGAAATAGAACAACTTTCCGAAGCCTATCAAGAAATGGTTACTGAAGATTTGATCCCAACTTTTAAAAAACTTCAGGATTTTCTGCAAGATGAGTATTTACCAGAGGGAGTTGAAACTTCTGGAATTGGCGCTCTACCATACGGAAAAAAAACCTATGAATATTTTGTACGAGTCCACACCAGCACAACAATGACACCTGATGAAATTCATCAACTTGGATTAAGTGAGGTGAATCGTATTGAAAGCGAGATGGAAAAAGTGAAAGAAGAAGTCGGCTTTAAGGGAGATTTAAAGGCTTTCTTTAATCATGTGCGAACCAGTAAAGAACAGATGCCGTACACAAAACCAGAGCAGGTTATCACTCATTTCGAGAATATTCATGAGCGAATGAAACCTCAACTTGCTGAGCTTTTTGATGAAACTCCAAAAGCGGGTTTTGTGGTAAGGAGAACGGAAGCGTTCCGTGAAGCATCAGCTTCAGCCGAATATAATTCGGGTTCCAAAGATGGCTCTCGTCCAGGCGTTTTCTATGTGCCAATCCCTAATGTAACGGCTTATAACAAATTCAGTGATGAGAGTTTGTTTCTTCATGAGGCTATTCCGGGACATCACTATCAACTGTCATTACAACAAGAGAATGAAAGCCTTCCTTCTTTTATGCATACCGAAGGTCTTGGGGTTTTTGTTGAGGGGTGGGCGCTTTATTCTGAATCGCTTGGAAAAGAACTAGGACTATACACTGATCCTTATCAATATTTTGGAATGCTAAGTGCGGAAATGCATCGTGCAATTCGTTTGGTAGTTGATACTGGAATACACTCTAAAGGCTGGACTCGTGAGGAAGCCATTCAATATTCTCTAGATCACGAAGCTGAATCTGAGGCTTCTATAACTTCTGAAATTGAACGTTATATGGTTGGACCTGGACAGGCGCTTTCCTACAAAATCGGTCAACTTAAAATCCTTGAACTAAGAGACCGCGCAAAAGAAGCTTTAGGTGATGAATTTGATATTAAAGAGTTCCACAATCAGGTTTTAAATTCTGGAAGTCTTCCGCTTGAAGTATTAGAACGAAAAATTGATGCGTGGATTGAGTCTGAATTGAACAACTAATGCCTTTAAAAAGAAACCTATCTAAGCACCTCTTTATAGCCATTATATTTGCTCTGCTCGGCTATGTTTCTTTTCAATTTTATAGCTCCAAATCTTTGGAAGGAGAATGGTTTGCTTTGAATTATGACTATCAAAATCATTGGAGTATAGATGATAATCTAAACCTTACAATCAATACATATTTTTTTTCTGAGTATTTTTCAGAAAAGTATCAGATTATTAGAAGCGACTCAAATACCTATGAAATTTTGGCCAGAGAAGGTAGACATAATGAAGAACTAGGAATCATCGAAGAGTATAAAAAGGATGCAATTAAGTTTAGTAGCGGTCTTGAATTAATGCGTATTAAGCCAACAATTTCAGCGTTTAGTATAGATCAATTTCGCACACTTCTACAAAACTCTACTGTAGAAATTAGCTACAAGTATAAACACTGGATTTATACTATGATGTACAACGAATTTGAAGTAAAGACCTTTCTATTTCCTAGCAGTAAACTAAATCGAAATGGAGATTTTACTTCCTCTGATTTTACTTCGACAACAAAAATCTCAAAGGATCACTTCACTAATTCAAGTTACCCAAGACAAGGGGTTACTTATCATGTTATTAGTCGCTCTGAACCATGGAGTGTTTATTCTATTAATGGAATGTTTGTACTTCAATATGGGTATCACCATTATATTGCTGATTCGTACATAATTCATTCAATAACTGATAGCAGTTTTTCTGGGTTTAAATACTATGATGGAAATCATTTTCCTTTTTCAGCTAGAATCGTGAATCAAAAAAATGATTTTATATTAGCTAGTTTACATTCTCAAATAATTGAAAATGATTGGAAAATATTAGCTACTTCACTTATAAATCTATCTTGGGAATATAGATTAGATCATGATTTAGAAGACTTGGAAAGAAGAAAAAGGAATTACAGAGATGAGCTAATCCTACTTACAAATAAAAGCGATCTAGAATCTGGAGCTTTCTCATTCAACTTCACAAATGAGGGAAGAATGGAGATTTATTTTTATGGTAATTTCGTTGAGTTCATGAATTGGAAGATGGCTCCAAATGGAGAATTTCTATTCATGTTTCTTAATGAACGATATAGTAGTTCAGATTATATTCAAATTGAAAATGAGAGCGATAACATATCAAAACTATCTTTCACCCTTCCAATTTACCTTCAACATACAGATAGCACCTACAGGGAAGAATTTTTAAGATTCGAATTAGTAGCTCAATAATATGGACACCTTCGACATTGTAACTGTTATTGCCATTATACTTTTTGCTCGTTTGGGAGTACGATTACTCGGCAAGTTTTTAAGTTCAAAAAAAGACGATCCTAGTGATTAGATTCATCGCCCTTCAGCGAGCTCAGTGCTCTGAATGATTGGGACCACAAATGCACGTGTCTGTTTTACCCAACAAGAAAAAGAAGTCGACTCTGACTAAGGATCAATCAAGTTTTGCTTAATTGAAGCGTAATAAGCTGCACCGACTATACTAGCATCATACCCAAATTCGGCAGGCTTGAATCTGGTGCTTAGTTTTACATAGGGAAGAGTTTTTTCGGGTTTTTTACTTAGCTGACCACCAAGAATAAACAAGCTTGGATGAAATAACGCTTCGTAATGTTCTAACACATATTGAACGCGTTTAGCCCATACTTTACGAGACAGTCCTTCCTCTTTTCTTGTTTTGTTTGACGCTCTGTCAACAATTTTAATTCCCTTAACTTCAATTTCTCCAAGCTCGGTATTTGGTACTAAAACTCCATCTACAAAAATAGAAGAACCTACTGAAGAGCCAACGCTTAATACAATTACAGTACCTGTGGTTTTTTTCCCTACTCCGAATGTCATTTCTGCAATCCCAGTAGCGTCTGTATCGTTAATAACACTTACTTTACATCCTGTTATTTCTGAAAAAAGATGTTCAGCATCCGCATCAATCCAGGCTTCATTGATTCTGTTTGATGAAAGAATAATTCCCTTATTCGTGGCAGCAGGAAAAGCACAGCCAATCGGTCCTTTCCAGTCAAATTTCTTAACTACTTTATGGAGTTTTGAGATAATTTTATGAGGGCGTTTATCTTCAATGTTGTCCGTAGATTTTTTGCCAGACACAATTTCTCCCTTTTCGGTATCTACAATTGCACCCTTAATGCTTTTACTACCAATATAAATGCCTAAAACTTCCACTTGCCTAGACTAGTTAACACTTCCTTAACACGGGGTTCAAACATAAGGAATGCTACTTAAAATCCAATGTTAAGCTTTTCAGGAATCAAACTTTTTATTTGGGACTCAACTTACTTCTCTACTAAAACCCAACCTTCATTTTCAACTAAGCGCTTAGCAACTTTCCACTTTATCTCTTTTGTTGCTCCAGTACTCATATTCTGAATAGTAACATGATCATTTCTTCCGGGTTCTTCAGCTACTTCTACGGGTTTACGTTTAACACCCGGACCAGATGGCTTTGGTTGATTTTCAGCAGAAGCTTGCATTCCCATTCCTGTAGAGTCTGCATGCTGAGTTTGCATTTTACTGGTATCGAACCTCGACTTTTGTTTTTCTGCTTGTTGCAAGCCATCGTTATTCATTTGAGCTTCAGGGAAAGATTTCCAAATCAAAGAAATAGCTTCTTGACTAATCATTCCTAATAACTGCTTGAACATATCAAAAGCTTCGCGCTTGTACTCAAGTAATGGATCTTTTTGAGCGTACGATCTTAACCCAATACCTTCTTTCACAGAATCTAATTCACGTAAATGCTGCATCCATTTATCATCAATTACAGAGAGAACCGCTGATTTTTCAAGAGCTCGAGCTACTTCTTTTCCTTCATTTTCTAGAGCTGCTTCAACATCTACAACCACTCGCATTCTTCGTAGTCCATCCGTAAAAATAACCTGTACTTTATCTGGTCTACGATCTGGATTGGCTTCGGTGATGCGTTTCATCACTTCGTATAATGGCTTTGCCATCATTTCTTCCTTCCGCTTATAAACCTCAAGGGCGCGATCTATGATCATCTCAACCAATTCATCTTCATCCATTTTACGCCACTTCTCTTCATCGAAGTTTGCATCAACGGCAAGATTTCTGAGAATCTCTGTATGTAGCCCTTCGTAATCACCGGCAGCAACATGACTATCAACAATATCCTCGATTAACTCTTCCAACATTCCTAGAATATCGGTTCGTAATTGATCACCTAACAGGGCGTGCTTTCGACGAGCATAAATTACATTTCGCTGATTATTGAGTACATCATCATACTCTAACTGTCTCTTTCTTATACTAAAGTTATTCTGTTCTACTTTAGATTGAGCCCGTTCCAAAGACTTGGTAATCCAAGGATGCGTAATAACTTCACCTTCTTCAAAGTTCAGTTTATCCATTACCCCAGCTACTTTATCACTCATAAATAGCGACATCAATTTATCTTCTAGAGAAACAAAAAATTGAGATTCGCCTGGATCTCCTTGTCGACCTGAACGACCACGTAACTGTAAATCAATCCGTCGAGATTCGTGCCTTTCGGTACCCAAAATTGCAAGTCCACCGTTTTCCTTTACTCCTGGTGCCAACTTAATATCGGTACCACGACCAGCCATATTGGTGGCTACCGTAACTGCGCCTGGTTGTCCAGCTTGTTTTACAATATCACTTTCACTTGCATGTTGCTTTGCATTCAACACATTATGAGGAATTTTTGCTTGTTGAAGCATTCGACTCATCGTTTCTGATACTTCGACACTGGTTGTTCCAACTAGTACCGGCTGTCCATTTTTGTGATATTCTTCGATTTTTTTGATCGAAGCTTTAAATTTCTCTCGCTTAGTTTTAAAAACTAAATCCTCTTTATCATCACGTTGAATAGGACGATTCGTTGGAATTACAATTACATCCAGTTCGTAAATCTCATTGAATTCTCCTTCTTCTGTTTCAGCGGTACCCGTCATACCCGAAAGCTTATGGTACATTCTAAAATAATTCTGAAGAGTAATAGTGGCATAGGTTTGGGTTGATGCTTCAACCTTTACATTTTCTTTTGCCTCAATCGCTTGATGAAGTCCATCAGAATATCGACGACCAGAAAGAACACGTCCGGTATGCTCATCTACTATCTGAACTTTACCATTTTGAACAATATATTCTTCTTCTTTTTCGAAATTGGTATATGCTTTTAAAAGCTGGTTGATAGTATGAATTCGATCTCCACGTTCAGCGAAAAGTCTATATAAATCGCTTAACCGAGTTTCTTTTTCATTTCGTACTTCTGCTTTCGCTTCTTCAATTTTCTTCTCTTTATAATCATCGCTAAGATCTAGCTCTTCAACCTCTTTTATTTTCTCTTTTTCAAGTACTTCAATCTCTTTTTCTACAATTGCGGTATCTGTACCTAAATCTGGAATTACAAAGAACTCTGGGTCTTCCCCTTTTCCAGTGATAAACTCACGCCCTTTCTCAGTCATTTCTATAGAATTGAGCTTCATATCAACTGCGTAGTACAGATATTCATCTACAATGGGCATATTTTTAGCGTTGTCAGCTAAATAAAAAGATTCCGTTTTTTGAATAAGTTTCTGGATACTTGGCTCCTGAAGCATTTTACGGTATCGAGTATTTTTGGGGAACCCTCGTTCAGCTCTGAACAGGGCTAATCCAGCTTCATCTTCTTTTCCTTCATCCAGTAATTTTTGGCCTTCTTGGACAAGGTGAGCAACAAGTTTTTTCTGTGCCGCTACAAGAGATTCTACACGGGGTTTCATCTCAATGTACTTGTCTGATTTATTCTCATTTGGAACTGGTCCTGATATAATCAGAGGTGTTCTGGCTTCATCAATAAGAATAGAATCTACCTCATCAATTATGGTATAGTGATATTCTCTTTGCACCAGTTGCTCTTTCCCAATCACCATATTATCGCGCAGATAATCGAAACCAAATTCGTTATTTGTTCCATACGTAATATCTGCTCGGTATGCTTTCCGGCGCTGTTCAGTATTCGGCTCATATCGATCAACGCAGTCCACATAAATATCATGGAAGTTGAAAATCGGCTCATTCCATTCTGCGTCACGTTTCGCCAAATAATTATTTACAGTAATTACATGTACTCCTTTGCCAGCTAATGCATTTAAATATGCGGGGAAAATTGCAACGAGTGTTTTACCCTCACCTGTTTTCATCTCAGCGATTTTACCTTGATGAAGTGTTATTGCCCCAACCAATTGTACATCATATGGAATCATATTCCATTCCACTTCATCGCCAGCTACCTTCCAACTTTTACCGACAAATCGACGGCAGGTATCTTTTAGTACCGCATAGGCTTCGGGCAGAATGTCATTTAATACGTTTTCAATAATTTCAAGCTCTTGTTTCTCCAGCTTATCTAATTCATCGGCTAAATCACGGTGCTCCGCTGGCGACAAGTCATCGATATTGTCGAGCTGTTTCTTTATTTCAGCGATTCTCTCTCTTGTTTCTTCGGTAGCATCTTGAATACTTTTTTTGAAGCCTTCCGTTTTTCCTTTCAGCTCCGAATCGCTCAGTTTTTCTATCTCTGGGCCAAAAGCCTTAATACTATCTACAATGGGTTGGATACTTTTAATGTCTTTCTCGCTCTTAGAGCCAAATATTTTGGTTATGAGCTTTCCTACTTTATCAATCATAATTTCTTATGGAGTCGGGTTATTTTTTCTGCGCTAAAGGTAACCTTATATATAGGTTGGTTCAACAGCGCCACCAACCTTTAATCAAATATTACGCCAAAAGAATTTTCATGACAGAATGTGATTAATAGCTACGATCGGCAATAAGATTTCGCTGAAAAGTTTGATTGAAATAAATAATATTCTTTAGGGTTCTATTTGTACTAATTTCTACTTATATTTGTGACCTTTTTGGATTACGAAATCGAACTGAAAACTATCCTGATTCATGAAACGTACATTTCAACCTAGTAACCGTAAGCGCAAGAACAAACACGGATTCCGTAAGCGCATGTCCACGGCAAATGGACAAAGAGTAATAGCTGGCCGCCGTGCAAAAGGTCGCCATAAGCTTACTGTAAGTGATGAGAAAAAAGGAGCAAAGTAATTTAACTGCTCCCTCTCCTCGTAGATTTACTCTACCTAAATCTCAAATATTACGGGGTAGGCGGAATTTCCAACAGCTTTTTTCAAGCTCGAGATTCATTAATACGCCAACGATAACTCTTCGTTTTGCCCCAAATACCTCTTCAGATGAAGGCTTTCAAATAGGCTTCATCTCCCCTAAAAAAATAGGTAACGCAGTGCAACGTAATCGTTCAAAACGACTCATGCGCGAAGCGTACCGTTTACATAAACATCTACTATTTGAATATCTTTCAGATTTTGATAGTAAAATACATGCTGTGTTTATAGCTCGGCATTCTGACCTAGATTATCATACTGTTGAAAACGATATGGTAACTCTCTTAAATGATTTGCGTAGCCAAATCCTTTCTATAAATTCAGAAGAACTTTAAAAACGTTGACCCTTGGATAAAAATACCGTAGTCGGATTTTCACTTATTTTTCTACTCATGCTTGGCTGGTTTTATTTTACAATGCCTAGCGAAGAACAACTTGCAGAACAAAGAAAACAACAAGCTATTCAAGATAGTCTTGCCTTTGTTCAACAAGAACTAGACCGGGATGCTTTCGAAGAAGCACCAGCTCCCGAAATCCAAACTTCGCTTACAGAAAACAACTCTTCTGATAAAAATTCAGCTGCTCAATCAGGAATGTTTTCCGTAAATCAAGAGGCAGAACAAACGGAGTTTACTATTGAAACTGACCTTTATACCGCAGTTTTTACTAATAAGGGCGCCGGACCTGCGGAGTTTACTTTAAAAACGCATAAAACTTGGGCGGGTACTCCTATTCAATTAATTTCTGATACTACACGTTCTGCATATAACGCTGGGTTTTTAACAACAGAAAACTACAATGTAGAAACACAGAATGTTCTTTTTCGACAAGTAAATGCAGGTCGCTCATTCACAATAAATGAAGGTGATAGCAAAGAACTTACTTATGTATTGGAGCTTGAAAATGGTCGACAACTTCAATACTCCTATACTTTTTACGGAGATAATTATGAGGTAGACTTAGATATACGATTTGTAGGACTTCGAGAATATGTAATTGGTCATGCTGTAGACTTTGGTTGGAATACTTCATTACGCTTTACTGAGAAAGATCGAGTGCAGGAAGCGTTAGCAACCTCCGCTTACTTTTATGCAGGTGGAGAACTTGAACAACTCAAAGCAGATGACTTTGAAGAAAATGATGGCCTTAAAGAGCAAAGTGTTAATGGAAATATTGATTGGGTAGCAACAAAGACTAAGTTCTTTACCCAAATTATTCAACCTACTACTGAAACTGATGGTGCTTATCTAAAAGGTCAAGTTAATGGTAAAGTTGATGATCCATTAACAGATCATGATTACTCTGCATCAGTAACATCAGATATTCCTAGTGATGGAGTTATTTCATATAGACTTTATCTCGGACCAATGAAATACTACGATGTGAAAAACTTTAACGAGCACGCCTTCGATATGGTTGAGGTTGGTTATGGCTGGTTACGTTGGTTTTCTGATCCATTTGTTCGTTTTATTGTAATCCCGTTCTTTACTTTTTTTAGTGGCTTCATCCCCAACTATGGAGTCTTAATTATTATTTTTGCTGCTTCTGTGAAGCTGATTCTTTCTCCTCTTACTGTTAAAAGTTATAGAAGTATGGCGGCTATGAAAGAACTCCAACCTCAAATGAAAGAAATTCAGGATAAGTACAAAGATAATCCGCAGAAACAACAGAAAGCTACAATGGCTCTGTATAAAACTAATAAGGTAAATCCTCTTGGTGGCTGTTTACCGATGCTTCTGCAGTTTCCAATTCTTATTACACTTTGGAGGTTTTTCCAAAATTCGATTCTACTTCGCCAAGAACCTTTCCTTTGGGTAAGTGACTTATCTGCACCAGATTATATTATTGACCTACCATTTACAATCCCATTTTTAGGAAGTCAGATTGCCGGATTGGTTCTTTTGATGACCGCTTCCATGGTTCTACAAAGTAGAGTGACAAGTAATACTAGTGCGGGTGGCAGTTCAAACCCAATGGCTCAGCAAATGAAAATTATGCAGTATTTCTTGCCATTTATGTTGCTGTTTGTGTTCAATAACTTTGCATCAGGTTTAAGTTTGTACTACTTGGTGTTCAATCTGCTTTCTATCGTTCAGCAGCTGTACATCAACAAGACAACTCATGAGGCTGCCGTTTCTAAAGTCTCTTAATTCGGGTTTTAAATTCATTAATCGTTATTCGCTATCTTTATACCGACTAACGATTAATATTTAACGATGCAAAGCAACTCACTTCATCATTTCCCACAGATTACTTTTCAGGGTGATGAAAAACTTCTCTGGAATCCGATTGCTAAGAAAGCATTTAAGAACTTACCGGAAGAAAGGGTTCGTTTAAAATTAGTAGAATACCTTATTGAAGAAGCTGGCTTTTCAAAACACCGGATTGCTTTCGAGTCAGCTATTCATCTTCCAAAAGACAAAACAAAGTCCAGAACCGACCTCATTTGTTATGATGAAGATTTTAACCCGCTTCTTTTAGTTGAATGCAAAGCTCCCGCGGTTCGTTTAAATGCTAAAGTAGCTCTCCAAATTGCACGATATAATCAAGAAATCGGGGCGCAACTTTTAATGGTTACAAATGGAATAACCGATTTTTGGTTCGACCAAGGAAATAAAACGCTACAGTTATTGGATGATATTCCTGAACTTTTTCAACCTTCTATCCACCTAAAAAAAACATTTGAGTACTGGACGAAAAGAGGCTTCTCAGGAAAAAACTCTCCGCCTGAAACCCGACAATGGATTCTAGAAAGTTGCTCTGAACTATATAATTCTTTACAGACACCCCCAAAATTCTTCGGCTTTGAAGGCACCTCACTTGAGCTCGGACTTCCTAACTATTACCGAATTTATCCAACTGGGGAAAACACTAAAATTGCACTTGCTCTCACTTCTACTCCATTTGGCGCTACTAAGCTAAATGCTGTACTAAATCACGAGGAAGAAAACGTTGCTCTACTTTCTGTTTCGTTGGATTTGGTTGCTTCTGAAGAACAAAAGAACACCATTCTACAGACGTCGAGTGGAATTGATCATCTTGATTTAAAAGATGAGATAGGATTTAGCTTTGAGCATCCTTTGAGTTTCTATCCAAGAGCTTTTTCTGATTTAATGCTTTGACCCCTCTCCATAGATTTCTTCCAAGCCAAATATCCAGCAAAGGCTAATCCAGTAAAAAATAGAAATTGAAAGCTTGTTAATACCAGCCCTTTGTAGAAATAAAGAGGAATGGAAATCAAATCAGTTATAATCCACGCAATCCAATTCTCCAGTTTCTTTTGCGCCATCAACCACATCCCAAGAATAGCAAAACAGGTTGTAGTTGCGTCCAAAATTGGAACGTCACTATCTGTAAAATTCATTAATACAAAAACTAAGATCAAAAAAGAACTAATCAAAATACTGAAAGAGATCAGCCAATCTTTGAATGTATTCTTAGTTACTGGTATTTGCTCTCTATTCGCATCTTTGGTATTTGTCCAGTGATACCAACCATAAATACTCATCACAAAATAATAACTGTTTACACCCATATCGGCATACAGTTGATAATTAAATCCGAAATAAACGTAAATCAACACGCTTATAATCCCAGTTGGATACACCAGAATATTCTCCTTCATCGAAAACCAAACGCTCATTAGTCCAGTAATTACTGCAATCCATTCTAATACCGTAGTTTGGTAAATCCCATTTATAATACCTTCGATGATTGTCTGCATGTTTTATACTTGTTGTCATGCTGAACTTGATTCAGCATCTGTAGAAATTAAAACCTGACATAGATAAGAATTTAATCGAAGAATCACAGCTATAGATTTTGTATCAGGTCTAAAATGACGATTTCAATGATACGTACTCCCGGCGAGGAGAGATTAGTTCTTGGGCTTTCTGAAAGCTGTTTGGTTGCTTCAATAGGTACGTTGACATCCTCCGTCTTCTGATCTATTCGATCAGAATCCACCTCCTTCAAAGGAGGATTAATTTAGTCTCTATACTTGTTTATTAGATTGGCTATTGTTTCTTCATCTGTAACCTCAATCCATCCAATAAATGCCCAAATTAAAAATGGTTTATGATCCTCAATCCAGTCTGATCCATAAGCCCAGCAACTGAAGTAGACATTTTGATAATATGGGTTTGCATATTCACGATCAATACGATTTACATGAAAAGCTATATCGCTAGAGTACATTTCATCTAAAAGCCCTTCCCATCTTTTTGACTTTTTTGAGTAAATAGTTCTTTCAATTCCTTTGACATTCATTCTTGATAAAGTATCAACACCCCCTATTGATGTCATCCAAAAAAGCTTCCCAACCCAAGTGTACGTTGTATCGTTATACTCTTCAGTTAATATTTTTCCATCAAATTCAGGAGAGCACATTTCTGTTCCTACCAAATACTCATACCCCTTAACCAATAACTTTTCATCTCCCCAACCCCACCACGTCAAAGCGTGAAGAGTAAAGAACCCAATCATAAACAGAGCTATTTTCTTTCTCAATTTCATCTAATAACAATTAACGAATATCCAACTCCCAATTAACTAAAAAAAATCATTATACTCGCATCAGAATTATTATTCTTATTTTTTAATTGATCTATTCTTAATTCAACTAATGTCTTTCAGCACGCTCGACTATATTGTAATTGCCGGATATGTAGTACTACTGATTGTGGTAGCATTCATTGCCAAAAAAAGAGGTCAGAAATCTCTGGACGATTATTTCGCTGGAGGCAAAGATCTTCCGTGGTGGTTAGTTGGGGTTTCTATGGTTGCTACTACTTTTGCCGCTGATACACCGTTAGCCATAACTGGTATTGTGGCAAGTCAAGGAATCGCTGGAAACTGGTTTTGGTGGAGTTGGATGATCTCAGGATTACTTACGGTATTCGTATATGCAAAACTCTGGAAACGCGCTGATGTTCTCACCGATTGCGAGTTTATTGAACTACGCTATGGCGGTAAACCAGCTAGCTTTCTCCGAGGATTTCGAGCTCTCTATTTCGCTTTCCCCTTTAATTGCGTGATTATGGGGTGGGTAACCGTTGGAATGGCTAAAGTGATGTCGGTTTTAACAGGTGCAAGTCAATGGGAAATCATCATAATCCTCTATGGAATGACTGCTATATATATTGCTGTTTCGGGACTTTGGGGAGTTATTGTCACTGATTTTATTCAGTTTTTTATTGCTATGATTGGCTCTATTGCCTTAGCCTACTTTTCAGTAGATCATGTAGGGGGATTTGGTAAACTTAAAAATGCGCTTGCACGACAAGATCACATTGATATCCTAAGTTTAAATCCATTTACAAATCCAGAAATTCCACTCGTTACCGCGCTGATTTGGGTTGGAATGGCTTGGTGGGCTGCTTGGTACCCAGGAGCTGAACCAGGAGGCGGTGGATATATAGCTCAACGTATGTTTTCAGCTAAAGACGAACGAAATGCCGTTGGCGGAACACTCCTTTTCAATATCGCAAACTATGCACTTCGTCCGTGGCCGTGGATTTTAGTAGCCCTAGTTTCATTGGTTGTATTTCCAGACCTAGTTGATAAAGAAGCTGGCTACCCAATGATGATGGCTGAAGTTCTTCCCGTAGGTTGGTTTGGCCTCCTTTGTGTCGCTTTTCTAGCGGCTTTTGTTTCTACTATTTCCACACAATTGAATTGGGGAACTTCATATGTAATCAATGATTTTTATGCACGGTTTATAAAAAAGGAAGAGGAATTTGAGTCACCGGAAAAAGCTCAAAAGCATTATGTTTTCGTTTCTCGACTTGCCACCATTGGAATGGCAGGTATTGCTATTATCGTTTCATATTTTTTCGATTCTGTTAAAGGTGGATGGGAATTTATCCTTTCTCTAAGTGCAGGAATCGGTGGTGTTATGTTACTTCGATGGTTTTGGTGGCGTGTTAATGCTTGGAGTGAAATTTCTGCTATGTTTGCGGCTTTTTTTGGCGCCGTTTTTTCGAAAATATTAGACTTTGATTTTGCTACTAGTATGATTTTCACCACTACTTTCTCAACTATAATTTGGCTAGTTGTGACGTTTGTTACAAAGCCTGAGTCTAGAGAAACTTTAGAAAAATACTATAAACAAGTTCGACCCATGGGTAAAGGTTGGAAGACTTTTTCCAGTGGACAACTCTCACATGAACGATTACTTCCTGCTTTACTTAATGTTGCTGTTTCTCTAATGGCAATTCTTTTCTTTCTGTTTGGAATGAGCGAACTCTTTTTTGGAGATCGTATTGCTGGAACTAGTTTCCTAATCGGCGGTTGTTTGGCAACTTGGAATATTGTTCGCAAGATTTAGCTATTCACTCAATTCATGTTTAGCGCCGGCTTTGTATCTCCCCGATGACAGGTAGTACAATTCACAGAAACTCGTCGATCACTTAGCCCCTTAATATTCCGTAGTAATTCTAAATTTATCGTCTTTGCCATTTCGGACATTTCCCGGGTAATTATTTTTTCTTTCTTCTCATCACTACTCCAATCATCAGGATTATGGCAGTGAGTACAAGTAACACCAAGTGATTTAGAATATCCAAATTCCATAATTCTTAAAAGCCTGCCTGCTGGGACTTCTGTTAGAAACTCAATACTCTCATAAACCTCAGATGCAGGAAGATCTTCCTTCCCTTTTATACTCTCTCGAAGCTCTTCTAATGCTTTTTCTTGATCGAAACCTGAAGTATCCGGTTGGTTAATCTTTGCTTCAGCTTTTGGCTCTATGGTAATATTACTAGAACTAGAATAAGTAATCCCAAAAATTGCTGTAAGAATGATGATTAATAATGACTTCATAGAATTTATATTTGTTAAATAAAGCTACACTTTGTTCTGAAAGAATCAATCCCTATTCAAAACATTTCAATGTTTCATATGTAAACTCATTTTTTTTTGCTCATTATTGAAACTTAATTAATAACTTTCGTATTTGTTTTAAAATTTAAAATAAATACTACATGGAAATCTTATCTCGAATTGAAGAACTTCTTCTATTAACTGTATGGAAACTTCAAGATGAAGCGTATGGCTTAACAATTCGTAGCCATCTTTCAGGGCTTTTAGAACAAGATCTTTCCGTGGGCGCTGTTTATGTTCCACTTAAGCGACTTAAAAAACGGGGTTACCTTTCTTCTACTGACAGTGAGCCAACCGATGAGCGAGGCGGTCGCTCTAAACGTTTTTTTAGGCTAACCCAAAAAGGAGTACATGCTCTCCAACAAGTTCGAACCGTTCAGGAAAGTGCATGGTCTAACCTTCCTGATCTCGGTTTAGGCTGGAATCCATCATAACCTTTATGAAGAAAACTAAATTCATCATACGGGTTCTGGAACATCTACTTCCTCCCGATTTACATCATCTTATTGGGGATTTGGAAGAAGAATTTATCTACTCCAAACAAAAAGATGGGATAATACGAGCTCGAATACGGTTCTGGTGGCAACTCATTCGATCTCTGCCCTGGTTTATAATTCAATCATTAATCTGGAATACTGAAATGTTACTCAATTATCTAAAAATTACTTGGCGAAACTTCAAAAAATACACTTCGTTTTCTGTTATAAACATCATCGGTCTATCGGCAAGTATGTCGGTATGCTTACTTATACTTCTATTTTTAATAGATCAAAAAAGCTCCGATTATTTCCATCAAAATCATGATCGTATTGTACGTGTGATTTCAGATTTTAAGGCTCAATCAAACTTTGAAAGTGATTTATATGCTACTACACCTCACACTCTTTCAGATATTCTAAAAAACCAGTTTCCTGAAATTGAGGAAGCTGTAAAAGTACGAGGGAATTTTTCTGGGGAGTTCAATAAAAACAACATAACTATCCCACTCAAAGGTATTTCAGCCGATGAACACTTTCTTGATGTTTTCGATTTTGAGTTGGCTGAAGGCAATCCTAAAACTGCTTTGGCGAATCCCGGAAGTGTCATTCTTACTAGAAAATCAGCCCAAACTCTTTTTGGTGATGAACAACCTCTTGGTAAAAGCATCACCGCTTTAGGAGATCGCGAGTATACAGTAACAGGTATTATTGATGAGGACTACAACACCCATTTTCGATTTCAGGTAATTGCTTCTCTTTCTACTCTCCTTACAAATACTGAAACTGAGGAAATGCTAAATACGTGGAGTTCCAGCATTTTTGATTCCTATACTTATTTATTGCTAAAAGAAGGGGTAGATTTTGATGCATTTGAAACCGCTATTCAACCTATTATAGAAGCTAATTTTGTAGATCCTGAAGAACGTTCTGCTCTTAAGCGTTTACTTGTTCAGCCTCTAACTTCTATTAATCTTGGAAAAGAACTTGGTAACGAGGTTGGAATTGTAGTTCCTGGAATTATCGCTTGGTTTTTAAGTGGTTTTGCAATCATTATTGTTGTAATTGCCATTTTCAATTACGTGAGCCTTACCATAGCTAGGGCTTTAAATCGAGGTAAAGAAGTTGGAGTGCGTAAGGTTCTTGGTGCAAATCGAGGCGGAATTATAAAACAGTTTTTATTTGAATCTATACTTATCGCAACTATTTCTATGTTATTTGGGATAGTAATGCTCCGTTGGCTTGTACCTGAATTTAATAGTCTTTTCTTTATAAGTTTTACTGAAAACCAAGTAAACCCATATTTACTACTTAATCCTATTACAATTATTTCTTTTCTAGCTTTTGCTTTTTTAACAGGGACATTGGCGGGTATTTACCCTTCTCTTTACCTCTCTAAATTTAGTCCTGCTAGAATTTTAAAAGGAACATTTAATGTCGGCTCAAAATCGGGTCAGCTGCTAAAAAAATTGATCACTGTTAGTCAATTTACCTTTTCAATTATTTTCATAATCACCTCTATGATTTTGATAAAGCAGTTTGAATTTATGACAACTACTGAGTACGGATTTGAAAAAGAGAATATTGTTCATATTGAACAGCAGGACATCTCTTACAATCAACTTCGAGAAGTACTTAATCAAAGTACAAAGGTTAGCGTTGCTTCTGTTACTTCAACCGTTCCCGCTTTGGGTTCAGTAAATGGAGCCAACCTAACTACTTCTCAACTTGACTTTATCTCAAGGGCTCACACCTATTATGTAGATGAAAACTACATCCCCGCAATGGGACTTGAATTAGTAGCAGGTAGAAATTTTAATGCAGACATGACCACTGATTCTAATCACGCAATTATCATAAGTATAGATGCCGTTCATGAACTAGAACTTAGTACTCCCATAGAAGCCATTGGAAAAACTATAGAAGCAAATGAAGAAGAAGAGTTTGTAATAATTGGAGTAATAAATGGATTTATCACTTCCGATCCCATGAATAAAGGAAACCCAATTGCTCTTTTTTTTAAGCCAGAGTATTCTAGGTATTCCATTGTAAAAGTACTTCCTGGAAAAACTGTTTCTTTTATTAATGAAATGGAAGCAAAATGGGCAGAGCTTGGGAGCTTACACTCTTTTAAATATCAGATTTTTGATGACCAGTTAAAAGAAAGTCCTGTACTAATCATTTTCATTGACTTCATTAAAATTCTTAGCCTAATTGGCATATTCTCCATTTTTATCTCATGCTTAGGGTTACTTGGTATGGCTATGTATTCTGCTGAAAACCGAGTAAAAGAAATAGGAATTCGAAAAGTGCTTGGTGCAACTGTAAATAGCATTGTATTTCTTCTCTCTAAAGAATACCTGATTCTCATTATAATCTCTATTGTAATTGCACTTCCAGCTTCGTTCTTAATAAATAATCTTTGGTTAGAAAGCATTTCTAACAAAGTAACGTTAGAGCCATCAATATTTATTCTAGGAGCTTTAGGAGCAATTATACTTGCATTAGTGACTATTGGAACTCAAGCATTAAAAGCTGCTCGCGGCAATTCAATTGATAACTTAAGAAGTGAGTAGATGGTTATCGATCTTCTTTCCGATACATAAATTTTAACCCGCTCCAGTCTTCATCAACGGCGCACACTTTAACATCTACTAAGCCAATCTGAAGTCCGTAATCACGGACTTCTTTGTCGGTGAATGTCCAATCGAAATTTTTTGAAGCTTTTTTAATCCATGAAATCCAGATCATTCCGTCTTTGGCAATCTTTTCTTTTAGGACTGGAAATAGATTATGTAGCTCTTCTAATTCTCTACAAAAAAAATGGATAAAATTAATAGGTTCTTCAACATTTAAATCTACTATTTCTACATCTTCGGGCAGGTTACCTAACATTTCTAAATAGTGATTCGGCTCGTTTACAAAATACACTGTATTTCCAGACTTAATACCTAGCTTTTTAACGAGAGGAGTTCCTGAATAACCTGCCATGGATTTAATATTTTTTTATCATTCTAGAGAATGTGAGAAAACTAAATAACGTGCGCTCGAGAAAATCTTTTTCTTATATAGAAGTTAGTCCTTTCACTACATATTCCTGAAATCTTGAGTTGAGCCAAAGACTAAATCCTACCTTTTTAGTAAACTCTAGATTCCTACATCCGCAGGAATGACAAATGTAGAAGGTTCACGTAAATTTGGTTATTCCTTAGTTACTCCATTTCTTCTAAATGTCAAAAAACCTAAGCCTCATATATCTCAGCAATTGCCAATAATTTTTTTAAATCTTCAACTCGTTCCGGCATTTCTTTACGCTCGTAACTGTGAATAAGATTTCGAATACATCGAATCAAAATCTCCAAATCTGAAGCAATTCTAAAATGATCTGGTTTGGGCTCGATGTTGTTTTTCTTCAAAAAGAAATAACATTGATCATAAGTTACAATAGCGCCGTTATCATAAGGATCAATCAGTACTTCTTCCTTATCACTAATGTAATTGAGCATGAAATGAATGGGCATATTCACTCCAAAAAAAGGCATCTCTAAACGTCTAGCTAAAAACATTACAACCATACTCAAGGTAATTGGCAGGCCTCTGCGTCTATTTATCACTTGATCCATAAAACAGTTAGCGGGGTTATGATAATCCTCAGTGTCTCCGCTAAAGTTTAGATCTTCAAATACAAATTTCACAAGCTGTTTCATTCTACGTCGCTCATCTAAACGGTAACGTATGGTCGGCTCTACCATTTCGGCAAAGTGATCTAGTTTTTTGGAATATTCTCGTTCACGTAACGTCGCGTTTCCAAACCTAGCAAGCATAAACGATGCTTTTTCTAACCCTTCTCTATTTTTGATTCCCTGCTCCAATAGCTCATGAAAATCTGTCTTTAAGGTCTCAAAAGTGAGCTGATGAATAATATTCCCGACGCGGTGTTTTTCTTCTTTATTTTTTATTTCAAGGCGGTATTCATCTAAAATAGGAACTGCATTTTCGCCCAGTTCTATAAATCTACTTTGCACGCTCTCCTGTATAAATGGATCGGGGTCATCCATCAAAAGTAGCAATGATTGTATTTCGGATTTACTTGTCATTCTCTTTTCTCTTCTGTACAGGAAGATAGATATTCAAATCTATAATTACAGTTTAAAAGTTCTTAGGTTAAAACCCTATATTTCGCTCTGAATTTGCAACATCAAAACGTCAATATGAACATCAACGTTTCTTCTGAAATTGGTCATTTAAATGGAGTTATTGTCCACACACCTGGACATGAAGTCTCTTTAGTAAACCCTGAACTCAAGGATGAACTTCTTTTTGACGACATCATTTTTGAAGAAGATGCACGCGGCGAGCACCTTGATATGCTTGATGTGTTTAAAAAGGCAATGCCTCAACAAGGTCAAGTTCTCGAAATTGTAGATCTATTCTCAGAAACGATAAATCATGAAGATGCACGGGCATATTTTATTGAACAACTCATTAAAGAATTCCCAGAAGAGAATCTTTCAGTAATTGAGAAAGAATTGCTATCTCTTAACCCTAATGAGCTACTCACATTTAGTACACAAGGCACCCTAAAAGGCTCTACAGAATTTAATTTAAATCCGTCTCCAAATCTGCTTTTTACGCGTGATCTAGCCGCAGTTGTTGGGGATAATATTTTGATGTCTCGTGCTGCCACTAAAGCTCGTTTGCGAGAATCCTTAATGATGGAAACTCTCGTAACATTCCACCCTTTGTTTGAAACCGTGAAAAAGAATGCCATTAGAATCTCTGGAAATCAGTCGATTGAAGGCGGAGATGTGCTTGTTGAATCTGATAAACTGGTGCTTATTGGAATGAGTGAACGAACATCTTTTACTGGATTAATGAAAGCTGCAGACGGACTTCTCGATCATGGTGTTAAAACCGTACTTGCTGTTGATATTCCAAAACAACGAGCCTCCATGCACCTCGATACTATTTTCACCTTTGCTAGCGCGAACGAATGCATTGCGTTTCCTCCTGCAATTTTAGAGCAAAAAGATAATGTTGTAGCACTTCAGAAAAGTGGGAATCAAATTGTGGCAGAATCTCGTTCTTCACTTCAAAGTGCACTTAACGAATTTTCTGGAAAAGATTATGACTTTATAAAGTGTGGAGGCGAAAATCGAACCAGTCAATTTAGAGAACAATGGACTGATGGCGCAAACGTTTTTGCTTTGGCTCCTGGCGTAATTGTGGGTTACGAGAGGAATACTAAAACCTTTAACACTCTAGTCGATCATGGATATTCATTTATGAATCAATTTGAATTCATTGAGGAATATGACACAAAACCGCTGGAATTGAATGCCGATAATAAAATTGCTATCAGCTTTCAAGGACACGAGCTTTGCCGTGGTCGAGGCGGTGCCCGATGTATGACAATGCCGATTTCAAGAGCATTATTAACCGACTAATTATTATCTATTGAGTTCTGAACCGAGAGAAACTTTTTATTATCCTGAACCCGAAGAAAAAAAAACTGAGCAACCGACCGTAGTTCCTCCAAAAAATTCACTTGGACTAAAAACTATTCTACTGCATGTGGGTCTTTTCATTCTCACCTTTATTTCTGTTTCAGTAGTAAGCACGTTTTTGGTGGGTTTACCTACCACTGAACTTTTATGGGGAATTATTCCAACTTCGTTTGAGGGATTATTACGTGGTGTTCTTTTTGCATCGCTACTGCTAGGGTTTTTAACGGTTCATGAATTTGGACATTATTTTGCTGCAGTTTATCACAAAGTGAAAGTTACCCTTCCTTACTACATACCTATTCCTGTTGGCATTGGAACACTTGGGGCCGTTATTAGAATTAAAGAACAGATCCAAAATACAAAAAGACTTTTTGATATTGGTGCCGCAGGTCCTCTTGCGGGATTTGTAGCTTCCTTAATTATACTCTTTGTTGGGTTTTTTACCCTACCAGAGGTCTCCTATTTAAATGAATTCGGAGATCATAGTTACGTAGTCGATACCTATCACCAAACTGGTATGTTCCCTGCTTTACCTAAAGTTGAGGAAAATCAAATGGTACTTTTTTTTGGCGGAACTCCATTATATAATTTTCTTTCTTCGTTATTTGAAAACGCTCCTCCACTTTGGGAAATTCAACATTACCCTTTTTTATTAGCTGGTTGGTTTGGACTTTTTTTTACTGCGCTAAATTTAATGCCCGTGGGTCAATTAGATGGTGGGCATATTCTCTATTCCCTGATTGGTTATAAAAAGCATAAGATTGTTGCCCGTATTTTCTTTTTTGGGATTACGATTCTAGCTGGAATTGAAGCCGTACCTCTTATTCATGATCTGCTTATCGAAAAAGGATTTGATAATAATTTTGGGATGGTATCTTGGCTTATTTGGATTGGAGCGCTCTTTCTCATTATGCAAAAAGCTTTTCATAGAGATCAATATTGGGTTGCCAGTTTACTGCCGTTATCAATTATTAGCTCAGGAATTTATATTTATTTAATTCAAGGTCCCGTAGATGCTCAATCTTCTATTATCTGGGTTTTTTGGTCTGTCTTTATCGCTTTTGTTGTAAAAGTAGAACATCCACCTGTATTAATAGAAAATCCTCTTTCTCCAACGAGAAAAGTGTTAGGTTGGCTAAGTATGCTTATATTTGTTCTTTGTATTAGTCTAAATCCAATTTCAATATTTCAATAACCTGTTTTTCATGAAACGACTTTTATTTGTGGTATTATTATTCACAACTTTTGCCTGTTCACAACAACTAGAAAGCCCAAAAAATCTAGCCACTCAAATTGACGCTCTTATCGAGAAGGATATGTATTCCGATGCTTTAGCAGTATTAGAAGGTCAAGAAGCTTCAGAAGAAGTGAACACCTTAAAAGAGAAAGTTTATCTTAATTACGGATTATTTCTCGAATACAGAGACTCTAACATTACTAATATGCGTGATAAGATGAACGGCGCATTAGAACAATATGTGGAAGTTCTAAAACTGAACAAAGACAATGAGAAAGCAATTACCGAAATAGAACAAATTTTGGGAATCTATTCCACATTCCCAGATCGAAGTCCTGATGAAACTATTGTTGCTGAACTTCGAGAATTAGGTTTCCAGATTTAGTTTAATAAAGCCATCCTGAGGAAACTTCTGAAGGATCTTTCTGGATACCCAATTAGATTCTTCGCTTTCGCTCAGAAAGATCTTCAAATAAAATGTCCGAAAACAAAAACACACCAACCATCCAAAACCGAAAAGCGTATCACGATTACGCTATTGAGGATACTTACGAAGCAGGAATTTCACTCCAGGGAACCGAGGTAAAGTCTATTCGGGATGGGAAAGCTAGTTTCACCGATGCCTTCGCTTTTATTCAAGGTGATGAAGTGTTTTTGAGAGAGCTGTATATAAAACCGTATGATCAAGGTTCATATAATAATCACGACCCTCGTCGACCACGAAAATTGCTCCTTCACAAAAAAGAGATTCGAGAGTTAGAAAAAGCAACTAATGTAAAAGGGAATACGCTCATTCCACTAAAAATCTATTTTAAAAGTGGCTATGCTAAAGTATTGATTGGTGTAGCCCGAGGTAAAAAGAAATTCGACAAGAGAGAAAGTATCAAAGAAAAAGACACCAAACGCGATATGGATCGCAACCTGAAAGGGAGTTTTAAGGTAAATCTTTAAAACAAAACCTCGCCCTTTTGGGACGAGGTTTCCGTGTATTGCAGGAAAGCCTATAAGCCGGATTTTGTCCTCCACGCGATTAAACGTGAATGGGTAATCATTTATCTGGTGCACTCCACCCGATGGCGTCACGACAAACGGCGCATACCATCTACATGAGCTTGCACCCCGCGAGGTTTACCATGCCTCCTTGGTCGCCCTTGGAGCGGTGAGCTCTTACCTCACCTTTTCACCCTTACCTTAACGCAAAGCGTTGGAAACTCGAATCTTTAAATATAGTAAGCACTAAAATAAGTAATTGTCATTCCGCAGCGTAAGCCGGAATCTGTGAAGAATCATAACTGTTTCCTTCACAGATCCTGAAACAAGTTCAGGATGACGACATTATTATATTTTTGATACTAATATATCGGAATTTCACCAGCGTTTTGCGCTAAGGCGGTTTATTTTCTGTTGCACTGTCTATCTCAGCAAGGTTACCCCAACTGAGCCTCAACTACGCCCGAAGGATCGTTGAGCACGGTGTTTGTTGGTGTCCGGACTTTCCTCCCCATACTAAGTACGAAGCGATTACCCAGCTTTCCTGAGTTAAAGGTACGCTTTATTATTTACTAAGTCTCCCCTTGAGGGGAGTACTCGCCGGATGGCGGGGGATAGGTGTTGGCTTTGAGGAATAACTTCGGTTTCGCACTGACACCCTCCGTCTTACTTCACTTCGTTTTGTAAGCCACCTCCCTCAAGGGAGGACTTACATAAAAAAAAGGGAATCCAATCTGGAATTCCCTTTTACATTCTGTGTGCTAATCACGGATTTTTATATCGTTAGCTGCTCTTTGGCTTGATCAAAAAAGGCTTGATCTACTACAATACGTCCACTGTTTTCATCAAAAATGATTTTATTCATGCGACGAACTTCTACTTGGGTTTGGGGAGGAAGCGCCATACCTAAAGCAGCGCCTCTATCCATTGCCACTACAGCAATACCGTTATTCAATCCATTTCTTAAGCGGTTATAATTTCGGATATATCGCTCATCAATACCTTTTTCTGCTTCATCTCTCTTTTTGGTGAGGATATCTTCTTCATCCTGAGTAGATTTCATCACTTTTTCTAAACTGTTCTGCTTTTGATCAAAGAGTGCTTTAGTCTGATCCAGATCGGTTTGTGCCGCCTCTACTTCAGGCCCTACTTCTTCAATACGCTTTTCAACTTCGATAATACGAGCCGTTGCATTCTCTACTACTTGTTTTTGCGCTTCAATCTCTTTAGTTAGAGCATCGTACTCACGATTGTTACGAACAGTAAGTTGTTGATCTTCGTATTTACCAACTTTCTCTTCTGAGCTTTTAATTTCAAGCTTTAGGCTATCAAGCTCTACTAAGAGATCAGTTTGTTCTTTTTTAAGCTTACCGAGTTTGGCTTCTCCTCTTGCAATATCAGTTTCAATGTCGAGAATCTCTTCTGGTAAATCTCCTCTTAATTGCTTTATTTCATCGATACGGCTGTCGATATATTGTAAATTCGCTAGTTTTTGTAGTATTTCTTTCATGGGTGAGTGGTCAGCTTAGATGAATGGGTTTGAGGTTCAATCTCAGAAACGTAAATCTTCATAGGGTTAGTTACCGTTTGTGTAACAGTTACAGTAAGTTCTTCAAAGGCATCAGTAAGCTCATTTTTGAGCGCTTCTGCAATAGGAAATTCACTTTCGTAATGTCCTACATCAACTAATAAGAAATTTTCTTTCTCAGTGAAGTAATCGTGATATTTAATATCGGCTGTTACAAAGGCTTGAGCTCCAGCGGCAATAGCAGCTTTCTTTAGTGAGACTCCTGCTCCACCACATACAGCTACTTTTTTGATTCGTTCAACATCACCAGAATAGCGAACCGAATGCACGTTCAGTGCATTTGATACGAGGTGCAGGAATTCATTTTTACCAACGCCTTCTTCTGGATATTCACCGATAACCCCCAATCCAAAATTTTGTGAAGTGGATGCAAGCTCAGTAACCTGAAAAGACCCTGCTTTTAGTAATCCTTCCTTCTTTAGGCCTGCTCTTAATCCTGCAACATGGTGTTTATCAATAATTGCTTCAAAACATTTGAGACCATGCTCTCTATTTTCTACTTCAAAGTAGTGCGCTTCTTCTGCAGAGTAGTAATTCAGAATTTTGAGAACGGCTTCTGCGTCTTCTTCGTCAGTTACCAACTCAATTTTCCTACTAATCGTGTAACTCTTATCTAGAAATGAAAGATTATCAAGCCCTAAAATATTAGCGAGCACAAAAGAAACGCCATCAAGTGCAGCGTCCAGATTAGTATGCGCGACTAACAAGCCAATATCATTCTTAATCAATTTATAAATGATTCGACCTTGCTCATTAGTGGGATTTATTGATCCAATTTTATTGAAAATGAGCGGGTGATGAGCAACGATAAGTTCACAGCCTTTAGAAATTGCTTCTGTAATAACTTCATCAGTAATATCAAGGCAGGTAAGAATGGATGATACTTCAGTATCCGGATCGCCTACAAGTAATCCAACATTGTCGTAGTCCAATTTGACATTTGGGGGAGCCCATTGATTCAAAAAGGTTGAAATGTGCCGGATTTTAGTTGCCACTTTATCTAACCTCTTTAAAAGTTAATTTAGGTTTAGATAAGTATCCCGACAATGGATGTATGATTAAATAGAAGTTCAGTATCAAGCGATAATAATTTTACGTCTTCTTTGAGCTCCCAAAAATAAGGCTTATTAGCGAATTATAAAAGGCTATCTTTGTGTTGATAACTTAAACTTTAAAGAAATACCCTTTTTCCTATGAATCAGCGTTCGATTTCATCAAATATTGAACAGATTAATCAGCAAATTCAAGAAACTTGTAAGAGATGTGGTAGGGATTCTAGCGAAATCACTTTAATTGCAGTTAGTAAAACCAAACCTAATGAAGCCATTATTGATGCTTGTACATCGGGTCAGCTTCATTTTGGTGAAAATCGCATGCAAGAACTTCAAGATAAAATGGAGTCTATTGATCTTCCCGGCATTCAGTGGCATATGATTGGTACCATGCAATCCAATAAAATTAAATATATCGCTGAGCGTGTAGATTGGATTCATTCTGTTTCAAAAGCTAAATATCTTGATGAGATTAATAAAAGAGCAGAATCAGCAGGGCGCAATATTAATGTTCTTATTCAAGTAAATATTAGTGGTGAAGACCAAAAAAGTGGTTGTGAAATTAGCCAATTAGCCAACATCCTTGAACATGCTAAAACTCTTTCGAATATTAAAATTAAGGGATTAATGGGGCTTGCTACATTTACTGACAATCCTGAAGATGTTCGTGATGAGTTCGCACTTCTCAGAAATACCTTAAAAAATCACTCTTTTCATAACGGTGGGAATATCGAACTTAGAGAGCTTTCGATGGGAATGAGTGGCGATTTTCAAGTTGCCATAGAAGAAGGAGCTACAATGATTAGAGTTGGAAGCGCCATTTTCGGTTCCCGAAACTATGGTTGATTTATTGCGTAATGGTTCTCACTTTAACAGTTATTTCAAATAAATTTGGGCATTATGTTTTTTGGATTACCATGGTTCGCTATTGTAGCAATTGTTGGAATTTTAATTCCTCTAGGTGGAATGTTTTACTCTTTTAAAGAAAAGGAATTAAAAATGGAAGAAAAGCGCTATACCAGCGCTAAAGAGTCTCAGGAACTTAGGAAGATGATCCTGAGCTTAAAATCTCGAATTGAAAATCTGGAAACTATTATTACAGATCAGGATGAAGTGAAAGGTGAAATTACTCTTGACGATATTGAGATTAAGGATGATCTTGACGGGAATAGAAAAAGCGATAGAATAAGGAACTAGAATTATGCAAGAAGAAGAATTTATTGTAGCGCTTGTAGCCATTGTTTTTGGCATTGGACTAACAGGCTTTTTTCTACACAATGTATTTAGCTTGGTTAAAGCTTGGATCAACAGAAAAAGCAGTTCTGGCTCTGGAGATATAAATCCTCAATTCTTCAAAGCTCTAGGTGAGTTTAAAAAAACTACGGAACGTAGAATTGCTAATCTCGAAGCTATTGTATCTGAAATTGAAGAAGAAAAAATTCGAATACCTCAATCTGCTGATTCTAATGCTGAAATTACAATTGAAGATAAAGAAGCTCGATCTGAATCAAAAAACGATGATAAGAGTAATCTAAGGAACATGTTAAACGAATAAGTGTTATTTTAATTAAGCTTTAGACTTTATAAATTCACTTATTATGAAACTCACACCTATAGAAATTAAACAACAGCAATTTGAGAAATCATTAAGGGGTTATGACGTTGCTGATGTACAGGCTTTTCTTACGTTGGTATCAAACGAATACGAGCATCTTCTCACAAAAAATAGAGAACTTGAAGATCAAATCGAGAAATTAGGTGATCGTGTTCGACATTATGAGCGTGTTGAAGAAGCACTACACGAAACTCTTCAAACCACCAAAGAGTCTGTTGCTCAAAAAATGGATAATGCCCGCCTTGAAGCTAAAAATACTACTGCAAAGGCACAGATGGATGCCGAAGGAATCATTCAAGAAGCGAATCAGCAACGCGCTCAAATTAGACAAAGCATTTTAAGGTTACTGGATAAGCGTGATGAAATCATCTCAGGAATATCTTCCTATTTGGACAACGCTAAAAGCTCTGTCGATAAGTTCTCTAAAGATGAAATGAGCATATTTATACTGCCGACTGAAGAAGTTGTTAATAAAAGTATAGCTATAGAAGATACAGAAGAAGAAAAAAATAAATCTCGCTTTGAACTCGATGAAGAACACATCGAAGACTCGGTAGAAGATAGTTCTGAAGAAGAGCCGGTTATTGATGAAGATGACAACGGTTTTCCTCCTGGTACGGATCGTTTAAATGACATTCTTGATGAGATAGATTAAAAAGAGCTATCTTAATTCATTCACATTAGTTAACTACATCCAATTATGCCTTTTGACACCGTAGAAGAATTTAGAACTAAGCGAGATGAAGCCGTTAAATTTATAACAGGCCAAACATCTTTTCAACCTGAGTATCTCTTAATTTTAGGTACTGGTTTAGGGCAACTTGCTGAAGAGATTGAAGCCGTTCATACTATCAGCTATGACAAAATACCGCATTTCCCAGTTTCTACAGTTGAGAGTCATGCAGGGCGTCTTATTTTTGGTAAACTTGGCGAGAAATCAGTAGTAGCAATGCAAGGTCGCTTTCACTACTATGAAGGGTATAATATGCAACAAATTGCATTTCCAGTTCGGGTAGCAAAAGCATTGGGAGTACAAACTCTTATGGTTAGCAATGCCTGTGGCGGGTTGAATCCAATCTTTAACAGAGGAGATGTTATGATTATAAACGATCATATCAACTTTCTGGGTGATAACCCTTTAATTGGACCTAATGATAATGAGCTAGGTCCTAGGTTTCCTGATATGAGCGAACCTTATACCGATCGGCTTATTGAAACCGCAGAAAATGTAGCTCTTGATCACGCAATTAAATTACACAAAGGAGTTTACTTAGCGGTTAGCGGTCCAACTCTAGAAACCAGAGCGGAGTATAGATATATGCGCCAGCTTGGGGCAGATGTTGTTGGCATGAGCACTGTTCCAGAAGTAATAGCCGCTGTTCATATGGGTTTAGACGTTCTTGGTATTTCGGTTATTACTGATGAATGTTTACCCGATGCTCTTGAACCCGTTAGTCTTGAAGATGTATTGGAAGCCGCGGCAATGGCTGAGCCTAAGCTCACACAAATTATTGTTGGCGTTTTAGAAAGATTATAGACTACTTATCCACAAAAAACGTTATTTTTCCACGTACTATTGCAATCTATATATGAAATTCGTTTCTATAGTAAACTTAAAGCATCTATAAATGTCATATATGAACTTTGATGGATCAAACGAAGAGCTTTGGGATGAACACAAATGGGAAGCTCATCTTAACGAAGTAGAAAAAAAGAGCGATCAACTCCGGAAATTTATTTCCTCTGATCCTAAGGGTAATATTCCCCGATGGATTACTTTACTTAAAGAAAGTCTTAGTGAGGATGATGCTTTTGAAGCCTATGTTGAGGAAGAACTTCTTTTAGACGAGGCTTATTTTCCTGAGGATGAAGACTGGGACGATGAAGATGACTTTGATGAAGAAGACGATTTTCTTTTCGGTTACGATGATGATCTATCTGATTTAGATGAAACTGATGAGTTTGATGAAGGCGAAGAATGGAAATCTCTTAGCGAAGATTTCGCCGATTCTGATTATGGTTCCTTAGATAATTTACTAATCTACAATCAGGCAAAACAGTTAGCTGTTGATGTACTTAAGTGGGCCGAAGGTGTTACTGAAAAATCTCAATCAAATGCCTTTCAAGAATATGTAGGTGATGCTTTAAAAATTGGCGCAAAATTAGCCGGTGGATACTCATTTGGCTTCGAAGCCGATTACTTAGGCGCTAATATTGCATATACTAAAAAAGCCCTTCTATGCTCTAATACTTGTTTGGCGTTGTTACTTACCTTAAAGGGAAAGGATATTTTTACCAAAGCACAGTATCTGGATTTTCATGGAAGGTTCTTTGAGCTCAGAAATGATATCGGTGTTTATGTGCAAGAGCTTAGAGATCGATTTAATTATAGAGTAGATTAAGATTAGTTAAAAAGGATGCTTTTGACATCCTTTTTAATCTAATGACGTTTTTTGTTATGCTTTAACAACCTGAACGTTCATGATTAGCTTTACATCATCTCCAACAACAATGCTACCAGCCTCTGTTACTGCACTCCAGGTTAAGCCAAATTCTTTTCTATTTATAGATCCTTTGATTTCAAAACCTGCTTTAGTTTGACCATAAGGATCAACAACTGTTCCGCCATGCTCTACATCTAGCGTTACTTCTTTCGTTGTTTCACGGATGGTTAGATTTCCAGTAAGTTTATAGTTACTATCGCCTGCTTTTTTAAAAGAAGTTGATTCGAATGTTAATTTTGGAAACTTCTCAGCGTTAAAGAAATCTTCTGATTTCAAATGATTATCTCTATCAGCAACACCTGTAGAAATACTATCTATATCCGCATCAAAATTAATAGTAGCTCCTTCAAAACCTTCACCTTCGGATTCAAGTGAAGCATTGAAACCGTTGAATTTTCCTGTTACAGTAGAAATCACTAAGTGTTTTACTTTAAATTCGATTTCAGAATGTGTAGGGTCGATGTTCCAAATTGTTTTCGTGTCTAATGCTGTTTCCATGGTAATAATATTATTATTGATTAGTATTAAATAGTTTAATATTAAACTAATAATATCCAATCATTCGTTCCCGAACTAATAGAAATAATTTATTTTGTTGATAGTATTGCCAAAGAAAAAAGCCTGACTCAATCTAAATGATTGAATCAGGCTTTTATTTGGTACACCCGAGAGGGTTCGAACCTCCAACCCCCAGGGCCGAAACCTGGTACTCTATCCAGTTGAGCTACGGGTGCATGATTATAAATATTTAGAGTCTTAAAAAAAGACTCAGGGGCGGCCTAAACCTATACCCAAAAGTATTTCCTTATTCTTCTAAGGGGATCAAATATAGGGATAGTTCGGTACATACGCATGGGAAATTATATTCGTTTTATTGCCGTTAATTATATAAATGCCGAACTTTAAGCATTAATTAAGTAATACATTTATGGAAACTTTTTTATTAACAGCTGGATTAGCAATTACTTTAGTTGGGATCGGATTTGCAGGAATTGCCATTAAAATATGGGCGAAGAAAGACGGCGAGTTTTCTGGCACTTGCGCTAGTAATAGTCCTTTTTTAAATGAAGAAGGCGAAGCTTGTAGTTTTTGTGGCGCCTTACCTGAAGAGAAATGTAAAAGTGATGATCAAAAAAATGTAAAGGAAGGGGAATTTAGTCCGTTTGTAGCTTAGTAATTTTCAAGCTCAAGCAACTCAATCTTCTTGTTCTTCTCGAATTCCCTGAGATTACTTCGTTGTATTCATGAGAGCACAGCATAGTGATCTCTTATTCTTTAATAAAGTTTTGAAATCCCTCGGTTATATACACTTCCCAGTCACCTGAATCATTGGAGTAGACTAAATATCCTTCTAAGTCAGGTTTCTCAATAAGGAATTTCTTACATCTTTCTAACCCTTGCACCATACAAACCGTAGCATATGCATCTGCATCCATCGCTTCGGGACTTATTATTGAAGCACTTAATAATCTGTTTCTTGCAGGAGTACCCGAATGAGGGTCTATCGTATGTGAGTATTTAATCCCAGTCTCTTCATCTACCCAGTATTTTCTATAATTTCCCGATGTTGCTAAGCCCGCATCTTTCAGTTCTAGGATAAATTGAAATCTATCTTCGGTATTTATTTCACTTTGAGGTTTATCTACCCCAATACTCCATATGTTTCCTTTATCATTAACACCTTTCGTTTTTACCTCTCCTCCTACTTCTACCATATAGTCGTTAATCCCGTGTTTCTCTAGATATTCTGCTATATAATCTACCGTGAAGCCTTGAGCAATTGCATTGAAATCTAAAGAAAATTCTTCGGGGAGCTTAACCTTACTCCTATCAATCATCACGTTGCTAAATCCTGTTTTTGATTTTACTTCGAGAATCATATCGGAGTCTACATCTCCTCTAACTTTGTCGAAACCAAAACCCCATAGCCGTACTATTGGAGCTACTGTTGGGTCGAAATCACCTGACGTTTCTTCTGCTATTTCTAGCGACCTATTGAGCACGGTGATAAATAACTCGTCCACTTCAACCCATACATTTCCTTTGTTTACTTCAGAAATGAGAGATGTTGGAACATAGGTACTCATTGAGTTATCAATCTCTTTAAAAATTGATTCTATCTCTGCCGCGAAGTTCTGGTTCTTCGCAGTTAAGTACTTAATTTGATAGGTGGAACCTTGAGCATAGCCTGTGTTTTCGATTAATCTGAGTTTCTTTTCAGATTCACATGCACCTAGTATTAATCCAAGAGTTAGTAGGGGGAGAATTAATTTTTTCATGCTTTCTTTTTAAAATAAAAAAGCCCTGCACATTAACAATGTACAGGGCTTTTAAAAACAAATCTACCCTCCGAAATCATCGAAGGCTACGTTTTCTTCAGGGACTCCCCATTCGTCGCACATTTTAAGTACGGCTTGGTTCATTAGTGGAGGTCCACAGAAATAGAATTCTATTTCTTCAGGTTCAGGATGTTTGCTCAAATACTGATCTATTACAGCTTGGTGAACAAAACCTAGGAAACCATCTCCTTCTTCATCCTGCATATCTTTCTTTTCAACCCAATTGTCTACTTCTAAAGGTTCTGAAAGAACAACGTAAAATTTAAAGTTATCGAATTTCTCTTCTAGCTCTCTAAAATGGTCGAGATAGAATAACTCTCGTTTCGAACGACCGCCGTACCAGTAGGTAACTTTACGACCTGTTTCAAGCGTTTTGAACAGATGGTATAGGTGAGAACGCATTGGAGCCATTCCTGCACCACCACCAATATAAAGCATTTCACTTTGAGTTTTCTCTTTTATAAAGAACTCACCGTAAGGTCCTGAAATAACAACTTTATCGCCTGGCTTTCTTGAGAAAATATAGGAGGATGCAATTCCTGGATTTACATCCATCCAACCATTTTTAGCTCTGTCCCATGGCGGAGTTGCCACACGAACATTCAGCATAATTTTACGACCTTCTGCAGGATAACTAGCCATAGAATATGCACGTTCTACAAGTTCGTCATTTTTCATTTTAAGATCCCAAAGCCCGAATTTATCCCATTCCAATTTGAACTTCTCAGGCTCACCTGGGTGTTCATCAGGATGAGCAGTGATATCCATGTCTTTGTAATCTACTACACAAGGAGGTATCTCAATCTGAATATATCCACCTGCTTCGTAATCCATGTCCTCTGGAATCTCAACAATAAACTCTTTAATAAATGAAGCCACATTGTAGTTCGATACAACTTTAGCTTCCCATTTTTTAATTCCAAATACTTCTTCTGGAATCTTGATATCCATGTCTTGTTTTACTTTAACCTGGCAACCAAGTCTCCAATTTTCTGCTTGTTCTTTTCTCGAGAAATGCGGAGTCTCGGTAGGAAGGATTTCTCCACCACCATCCATTACCTGGCACCTACACTGAACACATGTTCCACCACCACCACATGCAGATGGTAGAAAAATTTTGTTATTCCCTAACGTTCCTAGAAGTGTTCCACCAGATTCTACCTCAATTTCTTTTTCTCCATTGATTCGGATTTTAACAGGACCTGATGGAGCAAGAACAGCTTTTGCCCCTAGTAGAACGGATACTAAAAGTATAATCACCAAAAAGAAAACGACTACACTCGAAAAAATAATTAGTTGTGTTGCTGCTGCAAATATCATGATTTAAAACTCTACTTAATAAAAATTATAACTTAATACCCATAAACGACATGAAGGCAATTCCCATCAAGCCAGTTACAATAAATGTGATTCCAAGTCCTCTTAAAGGAGCTGGTACGTTCGAATATTGAATTTTTTCCCGAATTGCTGCAATCGCAACAATTGCTAAGAACCAACCAATCCCACTACCAAAACCAAACACTGTAGCTTCAGTAATAGTTGCATAATTTCTTTCCTGCATAAATAGTGAACCACCCAAAATAGAACAGTTTACTGCAATAAGTGGAAGGAATATTCCTAATGCACTATATAGTGCAGGTGCAAATTTTTCTACAATCATCTCTACCAATTGAACAATAGAGGCAATAACAGCGATGAAAAGAATAAAGGAAAGAAAGCTTAAATCTACTTCAGCAAATGAAGGACTTAACCATGTTAGTGCACCTTCATTTAATACATAATTTTGAAGAAGGTAATTCGCTGGAACTGTAACTGTTAATACAAAGATTACAGCTGCACCAAGGCCAACACCCGTTGTTACCTTTTTGGAAACCGCTAAATAAGAACACATACCTAAGAAATAGGCGAAAATCATGTTCTCAACGAAAATCGATTTTACAAATATGTTAATGAGTTCTTGCATCTTCGCTTAATCCTCAATCAGTTTAGTGTTACGTGCGCGTTGCACCCAAATAATAATTCCTACTGTTATCAATGCCATTGGAGGAAGAAGCATAAAACCATTATTACTATAGAATCCTCCATTCGCGATATACCAGCTATCCGGAATAATTTGAACGCCGAAAAGTGTCCCTGAACCCAGTAGCTCTCTGAAAAAGGCTACTGCCATTAATATCCATGCATAACCAAACGCATTTCCAAGCCCATCTAAGAATGATTTCCAAGGCGTATTGCCAAGTGCGAAAGCCTCCAGACGCCCCATGATAATACAGTTGGTAATAATCAACCCAACGAATACAGAAAGCTCTTTAGATACATCGTATACATATGCTTTCAGTACTTGATCAACCAATACTACAAGCGCAGCTACAACTACAAGCTGAACAATGATTCGAATTCGATTAGGAATGAAGTTTCTCATTAATGATACAATCACATTTCCTGCAGCTAATACGAACAATACCGAAACAGACATTACTAATGCTGGGTATAGTTTTACTGTAATCGCTAATGCAGAACAGATTCCCAATACCTGTACGGTAATCGGGTTATCGTCATTCATTGGATCACTTAATAGCTTTTTATTCTTTTTACTAAAAAGGGGTTCTTTAGGCTGCTTATCAATAAGCTGCTCTTTTTCTGCCTTTTTCTCTAAAACTTCTGCCATGATTATTTACTTAAGTGTTGCAGCGTTTAAAATGATTTTATAATTCTGTTTGTGATGTGGTTTGCGACTTCAAGTATTCTTTTAAGAAAGGAATATAAGCTTGAAGATTTTCAGAGATCATTGCTTCAACTCCATCAGAAGTAATCGTTCCTCCACTAATCCCATCCACTTCGTTATACTCTTCAGCGTCTCCCTTTCTAACATCGATGCCAATCAATTCCCCATTTTCATCAAGAATTTGCTTGCCTTTAAATTGAGATGTGAACATCTCTGTTTTTATTTCAGCACCTAGTCCCGGAGTTTCTCCCTTATGATCAAATACAGCGCCATAAATTGTGCTTAAATCTTGCTCAAGTGAAATATATCCCCAAATCGGACCCCAAAGTCCTTGCCCCCTAAGTGGTATAACGAAATACGTTTTTCCTTCTTTTCCTGCAATATAGAGAGGTGATTGCCTTTCCATTACAGGCTTTCTAACCTCTTTAGCCATATCAACTGCGAAAGCGTCAACTCCGTTTTTCAATTGATTATCAGTTACCACTAATGCTTCTTTTACATAATTAGGGTACAGTTCTGCTGCTTCTTCTCTAGTTGCTTCAATTTCAATTGAGCTCAGTATATTCTGCATTTTTTCCTGCTCAACGTTTTTATCCTGAGCTGGTTTTAATGTAGTAGCTGCAAAAGAAAGAAGTGCTGCAACTATTACTACCATGACTGACGCGAACATAAAGGTGTAGCTATTTTTATTTACATCCATTGTTATGCACCTGCAGTTTTAAGAGCTAATCTTTTTTGTCTTTTTTTGATGTTAGCCTGAATTACATAATGATCTATTAAAGGCGCCATTGTATTCATAAATAGAATTGCTAACATAATGCCTTCTGGATAAGCAGGATTAAATACTCGAATCATAACTCCAAGAAATCCAATCAAGAAACCATACACCCATTTCCCACTTTCAGTTTGAGAACCTGATACAGGATCTGTAGCCATAAATACTATACCAAAAGCAAATCCACCATAAATCAATTGCTGCCAAAAAGGAACAGCCATAAATGCTTGTTGCTCTGGAGAAATAGCAAACGGTGCAACAATATTAAAGATAATTCCCATCACTGCCCCTCCAACAATACCACTTAGCATTATTTTCCAGCTTCCAATACCTGTAAATATCAGTAACCCTGCACCAAGTAAAATTAATAAGGTTGAAGTTTCACCTACAGATCCAGGTATAATTCCGATAAAAGCTTCTAATGGTGAGTATGATGTTGTTCCTGTAGTTGCTAAATCACCAAGAATCGTTGCTCCTGAAAAACCATCTACCACAGACTGGCCATCAGCTAAGGAGGTATTTATCCATACTTTATCTCCCGACATCCAGGTAGGATATGCAAAGAATGCAAAAGCACGTGCAAGAAGTGCTGGATTAAAAATATTCATCCCTGTGCCACCAAATACTTCTTTTCCTATTACTACTGCAAATGCAGACGAAAGAGCTAGCATCCAAAGAGGAAGGTCGACAGGCATAATTAGTGGGATTAGCATCCCAGTTACTAAGTATCCCTCTTCAATTTGATGTCCCTTAAGAACGCAGAAGAGAAACTCCATCCCTAAGCCAACTCCGTAAGAAACAATGACCATAGGAATTACTTTTATTGCGCCAAATAATATCTGGTCAAAAAAGGTAACATCTAAACCCAGTGCATTATAATGTTGATAACCAACATTCCACATCCCAAAAAGAAGGCATGGAATAAGAGCAGTTATCACTGTATTCATTGTTCGTTTCAGATCTATTCCATCACGAATGTGTGCGCCACTTTCGGCTGTATGCCCTGGAACAAATAAGAATGTTGCAAAACCGTCATAAACAGGCCACAACTTTTCGAATTTGGCCCCCTTGTCAAAATTCGGTTTTATCTTTTCTTCTAAAAAATTATGTAATGCTTTCATTAGTTAACTTCAGCCTTATTAATTGTCACTAACCTACTTCTTCTTTCATCAAATCAAGCCCTTTACGGACTACTTTCTGAACTTCGATTTTTGAAGTACAAACAACTTCGCATAATGCGAAATCCTCTTCTACCACTTCGTAAATTCCTAAATTCTCCATAGCCTCGATATCATTAATCATTATTGCTTTGATTAATTGAACTGGGTAAATATCAAAAGGAAAAACCTCTTCATACTGTCCTGTAACTACAAATGCCCTTTCCTCTCCGTGCTGATTGGTATCCAGCTTGTAAGTAACTTCACCAATCTGTCGTTGAAACCATGAAGGTAGTGCTCTTGAGATACTGAATTTGTCAGGTTTTGGAATCAACCAACCAAATAACTCAGGTTGATCGCCTTCAGGAATTACTGTTATTTGGCGATCGTACATACCTAAATAGCCTTCAACATCTATTTTATCACCTGTTAACACATTTCCAGAAATGATTCTATTATTTCCTTCTGTGATGTTTCCTTCTACAAAATTCTTAATCGCCGCACCAACTAAGGTTGTATGATACTTGCGATCTACTACTTCCGATCCCGTTAATGCAATGTTGATTCTTGCATCAAACTTTCCAGCTTCGAATAACCTTCCAATAATTACTACGTGCTCAGGGTTGATCGTCCAAACAGTTTCGCCTTTATTAATTGGATCATTTTCTGCAATATGAACGCCTACAAGTCCCGCAGGGTGAGGTCCATCATACTTGGACACCTTAACTCCTTTCACACTTGAAAGTACACGTCCGGCAGGTTTTGAGGAATTAAGTCCTAAATGAACTTGACCTGATGTCAATTTAGCTAGTGCGTTAATACCTGTTTGAAATTCGTTTTCATTCCCATCCAGCAAAAGACCTAAATCTGGCGCAAGAGGAGCAGAATCGAACCCCGAAATGAAGATTGCTTTCGGAGTTTTTGAAGGCTCAGCTACCACATTATATGGTCGTTGCTTTAAGAATGCCCAACATCCTGAGAGTGCCATTTTTTGGATAATCGCATCTTTATCGAGAGATAAAGGATCTGCTTTTCCAAAATCCTCATACTTTATTTTTTTATCAGCGAGAACTCTCACTTCAAGGATTCGGCGTTTAGCTCCACGTACGACTTGAGCAACTTCTCCACTTACAGGAGAGCAAAACTTCACTTGCTCATCATCTTTGTTAAAAAGGAGGGGAGTACCTGCTTTCACTTCATCGCCTTCTTTTACAGAAAGCTTGAAACGTACTCCATTAAAATCGGCTGGTTTTATAGCTACGGTTTCAAATGGTATTGAAGGGGCGAAATCTTTTTCAGCTTCGCCAACCAACTTAATATCAACACCGCGCTTAATCTTTATAACGTCTGACATTTGTAATTCAGAAATCGATTATTGTATGTTAGGTTTGAATTGAATGTTCCAACACATATTGAAAGCAAATAATTCAAGAGCGGAAAGATACTAATTTTTTAAGGTGATTTGGTAACCTTTTCCATTAAAAACATTTCAAAATGGAACTGGCGGTTCAAAAGCGCTTTTCCTGCAAGATTGGGGTAGTGGTAACTCTTTACTGCTGATGTTTTTACAAAATTTTTAGTTATAAAATCAGCATTCCATCTCCAAAAGAATAGAACCTGTACTTTTGTGCAATGGCATGTTCATAAAGTCGATGCATTTCCTCGAATCCCATAAACGCTGAGACCAGCATGAGTAAGGTGCTCTTCGGAAGGTGAAAGTTAGTGATGAGAGAATCAACTGCTTTGAACTGATAACCTGGTGTGATAAAAATATCGGTATCTCCGTTGCCTGCTTCAAACTTTCTGGCTTGATTGGATATTGATTCCAATACTCTAACGGATGTTGTTCCAACTGCGGTAACGTGCTTTGCTTTATTTAGTTCGTTCGAAGTTTTTGTATCCAGCTGATACCACTCGCTGTGCATCACATGCTCATCCAGCTTTTCGGTTTTAACCGGAGCGAAGGTTCCCAACCCAACATGTAAAGTGACTTCCGATTTCTGTATTCCTTGTTGATTAAGCTTTTGTAAAAGTTCTTCAGTGAAATGAAGTCCTGCAGTTGGAGCCGCTTTGCTTCCTAAATCCCTGGCGTACACGGTTTGATATTCCTCTGCCAAAGATTCATCTTGCCCGATGTAAGGAGGAAACGGAGTGTATTTGAATGACTCTAATTCTGGGGCATCTAAATCATGAGAAAGAATGATGGTTCGCAAGCCGTCTTCGGCAACATGCGTTACTTTTGCTGTGATTCCTTCTGCTAACTCAACTGCTTTTCCAACCCGAAATTTCTTTCCAGGTCTTACCAAAGCTTCGATGGTGTTGTTATTCCGAACTGAAGTGACAAACAGCTCTTTCTTGCCGCCATCAAACATCAATCTACACTTTTCTACTTTACTGTTATTTACCACCAATGTGCTTTCTGGGTGAAGATATTTCCCAAGGTTATAGAAATAGTCGTCTGTGATTTCTTTGGTCGCACGATTATACACCAGCAAACGCGCATGATCTCTAGGGTGCGCCGGAGATTGGGCAATGAGTTCTTCTGGGAGTTGAAAATCGAAATCGGAGAGGGTGTGGTTCAATTCTGTATTTGATATTCTAATAATTCATAAGATATATCAACACCATCTGCCATTGCAGTACTTGTAAAATAACCAAACTCCTTGATGCCAATATTTTCTTCTATATTAAAATCAACATCCTTAAGACCATATGAAACAGGAACACTAACCTGAAAAATAATATTATCTTCCTGAATAAATATTGAAGGGTAGTCTTCTCTGAGCTTTAATGTTTTATTATTAGAAGAGTTTCCTGGATAAATCATTTTTAGTTCATCTTTCAGATACATAAAAGGATATTCCAAGTCGTTAATTAAATTATTCGGGTCAACAGTCAAGTTTGAATTTGATTCCAAAACCTCAATTGTATATTCAATATGAGTTGTGTCTGTGTCTTCGCGTTCATTAGTTTCGGAATTAAATGTATAGGAAGTGTCGAACTTTGAAACTTTAAATGTGTAAACATTATTGTTATGATGTTCTCGAAGATCTATAATTTCAAGATGATGTTTACCTCTTATAAAAGACCCGAAATTGTACTCACTATACTTATAAATCCATGAATTACTAAGCTGCATTGGGAATAACTTTTTATATTCGGGGACTAATTCAAATAATTGAGAAATTGAAGTGTCACTACTAATTTCAATTTGTGCAACAAATGGTTCAAAATATTCTGAATCTACATTTATTTCATATGTATCATTTCTCAATAATAATGTATCTGTTATAATTTCTCCCAGTTCACGAGTTGTATAAAAATTATTCCCGATCTTTACACTAATTCCATCCGCAACATAAGTGTTGTTGTCGAAAGAAAACGTAAAATGGATATTAAGTCTAACTGATGACTCTAAATCTTCGAGTGACTTTAACTCATCGTCAGAATTGTTAGCTAAATCTGTACAAGAAAAGGTAAAAAATACTGCTAGTAATCCTATTAAATAAATCTCTACTTTATTCATATCAAAATATGACTATAGTTAAACTAAGATAAAAATATTACAATAAACCCTTAGTTTCTTACTAAGACTTTCTTCACATTTTCCATAATCCCTTCAACATCAATGGCTACTTCTGCATGAAGTTCTTCCTGGGTTCCGTGCTCGATAATTCGATCTGGAAGTCCCATAATTTTAAGAGTTGGCTTGCTTTCTTTTTCGGAAATGTATTCTGCTACTGCACTACCAAAGCCGCCCAATCTGGCACCGTCTTCTAGTGTAATGATGTGATCGTATTTCAAACAGATTTCATCCAAAAGTTCTTCATCAATAGGCTTAGCAAAACGCATATCAAAATGCCCGATTTCAATGTCTTCTTTTGAAAGCTGATCAGCTGCTTCTGTAACATATTTTCCAATCGGACCAAAACTTAAAACCGCTACATTCTCGCCTTCTTTCAAACAAATCCCTTTACCAATTTCCATAGGCTCGAAACCTTCACGAACTTTCATTCCTGTTGAAGCTCCTCTTGGATAACGAATCGCCCAAGCTGCTTCATCATATTCTGAAGCTGTGAACATCATATCTCTCAAATCCTGCTCGTTAAGTGGAGAAGAAATAATCAAGTTTGGGATTGAGCGCATGTACGAAATATCATACGCGCCATGATGAGTAGGGCCATCAGCGCCTACTACTCCAGCACGGTCAATACAAAATACGACTGGCAATTTTTGAATGGCTACATCGTGTACTAATTGATCAAATCCACGTTGTAAAAACGTAGAATAGATTGCGCAAAATGCTTTTTTGCCTTCAGTGGCTAATCCTGCTGCAAAAGTAACGGCATGTTGCTCAGCAATTCCTACATCAAATGATCGCTCCGGAAAACGGTTCATCATCGGCCAAAGACTCGAGCCACTTGGCATAGCAGGAGTCATACTTACAATACGTTCATCTTTTTCTGCAAGCTCAACTAAGGCATCGCCGAATACATCTTGGTATTTTGGAGCAGATTTTTTAGTTGATTTCGGCTTTAAGGAATCGCCAGTAATTTTATCGAACGGACTGCTTTGTGCATGCCATTTAGTTTGTTCTCGCTCTGCTGGTAAGAATCCTTTTCCTTTTACAGTTACAATGTGAAGTAATTTAGGTCCTTTTACACTTTTCAGATCTTCAAGCGTTTTTCTAAGTCCATTTACATCATGACCGTCCATTGGCCCAAAATATTTAAATCCAAGAGACCTAAATAATGACCCTGGAGTTAGTGCAGCGAGCATTGCAGATTCTAGTCGAGAGGCGACTTTGCGCATTTTATCACCAGCAGATTTGAAATGACCCAACATATCGTATACTTCATCCCGAAGCTTGTTAAACGTACGACTTGAGGTAACGTCTGCTAAATATTCTTTAAGAGCACCCACATTTGGATCAATTGACATTCTATTGTCATTCAAAATCACCAAAATATCGCTCTTCATTCCGCCTGCATTATTTAAGGCTTCAAAAGCTTGACCACCAGTCATTGCTCCATCACCAATAATTGCAACTGACTTATTATTCTTTCCATCTAAATCGTGTGCAACTGCCATCCCAAGTGCCGCCGAAATAGATGTTGAAGAATGGCCAACACCAAATGCATCATATTCACTTTCTGAACGTTTAGGAAACCCTGAAAGTCCACCATATGTTCTGTTAGTATAAAAATTATCTCTTCTTCCAGTCAGAATTTTATGCCCATATGCTTGGTGACCAACATCCCAGACAATCTTGTCTTCGGGTGTATTGTATACGTAATGAAGTGCAGTTGTGAGCTCAACTACTCCTAAGCTCGCTCCAAAATGACCGCCATAAACAGATACGATATCAATAATGTAGTTCCGAAGCTCATCACAAACATCTTGTAATTGATTCGGCGCTAATTTTTTAAGATCTGCGGGAGAATTTATTACCGCTAACAGCGGTCCAGGTTTTGGGAGTTTTGGGTCAGTCGACATATGTCAAAAACTTAATTTCTTTGTTAAGCTTCGTTAACTTGTTCTATTCGAAGCTCGGCCTGATCGAGAATTTCAGTACAAAATTTTGATAGTTCTAAACCTTTCTCGTACAGATTAACAGAATCTTCAAGTGTAATCTCATCATTTTCAAGTTGTTTCACTATTGATTCCAGTTCCTTTAAAGCTTCTTCAAAGCTTGGTCGTTCCTTTTTTTCCATTAATTAAAATCTATGATGAGATATAAATACTCATTGGACTTTTTAGTTCCCTCAAAAATACTTCTTTTTGAGGAGAATGCCATTTCATAAAAATGCCACGGCTAAAAAGTAGCCTTTTTAATTAATTCTATAACTGCCACCATTCACGAGCGGAGCGACGTGATCTCCCTGACCTGACTTGGGAGATTGCTCCGCTCGCAATGACCTGCGGTAATAAGCACTCCACCTTGAGAAATCCATGCTGTACAACCATTGCTAAGCCTCCCAACAGCTGGTGCTAAGGGATGACTATCAGCCGGAACTCTTGGGTCTTGAGCATAACCTATTGTACTTGTAATTGTGAACACAACTAATAGCACAACCATATTTTTGGGGAGAAAAGTGTATCTTCTTTTCCCTTGTCTCTTTCTATGATTTATCATTTTATTCCAATTTAAGGTTTCGGTTTTGATTCATCTCGTTGTCTTCTGTATTGGATTAATTATTCTCTAAATCCTATTGCTATAAATGCTTTATTCCCTTCATAACCCACTGCAACAATCACGTTCTGTTCAATATCAATGTCGTAGAGTAAATTTCCATCAAAAAGGGGTTGAAACGACTTCCATTTTTCTCCATTAAAGTGCAGAAGTTCGCCAAAGTCTCCACTTACCACGATATCATTTAGCGCATTGGCATCAATAGCTTGCAAATAGTTATTGGTTATCGGTTGATGGAAACCTTTCCATGCGATTGAAGAATCCAAACTCGGCTTTTTATACATCCCACTGCCCACTACATAGGCTACCCCTGTCTTATCAAACCATATCCCCTGAATACTAAAAGGGATTCCCTCAGTAGATAAAAATTCTATGGTTTGACCCTCCTTTATGCGAAAAACTTCTTTATCGAGCGTCTCAAATCGTTTTGAAGCTACCGCAACCACTCCCTGCTCTTCATTGCCGTGGATATCTTCAATGTCCAGCTCGGTGCTACTTTCTATTTTTTGCCAAGTTTCTCCATTGTAATGGGCTATTGAACCATTATTACCAACGATATGAAAATCTTGGCTCGAAACTCCCCAAATTTCATTCATTCGGTTTGGCCCCCACAATTCCTGAGCAATCTCTTTTGGTTCATACTTTGAACCATCAAAATGAATAACTCCATTACCTACATAGAAAATGGAATTAACATTAAATGAAAAAATTGATTGTATTGGATTATAAAATGGAGTTCCTTGATATATGTAAGGAATTCTTTTTAAAACCCATTCGCTTCCGTTCCAATGAATCGCATTATAACGGTCATCATCCGATTGTCCGGTAGAATCGTTCCTATAAATCTCGCCTACCGCCCAGATGTTGTTTTCGTCAATAATGGAGACGCCATATAATGTACTGGATGAATGGTCTCCAAAAGAAAAGGTCTGCCAGGTGAAATCGCTGGAGGTGGTTGTAAGGGTTGTAGCCTGGCGTTCTTTGTTTTTATCTCTCCGACTGCTTTTGTTAATGGCTTTCCAGATGTAGGAGGTGTTTGGGTTAAGGCCGGAATCATACACCACGGTATCTTTGCGGCTCATGCGGAAGGAGAATATTTCATTGCCATCACGCTCAATGGAAATTTTATCTCCCGAATCGCCACATATCTCCAAAGCAACTTCCACCGATGAGATTGTAGTGACTTCAAAAAACTCAATTTCATTCTTATTGAACAGTCCGCATGACATTACGGTGGTAGTTACCAGAAATGAAAATAGAATGTGCGTTCGCATAAAAAAAGAAGTAAGAGTACCTTAGAAGCAATTCCTTACATTAGAATTTAGGGATTTACAATTAAGTAGTAGTATATGAAATTTTTATGAAGTACAACTTCAAACAATACGCTTTATTCCTAAAAAGAATAACGAGATATCAGGGTTGTATCTTCGAGTATGTCACATTCACGAGCCAAGCGACGTGATCTCCTTTGCTGGACTCGAGAAATTACTAAGTCGAATACGTTAATCTGTACGGGCGGATAGCTATCCGCCTCTAACTGTGAGATGAACTCTTATATAGATGCAGAGTATTTACACTGCCCATAAAAAAAGGAGAGAGAGATCATCTCTCGCCTTAGGTTAAAAATTTAATTCCAGCTACTTAACTAAGAACAGCTTTTTACTTGCCATAAATTTCCCGGAAGTTAGCCGGTACAAATACACCCCACTTGCTAAACCAGAAGCATCAAAAGTAACCGTATACTTTCCTACTTCCTTGGTTTCATTCACTAGTGTTTGAACTTTACGGCCTAGGATATCAAAAACTTCGAGTTGTACCAATCCAGCATTCGGAATCTGATATTGAATCTGCGTACTCGGATTGAATGGGTTGGGGTAGTTTTGACCAAGATCATACGCTAAGATTACATTGACCACTTCCAGATCAAGCTTAACTTTTTCTTTTCCACTTTGGGATGAATCATCTCTATATGAAGTGGCGAGTTCAAAAGAAAAGTCCTCAAGATTTGATTCTGGGGTGATCCGCACCCTAAACCTCCCACTTAATTCTTTGGGAATATTGACTTGATATCCTTTTTCCTTCTGAGACTTTAATGATTTAGAACTCATTTTTACAGATTTAAGAGTTGCAACCACGCTGGTGTTACTCTCATTAACAAGTTCTACGGAAAATGATAGTTCACCATTTTTCCCTAATACATTTGTTAATGCCAAGCTATCGCCAATTGAAAACTGTTCTGTAAATGTAAAGGAAGACTCTTCAGAAAGGTTAAAAGGCTCTGAAATTAGGAATGGGGTAACGTCTTCCAGTTTCTTCTCTATTAATGAGTCTTTATTCTGTGTTCTATTAAATCTGTTTTCTCCAGTAACAACTTCAGGTATCTCTACAAATTGTATTTGCTCATTATCAATTAAAATAGAGCCAATTTCAAAATAAGCCCCTGCTTCATCTTTTTTGTTTACATGAATACCTCGTGCTTGAAGTGAGGTTTCTGAAGCCGCTTTTGAAGTTGTTTCCAAACTATTTGAAAGTACATAATACTTTGGCGTTCCCGAATAGAACGCAGACAACTTCATGTCATTTCCTGATGGAGCATGATATAATTGTATATTTGGAGCCGTTGTGTTTAAGGTTCTTTTATTGGAAAACGCCCCTTTCTTCACATACTTATTTACATCGTTATTATACTGGCTTTCAGGGTAATAATACTTTTCGCTCCATGCTAAGTAATAGTCATTCACTGTTCCACTCTTTGCCAATGAAACCGAAGCTACCGATTGGTTGAATGTTGAAAAACTGGACAAACTAGCTCCATCGTATGTTCTCAAACATGCTCTTGAGCTCATTGGGCTCCAATAAGACGTACTTCTACATGCCCAACCAATTACTGCATAGTCAGGGGTGGTCATGATAGATACATTAGTATTACTAAAATCAGAAGAACTTGAAATGGTTAACGGAGTTGAAGGGTATTGATACGCCGTTGAGCCACTTGCATACAAAGATTTGTACTTAATGGAGCTAGCTCCCCCACTTCCATTTTGAACCCAAGCAAGTTCATAAATTGAATATGGAAAATCCTTATCAGCAGAAATTGCAGCGTTTACAGATGAGCTGCTTGTTCCTGAGATGGTACCCGAGGCTCTTAATGAAAAATATCCATAGTAAGGGAACGTACCTCCAATGTAGTAGATCCGAAATTTTATCCCAGACGTAGTGTGCCATATAACGGTGAATTCGTTAATTCCACTCCAAGCTATATTTGGTTTGGTGTCATATGAACTACTTATTCCCGTAGAAAATGAAGCGTCCATATGCCAGGTATAACTCCCATTATCCGCCTCAAAGGTTTGCATAATAATATTCCCGCCTTGTTGCCATACTATGGTAACATTATTAGGATCTGGGAAGGAAATGGAACTCACCGATATAGACGGCGATTTCCCTCCGTTTTCATCAATATGCTTCCCGTTTATATTGGAAACCAGCTCCCAATCTCCGGTTGGGGATTTAACTTCATACCAAATATGTCTCAAACTTTCGTACACGCGATGAAGGAATCCATCTGCCGTTCGCACTATTTTACGCTGACCCGTTGCTCCGTTATTAGCGGTTGTGTTTGTAATCTGTGAGCCTTTGTAAATAGCCTCATAGTCAGTATTGTCGGTAGGGGTAACCGTTCGGTTTAAGCTCGTGCCGCTTACATCCTGCCAACCTGCAAAATCCAAAGTTTTACCGCTTACGGTTTTGGTAGAAGGAGCTGAAATGTTTCTTGAGTTTCCATCAACAACATCTGCATAAGAAGCTCCCGAATAGGTGCCATATTCGGTCAGATCTTTTCGCTCAACTTCAAACAGTTTTTTCTGCTCATTATATATTACAGCGCTCTGATCATTATTAGCCGTACGAGTAGCTGATTGAGAAGAACTAAGAAATGTTGGTCCCGCTCCTTTGTTTATCATCCACCTACTTGTATTGTTTGCAGCTTCTGTATCGTTAAATACCCAGTCATAACTTCCGGAGGTTTGATTGTCATACGCCTTTACGTTAATAACATCATTATTTACAACCTGAATATCATAAGGCGCGTTTTGGCTAACTAAAGGGTCGCTGTTTTTACTCACACCGACTTGTCCACCGGTTGTTGTACCATCAAAGTCGTTTCTTACGGTAACTTCATATGATTCATAGCTATAATTTATAACCAGTTCTAATTCCAGCTGGGTATCCGAACCATTGGTGCTTTCTCCCTGGCTTAAGGTACCGAGAAACAGGGTTTCTCTGGACAAATCTGAACTCAGGATACCTTTGATCTCTGTCGAATAAATGGAAGTACTGTTTCCACTTCCATTGTATACCAGACCTGAGTGTAAAGCCATAGAATTACCAATGGAGTTATAGTAATCGCTATACTTACCAGCGTCCGGGGTTTCATCTGTTATTGAGGACGTATTGGTTACTTTAAAATTCGGACCGCTGGATTCTATTGTAGTATACTTTATCCAGACATCGTTTATCGTAACATTGTTTGCACTCAACACAGGATCTACATCGAATGTAAAATAGGATCGGTTAATCTGTACGGTGGAATCCTGTCCATTACTGATATAGTAACGCCCGATGACACCAACACCTCCACTTCCCCCATAACTAATACTTCCACCCGGCACATCCTTTAGAAAAATCTGTCCCTTCCCTTCAATGGTAACTGTTTTATAGACCGTTTGAGTTTACGCATTTACTTCCTTCGCCATACCAATAAACATAAGTATGCAAAGTGCATTTAAAATAGTTTTCGTTTTCATAGGAGTTTCTCCTAATTTTAAAGTTGATAAAGAAATAGCCTGGTAACTCATGAACCTTTCATGAATTATTTGAGGGTGCCAACCTGATGGGCTGTTTTGGATTCATAAAGAGGCAGCGTTGCCGCGCTGCCTCTGTTTTTTTATAGCCTTACTATTCCTCCTGTTGATCAGTTAAAATTCCGTGATAGATATAGTTTGTTCCTTCGTCAAAATCGTTTACGATAAAGAATACCTCATCTTCAAAAAGAATTGCGTTGTTTGAAATACTAAAAAGGGTATTATTTAAGTCAAACAAATACGATATGTCCTCTCCATTATAATGAACAAGACCATTCTTCATTCTTAAAAAGATATCTTTTTCATGCCTGCCATAAATTTGATAGCCAAAATCAGGAGAGGAAATTTCTTTCCATTTGATAAGAGAATTATTTTTCACCTTATTTATCGTACTACCAACAACAAAATATATTTTCTCTCCTATCTTATGAAGGCTAATTACTTCAGTATTATTACTTGAAGGAGTTGAAAATATTTCCATTAACTCATCCCCTTTTAGTGCATAAAAGAAAAAGCTGTCAGGCTGAGAGTTAATATTTATTCCTTGTAGAAAAACTCGTTCCTCTTTTGTACGAATTCTTTGCAGTTGTACCTTAAAATCAGTTACTAATACTTTTATCCATTCCTTACCATCATATCTATAAATAAAGCTTTGGGGGATATCATCAAAATAAACAACAATCCCGGCTACGTATAAATTTGAGGGTTCTCCCCAAATAGAATATGTATCAATTAGGCGTGCTTCATTAATTTCTATCTGGACAGATAATTTCCAACTTTCCCCATCAAAGTGATAAATTTTACCATCATTGCCTCCCATCCACACATCATTGTTAGCAAATCCATAAATACTATATAAAGCCGGACCGACACGTTCCGACCAGGGTTCCCAGCTTTCTCCATCAAAATGCCATAGCGTATTTGTTCCTGTACCCAGTACTGCCCATACATCATTGGGTGAAGAACCCCAGATATCGTATACATACCCTCCGGGAGGGCTATATAAGGTATCCACTTCCCAGGTATAATTGCGGGGACCGGGTTCTAAAGGCTTTTCTTTCTCTGGGCCTAAAATGCCACAGCTAGTAAGTGAGGTGAAAAGAAATAAGCATAAAATTGTGTGCATTCTTGTCATAATTCATAAATATGATCTTTTTAAGTAAGAGCCATCTGAAAGCAATTCCTTACATTAGAATTTAGGGATTTACAGTTAAGTAGTAGTATATGAAATTTTTATGAAGTACAACTTCAAACAATACGCTTTATTCCTAAAAAGAATAACGAGATATCAGGGTTGTATCTTCGAGTATGTCACATTCACGAGCCAAGCGACGTGATCTCCTTTGCTGGACTCGAGAAATTACTAAGTCGAATACGTTAATCTGTACGGGCGGATAGCTATCCGCCTCTAACTGTGAGATGAACTCTTATATAAAGGCAAAGTATTTACACTGCCCATAAAAAAAGGCGAGAGATATCATCTCTCGCCTTTTGGCTTTGTAACTAACTAATCTTGGAGTGACGTGACTACAAGTATCTTAGGTTTACGGAACCACCAGAGGTTCTTGCTCTAAGCTTTGTTCCCCCTCCATTCATGGTTCCTTCCATATCGTTTTTATCAAATTCGCCTTGGAAATTGTGCAGATCGGCTCTAACTCTATTCCCACCCAAATCTAAATCATATCCTTTATCTTTTGGAATGGTTACACTAATACTGCCACCAGAAGTTCTAAGTTCGATAAACTGATCTGGGTTTAAAACCTCTGCATCTATTGATCCACCACTGGTTTTAGCTTCTACATTTCCAGAAATCCCGTCAAGTGTTATTGATCCACCTGAAGTTCTTGCATCAATTCCTCCAGTAATCTTTTCTGCTCTAATTCTACCACCACTTGTATTTACTTCAGCATAACCTTCTATATCTGATAGTGTAATACTGCCGCCTGAGGTTTTAAGTTTAATATCACCCCCAATATTCTCCGCATTAATACTACCGCCACTTGTTCTGGCAGTTTGATCACCTATTAAGTTTTCTAAGCGAATACTTCCTCCGCTTGTACTTAGATTTCCTATGGATTTAGTAGGGGCAAAAACTTTAAAAGAGATACTTAAATTATTGTTTCCCCAACTTCGACCTTCTCTTTTTGCAATGGCATACACAGTATTACCTTCTTTTTCAATTTTGATATCCCAATCATCTAAATCTGTATCGTCTCGATCTATCTCTCTTCCTCTTTTGCGTACATACATTTCAACCCGAACTTCATCTGTGTTTTCACCTACTAGTTCTATACTTCCACCTGATGTTTCAACTTCTATTTTTGCATTATCCGAAACAGCAAAATTTTCAGTTAAATATGCTCTTTGAGCTAAGCTCGAATCTGTGCTTAGTATAATTACCGCTACAATAATACCTGCAGTTGCTAAGTTTTTAAAAAATTTCATTTTTGATTTCATGGTGTCTCTGTTTAGTTAACGAAAGCTCATTACGCTCTACTTCCGTGTTAGTTTCAACTTTGTATTAAGACGAGCTGATTTTTTGAACGTTACCTCTTATTTCTGTGTAGGTAGAAATTGTTAGTATTCCGTATCATTATTACTAATTAAACTACCCTGAATGAAACTACCTTTTATACTTGCAAAACGATTTGTTGCAGGCGAATCTTTCGAGGAATCTATCCCCAAAGGAAAATACCTTAACAGTAGAAATCTTAGGCTTACCTTAGACTTACTTGGTGAAAACATTACCGATAAGGCGGCGGCTGATGAAACTGTTGAATCTTATATCCGATTATTAAATGGAATTAAGGAGCAAGAAATTCTAAGTAGTATTTCTATTAAACTCACTATGATGGGTTTAGATATTGATCACAAGTACTGCAAAGAAAATCTGTTCAAGTTGCTTGATGTAGCTAAAGAGCAAAATCAATTTGTTCGTGTTGATATGGAAGGAAGTAGCTATACACAAATCACCATAGATATTTTTAAAGAAGCACACGCCAAATATGGACATAAACATGTGGGTACAGTCATTCAATCTATGCTTCATCGTAGTGTAGATGATATAAAGGAATTAGCAAGTTTAGGCGCAGATATACGATTGGTAAAAGGGGCTTATAAAGAGCCGGCAGGAATAGCGCATCAAAACATGCCTGCAATTCGAGAAGTGTATAAAAAATGTGCTGCGATTTTACTGAAAAAAACTTCCTATCCACGCTTTGGAACTCATGATGATGAGCTCATTAATTGGTTGCGTAGCTACACCGCAGAACAGGATATCGCAAAAGACAAATTCGAGATTCAAATGTTATACGGTTTGCGTGAGGAAACAATGGTCGATTTTACCAAGCTTGGTTATAACGCCAGAGTTTACGTTCCTTTTGGAACCGATTGGCTTCCATATTTTTCTCGTCGTTTGATGGAGCGAAAAGAAAATATTTTTTTCGTGCTCACAGCAATGTTCAAAAAATAGAGTATCGCTTTCTTCTCCGACATATCGAACCATGTGTATTTGATCGGCATAATATTCATTATTACGGGGCTTCTACATTTCATTTTTCCGAAAATGTATTTAAAAATTATACCCAACTATATTCCAAATCATAAAGCCATGGTTTTTTGGAGTGGAGTATTTGAGGTTTTAGGCGGTATTGGAATTATGATCCCTTTTCTAAAAATATTCTCAGCGATTGGACTCGTGTTACTACTCATTGCTGTATTTCCTGCAAATCTCGATATGTTTAGAAAAGCGTACAAAAAAAGAGGAGTCACATTATTCACTATCGGTACTCTTCTTCGCTTACCTGTACAGTTCTGGTTAATTTATTGGGTGCTTGCCGCTGCAGAACTTGTATGAGTAGATAAGTTGAAAAGGAACCAACAATTTCCTTATCTACTAATTCAACAATTTTAAAAGTCTTTTTGAAGAAACTATTCAAATACTTACTTCCAATATTATTTGGTGCACTCCTTATCCCTATTCCGCTATTGGGTGATTTCCATTTCGAATCGGCCATGCTTGTGGCCACAGTCGGATGTTTTTGGGGAGGAATTGCCTCCAGCAGACTTATTTTAAAAAAAGATTCCATTGTAGCTTTTAGAGTTCTTAAAAATGTTTATCTCTTTGGACTACCACTATTTTTGTTTTCCTTTTTTACAGATTGCCTTACTTGGGATGGAATTGGCTTTTGGATTCTAGTTCCTATACCAAGCATTCTATTTGGAATCTCGGTTGGACGTTTTTATCGAAAACTAACGGCTCCGTTTCCTACTCTTCTCACTGTTTTCAGTCTTCTTTTTATTGCTCTCTGTGTGTTTTTGATGGAGTTTTTTTCACTTCCTCAAGTATACTTTTTTAATCATGTTTGGGGAGCCTTTCCAGGCCCGATTTACGATGAAACAGTTCGTGTTACGTTCAGCCTTTTCTTCTTTCGAGTAATCACGTTTCTATGGATTTTATTGCTTTGGTTCTTACCCGATTGGAAAAGATCACTCGTTACAAAGTTAGTCGTACTTGTTTCAATTGGACTTTTAATTCCTGCTTATTTTTCGATTGCTGAATTTGGAGTAATTACTCCAAGAAGTGAATTAAAATCCGTATTCACACACTATCAATCCGAGCATTTCAATATTTATTTCCCAGATAATAGATTCACAGAAGAAGAGATTGAATACTGGGCATTAAAACATGAGTTTCACTTCGACCAAATCGTAGAAACACTAGAAATAGACTGGCCTGAAGATCGGAAGATTGAAAGCTATTTGTATACAAATGCTTGGCAAAAGAAAGCACTTGTAGGGGCTAAATTTACAAGCTATGTCCCCATTTGGTTAGAGCAGGATCAACTTCATATTGCTAAAGAACATTTAGAAGCTGTATTAAAACATGAGCTCGTTCATGTGATTTCGAAACAATTTGGGAATACTCTTTTTAATGGAAGCTGGAGCATTGGGTTGATTGAAGGTATTGCCGAGGGAATTGCAAAAGATGCGTCTTCTCAATCTACATTAGACCAAATAATGGCAGCTGATCCTCCCTATCCATCTGCTGACGAAATGAAAAGTGCTCTTTCGGCAAGCGGGTTTTATTCAAGCGCGGGTTCTATTAGCTACACAACAACGGGATCTTTTGTAAACTATTTACTAGAAAACTATCCTGTTTCTAATTTCAAGAACGCTTACCCAACTTCTAGCTTTGAAAAAGCTTATGAAATACCCTTCGATAGTTTGGTTGCAGGTTGGCACCGATCATTACCAGCAGTAGAACTCGACTCGATAGATCAACAAGTTTCTAATTTCATTTTTAGTCAGCGTTCTATTTTCCAAAAAAACTGTCCACATATGGTCTCTCCAATTATGGAATTATGGGATCAAGTTCGTCTTTACGAAACCTATCCATCTAAAAATAGAGCATTACCAATTGTAGAACAGCTCTATGAAATGGCTCCCGAGAATATCACTATCAAACAAAAATGGGCACAGTATCAACTTGAGTTTGGTAAGTATGATCGAGTTATCAATGGAATAACGGAAAATGATTCGATTCCTAATACAAGCATCTTAAAAGCGGATGCCTTTGCATTGAACAAAGATTGGGAGCAAGCATACCATCAATTAGAACACGTTTGGAACTCATTGCCAGCTAATCTTCCTAGGTCTTTCAAATATTCGTTTATGTTGAGAAAGGATACTTTACAGTGGAATAGCTTTAATTCGATTCGATATAATAATTCGGCGCTTACATCAGATTCCTTCACTGAAATGAACCTTCCCAACCAAATGCTTGCTCTACAATCGGGAATTGAATTTGAACTTAATCCGAACCTTGTGGATTATTCATTGATTGCATCTGCTCAATCAAAAAATCAGGATTGGTTCGATATTTATGAACTTCTTATCGACCGACTCATTTTTCTCGAAGAATTTGATCTTGCTCAAAGCTGGATAGATCATGTATCTGAAATAGAGCTCCGACCTCGATACCTGGAACGACTTCAAGAACAAAAAGAGTGGTTGGAATTCTTATTAGTTGGGAGTTGACTCATAGAAATTGATTTCGTACATATTTGAAATCAACGTTCAACTATCCAATTTTTATTTATGAAGAAGCTTTGTTTTCTCTTAATCCTATTATTTGTATCAAACGTTTCCTTTGCACAGGATTCTACCTCCACTCAACAACCAGAAACATTCGAATATGAATGGGCTGGAGAAATGATCACAATGCAAAAGTATTTCATTGTTTTCCTGAAAAGCGGACCTAATCGATCACAAAGTGAAGAGCAAGCGGCATCTCTTCAAGAGAAACATCTTGCCTACCTTGGTAGTTTGTATGAAAAAGGAATTATCAACTTAAATGGCCCTACCGATGGCAAAACTAATATTCGTGGGTTTTCTGTTTATAATGTTCCAACCATTGAGAAAGCGATTGAACTGGCTAGCGCTGACCCAATGGTAAAAGCTGGGCGATTGGTAGTTGACGTTCATCCTTGGTGGTTGGCAAAAGGTTCGGGAGTGAAGTAAGTTTTATTGTTAGTTGATAAAATGAATAATCACTTGATCAACTCTCAACTATCATTTTATATGCTTAGCTTTCTAAAAAGTATAATTCCATTTTATGTCAGAACCGAACTTCATCCCTTTAACTTCCTACAAAGAATATCCACCTGAAGAGATGCTCGATCGAGCTTCTCGCTTTTACGAACTAATTAAATCTAGACGTACTGTTCGAGAATTCTCTGATCGACCTGTAGATCGTAAAGTTATTGAACAGTGTTTGCTAGCTGCGGGTACTGCGCCAAATGGAGCGAATAAACAACCTTGGCATTTCGCAGTTGTTTCAGATCCTGAAATCAAATCGAAAATTAGAGAGGCTGCTGAGGAGGAGGAGAAAGAATTCTATCACCGACGTGCGCCAGAAGATTGGCTTGAAGATTTACATCCCTTTGGTACCGATGAACACAAGCCTTTTTTAGAAACCGCTCCGTATTTGATTGGGATTTTTGCCCAAAGCTATCACCTTAATAAAGGCGGTGAAAAAGAAAAGCACTATTATGTTAAAGAATCTGTGGGAATTGCTACCGGAATTCTAATTACAGCCCTTCATAATGCAGGCTTATCAACGCTTACTCATACTCCAAGTCCGATGGGATTTTTGAATGAAATCATGCAACGACCTTCTCATGAAAAAGCATTTCTGTTACTTGTTGTTGGATATCCTGAAGATGACGTTCTTGTTCCTGATATCGGAAAAAAGTCACTACAAGAAATTTCGTCTTTTTTATAATGAGTGACGATACACCCAAAAAGCCAAATCAATTAAAAAAAGCAGTCATTGAATGGGGGGTTATTCTGGGTGTATTCGGAATACTATACTTCACAGGACTTCATACAGAGGTTATTGGCGGACTACAACGGGTACTTCTTTCCACGGGAATTCTTCGACCTAACACAGAAATTGATGCTTCGAATTTCAAAAAGGCTAATTATAATATGCCTATTATTTCTTTGGATGGAGAACGAACCTCGCTTGAAGACTTTGAAGGAAAAACTATATTTCTGAATTTTTGGGCTACGTGGTGTCCACCTTGTATTGCAGAAATGCCAAATATTCAGGCTTTATATGAAGATATTTCTAATGAAGAAAGCGTTGTTTTTGTAATGCTTTCGTTAGATGAAGACCCTGAAGTAGCTCGAGCTTTTTTAGAACGCAAGGAATTTACCCTGCCTGTGTATTTTCTTGCAGGTCGTCAACCGGGAGTTTATAACAGCACGGTTGTACCCACTACCTATGTGATTTCTCCTGAGGGAAATATCGTTCTCGAAAAAAGAGGTATGGCTAAGTACAATACTTCGGGCTTTAAAGAATTTCTTCTTAGTTTATAAGCGAATATTCAACATTAGATAATCATCTATGGAAAAAGTAATTGCAGGAATTCAACAAATAGGAATCGGAAATCCAAATGTAGAAGAAGCTACCGAATGGTATCGAAAGTACTTTGGGATGGATATTAAAGTGTTTGATGACTCCGCAACTGCAGATTTGATGCTACCTTATACTGGCGGAAAACCTCATGATCGAAGAGCTATTCTAACTCTTAGCATGAGAGGTGGTGGTGGTTTTGAAATTTGGCAATATACAAGCCGAACTCCTGTTGCCCCAAGCTTTGAACCTCAACTTGGAGATTTAGGAATCAACATTGCAAAAATTAAATCTGTTGATGTCCAAGAAACCTATGAACAGTTTAATGGTGCAGGCTTAAATGTTCTTACTTCATTACGTGAAAATCCCGCTGGAGATCTCAACTTTTTTGTAGAAGATTTAAATGGAAATATCTTTAATGTGGTGAAAGGACTTGGTTGGTTCAAAAAGAAAGAGCGTAAAACTACTGGTGGAGTTTCTGGGGCTATTATTGGCTCAACCGATCTTGAAAAATCAATGACTTTATATTCGGATATTCTTGGGTATGATGAGATTGTTTACGATAAATCGGACTCTTTCTCAGATTTTGATGGACTGCCTTCTGGAGATCAAAAATATAGACGTGTATTACTTCGACATTCTGAACCCAGAAAAGGTGGATTTAGTAAAGTATTCGGTCCTACTGAAATCGAATTGGTTCAATGTTTGGATGGAAGAAGAAAACCGAGATTAATTTTTGAAGATCGTTTTTGGGGAGACTTAGGTTTCATCCATCTTTGCTTTGATGTTCAAGGTATGGATGCATTAAAGGAAGAGTGTGAAAGCGCCGGATTTAAGTTTACCGTAGATAGTGCCAATAGCTTTGATATGGGAGAAGCCGCCGGTCGATTTACCTATATCGAAGATCCCGATGGTACATTGATAGAGTTTGTGGAAACCCATAAAGTTCCTATCGCCAAGAAAATTGGGCTCTATGTAGATATGACAAAAAGAGACCCAAAGAAAGATCTTCCTAGATGGATGTTGAGTGCCTTGAGTTTAAGTCGTATGAAGGGCTAATTTTGATAAAAAAAGGTGATAAAGTGCGAAAAAGCCAAAGCACTAAATCACCTTTCTTTTCTTATTGATCTATTTGATCAACATCATTTTTCGAGTTTGAATGTGGTTGCCTGATTGTATTCGGTATAAATACATTCCACTTGATAATTGAGAAGCGTCAAACGTTACTTGTTGAAGTCCTGCAGACATTCTTCCATTCACTAAGGTTGCTACTTCCTGTCCAAGTAGATTGTAGACTTTCAGTGTTACAGTTCCTGCTTCTGGTAAACTAAACGATATACTTGTAGATGGATTAAATGGATTTGGGTAGTTTTGGGAAAGAATAAACTGATCTTTATCAAATCCAGTCTCTTCGATAGCTGTACCTACATCATCTGTAGTATATTTGAATATTGGAGCGCCAGAGTGTCCTAAGAATAATTCTTCACCAGCAAAAGTAAACATTGGACTTGAGTATCCCGTTGGAGTTCCATTTATCTCTATCGATTTCTCAAAATTTACTCCGTCTGTGCTTTTATAGATTGCGTAATTATTCACAAAAGCTCCATCTACAAACGCAAAGGTGGCTCCATATACATATAATGTATCGTTGTTTGAAAAGATCAACTCTACCGTTACACCCTTGAGTCCCTCCAAATCTGATGCTTTTTCCCAGTTAATACCAAGATCACTTGATTTATATATATTGGCCGAGGCGTTACTTTTACTAAATAATGTTGTGCCAATAGATCCAATATTAAAATATCCACCTCCCAACGCTAATCCATTATCTCCTCCGGCAAACTGCCATGTTGCGCCTTTATCTTGTGAATTTGCAATTAATGCTGTGTTTGAACCAATGACAATGGAGCTCGAATCAGAAGTAACGTGGAATTTTTCGAATATCGCTCCAATTCCTTTATAGTGTTCTGTCCAATTTGCGCCGGCATCTTCTGACGTCCAGACTCTGGAAAAGCCATCTGATCCTGCCATTATCCACCGATCTCCGGCAATGAAAATGTCACTTATATACCATTCTTCTGTTCCAGCTAACACTGACCATGAATCTCCACCATCACTACTTACAAATAATCCTGCATACGAACATGCGTAAAGGGTTTCTCCAAACTTCCTTACCGTGTAGAAAGACCCGTTATGACCTTCTGGTAATTCAATAGGTACCTGAGACCAAGTTGTTCCTTTATCTGAAGATTTGAAAACCCCATTGCCGTATTGTCCAGTTCCTGCTCCTCCGTTAGTTGTCACATATATATCATTCTCAATGGGAAAAATTCCTCTTGTTAAAGGGTTTCTTAACCCATCGGTACCCAAAGATGTCCAGTTTAACCCACCATCGGTTGATACTAACGCATTACTTTTTTGAATAGCAGTCGCATATAGTTTTCCGCCTTTGGCAACCACTTTGTTATGGTCTCCATAAAGAGGCTTAGTCTCACTTTCGATTTCTATCTTTGTCCAAGTTTTCCCTGTGTCAGCACTGGCATATACATCTGCAGAACTAACTACTTTGCCATCAACAATTCCAACACTACCATTGAGCCCATAAAGCACCCCTTCTATCGCGGATAAATTTGTAAAACTTCCTGAATTCGTAAATATTTTTTCCCACTCTTCAGAATTGTTTTTAGCCCATACCCCACCAGTTGTCGCAAAAACGTATTCTTCCCCTAGTTTAGCTACTGAATTCAATAGCTCAAAAGATACGGTTGGTCCAAACGCTTCAAAAGTAGCACCCCCATCAAATGATGCTTTAATCCCTGCAGTAAATGATGTTGAAACTACAATATCACCAACACCAAAAATAACATCCCCAGCGGTGACAGTTCCTGCTTGCGTCCAGTTTTTAGCTCCATCAATAGATTTGAACAATTTAGCGCCAGCAACAGCAAACAGGGTGTCCTTTACACTTACGATTTTAACTGGAACTTCAAATTGCCCGAAACCTTCTGCAGATGCCTCGATTGTAGTTCCATCATAAATACTTGATACTTTTGAAGTAGTTGAAGTAAAATGCACTCCAAAAGAAGTCGATGTTAAATTGCCAGGAGTAATGTTTATAAAGTCTTCGCCACCCAACATTGTCCAACTTAATCCATTATCTTCAGAAACATATAGATTGGTACCTGTTCTGCCAAAAAGCTTACCGGAGCTTTCTACTAGTTCGAAAATAGCCCCACCTTCAGGACCCCAAGTATTAACCCACTGTTGAGCTTGTATAGATCCTGACATTACTATCAGAAATCCCATTATTATAATTTTTTGTAACGATTTCATTAATATTCTCCCCTTTTTTGTTATACGAAGGGTGTTATTTAACAAACTCTATATCATATTTCGATACCCTGTTAAGGGTATATTGCTATATATAATACTGGGAGGCAGAGACTTACTTAATAAGTAGCATTTTTCTGGTTTGAAGATGACTTCCTGCCTGCAATTGGTAGATATACATGCCACTTGCTAAACTGGAAGCATCAAATGAAACTGTATGACTTCCTGAATTCATCCTACCATTTACTAAACTTGCTACTTCCTGTCCGAGCAGATTGTATACTTTCAAGCTCACATCCCCAGAAGATGGCAGGTTAAATGAAATATTTGTACTTGGATTGAATGGGTTCGGATAATTTTGGGAAAGCTTGAACTCATCCTTTCCAAATTCACTTTCTACTACGTTATTAACTCCAGTTGGAGCTTCCCCGTAGGACCATAATTTTAACGTTTGTCCAAATCGTGTTCCGAAAATCTGATTATCGTTAGCAACTATAAAATTCAACTCAGTCCCTCGTGAATATCCTGTTAGTCCTTCCGAAATATTCGTTGATTCGGTAATATCTGAATTAATAAGTAACAACCTTGATTGAACTTCACTCGCGTCTTGAATTGAAAGGAGAATATCCTCACCAAAATTTATCATTCTAGCAATGGTTCCTGATGCTCCAATTCCGAGATCTTCTCGTGACTTTTCTACCCAAGTTTCTCCTTCATCATCACTATAGTCTATTCCGTTACTATGTGCGATTACTAGTCTGCCACTCTTTGTTACGAGCGCTCTATCTACACTCTTACTTACTCCTTCTTGGGGATAAACTTTTTGCCAGCTCGAACTATCTCTGTGGGATTTGAATAGCCCTTCACCATTTGAACCTGCTAATAGGTAGAAATTATTTTTATAGCTAAAAACTGATTCAATAGATTTATTCCCATCACCATCTGAGAAAGAGTCAAACTTTTCCCAATTGATTCCTCCATCCACTGATTTTAACATACCAACGCTTCTCGCTGTGGAGGTAATAATCAGGGTGTCACTTATTGAAGCGAATTTAGCTGCATTAAAGAAAGCAGAGAAATTAGCATTTCCGGGAGAGGTAATAGACCATGAAGTCCCATTATCTACACTTTTTTTAACCTGTCTTGCGCCGAAAAGACTTGTTCCCCATGCATATATAACTGAATCAGAGTTATTGGAGAACAAAGCATAAGTAGCCGATTTATCGGGTGTTTCTGATTCAACCCAGTTTTCTCCGCCGTCTTCAGAATAATATAAATAAACAGAGAAGTCGGCTTTGTAAGAACTTACGAATACCCGAGACTCATTTGCATGAATGCTAGATATTCCTAGTAAACTCTCATTTTTTATTAGTGAATCAACTTTATCAATGGTATTCCAGCTTTGGGCTACCGATACTCCTGATATTAAACATACATTAAATAGTACAAGTACTAATGTTCTCATCATCTTGGCATTAATTTTTAACTAATAAAAATTATCTCTCAGTTTAATATCACTGAGAGATAATTTCAACGGTCATTTTATAAGCATCATTTTTTTGGTTTGTGAGAATCCTTCACTTACTAAGCGGTAAATATACACTCCACTAGAAAGCCTAGATGCATCGAACCTTACCGAGTGACTTCCAGAACCCATTCTATTATTCACAAGTGTGGCTACTTCTTGTCCTAACAAGTTATACACTGTTAGATTTACTTCTCCTGATGCAGGAAGTGTAAACGAAATGTTCGTACTTGGGTTAAATGGGTTTGGATAATTTTGTGAAAGCCTGAATTCATCTATGTTAAGTTCTTCCTCAGCACCAACTGCAAATTGCTCAGATATAAACTGTACCTCTGTAGCTACAGATTTTCCTCCGCGAATAGCTTTATACGTCATTGGATTAGGATTCGCTACATCAACAATCCAAAAGAAACGACGCGTTTCAGGATCGAAGGTTGCCGTTGCTGGCATATTACTCACTTCAATTTTTGGAATACTAAGATCTGGATTTAAACCACTTACATAAAACATCAGAGTGTCACCTATTTCTGTTAATATTGGGCCATCATTAAAAACACCCGGATAGCTACCATAAGTATTAAAACTTCTGTTTTTTGCCTCGTTTCCATTAACAATACTCGAATAAAGGGTTTGACTAAATCTTCGATTTATCTCATCCCCTTCATCTCCTATACTATAGCGACCTGTAATTTGATAGCTCTTTAGTATTAACTTCTGCAATGTATAGTCCCAATCAAACCTTACTCTAACGGTACTCCCATCTTCTAGCAATTCAGTTTGGTTTATGTAGCCATACGTTGTGTCTCCAGCTACTGAAAAGTTAAAACTTGAATTACCTAAGTAGACCCCTTCAGCGCTATACTTTGTTTCATATACATTTGACCGATAGAATTCTCCAGTGAAAAAATCTCTTGAATACTGCTCTTGTCTACTTTGAGTGTAATAAATTTCGTCTAGATAATTTTCTAGTGCTTGAAATTCTCTTACTGTTCGGGAAGTGAGTGTAAGACTATCCCCAATAATGCTGAATGTTCTTACTTCAATTTGGTTTGCAAACTGATCGTAGTCCATTTCTGTTTTCAGTTTCACACCCATAATTTCATTCTGAGTAGTCGTTTCATTATACTCAACATTGTACACAACTACTGAATCTACAACTACTTCATCATTGCTTATTGTGCGCTGGAAGCTAGTATAAGCTTGTGAAAACACCCAAACTGAATCATTCCATTCATAGCCAAGTGCTTCTGTTTCAGTATCATTGTCTAGATAGTTGAAATGTAAACTATCTTCACCTACCCATTTCATAAGTTGAGTATCATATACTTTACTTACTTGATAGATATATCTATTTCCATCTTCAATTTTGACATAACTCCTATTTCCACTAGTTATCTCACCATCTTCTTTTCCTATGTCTCCATTTGCATAGTAAATATTTTCGCTTCTTTCAAATTCTACCGTTTGCTCTTGCAGCCTACTATTGTATAACAATCCCCGTGAAAAATATTCATTCGAATATAAGTAGTAATTCTCTTCCGCTAGATATCTAGTTCTTGCGGAAAGCTCATACTCTTCAATATCTATATTGTAATCATATCTAACAGTTAAGGTATCTTGATCTAATTCGTTTTGATACCCAAGTTCTCTACTATTTTTTAGCCACCCAGTTTCAGGATTATAAGAATCTCTAATAGCTTCTCTATCAGCTCCTTCGGCAGCCTCAAGAGGAGCCTTATACCGTGTTCCATAATAGGGTTCGTATTCTCCATAGTTGTAATAATACGTTACTGAACTATCACCGTAGGTCTCATCATAGTACCTACTCTCAAGACTTTTTGGAGCCCAATGCATACTGTCGGCATTCCAAATATGTTCGTTATAAAACCCCTGAGATGTACCGGTTCTACTATTAGAAGCATATCGTAAAACTGAATTAGGTCTAAATATGCTATCATTTAGCGCTTTATATTCTGAATAAGACACCGTAGTATCACTATATATCTCATCAGCTAATTTTGATAGATAAGGTGATTCCTCATGTATTCTACTTATGCCTAGCGCCCATTTATCGGCCGCTTTCATTTGAGGAGAGACTTGGTATAAAAAGGCTTTATGCGCCTCATTTATATATTGTTTATCTATTTCTTTGGTATCTATTACTTGTTGAGCTATAGTTACCATTGGTATTAAGAGAACCAAACTTATTAGTAACGCTACTTTATTCATACTGCTTATTTTGAAATTGAATATTGATATGGAGCACTTGAATACACTCCATTTTTAATTTCAATATTCTATCGCAGTCAATAAATCCCCCGAATTAGGTATTCTTATGATTTTTAGGCAATATTCCTCATTAAAGCCAGCCTTACTGCAGCCGCACGTGAATTCACATGCATTTTTTTGTAGATATTTTTGATGTGCGTTTTTACCGTCCAAGGGCTTAAGAAAACAGCCTCAGCAATCTGATTGTTAGTCTTCCCTTCAACCACTTGTTCTAATATTTTTAATTCTGCCGGACTTAAATCAAAGGGCACTTCTTCTTTAATCTCCTGTTGACGTTGCATTGGGTTTTTAACCATTTCCAGGACTTTTTTAGCTATTGTAGGGGAAATAGCTGAGCCACCGTTCTTTATTTCTTTTATCGAATCTACAACGGTATCTATGGAAGTATCTTTTAGTAAATAACCGGAAGCACCTACATTTATTGACTCAAAAATGCGTTCGTCATCTTCAAAAACCGTAAACATTATCACTTCTACTTCAGGATGGTTTTGTTTCAATTGAAAGGTTGCCTCAATCCCTGATATGCCCGGAAGTTCTATATCCATTAAAACAACTTCTGGAATCTCATCCGCTTCAAACCTTTCCAGTTTACTAAAAAAAGACTCTGCGGAATCTGAAGAAAATACCAGATTTAGCTCGGGGTAAAAGTTAAGTAACTCACTTAGACGTTTTCTAAAAATGTCGTGGTCTTCAACTATGCAAATTCTTAAAGGATTATTCATTAAGCTATTTTCTTATTCATGTATTCTTTCATTAAACTTCTCATAAATAAAAGAATATGCCAATACCCCAAAGTAGTGATTCTTTAATCTACTTTTTGTCCAAAATCTGTTTGCTGCCTAGTAGCTTATTTCCTCTAACAATCAATATTACTTTATTGATAAAATGGTTCAATATGGGAAAGTAGGAGCAAAAATATTTTTTTTAGCTCTATTGTAAAAGCTGTGTGATTTGGATATGAAATTTTAATTTCTAATTACCTTCCCTTGAGTAATCCCGTCAAGTTCAATTTATGAATGGGAATTAGGTAACTAGCTAGAAGCTCATCTTTATGTATTCCTAAAAGTCCTGTTCCTCTAAAATCAACTACGCAAACTTTCTCCTCAGTTTGAACCACTTCTCCAATGCCATAAAATTCTGGGCTAGGACCATAGTACACTAAATCTCCCGTATTCAATTCATTCTTTGCCCTTCTGTGATAAGGTAGTATCACAGGGAGTAGATCAAGTCGATATGAGAGTCTTCTTTTCCCGTTCAAAGACATTATGCTTCTTCTTTAATGATTTCTCTTTCAGAATCTCCTGAATGTTTAATGGTAATCCAAACGGCATTTTCTGGGATCAAGTTTCCAATTTTTTGTGGCCACTCCACAATGGAAATCCCATCTCCATAAAGATATTCTTCTGCTCCAATTTCGAGCGCTTCTTGCTCATTTTCAAGTCTATAACAATCAAAATGGTAAATTGGAATAGTGCCATGGTACTCATTAATTAACGTGAATGTAGGTGAGCTAACTCTTCCTTCATTTACTCCAAAAAAAGAGGCAATTCCTTTTACAAAGTGCGTTTTGCCAGCACCAAGATCACCATTTAAGCAAACAACATCCCCAACAGAAAGTTCTTTAGCAAATTCTTTCCCAAAAGTGATGGTCTCTTCTACCGAAGAACTTAACATCTTCTATCCTCTACTTTTTTGGCTTTAGTGTAGCTACGGGCAATATCATCTCTTCCATTGATGCCCCACCATGTTGGAAAGTATCTTTATAGCGATTTTGATATTTGTGGTAATTTGTTGGATATATGAAGTAAAAGTCTTCACGAGCAATTAGGTAGTCGCTTGCTTTTCCTAAATCAGGAAGTTTAAATTTCTCTGCGTCTTTAATTTGAATGACAGCATTCGCATTTTCAGCATTTAAGTTCTTACCGTATTTATACCGTAAACTCGTTGCGGTATCTTTGTCTCCATATACTTTTGTATCCCGTAAAGAACGCACTGAACCATGATCGGTCGTGACCACTACAGTTACGTCTTCATCAGCTAGTTCTTTAAACATTTGAAGTAGTGATGAGTGCTGAAACCAAGCCTCCGTAATTGAACGAAATGCAGAAACATCGGGAGCGAGTTCTTTTATCACATCCGAATCTGAACGAGAGTGAACAAGGGTATCTACAAAATTGAATACAAATGCGGCTAATTTCGACTGAGCAAAACTTTTCATTTTTCCCGCAACTTGTCGTCCATCCTCAGCATTTAGAATTTTCTCGTATTTAAAATTTATATCGAATTTTGCGCGATCCAACTGTTTTTGAAGGAGCTCTTCTTCATGTCTATTCAACGAAGTTTCATCCTGACCTTGAGCCCAAAGCTGTGGATACATTTGTGAAATTTCTAATGGAGAAATCCCAGCAAAAATTGCGTTTCGAGAGTACGGAGTTGCTGTAGGTAAAATGGAATAGTAGAAGTCTGTTTCGATATCAAACATTTTGGCAAGATAGGGCTCAAACACCAACCATTGATCATAGCGCATGCAATCAATCAAAAAGAACATCGTTTTCTTTCCATTCTTGATATGAGGAAAAACATACTTCTTAAAAATACCTTGCGAAATAAGTGGTGCCTCATCATTTTGGTCTAACCAATCTACATACTCTCGTTCAATAAATTTTCCAAATTCACGATTTGCATCTACAACTTGGTCATCTAACACCTGCTTCAGGGCTTCATCTCCTTCTCCCAAATCAATCTGCCACTTCGAAAGTTCTTTGTAAATATCAATCCATTCTTGCCAAGTAGTATGTGGATGTATCCGGGAAGAAATACTTCCAAATTCTCTTAAATATGATTGCGCAGACTTCTCACTTTGTAATTTTGAACGATCTAGAATCCTTTTTACCGTTAATAAAATCTGATTCGGATTTACAGGTTTGATCAAATAATCTGATATTTTAGAACCAATTGCGTCCTCCATAATTGATTCCTCTTCACTCTTCGTGATCATTACTACTGGAAGTAAAGGTTGGTGCGCTTTTATTTTCTCCAAAGTTTCTAACCCTCCCATTCCTGGCATTTGCTCGTCTAAGAAAACGAGGTCAAATTTCTGATTCTTGATCATTGTAACGGCATCCTCACCATTGGTTACCGGAACAATATCAAACCCTTTCTTTTGCAGAAAAATAATATGTGATTGAAGCTGATCTATTTCATCATCAGCCCAAAGAATAATTGGCATCTATTTATAATTAAGAATTAATGATTTTGAATTTTGAATAGTAGCCGTTTATAATAGTTCAGAATTTAGTGGGTGAATAAGCTGCGTTGAATATATCATTCTTTTCTGTGCTTTGGTGATTTTGTAGCATTATCAAATTTATAACTTTATAAAAGGTTTGAGTTTCTCTAAGGTTTTTGCGCCGATTCCTCGAACATTCACTAAATCTTCAACGGTTGTAAAGTCGCCATTAGTTTCCCTGAATTCTATAATTCTTTGAGCATAAGAATTTCCAATCCCAGGAAGTGATTTTAGTTCTTCGACTGTTGCTTCATTTAAACTGATTAACTCTTGCCCTGACGACATTATTTCTTTCTTTTCCATTTCCGTATTTTCAGGAATTTCGATGGTATTATACTTCGCATCAATTTCTTTCTTCTCTTTTTCTATAAGCGCACTTCTACGTTCAAATTCTGCTAAAAGCTTAGCATGGTTTTCTGGAACTGGAACATTTCGTTCTTTTATTAATACATTGCCTAGAAGAAGTAATACAATCACCCCAAATAAAATCGTAACTGAAATTCGCTCTTTCTTGCTTATCTGAAGTTTATCAAGCCAGAAGAAAAAAGACCTTTTAAATTTATTGTTACTCATAACGTTAAGTTTTTGCTTATCGTAATTAGCAATTATTTTTGAGGTTTGTCAACTTGTTTTCGAGTTTGGGAAGTGGGATGTTTGGCAGAATAAATTATGAGTACATATTATTTCACATATAAAGAACAACGTATAGCCTACGAAGTAATAGGAGAAGGAAAAGCACTTGTTATTCTTCATGGTTGGGGAAGCAGTCGCCGAGTGATGATGCCCATTGCAAAACTGCTTTCTCATTTACGATCTTGTTATGTACTCGATCTTCCTGGTTTTGGGGAATCGAACGAGCCATCAGAAGCTTGGAGCATCGGCGATTATGCAGACGCTGTAGAAGCTTTTATTTCGATGTTGCCTGATGATCATATTGATGTACTGGTACATTCTTTTGGCGGAAGGATTATTCTGAAGCTACTTTCCAGAAAAAAAGGACAAGAGATTATTCAAAAGGTATTGATTACAGGAGGAGCAGGAATGAAGCCGAGGCGATCTTGGAAATACTATCTTAAAAAGTACACTGCCAAAACGTTGAAAGCTCCATTCGTGATTTTACCTCAACCTCTCCGAGATAAAGCATTGAACTGGCTTCGAAAAACTACTCTTTGGAAGAGTCTTGGTTCCAGCGAATATTCCCACCTATCGGGAGTAATGAGGGGAACTTTTGTTAAATCAGTTACCGAATATTTAGAAGAGTACTTGCCTCAAATCCCTCATGAAACTTTACTGCTTTGGGGAAGAAATGATGATGCTACTCCAGTCTATCAAGCTGAGCGTATTGAGAAAGGAATTCAAAACTCTGCCTTAGTGATAATTGAAGATGCTGGTCATTACGCTTTTCTGGATAAGCCTAAACAGTTCGCAACTATTGCGGAAGCCTTCTTGAAAGAAAATTAAAAATTCTGGTTTTTTGAATCTATAATTTAAAACTAATCCCTAGCTCTTCAATTTCAAGACCTGCACTTACTAAACTAATTGCTCTTTTCTGTGCTGTTTTACTTGTTTGATCACCTTCTTTCCCATAAATCAAATCGTCGATTATTGGATATCCCCATTTGGCTAAATGTAATCGAATTTGGTGCGTTCTTCCCGTTTCAGGTCTACATTTTATTAATGCTGAATTCTCCCGTACCTCAACCACTTCAAAATGAGTAATCGCTTGACGGGCACCTTGAAGACTTTCATGACTTTCAAAAACGAAGCCTTGTTTCCGCTTTATAGGAGCGTTTATAGTGATGGTTTTTTCTTTGGGAATTCCATCTACAAGCGCATAATACGTTTTAGAAACTTTACCCTCTGTAAAACACTGGGTAGCTTTTTTAGCAAACTCCTTATTTTGTGCAATTAAAACGACTCCTGAGGTTACTGAATCCAGTCGATGAACAATCCTCAAATCTTCAAATCCTTTTTCCTTTAGGATCTCAATAAGTGTGTTTTTAAAATACCGACCACCAGGATGCATGGGCATTGGGGCTGGTTTATATACAATAAGATATTCCTCTTCTTCAACTAACACTTCAACTTCATCTGGAACAGATGGCTCTATTGCTCTCGGATTATGGTGCGAAATTTCATCCAAAATATTGAGCATAGCTTCGGGTTCTACTTTTTGGTCATTCACCAATACACGACCTGATTTAATTCTCCCCCTCCACTCTGTTTTGGATTGAAATGGAAATTTAGTGGTCATCATTTCTTCTAAGCTTTTCCCATCAAATTCAATGCCCGGCTTAAAACGATGAGTAATCGGGTAGGGTAGTACTAGTCGGATGTTACAACTGAGTGTGTTCTTCTTGTTGAAGATCACGTTGCTTAAATTCTTCACCAAAGTAATTGTACCATTTTCGGAAGGGTTTAAAGGCATTTTCTGGATCAAAAGGGCGTTTATACTCGCTTTTTTTGCATTCTTCACTACAACAGCCATCCATTATATCTGCTCCTTCTTCTGAGCATACAAATAACTTGTTGCATTCCATATTAGCACAGTTAACATAGGTATCTGCCGGCTTTCCCGTTATTTCGCATTTGGCAATTGGAGCTAAATTCTTTGGGTTTACAGGAACAACCAAACGGTCATCAAATACAAAGCATTTGCCTTCAAAATGCGCGCCTTCTTCTTCTTTTGCATAGTTAAGAATTCCCCCGTGCAATTGGTTAACATCATCCCAACCTTCTTCTTTCATTAACACAGAAAATTTCTCGCATCGAATACCGCCTGTACAGTACATGAGGACTTTTTTGTCCTTCGGGATATTCGCTTCTTCCAACCATTGTGGAAAATCATAGAAGTATTCCAAATCTGGAGTAAGGGCTCCTTTAAAATGTCCGATTTTTGACTCGTAGTTATTTCGAACGTCGATCATTACGTAATCTTCACCAGATTCCATTACACTACGCCATTCATTAGGCTTCAAATGTGTACCCCCATTTTTCGGGTTTACATCTTCTTTGTGCAACGCAACAATCTCTTCTCTAACTTTACAAATCAACTTCGCAAAAGGGATATAGTCACTTTCATCCTGCTTAAACTCGGTATCTTCAAAATCAGCGAGAGACCAAACAAATTCTTTATAGGCTTCGACCTGCTCTTTTGTGCCTGCAGCGGTTCCATTTAAGCCTTCACTAGAAATATAAATTCTGCCCTTTAAGCCCAATTCTTTGCAAAAGTTCTTATGTTCTTTACAGAATTGAACCGCATCTTTTATCGGCGTGAAATTGTAATAAAGGATAACTTCGTACATCTTATAAATTAATTTACACGATGGTTCATTTATCGCCGTTATTGGCGGGACTAAAGTTAAGCAAATTTCATTGAAAAAGACGTTTCAAAAGTATTTAGTAGAATCAACTGTAGTATTATTTATACTCACTTTGATTTTACCTCATCCGCCTGTTTATGGTCAGGAAGTAAATCCCCTTATTAAAATACACGCCGAATTTGAAAGGGGTCGGTTAACCGCTGATGAAGCCATTCTAAAACAGATTGATTTGCTGAAAAACCATACCCATTCGAATGAGAACGTTTCAAAATGTGGTACACCTCTTTTCTTTATGATGGGGAACTACGAACATCAACTTTCTGAAGAAACAAAAGCTGCTTTTAATCAGGCTTTTTTAGCTTCATCAGGTATAGCTTCTGAATCTTTTATTAGTGCTTCTGGTAAATTTGTTGTGAATTATGAGACAACAGGTAGTGATGCCGTTCCTCTGGCTGATGAAAATAATAACTTTATCCCCGACTATGTTGAATGGATTGCTGAAGCCGCTGATTCAAGTTATTCTCATTATCTGAATTTAGGATTCACTGATATTTTTACTGAGAAAATTGCGCCATATGAAATCCGCGTTGAAGATGGTGGGGCATATGGGTTTACTTCGGGCAACGCTAGATATGTTGGAATTGAAAATGATTTTTCAGGATTTCCTTCCAATACCGACCCTGAAGGAAATCAAAAAGGCGCTGTTAAAGTAACCGTCGCTCATGAATTAAAACATGTGATTCAGTTTGTACAAAATGGATGGGCTGGCGACCCAGATCGTTGGCTGGAAATGGACGCTACTCTTTATGAAGAAGTTATCTACGATGATGTTAACGATTACTACAACTATTTAGAGGGTTTTGCTAATAATTTATTTGGATCGCCAACAAGCACCATAATTCCTGGATCTTATGAAGATATAACCTGGGCATTATATTTTGAAGAACGGTTTGGAAATACATTTTGGACTAATGTATGGAATAGAATTGAATCTCAATCTCCTTCCATTTCATTTCTTGGAGCCATTGAAAGCGCATTAACAGATTTTGAGGTGAGTTTTGAACAAGCAACCATCGAAAACTTATTGTGGCACTACGCCTCAGGAAGAGACAACTCAACTATGTTTTTTGGCTTTGATGAAAGTGCAGTATATCCTAGTCCCCGAATTCAAGATGTTATTTCACAAATTCAGCTAAATCTTTCTGATATAGAAACCCTTTCTAGATTTTCTGGGAAGTATTTTGAGTTCAATTTAGCCGAACAAAATCCCAACTTCGTAAAGATTGATATTCTAGCTAATTCTTCAAACATCCAAACTGGGTTAATCGCTTATTATAACGACTTAAGTGTTGAGACTGTACTTATCACTGATCCAACTCCTGACGAATTGACTTTTGAAGAAACTAATTTATCATGGGAAGAGATAGACCGACTTGGGGTGGTTTTCTTTAATACATCCATTGCATCTTCCCAAACGGTTCAGTTTCAGGTTTATGATTACATTCCTGTTAATATCACCTCTCCTGAGCTGGATCAAAACTATCCGAATCCCTTCAATCCTACTACCACAATTGCTGTTACTCTGCCTTTTAGCCAGCAAATTAAACTCACTTTGTATGATTCTATTGGAAGAGAAGTAAAGATTGTAAAAGAAGGAGTATTGCCTTCAGGAAAATCTGAAATTCTTTTTAATGCTTCAAATTTAGCTACTGGAGTTTATTTTTATCAATTAAAAAGTAATGAGGGAATGGTAACAAAAAAGATGACTCTCATTAAATAATGTAGTAGACCTAAAGATACCCAAGCTCTTTTAAGCCTGTAATAGGATCTGAAAAATTGGTGAAGTTAAACGATGTAATAGACAGCATTCTAAGCATTTTCACTTCCATTATTGGTGCAGCAAGTTCCCTCCAAGCGAAATAGTCGTCTTTAAAACTGAAGTTCTCGGGATTCATTTCTTCTAAAACTTCTACCGTTTCTTCAAGGTTAAGATCCTGAGTGTATGCAAGTATACTTGCCGCAAAAACATTTATAAATCCATGCACCTTAGACCCTAATGAATAATTGTAGCTAGGGTATGGAGTATTTTCTTTTCCGGAAAACTTAACGGCTACGTTCGCATCTCTTGCATATAAAATCACATCTGCAAGATATGATGCACTTGGAGTTTTTCCTGCTCCCTTAGCGCTACAGTTAATTTTTATCCCAGAAAATAGATAATTTTGTATTTTTCTCTTTAAGATAGACTTGTTATGAACTGCAATTACTTTAATAATCTTTTTGGTGATTTCGGCATCAAATTCAGTTCCAGGAATTTCAAAAAATACTCTGTGTGGAAGTAGCCGAGATTCCGCAGTAGTACTTACTACTACTTCCATAGCTTTCACTAACTCTTCTGGATTTAGTGTTTCAACACTACTTAATGGAAGTTTCAATTCAAGTAGATTTGTTCTTACCTCTCCTGGATAGCCTCTATGTGCCACTTTAATTTCTTCTTCAATACTATTAATCGAATTCTTAAACTCAAATAATGTTTTCGTTTCTGGTCCAGTGATACAAAGCGATAAAGGCCCTTTTAGTTTGTGCTTTCTATCAGCGAAACTTGCTAATGCTGGTAGTTCGCTATGAGGCATTAAAAAATTAGCGAGCATCCAAGCGTACTTAGAATGAGAAAAATCAACATAGTTTCTTAGAGCTTCGTTAAGCTTCAACCCTGCAGGAGGATAAAGTCCAGCATAGTTTACCGAAGAAGTAAGAAGTTGTTCTATTGATTTATTCATACTGTCAATTATACATATACCAATGCTTTTGGGAAACTTAAATTATGTGAAAATGAAAGTATTTTAGCTTTTTTCAAGCTTTCGGGGATAAATATATCTCTAGTTTGACTATTTTAGTTAATTATTAGTAATTGAAGGTGATAAATTCAACGGTATATGAATAAATCAGAAACTATTAGATCTTTAAGTAACCAACTTAATATCACTCAAAAAGATACTGAATATCTTTATGATACTTTTGTATCAATACTAACAGCTCACCTTGCTAATGATGAAGGATTCTCAATTCCTAAGTTGGGAAGTTTTCATCCTAAAATCAGAGAAGCTTATAAGTCTTACAATCCACATTATAAGAAGATGATGATGCTTCCAAAAAAGAAGGTCGTTCAATTTTCTCAAAGCTCAGCAATTAAGGACGAACTCAATGGAGGTATATTATGAGCGAAAAAGTATCCTTCAGTAAATTGGTAGAAGAACTTTCAAAAAAAACGGAAACCACACAATCCTTAAGTCATGACTTCATAACCAACCTTACGGATTTAGTTATTGACTCTACAAAACAGACTGGCAAAGCCTCTCTTACTAATTTTGGAAGCTTCAGCATTGTTAATGTGGCAGCCCGTAACGGGGTTAACCCTCAAACCGGAGAAGCAATTGTTATTCCTGCTCATCAACGACTTTCTTTTGCGCCTTATAAGGCCCTTGAAAACTCTGTAAATGCACCTTATGCAAATCTAGAAGCTACCCTAGTTGAAGATGATGCATCTGCACCGATAACAAAAAAAGCCGAAAACGAATCTTCTGATAGTAATACTGTAGTTCCAATTTTAGCGGCACTTATCGTAATAGCAGTAGTATTTGGTGTATGGTTTTTTGTTTTTAGAAACTCTAATTCTACAGAGATTGCTCAAGAAAATTCTGCGCCTCAGGTAGAGAAGACAGACCAGACTACCCAACCTCTTTTAAGCTCTACTCCAGTTAATCAAGAATTGAATAGTCTTGATAATACAGATCAGGAAACCATTACAGAAAATACGTCTACTGAAAATGCCGTTGTTGATGAAATAGCTGCTGAAACTCGATTAGTTGAAAATGCCCCCATCGGTACTAGCTCACACATTGTAACAACTAATGAATGGTTTTATGAAATTGCCCGAAAAAATTATTCTAGAACTACATTTTGGCCACTTATTTTTGAAAGCAATTTTACTGTTGCTCAAGATCCTGATATACTTAAACCTGGCAAAGAATTAAGTATTCCTTCCATTCAGAATTCACAGAACCCAACTCTAAATGATCGAAAAAGATTAGCAGTAGCAGCAAAACTTGTTTCTGATGCCTATGCTAATGCTGGGAAAACGGAAAAGGCCAACGCATATGCAAAAATGGCCGAGCGTTTTTCAAATTAATATGCCACTTGAAGGATAGCTAGTTTTTTGTAAAGGGGTGGTCTAATTTTATTAGAACATTGATTTTCTAATCAAAAACACGTGTTTTATAAATCTTAACTCCGTTATAATTACCTTCCATCTTAATAAACTTCTGGTCTCCCTTTGTATACCAGAACCTTGTCGGCTGTGTTCCATTGTAATCCATAAATAGCACCCAAGTATCTAATTCTTTATTTCCTGGAATTGTAATTTTTTCTGCGTCCTCAACTTTTATCTCGTACCACGCAGGGGCACTTACCGTACTTCCAGGGTGGTGAAATTGTAAAACAGCTTTATAGCCTGCGCTTAACGGTAACATTGAAAAAGTTTCTAAATCCAATTCAAAATTGAATATGGGTTCTTCTAAATCTAGATGGTATCCCTCTTCAGAATTATTTTTAACAGTATCTAATGCTATCAAAGCTTTTTCGGTAAATCGGTAGGCTTCTTTCCCTTTATTTTCACTGTTTCGAATATGTATAATTGGGCGAAATGTTTTAGGCTCGACCAATGAGTAAAAGTTTCCACTAGATTTTTTATCTGCACCATAAAAGTAATGTTCAACTGCTAAATAGTTCTGCCCTTCATGTATAACTCTTTTCATTGTAGACTCCATTAACCCACCCATTCTGGTAATTCCCTTGAACTCAGAATAGATGATATACTTGGTGGAACCTTCTTCAAATAGCTCAAAATTTTTAAATTGATCTCCTATTCGTATAGTATCAACTGTTTGAGATTGAACTGTTTTACTTGAAAATAAACAAGCTGCCAAACACAGCATTAAAGTGTGCGTCTTCATTTTTTACGATTTGTTTAACTCCAAAATTGGAGATTCTATTGAGCCATAAAAATTTTATCGACAGACTTTATTGAATACTCTACTAAATAGCCTAACCCTACTTTATCTAAATCTATAGATTAAAACTTTATTGTTATCTATTAAATATGCTGATTGGCAGATTAAAGCATCACACTCAGCACATATTCCAGATATAGTGATTACATTTGGAAAAAATTCATTGATACTTTGGCAAAGAAAAGATTAATAATTCTCCATTTATCATTCTGGTGCTTGTTCGTTTTCTATCGCCTATTTGATTATTCGCAGTACATCCCGATAAAAACTGCTATTAATTTTTTGGCCGTACCTTTAGTTTTCAATTTGCTAATAAGTTATCTGCATTACTTTTTCATTCTACCTTTTTTGATTCAGAAGAAAGAGTATGGGAAATATGTTTTCTATTTATCGCTAGCATTAATCGCTATAATGGCGTTACGATTTATTGCAGATTCTTATTTTATGATGCCTCTTAGTCAAGATCAGGAGTATTATTCTACCATTCATTTCCCAAGAGTAATTAGCGTTTTATGGGGATTTATGACTTTCATCATATTTACGGGTATGATAAAATTTACATCAGACTGGTTTAGAATTGAGAACGAAAAAAAGCAGCTCGAAAATGAGAAATTGAATGCTGAACTCAATTATCTAAAAGCTCAAATAAATCCACATTTTTTATTTAATACCCTTCATAACCTTAATTACTTAGTTCAAAGTAAAAAAGAAGAAGCTTCCAAAACTATTATTCGGTTATCAAATATTATGAGATATATGATATATGAAGCCAAAAAAAATTTAGTTTCTATAAAAAAAGAGATTCAATACATGGAAGATTATATCGAACTTGAATGCATAAGATTGAATAACCCACTCGATATTACTTTTAACACAAATGGTAACAATGAGAACACTCAAATAGCTCCGCTGATTCTTTTAACCTTTCTAGAAAATGCTTTTAAACACGGTGTTAATGATAGTGCTCCAAATTGCTGGATATCGGTTGATTTATTTCTAGATGGAGAAAACCTTATATATTCTGTAGGTAACTCAATAATAGACACGAGAAGCAATACAGAAAAATCAGGGTTTGGATTGAAGAATGTAAAAAAAAGGCTTGAGCTACATTATCCTGAAAATCATGAACTTTTAATCACAAAATTCGAACACCGTTTTGATATTAAACTAACCATTAACTTGAAAAATGATTAATTGCGTAATCATTGATGACGAACCTTACGCCCGAAATCTTCTAGAGGATTATATTGGCAAAGTTCCATACCTGGAATTGTTGAGAAGTTTCTCAAGCGGACTAAATGCCTTAGAAACGTTGCGAAAAAACTCTATTGATCTACTTTTTTTAGATATTCAAATGCCTGAGATTAATGGTATTACTTTTCTTAAATCACTCCAAAATAATCCTAATGTGATTTTTACTACCGCTTACGCTGAGTATGCTGTTGAAGGATTTGAATTAAACGCCAAGGATTATTTATTAAAACCATTTGACTTCCCTCGCTTCTTAATGGCCGTAGAAAAGATTTACTCAACCGTTCCACAAATCAATATAGATCGTGATATAGTAGACCCGGTTAAATATCTCTTTGTAAAGGATGGCTCAACTATTGTTAAAATTTCTCTTTCTGAAATACAGTTTATAAAAGGTCTTAAAGATTATGTTCAAATTGTAACTAGTTCAAAAAAAGTAATGAGTCTTCAAACACTTAAAGAACTATCGTATAGCCTTCCAGGGCAATCGTTCGCAAGGGTACATAACTCCTTTATTATAGGATTACATCACATAGATTCGATTCAGAATAATCACGTTAATATAAAAGAGGTAACAATTCCCATTGGACCAACATACAAGAAAACATTTATGGAGTCTTTAATACGTATTGGTATTTCTAAGTAGAACTTTGAGTTATCAGATCAAGTAAAATCGAATCTGAGATCTTCAACCCTGCCTTTGTTAGTTTTAGGGCATGGGTATCAAAAACCAGTTTTCCTTCTTTCTCTTTTTGATCAATGTAAATTTTCTGCCTTTCATTAAACTCGAAATTATAGCTCGTTTTTAGTTCCTCAATATTAAGACCTACGACCGTTCTTAGCCCTAACATTAACCGCTCTTCGGCTAATTCTTTTAAATTTAGTTGATCTACTTCATTTCTAATTTTCCAACTTTCTTCTAAATATGAATTAAGATCTGAACCATTATTCCAGCGCTCCGCCGATTTTCTTTCTTTATCCCACCAAAAAGAATGTGCTCCTGGACCTAACCCAAGATAGTTTTCATGACTCCAATATGCTGAATTATGCTTCGCTTCAAAGCCCGGCTTTGAGAAATTGCTTACTTCGTATTGTTTAATTCCTGCTTTTTCTAATTTACTTTCTACCAGATCGAAATGAGAAGCAACAACTTCATCATCTGGCTCAATAATTCGGCCTAATTCGAGCTGTTTTCCTAATCTTGTTTTGGGTTCTATTGTTAATGAGTATGCAGAAATATGGGGCGGATCAAAACTCAGAAGTATTTCAATATCCTGTTCGAGTATCTCTAAGCTTTGATTTGGATTTCCATAAATCAAATCTACCGTGAAAGAATTCAAATCTGATTTACTTAAAATCTCTAAACAACTTAATGCTTCTTCCCTTGTATGAGCCCGATTCATAAATCGAAGTAATTCTTCGTCAAAGCTTTGAACACCCATGCTAGCTCTTGTTATTCCTGCTGATTTCAGTTCAGAAAGGTACCTAGCTGAAACATCATCTGGGTTCATTTCAAGAGTAACTTCCTTCAATTCCAGCTTAAAAACTTTAGTAATTACTTCTATGATCTTCTCGATTTGTTTCGCAGAAAGTAATGAAGGAGTTCCTCCACCAAAGTAAATCGTTTGGATTTTATCATCCGTAAATCGAGTTCCTTTTTTTGACTGTATTTCTTTTATGAGTTCATCAACAAAAAGCTGCTTTTGTTCTTGTCGCGTTACAAAATAGAAGTCGCAGTACGAGCAGGCCTGTTTACAAAATGGGATATGGAGGTATAGTCCAGACATAATTAGGAATATATAAATTAGGAATAGAGAGTATTCCTAATTTATATATTCTCCTATTCTTAATTATCCTGAGGATAGAATGGATTCTCATCATAGGTATCTTTTCCTTGATACGCTCTACTATATTTCACGTAATTTTGTGAATATTTTTTGATGGATATAATTTCTTCTTCCGAAAGCTTCCGAACTGCTTTTGCGGGTGAACCCATATAAAGAAACCCGCCTTTTAGGGTTTTGTTTGGCGGAACCAATGTTCCTGCTGCTACAATTACATCCGATTCAATTACTGCTTTATCCAGAATGGTGGCATTAATTCCTATAAGCACTCTGTCTTTAATTGTGCAACCATGAATGACTGCTCCATGTCCAATTGTGACTTCGTTGCCGATGGTTGTCGGCCCGGTTTGATTCATCACGTGAATACACACATTATCTTGAACATTGCTACGGTCACCGATAGTGATTTTGTTCACATCTCCACGAATAGTAACATTAAACCAAGCGCTACTTTCCTCTCCTATTATAACATCTCCTATTATGTCTGCGCTGTGAACAATGTGTGCCGTGTTGTGGATGGATGGGCTTTTTCCCAAAAATTCTATAATCATTTAAAAAACTCAGTAAATATTAATGTGTAAGCTGCTATTAACAAAACTAAAACAATCATATATAATATCATTATCCCCATAGTTTTTGCTGAAGAAATTAACCATCCTTGTTCAAATGTGCGTTTTAGATAAAACACGATATAAATAAAAGTGGCTAATTGAGCCGGCGCACTTATAATTATTGCTAGAATCTCAACCCAGCTTTGTTCAAAACTAGCCTCAAGCCATATTGTAAATAGCTCAATCATTAAAAGTACAAACCAAACAGTATGTATATGAAAGGAAAGAATTAAATACTCAACGTAGTAAGCTTTTCTTTTTCTGTAAAACAATTTGGTAAAAAGTGCAAAAAAGGGAACCATAAAAAACACCATATACTGAATTATAGTACCCAGATCACCTATTGAGTTTTCATCATCAGAAAAATTTATAAAAAATATTTGATCACTTTCACTCCACTGAACTAACAGGAAATACACAATACTTATTGAAAGATATATTCTAAGAGGGGGTAAATACTGAGCTCTTTTACCTTCAATATATTCTCTGGTTACCTTTCCTGGTTTTAAGAAAAGATCTTTAAGTGTTTTAAACCATCGATTATCAATATTGAAAAGAGTCTCAACTGCGTCTTCTAAAAAAAGCTTTAGTGGGAGTTTCGTCGGCTGAAACTTCTGCCCACAGTTTGAACAGTAATTTCCCAAAACTGTTTCTCCGCAGTTTAAACAGTTGTCTCCTTTAATTTGTGTAATTGAATCACTCATAGCTGAAAATATAAAAGGTTTCGATTGAAACAACCGAAACCTCTAAAGAAGAAATAAATTTGCAGAAATAAATGTAAGCGCTTACATTTTACTTTCTGTTTAGCAAATCAAAAAAATATGCTTGGAGCAAAGAGGTAGAACAGGAATGGATCATTTAAGAGTTTTTTTGTATTGGGTTTGTAAAACCTTGTTCAGTTTGTTTTTTCTTTGTTTTACTTTTTGCTCTGCTGTTTTTGCACAGGTTAGTTCTACGCCAGCATTTCCCACTCAAAGTGGCTCTATAACAATTTTTTTTGATGCAAGCCAAGGTAATGAGGGCTTAAAAGACTTTACTGAAGAGGTGTACATACACACCGGCGTTATTACTAATCTTAGTGCAAATACTACCTCAGACTGGCGACATGTAAAAACAGAATGGGGGCAAAATACGACTGAAACAAGGCTAACACGTATAAGTGAGAATCTCTATTCATTAACCATTCCAAATATACGGAACTATTATAAAGTTCCTGGAAACGAACAAGTTCTTCGGCTTGCCATGGTTTTCAGGAGTGCAGATACTTCTCTGGAAGGTAAAGGTGAAAGAAATACAGATTTATTTATAGACTTATATGGGGATGGGGTACATGTCCGTTTTAACAATCCAAAAGAAGAGTCTTTTTTCCTTTCTTTAGGTGAACAATTTGAAGTTGAGGTTCTTGCCGCTGCATTTGGTGTACCTCTTCAATCTATCCAATTGTTTGATAATGGAACCAAAGTAGCCGAGGTCAATAACGACACTTTACAGTATTCTTTAATCCCTTCTTCTACGGGAAGACGAGAATTAAAAGCCATAGCCTCAAACTTTCAAGGAAGTACTGATATTTCTACTGTTTTTTATGTAGTACCTGATGAAGTAACTGAAAGTCCTCGTCCTTCTGGAATAACGCAGGGTATATTTTATGATGAATTAGACCCCACTAAAGTAACCGTCTCATTGCTTGCACCTTTTAAAGAACTAGTTTATGTGATTGGTGATTTTTCAAACTGGGAAATACTTCCAAAATACCAGATGAAAAAAGATGTAGTGAGTAATAATGAAGTATACTGGTGGCTAGAAATTGACGGGTTAACTCCTGGCGAAGAATATGCGTTTCAATATTTAGTAGATAATGAAATTCGAATTGCTGATCCATATTCTGAGAAAGTGTTACATCAAGATGATGAATGGATTGACGAAAGTACCTATCCGAATTTAAAGGCATATCCAAAAGATCAAACCTCCGAATACGTTTCTGTACTTCAAACCAATCAACAAGAATTTGCCTGGACAGACCAAAACTGGGAACGACCCGACAAAAACAACCTCGTTATTTATGAATTGTTGGTTCGAGATTTTAGTGATAACCACGATTTCAAAACCGTTATTGATTCCTTAGACTATCTAGAGCAACTTGGTATAAATGCCATTGAGCTTATGCCAATAAATGAGTTTGAGGGAAATAATAGCTGGGGATATAACCCTGCATTTTATTTCAGTGCAGACAAATACTATGGTCCAGCCGATGATTTAAAACAACTCATTAACGAGGCACATAACAGAGGAATCGCTGTAATTGTAGACGCAGTATATAATCACTCCTTTGGACAATCTCCTATGGTTCGGCTTTACAATGAAGGAAGTTATGGAAAGCCTACTGAAGAAAATATTTGGTTCAACACAGATGCTCGTCACCCATTTAATGTTGGCTACGACTTCGATCATAGTAGCATTTTCACTCAACGCTTCATCGATGATATAAACCGATACTGGGTAGAAGAGTATCACGTAGATGGGTTTAGATATGATTTAAGTAAAGGCTTTACACAAAATTTTACTGACGATGTTGGAGCTTGGAATCAATACGATCAAAGTAGAGTGGATTTACTTAATAGAATGAAAGGAGCTATACACCAAGTCTATCCAGAAACCTATCTTATTCTTGAACATCTTGGAAATAACGATGAAGAAACGGCGCTTGCAAATAGCGGATTTATGCTTTGGGGAATTATGCATGAACAGTTTAAAGACGCCGCCCTTGGCTTTGATGGAGATTTGACCAATGTTTCTTATCAAAATAGAGGATGGAATAGCCCAAACCTTGTTGGTTATATGGAAAGCCATGATGAAGAGCGAATTACTCATGAGATTTTAAGCTTTGGAAACGGAGTAAGTGGTTATAATACAAAAGAGCTAAGTACAGCACTGAACCGAATGAAATTGGCGAATGCTTTTTTACTTGGAGTTCCCGGACCCAAAATGATCTGGCAATTTGGTGAACTTGGATATGAAGTAAGTATTGATGAAAATGGACGTACTGGAGAAAAACCAATCCGCTGGGAATATCTAGAAGACGCCGATCGATACCGTTTGTATCAAACCATGTCTGAGCTTATTAAACTTAAAACCACAGAGCCAGCCTTTAGTACCACCGATTTTACACTCGATATTTGGGGAAAACATAAACGCATTCTCTTAAAGTCTGGAACTGATGTGCAGCTCATTGGGAATTTCGATGTGGTAAATGCAGATATCACTCCGTACGGACATAATTCTGGTTCAGGAAAATGGTGGCATGAATATTTTAGTGGCGATTCCCTGTTCGTAACCGAAAACCCCTCTTCCATTTCTATGAATCCGGGAGAGTTTCGAATTTATTCCACTACCAAAATTGGAAGTCCGCCACAAGGAATTCTTAACGAAAAAGCACCACAAATTTCGTTACAAAGCTCTGTTGTAGAATTTAATGAGCTAGCGATTCCTGAAAACAATCCGCCTTTTCAAAAAAACCTTCTATTAAGTAATACAGGGAGTGGGTCTCTTGTAATCTCAGACATTTCCAACTTCAGTTCTGTTTTTGAAATTTCGCCTTCTAGTGGAGTCTTGGCGCCGGGAGAAAGTTTAGAATTATCCATTTCTTTTATTCCACCTTCTTTAGGAGAATTTGAAGATACATTTACAATAAAGCCAAGTAACTCTGCCAACAAAACCTTTGTTGTTCGTGGATCATATACCAATGCGCTACCAGAAATTCCGTTATTAACTGCCCCATCAAATGGAGCCGTAAGCGTTCCACTCAACTCTTTATTTACATGGGAAGAAGTACCCAATGCTAATTCCTATGATATTGAAATTTCTTTTTCTGATGACTTAGAGTCCATTATAGAAACCGAAATGGGATTAACGGTAAATCGCTTCAATGCAAGTAATTTAACCCCTGATTCGACCTATTCTTGGAGAGTACGAGCAGTGAATGCTTTTGGCGAAGGTGAATGGTCTAGCCCATTTACTTTTAGCACCGTGCCATCGCTTCCAAATCCAGTATTTTTACTCTCCCCAGATTCTTCTTCTTCTGGAGTTTCTACTTCTCCAATTCTTAGATGGCAAGCTTCAGAAAAAGCAGATTCTTATGCCCTAGAAATTGCATCTGATCTTGAATTCGAAAACATCTTAGTTTCGGAGCAAGGAATTGAACAGAGTCTATTTCAAGCATCGGGACTTCTTGCGAACACCCAATATTTTTGGAGAGTCCGCAGTAGTAATATTTCTGGAACCGGAGAATGGTCTAAAGTTTGGGATTTCGAAACAAGTGCAATTGGCACTCCCTCATTATCATTTCCTGCAGATAATTCTGCAAATATTACCAATAACTCTTCTTTAATTTGGAGCTCAGCTTCAAATGCTGAAACCTATTCCATTCAAATTTCAACAACTTCAAATTTTGAACTTAGAGCCGAACGAACAGGAATAGCAGACACTTTATTCTCGCCAGACTTCTTAGAACTAAACCAAATATACTTTTGGCGAGTCAAATCAGTAAGCCCTCAATTTGAAAGTGATTGGTCTACCGTTTTTAGCTTTTCTACTATGTATGATACCCCTGAAGTTCCTTCAAATCTTCTTCCTTATACAAACACGCAACATGTCAAAGACACGGTTACTTTTAGCTGGGATGCTTCAAGATTAGCAGCTTTTTACCAAGTTCAGATTGGGAAAGACATAAATTTTGAGACTGTAGAGCTTGATACTTCTGGAATAACAGAAACTTCGTTTATCAACAATGGCCTTCTTCAAAGAGCTACTGATTATTTCTGGAGAGTCAGAGCAATTAATTCTAGCGATACCAGCGCATGGTCTAGTAAAAAAACATTTTCAACACTCCCTGTTTTACCGATAGCGCCATCTTTAATTAGTCCAGCAGATAGTTTAATTGATCTTCAAACCTCTCTGGTTTTTAAATGGCGATCTGGACAGGATTCAGCGAAATATAGATTCCAACTTTCTCGAGATCCCTCATTTATTCAACGGCTAGATAGTATGGGCGTTGCAGACACTTCATTTTCTATCACTTCCTTAGATTTTAACCAAACATATTATTGGCGAGTAAAGGCGCATACATTAGGTGGCGACAGCGAGTGGAGTAAAACCCGCCTTTTCAAAACTACGGTTAACCTTCCCGGAGCACCTCCTGTTATTCAGCCCTTGTCTAACGATGTAATTAATCCTTCAGAGAACAAATTTGTATGGGCAAAAACTGATCGAGCCTCAACTTATCAAGTTCAAATTAGTGATACCGATATTTTTGAAAATATTCTTTTTGATTCAGTTGGAATAACTTCTCAAAAACTTGAGAATATTGCCTTAAGTGGAAATACGGAATACTTTTGGAGAGTGCGAGGAATTAACAAAGCTGGAATTGGGAATTGGAGTACCCCTTATTTGTTTAGTACAACTTTTGCTACGGGTACTGAAGATGATTCAACACCTCTAACTTTTGCCTTAGAACAAAATTACCCAAACCCATTTAATCCGAGTACAACCATTAAGTATGCGTTACCGACTGCAAGTTCTGTTTTGCTTGAGGTATTCAATATTACAGGACAAAAGGTGGCAACACTTGTACAAACAAATCAAAGCGCCGGATATTATTCTGTTCAGTTTGATGGCTCTGGGATTTCGAGCGGAGTTTATCTTTACAGACTTAAAGCCAATAATTTCGTTCGTATCAATAAACTGACGCTGATTAAATAGCCTTTTACCATTATGAAATCACGCATATTTTTCTTCATTTTAGTTGCCCTTTGGATTGCTCCTTCGATTGGATTAGCTCAAATTTATGAACCTGAGGGTATTAATATGCCCGGTAGTTGGAACGGATTTACAAATTCGAATGACCCTGAAACAATGGGAAACTTTCGGATGATGCAGCGAGATTTCGCAGGAAGTCAATATATTAATCGGCTTCAAGTTGCCGCTTCTAATGGAGACGCTAGCGAAGGAACCTATACTATGTTGTTTACAAGTGGACCAGACGGCACTCCATTTCAGAATAAATGGACAGATGCTACAATTTCAATAGATGGATTTTCTGCCCTCAATTTTAATGGCATAAACGACAATTCTATTTCAGTAGAAAACGGGTTTTATTACACTTTTATATTTGCTGATAATGGATATGCCAATTCCTCCCTTTCTGTTTTAAAAACTAGCGCTGTCCCAGTTACAATTAACTCAATTACTAACCTGCCTACAGAAAGTGTCCCTGCAAATGAACCCGTTATTATAACCGTAAATCTTGATACTCCTAAATCTCCTGAAGAAAAAATTTATCTCCGTTATTCTACCAACGAGTTTCTTACAAGCGATGCTGTAGAAGTAACCGATTTTTCTGGAGGAACTTCTGGAACAGCAACTATTCCAGGACAGCCCATCAATAGCTCGATAGAATTTTATGTGCTTAGTACAACTATCGCCAAAGAAAACTGGGCTGGCAATATTGATCTCGCAACTATTTCATTCGAAAATAATTCGGGTTCAAATTACACCTACTTTCATGAAGCAAATATCCTTCCCTTAAACCATTCTGAGGATGTTGACCTAACTCCTGATTTTACTTGGTTTTCAATTAATGAAGCCACGGGTTATGATTTCCAGCTTAGTTTAACAGATGATTTTGCAACTCCTTTGGTGAACGAAACGAGCCTGAGTGACACCACGTTTTCAGTGTCTTCTTCTTTAACAATAAACACAGAATATTTTTGGCGATTTAAATCAGACAGTTCTTCTACTTGGTCTGATGTTTTTTCGTTTACCACCAAATCTGCCATAACCTTTGCGAATATTCAATTTCCAGAAACCGTTGTTTTGGATTTCGGAAATTCGACTTCTGCCTATGGTCAACTAACAGTACCTGGAAAAACAAGCGGAATTGGAGCTAATAATGATATTGAAGTTTGGTTTGGGGTACATACTGAAAATTCAAATCCAGCTACTTGGGATCAAGATTCTTGGGAATCCGCCTCTTTTTTTGAAGACAAAACTGAAACCGATGAGTATATTGCAACTTTTGGGCAAAAACTAGCTCCAAATAATTACTATTACAGTTTTCGATTTCAATACAAAGATCAAGAGTTTGTTTTTGGTGGAGTAAATGGAATTTGGGACGAAACTACTTCTGTATCTGGAAGGCTTACTATTTTTGATCTCCCCGAACTGATTTCTCCTCAAAATGGAACTTCGGGATTGAGCACACAACCTGAGTTGACTTGGAGTTCATCCGATTCTAGAATTCAAGGATTTCAACTTCAAGTTGCTGAAGACGCTTTTTTTACTAGTATTGTTTTAGATGATGACACCATCGAAGAGCCTGATACCGTTTATCAGATAGCTGACGGAATTCTTACTAACGATGACCAATATTTCTGGCGAGTTCGTGCAGAATACGATACTACAACTAGCAGTTGGTCTCAGGTTTTTTCATTTACAACCACGCAAAATACACCTGGTAAAATCGCTCTTACTTCTCCATTAGATGAGGCTGCGGATGTTTCATTAACTCCACTTCTAGATTGGGATGTTGATGATAACTCCACCTCCTACTCAATTCAATTAAGCACGGTTAATGATTTCTCTTCTGAAATTCTATCTGAAACCGAATTGAGTGAAACTGAGTTTCAATTAAGCGCTGCACAAAACCTGAATGCTGCCACAACTTATTTTTGGCGGGTTCAAGGTGTTAATGAAACTGGTTCAGGAGAATGGTCTGATACCCTTTCGTTTACTACTTCGAATCTTGTTCCTACTCTTCTTTCCCCAAACAATGAAGCGACAGATACTCCAACTTCGATTGATTTTCTTTGGATGAATATTTCCGGAGTTCTTAGTTTTGACTTCCAGGTTTCGAAGAGTTCCTCTTTTAACACTCTTTCCATAGATTCAACCGCATACTCTGATACCGTTTTAACTGTTTCAGATCTGGAATTTGGAAACTCTTATTATTGGCGAGTTCGTGCAAATTATACTTCTTCTACCAGCGAATGGTCAACAACTCGTGTATTTACAGTTATTGATGCGCCGCCATTAGTCCCTGAACTTCAAGCCCCCGATAGTGCGGCTACAAATGTATCGATTACTCCTGTGCTTAATTGGAGCGCTGCACTTGGCGCCGAATCCTATCAACTTCAACTTTCTACTACCTCTGGTTTTAGCTCTGCTTTTGTTACCGATTCTTCGGGAATTCTTGATACCGAACTTTTGATTTCCAACTTAAATAGAAACACCACTTATTTTTGGCGGGTTCGAGCTTTCAAAAACCCCGGCGGTTTTAGTGATTGGTCTTCCTCAAGAAACTTTACCACTATTCCGGAAATTTCTGCGTTACCTACACTTTTATCTCCTTCTAATTCTTCGTCCAGTTTACCCGTTCCTATTACTTTTGAATGGACTCAATCTCTGGGTGCCAATATGTATGACTTTCAGTTTTCTGATGATTCTACCTTCCTATTTACAGCCGACTCTATTTCAACCGATACTTCTTTGGTGCTAAATAAATTCAATTCAGGCGCGAATTATTTTTGGCGAGTTCGAGCTTTAAATGAAGGTGGGGCCACTCCGTGGACATCCTTTAAAACTTTTGCAACAGGAGTTGGCGGTTTTGATGGCCCTGAACTTCAAGCTCCTGCACATGAATCCACAAAATCCAATACAGAGGTTCTTTTTTCTTGGAAAGAAGTTGGTGGTGCTTCAACCTATCAACTTCAACTTTCTTCAACTTCTGATTTTTCTTCCATTGAAATTGATTCTTTGGGAATTAGCGGGCTTAGCATTTCACTTAACTCTTTCTTAGCTGTAAGTACGTATTACTGGAGAGTACGTGCTAGCGATGAAAACGGTGATACTTTTTGGTCCGAAAGTTATTCTTTCCGCACTCAAGCTAATTTGCCCGAGGTTCCTATGCAGGTCTCTCCTATCGATAGTGCTGAGAATCTTACCGTTCCTGTAACACTTACTTGGAATAGTGTTGAATCTGCTCTGACCTATGATATTAGAATATCTCAACAGCAAAATTTTAGTGTGTTGATTTCTAATTCTGGATTAACTGATACCCTCTTTACCCTTTCTGGACTCGTAAAAAATTCCCGATACTATTGGCAAGTTCGTTCATCAAATGGTGCAGGCAAAAGTGATTGGAGCACTACTCGAACTTTTACAACCCAAATTGGACTTCCCGGAACCCCCGAATTAGTAACCCCATCGGATGAGGAAACAACTCCGCTTAGTATTCGCTTCGGTTGGAATAGCGCACGAGACGCGGCTTCCTATACTATTCAAGTTTCTAACGATGAAGAATTTGAAACCCTGATTGTTGACACTTCCTCTATTAATGAGCTTACCTATCAGTTGGATCAGCTCGATGAAGGAAGCACCTATTTCTGGAAAGTTAGGGGAGAAAACAGGGCGGGATTTGGCGCTTGGTCAACCACAGCGGTTTTTACTACACGAGTTTTTACTTCTAATGAACGTGAAATCATTCCAACGGAATTTGCACTACACCAAAATTATCCGAATCCATTTAATCCAAGTACTACCATCTCGTATGATGTAAAGCAAGCTGGAATGGTTCGGCTATCAGTGTATGATTTAACAGGAAGGCTACTTCACACCTTAGTGAATCAAGAAAAAACTGCTGGTTCGTACACCGTTCAATTTAATGCACAGCACTTAGCGAGCGGAATTTATTTGCTTAGAATGGAAGCTTCAGGATTTACTAAAAATTTACGGATGACGTTAATCAAGTAAAACCACATTGGGCTTAGCCGTAAACATTCTATTTATTTATTATATAGGAAATCCATTGGGTTGTCTGTTTGCTTTTCGCTCCCCTATTAATTGAACATTCTTGAAAAAAGTCCTACTAGGTCAAATTTCGCTCTTGTGTAATTGGCATAAATTCCATTTCTTATGTAAGCGGTTACATTGGCTCTATGGTACAGAAAAAGGGCTTTACTGCGGGCAAGAAATTTTAACCTAATCTTAAAAATTATATGAGAAAGGCTACAAAAATCATTCCCTCAATGTTCATTATTGCGTTACTTTTTATGGGGAATACATTTTCTCAGGTAACAATAAGTAGTGATAATGGATCTAGCTATGGCGGAACTTGGGGAAATGGAAATAACAATGGCACAGGATTTATGGCTTGGTCTAATACTTATGGTTCGGATACCGGAACTTTTATAGGTTCGCCAGCAAATAATGGAATGGGAACAACTGGAATAGGTACTACTGCTTTTGGTATGTATGCAACAGGGACAGCATATGTAAATGCCGGCCGAACTTTTAACCAAGGGTTACAAGTTGGTGATACCCTAACTTTCTATTGGGCAATTAATTGGGATGCTAGTTCTGGAAATAAAGGCTTTGATTTAAAATCAGGTTCTACCACAATTATAAACGTCAACAATACTGGAAGCGCTACAATAACGATTACCGATGGGACAGTTTCAACTGATTATGGTACTAACCCAATGTTAGTAACCGTAACAAGAACAAGTTCGTCGAACTATGATGTTTCTATAACAGAAAGAGATGGTTCTGGCACTTACACTGGTAGTTTTTCCAATAGTTCATCTATAGACAATATAAATTTCTATGTTGGGGCTCAAGGTGATGGTGAGGGTAACAGAAATATGTATTTCAATGAGCTTAAAATAAATCGAAATGCAGATTTATCGATCACAGGCTCAGCAGGTTACCGACTTTTAAGTTCTCCGGTTACTACTCCTTATAGTACGGTGTTGGAACCAATCTGGACACAAGGAGCTTCAACAACTTCAGATACCGATCAAGGTGATCCAAATGTATTTACTTGGGATCGAACCACAGACGCTTGGGAAGGAGCTACAAATTTGGATGCTAACATAGTAGCAGGAACAGGATTTTTAGTGTATGTGTACGCCGACGATGATTTTGACGATTCTGATGATGCATTCCCCAAAACACTAAGTGTTTCAGGAACCGAAAATGCAGTGGATACAGCTCCTACCTTAAATTCAGCAAATGATGGCTATACTTTAGTTGGGAATCCATTTGCCACTACCATCGACTTTGACGAAGCTACAAAAGTAGATTTAACAAATGTAGCCTATGTGTGGGATCCAAATTCTGGATCAGGTAATGGTGGTACTGATGCTAATGGTGGAAGCGGAAGTTGGAAAACATGGACTGGTTCTGCTGGTGATTTAACCGACGGTCTGATAACGCCTTTCCAAGGATTTTTTGTTCAGAACAGCTCCTCGGCAAGCTCACCAAGTATTACCTTTAGTTCCGCTTCCAAATCTTCTGGTGGAACCTTCTTAGGAAAATCCGCGAATTCTATTTCTTATCTAAGATTAAATGCTGAAGGAAATGGACTGAGTAGCTCAGCTTGGATTCAGTTATCAGAAGAGGGCTCTTTTTATGACAAGGTGAAAGGCGATGCGAATAAGTTACAACCTCTAAGCACAAACTATGCTCAACTAGCCATTCAAAAAGGCGATGAGTTAATGGATATTGCACACGTTGATGCCAAAGAAGCATACAGTTTACCAATCGCATTTACTTCAACTATTGGTGGTGAATTTACACTTAGAGCTACCGACTTTACCATTTCTTCGGATGTAGAAATTACGTTTCATGATTACCAAGAAGGAGTATCTTTGAAACTTGATGAATCATTCAGCTACACATTTGACACTCCACGGTTAAAGGCACAAAATATTGAGCCGCTTAGTATTATTAAATCAGGAGTGTTTCGTGCAAAAGCTACAGATGGAACTCGTTTTGCGATTACAATCACTCCAAATACGAATTCTGTAAGCAACGAAACAGATTCAAAAGTTACTGAGTTTGCGTTGGATCAAAACTACCCGAATCCGTTTAACCCAAGCACTACCATCAATTATAGTGTGAAGAATTCTGGAGCGGTAAACATTAGCGTGTATAACTTAATGGGACAGAAAGTAGCGGAGCTCGTCAACGAGACTAAAAGCGCAGGAAGTTACAATGTAACCTGGAATGCTTCAGAAGTATCCAGTGGCATGTACTACTACCGCTTAGAAGCTGGTGGACAAAGCCTGACCCGAAAAATGACTTTAATCAAATAAATTAACAATTATGGATTCTGAATTTTGAATTAAGGTAAGCGCCTATTCAAAATTCAGAATTCAACCTCCAAAATTGAATCAATATGAAATATCTATTCCTTACTTTAATCACACTTACCATACTTTTACTAGCAACCGCCGTTGTTCTAGCTCAACCCGGGCTTCCAAATGCGCCAAGTCAGGCACCAATTGATGGTGGATTAAGTCTTCTTGCAGCAGCAGGCGGCGCGTATGCGATCAAGAAACTCAGAGACAAGAAGAAAGGCGAAGAAGAGTTTAATAGCTAATACCCATCTTCTTAGAATCTAACTATTAAAAGCCATGACCGTTTCCGATCATGGCTTTTTTTTGTTCTGACAAGGGGTTGCAATTTCAGAGCAGTATCTCGCCTTGTTTCGGGAGAAGTAATCTCGAAGTTGAAGATACTGAGACTGCTTCGTTCCTCGCAGATGGAGGATGTTGAAATGGACTCGAAACGATGAACAAGTATCAACATTCCTCAGAACATCCAAAGAACCTATTTGGATGATCATCTCCTTTCGAAGGGAGCCTTTAGTCAATCAGAGCGAAAGCGAAGAGTCTTCACGGTAGAGGTCTTGCAGGATTGCTTTTAATCCAAAGGAATCACTCTCTACAGATACCTGATCAAGACTGGAATGACAACAGAGAGAGGCTGTTTGATAGTGCGATGATAGAATTGACCAGAAAAAAAGCTGGGTCATCCCGAACCTGTCTGCCGACAGGCAGGCTTGTTTCGGGATCTTTGTGAGGTTTAGAAAATGAATATGATCTAAAGATAAAAATCAAAGCCCATGCTTAGAATCCAGAATCAAAAACTGATACATAAAAAAAAGTGCTTCAAAATAGTTTAAAGCACCTTTCCTTTTAATAAAATCCAGAAATATCAATCCATATACTCTTCAACGAGCGCTTTAAATGCAGGATACGTACTTGGGTTACTTTCAATCTTATCGCCGTTAATGAAAAAAGTGGGCGTTGAGGCCACACCCAATTCCCTTCCTTCGCGTCTATCATCCATCACAATTCGATTCATATCTGCCGAATTCATGTCTTGTTTAAACTGTTCGACATTCAAACCTAAAGTTTGTGCATAGCCAATAAAGATTGTTTCGGCATTTCCTCGAGACCACATCTCTTGGCCTTCAAAAATCATGTCGTGCATTTCTTGGTATTTTCCTTGCTTACGAGCCGCTTCAGATGACCTTGCTGCAACATGAGCATAAGGATGCATGCTCAAAGGAAAGTTTTTAACAACGATGTTAATATCATCCCCAAAATCTTCTTTTAGTTGATGCTCGAATGGAACAAAATACTTACAAGCGGGGCATTGGTAATCGCTGTATTTAACTAAAGTAACTTTAGCATCAATATTTGGTTGCTCTATTGCCGCCGATACTTTTTCGGAACTTGCTGCTTCTGCTCGGTTATCAGGTGCTTTTTCGCAAGCAAAACCGATTAGTAATAATCCGATAAACAATTGGGATAGTAAAATTCTTTTCATGAGTTATAATAATTTAGCTGTGAGTGCTCGTTGTTTTACGCCTCACTTTATTAAAATGACGTTTTAAGATAATATCTATTTTATCAATAATCTCCTCTAGCTCATCTTCTTTTACATTCTTTCCAAAAGAAAACCGGACAAACTCTCGCGCTTCTTCGTCAGATCTGCCTATTGCTTTCATGGTTCTATTTGGGCGATCGCTACCAACTTGGCATGCACTCCCAGTTGATATTGCTAGACCCGCTTGATTGCATTCCAGCATTAAAAACTGTCCCTCCATTCCTGGAAACCTTATTCCCTGTATATATGGTGAACTATTCTCAGGGTTTCCTTCAATCACGCATTCATAATCTAGCTCGCTTAGTTTTTCTTTAAAGATTCCCGAAAATGACGAAATCCGTTCAAACTCCGCTTCCATTGTTGAATGGGCTTCTTTAGCCGCCGTTGCAAAAGCTGCCATTCCGGGCACATTATCAGTCCCCGCTTTCAATTTTTTGGTTTGATGGATGTCGTTAAAGTATGGCTTCCATTCTTTATCAGGGTTTAGCCAAACAGATCCAACACCTTTTGGTCCATAAATTTTATGTGCAGAAATGGATAGTGCATCTACATTCAAATCGTGTACATCAATAGGAAATTTCCCAAAACTCTGAACCGCATCGGTATGAAATAGAACGCCTTGTTGCTGAAGAAAAGCACCCACTTCTTTAATCGGTTGAAGTGTTCCTATTTCAGAATTCAAATGTTGAATTGAAACCAGAACAGTATCTTTTCGAACTAGTTTTTTAAGCTCTTCTATTTGAACAATCCCAGACTTGTCTACTCGTAACCAGCTAACTTCAAAACCTTGAGCTTCTAGTTTTTTGAAAACATCAATTACCGAAGAGTGTTCTATTTCGGTCGTTATAATATGTTTTCCTTCATTCTCGCTCCCATCCAATAATGCTTGAATGGCTAAAAAATTTGATTCTGACGCTCCTGAGGTAAAATGAATTTCCTTTGCTTTCCCATTTAGGATATCAGCAATTGCTTTAGAAGACGCATCCTTTATCTGTTTTGCAGAAGAACCGGTATCGTGCAAGCTACTTGAGTTTCCAAAATAATGTTTGGCTACATTTACATAAACCTCCATTGCTTTGTCGCTCATTGGAGTAGTTGCAGCATAATCGAGATAGATCATTTATATCGCTCTTCTGAATTTAAAACTGTATCTTTATTGCCTTTTAAAATAGCCAAAAACAAGCAGGCAAACACCTTTTATGAATCGGATTCTGCTACACAAACTTATTACGGATGCTTTAGCTGAAGACCTTGGTATGGGCGACCTCACCACTAATTCCATATTTACCGATAACGACAAAGGAAATGGACTGTTTACTGCAAAAGCAGATGGAGTAGTTGCTGGTCTCGATTGTATTTCTCTAGTATATGAGTCGCTTGGGTCTTCTGTTGATGTTGAGCTTTTAAAGCAAGACGGTAATTCTATTTCTAAAGGAGATATCATCGCCAAAGTAAATGGACCTGTAAAAGTATTGCTTTCTGGTGAACGAGTGATTTTAAATTTAGTTCAGCACTTAAGCGGAATTGCAACATCTACACAAAATGTAGTTACTTTACTTGATGATGATTCCATTGTGATTACGGATACTCGGAAAACGTTACCTGGTTTACGAGCGATTCAAAAATATGCCGTAACTTGTGGTGGCGGTAAAAATCATCGTTTTAGATTAGACGATGGAGTTATGATTAAGGACAATCATATAAAAGCAGCGGGTTCAATAACCAAGGCAGTTGAAATGGTTCGATCAAATATTGGGCATATGGTCAAAATTGAAGTCGAAACGGAGACCAAAGATCAAGTGTTAGAGGCAGTGAACGCAGGAGCAGATATTATCATGTTGGACAATCGAACTCCCAATGAAGTAAAAGATTTTGTTCAGATGATTCCTGAAGGAATTATCGTAGAAGTATCGGGTGGAATAACTCCCGATACTATTGCTGATTACAAAGGATGTGGAGCCGATGTGATTTCATTAGGCTGGTTAACACACTCAGTAAAAGCATTAGATATTAGTTTTAACCTGTCTGCCGAGAGGCAGCTTTGAATTGATTATTTAAATACAAAACAAGAACGTAATTTAAAGCTGTCGTTCCAGGCTTGACCCGGAATCTCGAGCTTACATGAAACTCAAGATGCTGAAACAAGTTCAGCATGACTTATTTTGGAAAATTATGGATGTATTAGACATTTTAGAAATTGAATCCGAAGTATCACTTCCAAAGCGATATAGTGAACTTTCTGTTGGGGAAATGGAAACGCGCGTTCGGGAAATTAAAGCCAAGTTTGGCAAGCGTTTATTCATACCTGGTCATCACTACCAGAAAGATGAAGTCATTCAATTTGCAGATGCCCGTGGCGACTCTCTACAGTTAGCTCAGATTTGTGCCAAACTGCCTGAGGCTGAATTCATCGCTTTTTGTGGGGTTCATTTTATGGCGGAAACTGCCGATATGCTTACAGGACCAGATCAAAAAGTAATACTTCCAGATTTGCGCGCCGGCTGTTCCATGGCTGATATGGCCGATATCGATCAAACCGAAAAAGGCTGGATTAAAATGCAGGAAATTTGGGGTGATACTATTCTCCCTCTTACCTATGTAAATTCTACCGCGGCTATAAAAGGATTTGTCGGAAAAAATGGTGGCGCTTGTGTTACTTCAGGAAACGTAAAGAAAATGCTGAAGTGGGCATTCTCCAAAAAAGAACGAATACTATTTTTACCCGATCAACATCTTGGACGAAATACAGCGTTTGATCTTGGAATCAAGCTCGAAGAAATGGCCGTTTATGCTCCTCTTACTCAGAGCTTCGAATATGAAGGCAAGTGGGAAGATGTAAAAGTGATTTTATGGAAGGGTCATTGCTCCGTGCATGAGAAATTCAATGTTCAGCATATTGAAAATCTTCGCAAAACTCAGCCTGACATGAATATCATCGTTCATCCAGAATGTACTTATGAAGTGGTTCAGGCTTCGGATTATTCGGGGTCAACGAACTTCATCATTAAAACTATTGAGGCTGCTCCTGCTGGAAGTAAATGGGCGGTTGGAACAGAAATGAACTTGGTTAATCGCATCATTGATGAAAACCCCGATAAAGAAATCGTTTCTTTGAATCCATTTATGTGTCCTTGTTTAACCATGAACCGAATTGATCTTCCTCACTTACTTTGGAGCCTTGAAAAGCTTGAAGCGGGTGAAGTGGTAAATCAAATTTCAGTTCCTGAAGAGATCACAAAGAATGCGGTTCTTTCTTTGGAGAGGATGTTAGAATTGAGTTGAAAAAAGCTATCTCCATTATTTCTTTTTTACTTTCAGGCTTTTTAGTATTTCTGTTAGTAATAGGCTCGCAGACCTTTTTAAGGTTTAATATCCTACTTGATAAAGGGATAAGCTATCAAGTTTCTGCCGAATTTTTAGTTAGCCTGGTATTAGATTTGGTTTTGGCACTACTCTCTATTTTATTTTTTCGATTTGGTGTAAGGCTTTTCAAAAAGAGTAAACTAGTAGCTTAGAAAAGCACTACGAGTTTTTGCTCATTTGAATTAGCTAGATAAGTGCTGTGCTATCCCATCGGTAGCAGCCTCTTGACGACTTGATTAAGACAGAGTTATATCTCAGTCACTCAGAACGAAGTGAAGAGCCTGCACAACAGTGAGCAAGCAAGGTTCGAACTTTACCTTTAAATTTAGGTATCCACTAGTTGAGTGAAATTTATTTTCATTAAAGCTATGTTTTCCATTCCTTTTGGAATGAAAACACTTCTTCTTATTTTCAGTTTGCTACTATTAAATTGTTCGAATCCTGAAACCTCAAAAGAATCAGCTTCTAATCAGTATCTAACTGTTTTGGGAATCGCCCAAGATGCTGGCTTTCCACAAGCGGGCTGTACTAAAGCAAATTGTAATCAGTATTGGTTGGGTAATGAAGAAAAACGCCACGCTACCAGTTTGGGTTTAGTTGATAAGGAATCCAAACAGACTTGGATGTTTGAAGCCACTCCCGATTTTAAAGAACAGCTTCATCAATTAAATATAGAATCTAAAATCACTGATCTATCTGGAGTATTTCTGACTCATGCACACATCGGTCATTATACTGGGTTGATGCATCTTGGTCATGAAGTGATGGGCGCTTCAAATATTCCTGTTTATGCCATGCCCCGAATGAAATCCTATTTGGAAGAAAATGGACCCTGGAGTCAGTTAGTGAACTTCGAGAACATCAAACTGATTCAGCAAAAAGCGGATTCAACGATGCAGTTATCTCAACATTTATCGGTTACTCCTTTTCTGGTTCCCCATCGGGATGAATATTCGGAAACAGTGGGATATAGAATTGAATCTCCCAATAAAAAAGTACTATTCATTCCTGATATTAATAAATGGAATGTGTGGGATCGAAGTATTATTGAAGAAATCGCTAAAGTAGATGTCGCTTTTCTAGACGCTACTTTTTTTGATATCAATGAATTACCTGGTAGAGATATAAGTAAAATCCCTCATCCTTTTGTGGAGGAAAGTCTGGAACTTTTTAAAGCGTTACCCGAATCAGAACGGGCAAAAATCACCTTCATTCATTTCAATCACACCAATCCTTTGATTTTGAACAGTATGGAAAGACGACAAGTTGAGAATCTGGGATTTAACGTGGCGAGTGAAGGGATGAGGGTTGGGCTGTAGAATTTAATTTCTCAATCTCTTTTTTCTCTTATATTTTTACTTATTTAATGCATAAACTATAAAAATTAATAGCTATGGAAACATTTGAAAATGATGGAGAAATTCCACCAGCTATATATAATGCTGCTTTAAAATATCAAGTATCAGTAGCTTCAATTATAGACACACTTAATAACCACGGATTTGGTTATGACTTAAACCAACCCGATTTTGAATATACAAGTGAAATAGATTCTCTTTTAGATGATGTATACTTTAGCTCAAAGGCGGAAGAAGAGCTCTCTTCGGAAACATCTGAAATTGAATCAATCGGTGACTTAAAAAACCAGGTGAATGTTTATAAAAAAGACCTAGTAAATATCAAAATTGGGATTGAACTTTGGCCTACCGATGAACATGTAATTATAATAAGTACCGATGATTTTGGACAAATTGCACCTCATTTTTTAAATGGGCTAGTTCTTGAAAAGATTAAAGTTGATCCAAATTCATTTCGACTTAATAAAAAGCAGCTTTATCAAATATCAAAAAACGGATATACAACTGTACAGTTTGATAGTAGGGTTGTACATTTTGTTTCTACAATACAGGCAAAATCAGGTCAAGTCTTTGTTGATAAAAATCGGATTCGAGCATCCATAAATAAGATAATTTCTCAGTTAATCGGAAATTTTCAACTTAATAAAAGAAGTATTTATATACCATTACTTGGTACTGGAGAAGCAAACCTAGATGTTTCTGAAAGCTTTTCTATGATTTATGATATCATTGAAAAACAATTCTATAATTCACAAATAGATATTGATATAACAATTTCTCTGTCGCCAAATATTAGCACTAATATTTTTCGCAAGATTCTCACAAATCTAGAAACTAATTGGATTAAAGTTTATGGTAGCACGATTGAAAATTCATCAAGCTTAAAAAATGAGCTTCAGATAAAAGACAAAATAGACTTCCACCTCGATGACCCCGCTCTTGAAGATAAACTCGGCCGCAAACCCATTGCTAAAAGTCTAGCCAAACTTATTAATGATGACATTTTTGGGATTAAAAAATGCTATGCATTTATGGCTCAACTACAAGGGCGTTGGGGAGAGGGAAAATCTTCATTCATGAAGTTTCTGGAGGATGGACTACAAGAAACAAGTAATAATAGATGGATTGTTATTCATTACAATGCCTGGAAGAATCAGAATGTAGACCCTCCCTGGTGGACATTCTTGGATGCTATTTATAGGCAAGGTCGAGAAAGGCTTGGCAAAAAATATCGTCGTAAAGTTATTCTAAAAGAATTAATGCGGAGAATTAATAGTGGAATATTGTTAAGTATTTCTGTTACTGCTTTTATATTATTACTAATACTTAGTGCAAGTAATTTATTAGGTATATCCTTTCTTGATCTTCCCGAAACAACAAAAGTAGTTGTTTCACTCTCTACAATTGCAGCTTCTTTATGGGCTATAGGTCAAGGTTGGAGCAAGTTTTTTGTTGTAGATACTGCTGAAAATGCTCGTCTATTTATGAGAAAAGCAGAGAATCCAACCGAATCTATAAAAGCACATTTTAAAGAACTAATTGAGGATCTTCAGACAAGACATTCCACTAAAGAGCAGAATTATCGTATTGCTGTTTTTATTGATGATTTAGATCGTTGTGAAGGTAGTTTCGTGGTTTCTCTGTTAGAAGGAATTCAAACCATGTTCAACGAACAAAAGGTGTTCTATCTTGTAGCGGCGGATAAACATTGGATCGCCAAGAGTTTTGAGAATGTATATTCCGACTATTCTGATACGGTAAAAAAAGGAACCAAACTGGGCTATTCATTTATCGAAAAAAACTTTCAATTATCTATCCGACTTCCTAATCCTTCCAAAGAACAAATAAGTCGATATTGGGATTTTATTCTTAATAGCAAGGGAGAAGTTAAAGACGAAGCTACATCCGAAAATATTGAAGCATTCAAGTCAGAATTAAACCAAACGAATCAGTCAGAAATACTTTCTGGTGAAGCAGATATTGATGAGCTTTCTAAAAAACACAACCTCAGTTTTGAGGAAGCTCAGTCAGTTGTACTGGAAAAAGTAAACGAGTCAACTAAAGACATAGAACATTTGCTTAGAGATCACCATGAGTTAATTGGTAATAATCCGCGAGCGGTTAAACGACTTGCAAATCAATATACGGTTTATCGTAATCTGGTTTTGATTGAACAAAGCAAAGTTGATCCTCTTAAACTTTTTCGGTGGGTTGTTCTTCAAAATCGTTGGCCAGTTCTGGTCGATAGAATTGAATCTATTCCATCTAACATTGAATCCATTGATGAAGATTTTCTTACAGAGGTTAATCTTGAATCACATTCAATGGCGATAAACTTTGTAATTGGAGAAGGAGAAACCCGTCTTACAGAAGATGACGTAATAAAGTTTACCGGAATAAATACCATAGTATCTAATACATTGAATCATGCCTAACCTCAAAAATATATCTCCCGTACTTCCAGCTAATGATGTTAATGCTGAAATCGATTTTTTCGAACAGCTTGGCTTTAAAGATGTATATGATTCACTTAATTATTCCGATAAACTAGACTATGCCGTGGTTTGTCGTGACAATCAGTTTATACATATTCAGTTTCAATTTGAGAAAGATATGCCTGCAAAGAACGCATCTCAGCAAATTAAAATTTGGGTGGAAGATCTAGATACTCTACAAAAAGAGTTTGTAGACGCTGGATTTGAAATCAACCGCCGTGATAATACTCCTTGGGGAACTAACGAGTTTGGACTTCATTCCCCGGCTCACAATGCTATTCATTTTGTAAAGGATTTGGGGTGATGTTTATTTTGCCTTGTCTTCACTCTTCAATCGATATTGTAGCTTGTGTGACACTATCAGGCTCAGTACCGCGAATGATGTAAAAATAAAGAATCCAACTTGTAAACTTGAGGCATTCGTGGTTAAGATATCAAGGCTTGGAGCAATGTTTTCGATATCGGCAAGCTGTTCAGAAATAATTCCCGAAAAGCCTATATAAGCCATGAAAATGGCTACAACCATAACATCTGCCATCGACCATTTACTTGTTTTAAAAACTAGAAAGCTTATTATTTTGCTGTTTTTTGCTTTTTCTGAAAACAAGTAAATCAAGGAAGAAAGTAATTTTGAGAAGGGAAAGAGTACACTAAAAAGTAGAACTAAAAAGCCCACTAACATAACATCCACTTTTTTGTTCGAAATCATTAAAGTAACTACTTCTAAAATCCCTTTGCTTTTAAAATAGAGCACTTGGTCGGTAAACTTTATTGACTCTCCCATCAATTGAAAGTTCATCTCAGAAACACGAGCATCAATGTTTATCATTGGTAAGAGCACTCCTACCACTAACAATATTGTGCATATAAAAGTCAGAAAAACGAACTCTATTTGAGCAATATCTTTTGTAAACGCTGTCCATAAAAATATCAAGACTACTAAACTGAAAAGAATTATAGAATATACACTTCGCTTATTTGCTAATGTCTCTATTTTTGATTTCAGTACTTCGATTGCCTCTTCCTTAGAATCTGCACTTTGTTGTTCAAGAATTTGGTTATATAGGGAATAATCTATTTCTGAAAATGTAGCTTTTGAATACTCATTCATTTTTTCCAATAAATATCCTTTTATTTGCTCTCTATTTTCAGGGTTGTTCATATACTCAAGAATACCTTCCGTAATGGTTGGAATTTCCTCTTCCATATGTCCAAATACATCAAATACGGATGCCCCAACTCTTGAAAGAAGTCCTTTCTTTTCATCGTAAGCAATCTCTAACTCATCAATTGCTATTTGAAGAAAATTGGAAATCTTTTCTCTCATTTTTTCATTATTAGCTTCCTCTAAATCAAAATCATTTATTCTTTTAGCAATGATATCGGATAAAATCTCTTCCCATTCATCGACACTAAACAAGCCATACTTTACTTTTGATAATTCAATTAGATCTTCTGAGAGTGACCTTTTCTCGCTTTCAATTGAATAGATAGCAACTGAAGTAATGAGAACCCCAAAGAGCGTAGCTAGTATAAGTAAAACACTAATTTTGTTCATTTTCTTAGTTTTATTATTGTCCAAGATAGTCATTCCTGTAGATGTTAGATAATTCGATGGCAGTTTAATTAGGTACTAAAAAATGACCTCTGAAATACTGGCGAACCTAGTGAGCCTGAAATGAGCGTGTCCGAAGGACAATGTTTTTAACATAACTGTTTACTTTTGTGCCTACAACAGTAACAAAAGCTCCCATCTTCGAATGACTTCATTCTGAGCTTTTGATTACCCATATTTTTGATAGCTTACAGAATGGTCATTAACTCAAAAAATATTATGCGTGTTTTACTAGTCTTTGCTGCTTTTACTTTTTTGGCTTCCTCTTCAAAAGCTCAAACCTATTTTCCTGGTATTTGGGGTAACTGGGAAACTAAAACTCCACAAGAAGTTGGATTCAATGCCGACTCTATACAAAAAGTGATAGAATATGCCCAATCTATGGAAACTACCAATCCTCGAAATATGGAAATTAATCACTATCAAACATTTGGAAGAGAACCTTTTGGTGATGGGGTTGGTCCATTTAAAGAACGAGGAGACCAGACAGGAATCATTATAAAAGACGGATATATTATTGCTGAATGGGGCGAGCCTTTTCGTGTTGATATGACTCATAGTGTGGCAAAGAGTTTTTTATCAAGTACAGTTGGGATTGCCTACGATAAAGGCTTGATTAGAGAAGTGAATGATAAAGTTGATCTATATATGGCGCCGATTCATCTAATGAACTTTGATAAAAATGAACCGAAATCAGATGAAATTGGAGAATCAAAATTTATTGAGCCTTTTAAAGGTGAACATAACTCTAAGATTACTTGGAACCATCTACTTAGACAAACTTCTGATTGGGAAGGAACATTGTTCGGAAAACCAGAATGGGCTGATAGACCTAGCGGTCCTAGAAGTGAGTGGTTAACACGTGAAAGAAATGAACCCGGCACAGTTTGGGAATATAATGATGTTCGGGTGAATCTATTGGCTTTAGCAGCTTTAAATGTATTCCGAGAACCACTTCCTCAAGTGTTAAAGAAAAATCTCATGGATAAAATAGGAGCTTCACCAACATGGCGCTGGTACGGATATGAAACCTCATGGGTAATTATTGACGGCATTGCAATCCAAAGTGTTAGCGGTGGGGGACATTGGGGGGGCGGAATGTTTATCAGCGCACGCGATCAAGCTCGTTTTGGCTATCTAACCCTTAGAAATGGAAATTGGAATGGAGAACAAATCCTATCAAAAGAATGGCTTGAAATGGCTCGTACTCCAACTAGGGCGAATAAGGGATATGGTTTTATGAATTACTTTTTGAATACAGATAAAGAAGGATTACCAAGTGCTCCCGAATCTGCTTTTTGGCATTTAGGAGCTGGAACAAATATGGTTTATGTAGATCAAGAAAATGATTTAGTGATTGTTGCCCGATGGATTCAGCGCGATGCGATGGACGGAATTGTAAAAAAAGTTTTGGAGGCTAAGGAATAAGAAAATATTTCCAATCCATTTTATAGATTAGAACGTACTAATATTTATTAGTTAATTCTTCTTATTTATACTTTAATTATAGTTTTAGTACATTTTTTAATGAGCAGTACACAAGAAAAAACGGCTATTGTTGTTGGAGCCACCGGACTTGTAGGATCACATATTCTTAAGCATTTATTATCTGATAACAGATATGCTAAAGTTATTGTATTCCATCGCCGTTCTACAGGCTTAAAGAGCCCTAAACTTACCGAGCATATCATAAAATTTGATGAAATCAATATTTGGCGTCATTTAATAAAAGGTGATGAACTATACTCCGCTCTAGGAACAACAATTAAAAAAGCTGGAAACGAAACTGCCCAGTATAAAATTGATTACGATCATCAGCTAGATGTGGCAAAAGCAGCCGCATCAAACGGAATCCCTTCTTATGCATTAGTTTCTTCATTAGGAGCATCTAAAAAGAGCAAAACTTTTTACCTGAACATGAAAGGGCGTTTAGATAAACAAGTTCAAAAAATTGGATTTAAAAAGGTACTTATAATTCAACCTTCTTTCTTAAAAGGAAATCGTTCTGAATCCAGACCTTGGGAGAAAGTTGGGATCATTGCTGCAGATATCATCACCAAACTTCCCTGGCTAAAAAAGTATAAACCTATCCATGCTCAACAAGTGGCCAAAGCAATGATTAATGGATTAAATGATCCTGCATCTCATACGATATATGAAGGAGAAGAGGTTTTTAAATTAGATAAGTAACGCTTGTGTTTTCTATCAAGGATTTTCAGGCGCAGCAAAAAACTCTACCTCCACTTTTGAATATTGTCTTACATAAACGGCTGAATCAACTTCTGAGTTTTTAAAAATTATCGCTTCAAAATTTCCCTTTATACCATTTGTAGGTTCAGAACTTGTAATTGTTACCGAGCCAGACTCCGTATAATAGTGATCATTTAAACCTACCGTTGGACTTAAATAAAACCCTGAAAAACCATTTGAACGAACATCTAATGTGGTATCTACATCAATAATATTATATGAACCTACAATTGGTAGTTCTAGTGATTTCAAGTTTAATACTATTTTTGTTTCACTTGTATCTGAAATTAAATCAGAATAGAACTCAAAACTAAAAACCGAATCTAAAGCATCAACCTTAAACACCGCTCTTCCTTCTAGTTCTTCATATAGTCCTGAATTGACAGAAGTCCCAACGGTTCCTTCAAATTTAGCAAACTCTAACTCATCTGGGTCTTGGCTTGTTGACGATTCACAAGCAACAACAAAAATTAATATGGTTGTGAGTAACGTAAAAAAACGGATTCGTTTATTCATGATTCTGCTTAATAATGATTCGGTAGTGAAACTACCTTAGATTTATTTCGTGTTGCTTTAGGGCTTCACCCCTCTTATTCTATGATATAATAAATTAACCTAATTCTTATGAAAAAGTCATTATTTTTAATGCTTTGCTCGCTTATCTCTTTGTCTGGGTTTTCCCAAAATAGTGCCGAAGATGTGCAAACCATTACCTTAGAAAATGGAATGAAAATTCTTGTTCTGGAAGATCACTCTATTCCCAACGCAAACATGTATTTATTCTGGAAAGTAGGTTCTAGAAATGAATATCCTGGAATAACAGGCCTTTCTCACTTTTTTGAGCATATGATGTTCAATGGTGCAAAAAAATACGGACCTAAGGAATTCGATCCCGTTATGGAAGCAAATGGTGGGTCTAATAATGCATATACAACAAGCGATTTAACCGTTTACACCGACTGGTTTCCAAGTAGTGCCGTAGAAATAATTTTTGACCTCGAAGCTGATCGGATTGGTCATTTATCTATAGATCCTGATATGGTTGAAAGTGAACGCGGTGTAGTGCTTTCAGAAAGAAGAACCGGTCTCGAAAACAGTAATTATAGAGCTATTAGCGCACAGGTTGATGCCGCTGCTTATTTTGCTCATCCATATAAATGGCCCGTTATTGGATATGAATCTGATATTAAAGCTTGGACAAAAGAGGATTTAGAAGAGTACTTCAGAACGTATTACGCTCCCAACAATGCGCTTGTAGTTATCGCTGGGGATGTAACACTTGAAAGCATCGAAGCTTTAGCAATGGAATATTTCGAGCCAATTCCCGCTCAAAAACCTCCAAGAGAAGTGCGAACTGTTGAGCCTCCCCAACAAGGCGAAAAAAGAGTTTATGTTGAAAAACAAGTTTCAAGTCCAAACCTTATGATTGCTTGGCATGCACCAGAAACTAGTCATGAAGATTATTATGCTCTTGATATCCTTTCAAATATTCTTACTTCTGGAAACTCCGCACGATTAAATAGGTCGCTTATTTTTGAAAACCAACTTGCGGTAGGAGTGTATGCCTTATACAGCACTTCTTTAGACCCAACGCTCTTTAAGATTTATGCTATTGCTGGAGGCGGTGTTACTGCAGAGACTGTAGAGGAAGCTATTTATGAGCAACTAAATGACATTATAGAAAACGGGATAACGGAAGAAGAGCTTCAAAAAGTCAAAAATCAAAAACTGATGGAGTTTTACGGTCAAATAGAAACTATTAACGGAAAGGCTAATAATATTGGAACGTATGAGCTTTATTTTGGTGATTATAAAAAGCTCTTTACTGCACCCGATGATTATCAAAAAGTTAGTGTGGAAGACATACAGCGAGTTGTAGAATCTTATTTTACTAAAAAGAACAGAACTGTTGGAATTCTTCAGTCACCAGAAACAACTGAAAATGAGGCGCAATAATGAAGACATCTATTAAAATATCCACTTTGTTAATTTTTGCCGTTTCAGCATTAATACATTCTTCTTCAGTTAGCGCTCAAGATTCATTTACCCTTCCCGAATACGAGAAGTTTACCCTCGAAAATGGAGTAACGGTTTATTTAATGGAACAGCATGAAGTTCCAGTAATAAGTGTCTCTGTAGCTTTTTCTGAAGCTGCTGCAATTAATGATGGCTCTAGCCCTGGGCTTGCTAACATGACCGCCAGTGCTCTTCTTTTTGGGACTGAGAATTACACAAAATCCGAAATTGAAGAACAGGTCGATTATCTTGGGGCAAGTATATTCACCCTTGCGGGAAAAGAATATGCTGCACTTGTTTCTAGGTTTGCCTCAAAGGATACGGATGTAATGTTAAATATCATCCAAGAACTAATTACATCACCAAAATTTGATGAAGAAGAACTTGAAAATGCAAAGCAACGAGCCATTCTCGGACTTGCTCAAAGCAAAGAAAGTCCAGGATCTGTGATCTCCGATTACTTTAACGGTTTTCTGTATGGAGATCACCCATACTCAAACCCTGTAAATGGCACTAAAAGTGGACTTGAAAGTATTGGTCGCGAAGAAGTAGTAGCATTCTACGAATCAATGTACCGAACAGATAAAACGGCGATTGTAGTAGTTGGTGACTTTGAAACTAAAGAAATGAAATCCACTATCGAAAATGCCTTTAAAGGATGGCAAACATCTTCTTCAGCTAAAACCCCAACGCTAAATACTCCTAAGTTTGGATTTAATTCTCCTCGAGTTTTATTGGTAAATAAAGATAATGCAACAGAGACGACCTTCTATATTGGTGGAAAAGGCGTTCCAAGAAGCAATCCTGATTATGTAGCATTGACAGTGTTGAATACGGTATTAGGCGGTCGTTTCACTTCTTGGCTAAATGATGCTCTTCGAATTAATTCGGGGCTAACATATGGAGCTAGAAGTCGATTTGTAAACCAACGGTATTCAGGCACTTTTCAAATTTCTACCTTTACCGCAAACGAAACCACCGAACCCGCTATTGATTTGGCGCTTGCTGTATATGACAGTTTACATACTACTGGGATAAATAAGGAAACTCTCGAATCTGCTAAGAATTATGTAAAAGGAGGATTCCCTCCCGATTATGAAACCACTGGAAGCTTGGCTCAATTGTTAATCTCCATGTATATCTATGAGTTTGATGAATCATTCATAAATACCTTTCAAAAGAATGTAGATCAGCTTGATGTTGCAAAAGCAAAAATGTTAATCGAGAAATATTTCCCAAAAGAAAACTTACAGTTTGTACTAATTGGTAAAGCTGAAGCAATAAAAGATATTGCAGCGAAGTATGGAACCGTATCTAACAAAGAGATTTTAGACGAAGGCTTTTAGTCTCTGCTTCTTTTAAAAATTTAAACCCTTACTAGCACAAAGTTGGTGAGGGTTTTTTATTATTGGGGATGAATTATTATTTAGACACTCCCACCCTTTCAATAGAAGTCACCGAAACTGGAATTGAGCTTTGCTCCATCAAGTCTAAAGCCTCTGGAAAAGAATATATGTGGCAGGCTGATCCTGAGATTTGGGGAAGTCATGCGCCGGTTTTGTTTCCAATTATTGGGGCTTTAAAGAATGGATCGACTTTTTATAATAGTGAGGAGTATAAAATCCCGAAACACGGATTGGTTCGGCATTCGAACAAAGTTCGATTGATCGAACAAACTGAAGACACCTTAAAATTCAGATTAAAATGGGATGAAGAATCTTTAAAAATCTATCCCTTTAAATTTGAGCTGGAAGTCAGTTATTCCATAATTGGAAGTACCATTCAGGTAACTCATTTTATTACTAATCATGGTGAAAATACCATGTTATATTCGGTTGGTGGTCATCCCGCTTTTAATTGTCCCTTTCATGAAGGAGAATCTTATGAAGATTACTTCTTAGCGTTTGAAGAACCTGAAACTGATCACACTTGGTTATTAGATTCGAAAGGTCTCACAACTGGCGAAACAAAGCCAATACTTGAAAATACGCGTGAACTTCCTCTTCATAAAAATCTGTTTAACAACGACGCTCTGATCTTCAAAAATTTAAGCTCTAGAAAAGTAAGCTTAAAGAGTAGAAAATCTGGAGAGGTACTCTCCGTACATATTAATGACTTCGATTACCTAGGAATTTGGGCAAAACCGAACGCACCATTTGTTTGCATCGAACCCTGGTTGGGTATTACAGATTCTGCGAATTCGAATCAAAATATTGAAACTAAAGAGGGACTTCTAACACTGGAGCCACATCAATCGGAATGGAAAACGTATTCTATTAACATTGCTCTATAAGAAAATTATATTTTTTGTTAGGTCAATTTTCTTTATCTCTACCAATCGATTCAACTAACATAATTTCATGAAAAAGCTAGTCCTTCTATCTCTTGTATCTCTTCTCTCAATTTCTACCTATTCTCAAACATCCAATCTTAAGGATATTATTAATAGTAGAGCTGATGCTTTAGAAGATCAGGTCATTGAATGGCGCAGGTATTTCCATGAAAACCCAGAATTATCCAATCGTGAATTCAATACTGCCAAAAAAGTAGCTTCACATCTTGAATCTTTAGGGCTCGAAGTTCAAACTGAAGTCGCCCACACAGGAGTTGTGGCCATTTTAAAAGGCGGAAAACCAGGCCCTGTTGTTGCTCTAAGAGCAGATATGGATGCACTACCAGTAATTGAACGAACAGATGTTCCTTTTAAATCAACAGTAATGGGAGAATATCGGGGAAATGAGGTTGGTGTAATGCATGCCTGTGGTCATGATACACACGTAGCCATTTTAATGGGTGTAGCTCAGATATTAACAGAGATGAAAACAGATCTTGAAGGAACTGTAAAATTCATCTTTCAACCTGCTGAAGAGGGTGCACCTTCAGGTGAAGAAGGCGGTGCAAAGTTAATGGTTAAAGAAGGAGTTCTTAAAAACCCAGATGTTGATGCTATTTTTGGACTTCATATTTCTGATGATACTCCTGTAGGTGTGCTAGAATATCGTTCCGAAGGGATTATGGCCGCCGTTAATAGTTATTCTATTCAAGTGAAAGGGAAGCAAGCACATGGCTCGGCTCCTTGGACAGGTATCGATCCTATTGTAACTTCTGCTCAAATTATCAATAATATTCAAACTATTGTTAGTCGTAGTCTTCCTCTAACAACTCAAGCTGCTGTTGTAACTGTTGGGATTATTCGTGGAGGAGTAAGAAATAATATTATTCCTGAAGAAGTATATATGGAAGGAACTATTCGAACACTTGACGCAGACATGCGAGCAACTCTTTTTGAGCGACTTGAAACCATTGTAACCAATACCGCAGAAAGTAACGGAGCAGAAGCAATACTCACCATAAATGAAGGATACCCAATTACCTACAACGACCCTGAACTTACGGCAATGATGCTCCCAACACTGGAACAAAGCGCCGGGAAAGAAAATGTTGAATACATAAATGCTATTACTGGTGCTGAAGATTTTTCCTTTTTTCAAGAAGAGGTTCCTGGTTTATACTTCTTCCTTGGAGGATTGCCGGAAGGAGGAACTGCTTGGGGGCATCATACACCTGACTTTTATGTATCTGAAGATGGTTTGAAACTTGGGGTTAGAACAATGGCGAATCTTGTAGTCGATTATTTTGATAAAGCCTCAGACATGTAATAAATAATGACTGAAAACGAAATCCGAGCTACTTACCCAGATGCAGAAGCTTTGTATTCGCTTTTAGAAAGCAAGAAAATCGAGCTAGTAGCTCTTCCTCTAACCAAAAAACTGGACTCTATTTCATTTCGGGAAATTGAGTTCATCTGTCACGAATACTCTTGCATAATTCCAGTTGACGATGAATATAATGATGCATCGCTTGGAAATACAGCTCTCCTACTTCAACTTATTCTTTTTTCAATTGAGGAATACGAAGACTGTGACGACTTCTTAGTTTGGAGCACCGCCTTTGGCTTAAACGCCTCTGATTCTTTTTCCTTAGATTTATATAAACAAACTGGAGAAGTAGCACCTAAAATAAGGGCTATTATAGGTGCTAATTTTAATGGGGTTTCAGATTTCGACTGGCAACTAAATGCTGGAACCGCACAGGCACTTAGAGGGTTATCAACTTGAATATTCTCCTTATAAGCTATTTCTTGATCTTTTTTATATTAAGAACTCTTGTTTGAACTTTAATAAAGCTAAATAATGACTGAAAAAGATAGTAGTTCTTCAAAAAAATCTGGTAGTGGCTGTGGGGGTTGTCTTGGCGGATTCCTTTTAGTTTTTGTTTCAGCAGTAATATTTATGATGGTTACCGATGAAAGTGATTTTTCGCTTATGCCTGGGGAAGCAAATATGTCGGTTTCTGCGCTTCAACAAACATTTGATGAAATTGATCGAATCCTTCCTGACTCGTTAGTTATAACAGATGAGCTTGATCCATACGATCATTACAGCCAAGCAGAATCGTTTGGAAATATATTTTATGGATTGAATCCAGTTATAATGACTGCCTTAAGAGCAGATACTTCCAAAAAATATAGATTTCAGTATTTAGCCAGAGTAGATCATGTTGATGCAAATGAGTTTATTATTCGTGATTTCTTAGTAGATAGTATTTGGCTTTATGTGCCCGTCGATTTTAGCTCAAGGAATCCCTTTCAAGATAATTAACCTTAGAATTTCCAATCACTCAACTTATCTTTCTATATGAAATATCCTACAACTTGGAAAGAATACGAACTTATCGACTTTGGAAATGGTCGCAAACTCGAGCGATTTGGTGATACAAGAACAGATCGACCAGAACCTTCAGCTACTTCATCGTCTGCTCTCTCTAAAGATGAATGGAAAAAGGCTCACCTACACTTTACTGAGAATAAAAATCAAAAAGGAAGTTGGAATAAAAAAATTGAAGATTTTGAAATTAAGTATCCCTTTTCTGTTCAACCTATTACATTCAAATTAAGTCAGGGTACTTTTAAACACCTTGGCGTTTTCCCCGAGCAAGCGGACAATTGGGAGTTTATTAGCCAACGATGTAAGGAGTTTTCTAACAAAGGAATTACTCCGAAAATCCTAAACCTATTCGCTTATACAGGGGGTGCTTCACTTGCTGCTAATTTATCGGGAGCAGAAGTCACCCACGTTGATTCCTCAAAAAGCGTGGTAACTTGGGCTCGCCAAAATGCTGATTTAAATAGCATTGATACCATTCGTTGGATTGTAGAAGATGCTCGTAAATTTGTAGAAAAGTCTGTTCGGCGAGGGGATCAATATCACGGCATTATTATGGATCCACCTATTTTTGGTTTAGCCCCTAAGGGCAAACCATGGAAATTGAACCAAGATCTACCAGATTTAATTGAGAATACACAGAAGATACTAGATCCACTCGATCGCTTTTTTATCCTGAATACCTATTCTCCACAACTTCCTTTAAATAATCTAAAAAAAATGCTTTCAAAAGTCCGCGGTTTCCCGAATCACTTTGAAAGCACAACACTTGGTTTAACCAGCTCTACTGGTAAAGAATTAGAGCTGGGGAATTTGGTTCGGTTTTAGACTTTAATTGTTCATTTGCTTCTCTTTTAATTCATTCCATTTCTGAAGTTCTCTTTTCTTCAGTTCTAGGACTTCTTCTTCAGTCATATTCTCATGTTTGATTTTATGACCGTCTGGAGTTAACTCATTAACCAATCTCTCTATCGATCGTTTTGTACCTATTGCTGAATTCTCGTCGAACCCAACTTCAATTTCTACATACTTAATACCATCAGCTCCTACTTTTACTTGAGCATTACCTTTGGCATTGCTGTTCTCATGTAAAAAGGTATTGATACGTGCTGCTACTTTGGCGTCTGATATTTTATCATTCACTTTAAATTCCAGTTTATGAAGAGCCGACTCAATTAAAGTACGTTTAACAGTTTCTTCGATTGGAAAAATCTCTATGGATCGGAATTCAAAAACTCCCGATAAAGCTGCTTTCTTGGCTTCGGCAACTTTATAATTAGCCTCTGGCAATACCATAACTACTTCAGTGAACTCTTGAGCATTATCTTTTCCTACCTCTTCGTGTAGTACTCTATGCACGCTTATTTGAGAAGGGTCAAGTTCTGGGATGGTGGCAAATTTGAACTTTAGATTCATGGCATCAGGGGAAGCCATTCCTTTAATCATATATCCGATTTCTTCTTCTTGCTGAACGGGTACGGTACAAGCAATTAAAATCATCGTTGCTAGAACGAATGATGCGGCAATTTTATAGATGTTCTTCATGGTCTTTGGTTTTTTATGGTTTTGATCTAACCATTCACCCAAGTTCTCGAAAGATACTTCATGTTCTTCTTTTTTAAGTTGATTGAACGCTTCCGGCAGGTTCATACTATCACCCAATGGATTTGATTTCGTTGATAACTTTGTTGGTTTCATGGTAGATGTCTTTGGTTATTCGTTGAGGTGCTTGCTTAATAGATTTCCGACTTGTATCGGCTTCCTTTTCAAGCGATACCATGAATTCCTCTAGCTTTTTTCTTGTACGACTTAACCTCGATTTAACCGTTGATTCGCTCCCTTCTTTTTGGATTTTAGTGATCTCTCTAATTGAGAATCCACCTATTTCAAAAAGTAAGAGTGCTGCGCGTTCTTTTTTTCCAATTCTGGATAGCGCACCAATTAATATTTGATTCGATTCAAAATAATCATCTTCAAATACTTGAAATGCATGCTTTCCTTCCTCAGAATTAAGCGACACAAACTTGCTCCAAAACGGTTTCCGAACGGCATCGTAAAAACATCGTGTCAAAATCTGAAAGAACCAACTCCTGAACTTGCTTTCATCTCTGAGAGAACTAATATTCTCAAGAGCTTTTAACAAGGCCTGCTGTATCACATCTTCAGCTTCCACTTTAGATGAGCCCGAACATAATGCTCGGCAGTAATTGACCGCATCACTATAATGGGGTTTCAATAAGTCAGTAAATTCATTTTTCGACAACAAATCGTTCTATTGGAATTCATGTTTGCGCGCTAACAACTATATGACGTAGAAAAGCATGTGAAAGTCGCAGTACATTTAATAAGTTTTCTAAACTCTTCTCTCTATTTATTTATTTATTTTTGAATCCTTTTTCGGGTTTACTCATCTATATGAATAAACCCTAGTCAAGTTCTTTCACTAAATACACTGTACTTTCTAAAAATTGAACATGCAAATTAAAAGCATACTAAGCCTTCTAACTCTTTTACTCACACAATCATTACTAGCTCAAAATTCTTTTATTGCAACTATTATCGATCATGAGGAAAAGACCCCACTTATCGGAGTAACCGTTTTCTTTCCAACGCTTAATATTGGAAATACCACTAACGCTTCTGGGGAGATTATTATCACTAACATACCTGATGGTACTTATACTATAGAAATTCGCTATTTGGGGTATGAAACCATGACTATTTCAAGAGCTTTTCCACTAGTTGAAACTCAACAAAACACTTTTTTTGAGCTTCATCCAGATCACGAAGAAATGGAGGAAATAACCGTAAGCTCAACTAGAAGCAGCAGAACTATTCAAGACATTCCTACTCGAGTAGAATTTATTGCTGGAGAGGAACTTTCTGAAAAGGGAAATATGAAGCCGGGCGATATCAGAATGTTATTAAATGAAAGTACGGGAATCCAGACTCAACAAACTTCTGCTACCAGTTATAATTCAAGTATTCGTATTCAGGGATTGGATGGAAAATATACTCAGTTACTTAGAGATGGCCTCCCGTTATACTCTGGTTTTTCTGGCGGATTGAGCCTCATGCAAATTACCCCCTTGGATTTAAAACAGGTGGAAGTAATCAAAGGCGCTTCTTCTACATTATACGGCGGTGGCGCAATTGCGGGATTAGTCAACTTGATATCTAAATCACCCATTGATGATCCCGAATTGAGTTTTATGGCAAATGCTACTTCTGCTTTTGGGTTGGATGTTAGTGGATTTTACTCTGTTAAAAATAAAAAAATCGGAACAACTATTTTTACTTCATATAATAATGGGGTTGCTTATGATCCCTCTGGAATTGGTCTAACTGCTATTCCAGAGTTTGAACGTTTTACTTTTAACCCAAAAGTGTTTGTTTATTTATCTAACGAAACAACGATTAATGTGGGTTTAAATTTAATTTTAGAAGATAGACTTGGTGGAAATATAGATTTTATTGAAGGTAGAGAGATAGATGATCCATACTTTGAAAAAAACCAGACTGAACGAGTTTCAACTCAATTTCAGCTAACTCATCAATTCCATGAAAAGACTTCACTCACTTTAAAAAATAGTCTCAACTTTTATGATCGTTCTGTTGAAATACCCGATTATCTATTTTCTGGAAATCAAACTTCTTCTTTTAGTGAGGCAAGTATAACCCTGTTAGAAGAAAGCACCGAATGGATTGCTGGACTTAATCTTTGGACGGATTCTTTCGTTCAAAATGAAGGAGATAATGATTTAGGGTTTTTAGAATCTGTAGTAGGGGTTTTCGTACAAAATATATGGAATATTCAACCCCTGTGGACTTTAGAAACTGGATTTCGGCTAGATTACCACAATGAATATGGCGCTTTTGCCCTGCCCAGAGTTTCCGTTTTATATGAACCTTCTACAGAATTAACTTTTAGGTTGGGTGGCGGTCTTGGTTATAAATCGCCAACTGCCTTTACTGAAGATACAGAGCGCCTTCAGTTTCAAAAAATTCAACCAATAAATCCGAACAACTTTAATGCAGAGCGATCTTTTGGAGGAAATTTTGATGTAAACTACCAATTGGCTTTAAGCAACGAACTTTCCATATCAACTAATGTGCTATTATTCTATACACAAATTCAGAATCCACTTGTATTAACTAGGTCGGGACCTCAATTTGAATTTATTCAACCAACTGGTTTTGTAGATACTAAAGGTGTTGAAGTAAATATGAAATGGAGTTATGATCATTTTAAACTTTTTATCGGATACACACACGCGAATGTGCTAAATCATTATAATGATCGTGTAACTGAATTACCGTTAGTAGCAAAACATCGCCTTAACAATGTTCTTATGTACGAAAAACACGGGGAGTTCTGGATCGGATTGGAAGCCTATTACTTTAGTCCGCAAAAGTTAAGCGATGGAAGTTCGGGGAAATCTTACTGGATTACTGGGCTTATGACTGAAAAAGTGCTTAACGAAACCTTATCTATTTTTCTGAACTTTGAAAACTTTCTGGATACACGTCAAACAAAATTTGATACCATATATACTGGCAGTATAAACAACCCAGATTTCCGTGATATCTATGCGCCGGTTGATGGCTTTGTGATAAATGGCGGGTTTAAATTGACTTTCTAGATATACTAATATGCTAACTTATATTAATGCTTAAGCCAATTCCATTTCATTCGATTTCTTTTTTATCTGGAACTCTAGCAGAATTTTCGTGCCCAGTTCATTTGGTTCTATCGAAATTTCTGCCCCAATATCTTTTGCTCTTTTCTTCATATTACCCATACCTGAACTAGTACCTTCTCCTTTTGTTTCCCTAAAGGTTCCATTATCTACTATTGAGAGTAGAAATCGTCCTTCTTTTTCTATCCCACTTATTTCCAATGAACTTGCCCCCGAATGTTTTAATGTATTTTGAGTGGCTTCCTGTACAATCCTAAAAATATTTAGCGATTGTGTTGGGGTTAAATGCACTTCTTTAAGCTCTTTCAAATCTATATTAATCGTTAATTCAGAAATACTTTCAACGGTACTTAGATAGCTTTGAACATGTTCAACAAATGAATCTGAAGTATTCTCGTCCGATTTTAATGCCCAAATTGTATCTCTTAATTGGCCAATTGATGACTTTGCTTCTTCTTTAAGCGAAGTAAGGACTTTTTCCGATTCCTGCTTTTTCTCTGCTTTTTCATAACGCTCAAATAAATCTATCCCTGATATAATATTCACTAACTGAGCCCCCACATTATCATGCAAATCGCGAGATATTCGTTCTCTTTCAGCTTGAATTTCTTTCTCCACCTCAAGTTGTTCCACTTTATAGGAAAGCTCTTTTTCCTTCACTTTACTCTGCCAAAGGAAACCGGCTACAATTAATACTACTAACACACCGCCCATTCCAGATTGTAGAACTCTATTTTTTTGGATGGTGATTTCCTGCATCGCTTTTTCAGTTTCAAGTACAGCAATTTGCTTCTCTTTCTTTTCACTTTCATAAAGCGTTTCAAGCTCTGCAATGGCTTCCAAATTTTCTTTGTTGATCAGTGAGTCTTTTGCCGTTTGGAAATCTGCTTGTGCTATATATGCTTCTTCAAATCGATTTAGGTTAAATAATGCCAGAGACTTCGTTTTCGTTATATCCATTTTCATGAATAGGTCTTCACTTTCTTCAGCTATTGAAATACCTTCATTGGCAAACTTAACAGCACTTCTGTCCTGCTCTAAGTTCACATATACTCTTGAAAGATTACTTATTGCTTCTAATAATACTCTTTTGTTCCCTAGTTCTTTTCCAGCTGTATATGCTTCTTCATAGTAAGGGAGCGATTCTCTATAATTCTCTTTATTGAATAGAATTGTGCCGATGTTTATTTGATTGTTTGCAACACCCAGCATATTCCCTGTTTCTTTATGAAGTCGACTGGCTTCTTCTAAGAAAGGGATGGCTTCTAAATCTCTATCAGAAGCACTTAAAACTGCTCCTAGATTCTGGTTGGCGCTGGCAATTTCAAAAATATCATCAGCTTTTTTGGCATAATCAAGATACTTCTCCATAAACTCTACTGATTCATCAAGCCTATTCTGATAATAGTAAACCGATCCAATCATATTGTAGACTATCGCCATTCCTTTGTAATCTTCAACTTCATCAAAATATCGAGCGGCTTCTAGTGAGTATTCTATTGTTTTCTCAAATTCACCTAAATCCCTGTAGCTCACTCCAATATTTAAGGTGTTTTTTGCTTTTTCTAGCGTGTTTCCAAGCTCTCCATTAATTTCAGCGGCTTCAGTGTAGTGGAAAATTGAACTGTCTTGATTCGAGGTTCTGTAGTAATACACTCCAAGAAATTTATTCGCATCCGCTTCATACTGTCTATTTCCAGTTTTCTTAGAAATTCTCAGCAGTTTTCGCGCACTATCTGGTATTGCTTGCCAGTTAGTTGCGTAATTCTTTTGAATAAATTCAGTTAATAGATCTGATTGTATCTTTTCTGTTGTTTGAGAGGATACTATACTACTTGCAAAACATAGAAGTAATACTCCGCCCATTACTATTTTTACTGTATTTTTCATGCCAAAAAATTAAAGCTATTCCGGTTTTGAACTTGGATTAAAATAATAAAACTCAACACAATTACATGTAACAAGCCTTATTTAAATCTTTTTTTAACGAGTTCTATACACTTCAAGAAGTTTACTAAATCGAAAATTTTATCATTTTTTGTTGTTCCAAAACTACATATCACTAAATTTTCAGTCTAGCTTACTAACATTCTTTGAAAATGTGACTTGGGAGCGTATAGCTTTTCCTATTATATTTGAAATATCTTTTCGGGTACCATTTTGATTTATCACTAAAACCCATAAAATGAGATCATATAATTCTACTTTTTTTCTATTTCTAAAAAAAGCAAAACACTACTTTTGTATTGCTCTTCTTGCGGGCTTATTACTAGGCTGTAGTGATAAGACGCCGTCAAGCCCAGAAGTTACTCTTAATAAGATTATGCCTTTAGGCGCGTCTAGAGTTCAAGGAGCATCACCAATATTCGAAAGTTATAGGTACGAACTTTGGAAATTGTTGGTGAATGGCGGTTGGGAGTTTGATTTTATTGGAACACGAATGGATAATTTTCAATATGAAATCTATTCAAGCCTTACTTTCGATAATAACCATGAAGGAAGGAGTGGTTGGACTTCGACTCAGATTCTAAACGGAATTAGTGATTGGTTAAATGAGGCGGGATCTCCTGATATCGTTCTTTTTAGTTCTCCTGGTGGAAATGACATAATAAATAGTACTTCTACCTACCCAGAAGTTCTCGCTAATATTAATGAGATTATCGACATCATTCAAGAATCTAATCCTGATGTAACGATCATTATTGAGCTACTAGCTCCAGGTAAAACTTTTTTTATGACGGATGAGCTTACTATAGCTTTTAATGATATTCATCGAGATGTACTGACTATTGCGGCCGAACAAACTACAGCTACTTCCTTAGTTGCAACCGTAGATATGTATACTGGTTTTGACGATTCCCATTTAGCAGATGTGATTCATTACAATGAAAAAGGAGCCTTATTTATTGCAACTCGTTACTACGATGTTCTTGATGATATTTTGGAGTGATTCGTACTTCTCTTACCCATTAATATTGCGTTGATCTGTGCTATTTATATCGTTTTTAGTAGAATTCATCACTTTCAAAAAATTCGCCAATCCAATTCTAAAATTTTGAAACATATTCTTTTTTGAGCAGTATTAGTTTCAACTTTTTAGAATTGAAACGATTATGAAACTACTTACTCGATCTGAAGAATATATTTTGCTGGCCGTATGGAAATTGCAAGACGACGCCTACAGTATCCCTATTCAGCAAAAACTAAATGAAATAACTGGAAAAGAATGGTCACTCGGTGGAATATATATGCCGCTCGAACGACTTGAAAAGCGTGGACAGCTCATGTCTATGTTATCTGAATCTACTCCTGAGCGGGGCGGTCGCCATAAGAGAATCTACAAGCTTACACCTTCAGGAAAAAAAGCTCTGAGACAAATTTATGAAGTGCAGCAAACCATCTGGGATGGAATTCCTCAACTTATGTTTGGGATGAGCTAGAATGAATAATCGACCACCCAAACTAGCTGAGAAAATACTTGGCAAACTACTCTACGACGATGTCTGGAAAACTACGCTTGGAGACTTCGAGGAGTACTATTTCTATCTGGTGGAAAAAGAGGGTAAAAAAATTGCCACTAAATGGTATTGGCAACAGGTCTTGAAATATGCTCCATCAAAAATTATTCATAAAATTTATTGGTCTATTGGGATGTTTAAAAACTATATAAAGGTTGCTTTTCGAACTTTGAGAAAGCAAAAGAGTTATTCATTTATAAACATTTTTGGGCTGGCTATTGGACTATCTTGCTTTGTTCTGATTGGATTATTTATTCAATATGAACTCAGTTATGATACTTTTCATGAGTACAGCGATCGCACGTATCGTGTAATTTCTGAAAATCCTGGAAATAGCTATTTGGGTTTAGATGGTTCTTCGGTAACACCCGTACCAATGGCGGCAACCATGAAGCAAGATTATCCTGAAGTTGAGTATGCTAGTTATTTTGGGAACTCGAAATCTCTATTAATTAATGGCGAACATTCTTTTCTCGAATCTGGAGTTGCCGCCGATGGCGACTTCTTTAACATATTTAGTTATCAATGGTATAAAGGAAATGCTGAAACGGCACTAACTGATCCAAATTCAATTATTTTAACCAGTACATTAGCTACCAAACTTTTTGGGGATGAAAATCCAATTGGACAAAGTATTGATCAAGTATATTCAAATGGAAATAGTATCACTAAGACTATCACTGGAGTCATTGCAGATCCCCCAGAGTATTCTCATTTCGATTTCCAATATGTGGTCAATAATCAATCTTCCCCATATTATGAGTACAATGTAAAAGTGTGGAGTAACACCGGTGTCTATACTTTTCTTACGTTAAGAGAGGGAGTTTCTGCACAATCATTTTCGGAAAAACTTTCAGATTTTGCAGATACTTATATTTTGACAAGTAGATACTACAAAAGTAATCCTGACAAATCACCAATTCATGCTCTACAATCTTTGGAGGATATTCATCTTAAATCGAGTCAGCTAAATTATAACCCCTTTGCTCCGAGTGATATAAAATTCGTTTATATGTTTGCGATAATCGCGGTTATCATTTTGCTGATTGCATGCGTGAACTACATGAATTTATCAACTGCTAGGTCATTAACTCGAGCAAAAGAAGTTGGCGTGAGAAAAGCAATTGGAGCTATCCGATCAAACTTAATGATGCAATTTATATCTGAGGCGATTGTAATTTCCCTATTGAGTGTTCTTGTAGCCACTTTAATTATTGTTGGATTTTTACCCATTTTTAGTGACCTGGTTGACCGAGAGCTTACTCCTCACATATTTTTGAGCTGGGGGTTTTGGGGATTTATAATTGCAACTAGTTTCTTGGTTGGAATTTTATCCGGAAGTTATCCTGCTTTTTTCATGTCTAAATTAAAACCAGCTCTTATTCTTAAAAGTCAGGTTAAAGGAGGAAGGGGTAATACTTTCTTTAGAAATTCTTTGGTTGTTGTACAATTTACTATCACCATTGTATTGGTAATTAGTTCAATCGTCGTTTTACAGCAACTCGATTATATTCGAACAACAGACACCGGTCTTGAACGAGACCAAATTATATCAATCTCTAGTACTGATCCTGAGCTTTGGGATAGCTACAAAACGTTGGAGCAAGAACTGCTTAAAAACCCTTCCATCGAGAGTATTAGCACGGCACAACATCAACCAACTGCTGTGACGAGTAGAACTACCTTAACTGAATGGGATGAATTAGATATTGAAAAAGAACTACAAATTTATATTTCACCTGTTGGCTTTAATTTTATAGAGTTGTTTGGGATTGAGATTATTGCAGGGCGTTCTTTTAGTGAAGAACTTTACAATGAAAATTCTGCAGATTTTCTACTTAATGAAGCGGCTCTAAAAGAACTTGGTTGGACTGCTCAAGAAGCTATTGGAAAACCGTTTAAGGCATGGGGAAATGAAGGTACCATTGTTGGTGTAGTTAAAGATTTTAACTTCCTTTCGCTTTACCAAGATATTGCCCCATTAACACTTATGTTGAATCCGATAAATAATCAACGGTATGTTTTAGCTAAACTTTCATCAGGTGATATGGAGGAAACAATTGCTTCTATACAAACTATCTTCAAAGAATTCTCTCCAACTTTTCCATTTTCTTATTCTTTTTTGGATGATAATTATACCAATCTATATGCCTCTGATTTGAGGCTAGGAAAAATCTTTAACTATTTTACACTTCTAGCACTAATTATTGCCTGTCTAGGATTATTCGGGTTAGCAACATTTGTAACTCAACAAAGAACAAAAGAAATTGGGATTCGAAAAGTATTAGGGGCTACTTTATTCCAAATTATAGCATTACTAAATAAAGACTTTTTGAAATTAGTTGGCATCAGTTTTTTAATTGCAACCCCCATCGGCTGGTATTTAGCACAAAATTGGCTTGAAGACTTTGCTTTTAAAATCTCCATTAGTCCACTTGTTTTCTTTGCGGCTGGTAGTATCACTTTTGGAATTGCTTTACTTACCATAAGTTATAAGTCTTTAAAAACCGCAAACGCTAATCCTATAGATAGTTTACAGAGTGAATAATTTTAAATCATTCTAACTCAAATTAAGCAGTTTCAAAAGATTCTTTCTCAAAGGTTTAATACTATCAATAGTTACTAATTTAATAAACCAGTTATGATAAAGCTTAATATCTCAATCCTTCTGTTATTTCTTTTTTTATCTCCAACCCAAGTCCACGCTCAGTCAAAACAAGAATTACAACAAAAATCTAATTCTTGTTTTAAGGAGGGAAACTATAAATGCGCTGAAAAAGAACTAAAAAAATTAATTGAAAAAGATAAAAATAGTAATAGCACTGCAAGGTATTATTCAGATCTTGGCACAATTCAAAGGAGGTTAGGTAAAAATAAAGATGCTATTAAGTCTTATGATAAAGCTATTAAATTAGACGATAGTCGTGCTATCTTTTTTACTAATAGAGCTACTTTGCATATGCAGTTACAAAATTTTGAGCAAGGAAATTCAGATTTTGAATCGGCTATTAAGTTGGAACCCGATAACTGGGAAATAGCTTCTGATTATGCAACCTTTAAAAAAAGACAGGGCCTTCTAAAAGAGGCGCTTGATGACTTTAAAGCCCTTATCCAAAATTATCCAGAAGAATTAATCTTCTACAATAATCGAGCTGACACATACTTACGTCTAGGTGATCATGATTCTGCTTTTAAAGATATAAACTATGTACTCGATAAAGATCCCGAATACCAAGTAGCAATTATTACTAAAGGTGAAATCTTCCTCGACCTTGATAAAACAGAAGAAGCTTGTTCATATTTCAAATTAGCTATTGAAAAGGGTTTTGACGCAAACAGGATCTCATATCTCCTTAAAAGGTGCGAATAGCTTAAAGTAAATGTAAGCATTTACATAGGATTCTATCTATTCTGTTCATTATTATCTGAGAATTGTTTGACTTAAAGCCCTTTTATGAAAAAACTATTCTCGATTCTATTCATCACTGTAATTTCTTATTCAATCTCTTTTGCTCAGATTGAAAAAATAGAGCCGCCATTCTGGTGGGCAAATATGCCTGTTCAGGAACTTCAGCTTCAACTTTATGGTGATGATCTGGGACTCTATCGTGCTACAGTAGATTATCCCGGTGTTATTATTACCAGCCAATATGCTGTGGATTCACCCAATTACCTGTTCCTTTATTTTGATATTTCTCCGGAAGCTGAACCAGGAACTATCAATATCACTCTTACTCATCATGGCAAAACTATTGAGTTTGAATATATACTAAAAAGTCGTGAGCCTGAAGAAGGTAGAAATAATGGCTTTGACTCTTCTGATCTTATTTACCTTATGATGCCTGACCGTTTTGCGAATGGAAACCCCAATAATGATACCATTGAGGGGATGCTAGAATCAGCAGATCGATCAAACCCTGAAAGACGACAAGGCGGTGATATAGCTGGTGTGATGGAACACCTCGATTATATCAAAGATTTAGGGATGACAGCCATTTGGTTTACTCCTATTTTTGAAAATGATATGACCCCAGAATATGGCGGTTATCATGGGTATGCTGCTACAGATCTATATCGTGTTGATCGTAGATATGGAAGTAACGAAGAATATAAAGCGCTAATTAATCAGGTTCATGAAAACGATATGAAGGTGATTATGGATATGATTCATAATCATATTGGCGATCAACATTGGTGGATGAAGGATTTACCAACCAAAGATTGGGTTCATGATTGGAATAAATATGGACAAACGAATTATCGTGGGCCTGTAGCATCTGATCCTTATGCTTCTAATTACGATTCTGACAAGCTATTAAATGGCTGGTTTGTGAAGGAGATGCCCGATCTTAATCAGAAGAATGAATTCCTTGCTGATTATCTCATACAAAATACCCTCTGGTGGATTGAATATTCTGGAATTGATGGAATAAGAATGGACACCTATGTTTTCCCAGATAAAGATTATATGGCTCGCTGGTCAAAAGAAATTCTAATAGCCTATCCAAACTTTAATATCGTTGGAGAAGCTTGGCTTAATTTCCCGGGACCAGAAGCTTATTGGCAGTATGATAAATCTGGAGTAGATGATGGTTATAATTCACACTTGCCAAGCGTAACCGATTTTCCGCTGGCTCAAGCTGTTGATGCCGCTCTAAATGAAGACTTTGGTTGGGATCAGGGAGTGGCTAGAATCTGGAATATTTTATCCAATGATTTCTTGTACGAAGACCCCATGAAAAACGTAATCTTCCTAGATAATCATGATATGGACCGTATTTATGAACGTGTTCGAAAAGATGAATCCCATTTTAAAATGGCGTATACCTTTTTACTTACCACGCGAGGAGTTCCTCAAGTATATTATGGAACAGAACTAATGATGGGGCACGAATACAGAGGTGGCGATGACGAATATCGCCGGCCTAATATGCCAGGCGGCTGGGATGGAGATTCTCGAAGTGTATTTACTAAAGAAGGCAGAACTGATAAAGAAAATGAGATTCTAGATTTTGTAAGCCAGTTAGGAAAATGGCGCCAAACTTCTGAAGCCGTTAAATACGGTCGACTTCTACATTTTGTACCCCAAGGTGGAGTATATGCCTATTTCAGAATTCATGAAAACCAAACGGTTATGGTAATTATGAACCAAAATGAAGATTCAGTAACTATTCCTAGAGAGATACTTTCAGAGGTTCTAGATGATTTTGGTATCGGCAAAAATATCATTAATGATACATTTATAGATCTATCTACTAACTTCGATATAGATGGAAAAACAGCTTGGGTTTGGGAGTTGGAGTGATACTATAAATATTCCGTGATATTTATTACTAAATAAAACGATTAAAAAGCTCCTTCAACCTGAATACTGATTCAAGTTCAGCACAAGCTCGTTTCAGGATCTGGTTCGAGATCAGTTCATTTTATAATCTCTATTTAACTTTTCGACCTCCCCTCAATCCCCTCCTAAGTAAGGAGGGGAAGCTAACTACCAAACCTATAACTTTATTCATCGCTCCAAAGCGAAAATAAAATGGAGTTATAGTGAGGCTATATTCTGATGTCTTGGCCAAAAAAACTACCGGAAGAAATGCGGTATAAATGCACATAAAGAAGGAGAGTATCCAGTCAATGAAAAGAGAACAAAGGGTGGAAATACCAACATCTACATTT
>CAXBBW010000003.1:0-363221 GCA_963974345.1 uncultured Balneolaceae bacterium | reverse complement strand
GCATCGGTCGTTTTGCTCTCCTGATCCTGATTGCTTTAGCAGCACGTTGTATATCCTGAGGTGACCAAACTCTCCTTCCTCCAATTTTATCCGGATCAGGGATTGCTCCAGACCGTAATAAATTATCTAAATCGTAGTAGGAAACTTGCTGTTTTAATTGCTCCGTAAGAAGCTGGGCTGCTTCTCCTGTAGTTAAGTAATGTTGGATATGCATTTTTATTGAATTTAATTGCGGTTAAACGCAATCTTCACACTTCTGTGACGATCACTGCAATTAAACTCTGAAAGATTTCATTTATAGTTTTGGATAAGAGAAATTTCGACCTATCCAAAACTGTCATTCATAAAGTTTCGTAATTATAATTCAAATCTTTTTTCAATCGGTTTATAATATAATTTCTAGACTCTTTAAAAATCTTCGTCCTTAGTTCCACTTTATTAATTCTATCAATCGCAATTGTAGGTTCGGGAAACTTCTCTAAATCTTCAGTTAGGATATTACCCTCATAAAATTCAAATGCTTTTGAAACTCCTCGTTTAAATTGATAATCAATCAATATATTTGTAAGAGTATCTAAATCTACGTTATGCTGCTGTCTGTTAACGGAGTCTCTAATTGAGTTAGAACTATAAATGACAAATTTCATTCTTTTAGTTATGTAAATTGAACTTTGCTGCAAAAATATTTCGATTGACAACCTTTCTTGTTCAACGAATAAAACCAACGCTTTGAAGTAGTTTTTAAGATCAAGGAATGAAATACCCTCTTTTGATAGTTCCCAAACAACTCCAAACCTATGTTCAAAAAGCATTCTCCTATCTTTTTTTGTAATCCTTTCTTGGGTTAGAATTTTTAATAAATCATGACCTTTTGAACTTTCTGAGAAAGTGTGCGACCTTGTTGGTAAATCAAAATTTGAATAAAATGGAATAATTTGATCGGATGTAATTTTTTTGAAAGCTTCTGAATAAAAACTCATAAATTCTATGAGCATCGGATATAGTTTCTTTCTTTCAATTGCTAAGTAACTGAATGCATCATTCGATTCATTTACAAGCTTTTTTAAGATTCCTGAAATTGGAAGTTGCTCTAATTCAAGTAGAATTGATTCATCCTCTCCCATTAGTTCAACCCCCGTCTCAACTAATGATAGTATGTTATTTCTATACTTTTCAATAAAAGGCTTCCCATCTATAAGAGTTATTCCCATTAAATCTTGATAAGGCTTTAAATTTAATTTTCCTGTATTTGGGTCAACTTTCTCAAAATCTGAGATTGCACCAACCATATCCATAATCGGGATACGTTTTATATCTTTAAGCCCAAAAAAACCTTCTTCGAACAGTACATTCTTTGTATTATCAATATCATCATCTATATCTAAATATGGAGTTATAGCGGTTATTAATCGGCCAATTTTTGGAACATTATCTAAAAAAGAATGCTTATCAGTGATGGATATTCTTCTTCGAGTGTAATCACGGACTTTATTATTCGAAATTCCCATTCCGTCCGAAAATAGATCAGTAATACTATCATTTCCATCTCTTTGCTTATTTGTATAAAGAACTTTTCTTTTAACTCCTTGATCTTCTATTTCAACTTCTATACGGGCATTATTATCTATTAAATACCTGTATAATTTAGATACTCGAACAAGGTGGATATTCTCTTCTCTTGTTTTTGTTATTCGCTTCTTATCACTTTTATTCTTTTTGTCTGAACCCATATCCAATTTCTATATTTAACAATACTCTAAATATGAATTTAAAATCTAAAAAAGAAAGTAAATAACGTTGAAGAAGTACTTAGTAATCTTGTATATTTGGGGCTTCCAAAATGGAAATGTTCTTTAATAATACTGAACAACTGATTCTGGTGGGTATTGTCACTAAAGTGTCACTAAATCAGGGAGTAAAACCGGGGAAAGTAGTACGTTCTCCGAAATAAATTCCTGACAAAAAAGACACGCTAAAGTGTATAATATCAAGAGATTGCTTAAAAAGCCGCAGTGGTGGAATTGGTAGACACGTTGGACTTAAAATCCAATTCGAATTGTATTCGAGTGCCGGTTCGAGTCCGGCCTGCGGTACTAAAAGCCTCGTAAATCTTTGTTTTTACGGGGCTTTTTTATTTGTGGTAGAACATAGGCTTTACTTTTTTTCATCTTCTTTTCTAGTTGAGTTTCCTAAAAAACTGGATGTTCCAATCCATATGGAAAAATTGATTAAAAATACTCTTTGATACACTCCGCGTATTGGCGACTCAATACCTTCGAACGCAATCACTAGAAAACCTACTATTGATAATAAGGAAAGAACATTTAATATAATTTTAGATGATAGCTTTTCAAGCTCGAAAAGACTACCTATTCCAAAAGAAATCATAGCAAACACTGCTAAAAGAAATGCAAACATGGCAGAAATATTATGAATAAGTCCTTCTGTAGAAATTCCTTCAAAACTACACCTTGCATCGCAATTGTAGAATCCAGCAATTACGAACAGAATCCCACTTAATCCCAGAAAAATAAGGGTGAAAAACCGAGTTTTGTTTGAAGGTCCTTCCTTTAACAAGTACAAAGAATGAAAGAGTATTCCCACTCCAAATGGTACGATTCCTCCATAATTTATAATGAAAGCAAGTGGGGCTTCCATTGCACCAAGTTCGCTAATAAACTGACTTAAATGTGAATAATTAGGATAAATAAATCCGTTAATTATCACCATCAACCAAAAGAGAATGGCACCTGTGATTCCTGCGTATTTTAGTTTTTGCATATATTTGACATTAGGTTTCAATTTCAAATAATATGCTCATCTAATATTTTAAGATCGTGTATCCCAATTTGAGCGGACTACTTCCCAAGGTTTTTTTTATAGTTTGAAGGTGTATATCCTGTAAACTTTTTGAAGCATTTATTGAAGGTTGATTTGGAACTGAACCCTGCCTCCATCGCAATTCCTAATATACTGAGATGATCATTTTCAGAATTGTCTAACAGCAGCTTAACCTCTTCCACTCGATATTTATTTACAAAATCAAAAAAATTTACTCCTAACTTTTGATTGAGTGTTTGTGAAATTAGAACTTTGGAATGCCCTATTTGATCTGCAAGATTTGTAATGGTTAACTCTGGATTTAAATAAAGTCGATCATCTTTCATTGCAGTGTAAAGCTTTTGAATAATGATCTCAGAGTCTTCATCTTTCAGAGATGATTTTTCATATTTCAATTTAGGTTCATCAACATCGACTATTGGGAGTTTATTCAGGAAAAAGGTTGTCTGTTTAAGTCCATAAATCCCAACAAACAAAAGCTGAACATCTATTAAGAGAAAAGTAATAGAATAAGATACTGAATAAGAATAGAGCCCTGAGTCTGCAAGTAAAATAGTAATTACAATAACTAGAGCTCCAATTCCCAGCGTAACTAACCAATAGTTAACCCATTCTAAGGTGCTTTTAGTCTCATAGGAAAAGTGTTGCCTAACAAGGAACATCTGCTTTTGTATTAGCTTTCGAATAAACCATATAAATACAATTACTATAAAGATCATTAATGGTGATATTAATCCAACCCAAAAAGGAGCTCCACCTGATATAAACAACTCAAACCTATCATAAAAGAGGAGTTGGTTTGAAATTGCGACATAAAAGAAGAGTAAATATATGATGAACGGACTGAAACCAATTACCCAACTCTGATATGAGTTTTTTTCGACGAGTTCTTTTGTATATAAGTAAAATACAGGTATATGAAGAACGGGCAAGGCGCTTCCTATACTTTGGATTAGTTGATTGGATTCTGCCTTTCCCATAACTGTAAGATAGAAATATATGCAATGAACCATTATTCCTACAAACCAACCCATCAAAATAAAATCGGCGCGCCCTTTTTCTGATTTCAATACTAGCAAGAGAATAAGAAAGAAAGAAAAAGCAATACCAGAAAAGGCAGTTATTTCAAGAAGTGTTTGCACCGTTCAAACATTTTTTGAATTAATATCAGAAAATAAAACTGGAGTTCCTTAACAACTTTAGTTTTTTCAACTAATTTTGATGATAGATCTTAACCAAAATAATAGATGATTTAGGAATTCAAGGTATTTCTAATACCCATCTCCAAACCTCTTAATTCAGCTAATCCGCGCAATCTTCCTATTGCTGAATACCCAGGATTTGTTTTCTTTTTTAAATCATCTAGCATTTGATGCCCATGATCGGGACGCATTGGAACTTCGATGTCTTTAGAAGATCCTTCGCATTCTATTAAAGCTCTCATAACTGCATACATATCTACATCACCGTATAAATGATCTGCTTCATAAAAAGATCCATCTTTTTCTCTGGTAGTAGATCGAAGGTGTATAAAATGAATACGGTCATGAAACTTCTTCACCATGGCTGGTAAGTCGTTGTCTTCACGAACTCCGAAACTTCCAGTGCAAAAGCATAACCCATTTTCAGAAATATCTACTGATGTAAACAATTTTTCAAGATCATCAGCAGTACTTACAACCCGTGGTAAGCCAAAAATTGGAAACGGAGGATCATCAGGATGAATGGATAGTTTGACTCCAAATTCATGAGCAACTGGTGCAATCTCTTTCAAAAATAAAATCAAATTGTCTTGTAAAGTAGCGGCATCAATATTCTTATATTGATTTAATGCTTCTCTGAAATCCTCAATGCTATAGCCTTCTTCAGCTCCTGGAAGTCCAGCTATGATATTATTTACTAGCAGTGCTTTTTCTTTTTCTGTTATGTTTGAGTATCTCAATTTAGCAGCAGCTATAATCTCATCATCAAACTCGTTAAATGCATGCTTTCTTTCTAGTATAAAAAGATCAAATGTTGCTAGATCAATGGCATCAAAACGAAGGGCGTTAGAAGCATCTTTTACTTGGTATGATAAATCCGTTCTCGTCCAATCTAAAATTGGCATGAAATTATAACAAACTACTGGGATGCCAGCTTTTGCTACATTTCTGATACTTTCTTTATAATTCTCAATCCATTGAATATAATTTCCAGATCTCTTCTTAATGTCTTCATGTACAGGAATACTTTCAATCACTCTCCATTTAAGACCCTGATCTTCGATAACTTTTTTTCTCTTCTCAAGCTCTTCAACTGTCCAAACTACTCCATTTGGTAAATGATGTAGTGCTGAAACAATAGTTTCTGCTCCAGCTTGCCGAACATCGCTTAAACTTACTAGATCGTTTGGTCCATACCAACGCCAACTTTGACTAAGTTTCATCGTTTAAACTCCCGTAAATGCATTAAATCCACCATCTACTGGTATGGTCGTTCCTGTAACAAAGCTCGTCTCAGGATCACATAACCATAATAACGTACTATTTAAATCTTCTGGCTTTCCAAATCGACTCATTGGTGTTCTGTTTATGATGGTAGTACCACGGTCCGTTAATGAATCATCACTATTCGTAAGTAGCGTTCGGTTTTGTTCAGTAAGGAAAAACCCTGGAGCGATAGCATTTACTCTAATACCTGAACTAGCAAAATGAACTGCCAACCATTGCGTAAAATTGCTCACTGCGGCTTTGGCAGCACTGTAAGCAGGAATCTTTGTTAATGGGGTAAAAGCATTCATACTAGAAATATTAATTATCGAGGGGTTACTCGATTTTAGGAGCAATGGTGTAAAAACTTGGGTCGGAAGCAACGTTCCTAAAAAGTTTAAATCGAATACAAAGCGAATGCCTTCTGGGTCCAAATCAAAAAATGAAGTTATTCCTTCAATATTCTCATCCCCTTCATTATAGGTAGGTTTTGAAGTGGTCCCTTTTGGGTGATTTCCACCTGCAGCGTTTACTAGAATATCTAAAGAATCATTAGACCATTTTTGAAATACCTCTTTAGCTTTTTGTAATGAATCAACATCAAGAACATTCATTTCTATTGCTATTGCTTTACCTGCTAACCCAGTATTCTGCTTAACAACATCTTTAGCCTTTTCAACATCAAGATCGGCAACTACAACATTAACTCCATTATCGAGAAAGGCTCTAACCATGCTTCCACCTAAAACTCCACCAGCTCCTGTTATCAAAGCCGTACTACCTTTTTTTATCATTGTATATTTGTTCTTTTAAACTTTAGCTTCCAAACATATTGGATATGTTACTTTTTTTCATAATGAAAATAAGTCAATTGATCGTAAAATGAAATTCTTCATTCATACTAAGCTTGCCTAGCTATTATTGAGATGGAAGCTATTTCTTTTGAACGAGTAAAAGGTTTTCATATCGAGTTCATTAAAGCTAATAACTCTACACCTTTGAAATATTTCAAGAATCTGGAGAGGTTTTTATCAGATAATTTTCTAGTAAGTGAGGAAAGGGTATTTTTTATTTCGGAGCCTATATATTAATTATCTAACTAAAACTTCTTGCCTAACAATTACCACATACTGTAAACTGGCAAGTAAAAGAATTACTTGGTGCCAGATTAGGACCAAAAATTAATATGCATAAGCTTGTAGAAGTTATAAGAGCTTCAAACTATCGTGGTTATGTACCTATTGAAACATTGCCTATGATTGATCTGGAAGACAACTATAATGCATACAAAGAAGTACCAAAATTGTTTGATGCTCTTAAAGAGGCTCTTTAAGGATTTTCTCCTATTCTCTGAATACCCTAATTATCTATTACATTCAAATTAATTATTCACTGTACTTAATTTTCTATTTGCTTCGAGTTGAGTAGTAATCACCTTCATTTTTTCTGCATCTAATGGATAGATAAGCATTAACGCAGCACCTGAAAACGCAATGATTGCAGGTATCCAACTAATCAACCATACTATTCCTGGTTTAGCCGCTTCTATTGTACTTGGCTCCATTCCATTATACCCGAAGTAAGCGAGTACAAACCCAATTATAGCCCCACCAATACCGCCTCCAAACTTCGTGGCTAGAGAACCAGCTGAATAAACTAATCCAGTGGCTCTACGATTATTTTTCCATTCAGAATAGTCTGCCGCATCCCCTAACATCACAAAGAATAACGTTGGTAACATTGCAGAAGCTAATTCGGAAAGTGCTCCAATTATGAAAATTGCTGTAATATTTTCGGGTCCTAGAAAAAGTAGAAAAGAGCCAACCGTACCTGAAAAAATTAACGCATAAATAAACAGCTTTTTCTTGCCAAATTTTTTCCCTAGGGGAGATACCAATAGAGCACCTCCAATTGAAGCAATCATGAGTACCACCATATATGTAGCTGCGAGTATTTCTTTGTCTAAAAAATGAGCAAAATATATTACTACAACCCCTTGTTTAATTGAGTTATAAACATTGAAAATCAAACCAATTCCTAGAAGAACTGCCCAAGGTTTGTTTCTTATCAGTTGTTTTAAGTCTTCTTTTAAATCAAATTTCTGATTTACATCAGGAAAAACTCTCTCATTTGTTCCTAAAAAAGTAAGAATCATTAGTAAAGCTAAGAATATCGACAACACATAAATTGCATTGCTATATCCTGTTTGCTGATTTATTACTGAAAGATCATCGACTTCTAATTCATTCAATCCGACAACAAGAAATGTATACTCCTCATTAGCATTTAGACCAAAGCTCAGACTAGAACCAGCTTCATATTGAGACTCTGGATCTGAGTACCAACTAATGCTTCCTACTCCATCTACTAAATTTATCCTAGCGCTGCTTACATCTTTTTCAGCTGAAATTGTAACCATGTAAGCTTCAGAATCTGTTACGGGCTGTATGGCTACCGTTGGGTTAACATTCCCAAAATAAATTACTAAATATAAGAGTGATCCTTGAACCAACATTCCACCTATAAACGCCCCTGCCATTCTATAAGATCCTAAACTGGTTCTTTCTTTATCATCTCCAGTCATTACTGCCATTAATGCACCATAAGGAACATTATTTGCAGTGTATATTAGAGTAAAGAGGATATATGTTATGTACGCATATACAATTTTCCCATTTTGAGTAAAATCTGGGGTTGTAAAAAGTAATGACAATATTAAAGCAAGTGGTATCGCAGTCCAAAGTATCCAAGGTCTAAATTTGCCATATTTGGTTCTAAACCTATCCCCGAGAACTCCCATTGCTACATCACTTATACCATCAAACGATCTAGCAACAAGCATCAACAAGCCTACTGATACAGGATCAATTCCAAATACGTCGGTGTAGAATATGAAGAGAAATGTTGAAACTCCTCTCCAAGCTATATTAGCCGCTCCATCACCTAGCGCATAGCTAATTTTTTCTTTAACTGAAATTTTTTCTGCCATATCAAATATACCAAGGGGTTGTATTGATGGTAAAGTTCAGAGCAAACTGTTTTAAAAAAATAACTATATGACTTTTTTTCTTACTTTTTTTAAAGTACAATGATTAAATAATTGTACCAAATTTTGAGAGTACATTAAATTATATTGCATAGACAAACAGATTTTTTGAAATGAAAAATTCTATACTCTTTCTTACACTGCTAAGCGCAACAATTTTCTTATTAAATTTTATGCAAAAGCAACCAATAGCTATCTCTCCTTCACTTGGCATTTTTGACAATACACTCGACATTGGGAATGTAAAACATACTGGATCTGCTATTTTCAATGAAGATGATCAAAGTTATACATTAACAGGTTCTGGGGGTAACATTTGGTTCGAAACTGATGAAATGCGATTTACTTGGAAAGCAATTCAAGGGGACTTCATTCTTAGAGCAGAAGTTGAATTTATTGGAGAGGGTGTTGATCCTCATCGAAAAGTAGGTTGGGCTGTTCGAAACTCATTAGATCCTCATTCAGAAATGGTTATTGGTGCAATTCACGGTGATGGTTTAATTTCATTACAATACCGTAATGAATACAAAGCTAACGTTGAAGAAACAGTTTCTCCAGATAGTAGCTCTAATGTTATCCAGCTTGCTCGAGTTGGAGACACTTTTTATCTCTCAACAGCTAAAAAAGGATCCCAATTTACCACCGTAGAAACTACTTCTACTGGAATAAATAATGAAGTTTTTGCAGGTATATATATTTGTGCTCATAATTCTGATGTAATAGAAAAAGCAGTTTTCAAAAATGTTAGAATTACGAAACCAGCTCCTAAGGATTTAGAACAGTATCAACAATATCTGGGAAGCCGACTTGAAGTTCTTGATCTCGAAACAAGAACTAGAAAAGTATTATATGAAACTGAGCATTCTATTCAAGCTCCTAACTGGTCTACCAATGGCGATCGACTTATATATAACTCAAATGGTTTACTGTTTAACTACCACCTTGAAGATGGGTTAATTACCCAACTAAATACAAACTTTGCCAGAAAAAACAACAATGACCATGTTCTTTCTTTTGATGGAAACCTTATAGGTATAAGTAGCCATAATCCCGACGATAATGGTAATTCTACGATTTATGTTCTTCCTTCTGAAGGAAGTGATGAGCTAAAACAGGCAACAAAATCTGGGATAGGAGCATCCTATCTTCATGGAATTTCACCGGATAACAGAACAGTAATCTATACCGGAATCAGAAAAGGACAACCTGACATATATTCTGCTGATATCGAAACCATGGAAGAAACGCAATTAACTAATACACCTGGATTAGACGATGGATCAGAATATTCATCTGATGGAAAGTATATTTATTTCAATTCGAATAGAACTGGAGCCATGCAACTATGGAAAATGAATGCTGATGGTACAAATCCTACTCAATTAACCTTCGACAAAAACTATAACGATTGGTTTCCTCATATTTCACCTAATGGAAAATGGATCGTCTTTGTAAGTTTTGGAACCGATGTTCCTTCCGGAGATCATCCATTTTACAAGCAAGTTACCATTCGGCTTATGCCGGTAGAAGGAGGCGAACCTGAAATTATTGCTTATGTGTATGGTGGACAAGGTACCATTAATGTGCCAAGCTGGTCACCTGGCAGTAGAAAAATTGCGTTTGTTAGTAATACAGGGAGGTTTTTCTAAGAAAAATCTATGAATTATTTCTTAAATTCTTTTTGTTATTTAAGTAACAACCTATTGTTTAAAAATAAATTTTTTGCACCATTTTTTAACGTGATATGGCTATATTTTCTTAGTTTTTAAGCTAAGAATTTTGTTTAATGATTAATCATGTTATTATTACCCTTGGGTCATCTAAACTTATGGAACGACTAACAATTAGCAATGGAAAAATCTCAGAATAAAACAGTTATGATCGTTGAAGACGATCTGATACTGAACCTTTTATATGAAAGCTATTTAGAGAAATTAGGATTCGATGCAGAAGGGGAATTGGTTTACGGTAAAACAGCAATTGAAGTAGCTAAAAGAATTAATCCAGATTTAATCCTCATGGATATTTCACTTGAAGGAGATATGGATGGAATTGAGGCAATGAATGAAATTCGAAAATTTTCTAATGTTCCAGTTATATATATTACTGGAAATTCAGATTCTTACCATGTACAAAGAGCTAAAGAAACTGGGTATGTTGATTATTTAGTTAAGCCTATTGAGTTTAATGATCTCAAAGAATCACTAGAGAGAAACTTTAGTAAATAGATACTTTATAGCTCTTACTTATATTTCCCACTATCCTATTTCACTAAATTTTACTATTTAATGGATTGATGTCTTCCCCAGTTATAGTATTTTCTTTAAAATCATATACAAAGTCAGAATATGATGCGTAGCAAAATTTTTAGATGGGTACTCCTCGGCTTAGGTCTTATCGCTATTATCGCGTTAACCGGGATGAATGTTTACTCACTTTATGACATTAGAGACCGTATGGTTGATGGGGAAGAAGAACGCCAACTTGCTCTTTTAGACGAAATAGTTAGAAATGTTCGACATCAAATCTATGAGCCCTTTAATGGTCTAAATCAACTTGAACTTGAACCAACTGAGAACTCAATTAGCAGTTATGGTGAGTTTCCTCCTCAAGTTCATGAAAAAATTGTAAAAGCTGCTGAGAGCCCCCTATTTGATGGAGTATATTATACACCAGATGGAACAGATCCTTGCTTAGAAACATCGAAAGTTTATGCCTACAATTATAGCAAGCAAAAAATGGATTTTACTAAGACTTACCCTAGTACTATTTGTGATGGTGTTGGTCTTGCACGAACTAAAGCACGAATTGAGTTAAATAGCTTTGATTACAGATGGAATACTAATATTGAGTTTGACGCTCATAGAACTATGAATATTGGATTCATCAACCTGAGAGAGAATAGAATTATTGGATATCTGACAGTTTCTTTAAATAAAGATTATATCATTAATGATGTAATTGCCCCAATGCTTACTGAATATTTTGATCCAAATACAAACCCTGGAACTGTTCTTTGGCTCCATGATTGGGCAAATAATAATGTACTAGCTACTAATAACCCCTCCATCGATTACGACCGTAAAATTATAAATGCGCGAAGAGGATTCCTGTATGGAAATATGTTTGAGAATTGGAATATCAAAATTGCCTTTTTGGATAACCCCGTTGGTGTTATCTACAATTCTACCCTCCTTAAAAATTTAATTGTACTTGGGTTTGCTGTTCTTTTCCTAGTTAGTGCTTTAATCTTTATGTTTTATACCGCTCAGAAAGAACGAAATTTATCGCAGCGCCAAGCAGGTTTTTTAGCCAATGTAACCCATGAACTAAAAACACCTCTAGCAGTTATGCAAGCTGCTGGAGAAAATATTTCTGATGGAAGAGTTATTGAGCCTGAACGATTAAAGAAATATGGAGAACATATATATGATGAGTCAATACGACTTCGAAGTATGATTGAAAAGTTATTAGATGTGGCAAAGAATGATTCTGGTCAAACACTCATCAAAGCTGTTCCTTCTAATCTAAATAAACTCACTCACGATTTTGTTCAAGAAAATCGGACTTACATTGAGGACAAAGGTTTTAAATTAACCCTACAGAATAGCCCTGATAAAGCGCTAATTATGATTGATAATGATCATCTGGAAACTGTTATGAGTAACCTTTCTGAAAATGCTATTAAGTACTCTAGTACTAATAAAGCAATAAAATTTACCGTCGAATCTGAACTAAAAAATATGATTCTACATGTCTCTGATACTGGAATTGGAATTCCTAGAAAACACCTTAAAGATATATTTAAGAAGTTTTATCGAGTAGAAGATTCTCTAAATGCTAAAACTAAAGGACATGGACTCGGACTTAGTATTGTCAAAAATTTAGTCGAATTAAATGGTGGAAGTATCGAAGTTATAAGCGAAGTAGGAAAAGGCACTACTTTTACTTTAAGATTCCCTATTTTGGTGCGTGAAGAAAGCTTAGTGCCAATCAATGGTAGTAAGAAACCAATAAAAAAATTGACCAATACTTCGGAGTATGCCTAATAAAGTAATTAAGATTCTTGTTGTAGAAGATGAGCCAAGTCTTATTTTCACCCTTCGTGACACTTTAGAAAGTGAAGGTTATCAAGTTATTGTAAGTGAAGATGGTGAGCACGCCGTAGATCTTGTAAAGGAACATTCTCCTAGCCTAATGATTCTTGACATTATGCTACCTGGTAAGAGTGGCTATGATATCTGTAAAGAGGTTCGCGCACTAAAGTATACTTTTCCAATTATTATGCTTACAGCAAAAGACCAAGAAATTGATAAAGTAAAAGGGTTAAATATAGGAGCGGATGACTATCTCACTAAGCCTTTTGGAGTTAAAGAATTACTTGCTCGTATTCAAGCTAGACTACGCCGGGCTGGAACATATTCTTCTTCAAGTGAAGTTGAGATTTTAAAACTCGGCGAGATTAAAATTGACCTTCTTGAATCCGAAGTAGTTTTTCCTGATGGAAAAGTTAATGAACTTACTGCCCGAGAGGTGGAGCTTATTAGATACCTCTTAAGAGCAGGAGGAGAACCTGTCTCCAGAGATGAACTTTTAGAAAAAGTTTGGCGCTATGAATATAGCACCAATACTCGCACTGTTGATGTTCATATTTCTAAATTAAGAGCCAAAATCGAAATGCATCCTGACGACCCAAGATATTTGATTACGCTTCACGGTGTTGGTTATCTTTTGAAAACAAATTAAGCTTTATTCTTTTAAAGCTTTTACGAATTTGATGAATCCTTTCGTTTGAGATAACAAAAGGTTTTGTTGAAATTCATCCTTAATACCAACTTCAGGATCAAACATAGACTGTACACGGCTGATAAAAACACGCTCAGGAAACTGATGAGCATTTAAATAATTCGCTACCATTTGAAATTGCTCTACAGGTCTCAATCCTCCAAATGCACCACCTGCAATACCAACATATGCAATTGGTTTATCAATTAATGCGCTAGGATATGGAAGATAATCAATAAGCATTTTTAAAATACCTGGAAAGCTTCCATTGTATTCTGGTATTACAAATAGCAAAGCATCTGCATTTATTACGGGAGCTCTAAATTTTTCTATTGATGGAATTTTCTCCATATACTTCCCACCTACTACATCACCAAGCGGAAAATCTGCCATATCTATTACTTCCGCTTTTACCCCTAATTTCTGATATAAATCTTTGATATAATTTGAAATCTCCAAAGCTTTGGAGTTTGCGATATCAGTTCCGCTTATTATTTTTAAATCCATATAAATCTCTTAATTAATTTCTAAAATCACCTTTAATCTCTTAAAATCATTCCTTTTAAGGAATAATATACAAAAACTTAACTTTGTAAGCGCTTTTCTCTTAGTCATTCAATTTTATTAATTTAAAATGACAAAAATACCTAATTATGTTTTGCTTTAATTAAATTTGTCCGTATCATTTTATGTGTGATTAACAAATATATTAAACTATTTGTTTCATGTTTTATTCCGCCTAATACATAGCCGGGGGGATCAGGTTGGTTAGGCTGCGATTCACCTTCCGGTAGTATTAGTGACTCCAACAACAACAGGCGAAGTGCTGATCCTCTTCGCCTGTTTTTTATTTCTCTGATTGATCTACTCCTTTGATCGAATCTAATCTCTTTTTCAATAATCCTTCTCGACCTTCTTTCCCAGCTTCATAAAATGATTTGCCCTTCAACAAATCTGGAAGATATTGTTGTTCTATCCAATTCCCAGGATATGAATGAGGATACTTATAATCCTTAGAAGCATTTTCAATATCCTGATACCTAGCAGAAAGTTTATTTGCCGTTTTATCTTTTAAATAAGATGGAACATTACCAACACCTTTTTCTTTAATTTCACTGCTTGCTTTAAAAATACCCAGCGTACTATTACTTTTTGGACACATTGCCAAGTACAATGCTGCCTGAGATAAAAAAAACATTCCTTCAGGCATACCACACTTCATAAATGCTTCGTGGCAAGAGTTAACTATCGTAATTGCATTTGGTTCAGCAAGTCCAACATCTTCACTTGCCAGAATAAACATACGTCTAAAAATAAAATTAGGATCATCCCCGCCTTCCAACATTGCATTCATCCAATACAAAGCGCCATCTGGATTAGAACCTCGTACAGATTTGATAAATGCTGAAATATAGTGATAGTGCTCATCCCCAGTTCTATCGTATCTAACAGTACGTCGTTGTATGCTCTCTTTAGCAATTTTTAAATCAATTAGAATTAAACCATTTTCATCAGGCTTTGATGATAACACTGCAACTTCAAGAGCATTTAATGCATTTCGAACATCACCTCCTGCATAATCCGCTAAATGATCTATTGCCTTAGGAGTTACTTCTATTTTCTTATCTCCAAGTCCTCGTTTTTCATCGCTAAGCGCTCTAAAAATCATTTTACGAACATGATCTACTCGTAATGGATTTAACTCAAATAATTGACACCTAGAAAGTAATGGATTAACCAACGAGTAAAATGGGTTCTCTGTAGTTGCCCCAACCAATGTGATTATTCCACTTTCTAAATGAGGAAGGAGCGCATCTTGTTGGGCTTTATTCCACCGATGAATTTCATCTACAAAAAGAATGGTTTTACGACCGTTTAGTTTTCTAAGTTTCTCTGCTTTTTCTACTACAACTCGCAACTCTTTTATTCCATCTAGAACTGCATTTATAATTTCAAAAGCTGCTTTTATTTCTTTAGATATTACATGAGCTAGAGTAGTTTTTCCAGAACTAGGAGGTCCATAGAAAATGAGTGAACCAATCACGCCACTTTCTATCATTCGTTGTAACATTTTACCTTCACCAACTAAATGTTCTTGGCCAGCAAACTCATCTAGGGAGTTAGGCCTCATTCTTGTAGCTAATGGCTGGTGGTAGTCGTACTTATTTGGCTCGCTTACACTAAACCCTTGCTGCTTTTTATCTTGAAAGAGATCCATGGAGTTGGATTAATTAAAATATGTGCAATATATAAGGTTAGCTTGCAAAAATCTCAACTTTCAAACTAGAGTAAACTCTTCTGGCTTCCGTATTTATCTAGATACTGCTTAAGTTTCACTTTTTTCCGAGTGCTATCACTGGTCATATAACGAAGCTTACCAAAAACTTCTCGTTCTTGCCATGCGCGATCAAAACGACCCATGCACCAAAAAATTCCTGAATAGCTATTTGGATCTCGTCCATCGATAGCATATTTATTATTTAACTCTACAAGGTAATCTAGAGCTGTTCGATAATCTGGTGTCCATTCAATTACTTTCTTTCCCCAAAGCATTCTTAGATAGTTATGTATTATCCCATCTTTCCTAAGTTGAGTTTGAGCTGCATTCCATAACTCATCGTGAGTTTTTGATTGCTCGAACTCCTCTAACGAATAAACCCATTCTCTTTGATCATTTTCATGTTCATTCATACTTTCTATAACCCAATCAGGTAAACTTTCGAATTGATCGTAATCCTCTCGATGATGTGCATAATGAAAACCAACTTCACGCCATGTTATCACTTCATCCAAAAATGCATCAATATTTGAATCTCCATTAAAGAACCCTGCCCTACTTCCTCCATTCGGTGTAATTGCAGATAAGTCCCATTTTTCTGATTGCTGCTCTAGCGTAGCTTTTACAATTTCATACTCACTTATTTTCCCGAAATGTAGCCAACCACTTAACCCACTTGTTTTCTTTTCGTCTGGGTGATTTCTCTTTTCGCCATATTCCATTAAACTTTGATCAATAAAATGATCGAGTTGTTTTAAAGCGGCTGTTCGAGTTCCTTCTATTTCAATCGCTCCTACTGAATGATTGATTTCTAGTTTTGAAATCGTATCCGGAATATCTGTTAAAAGGTTGTCTGCTCTTGGGTATTTTTCTAGGAAAACTTCTGACATCAAAATAGTTTCTTTATTAACCAAATCTTCAATCGGGTTCTGCTTTGGAGGATTCGTGTAAGCCTCTACAAAATGCTTCTGCATAACCTTTCTAAAAAGATACGCGGAGTAAGGATCTTTATCAGTTATACCTAAAGGGATTAAACCATTCGAATCAATTGTGATGTAAGGGATATCAAGCTTTGAGGCTACTACCTCATTGTGTTTTCTAATAATAAATACGGGAAATTCATCTGAAATAACTACACATGCTTTTTCAGCTAAATGGTACAAAAGTCCTTTACCTTCACCAGATTCTTGTTCCAAATAACTAAAAAAATTGAGCTTTTTTGATTGGGCATGATCCAAATTTTCTTTCATACCTTGCATTAAAAAAGTATGGAATCGATCGCATGCCCAAGGATAGTCTACATTCAGACCTTCATAAATTAGAAGTGGCTTTCCGAGCTTATTTGCCCACGCCACTGCATATTCAAGGGCGTAGTTGTATTGAAAACGCCTATTTGTTTGCATCCAGTAAAGAACGTATTCCCCTTCAGGATTAGGTTCTTTATTATTTCTAGAAAATTTTCTGTAGCTGTTAATATTCTTCGTATCGGTTTGCATAGTGAATACACAAACCGATAATGAAGAATCCTCATTCCATCTAATTAAATCAAAAATTTAAGACAAACCCTACATTAAACGTAGTTAGATCCGTTCGTGATCTTGAAACATCATAATCAATCCCTCTCCTTGTTCTTACCAACCCTCCTTCTTTTAAATAATTTGCTTCACCACCAAGCATATACTTTGTTTTTAGGATCAATGATACGCCTATAAAATCACCGTCTTCATCATATCCTTCGTAAAGTTTAAATTTTACTCCTCCTCCTATTCCAACGCTTGAGGTATAGGAATCGTAATTAACTGAGCTTGCGATTTCTTCTTCATCCCAATCGTCTAAAACTGAACTCTCTGTATACAAATAATTAAACCCGTACATACCTTCTACGAAAGGACTAATTACACCTAAATTTGGCTCTATTCTCACCAATAGATGAGGAGTAACCATATTGTTTGTTGTACGCACTCTTAGTTCTACTTCTGGAATATCTGGACTGAAATATTCCGAACGCTCGCTCCAGCCAAAGTTTTGATAAACTAATCCCCCACCAATATGAAAAGGTGAATTCCCAATTTGGTATGTGGCTCCGATATCTAGTCCATAGGAATTACGATCTAGTGATTGCTGAAAACTTCCGTTTGGAGTTCCTAGTGCGAATCCGATATCAAAATTGAAAGCTTGTGCTTTTACAATTGCAGGTAACATAGTTGAAAAAACTAATAGGTAAATAACTCGTTTCATAACCCCTCCATTTATTTAAGTTGATAGAGGAATGTATGTGACACATTCTTCTGATCATACTGCATAAAAATGCTAGTAAGAATCAGATATTCGAATTTAACTGCGGTTTATATTTTCAATAAACTTCTCGCTATCATTTCTGATCTGTGTTTTTTCTTCCTCATACTTTTTATCAAATATATTTACCATAAAATTCGAACGTCCATTTTTTGAGAAAGTCTCTCGTTGTTTATCTACGAAGTTCCAGTATAGATAATTAAATGGGCAGGCATTTTCACCCGTTTTATCTTTTATCGAATAGCTGCAGTTTTTACAATAATCGCTCATCTTATTAATGTAATTACCGCCTGCTATATAAGGTTTAGAAGCCAAAACTCCACCGTCTGCATACGTCGACATTCCAAGTACATTAGGTAAAACCACCCATTCGTACGCATCTATATAAGCAAACCAGAACCATTTATTTAATGCTCTTGGATCTGTTTCTGTTAGATTACTAAAATTACTTAAAACCATTAATCTTGGGATATGATGTGAATACCCGTCTTTTATTACTGGCTTTAAGCATTCACTCATACAATGCATTTTAGTGTCTCCTGTCCAATACATTTCCGGTAATGATTTTGTGAAGTCAAAGTGGTTCACTTCTCTTACTTTAGGCATCATCGCTTCATAATAGATTCTTACAAATTCCCGCCAACCTATAATTTGTCTAATTAGTCCTTCTACTGAGTTAAGTCTCGCATTTCCATTTTGATAAGCATCTTGAGCTTTATTACATATTTCTTCAGGAAGTAATAAACCATTATTTAAATACATAGAAAGTTGAGAATGAAATAAAATAGGCTCGTCTATTGCCATCGCATCCTCATAAGGCCCAAACTGGTCAAGACATTGATCAATAAATTGATTCATCTTAAATAATGCCTGCTTTCTCGTAACAGCATAATTGAAGTTTTCGATCTCCCCAAAATGTTCCTTAAAATTATTCCTTATAAATTCTATTACTTCAGAGGTAATTTCATCAAGTTTAAATAATTCTTTCTCTGGAATTATGACCTTCTTCGGTAATTTTTCCCTGTTCTGATCATCATAATTCCACTCGCCTCCTTCAGGATTATCTCCATCCATTAGATAGCCTGTTTGGCGACGCATTTCCCGGTAAAAGAATTCCAATCTATAACCTGGTTTAATTTTTTCTTTGTATTGAACTACATCTGCCAAAAAAAAATTACTTGGAATTTCATCTACTCTTTTTGAATATTTCTCCTTAACTACTCTCAACCTTTCTCTTGAATCCCATTCAGAAGGAGTCATAAAGGTGATATGAAGTGCCTGATAAGAATTTAATATTCTATCCAATCCACTATCGTAATGTTTATTTATAGAATGATAGAATACCGGATAACCCGCCTCATTACATTCCAAAGCAAAATGACGCATTGAGCTTAATAAATAGATAAGCTTCTTCTTATGATACGGTAGTGATTCCCCTTTTTCTTTTGATTCAATAAAGATTAAAAGTGGCTTTTCTTCTTTAACCCAATCTGGCCACGCTTCTAAATTTAATTGATCATGCAAAACAAATACTGCTTTTGAGTAATTAGCTAGATCGGACTTACGGATTTTGCTATCTATCTGAAATAAATAAGGACGATGTTTCATACAAACTAAATTGATTTCAAGTAGTTATTAGTTCCAAAGAATAAGCTTAAAAACGAAACAAATTACCCTGCTTTCTATACATAAAACTTTTTTGCAACAACTTGTTTAAAGTTTCGTACTCTTAGCACGAATTCAACTAAACATGTTTTGTTATGCCTGCTAAATTAAGGAAATCAAGAAAGGACAAAATGATCGCTGGAGTATGCAGTGGTTTGGCAGAATATTTAGGATGGGATCCTACAATTATTCGAATATTATTCATCATCTTCGCCTTTATGTACGGCTTTACGATACTAGCTTACTTTATACTAGCCGTTGTAATGCCCGATTAAAGCATTTCTAGCTTTATTAACCCAGTTGTAAATTTCAAACTCCATGTGCATTTTAAGCGTAAATAAATTTTACGCTTATGAAAGTTGGTATTGTAGGAGATGCAACCCGTGGCTTAGCATGGGAAGGACATCTTCGACCACATAGTATTGTCCGCCAAGTTGATCTTGTTCCCTCTATAAATGACTTAGATAAAGTTGATGCTTGTTTTATTCTAGATGAATCTCTCCAAAATCTTGATCTTTTATTGGAAGGGATTCACAAAGGGTTCAATTGTTTTTTTATTGCCAAACAGCCAACTGATTCCTCCAAACTAGATAAAATTCACAGAGCCGCAAAAGAAGCAGGGGTATTTGTTCAATTTGCTCATTGGCCTACCTTAGCACCTGCTACTCAATGGATGATGGACAAAATCACCCGTCCTAGTTTCATACACATTGAAAAAGAAGTGAATAGAAATCAACTCGTTGATATAGAATATGAATTCCGGCATCTATGGATAGATGAACTTGGATTGTGTTTAAAATGGATTGATAGTGGTATTCATCATATTGAAGCTAAACAAATAAGCCTTACTGAGGGCCACCCAATAGTTATTCATCTTTTTCTTCGTTTTGATAGTGGGTCATCCGCATCTATTAATGTATATGCAGGCGCAACAGAAAATCATCATAAACGAATTATATCAAATAAGAATGAGATTCTTGAATGTAATGTACCTGCTCAAACTATAAAATTGGGACGCATCAACGAAAGTAATCGTCTTTATTTTGAAAAACAGGTCTTCGATCCAGCAACTTCAGCAGAAAAAGCTGCACTTCTGTTTCTTAAATCAATCCAATTGAACAAGCATTCAGCTTATACAAGCTATGATGCTTTACGTTTAGCGATACATGTAGAGAGAGTTGAGCAACGACTAAAACAATTCTCTTAACATTAAATAAGTATTTAGGTAATATTAATTTTACTTTGTGTTAACAATTTGGTAACATTGGAAAGGCACAAACTTAGAGAGGTATTGCCATGAAAAAAATATTATTTACCCTTGCTTTCCTAACTGCAATGTCACTCACAGTGACAAATGCGCAGCAAACAATTGCAAATACTGAAAATGAAAAAATTGTTACGCATGTAAGCGGGAACAATTATGATGTTGTTTATACAACTACTGATGGAAATATTCTTCAACAAGGACATTACTATAAAGTTGGAGAACGATACAAACCACATGGTGTTTGGAAACTTTATGATCGAAATACTTTTGATTTAATTACTACAGCTAAATATGATAAAGGCGAGCAAATTTGGGTTGAAACTATTATTGATGGCAAAGTTTTACATGTAGACCATCATGAATTAGAGGTAAAGCGACTCGAAGAAAGAATTGTTGCACTCGAGAAAAGAGTAAATAATCAATAATTCTACACACTCACTTATTAACAATTTTAAGCTATCATCATGAAATCAAGTTTATACGACAAATATTACAAATTGGGACTAGAACACTTCATCAACAAACAAGTATTAGGACTCCATAAACCAAATGGTTCTACCAATATGGTTTATTTCACGCTAATTTTGATGATGATTGTTATTGGTCAATTATTCTAAATAGAATCATTTAGGCTTCATCGCCTTAAACGCAGCTTTTAATTTCTTTCGCGACATTAAATCGTTGATAAAATTAAACTGACCTGCTTGAAGTCGCTCTCCCCCATCTATTACTACCGATTCTCCTGTTATATAAGGTGCAAGGTCAGACATGAGGAACGTAGCTAGATTAGCAAGTTCCTCATGTTTTCCATATCTCTTCATTGGAATTTTTTTTATAAAAAGTTTCTCAATCATTTTATCGGGAACCAATCTTGCCCAAGCTCCTTTTGTTGGAAATGGTCCTGGAGCAATTGCATTAACACGAATCCCATATTCAGCCCATTCAAATGCTAAAGATCGGGTCATTGCAAGAACACCTGCTTTACTACAAGCTGAAGGAAGTACAAAAGCACATCCTGTACTTTCAGCATAAGTAGTAACAATATTTAAAATTGAACCTTCTTTTTTATTATCTATAAGATAATTGCCAAAAGCATGTGTACAGTTGAAGCTTCCATGAAGTACTATATCAATTATAGCTTTAAATCCACCTGGAGTTAGATCCTCTGAAGCGGAAAGAAAATTACCAGCAGCATTATTTACCAAGCCTTCTAATGATCCAAAATCAGAAACAATAACAGAGATCATATTTGTTACTGCTTCATGATCCCTAACATCATTCACATAACTTCTAACATCAATTGATCCATTCTCTGTCTTAATTTCTTCTACAGCTTTTCGTAATTTTGATTCTGTTCTTCCACAAATTGCAATATTAGCTCCACTTCGTGCAAAACCTTTTGCCATAGCTAAACCAAGACCGCTTCCGCCGCCCGTAATTAAAATTGTTTTTCCCGTAAGAGTATCATCAGTAAACATATAACAGCCTTAGTTTAGATTTTCAAAGATCCCTGCAGCACCCATTCCGCCACCTATACACATAGTTACAAGACCATATTTTGATTTTCTAAGCTGCATTTCGTGTAATATTTGAGTTGTAAGCTTTGCCCCTGTACAACCTAATGGATGCCCCATTGCAATTGCACCTCCATTTACATTTGTAATTTCTTGATTAAAACCCAGTTTTCTTATAACAGCTAAGCCTTGAGCTGCAAATGCTTCATTTAGTTCGATTAAATCTATGTCTTTTAAACCAAGTTTAGTTCTTTTAAAAACTTTTGGAACAGCTTCTACAGGCCCTATACCCATAAACTCAGGGGCAACACCTGCAACATCAAATCCGACGTATCGAGCAATTGGGCTAACACCTAATTCTTTTAATTTATCTCCACTCATTACTAAAACAGCTGCTGCGGCATCATTCATTTGGGATGAGTTACCCGCCGTTACAGTTCCACCAACTTTAAACACGGCTCTTAATTTCCCTAAAACTTCTGTCGAAGTATCCGATCTGGGACCTTCGTCTTTTGCAAAAGTATATGATTCACTAATAATTTCACCAGTGGTACTTACTTTCTTTTCTACCACTTCAATTGGGGTAATTTGCTTATCAAATTTTCCTTCTTCCCAAGCTGTAATCGATCGTTGATGACTTTGATATGCAAACACGTCCTGATCTTCACGACTAATATTATACTTTTTGGCAACATTTTCTGCTGTGAGTCCCATATTTATATATACTTCAGGACGAGAATCTACAAGCTCTGGATTTGGTTGAAAAGAAATTCCACCCATTGGAACCATACTCATTGATTCAACTCCGCCAGCAATAATTATATCTGCACCGCCAGCAATAATTCTTTCCGAAGCCATAGAAATAGATTGTAGACCTGATGAGCAAAAACGATTTACAGTCACTCCAGCAACCGAATCAGGTAAGCCCCCTAATATTGAAATTTGTCTTGCAATGTTTAATCCTTGTGATGCTTCAGGAAAAGCACACCCAATAATTACATCATCTACTTCTTTAGGATCTAAATTTGGAACAGCTCTTAGCAAATCCTTTATCACTTCTCCACCAAGTGTATCTGGATAGGTAAATCTTAATGATCCTTTATTTGCTTTTCCACAAGCAGTTCTTTTAGCAATAACAATAAATGCTTCCCTCATTTCAATTCCTCAATGGTTTTCCTGTTTTTAACATATGTTCAATTCGTGCATGTGTTCTTTCGTCTTTTAAACATTTTATAATTGCATCTCTTTCTAATTTTAAAAGGTAATCTTCTGAAATATCTTGAGGTTCACTGAGATCTCCACCAGTTAGTACATGGGCTACTCTTCCACTTACAATTTTATCGTAATCAGTCGCAAATCCAGCTTCGTTCATTACATAGAGCATAATCTTTAATACTCCTAAAGCTTTTTCTCCAAGAACATATAAAGATTCTTTTGCAGGGGGCTGATAACCTGATTTAACCATCGCTAGAGCTTCTTCTTTTGCAATACTAAGTTGAAGATTTCGATTCATTACAATAAGATCTTGACCCCTTAAAAATCCAATGTCTCGTGCACTATGTGCACTATCAGATACTTTTGCCAACCCTATAGTTTTGAAGACTTCCCGTATATAAGGAATTGGATCAGATTCATCTTCAAGTTTATTCATAGCTCTTTTTAGAAGTTCTGTAGTACCTCCACCAGCCGGTATCAAACCTACACCCACTTCAACTAACCCCATATATAGCTCATGATGTGCTACTACGAGATCAGAGTACAGCACAAACTCGGTTCCGCCACCTAAAGTCCTACCAAAAGGGGCAGAAACCACTGGAAATGAGGAATACCGTAATTTGACTGCCGTCCTTTGAAAGTTTGTTACTGCTTCAACTACATCTTCAAACTTTCCATTTTGTACCGCTTGAACGGCTTCCATAAGATTAGCACCGTGAGCAAAATTATCTCCATCATGACTGATTACTAAGGCTTTGAAATGCTTTTCTACTGAGGTTAATGAATTCTCTAAAGACTTAACGAGTTCAAATCCTAAGGTCGCATTCTTAGTTTTAAATTCGAATAAAGCAACTCCATCTCCCATATCCAATAAAGCTGCAGAATCGTTTTCAAAGAATGGTTTTTTTGTATCTCTTATTGATGCAACTGTCAGTTCACCAATGGCTTTTGGAGATTGATTTATCATTTTCTTTAAAACAGGATCGTAAACTTTTCCCTCTTTATAGAATGATTCGAAACCAGCGGACTGAAGCTCCAACACAAGTTTTGGGATTTTTTTTCCTTCCGCTTTAATTCGTTCAATTACTTTTCCAATTCCCAAAGCATCCCAACGTTCAAATGGACCAAGTTCCCAATTGAAACCCCATTTAACTGCTCGATCTATGGCTTCGATAGAATCTGAAATTTCAGGAACTCTATGTGCAGAATACAAAAGTAGATCTCTTTGAGTTTCCCAAATAAACTCACCTATTTCTGAATCATGGAAACTTAAAAATTGAAGCCGTTCTTTCGAAGTTCGAATCTTCTTAGCTTCTTCTAATACAGAATCCTCTAAAAGTTGAGGTGGCTCATATTCGAAGGTTTCTGGATTGATTACGTGGAATTCTCTACCGGTTTTAGTTTGTATTTTTTTATAAAATCCAGAGCCCGATTTATTTCCCAGCTTACCTTCAGAAACCATATTAACAAACCCATCAGGTAGTTTAAAAACTTCCCTCATTTCATCTTCAGGAATCATTGGGTAAATATTTTTTGACACATGAGCCATCACATCAAGCCCTACAATATCTCCTGTTCTAAAAGTTGATGATTTAGCATACCCTGTTAACAGTCCTGTAAGTTGATCAATTTCTTCTGCTCTAAATCTACCGGAAAAAAATGCGGGCATAATGGAAGCCATAGAGAAAACACCGATCCTGTTTGCAATAAAGTTGGGAGTATCTTTACAAACTACTACCCCTTTACCAAGCACTCTTTCTGAAAAGCTCTTCATGAAATCCACTACCTCTTCTGAAGTTGAATTCGTAGGAATAACTTCCAATAACTTCATGTATCTAGGAGGGTTAAAAAAATGAGTTCCAAGAAAGTGTTTCTTAAACTCATTTGAACAATCGTTACTTATTTCTGAAATTGGAAGCCCAGATGTATTCGAGCTTACAATGGTATTTTTTTCTCTAACCTTATCGATTTTAGACATCATATCTTTTTTGATATCCATTCGTTCTATAATAACTTCACAAATCCAGTCAACTTCTTTTAGCTTATTGAAATCGTCTTCAAAGTTCCCAGTTCTAATTCGGTTAGCAAAACTTGGTAACCCGAAAGGAGCTGGTTTAAGTTTTAATATATTTTGGATACTCTCTTCAACTATTTTATTTGGTCGCTTAGGATCATCACTCTTTAAATCTAGAAGTGTCACTTCTAAGCCCGCATTTATACAATGAGCGGCAATTTGGCTACCCATGACTCCTGAACCGAGAACAGCCACTTTTCTAATTTTGTACTCATTTTCTTTCATTTCTCTCCTTTTATTCAACGTAAATTGACTCTATCTCATCCTTATAATTTTGCCTAACAACACTTCTTTTTACACTCATTTTCGGCGTTAATTCTCCCTTGTCAATGCTGAATGGATTTGCTAGAAGTTTAAACTTTTTGACCTGTTCCCAATGAGGAAGTTTTCGATTTACTTTGTCTATCTCTAGTTGAATCTGTTCAATTATATCGTCATTTGATGTAACATCCTCTGAGGGAAAACCTTTTCCTTTTTGTTTGAATCTTTTCTCCATGTTTTTCCAATCTGGAATAATCAAAGCAGCACAAAATTTCTCTTCACTTCCTACAACCATTGCTTGGTCAATAAATCCACTATTGATAAGTGCATTTTCAATGGGTTGAGGTGCTACATATTTCCCAGTAGAAAGCTTAAACATTGATTTCTTTCTATCTGTAATAAATACCCAACCCTCCTCATCAATATGCCCTATATCACCTGTACAAAACCATCCATCTTCGGTCATTACTTCAGCCGTTTTATCGGGTAATTTGTAATAGCCTTTCATTAGATTTGGCCCTTTTGTTTGGATCTCTCCATCTTCAGCAATTCGTATCTCTACATCGGCAATAGCTTTACCTGCTGAACCAATTCTAATTACATCAGATAAACTTGAGGTCATAATTGGTGAGGTCTCAGTTAAACCATACCCCATTCCACATTTCAATCCGATTCCATTAAAAAACCTCATCACGTTAGGCGCCAAAGCTGCACCACCAACAGTGGTTCCAACTAAATTCCCTCCCAAACCTTCTCTTATTTTTGAATAAACAAGTTTATCAGCAAACTTCCATTCAAGAGCTTTTATCCCTTCTAAAGGCTTTTCAGGATCGTATTCTTCAGCAAAATTTACTGCCCAGTAGTACAGTCTTTTCTTTAATCCTGAAAATTCTTGCCCTCGTACTTTTATTCCTGTCATAATTTTTTCTAACAATCTTGGTACGGTTGCAAAATAAATTGGCTTAATTGTCACCAAATCAGTTCTGAAATCTTGTACATCTTCCACATAATAAATAGAAGCTCCCGAACAGATATATAAGTAAGAGGCAATCCTCTCTAACATATGAGCCAAAGGCAGATAAGAAAGTATTTTTGGGGACTCAAAATTTTCCCCTTTAAATGGCATTCGTTCTAATGATGCAATTGCGTTTGATGCCAAGTTCATATGAGTTAGCATCACTCCTTTTGGAACCCCTGTAGTTCCAGAAGTATAATTTATATTTGCTAAATCATCTGGAGAAATTGCGTTCCTTAGTTCATTGAAAAGAGACGGTTGTTCAATATCCAGCTGTTTCCCTATTTCTATTACTTCTTCAAACCCCTTTAGTTTTTTATGTGATGAAGGCTGAATACATATAATCGCTTTAATCGATGTAATTCCCTTAACAAGCGGTTTAGTTTCTCCAAACAAATCATCATTTGAAACGATATGTACAATCGCCTCAGAATTCTCAAGAATATATTTGATTTGATCTGCAGGCTGAGTTGTATATACAGCTACATTTACTGCTCCTAAAGAAAGTACTGCTTGATCACAGATTAACCATTCAGTACTATTTTCTGAATGAATAGAAACCCGATCGCCTTTTCTTACTCCTAGTTGATATAACCCTAGAGCTAGATGACATATTTTCTCTTTGAATTCTTCCACAGAAGTTTCAATCCACTCTCCTTTTCGCTTAACAGCTGAGACTATCCCTAATTTGTTTTTTTTCATTCCCTCTTCTAATAAAAGAGGTACTACCGCTGGCTCATATTTCATACTTTCAATTAGTCTTGTTACTATATAACGGTAGATACACTTTCAGATGAAAACATGAAAGCGGTTCCACCAAATAAATACTCAACTTAACACTGTTAAGCAAGTAATGATTATAGAAGAATCAATAAAAAAAAGAGTTGACTGGTTTTTAAAACAAAATCAATCCGATATGGGTACGGCTTTAGGAATAAAGTTCCTTAAAATAAGTCGTGATGAAATGATTGCCGAAATGCCTGTAGACAAAAATACAGTTCAACCTTTTAGAATTTTACATGGAGGTGCTTCTGTTGCTTTGGCAGAGACGTTGTGCTCAGTCGGAGCATGGACTTACTTATCTGAAGATAAAACAGCGGCAGGAATTGAAATTAATGCGAACCATCATCGACCAGTTCCTGAGGGAGGAAAAGTAACTGCAACCGCTATCCCAATTCAAACGGGGCGTTCTATTCACGTTTGGGAAACTAAGATTGTAGATGAACGGGGTAAATTGGTTTGTACCTCAAGGTGTACGTTAGCGATAATTGACCGCAAGTAATCCTAAAGCGGAAGATTATCGTGCTTTTTCTTTGGAACTGTATCGACCTTGTGCTGAGTAATTTCTAACATTTTAATGAGTTTATTTCTCGTCTCTGAAGGCAGAACTACATCATCTATAAAACCACGTGCTGCAGCTTTGTATGGATGTGCAAATTCTTCCGAATACTGATCTTCCAATTCCTTTTGTTTAGCAACTGAATCATCTGCTTTACTAATTTCTTTTCTGAAGATGATTTCAACGGCGCCTTTTGTACCCATAACAGCAATTTCTGCTGTTGGCCAAGCAATGTTATAGTCAGACCGAATGTGCTTAGAATTCATCACATCATAGGCACCGCCGTATGCTTTGCGGGTAATTACCGTCATTTTTGGGACCGTTGCTTCACAAAATGCATAGAGTAATTTCGCTCCGTGTTTGATAATCCCGCCCCATTCCTGATCTGTACCAGGTAAAAATCCTGGGACATCTTCAAAAACAATAAGTGGAATGTTAAAGGCATCACAAAAACGAACAAAACGGGCTCCTTTTAGCGAAGAACGAATATCTAATACTCCTGCCATAGACAATGGTTGGTTAGCTACAATACCTATACTTCTCCCACCGAGCCTTGCAAATCCTACAACAATACTTTCGGCATAATCTTTTTGTACTTCATAAAACGAATCTTTGTCTACAACGCCTTGAATAACATCATGAATGTCATAAGGTTTATTCGGATTTAGTGGAACTATAGATTCAAGGCTTTTTGCTTTACCAACATCAGGATCTTTTGAAGGAATCATTGGAACTTTTTCCTCACAGTTTTGAGGAATATAGCTCATCAATTTTCTTATTTCTTGTAGACAAACTGCATCATTTGCCGTCGCGAAATGAGCCACGCCAGATTTTGTATTATGAGTTGTTGCTCCGCCAAGCTCTTCTGAAGTAACTTCTTCGTGAGTAACCGTTTTTACAACATTTGGTCCAGTAACAAACATATAGCTGGTATTTTCAACCATAAAAATAAAATCTGTTAGCGCCGGACTGTAAACAGCACCTCCAGCACACGGTCCCATTACTGCTGAAATTTGAGGGACAACCCCAGAAGCCATTGTATTTCTCCAAAACACTTCTGCATATCCACCAAGTGAGGTTACTCCTTCTTGTATTCGAGCCCCTCCTGAATCGTTTAAACCAATTACGGGAATACCGTTTTTGATCGCCATATCCATAATCTTGCAGATTTTTTCTGCGTGAGTCTCCGAAAGTGAACCACCGAATACCGTAAAGTCTTGACTAAATACGTACACTGGCTTTTCATGAATTTTACCAAAACCCGTTATGACTCCATCCCCTAAAAATTTTTGTGTCTCTAGTCCAAAGGCTGTGCTTCGATGAGTTACAAAAGCATCAATTTCTTCAAAACTACCTTTATCAAGTAATAGGTTAACCCGTTCTCTTGCAGTTAATTTGCCTTTATCGTGCTGTGTTTGAATGCGTGCTTTTCCGCCCCCTTTAAGTACTTCTTTACGAAGTTCTTGTAGGCGTTCTACTTTGTCATTTGCTTCCATCAGACTCCTTAACTATTCTGTTGCTCATTAAAATATTGGTGAATTCTGTCTGTAAAATCGACAGTTGCACCAGAGAACATATCTACATCATTCTTTAAAAAAATCTCTTTTTGAATAAACTTGGAAGTCTCCTTCCAAGTTTTGAAGCTATCCATTTTAGTCAATGCTTTATCATAATTCTTTTCTGACCCACTAAAAATAACATCTATAAATTCTAGCTTTCTATCCTCTAGAACATTTTTAAGAATGATATCATCAGTTAGGATATCTTCGTTCGCATCATCATCAATGAAAGGATTTTCTGAATAATTATCATCAACTTCAATTTCATCTTCTGGTTCAGCATTAATCTCTGGAGTTTCTTTAGGCTTATTCCGTTTGCCACCCATTATCACATCCATCTGATCTTCATTTATAAACTTAGCCCAAATAGGTTTCTCTTCACCTTCTACTTCCTCCAGATCATTTTCTTCTTCTATAAATATACTTTCTTCATGATCAGTGTCTTCCTGTGGATCTTCTTCATCAACTACTATGTCTTCGAGTGCTTCTTTTCTATCTATATTCTCATATGAATGTTTTGCTTGATCCAGAATTGAAACAAGATTCTCTCTAAACTCAGCTATGTCTTCAGTATCCTCTTCTTTTTTTTCTTTTAGCTTAGCTGCTATTTCTTCTGATGTTTCAGAAACCTGAGATTCCTCATCATTTTCGCTATTTAATGAGAATAACTTATTTAAAGAGTCAACGTGATCATAATTGTCTACTTCAACAACGCCATCTCCTGCAATATCAGATAATAGTTCTGACATTTCATCATCCGTCAAACTACCTTCAGCAAACTGACCCGCTAATGTTGCAATTTCATCTTTAGGCTCTTCTTCATAATTACCAAAAAAATCTTCCACTAGATTTTGCTCTGCCTGATCTTTGGCTGAAATTTTCTTTACTTCTTCTGATCCGAGTTTCCGTTCTTTTTTATTATGCTCTTTTGGTTTTAAGTCTGGTGAGAATGCAGCGCTATCTTCGGATGAGATAATTTCAATAAAATCTGTTTTTGTGAGGCTTACTTTAAGATGTTCGAACTTCCCTGCCATACCATACAACCCTTTATCCTCAAAAAAAGTAGCCAATAGTAGCGGGTCAACTTTACCCCCAAAAAGAACAAACAATTGTTCAAGTTTCTGTGCCCAATCATTAGCAGTATATGAAGCAACAAGTTTCGCGTCTAATTTATGAATAAGAACCTTACAGCGGTCTTTACTTAATGATTCCAATTCTCTTTTTTTCATATACAAAGGAATGGCTGCCCCAAAATGCTTATAAATAGTTAGGTGAGCACACCTTTCTTCTAATTCTTGAAAGCTAAGTTCATCATTATCTCTGAAAATATATTCCGCCATATTCTTTCGCGGTTCTACAAAAACATAGATAATATCTTTTACTACACTATTTATAATTTCATATAGATGCTCTTTTGGTATGTGTGAATTACTTACTGCAGAACGTGTATAATCCTCCAAAGCTTCAATAACTAATCGTGCATCTCCTTTAAACCAAACTGGAACAACTGCACTTATTTCATCTTTAACTTTATCTTCTAATAATAACCGAATACGTTCAACTACAAATGAAGGAATCCCCGATTTTAATAGCTCTTTCGGGTTATAGACATCCTTATCGTTGGTAACGAGTGTTACAAGGTGATCCGTTATTTGATCAATTACTTTCTGCATATTAGAGTTTAAATAGGTGGTTGAAAATAGTATGTCTTCAAGCGCTTTACAACCTATTATCGTTAGGAATTATTCATGGTTTATAAAGAAAAATGTCTAATGTAATTTTCAATTAACTTGGTACCTTTAGCCATGATTTATCTCGAGGTTCATCAACTTACAAAAACATACAATCGTAGAACGGTTTTTGCAGATCTTTCTTTTACTCATTCTGAAGGCGTTCTTGGTATTTCAGGTGCGAATGGAAGTGGAAAGTCGACCTTATTAAAATGCCTCGCTTTTTTACTTCGTCCAAAAATTGGTTCTATTACTTGGAAGCGCAATATGGAAATTCTACTAAAAGAGGATGTTAAACCACTCATAAGTTATGCAGCGCCTTATATAAATCTGTATAGTGAATTAACGGCATTTGAGAATCTTGAATTTATACAAGAAGTAAGTGGAGTAGAAAAGAACTCTGATTTAACTCATGAAATTCTAAATTTTGTTCAAATGGAAGGTTACGCTGATCAACTGTTCAAACAACTTTCAACAGGGCAGCAACAACGAATTAAGCTTGGATCAGCTTTAGTTCGGGACTCCAAAATTCTATTTCTTGATGAACCAGGTTCAAACTTAGATAAAAAAGGTCATGAGTTGGTTTCTAGAATAGTTCATCAACAAAAAGAAAAAGGGAATACAGTAATACTTGCTTCTAACGATGCAAAGGAGATCATACTTTGCGATAATGTAGTAAAATTGGTTAATGGTTAATCGTTTTTCTTACATTCAAAAATTAACATTCATCATTTAAAAATTTCACGCAGTGATTTCACAAAACGATCAAAATCTCGCAACTTTAATACTTGAACATTCAACTCAGCTTCAGAAAGGTGAAAATGTAATGGTTCAACTTATTGGGTTGAACGGCATCAATCTTTTACGCTCTTTAGTTGAGCAAATTAGAGAAAAAGGTGGGCATCCTTTTGTACAAATTGAGGATACCGAGACACAACGATTGTTAGTTGAAAAAGGTGATACGGATTTTTGGAAAAATCAAGCTTCGGTAGATCAACTACCGTTAATGAAAAAGATGGATGTTTTTATTGGAATACGGGCTTCAGAAAATATTTATGAAAACTCTCAGGCAAGTAAAGAAGCAAATAAAGCATATTCTGAGCACTTTCTAAAACCTGTGCACTTTGATGAGCGAGTTAATAACACCAAGTGGTGTATCATGCGCTATCCATCTCCAGCATTTGCAATGAATGCTAAACTCCCTACCCGTGAGTTCACTAAATTCTATTATGATGCGTGTTTAGTTGATTATGCCAAACTGAAGAAAGCAATGGAACCGCTCGAAGCTCGTCTTCGAAAAACGGATATTATTCATTTAAAAGGGGAAGGCACGGATATTAAATTTTCTGTGAAAGGACAAAATTGGGTTCCTTGTTACGGTTCACATAATATTCCAGATGGCGAACTTTTTACTTCTCCAATTCTGGATTCTGTTAATGGTCAAATTACTTATGCGCCATCCGTATACCAAGGAAAGCCTTTCGAATTTGTAAAACTAGTTGTAGAAAATGGGATAGTTGTAGATTTCGATTCTTCGAACAATGCTGCATTGAAAGATATTTTAGATACAGACGAAGGTGCTCGCCGATTTGGAGAATTTAGTTTTGGAACTAATCCCATCATTGAAAAGCCAATGTATGATATTCTTTTTGACGAAAAAATTTATGGTTCCAATCACCTAACACTTGGCAAAGACTATGAAATCGCGCCAAACGGAAATTCCAGTAATATCCATTGGGATTTAGTGTGCATTGGTGCAAATGTATATTTAGATGGTGAGCTCATACGAGAAGGTCGTAAGTTTGTGGTTGAAGATTTGAAAGGTTTGAATCCTGAAGAGTTATTGAAGTAGTATTATTGAGGATAGAATAAAGAATGTCCAAGTTCTTCATTTTCTATTCCTCATTCATTATTCTTACTTCATGAAAAAAACCATTGCCTTTTATGGTCTAGCACTAGCAGTACTTGTGTTTTTAATTGAGTATTTCGAATATCGATACTTTGTGCGAGATCTTTCTATTGAAGGATTCATTTTCATAATCGCATTAATGTTTGCTGGATTAGGACTTTGGGTAGGGCAAAAACTTACTTCTCCTAAACAAAAACCTACTCAATTCAAAAAGAATGCCAAAGCGCTCGACTATTTGGGAATTAGTGATCGCGAAATAGAAGTTCTTGAACTAGTAGCTCAAGGCCTTTCAAATAAAGAAATTGCTGAAAAACTTTTCGTTTCTATTAATACAGTAAAAACACACCTTTCTAAATTGTACGAGAAACTGGAAGTAAGTCGACGTACGCAAGCGGTAGAGAAGGCGAAATCACTTAGGTTGATTGAGTGAAGTTTTCTTTAAAAAATCCATCATAGCCCAATATATCTTTGAATTTTATACATTCTTTGACCTATTAATCAAAGATATCGCATGGATGTTTTTCAAATCACCCTGATAACCACCACATTTTTAGTCTCAATGGTTGCAGGTTTTCTATTCGCTTTTACAGTAGTTGTAATGCCAGGAATTAAAAATCTTTCAGACCGAAATTTTTTACAGGCATTTAAAGAAATGGATTCTGTTATTCAAACAAATCAGCCTTTATTCATGATTGTTTGGGTTGGTTCTATTCTCTCTTCTATACTCTTACTTGTTCAATCTTTTCTTCATTTTAATTATCCAGAGAGTTTAATCTTAATCATTTTATTGGCTTTCTATTTTATTTGCACCCAAGTTCCCACCATTGTGATCAATATCCCCTTAAATAACAGGTTAAAGAATATGGATATTGAAATAATGGAAGAGAATTCCATTAAAAAAGTAAGAGCCGATTTCGAATCTAGATGGAATCGTTCAAATAAATTTAGAACCCTTTCTGCTGTGCTTACTTCCTTAGCGTTAATTATTTTTCTTTCAAGTCATTTCATGAACTGAACGTGTTAAATTGCTCACTCTTTCTTATGATTTCCTCAAAATCATACTTTTGGGTGAGGGAATTAATCCTACTATTGCTTTTCTTTACGGTTGATTAACACAACAAAAAATTAATTGATATGAATACAATGAATCGAATCATCCTAGTTTATGGCTCAATTACTGGAGCTACTATAATTGGCAGTATGATGCTTGGAATTTATGCCGCAAAATCTGGAGGGAATTCCTTCTTCGCTTCTGAAACCATTGGGTACTCGATTATGCTTATTGGGTTCTCCATGATTTTTGTTGCAACTAAAAAATATAGAGACGAAGAACTTGGAGGTATCATTAAGTTTGGGACTGCTTTTAAAATTGGAATCGGTATCTCGCTTTTAGCTGGTATTGTTTATGTTTTCACTTGGGAAGTGAATTTATATGTAACTGATTATGCATTTATAAACGAGTACACAAATTCAATTATTGAAAAAGCACGTAATTCTGGAGCAACATCTTCAGAAATGGAAGAAATAATTCAACAGATGGATCAAATGAAAGATCAATATGAGAATCTACTATATCGGCTACCTATTACTTTTACAGAAATATTTCCCGTTGGATTATTGATATCGCTAATTAGTGCAGGTCTTTTCCGAAACCCTAGATTTTTAGCCTCAAAAAATAATTCTACCGTCGAAAATACACTAGAAAAATAGCTGTATGCTTTACGATAGGATTATACCACCAGCTTCTATTTCTAGATTTATTGATTGTTATTGGATTGTCGAAGATGATGAATCCGAAATCAGTCAACAGAAAATTATACCTGACGGTTTTCCAGAAATGGTTTTCCATTATGGTGATACCTACCAAATTAATATCTCAGGTAAATGGGAAATACAATCCAAAATGCTTTTGGCAGGTCAGATTAGAAATTACTTTCTGCTAGAGAATACCGCGACATCTGGAATAATTGGAATTAAGTTTAAACCCGCAGCAGTTGCTCAACTTTTTGGTGTTGATATGAGCATCGTAAGTGATAAAGTGGTAGACCTAAGTTCGGATCTCAAAGATGAGTTCTCTTTAATTTCAGACCAACTATTATCGACTATTTCTTACCAACAAAAAGTTGAACTCCTGAATACCTTTTTTTCTCAAATTGACTTTAAAGAAATTGAAAACGACAGATATATTGATGAAGCCCTCTCTTTAATTTTTGAAACAAACGGACTGATTTCTGTTTCAGAGTTAACAAAAAAACTCCAACTCAATGAACGTAAATTGGAGCGATTGTTTAAGACATATATCGGGCTTTCACCCAAATTTTATTCACGGATTATTCGCTTCAACTATATTTTTAAGCTGGTTGAGGGTAAAGAAATGAATTGGAGCGAAATTGCACAGCTTAGTGGATTTTACGATCAATCTCATTTCATCAATAATTTCCAAGAGTTTACAGGAGAAGATCCATCGAAGTATTTTTTTGAAGATGAAAGTCTAGCTAATTTTTTACTAAAAAGACCCGTTGAGAACTAAAATGTCGGTTTTTTACAATACATACAACTCCGTTGATTTTAGTTTTGAGATTCAATCTCAAAACTAAAATCTTCGCATGAAATCTGGAATCTTACTTATTGCAATAACTCTTTCCTCAATCACAATTCAAGCACAATCCTTATCCGATTTGGAATGGATGACTGGTTATTGGTCAAGCTCAGAAAATGGAACCACAATGGAAGAACTTTGGTCAACTTCTTCTGGTGGTATGATGCTAGGGCTTCACCGTGATGTTTTCGGAAATGGACGATCTTCCTTTGAATATCTACGAATTGTACAATCCGATAATGAAATTCTTTATTTGGCAAGTCCGAGTGGAAGACCTGCTACACCGTTCACTTTAAAAGAATTGTCCCATCAAAAAGTTGTATTCGAAAATATTGAAAATGATTTCCCACAACGGATAATCTATTCAAGAGAAGGTGATAAACTTACCGCCCGAATTGAAGATCAATCTGGTGATAAAGGAATGCAATGGACTTGGACTAAAACCAACTTCGACTAATTATGAAAATACCTTCTTTTATTCTACTAATAGTTTTATCTGCAAGTTCAATTGACAGCCAAGCACAAACTCTAAACTCATTTCTCGGAGAATGGAAAGGTTCTGGCTTTTTAATGGGTAATGAAGCTGACTTTCAAATGAAATGGGAGCAGGTATTAAATGAACAATTTTTCAAACTTACTTTCAGAAATAGTATTTCTAGCGCTTCATTTAGTATGGATGCTCATTCATATTATAAGTTAATGGATGATGGAACAGTCTCAGGATACTGGTTCGATTCTAGAGGAATATCATTTCCACTAAGTGGAAATTTTAAAGATCAAACATTAATCATCCATTGGGGCACTCCAGAAATTGAACAAGGAAGAACAGAATATACTTTACTAAAATCAAACGAGATTAGTGTCAACGATTTTGTACTTCGAAATGGTGAATATGCTCAATTTGGTGAAGTAACCTATCAACTAAAACCTAATAAATAATAGTATGGAAGAACAATTCGGAACTCATTCTCTCTCACTAGCGGTAAAAGATATTAAGGCATCCAAAGCTTTTTATGAAAAACTTGGGTTTGAAGCGCTAACCCAATTTGGGTCGATAAAAGAAAAATGGATGATCATGCAACGAGGAGCTTATAAAATTGGACTCTTTCAGGATATGTTTGAAGAGAATATTATCACATTTAATCCTGAAGATGCTCGATCCATTCATTCTGATTTAAAAGAAAAGGGCATTGATTTCTTGATGGAATCTCCATCGATAAGTGAAGAGAAAGGACCTTGCCATTTTTGTATTTCAGACCCAGATGGAAACCAAATCCTTTTTGATCAACATAATGAATGAGTCGTTTCTAAAAGAAATAAGTGATGAAGATGTTGAAGTAGTATCTAAGCTTCGGGATATAATCTCTACAGAAGATTCTTTGGTTACAGAACGCATTGGTAAAATCATGAGTAGTTCTGGCGCTTTTTTATACGAACAAGAAGGGATTTTTAAGTATGGTTTAGCAAAAACTACTAAACACTTCACATTCCATTCTATGGTGATGTATGCTTTTCCTGAGGTAATGAAATTCTCAAAAAGCAAATTTATTGGTAATGGTATCAAATTTCAAAAAGGTTGCGTCAATTTCTCACAGATCAATTTAATAGATCCTGAGATTTTTAAAGAAGTAGTTAAGTTTTCATCTGAAATGGATTTTAATACTGTAATTACTCACTATAGGAAAAAATGAAATTCATACGCTTTTTTATTGGCTTCTTGACTGGCATGTTTACAATCACACTTTTTACAGAAGCGATTGAATTTTCTATTGTAAAATTTACAAGCGGTCAAACAGTTGATTATTTAAGCTCGTATCAAGAGGAATACTTTAAGATTCGGAACCAATCTTGGATTTTAGGACTGAAGCTTTTTTATACTTTTTTGGGAGCTTTCTTTGGTGGCTTTGTTGCCACATACATATCAAAGAATGCTAGTAGAATAACTTTGATTGCATTAATTGTAGTACAATTTGCTGGCTTAATCTTTGGAGCTTTCTTCTCTGAATTCTCGAAATTGACACCTTTTTGGATGTGGATATTACTTTTAATTATTGTTCCCATCGGAATTTATTATGGACATTTAATTGCCGAAAAACGTAACGCTATAAAAACAGAATCATGAAAAAAAGAGTAACAGGAATCGGTGGAGTTTTCCTTAAAGCAAAAGATCCCAAAGCCACAAACGAATGGTATTCGAAACATCTTGGTATAAAATCAGGTCAATGGGGAGGAACTTTCCAGTGGAACAAAGCTGAAGATTCTTCCAAGAAAGGCTTTACAGCTTGGAGTATTTTTAAAAGTGATACCACTTATACCGACCCGAGCAAGAAAGATGCTATGATTAACTACCGAGTTGAAAACTTGGAAGAACTGCTTAAAATTCTCAAAGAAGAAGGCGTCGAAATTGTAGGGGAAATGGAAAGCTTCGAGTATGGAAAATTCGGTTGGATTATGGATCCAAATGGCTACAAAATTGAACTCTGGGAACCGAATGATGAAGAGTATGAGAAAATGGGTACAGATGATGCTTTGAATTTAATGGGCTGATTATGAAATACATCATTGGTGCTATACTTTTTTTAGGAATATTTATAGCTAGTATTTTAACAATTGGATTTTTTCTTCCAGAAGAACATACTGCTTCCGTTTCTATTCAAATAAACGCACCTCAAAAAGAAATTTGGAATAAAATTTCTACTCCCACAAACTTCCCAAATTGGAGGGACAATGTAACTAAAGTTGAAATTTTATCTGATTCATCAGAAAGTTTGGTTTGGAAAGAAATCTATTCAAACGGAGAATCTTTATCATTTAAAGAACTTTCCACTCAGGGTTCTTCTCTTTTTGTTTCAGAAATAATTGATGATGGTTTGCCTTTTGGCGGAAAATGGACAATTACTTTAAAAGGAAACGAAGATAGTACAAACATAACAATTGTTGAAAAGGGTAAAGTCTATAGCTCAGTCTATCGGTTTTTCTCTAAGTTTATTTTTGGGCACGAACGTACTATCAAAGAATACTTGGGTTACCTTGAAGAAGTATCTTAGACAGTTTTCGTATGCCATTATGTTAAGAAGATGTAAAATCTCTCAAAAAAACGCTTTTTCTTAAAATTCTTTGTCACCTTTTGGTTGTTAGTCTCGTCATACAGGTGGTCATCCAAAAAAAATTAAAGGAAAAAGACATGGACATCGCAAAATACATCTTCATTATCGTAGCAAGTGTAACTCTTTTTGGAATACTTGGCGGACTAGAACAAAATATTACAATAGCAGAAATGGGCATAAAAGCAGTTTTTGTAGGTTTAATTTTCGCAACGGGCTTAGTGTTAAAGGAGACTAAAACAGTTCTTCTTTCTAAGATTAGTTAATTATAAATATCCTATTTAAGGTTTCGTCTCTGGCAAGGGACGAAACCTTTTTTATTTTCGGTCTTTATTGATAGGTGTTATTCTCTAGCTTTTAATCTTTATCCCAATAATCTACGGGAATAGAATCTGATTTAAGTGCATCTTCGTCTACCCAATAATATGGACCGTATTCTTTCTGTTCCGGCCATAATTGATTTAAAGTAGCAGCTTCGTATAGCTTACCGTCCTTCATCACGTACATCATATCAAGAGTATTTTCGATATCTTGTAATGGATTTGAATTGAGTACCAATAGATCCGCTATTTTTCCAACCTCAAGTGATCCTAAATCATCTTGCATTCCTAAAAAATAAGCTCCATGGTGAGTTGCGACACGTATTGCTTTAAGATTACTCATTCCTGCTGCGGTCATCCATAATTCCCAATGACTTGAAATACCATGAATTTGACCATGTGAGCCAATAGCACCATAACCTCCAGCTTCAATAACATCTTTTAATGACTCTGCGATCAGAGGAAATCCATAATCAGATACAGGGCGTAACATTCGTCTTCTTGTATGTGGAATGAGTTGTCTCCAAGGTAGAAACCTACGCATCTTTTCATTCTTCCAGATATCCTCTCTTTGATAGTAATATTCCTCGTTCCAAGGTCCAGTACCTCCTACCATATATGTTGGAGAGTAAATCATTTTAGCCATTCCAAAAAACTTAGATGCATCTTTATAAATAATCCCATAACTCATTGGATGTTCAAATGCTGTTTGCCCATCCATCGTCATTCCTAGATTATACATTAAATCACCACCTTCAGAAGTTACCATTAGACCTTCTTTTCGCGCAATATCGGAAACCCATTGCCTTTGATCACGTCGTGGTTGCAAGTATTGCTTAAGCGAAATAGCTCCAAAGGATTTTAAGCGATGAATATTTTCTTCCGCAACTTCATAACTTGTCAGGTCATTTTGATTAGTTCCATCACCTCTATAGAGAGGATCTCCCGTACTAAATGTTCTTGGACCAAGAATCTCACCTGCATCAATTAGCTCGGCAGTTGGGAATACATTTTGTGACCACATGGAATTATCAAGGTTTGTTGTAACACCGAATGCAAGATAAATAGCAGACTCAAAGCTTTTTTTAGGCATTATGCCTTGGTATTCTCGATAGTGATGAGCATGCATATCTATTAAGCCAGGCATAATAGTTTTACCAGACGCGTCAATTACTTGATCTATTCCAGAAATATCGCATTTTCCTATACAAGTAATTCTTCCATCAACTGACAAAACGCTTCCTGATTCAATTACTTCATTTGCTTTATTTACGGTTATAATACGAGCGTTTATTATTGCAATAGAGCCTTTAGCTTTATCTTTCTTAACGGTAAGATTAATTTCAATACTATCTGTTTCATTGGTAGTTAAATCGTACTTATAAAGTGTTTTTGCACTACCAAAAGTAAGTGTGTTTGCATTAACCCAAGTTGGAAAGAATCCCCCTGTTTTCGAAAGTTGTTTTACAGGAAACTTGCCCTGCTTTTTGTTGATGTCGATTGTTTCATTATTTGTTCTCATAAATGGAAGAGGCATCAAATACACATTCATTCCTTCTGTAATTGCAACATTCAATCCATCTTGAGAAAGCATAATTTCATCACCGTCTTCAATTGAAACATGAACCACTTCATCAGAACCATCATTTCGTATTGATTTTAAAGCGAGTTCATTCCCTTCAGGTTCTTGAAAATAAATTCGGTTTTCTGGCCCATAAAAAGGTCTTGCTAGTTGTGAACGAGTACTTCCATGAGCTTCGGTTCTTTTTATAAGTGTAGGTGAAGTCTCTTTTTGTGTACTTAATTCAATTAGATCATACCAAGGATTCCATGCAAATGATCTACCACGAAATGATGAACCCGAACCTTTTATAGCAACTAAAGTGGTGCCGTCTCCTTTCCAGCTTGGATGTAAATATTCACCCGGTTTCTCAGTTAGTCTTGTTAATTTCCCATTACGAACTTCTGCCTTCCAAATATGTCCGCCCATTTCATCATCCCAACTCGTAAAAGAAATAAAGCGACTGTCTGGTGACCAGCTTGGTGAAAACTCAAATGGCTCAAAATCTTTTGTTAAACGTTTTGGTGTTCCGTTTGGTAGATCCATTACCCAAACTCTTCCTATGGCTTGAAATGTGGCCTTCTTGCCATCGGGAGATAGAGCATACCATCTTAGGAATTTTGCTTCGAATTCTTCGAACGGTACTTCGAACTTGCTATATGCTTGTTCAGAAATTATACGATGAATATCAGCTTCAAATTTAATCGTTGAAACTTCCCTTGTTTCAATGTTAAGTTTACGAATTTTTCCTCCCTGTGAGATATAAATAAACTTCCCATCTTTACTCCAACTATAACCTGGAAGATCTCTTAATACTTTTATCGTCTCCGTCATATCTCGATCTATGGGATCCATAATCAAGCGTTCAGTTCCAGTATGAAGATCCCTTAGCCAAAGTGCTGTGCGAGGTCCAAATTCGTGACCTCGATAATTAATAGTGCCATCAGGAATTTGTCTAGCAAAAGCTAAATACCTTCCATCGGGAGAAACTTCTGCGGCATACCCCCCTCCACTTGAAGCTCGAATTTGTTGTGCAGCTACTCCGTTGGTTATCTCTACAATATCCCCAGTTTTTAAGTCTTTTCTTCTAAGTTGATTATAACCCTTTAACGCATCATTTAAACCGATTCCCGGTCGAGAACCTACGGGTTCATAGTAGTACAAATAAGAATCTACATCTGAGACTGAAGGCCAACTTCCTTCAGCAACTTCAATTCCTTCTCCTCCATCTTTGTGGTACATCCATATACCACTTCCTCCACCTGAAAGACTTTGTCGTCTAATAAAAATATATTTCCCGTCATTACTCCACTCCGGAGTTGCTCCACGCACCATATTTTCTTTGAATACTTGCTTAGGGTCAGAGCCATCTGAATTCATAATCCATAAATTACTTTGTCCAGATCGATCGGAAATAAAAGCAATTTGAGTTCCATCAGGTGATATTGCTGGGTGAAAGTTTAGAGCAACCCCAGTACTGTCTGTAAGATTTTCAGCTTTCCCACCTGTCTCTGGCAACCGATAAATATGCCCCATCAAATCAAAGTAAATCCATTTATTATCAGGCGAGATATCTAAAGACATCCATGTTCCTTCATCTGTAGAAAAAGAAATTTCTCGGGTTTCACCTCGAGCTTCGGTTACATCCCATTTTTTAACATCTTCTTTTTTATCTTCTTCCTGTGCAAAAATCGTTATTGGAATTAGCAAGATGCTAAGTAAAGGTATTATTATCCCGTTAAAGCTTATCTTTTTCATCATCTCAGTATTATTTTAAAGGATTAGTTAGTAGTGCTATTTACAAAATCTGATTGGGAATGAAAAGCACATTACATTTTATTAAACCATCCCACATGGATCTGAGAATTAGGAAAGAAGAATTCAATGACTTTAAAGCTGTTTTCACTTTAGTTGAAGAAGCTTTTAAAGAAAAAGAATACAGTGATCATACAGAACAGTTTTTAGTTGAAAGATTGAGAAGTTCTGATACTTTTATTCCAGAGCTTTCATTAGTTGCAGAAGTACATGGAAAACTTGTAGGTCATATATTACTTACCAAAATAAAAGTAAAAAATGATTTCGAGGAGTTTAAGTCATTAGCAATGGCGCCTGTTTCTGTACTGCCTAAGTTTCAGGGGCAAGGCATTGGAGGAAAACTAATTCTTAAAGCTCATAACACTGCTAAGAAGCTGGGTTATGAATCTATTATTCTTTTAGGTCATAAAGAGTATTATTCTAAATTCGGATACCAACAACTTGATGGTTTCCAAATATCTCTTCCATTCGATGTTCCTAAAGAGAATTGCATGGCTTTAGAGCTAGTAAAGAATGCATTATTTAAAGTTAATGGAGTAGTAGAATATCCAAAAGCTTTTTTTGATGGTTAGTTAATCCATTCAAATTTTTACTTTATTTAAAACAAAACCAGGTTGTTTTTGCAAGAGAAATTTTGTTGATATTAACATCAAACCCACAATTTCCTTAGCTTTAAAAACCACCTTTTCATTAGGATTAGGTACTTTATAGGATTTAATAAACATTTTTTTTGGAATAAACTACCAATGAACAACACATACCCTACTCTAACATTATTACTAATTAGTTTAATGATTTTTGGTTGTAATACTATCGACAATGGTTCGCTAACTCAAGAAATGAAAGAATTACGTGCCGATAACAAACTGATTGTAAATTCTGATAATGAAGAAGTATTACTAAAAGGAGTGAATGTTGGTCAATGGTTGATTATGGAAGGATTTATGTCTGGAAGTAATGGAAATATGAAACAAGTTGACATGAAGCGTAAACTCTTCGATTCTGGGCTTCAACCCGAAGCAATTGAAGTTCTCTTTCAAAAATGGAGAGACAATTTTATTACAGAGGCTGATGTAGAATTTATTGCTTCCAGAGGATTTAATGCTATTCGAGTTCCATTACACTACGAATTATTTTTAACCTCAGCTCAAAGAGAACTAAGAACCGACGTTGCATACACAGATGGAAACGCAAAACTGACAAAGTACAATGAATATAAAGCCAGCTTAAAATCTTGGGTTGATAATAATGAACTAGCCGAATCCAAAAATTTAGATGGGTTTAAAATTATTGATGACTTGATTAGTTGGAGCAAACCTCATGGAATCTACTTGATTTTGGATATGCATGCTGTTCCTGGAACAGCTGGTGATAATTCCCCAATAACCGATGAATTATATTCTTCAAAGGACTTTTTTAACGATTCCAGAAATCCAATTGCCCTTAGTAGAATTTGGGATAGAATTTCTGAGCGCTATAAAGATGAAAATACCATCGCAATGTACGACCTGATTAATGAACCCCATCGTTTAAATGATTCTGACATGGGAATTCTTAGAAATGCTTTTAATGTAATGATTCAAAATATTCGTGCAAATAATGATAATACGTTAATCATTATTCAAGGAGGAGAATTTGGAAATCAATACAAAACAAATGGCGGGTCTAACTCTCTTTTTCCAAGTGATTTCACTGATAATAGTAACTTAGTATACAATATTCATCGATATCGCTTACCTAATAATAAAACCGAATCGAATCCTTGGAACCAACAAAATCATGTGGCTTACTTTGCCGATGCTATTGCATTTCAAAACCAATACAATGTCCCAATGTTTGTTGGAGAAACTGGATTAGATACGGATTATGCTCGACTCGCTGGTAATTTCGATACCATGGAGGAACTAAAATTTGGCTATACGTTATGGTCTCTAAAATATCATACCGATGAGAATGTCTTCAGAGCTCCAGCCTATATTTTAGGTAATGATCCTTGGGACGATCTTACTCAATGGACAGATGGTACTTTATTTGAAAATATTAGAATGGAAAATTCTGTTATTAACCCTAGAGGTGAGTTCTGGCAGGCTCTAGTTCCAGATTAATTATTTAATCTAAATTAGTTTTTATCTGTTTTCTTTGTCCATTAATTACGTTTGATTCCAATCTTGATAAGACTGTTTCTAAATTTGAAAATACCGTTTTAGGCAAAGGTTTATCCACCAATTATTATATGTTCTACTATATTTATTTGGATGAATTCAATTACATTAGGTGAACGGTATTAACTAATCCTTTTCCAATAGCATGAGAAACCTAATCCGACCTCTTCAACCCTTAGTTGTAGTTCTAGCTTTTACGTTACTAGCTGGATGTAATCAAAATGAAAAAAATATGCCTACCAATATATTATTAAAAGAATGGACTGGACCTTATGGCGGAGTACCTGCATTTGACCAAATGAAAATTGAAGATGTAAAACCAGCAATGCTCAAAGGAATAGAACTTAACCTTAAGGACATTGAGGCTATCGCAAACAACACAGAAGACCCAACCTTCGAAAATACAATAGAAGAAATGGAACGTGCAGGAACTGAACTAAATAGAGCTTCTACTTACTATGGCATTCTTAGCGGTAATATGTCTTCCCCAGAATTTAGAGAAGTACAAGCTGAACTAGCTCCAAAATTTTCAGAGTTCAATTCTAAAATCACTCAAAATGAAAAATTGTTCAAGCGAATTAAAGCAGTTTATGATGCTTCCTTAGAAAACCCGCTACCTTCAGATCAACAGCGTGTGGTAGAACTTACTTATAATAGTTTTGCAATGAACGGGGCTGATTTGGATGCAGAAAAAAAAGAACGTTATGCTGCTATCAATAAAGAACTATCAAGCCTTTACAACACATTTTCGAACAATGTATTACATGACGAAGAAAATTATATCACTTATCTAAATGAAGACCAATTAGATGGATTGTCTGAAGGTTTCATTAAATCAGCGGCGAAAATAGCTGCAGATAATGGTGAAGATGGGAAATTTGCAATCACAAATACTCGCTCATCCATGGATCCATTCCTAACCTACTCAACCGAAAGAGCTTTACGAGAACAAGTTTGGACTAACTACTATTCTAGAGGCGATAATGGTGATGAATATGATAACAATGAAATTATTGCTGAAATCTTACAATTACGACGAGAACGTGTAGAGTTATTGGGCTATGAAAACTATGCAGAATGGCGATTGCAAGATAGAATGGCTAAAACACCTGAAAATGCTATGCAATTAATGGAAGCTGTTTGGCCTGCCGCTATTGGTCGAGTAGCTGAAGAAGTTGCTGATATGCAAGCCGTAGCTGATAGAGCTGGGGATAATATTACGATAGAACCTTGGGATTATCGTTTTTACGCGGAGAAAGTTCGTAAAGAAAAGTACGACCTGAATTCAGAAGAAGTAAAACAGTATTTACAGTTAGATAAATTAACTGAAGCCATGCACTATGTTGCTGGCAGATTATTTAACTATAAATTTACTCCTGTTCCTGAGGGTAAAGTTCCCGTTTTTCACGAAGATGTTAAGGTGTGGGAAGTAACAGATATAGACTCTGGTGAAAACATTGGATTGTGGTATCTCGATCCTTATGCACGACAAGGTAAACGATCTGGTGCATGGGCTAATATGTATAGAAGTCATACAACTTTTGACGGAAAGGAAAACGTGCTGGCTTCCAATAATTCGAACTTTGTGAAACCAGCGCCAGGTGAGGCTCTCTTAGTATCTTGGGATGATGCCAATACGTTCTTTCACGAATTCGGACATGCTCTTCACTTCTTCTCGTCTAATGTAAAATATCCAACATTAAATGGTGGCGTTAGAGATTACACGGAATTTCAATCTCAATTATTAGAACGATGGTTGTCAACCGATGAAGTGATCAATAATTTTTTAGTTCATAATAAAACAGGCGAGCCAATACCAGCTGAGCTAGTTTCGAAAATTAAAAATGCCGAAACCTTTAATCAAGGGTTCGCAACCACCGAGTATTTATCCTCTGCGTTAATGGATATGAAGCTTCACCTTGCTGATCCTTCTAATATTGACATCGATGCTTTTGAGAGTAAAACACTAGCTGAGTTAAAAATGCCCAAGGAATTACCTATGCGACATCGAACTCCACATTTTGGACATGTTTTTTCAGGTGAGGGATACGCAACAGCTTATTATGGATATATGTGGGCAGATGTATTAACCTCTGATGCTGCTGAAGCTTTTGCTGAAGCCCCAGATGGATTTTATGATAAAGAAGTAGCTGACAAATTAGTTAAATACTTGTTCGCTCCAAGAAACTCTATCGATCCAGCTGAAGCTTATAGAATGTTTAGAGGACGGGATGCTAAGATTGAAGCATTAATGCGAGACCGAGGATTTCCAATTCCTAAATAAGAATGCGAGTTCGTGATAAATACTTTTTTCAGAATATTTAACCCAGTCATTTCAAAGCGTTTGCCTGAAATCTCGAGTTGATTAAAAGCTGCTTGCTATCTTTTTAATTAATTCTAGATTCCTGGCTCTGCAGGAATGACCAACAGAAAGTTTTTGGAAGCAATTATTTCTAGTTCTTCTCTTCAACCCATTCTTCCACGTCGCTCACTACTTCGGCAAAGTCGATTCCATCTTTATTTTTGTTGATGGTAGCTTCGTATTCAACGGGAGCATCAGATTCTCGCATTAATAATTGAGTAGCTAATACATTGGTTATACTTTGCTGAATCACTCTTTTAAGTGGTCTAGCACCGTAAACGGGATCATACCCTCTTGCTGCTAACCAATCTTTTACATTGTCTGGAATATTAAGCTTCACATGATTTTTACCCAACATTTGGTGTACTCTTTTGAGCTGAATATCAACAATTTGACGAATGTGCTCTCTCCCTAGCGGATGGAATACAATGATGTCATCTACACGATTAAGAAATTCAGGACGAATAGCCAATTTCAACTGATCTATCAGTTGCTGAGTAAGTTTTTCATACTTTTCATCATCTAACTCGCCGCCAGATTTCTCCATCTCATTTACAATTAAATGCGAACCAATGTTGCTGGTCATAATGATGATTGTATTCTTAAAATCGACGGTAGTTCCTTTGTTGTCTGTTAGTCGACCTTCATCCAGTACCTGAAGTAAAATATTAAATACATCAGGGTGAGCTTTTTCAATTTCATCTAATAGAATTACAGAATAAGGATGTCGACGAGCAGCCTCGGTTAATTGACCGCCTTCATCATACCCAACATATCCTGGAGGTGCTCCAACTAAACGACTCACACTATGCTTTTCCATGTATTCACTCATATCGATTCGAATCATTGCATTTGAGTCGTTGAATAAGAATTCTGCTAGAGATCTAGCAAGTTCGGTTTTACCAACTCCTGTAGAACCGAGAAAGAAAAATGAACCTATTGGGCGGTCTTCATCCTGTAAGCCTGCACGAGAACGGCGTACAGCGTTCGCTACTGCTTCAATTCCTTTGTCCTGACCGATTACCCTTTTATGAAGCTCTTCTTCAAGCAGTAGCAATTTCTGTCGTTCACTTTGAAGCATCCGTGTTACGGGAATTCCGGTCCAACGTGCTACAATATCTGCGATGTCTTCTGCATCTACTTCTTCTTTGAGCAAAGCCTTTCTAGATTGTGAATTATCCAGTTCTTTCTTTGCATTTTCTAAATCTTTTTCAAGCTGAGTAATGGTTCCATATCGAAGTTCGGCTACTTTTTCGTAGTTCCCTGAACGTTCAGCTTTATCTGCTTCATTTCTGGTTGTTTCTATAGCTTGTTTTAACTCACGAGCTTTTTGGATAAGGTCACGTTCTTGCTCCCATTGAACCCGCATTGAATTTCTTTGCTCTTCAAGATTGGCAAGTTCTTTTTCAATCCCTTTAATTTTGGATTGATCTTTTTCTCGTTTTAAAGCTTCTCGTTCAATTTCAAGCTGACGAATTTGTCGTTCCAGCGCATCTAGTTCTTCAGGAAGAGAATCAATTTGTAGTCGTAATCTTGAAGCAGATTCATCAATTAAATCGATGGCTTTATCTGGTAAAAAACGATCTGCTATATATCTATGAGAAAGCTCAGCAGCGGCTATAATCGCCGCATCTGTAATCCTAACTCCATGATGCACTTCATACCGTTCTTGTAATCCTCTTAGAATAGAAACGGTGTCTTCAACGGAAGGTTCACCAACCAATACTGTTTGGAGACGTCGTTCCAGTGCTTTGTCTTTTTCAATATACTTTCGGTATTCGTCTAACGTAGTGGCTCCGATGGCGTGCATTTCACCTCGTGCAAGCGCCGGTTTAAGAATATTAGCTGCATCCATAGAACCCTCTGCAGATCCTGCTCCTACCAAAGTGTGAATCTCATCAATAAAGAGAATAATCTCACCGTCGGATTCGGTTACTTCTTTTACAACTGCTTTGAGTCGTTCTTCGAATTCTCCTCTGAATTTAGTCCCAGCCACTAAAGCGCCCATATCCAACGCAACAATTCGCTTAGATTTCAGCCCTTCAGGAACATCACCACGAACAATTCTAAGTGCCATTCCTTCTGCTATTGCTGTTTTACCAACTCCTGGTTCGCCAATTAGAACTGGGTTGTTTTTTGTTCGTCGAGTTAAAATCTGCATAACTCTTCGGATTTCTTGATCGCGTCCAATTACAGGATCGAGTTTATTTTTCTCGGCGAGTTCGTTTAAATCTCTTGCATACTTTTTTAGGGAACCATAACGTGCTTCAGCATTTGGATCATCTACTGTTTGGCCACCACGAACATCATTTAATACTTTTAAGATATTGTCTTTGGTCACCCCCTGATCGTTTAGCACATCAGCTATTTCGCCTTTGGTTTGTACCAGTCCTAATAATACATGCTCTGAACTTATATACTCATCCCCTAGTGCTGTTGATTCTTTTTGAGCAATATCGAATACATCTTTAGTAGTAGCTGATAAGTACTGCCCTGAAACAGACGCCCCTTGTACTTGTGGAAGTTTCTTTAAAGAAGCATCCGTACTTACTTCAATTACTTTTAAACTAGCGTCTAGCTTATTAAACAAAGTGATAACAATATTATCTGCATCAATTAAAAATGCCTTAACTAAATGTGCTGGTTCTAAAGCTTGGTTGTTATTAGATTGAGCCAACTCCAATGCTTTCTGGATGGTCTCTTGAGCCTTGAGTGTAAACTTGTTTAAATTCATGATCTAAATTCCTCTCATTTATTTACTCTTATATTGACCAAAATCATGCCCGGATTGTGGTTATGACGGAATTGCAGACTTTTCTTAAAATTACTAACATCAACATGTTATACTTAATTTGAAATGTATAATTATTTTAGTCACGCGTTTTAAACAAAATCACTACAGCCATGAGAAATATCCTTGTATTAATTTTCATCCTCATTCCATTAAATATTCTAGCTCAGGAAAGTATAGGATTTACGGACAGCACCGATTTTAAATATCTGATTGATTACCGGCTGCCAGATTGGGGCTACAGTAATTTTTATATTTCTTCAGGGAACCTGAATGTATCCAATAGAATTAGTTCTACCGATCGAAATATTTCATTCAACAATGGAAGTTCTCCAATTAACAGCGAAACAAAACAACAATCATTTAATAGTATTGTTTCAGTTTCACCAACTTTCGAAATTTTCCGGGAAAGTGAAGATTTTCAGTATTCAGCTAGTAGTCAACTTCGTATTCTCTCCAATTTATCAAATCGTAAGGATATGGACAAAGACCTGACTAATGCATCCGAAATTGATGATTTAGCTAAAGACCGATCTAACCGAATGGGGTATAATCTGTTCTTTTCAGCTAGAAAATATCTAAGTGAAGATATCTTTTTGCAAGGTGGACTCTCCTCTGATTTTGAGTATCGATTTAGTAAAAGTTCTCGGGAAATAAATAACACAGAAACTCGAAATGTTAAAGATCTGGATCGTGAACTATACTTTTCCCCAACTATTGGAATTGGCTTTGGCCGACTACGAAATGTAACACCAGTCATTCGGGCACTTAGGGCAAACGAAAGATATAAAGCACTAGGAAATCCATCTTTAAATAATGATGATTTAATCTATGCCGCTGAACACTTTACTAGGTTTAACGGCTATCAGCAGGGCTACGATCGACCACTAAAATATTTTTGGGAGGATTTAAACACGGGAATTGATGGTAAGTTGGATGCCTTGGATACATATGATATGTTCTATCTTAACGACGTTTTTAATGAAAATCTTGGCACCAGGCTTGAAGGGTATCGGGTTTCATTAAATGCCGGTTTTTCAGCAAACAATTCTATGGATAGAAGAGAAGATGAACTCAATAATTTTTCCGATCGAAATACTACCGTGACCAGAAATACTATTATCAATGTGACGGCAGAATGGTATAAAAATTTGACTCTGGATCATCAAATAAGTGCAAATTTAATAACGGATATGTATTTACCCATGGAGAAAAGATTTTCTTATGATTGGAATTATAGTAACAATATTATCTTCGGTTGGCTTTGGGTATTAAACGATCGATTTATGCTTAACAATTCTGCTTCAAATATTTTCTTAACTCAAAAAGTAAAAGAATTAGACCAAAGAGACCGAAATCGGTTTAACACTAACTTTAATTCAAGTCTTACATACTTTATCGAAAACAGCTTAGCTTTAACCGCTAATCTTAATATCAGAAATAATTACCAACACCGATTTAAAACACTCAATCCTTCTATAGATGACTATTCAGAAACAAATTCGTTTTGGGATTTTAGTCTTAGTGCCGGAATACGCTATTATTTTAACCGAAACTTGTTTTAATCAATCATCTTTTCGGGGATTTTGCTATCCTTGAATAATGAATCCAACGCTTGTAGAATTACCCTCTCTTTTTCATTCATCAGAAACAGGAACTCCTATTTCAAAATGTCTGGTTTGTGAGAAGCCTCTTCTTGAAAAGGAAGAGTATGTCATCGAAAAAGCATTTACAAATTACCCGGGAATGAATACTCAAGATTTAGTTTGGGAATTTGCCATTTGTACCGAGTGCATGAAAGACCAAATGAATGAGTATTCAGAAGATTCTGAGCGTAAGATGTCAGAATATTTTCAACAGCACATGGATTTTAGCTATCAAAACGAACTTCGAAAAAATCAGGACTTTGATTCTGGTAAATGGATTTCCAAGTGCATCATCAAAGGAACTCCAATTAAAGATTGTGCTCAATATCAAATCAGTGCACAATGCGTTGGAAATCTAATGGTATTTGATCGTACACCTTTTATGATTTCAGGCGAAGCCATGGATGAAATTATTCAGCTAATGAGTAGCGAAACTCTTGGGTTCTTTAATGAATTTCGTGGTAAGTACTTTCCACCCCCTGAAGATTTAAGTCCTTTCTTCAAGGAAAAAGATTTTGTTCTGATTTAATTAGACTTAAATATAAACCTGTAGAGGCGCATAGCTATGCGCCTCTACAGGTTTAATGTTTTTGGCTCCTAAGTCTGTGGCATTAAAAAAAGCCTGGACCGTATCAGGGTCCAGGCTTTGGCTTTTTCGGGGTACAATAAAATGTTTGTCAATATCTTAGAGTCTAAACGCGATAAATTGTTTCATATTATTTCGTTCGACTGTTAATAAAACTGCTTGATCTCCATTTTCTGAGCTTTTTTCAACTTCTTTATAAAAATCTTCAGCAGTTTCTACTTTATTACGCTTCACAGCAGTGATGACATCACCGCGCTGAAGACCTCGTTCAAATGCATTACTTGACTCGCTTATTTTGCTAACAACGACTCCTTTGATATCATTCGTTAAGCTAAGCTGTCTTTTAAGGTCTGAGGTTAATTCAGTAACTGTAAAACCCAACTTCTCATTGATATCTTTTTTTGCAGGTAAATTAGCTCCAATTTCTTCGCCTGGTCGAGTTCCTAAAGTTACGGAAATAGATTTTTCTTCTCCACCTCTAATTACTTGAAGCTCAATAATTTTACCAGGTTTAAAACTTGCTACCATTGTTCGGAAAGCATCATAATCTGAAACTTCTTCTTTGTCTACACTTACGATGATATCATCCTCTTTTAAACCAGCTTTTTCTGCAGGACTATCTTCAACAATTTGACCTACTATAATTCCACGGTTTCTACTAAGCCCTAGAGCTTCTGCCATTGTTTTATCTACTTCGCCAGCAGAATACATTCCAAGGTATCCTCTGGAAACTGCTCCATCATCAATCAAATCATCCATAATTCTTTTGGCTAGTTTGATTGGAATAGCAAAACCAATCCCGTCATTCCCACCAGAACGGGATGCAATAGCGGAATTAATTCCCACCAATTCCCCATTCATATCAATAAGCGCTCCACCAGAGTTACCTGGGTTAATAGCTGCATCGGTCTGGATATAATCACCATAGGAAGTGAGTCTGTTTAAAGAACGACCTCGAGCACTCACAATTCCAAAAGAAACTGTATGAGCAAGATCTTCACTTAAAGGACTTCCAATTGCTAATACAAAAGAACCTACTTTAGCTGCATCGCTATCGCCAAGTTTTACCGTTGGAAGATTATCTAGATCAATTTTTAGTACTGCAATATCTGTTTCCGGATCTGTGCCAACTAAGGTCGCACTAACTTCATCACCATTAAAAAGAAGTACTTTAATTTCATCGGTATCATCAATCACATGATTGTTTGTTAGTACATATCCTTCTTCAGAAACTATTACCCCAGATCCCAATCCTCTTCGTACATATTCATCTGTTTGGCCATCTCTTGCATTTGGGTTACCAAAAAACATAGAGAATGGATCCATTCTTCTTTGAATCTGTTGAGTTTTCTCAGTAGTAATAGTTACTACGGCAGGATTTGTTTTCTCTGCGATATCAACAATCGCATCATTCATGTCTTTTAAAGTAGCAACTGATCTACTTTCTGAAGGAGTTACTTCTGTATTATAATCTGGAGAACTTACAAGATTACTATTTCCTGTATATGCATTTAGTCCTAGTAAAACGATTATTGCAGCTGCAACTCCGAAAAAATTTTTAACAGCAGTATTCATAATTCTTAGTTTGTTGATAGTTAATGTTTTTGTGGTGCTACAACGTTTCCATTATCTAAAATTGTACACCTTTACAATTTGTTACCAAAAAAACAGCCGGAGCCTTTTCAAACGCTCCGACTTTCTAACCTTTAGATCGATTTTATGCTATTTCAATCTGCTTCTTTACTTTCTCCTCGCTTTTATTGATGGTGATATTTAGAATACCATCCTCATACTTTGCTAAAATGCTTTCTTCATCAATAGTGTCTGGTAAATAGAATGAACGGCTGAATTTTCCATATTGAGTTTCTAGTCTATGGAAGTTCTTGCCCTCTTCTTCATTCTTGAACTTACGTTCGCCACTAATGGTTAAGCGACTTTTCTCAAGATTAACATTGATGTCTTCTTTCTTTAAACCTGGAAGTTCTACAGATACTTCGAATTGGGTATTTGTTTCAGAAACATCTACACTCGGCATAAAAGAATCTTTGCGATAATTTGATGCAGAATTATTAAAGAACTCATCAACTATATCGTTGAAGTTTCTTGAGAAAAGATCTGTATTTGGTCTTGAATATTTAATAAGTGCCATGATTGAATCCTCTTTTATTTTGATTATGTATTTCAAAAATTCAATAAAAAGGATGCAATGCCTATGCCAATAGAACAGAAATAAAGTGCTCTGTCAGGCAGGCAAATGAGGCGTGAAAAAATTTCAGACTAAATTCTGCCACCAAGAAATGATGACAGATTAAGATTGACTCTAAGACAGTAGCCTATTTAAAAATGGCAGAAAAGAAGATTAAAAATTAATCACCTTCAAATGGAAAGCGCTAAATCTTCAATTTAAATTCACGAATAACTTTGTTTCCACTCTTTTGATACTAAAAATGCCATCTCTAGAGATTGTTCGTAGTTAAGACGTGGATCACAGAAGGTTTCGTAATTATTATCTAATCCTTCTTCATTTAATCCTTTTGCACCACCTACGCACTCAGTTACATTATCGCCAGTAAGTTCTAAGTGAACGCTACCAAGATAACTTCCTTCTGCTCTGTGAATGGCAAAAGCTGATTTAATTTCTTCGAGAATATGATCAAAATTACGAGTCTTATAATTGTTTGATGATGAAAAAGTATTTCCATGCATTGGGTCAGAACTCCAAACAACAGGAAAACCTTCTCTTCGAACAGCTCTAATTAAATCAGGAAGCTCATCTTCAATCACAGATTTTCCAAATCGAGTTATAAGAACAACTTTTCCGGCTTCGTGAGTCGGATTTAATTTCTCTATTAATCTAAGAGTGTCATCAATAGTATATGGGGGTCCAACTTTTACACCAATTGGATTCGCTATTCCACTTAGGTATTCCACATGTGCACCATCTAAATCTCTAGTCCGATTTCCCAACCATACCATATGTGAGCTTAGATTATAGAATTCCGTTTTACGAGGAACATTCCGAGTTTGCGCAGAATCGTAATAAAGGTTTAGGGCTTCATGAGAAGTATAAATATCTACTTTCTGTAGACTGTTGAAACGATCTGGTGAAATAGCATCTACAAATTTTACAGCTTTAGTGATAGAATCTACCATTGCTTCATATTCTTTGTAGTACTCATTGTTTTTCATGAAATCCAATTCCCATTGTTCTGGGTGATGGAGGTCAGCAAATCCCTCATCGGCAAGAGCACGAACAAAATTTAAAGTAAGTCCCGCTTTATGGTAGCCTTCTATCAAACGTTGAGGATTAGGCATACGAGCTTCTTTGGTAGGTTCAAATCCATTTATCAAATCACCACGGTAATTATGGATTTGTTCGCCATTCACTTCTTCAAAATCCTGAGAGCGTGGCTTAGCATATTGACCTGCAATTCTTCCAAGACGAACAACGGGGACACCCAACTCATGTATTAAAATAAAACTAGTCTGAAGTAAAACCTTAACTGTATTTACAATCTTTTGAGAGTTTGTAAGATCAAAGCTTTCTGCACAATCACCTGCTTGAAGTAAAAATGCTTTCCCTGCTGATACTTGTGCTAGCTTATTCTTTAATGCTTCAATTTCCCAAGAAGTAACCAGTGGTGGTAGTCTCTTTAAGGTTTCGAAACTATTTTCTAACGCTTTTTGATCTGGATACTTTGGTAGCTGTTTAACCGGTTTTTCGAGCCAGCTTGTTGGTGTCCAGTTTTTTTGTAAAATGTCTTCCATGTATAGTGAGTAAATTTGAGGGCATAAACTTAAGGTTTTTTTTAGTCAATGCTTTTAAAAATTCAGAGTTACTTATCTTTACAAAGATCAACTATATTCAAGCAATAATTTTAAGAATATATGTTACAGACCAAACCAAGGATTTTAGTTGTTGATGATTACCCTGCACTGGTAACTATCACTCGTCATAAACTACTTCAACAGGGGTATGAAGTAATTACAGCACAGAATGGAAAAGATGCATTTGATCTTGTCGAATCTGACCTTCCAGATCTTGTTATTTCTGATGTTGAAATGCCTATAATGGATGGATATGAACTTTGTAAGCGGATAAAACAAAACCAACAACTCCGTACTATTCCAGTAATTCTAGTTACTTCAAGAATTGAAGCAGGGAGCCTCATGAAAGGTATTGAAGCGGGTACTGACAACTACCTTACAAAACCTTATGATGATGATACCCTTTTTGCAAAGGTGACCGAACTTCTTAATAATCCCGTTGCAATCTCTGATGTAAATGAAACAGTTACGGTAACCATTGAGCATGAGCAATACAATATTAGAGCTGATTATTCTCATCTAGTAAACCTTTTAGTATCTACATACAAAAATACACTTGGGCAAAATAGTCGACTCGAGAAAATGCAATCGGGACTAAATGCGAGTAATCAAGAACTTGAACTCACAAAAAAGGAACACGAAGAATTACTTCAAAATATCTTCCCCAAAAAAATTGCTGATAGTTTATTGGCTTATGGTACGGTTGCCCCAGAACGGTATACTGATGCGACTTTTATGTTCACTGATTTCGACAATTTTAGTAAAGTTGTACCCGACCTATCTCCTGAAAACTTAATCGAAAGCTTAAGTTTTTACTTCGACAAATTTGATGATTTTATGTCACAACATAATCTTATCAAAATTAAAACTATCGGTGACAGCTATATGGCAGCAGGAGGAATCCCCGAGCGAAACAATACTCATCCAATAGATACCATTCTCGCCGCGTTAAAAATGAAATTCTTTGTGTCCAATTTGAAAAATACGATCCCTGATTCAATTCCTTATTTCCCGCTTCGAATAGGAATTCATACAGGACATTCCGTAGTAGGTGTAATTGGGAAAAAACGTTTTGCTTATGATGTTTGGGGAGAAGCTGTAAACTTAGCAGCGAGGATGGAGCAAAACTCTGAAAGTAATAGCATCAATATTTCTCAGGATACCTACGACCGGGTTAAGAATTTCTTTGAGTGTGAACCTCGTGGAGAAATTGAAGCCAAAAATATTGGGAAAGTCCCCATGTATTTTTTACATCGAATTAAACCTGAGTTATCTGATGATGAATTTGGATTGATCCCAAATAGACTATTTATTAGAGATTACAACTTCTTAGCTAAATCAATTCCAAATCCATAATAGTTTTTTAAAAAGGAATGAAGGATTTGTGTGTGCTGTTCTGTACCTTTCAAGTTGATCTGAATCCTAAAGCCATAGCTAGTTTTGCAGCATAACATTGTTATTAAAGGCGCCCGAGAGCACAACCTAAAAAACTTTGATATTGATATTCCGCGCGACCAGTTGGTTGTAATTACAGGACTTTCTGGTTCAGGCAAATCATCTCTCGCATTTGATACAATCTATGCAGAAGGCCAACGACGTTTTTTAGAATCACTTTCTGCATATGCGCGTCAATTTTTGGGGATGATGGAGCGCCCAGCAGTCGACTTCATTGATGGTCTTTCTCCAGTTATATCGATAGATCAAAAAACGACAAACCGAAATCCTCGCTCAACGGTTGGTACAGTTACCGAGATTTATGATTTTCTAAGATTATTCTATGCCAGAGTTGGAATACCTTATTCCTATCTAAGTGGTAATAAAATGGAGAAGCAAACTGCAGATCAAGTTGTAGCTGCTGTTATGGCGATGCCAGCTGGAAGTAAAGCCTATTGTTTAGCGCCCGTAGTTCGGGGTCGTAAAGGGCACTATCGAGAATTATTTGAACAGACCATAAAGCAAGGATTTGTAAGTGCTAGAATTGATGGAGACCTCACAGAGCTAACCGATGGCTTAATGGTTGATCGATATAAAACTCATAATATAGAAGTGGTTGTCGATCGATTTGTTATTTCACCTAAAAGTGAAAAAAGAATCGCTGATAGTATTCGTATGGCGCTAGAGATGGCAGATGGCAACGTTGTACTTTCTGTTCAACAGGAAGATGGAACTATGAAAGATCGCCTCTTTTCACAAAAACTTTTTGATTTAGAAAGCGGTCTCGCCTATGAAGACCCAGCTCCGAATCTATTTTCTTTTAACTCTCCTTATGGAGCCTGCAAAGAATGTGATGGTCTTGGATATACTTATGATGTAAGTTGGGATTTATTGGTTCCAAATGAATCTCAAAGTGTTAACGATGGTGGAATTCGCTATCTCGGTCCACCAAGAGATATCTTCGCTTTTAAGCAATTGAAAGCTGTTTTGGAAAGTTTTAAGCTTAGTTTTGATTCCCCTTTCAAAAAATATTCTGATGAAGTTCGTGAATTACTAATGCGTGGTTCAGGTGACAAAAAATATGCCGTTAGCTACGATTTCAAGGAGAACTCGGTTACTTACCAGCATAAGTTTGAGGGCTTACGAAGAACTATTATAGATCAATACGAAAGCAGTAAATCACCTAAACAACGTGATAAAGCTAAAGCTTTTATGAGTAAAGTTGTTTGCCCAAAATGTAGTGGAGGACGGCTTAATTTAGAAGCACTTTCTTATAAAATTGATACCTATAATATTCACGATTTAGTAAAGCTTGATATTCAAGAGTTGAGAGACACATTGTATTCTATTAAGCTTACTGAAAGACAGCAACTTATTGGAAATCAAGTTCTCAAAGAAATTCGAGATCGGCTTGATTTTCTTCTCAATGTTGGGTTGAATTATTTAAACCTCGATCGTGAAGCTCAAACGCTAAGTGGTGGCGAGGCTCAACGAATTAGACTGGCTACTCAAATTGGTACACAGCTTGTAGGCGTACTTTATATCTTAGATGAACCAAGTATTGGGCTTCATCAACGGGATAATATCAAGCTTATAAATTCACTGGAGACTTTACGAGATTTAGGAAATAGTGTAATTGTTGTAGAACATGATCGGGAGACCATAGAACATGCTGATTATGTAGTCGATTTGGGCCCTGGCGCAGGTGTTAATGGTGGGCATATCGTTTCAGCGGGAAAGCCCAATGAGCTTGAAAAAAATTCAATGACCGCACGATTCCTTAGAGATGAAGAGGTAATCGAACTCCCCGAGAAATACAGAAAAGGCAACAAAAAGAAAATTGCTATTAAAAATGCTCGTGGTCATAATCTCCAAAATGTTGATCTCAGCGTTCCTCTCGGGAAATTCATCTCTGTAACGGGAGTTAGCGGTAGTGGCAAAAGTTCACTTATCAATCAAACGTTAGTTCCTATTCTCTCCAATTACTTTTATAAATCAAAAAGTGTCCCTCTCCCTTTCGACACTGTTGAGGGGCTGGATAACATAGACAAAATTATTTCCATAGATCAAAGTCCGATCGGTCGAACTCCACGTTCTAATCCTGGGACTTACACCAAAGTTTTTGATCATATCCGGCGATTATTCTCAGAACTTCCTGAGTCTAAAATTCGTGGCTACGATCAGGGACGCTTTTCATTTAATGTAAAAGGCGGTAGATGTGAAACCTGCCAAGGTGATGGAGTCCGTAAGATTGAAATGAACTTCCTCCCTGATGTTTATGTAACCTGCGAAACTTGTAATGGAAAACGTTACAACCGAGAAACGCTCGAAATTTATTACAAGAAAAAGAATATCTCTGAAGTACTCAATTTACCTATCAGCGAAGCTGCTGAATTTTTTGATGCTCAACCGACCATCTCAAGAATATTGAAAACCTTAAATTCTGTTGGTCTTGGATATTTAACTCTTGGTCAATCAAGTACCACCCTTTCTGGTGGAGAAGCTCAACGTATAAAACTTGCTCGGGAGCTTTCAAAAATTGGAACTGGCGATACATTATATGTGATGGATGAACCAACAACTGGACTTCATTTTCAAGACGTTCGCATGCTTATCAACGTAATTCAAAAATTAGTTGATAAAGGAAATACGGTAATGGTCATTGAACATAATCTCGATCTTATAAAAGCCGCGGATTGGATTATAGATTTAGGTCCTGAAGGTGGTCGTGGGGGTGGAAATATTATCGCAGAAGGAACTCCTACAAAATTGGCGGAGAATAAAGATTCCATAACAGGAGAATTCTTGAATCAAGAATTTGAGCGCCTTGGTAAAACTGTTCATACCTCGTAAAGTTTTCGATTATGAGGATTTACTTTTAAAAATAATTTTTAATACTTCCCTAGCATATCTATTTTTCTTTCCATTTCTGTTATAGTTTAAGGTGTGATTAATACAACAATGAGTAAAAAAGTAAGGATGTCAAAGTGTATAAAAGAAGTATTTGCTCTTCTATATTTTCTTCTTTTTAATATATCGGTCTTCGCTCAGTCACATAATTATACTAAAGCTGAAATTGATTCTTTAAATAAGCTTGATTTCGCCACAATTACATCTGAAGCCTCGATATATGAAGAGGTTTTTATTAGGGTTTTTAATATTTCTGACTCTCTTAATTATACTTATGGTAAAGCTGGCGCTTCCGTCAATCTAAGTATTTTATATAGCGTTCTTGGCGAGATAGATTTGAGAGTAGACTATCGACTTAAGGCTATTCGATTTTATGAAGAACTAGACTCTCTAAAACAAGTCGGTTATCAATACGCTGAACTTGGATGGGGATTTAGATCATCTGATATATTAAAATCACAAGAGTATATGCAACAGGGATTGAGAATTCTTTCTAGTTACCCTGGTAGTTCTGAACAAGCTAGTGCATTCAATAATTATGGAAGTTTAAAGCTTGAAATTCAAGAGTTTGATAGTGCTTTTTATTTTATAAATCAATCATTAGACATTAAAAAAAGTCTCAATGACACAATTGGTGTAGCTTATTCTTATAGTTATTTATCTAACGTTTATCAGAGTATGGAAGACTTTGATAATGCTTTGATTTACTTAGACAGCGCAATCGTTCTTAGAGAATCTATCAATGATATTAATGGAATAAGTATTGATTTAGTGAATGCTGGTTTAATGTATCAAAGCATAGGAGATCTCGAAAAAGCTAACGATTATTTAAAGCGCTCTTTGTCATCTGCTTTAGAAACCGGTTATGTAAGACTAGCTGAATTTGCATATAATGCTATTTCTGATCTCTTTTTAGAATTGAATAAGCCTGACTCAGCTCTCGTATTTTATAAAAACTATACCCAATATAAAGATAGTGTCTTAAATTTAGAGACTAATCAACGAATTGCTGAACTTGAAATACAGTTTCAAACCGAAGAAAAAGAAAAAGAACTTGCCCAACGAACTGCAGAATTAAGCTTAGAGCAACTTCGGGTTAAAAGGAGAAATTGGGTTACTGGGATATTTGGGACTCTTTTTCTATCTGTAAGTTTGATTTCTTTTTTAGTTGTTCGGCAACAAAGAATTAGACGTGAAAATATTGAACGAGAAAATGAACTTAAATTCAAACTCGCTAACGTAGAAATGGAGAATAAAATCCATAAAGAGAGAGAACGGATTTCCAGAGATTTACATGATAATGTAGGCGCCCAAATAACTAATCTTATCACAGGAATTGAAATTAGTAATCTACATATCCAAAAAAAGCAACAAAATCAGGCACTTCAATTACTGCAGAACTTAGACTTGGAAGCAAGAGGCGCTATGAATGACTTAAGAGAAACTATTTGGTTGTTGGATAAAGATGAGCTTCAATTTGGAATTTTTCTAGATCACCTAAAAGGATATTTAAAGCGACAAGAAAGTTATTTGCAAGGAATGAAAATTGATATTCAATCTGATATTGCACCATCTAGGATTTTAAATCCTACTCAATCTTTAAATCTCACAAGAATAATTCAAGAAGCACTAAATAATGCTAGAAAATATGCTGAGGCAGAAAAATTCAACATATCTTTCCAAAATTATGATTCTAAAATTTTGGTAAAACTCTCTGATAATGGGGTTGGAATGGATATTGAAGCACGGGCTAATAAGGGTAATGGTTTACAAAATATTGAGGAAAGAAGTGCCGAAATTAATGCCAGCTTTACATTAGAAAGCGAGATAAATAAAGGCACATCCATTACAATTATTTTTTGAACCCAAATGTTAGCAGAGAATAAAGACTCTTTAACAGTTGAGTTTTTAAATCAAGAATTCGAAAAATATAACTATAGTAAAGGATTAAACATCTGCTTACCCATTAAATTTCTTTGATCGTGGTTTGTAATTCCCAACCATTTTTTTAGCTTCTCACAATCAGAAAATTGGCTTTTCGAATTACGGGTATGTTAAAAAAAATAGTTCTCTACGTTATCTTAGGTTTTATATATGTGCCACTTATGGCACAGTCTATTATAAATAATAATTCCTATTGGGATAAATATTCTATTCAGAATTTTGGTGTTGATGATGGGATCTTCTCTCAGCAAGTGTATAAAATTCATAAAGACAAAAAAGGGTTTTATTGGTTAGTAAGTAACCGGCAGCTACTTAGATACGATGGTCTTTCCATAAAAGAATTTGACAAAGGAAATATTGGAGGAACACTATACGATTTAGTGGAAGATTCACAAGGAAACATGTGGATTCCTTCTATTGGAGGAGGGTTATACAAGTTTACAGGCGATTCTCTTATAAACTACCTAGATGTCACTGGAGAACTTATAAAATCAGTACTGGTTGGTAATAATGATTCTCTTTTCATAGGTACCTATGGAAATGGACTTAAAGTTTTTCATAGCGATTCTATATACTCATCTAATACCATTAAAGAAGGGCTTGTAGGAGATGAAATTTGGACTCTCGAGAAAGATAAAAACGGTAAAGTCTGGATTGGTACAAATTCTGGTTTAAGCATTCTAGAAAATGGTAAATTTATAAATTTCACTACAGAAAATGGCTTACCGGATAATAGAATTAGAGCTATAAAAGCACTCGATAATGGAGAAGTCTGGGTAGGTACAGATAAAGAAGGAATTGTAGTATTTAAAGATGAAAAACCTATTAAATATGTTCATACGAAAGAAGGATTACCTAGCCTTTTAGTACAAGACATTGAGCAAGGCTTGAATGGAAGTGTTTTTATTGGGACTCTTGGCGGTGGCTTAACCATGTTTAGAAATGGATTAAATCAAACTCTAACAACTGAGGATGGTCTAATTTCGAATGAAGTTAACACCATCAAAATCGATAAAAACGGACTCATCTTAGTTGGAACTGAAGATGGATTATCTACACTAACCCCCAAATTTTTTACGTCTTTGTCTTTGAATGAGGGAAAGTCATTTAACCAAGAAGCTGTTACTATTAATCAAGATGGTGCTGGACGAGTTTGGGTTGGCACGTATGGTAAAGGATACATTTATTATGAAAATGGAACTTGGAGTTCGAGGGAAAACCCTCCTAAGAATACCAATGGATACGCACAATCTGGAGCTATAGATTATAATGGAAACCTTTGGGTAGGTACACAAGGTTCTGGAGTATTTGAAGTAGTAAATAATCAATTCATTCCTCGTTTTAATATCGAAAATGGGTTACTCGATAATTATGTAAGAGGCTTAACTTTTGACTTAGACGGAAACCTATGGGTGGGGAGTAATAAGGGAATAAGTGTATTTAATTCGTCTAATAAATTACTTCGAACCTATTCATCTGAAGACGAAATCCCAAACTCATTCTGTATTACAATGATTACCTCATCAGATGGAAGTGTTTGGTATGGATCTTATGGAGGAGGAGCTGTTCGTTTTAAGGATGGGAAAACAACTATTTATAACACTAAGAAAGGATTAAAATCAGATCAAGTTTTAAGTATTTATGAAGATTCGAATAGTGAAATATGGATTGGCACCTTCAATTATGGAATAAGTAAAGTAGTTGACGATGGTTTATTTACTTTCAGTCCAGATGATGGATTACCTTCAGCAAATTATGCAGGGATTATTGAAGATAATTCCAAAAATCTTTGGTTTGCGACAGGAAATGGAATTACTAAAGTTTCGTTGGAAGATTTAAATTCGTATCAAAATGACCAAAGTAATGCTCTTCCATTCCACTACTTTAACAAAGAAGACGGTCTGATTTCCGATAATCTTCAAGCTGCAAATAACTCAACGCTAGAAAAACTCACCGACGGAACCCTTCTATTTGCATCCATTGATGGCGTTTCAATCATCAATCCAGAAAACTCTACGGTTGATATTTCTTCTTTTGATGTATACTTAGATGAAATAGTTGTGGATGGTTTGCCTGTAGATAAAAGCAACGGCTTTAAACTAACACCTGATAAGAAAAAACTTGAGATTTCATTTTCAGCTATAAATTTTCTAGCTCCTAGCAAAACTGAATTTCGAATTAAATTAGATGGAATTGATGAAGACTGGAATTACGTAGAAAAAAGAACCACTGCTTATTATGATTATCTTCCAGAAGGTGAATATACATTTAACGTCTCTGCTGTAGGTCCAGATGGACAATGGAGTAATAAAACTGCATCCATTTCATTTCATGTGCTGCCTCCGTTTTATAAAACCTGGTGGTTTATTGCGATGTGTCTTTTTGGGATTTTATCCATTGGAGCTGGAGGCGTTCAACTTAGATCGAATGCAAAACTAAGAGCATTAAATAGAGAGTTAGAACTTCAAAAGAAAATTCATAAAGAGCGTGAACGGATTTCAAGAGATTTACATGATAATGTAGGTTCACAAATTACCAATCTAATTACTGGAATAGAGATTAGTAATTTACACGTCCAAAAAAATCAACACGATCAAGCACTTTCGTTACTTGGTAATTTAGATACAGATGCCCGAAGTGCTATGACCGACTTAAGGGAAACAATATGGCTCTTGGATAAAGAAGAAGTTCAGTTTGGGATTTTTCTAGATCATTTAAAAGGATATGTGAAAAGACAGGAGCATTATTTAAAAGGAATGAATGTGATTATAGATTCTGGAGTAGATCCAAGTAAAATACTTAACCCTACTCAATCATTAAATATAACTCGTATTATTCAAGAAGCTCTAAATAATGCTAGAAAATATTCTAACTCACCTACATTCAATATTACATTTAAACAAAAACATAGTAGCATCGAGATCACTCTTATTGACGATGGTGATGGAATGGAATTAGATGAAAATCTTAAAAAAGGAAATGGTCTTAAGAATATGAAAGAACGAGCTGAAGAAATTAATAGTCAAATTATTATCTCTTCTGCCCTTGGTAAAGGAACCTCAATCAAATTAGAAATCTGATTATACCTTGAATAGGGTATTTCAGCTTACTAAGATATTTAGCTTTTTTGACTTATGAATATACAAATCGCAATAGTTGAAGATCAGGAAAAAATTAGGAAGAATTTAACTGCTCGCTTAGCTTTCTATGATGACATCAATATCATTTTTGAAGCTGAAAATGCAGAAATAGCTATGGAGAAACTACAATCTCTCTCTAATAAAAACCTTCCTCAAGTAATTCTTATGGATATTGAAATGCCGGGTAAGTCGGGCATTAGAGCAACCATGGAAATCAAATCTGAGTTTCCGGAGATTGATATCCTTATTCAAACAGTGTTTGAAAACGAGGAAAAAATATTTCAATCAATTCAAGCTGGAGCCTCTGGTTATCTTCTAAAAGATGATCCAATTAGCAAATATGTTGATGCTATTAAAGAACTAACTATTGGCGGAGCCGCGCTTTCTTCAACAATTGCTTTAAAAGTGATGAGCTATGTTAAGAACGAGCAAACTGAAAAAGCTACCAAAGCTAAACAGACTCAGGAAAAATTTAGCTTAAGTGATAGGGAAATCGACATCATAAAAGCAATAGTCGAAGATTTGACCGAGCAAGAAATTGGGGAACAACTTTTTATTAGTCCTCATACCGTAAGAACTCATATAAAGAACATCTACAAAAAGCTTCATATTCACTCACGTGCTTCTGCAGTCCGTTTTGCAATTACAAGTGGTTTGGCTTAGAATTCTTCCTCTGATTCCTTCATTAATATGTTTATTCTATTTCCTTAGTTTGAAATTGCTTAGCTAATAAGCTTGCTTGCTTTACCTCCAATATAAAAGGGCTACCAACTCTCGCCGGCAACCCATTCGAGGGGGTCTATGAAAAAAAACCCATATTTTCCATTTTAAACTATTAGTTAAGTCAGTTTAAGAATCACATTCTTGAACTGCTTGAGTTTGCCAGAAGATATATTTTAAGTACTTGATTGAATATTCTATTTGTACTGTAAATTCTACATCCCCTATTCAAGGTATTTTCAATCACATAAAAACCCCTTCCACTGAGCGTTTCCTAATCCTGAAAAGCCACATATTGCAATAAAAATTGCACCTATTGCTTTCACAAGATCAATTTGAGTTTGAGGTTACTTAAAAATAATTCAGAGATACTATTCTTAACATTACTCAAATAGGGTATTTTTTATTCGAATCAGAAATTGATAATTGGGTTCAGACTTGACTATCTTTAATCTCTTGATGAAATTTTTCAGATCACATATTGCACGGTTCTCTGGCTTTTTAATGCTTGTAATGGGTATGGCACTTAATTATGCTAATCCTATTGAAGATAAAGCTGGGCAGGATGCTTTTGCCTTCTGGCTAGAGTCCCATCTTAAAACTCAAAATGATGTAGTTTTAGATGAAATCGAGGCGCTTTCGAATGATTCGGAAAAACTAGAATCAGTAATACGAAAAGCATCCGAGTTGGTTTATTCTCATTCTGATGATTTTGAGTTACCCACATCTGAAAGCAATGATCAAACTTCTGAAGAAGACCTATACCAATTACTACTAACTGAATGGAATAATTACCAAAGTTCTGCTAGTGGTATGGGAAAGGCAGTGTTTGTAAAAACTATCAAACCTCAAACTATTCTTCCATCAGACGGTCATTTCTTTTCATCAGTCCTAACCAAGAGATCATTGCATTTTGATATTGATCAGATAACTAATCTTGGTTCTACTGAGCTCGTATCTGGGAATAGTTATAATCTTTCTCCTCTCAAAAGTGGCACTGCAATAGGGGCCCCATAGAATTCGAAAAATTGGAATACTTGAATTAGTAATAACCTTAGCATTATGTTTTTACCCTTCACTTCCAATTATTAACCGCTTATATCTTTTTTTAAAATGGAATACTGAACTTCTCTTTATTCCTTATTCATAATTTTAATTTATAATTCAACTAATATGCAAGGCAACGGATTTAAAATTGGTGTGGTTATAGCCTTTCTGGCACTCACCTTATATTACTTGTATCCAACAGTAATTTGGAACTTAGAACAACGGCAAATGAGCGAGCTTAATGAAACAGATCGCGCTCAATATGAACAAGACAATGCTGAAAAATTAAGCAGTCTTCGTGAAAACATTCTTTCCTTGGGACTTGATTTACAAGGTGGTATGCATGTAACTCTTGAAGTTGGAACACCTCAACTTATTCTTGAACTGGCAGGTGAAGATCGTGATGCTCTTCTCAATCAAGTAATCGCAGAAGCTCGCCAAACAACTATTGAAAATGATTCTGACTTTATAGATGAAATGGTTTCAGCTTTTGAGAGTAGAGACGCAAACGCACGTCTTAGCAGATACTATAGAAGTGATTCTGATAACATTACTCGTCGTTCTACAAACGAAGAAGTTGTTGTTTATCTAAAGACACAACGCGACGCAGCTCTAGATAGAGCTATTGAAATTATTCGTACTCGTGTTGATAGATTTGGTGTAACTGAACCTTCAATCCTTAAACAAGGAAGTAGCCGTATTGTGGTTGAGCTTCCTGGTGTCGATGATGAAGAACGTGTACGCGGTCTTCTTAGAGGAACGGCTCGCCTAGAATTTAGAACAGGAGCTGATGCTCAGGATTTCGCAAGCTATAGAGATCGTGCAATTGAATATTACAGTGTTGAACCAGATACTTCATCTGATAGTCTATCTCAACCTGCACCTTCTAATAAATTGGTAGATCTTCTTGGCTTTGTTCAACAGCAAAGTCCATACGTTTTTGGATATGCATCGACTACCGATACCGCTGCAGTAATGAATTTACTTAATGCTCCAGAAGTAAAACGAATGCTTCCTAGAAATACGGTAGTGCTTTGGGGTTCACGTCCTTTAAGTTTTTCTGATGGTGTTGAGCAATTTGCTCTTTACGGTGTACACTCCGACGCAGAACTTACTGGTGAAGTAATTGAAGAGGCAAGCATCCAATTTGATCCTACCACTAATGCTGCGGAAGTAGCTATGGGAATGAATGCCGAAGGCGCCAGAATTTGGGGTCGAGTAACAGGTGCTAACATTGGCAAACCTGTTGCAATTGTTCTTGATGGATATGTGGTTTCCTACCCAAATGTGATTAGTAAAATCAATGGCGGAAGATCATCTATTACTGGACTTGAAAACGTCGCCGAAGCTGAAGATTTGGTAAACATTCTACTTTCTGGTGCTCTCCCCGCTCCACTCGAAATTCTTGAAGAACGAACAGTTGGTGCAACACTCGGTGAAGCTTCCATCACAGCTGGATTAAATTCTGTATTAGTTGGATTAGGAATTGTAGCGATATTTATGATTGTGTATTACCGAACTGGTGGTGCAGTTGCAGATTTAGCTTTGATTCTAAATATCATCTTCATTCTAGGAATTCTAGCTGGTTTTCATGCTACGCTAACCCTACCTGGTATGGCTGGTATTGTACTAACTATAGGTATGGCTGTAGACGCAAATGTGCTAATATTTGATCGAATTCGAGAAGAACAACGAAGTGGTAAAACGATGAAAGCTGCCATTTCTGCTGGTTACTCGAATGCTATGAGTGCAATTATAGATGCAAACGTAACTACTGGATTCGTTGCCCTCATTTTAATGAGTTTTGGAGTGGGACCAATTAAAGGTTTCGCAGTAACACTTTTAGCTGGTATTGCATGTTCACTATTTAGTGCCATTGTAATTACTCGAGTTGTTATCGATTACCTAACCCGAGAAAATGCTGATTCTATCAGTTTCGGATAAACCCACAAAGAATTTAAAACGATTTAAAAGGAACATATTATGAGATGGTTTGAAACTCCAACTATTGACTTTATAGGCAAAAGAAAAGCTGCTTATATTTTCTCAGGAATTATTTTTCTGGCCTCTTTAGGGGCTATTATTACCAAAGGTTTACAATACGGTATCGACTTTAAAGGCGGTAAAGAACTAGTAGTAGACTTTGAAAATCCAATAGATGTAACTTCTGTAAGAAACAATCTAGCGGGACCTTTAGGATCAACTCCTGAAGTAAAATTATTCGGTTCTGATAGAGAAATTCTTATTAGAACAGACAACGAAGCTGATATGGATGTTGTACAATCTTCAATAGAAGAAATTTTTGCAACTCAGTTTGCTGATAATCCTGCAACTGTTGTTAAAACAGATTCTGTAGGACCTCGTTTTGCAGAGGATCTAAAATCCGGTGCACTTCAATCCGTAATCTATGCTATCGTAATTATCTTTCTTTACATCTTAATTAGATTTAGAAACTGGACATTTTCAGCTGGAGCAGTGTTAGCACTTCTACATGATGTGGTTATTACGCTCGGAATATTCACCATACTAAGTGATGTAGTTTCGTTCAGTTTACTGATTGATCAGAATATCATTGCTGCTTTCCTTACTATTGTAGGATACTCGCTTAATGATACCGTGGTTGTTTATGACCGTATTCGCGAGAACAGTATTGTACATAAAGGAATGGAATATCTACCTATGATTAACAAAAGTCTTAATGATACTTTAAGTAGAACAGTAATTACTTCATTAACGACCTTGTTTGTGGTACTTGTCCTGTTTATTTTCGGCGGGGAAGTGTTAAAAGGATTATCTTTCGCACTTATCATAGGAGTGGTTCTTGGTACGTACAGCTCTTTATTTGTTGCGAGTCCATTAGTACTCGAACTAGACAAACGTACCAGAAAAACTAAATAAGAAATTTAAAGAGGAACTTATGAGCTTTAATACTAAAGAACACTACGGTAGCGTAGTTATCGAATTTAAGGGAAACGTAATGGGTGGCCCAGATGCGGTTAGCCTAAATGAAAAACTTCATGAGCTTATCGATGCTGGTAAAACCAATATTGTGGTTAACCTTGGCAAAGTAAAGTTCATGAATTCTTCTGGGCTAGGTATGCTTATTGGTGCGCTCACAACTATGAGAAAATCAGGTGGTGATCTACGCATTGCTAATGCTACTGATAAAATCCAAAGTCTGTTAGTTGTTACTAAATTGATCACGGTATTCAAACACTTCAATTCTGTTGATGAAGCCGTTGAGTCATTCAATGAGGCTTAACAGAATCCCAAAATAGAACTTAAGGGGTGTAGATTACTACACCCCTTTTTTATTGCAAAAGCTTTTACTATGTCTGTTCGTGTTGTGATTGGTGCCCAGTGGGGCGATGAAGGAAAAGGGAAAATTGTTGATCTCCTCAGTGATAAAACTGAATATGTAGCTCGCTTTCAAGGTGGTGCTAACGCAGGTCACACACTCAAATTTGATGATAAAGAGGTCGTACTTCACCTTGTTCCATCTGGAATTTTTAACGGAGATGCAAAATGTATCATAGGCAATGGTGTGGTAATTGATCCCATAGCATTGGTTAAAGAAATTGATGGCGTTAAAAAAATGGGTTTTTCACTTCAAGACCGATTCTTTGTAAGCCAAACCGCTCACGTTATTCTTCCTTATCACAAAATCCTAGATCAACTCAAAGAAAAACGCAGAGCAAAAGATGCCATTGGTACTACCGGACGTGGAATTGGTCCGGCTTATGTGAGTAAAGTTGCTCGAATTGGTATTCGTATGGTTGATTTACTAGACCGTAATGTGCTAAGAAAGAAAATTACACAGAATATCGAAGATATAAATTACGCGCTCGAAAATTTGTATAAAGAGCCTACCCTTAATGCCGATGACTTAATGAATGAGTTGGAAGATTCCATTCAAATACTTACTCCATACATCTGCAATACTTCAAATATTTTACACGAAGCTATTGAAGCCGGAGAGAATATTCTTCTGGAAGGCGCACAAGGCTGTTTGCTTGACGTGGACCACGGAACCTATCCATATGTGACTTCTTCTTCACCAACAGCGGGTGGAGCTTGTACTGGAACTGGAGTACCTCCTACTGCGATTACGCATGTAATGGGAATCACAAAAGCTTATTGTACTCGTGTTGGAAACGGTCCTTTCCCATCTGAATTACTTGATGAAACTGGAGAAGAACTTCGTAAAAAAGGTCATGAATTTGGTGCTACTACTGGTCGCCCACGTCGTTGTGGTTGGTTAGATTTGGTTGCACTAAAATATGCTGTTCGTATTAATGGAATGAACGAGCTTACCTTAACCAAGATGGATGTAATGGATGGCTTTAAGGAAATTAAAGTGTGTACCAGCTACATGATTGATGGTGAAGAAACCAAGATTTTCCCACTTGCTTTAGACGAAGTAGAACGCATTGAGCCAATTTATACCACACTTCCGGGCTGGGATAAAGACATTTCCGGCATGACTAAATGGGATGAACTTCCTTCTACCGCAAAAACCTACATTGAGTTTGTAGAAGATTACCTCGGTGTTAAGTTTACCATTATTTCTACTGGGCCAAAGAGAAGCGAGACGATTGTAAGATAGACGAAGGACGGGTGACCAATGATTTTGTCATTTTGAATCCGACGAATGTCGGTGAGAGATCTAAGGTACTGTTTAAGACAACATGTAAAGGATAGAAACCCTTTGATTGTTTACTGGAAACGGATCTTCTTTAAGTTATCATACCAGACTTGATCCGGGATCTGTAGGGAGTGAAACAAGACGGAGGTTATACTTTGTATTTCTATTCTGAACCACAATGACTACACCTCTAGGAAAGTCTAAAGAACTCGTTTGAGCTTTCCTCTCCCCTTACCAAACCAACTAATTCTAGCGAATCAAATGCACTAAAGCTCTCATTAGAAAGCTGATATAGTTTTGGATAAAACCCCTTATACCTTCCAGTTTCTCAGGAAATGGCTCAGTTTTAGGGGTGTAAGGCTGGTAGCGAGTGAACGTTGTGGTACCAGTGTTCTTTCCGAATGCTATTTATTGCCCGATTAAATACCTAAACTAGTGTTAATCATTTCAAGAATCTAAATATAACCTAATCGAATCTCTTAAGGTGGTGAATGTCTTCTTCAATAGTTCTTCATTCTCTTCAAGAAGCGTTACTCTAAATCCAAATAAGTCAGAACAGAAAGAAGAAATCGGTACCACACAAATTCCTGTAGCGCCAAGCAAGTAATACACAAATCGAGTATCTAAAGACACATTTTCTACCCAGCCTTCAACTAGTTTTTTTACTTCCGGATTGTCAATTTCTAGGGTTTTATTTCCATTCAGTGTTCCTTCTTTAAAAACGATAGTATTGTAAAACGCCCCATATGTTGGGTTGAATGTAAGCTCGGGAATTTCCTGTAATGTTTCCGAAATGAACCGACTTCGCCATCCTATTTTGTTGTTCAAATCAGCTCGATATTCTTCATATCTATCATCCCCTAGAATCTTAGGGATAGCTAATTGAGGTAAAGTAGTCGAACAAACTTCGATCATTTTTGCATCATCAAGGGTTTTACATAGGCGATCAAATTCTTCGTCTTGTCCACGGTTATAGCATTCAATCCACCCACATCTGGCACCTGGCCACGGTAGTTCTTTTGAAATTCCTTTCATTGCGATTCCGGGAACGTTCTCAATTACTTCAGAAAGTGCGTAGGCTCGTACACCATTGTATGTAATTTGATTATAGATTTCATCAGAGATTAAAAATAGATTGAATTCTTTGGCGAGTTCAACAATTTCTTTCAAAATCTCTTTTGGATATACCATCCCAGTTGGATTATCAGGGTTGATTAATAAAATCGCCACGATATTCGGATTGTACTTCACCTTATTTCGCAAATCATCCATATCAGGATACCAATGGTTTTCAGGATCTAACCGGTATGTTAGCGGATGGTGATTCGCATGTGCTGCTTCAGCCGAAGAATGAGTTGAATAAGCGGGGGAGGGACCTATAACGCGAGATGTAGGTGCCAAATAATGATATAGGGTTGCAATGGCATCACCTAAACCATTAAAAAAAAGTATGTCCTGGGCAGTAACTTCAGCTCCACCAAGCTTATTAGTTCGCTTGGCTAAAAATTCACGTGTTTCAATTTCTCCTTTTGAGTCGCAATACCCATATGTACGATCTTCTTGAGAAAGCCCTGTAACAATATTTTTGATCCAATCGGGAATTTTGGCATTTTTTTGAATGGGATCCCCAATATTTTCCCAAAAAATTTCAACCCCTTCCCTTTGAAGAAGCTTGGCTTTTTTTACAATTTCGCGGATTTCGTAGCTAAGTTCTTTTGCGCCCTCGCTGAGCAGTTTCTGTCTCATATGTGGTTAGGATCTTATTCTATCCCTTAAAGTTATTGGTATTCTGAGTGAGACGAAATAAACGCATTTAATGAATTACCTGCTTGATCCTTTACTTTCTTTTTTAGAAAAGATGACCACCCTAAAAGATAGCCCGGAAGACCTAAAGCTTGACTCGCCCATCTCCAAAAGTTAAAGCTATCAATATGCTCAATAATTTTACCTTCTTTGAATTTAAATTGAGCATGTATCTTATTGTGTACCTTTCTTTTAGTAGTAGAAAAAGAATACTTTGCTTCCCAAAATGCTGTAACCACATCTCCATTTTTTGTAACGTTTCTAAACTCTACTTCTAAATCTTTTCCTCTCAAACAAAGCATATGCCACATTGCAGGCACTTCTTTTCCTTTAAGCTCGAAAGCTTCATCACAAAAAAATGCATCTTTATGATAACATTCTGCCATGCTTTTAAAGTCTCTTTTAGAAAAGGCTGTGTATAGATTTATTACTATTTCTTTGTTCGACATTTTTAAGAATATTTTCTTAGTTTTACTCGTTCATTCTGGTAGTTAAGCACAATAATTAAGAGATAAAAGACTTAGATGGTCACAATTTTTTCTGTGAATATACAATAAGTCGGTTTAATTGAGTTAAAGTAAATAAAAGAGAACTTCAAAATTTTGGCCATAATATATGAAGGCAACACAAGACTATTCAGCTGCACTATATGAAATACAAGCGGCTACCCTTTCAGATAAAATCGACTGGAAACAAAATAAACCAGATTCTTATACCTTCAAAACTGTTAATAATGATTTAGAGGATTTGATACTTACTTTACAAAAAATAGAAGGTGTTGGCGATCCAAATTTCCTCTTCAGCCTAGTTAAAAAGGATTTCGACTCAAGTGAGGTTCTATTAAATCTTGACAGTTCAACAAATGACAAAGGGTTAAGAAGTTCACTTGAAGAACTTTATAATTTTGTTGAATATCATGTTGATATGAAAAACCTTGATGGTCTAAAAGATTTTATTGACACAATTAAGGGTGACAATGGTAATTCAAATATCCTTGATTAATTTCTTAATCTTAGAAACGAACTTATCCAGCCTACGGTAATTACTACTAAACTACCAACTAGTGTGTAAAGTGGCCATGCTATTATCAATCCTTCACCTGGCAAAATATTTTGAATCGGACCATTCACTAGAAACAACAAAACAATAAGTCCACTAAAAAAGCTTAATAAAGCGTCTTTCTTAGTTACTTTTTCAAAAAATATACCCAGAAGAAATGCCCCCAGTAAGCCGCCATATGTATAGGAAGCTATACCAAGACCAAGCTCGACTACTGTGGGTCTTTCTCCGCCTTTAAGCTGTAAAATTGCGAACATAAAAGCTGATCCTGTTAATATAATACCCCAAATTAAAGTAATTAATTTTGACGCTTTTAGATCTTCTTCTTCGGTATTATTTTTACCGAAGTATGGCTTATATAAGTCATAAGTAGTTGAAGAGGAAAGAGAATTCAGTGAAGAACTTAAACTACTCATGGCCGCCGCAAATAACGCTGCAACTATTAAACCCGAGAAACCTGGTGGTAGTTGCTCTACAATATATTTCGCAAATATCTCATCGGTAGTGGCTAGCCCTAAAGATTCGGGACTAACACCTTGATAAAAGGTATATAACATTAACCCAATTACTAAAAATAAGCCAAATTGAAATGCAACAAATACTCCACTCCAAACTAATGCTTTTTGTCCTGATTTAAGATTTCCGGTAGCCATTAAACGTTGAACTAACAACTGATCGGTTCCATGTGATGCCAGAGAGAACACAGCCCCTCCAATTAGGGCTGTTAAAAAAGTATATGGTTGAGCAATAAATTCTTTGAATGATAAATCAAACCCTGATCTGAAAATCTGCATTTTATTGTCGGGTTCGACGAATGCAATCATTCCACTCCAGCCATCCGGTATCTTGTTTAATAGAATTAACATTGCCAAAAGCGCTCCTCCTAAATAAACTCCAAGCTGAACTACATCCATCCAAACAACAGCTTTTATTCCTCCAAAAAATGTATACAAAAGAGTAATTACTGAGATTATAGAAATGGAAAGTAGGTAAAGCTCAAGATCGCCCCAGCCTATAAAAGCCCCTCCTAGCCGTAAAATAATTGCGAGTGGAATTGCAGTGGCAAATAATCTTACACCATCTGCTAGTAACCTAGTAACCATAAAAGTGGTGCTGGTAGCATTTCTCATAGATGCACCAAATCGCTTCTCTAAAAACTGATAAGCTGTAAACATCTCTCCATCATAGTATTTTGGAAGAAAATATTTTGCTACGAATACTCTCCCAATTATGTATCCTAATGTAATTTGGAGGAAGGTAAGATTACCACCATAAGCAACTGCAGGAATACTAATGAAAGTGAGTGTACTTGTTTCGGTTGCAACAACAGAGATTAAAACTGCCCACCAAGGAATTCCTTCACCTCCCAAAAAATAGTCTTTTGTTGAGGTTTGCTTCCCTGAAACTTTAAGTCCAAAAATAGCAACACCAATTAGGTATAATGCAAGTACGGTATAGTCAATTATTCCAAATCCCATACGTTAATTAACTACTTAAAAAAGAAATAAACTTTTGAATAGCTTTTCCTCTGTGACTAATCTCGTTTTTTATTGAGGATTCCAATTCTGCGAAAGTTAGTTCATATCCTTTTGGAAGAAAAACCGGATCGTAACCAAAGCCTTTTTCACCTTTTTGTTCTTCTATAATTACTCCTTCACAAATTCCTACAAAAGTGTACTCATCTTTATCCGTAACAAGGGCTACTACTGTTCGAAACTGAGCTCGGCGGTTCTCTTGTCCTTTCATTTCTTTCAAGAGTTTAAGTACATTTTCTTGGTAGGTCACATCTTCTCCTGCGTATCGAGCTGAGAAAACTCCAGGGGCTCCATTCAATGCCTCCACTTCTAAACCAGTATCATCCGATAGCGCCGATAGCCCTGTTTGTAGATGAACATATCTGGCTTTTTTTAGTGCGTTCCCTTCTAGTGTCGGCAAATCTTCTTCTACTTCTTCGAGTATGGGAAAGTCAAGTGCAGAGCGTACCTCAACCCCTAAATAAGAAAGCAAAGAACGCATTTCTTCAATCTTATTTTTATTACGGGAAGCTAGTACCAGTTTATCCATCGCTTTTTCGAGGAAAGAGTTTATAGTAAAGGTTAATACCACTACCTACCGATAGCAATGCATTTAGAGCAATAAAAACTGAATCATGTTCAAGAATCGAATAGATTGTTAGTAACAAACTTGAAAATACATACATCAAAATGAAGGCAAGATTCATATCTGTTTTACCCGCTTTGATAGTATCCCAAGTTTGTGGAATCCAAGCCATAATCAAGATTGCAAACCCACTCCAGCCAAGTATTTCTATCCAATCCATCATTTAAGGTTGTTTAAGATTTCCTGAACTTCATGCCACTTAAGTCTTGGTCCATATTGAGACACCACTTTTGAGGAAGCCAAACTGGCCAGTTTCCCTGATCCTGCATATCCAAGACCATGTGTTAATCCATATAGAAAAGCTCCAGCGAACATATCACCTGCTCCATTTGTGTCAACAGCTTTCGTCTTATAAGGCTCAATATCAATAAAAGTATCGCCATCATAAATCATCGCTCCATTTGCTCCTTGAGTAATCACAAAGCGTTTAGCATCTTTTTTCAACGCTTCTCTTGCGATCAGCAAATCGGATTCCCCAGTATACGCTTTTACTTCTTCTTCATTGCAAAAAAGAAGATCAACCGATGCTCCAATCACATCCTGAAATTGTGATTTAAAATGCTCGACAATTGAAGGATCGGAAAGTGTAATAGAGGTTTTTACTCCATTCTCTTCAGCTATTTTTTTGGTGAGCTTCATTGCCTCAAGTGCGGTGGGAGATGCAACTAAATACCCTTCCAAGTACACATATTCTGAATCTTTGATAGAAGCTTCATCTACTTCAGTCACAGAAAGATCGCTAGTAATACCTAAGAAAGTATTCATGGTCCGGTCAGCATCATCTGTAATCATTACCAAACATTTCCCTGTAATTCCATCTTGTCTCTCAATACCATCCAGATTTGTTTTGATTCCTGCTTCTTTTAAATCGTGGATGTAAAAGTCACCAAACTCATCAGAAGCAACTTTACATGAATAATATGCTTTCCCTCCAAACTGACTTACAGCAATTACCGTATTTGCAGCAGAACCGCCCGACTTACGCTCAGTATCGGCATGGTTGATTGCATTGATCAACTGCGTTTGTTTAGTTTCATCAACCAGCGTCATCAGCCCTTTTTCTACTTCATGCTCTTTGATGAATGACTCTGATATTTTAAACTCGAGATCAACCAAGGCATTCCCGATGCCATACACATTATATTTTTTCATTAACTGTAAGTTCCAACAAGATATTTTGTGATTTAATTATCCAGTTAAAGTACGGACACTATCACTTCTTTAAAAACCTAAGGGCGTTCTTTTGGATGATAAAACGATGGTTTATATTAACGCCCATGACCGCATTCCAAACTTTTCTCGAACATAGGTTGGCTCACTCTCTTCCAGGTGTACTTGCTCAGAACAAAATGCGCCCACAACCATCACTTCAAAAAAATTCTGGCTTAATATCGAATATTCCAGAAAATAACGAGTATAGAAACAGTAGTGTTTTAGTTCCAATTATTACCTGGAAAGATGAGCTTGAAATCATACTCACTCTTAGAACTTCTGGTATAAAACATGGTGGTCAATTGAGTTTCCCAGGAGGTGGAAAAGAAGGAAATGAGACCATCGAAGAAACAGCTCTTCGCGAATCAAGAGAAGAAATTGGACTACTAGAAGAAAGTGTTTCTGTTGCAGGCTTATTGACCCCTCTTTATGTAAACCATTCCAATAATATGGTTACACCCGTAGTAGGATTTATCGCAAAGGATCAGGACTTTACTCCAAATCCCAACGAGGTTGATGAAATTTTCACTGTTCCTTTTTCTGAATTAATTGCATCAAAAAACAAGATGAGGGAAGAATGGGATTTACGAAATACAAAATACACTGTTCCATTTTGGGATATTCACCACGTTCCTCTTTGGGGAGCTACTGCAATGATGATGAGTGAATTAATGGAACTTTATAACGAGTTTAAAGCTGATTAGCAGCTGTTTTACCTAATTGCATTCCTAGTGCCACTCCCATTCCGCTTAAACCTGCTACCAACAAACAGTTATCCGAAATTCTCTCAACCATTGGCGACTTAGAACTTGTGAAGCCCATTATTCCAGACCATTCTTGTTCAATTTTCCATGAATCAGGAAGTCCAATTATTTCGTTGGTAAAATTAATCAAGTAATCTTTAATTGTCTGATTGACCCCGAATTCAAAAGTCTCTTCCGCTTTAATATCTACATTTCTACCACCACCAACCAGCATACGGTTGTTGCCGATGTTTCTGAAATATACGTACCCATTGTTGTAATGAAAGGTGCCCTTCCACTCTAATAGATCAATTTCATTTGTAACAAAAACGTATCCTCGTCCAGGTTTTATATTTCTTTCTGGTAACAGTTTTGAAGTAAAAGCATTAGTAGCAAGTATTAGGTTTTCACCTTTAACCGAAATTCCGTCATCTGTTTGAACTCTTTTTTCATCAATTGATACTTCTTTAATTAACGTATTTAATCTAAACTCCACGCCCGATTCAATATTTAAATCGTACAGCCTTTTCATCATCTTTCCAGGATGAAGCATCCCTTCTAGTCTATTATAAATGGATGGATTCCCTGCGTATGTGCCAACTTCATACCAATTATTTTCACCAGTTAATTCTTTCATCCAACCATTAAATTTATCAATACTTCTTTTAGATTTATTGAACTCATCCAAGTCAGAATATATCTCCCAACCACCTTTTTCATGATATTCAATAGCCTCATCTCCTAACGTTTCTCTTAGTAGTAATAACCCACTGTATCTGCTTTTGATTCTCTTTTTTAGGGATTCTTCAGTATCAATTTCTAAGTCAGAAAGGTGTTCGCCTATAGTTCCAATACAAGCAAACCCTGCATTTCTGGTGCTTGCCCCAATTGGGAAAAATCCACGATCTATAACTAGTACTTTGGTGTCTGGATTATTTTTTTTGAAGAAATACGCCGCAGATTGACCTGTTAACCCAGCCCCGACTACGATCAAATCATAAGTATTTTGATACAGTGTATTTTCCCAATACGATTGTGAATGCATATCTAAAAACCCTACGAATTTAAGACCAACGAAACCATTAAAGGAGCTGCCGTTTGGAAGAAACGGTCGTCGACATTATACTTGGGATGATGCCAAACATGTGTAGAATCTGATTCCGGACTTCCACTTCCAACAAAGAAAAAAGCCCCTGGAAAATGTTCTTGGTAAAAAGAGAAATCTTCGCCTGCCATAATTGGTCGCTCCATAATTATTGCAGAATCTTCTCCAAATAAACTCTTCATTTCAGAAACTACATTTGCAGTTTCTTTTGGAGTATTAGTAACTGCAGGATATCCTTTATTAAAATCAAACTTATACGAACCACCCGCTCCTTCTGTAATTCCTTTAAGAATTGCCTCAAGCCTATCTTCAATGAGTGTAGCAGTTTCTTTATTAAGCGTTCGAACTGTTCCCCAAAGTTTTACTTTATCTGGAATAACATTATGTGCTGTTCCGCCTTCAATTCTACCAATAGTGACTACGGCAGGTTCCGTTGGATCAACACTTCTGCTAACTACTGTTTGTGCTGCATTGATGAATTGTGCAGATAGTACAATCGGATCGATTGCTTCATGCGCACGAGCAGCGTGACCACCTTTCCCAATGATTTCTACCTCAAACTCATCTGGACTTCCCATCAAGGGCCCTTCTTTTGTAGCTATGGTTCCAGGCTTATGAGTTGGTGAAGTATGTAATCCATAAATAGCCTTTACATTTTTGGATTGGAGAAATCCTGTATTACAAAGTAATTTTCCTCCGCCCGGCAATTTCTCTTCACCTGGTTGAAATACCAATAAAACAGTTCCTTCAATTTCTGCTTTTAAATCGACTAATATTTTAGCTACTCCTAATAAATTAGAAGTATGCGCATCATGTCCACAACAATGGGCTGCACCAGAATTTTTAGAAAAAAAATCTTTTTTAAAATCTCCTTCTTCATTCATTGCTAGCGCATCAATATCTGCCCTTAAAGCAATTACCCGATCCGATTTTTTCTCGCCTTCTAGAATACCTATACACCCTGTTTCCAAAGGACTTTCATAAGGTATTCCTAACTCATCCAGCTTTGACTTGATAAATTTAGTGGTTTCGTATTCTTTGTAACTTACTTCAGGATGTTGATGTAAATATCTTCTGGTAGCAACCATTTCATCCTGATATTCTGCTGCTAATTCTATAATTTTTGAGCGTAAGGACATTTCTTCTTATTTAAATCATTCGTTGACAGATTATACGGCTTAATTTTCTATTGTGTAACTTAGCATTCTGATATCCGTAATTTGTCCTGTTGTCTCCAATTTTTAGAACTAATGTATGAAAAGACTCTCGTGGGAAATAATTTTAGCTGGTTTATTTTTTATTGCCGTTGCTATTTACCTTATAGACAAACCTTCAGGTGATAACAACCATGGACCAGAAACAGCCGAAACACCTAACGAACCAACTCCTCCTACTGCACATTCTCCAATTCGAGTAATTGATATTGAAGGGTTGAAAGAATTGGCTTCGCTAGATGAACTAAAAGAACTAGAATCTCTCGAAGATGTTGACCAGGCTGAAAATCTAAAGAAACTGAAAGCACTTGCACATTTAATCCCATCTGAAGCTCGGGATGAATTTCTTACTGAGATCGATAAAGTTCTAAGAGAGTTTTCTGATGGTGATATACAAATCAATTTTGATAGCGAAGATCAGCTGATTATAGTAAATCATGAGTATGAAACTCTTGAACAAGGAAATTGGGGAGAAACTTCTCCAGGTGTTTATACCTATGTAAACGACTTTGATGCTACAGATATAACTGAAACCTCTATTTCACTTCCAGGAGGTTCAATAACCGTTGTCGGCACTAATGAAAATAAGGCGAAATTTACCGTTCAGGCTTCAGGTCAGATTTCATCGAAAGAAGATTTAGATTCTAAAATTAGTACTACTTCTAGCATTAATGATGGGGAAGCAATCTTTTCAATCGATACAAAAGAAAAATCCAGAGACTCGAACTTGCAACTTCAAGTCACTTTATATATTCCCGAAAATATGGAACTAAGTACGTACACAGCTGCAGGACATATTGAAGCAACTAATATAAACGGGGATCAGGTTTATGAAACTGGCGGTGGACACATAAAATTGAATCGGGTTTCGGGTGATATTATTGCTGTATCTAAAGGAGGACATGTATCAATTGAGGACGCCAAAGGAGATGTAATAATGAAATCCTCTGGAGGTCACCTGGTCCTTAAAAAATGTACAGGAGATGCTACCCTCGACACAAAAGGGGGAAATATTGAAATCAAAGACGTTGATGGAGAAATTATTTCCTCAACGCTAGGTGGAAATATTATGATTGCTTTGAACAATTTGAATGAAGACATCACGGCTGAAACATCTGCCGGAAATATTCAAATATTTATTCCATCAAACTCTAAAGCAGATATTGATATTCAAGCTAGCAATACCTCTGATTTAAATGGTTTTTCCAATATGGCTTTTGATGGTAGAAAAACGAAAAATAAGGCATCAGGAAAGTTAAATGGTGGCGGTTCTGAAATTATAGCCTTCACTAAATATGGAAAAGTGATTATTACTGGGAATGAATAATTCTTCAAAACATCATTTTTCAAAAGACGGATCTTCTACACTCTATTCAAATAAATTTGGTCAGTTCTATCACAATCCAAACGGGGCAATATCAGAAAGTAAATATGTTTTTTTTGATGCACCTGGATTAACTACAGCATTTGATACTGAGCAAGATCAGTTAATCATTTTTGAGATTGGATTTGGTACTGGGCTCAATTTTATGCTTTTGCTGGATCAATATCTTTCGAAAAACCTTACTTTCCCTGTTCACTTTTATTCTGTGGAATCTTTCCCTGTTACTGAAGAAACTGCTAATACATTCAATTTTTTTGAGTTTTTAGAACATCAGGAATTAAAAGAAATCCTTCCAAATATTTTTCGCCAATTGCGACCAGGAAAGAATACTTTCCATCCCCTACCTAATAAAAACGTAAGACTACATCTTTTTTACAGTACATTTGATGAAGTGAAATCTATTGATCATGCGGCTAATTTTGTATTCCAAGATGCCTTTTCTCCTGAAGTGAATAAAGAACTTTGGACAGTTGGAGCTTTTGAAAAACTTGCTTCTTTTTGTGCGGATGATGCAGTAATGGCAACATATTGCGCTGCCTCAAAGGCAAGAGCAGCTATGGCAAAAGCAGGATGGTTTATTGGTAGAACTCAAGGAGCTTTAGGTAAAAGAGAAATGACCATCGCTTCACTTAGCGAGAAAAAATTAACCTCATTCAAACGAGTTAATGAACAGAGATTAATTGAACGTTTAGAATCTGGTGACTTCTAGACAAAAAAATCGCCGAATTGGAATCCCAAATCGGCGATACTTTTATAAAAATTTTGCCTTAAGAAAGAGAAATAAAGCGGATGTTTTGAATTCCATTCAATCCCTTAATTTCAGAACGTTCCGATTCGTCCAATTGCTTATCAACTGACACAGCTGTTATAGCATTCGATCCCTTTCCTGAACGACCGAGGCTTAGTGCGGCAATGTTAATATCTTTTTGAGCAAGTGCTCCACTAACTGAAGCAAGCATACCAGGTTTGTCTTGGTTTCTATATAAGATAATATCGCCTTCTAAACGAAGTTCTATTCCATAATTATCAATTTCTACGATTCGAGAATCATTTTCTCCGAATACAGCCGCTGAAATACTTGTATAATCAGCACCTTTTGGTAATCTAATAGTTACTAAATCACTATATGTTTTAGTTTTATTTGAGGTCACTTCTTTGATATTGAATCCGCGCTTATCTGCATATACTCTAGCATTAATAAGATTGATGGCGTCATCAACATATTCAGAAAGCATTCCTTTAAGAATTCCATCCGTAAGAACATCTGCATACTTTGCTGAATCACCCGCATATTCAAATTCAAAGCTATTTGCATGATCTGGTGAAAGTTGAATAATCATTCTACCTAATTTTTCAGCAAGCTGTAAATATGGTTGAACCTCTTTGTTAGTTAACAAAGAAATAGATTTACCATTCAAACTACCTTTGTAGTTTTTATTCTCGAGAGCATCAGCCATTTGTGCGGCAATTTGCTCAGCTACTTTTTCCTGTGCCTCTTCAGTAGAAGCCCCCAAATGTGGGGTACAAATAATATCTGGATGAGCTAGTATTTTATAAAGCTCTTCTGATGGTGGTTCGATGGTATATACATCCAGTGCAACTGCTCCAACAATACCATCATCCAAAAGTTTTGGAAGATCAGCTTCTTCGTAGATTCCTCCACGAGCACAGTTTACTAACCGGATACCTTTTTTCAATTTATCAGCATTCTTAAGTGAAACCATTCCTTTGGTTTTCTCAGTCAACGGAGTGTGAACCGTTAAATAATCAGAACTACCAAGAAGTTCATCTAATTCAACCAGCTTAACGCCTAATGATTGAGCATGCTCTTCAGTTGAAAATGGATCAAATGCCTGTACATCCATTCCAAAAGCTATCATTCTTTTAGCTACTTCAGAGCCAATCTTACCTAAACCAACAACCCCTAAAGTTTTGCCATGAACTTCCGTACCCATATACGCTTTACGATCCCAACCGCCGCCTTTTACTGTTGCTACCGCTTTGGGGATATTTCTAGAAAGCGCTATTAGCATTCCACAAGTATGTTCTGCTGTAGAAATAGTATTTCCATCGGGAGTATTCATAACCAATACTCCTTTAGCTGTAGACGCCGGAATATCGATGTTATCGACCCCAACACCTGCTCTACCAATAACTTTCATAATGGTAGCTTTTTCAAGCAACTCTGGAGTTACCGTTGTAGCACTTCGAACAACCATTCCATCGTATTCTCCGATTTTAGCGAATAGCTCCTCCTCGCTAAGTTTACCTGGCTGGTCTGCTTGAATTCCGCGTTCTTTAAAGATGTCTCCACAAATAGGATCGACACCATCTAATAATAAAACTTTGAATGACATGAGTTTGAGTGAGTTTTGTAATTAATTTTCAATAAATTCGGCTAAGAGATCCTGTACTTCTTTGATCCCTTCTTTGCTATCTGAGGAGTACGCTAAAATAGGTACTACAATATTCATTTCCGCGAGTATTTTCCTTACATCCGCTTTTGCAGAAGATACTTTATTCTTAGAGATTTTATCCGCTTTTGATAGTAAAACACAAAATGGCATTTCATTTGAAGCCATCCAGAAAAAAAAGTCTTCGTCTAAGCTTGTTGGTTTATGTCTTACGTCAACTAAGTGAACTATAAGCTTTAGTGCTTTTCGATTTAGAAGGTATTCTCTGATGTTTCTTCCCCATCTGTTCCGTTCCTTTATCGGAACTTTGGCATAACCGTAACCGGGTAAATCAACAAAAAAGCAAATGTCTCCAATTTGATAGTAATTCATCTGCTGAGTTTTACCTGGAACATTCGATGTTCTGGCAAGTTTTTTCCGACTAAGCAGTCCATTGATCAAAGAGGATTTCCCAACATTCGACCTGCCTGCAAAACAAACTTCGGGTAGTGATTCAGGGGGACAATCTTCTAATCTTGGAGCACTAGTGACAAAAGTAGCTGGGTTATTATACATCAAACAAGTTCATTTTCTTCTTTTTCAACACCAAAATTGACAGGAACTGGATAATTACCTGTAAAACAAGCGGTACAGTATTCATGTGATGAAGGATTTGCTTCTTTTACTGCATTAACCAAACCATCAGGGGATAGATATCTTAAGCTATCCACACCAATTTCTTCTGCCATTCTTCTAATATCTCTATCAAATTTATTTGCAATTAACTCTTCTGGAGTTGGGAAATCCATACCGTAATAACATGGACTTATAATAGGCGGTGAGCTAACGATAAAGTGAATTTCTGAAGGATTACATGCTCTAATCATATCAACCAAAAGTTTGGAAGTTGTTCCTCTTACAATTGAATCATCTACAATTATTACACAGCGATCTTCAATTACTCCACGGACTGGATTAAATTTGGTACGAACTTTTTGTTCTCTGGATTTTTGTCCTGGTGAAATAAATGTTCTACCTACATAATGATTTCGGATTAACCCAATATCATACTTACAATCATGGCCCAGCTTTTGGTTTTCACTGGCATAGCCAAGTGCTGCCGTATTACTAGAATCAGGCACAGAAATTATTATTGGTTTCTTCCCAGATGGATTATCGCCTATTACTTCATTAATCGGATGCTCCTTAGCAAGCGCTTTACCAAGGTTACGTCGGATTTTATCAACCATTTCTCCAAAAATCATACTATCTGGGCGAGAAAAATACACATATTCGAAAATACATTGACTTGTACTTGTGCCAATTTCTGGTTCGATAAAGTAGGATTTTGGTTCACCTGCTTCTGTAGCTTCTTTATCAATTACAATAACTTCGCCAGGCTGAACATCACGTATATATTCAGCGTTGTTGATATCAAATGCACAGGTTTCACTAGCTACACAAAACTTTCCGTCAATCTTACCTAAGGAAAGTGGTCTAAATCCGTTGGGATCACGTACAGCAATTAATTTGTCGTCAGTTAGCATAACCAAACAGTACGCACCTTCAATTTGCTTAAGCGCATCCATAATCTGATCCATCTGATCTTCATATTGACTTTGTGCAATCAGATGAAGAATCAATTCAGTGTCAGATGTACTTTGAAAAATCACCCCTTCATCTCTAAAGCGACTTCGAATTTGCTTAGCATTCGAAAGATTTCCATTGTGACCAATAGCAATATTACCACTTCTATAGTGAACTCGAAATGGCTGAATATTAGCCGGGTTTTTAGACGAACCAGAGGTTGAATATCTATTATGACCTATCGCGGAACGTCCTTTTAGAATCTTGTTAAGGATTTTAGGCTTATCGAAAACACTTAAAACCAAACCGAAATCTTTGTACATTGGCATTACAGGGCGATTCTTTTCTTCATCAAAATGAGAAGTTACAATTCCGGCTGATTCCTGCCCTCTGTGCTGAAGGGAGTGTAACCCATAATAGGTTAACAATGCAGCGTCTTCATGATCAAAAACGCCAAAAATGCCACAATACTCGCGCGGTTTATCGCTCATTAAATCTGTTCCAAAAGTGAGGTTTTGTAGAGAAGCATTAAGATAAGAAATGAAAAGCGTAAGTGTGAATTAGAACTTCGATAATTCATACTATTTTAAAAAAATGATCCCATTCTAGATAAATGGGATCACTTAAATGATTTAAGCTAAACTCGCATCTAGTTCAATTTTTGCATTTAGTACTCTAGATACTGGGCAAGCAGCTTTAGTAGCTGTAGCAATTTCTTGGAAATCTGAATCGTTAAGTCCTGGTACATCTGCTACTGATACCAGTTTTATCGTAGAAATAGTTGGTGCTCCATCAATCATTTCTAACGTTACTGTTGCTTTTGTATCTACACTTTTAGAATCGTGACCTGCTTTGTGAAGCTCATTCGAAAGTGCCATAGAGTAACAACCTGCATGAGCAGCTCCAAGTAGCTCTTCAGGATTACTTTTACCTTCATCTTCAAATCGAGATGCAAAAGTATATGCTGCTCCATTTAGAACTCCACTATTTGAGCTCATTGTTCCACTTCCACCTTTTAAATCTCCGTTCCATACGGCTGATGCTTTTTTATCTGGCATAATTAATTTTTTTAAATGATTTTTGTTAGTTGTTTAACAGGCTTTAAACATACTGCATTCCAAGATTAGAATATAGTTTACAAAAAATCTATCCTACTTTTTGGGTAGCTCGATACAAAATTTAGTTCCTTTTCCTTCTTCACTCTCTATAGTAATTGTACCGCCGAGCTTACTTACAAATTCTTTGATCAAGCTAAGTCCAAATCCCGTTCCCTTTTCTCCTTTAGTTCCCGCTACCGAGAAAGAAATACTATTACTTGCAAAAACTTTATCCTGAATTTCCTTAGACATTCCAACCCCACTATCAGTAACACATAATTGTACCCGATCTTTTAAATCAGTGCTGGTAAACTTAATAGTATCTCCAGAACCCGTAAACTTGATGCTATTTGAAAGTAAGTTTCGCAAAATCAATTTTAATGCATTTTCATCAGCTGAAATAATCAGTTTTTTATCGACTTGATTTTGAACTAACACCTCTTTTAGTTGCGATCTATACTCCTGTCTAGAGATAACTGAATCGATTAGATCATATATATTTAGATTCTCTTTTATAAAAGTGATTCCTGACATCTGCTCTTTTGCCCACGAGAGAAGGTCTTCCATTACATCTATATTCTTTTGAACAGAATCTTCAATTTGGTTAGTAAATGCTTCAATTTCATCTTTTGATAAATCTCCACTTTTTAACAAAAATAGAATTCCTTGCATTGAACTAAGTGGTGTTCTTAAATCATGAGCAATGATTGCAAAAAGCTTATTCATTTCAAGATTCAACTTCTCTAAATCTTCTCTTTGTTTAGTTAATAAATTAAAAGCCTTTGTTTTTTCACGGTTGGTTCGGATCGTTATCAAAAGAATATATAAACCAAGCAATATTACAAACCCACTTGTTGCTATTAATCCATACTGGAAGCGTAATTTATTTTCTTGCTGTACCTGACTTTCTCTCAATAAATCATTTATCTCTGTTTGCCGATTAAGTTCTAGTTGATTTTTAAGGTCAGCAACACTTCTTTCGCGGTCTAAATCAAGTAAGCTATCCGAAAGGCTTTTATATTCTTCTAGTCTTAATAATGCGTTTTCAAAATCTCCATAAGCTCTATTAAGTTCATAAAGTTTCTGATAGGTCTCCTGTATAAAAGGAATAGAATTAATCGATTTTGCAACTTCAAGAGCTTTTCTGTGCCAATCTATTGCAGTTTGCAAATCACCAATTATCTCTTGAGCGTTTCCAAGTCCGCCGTAGTTATAATATATACCTTGAGGAATATTTAGTTCTAAACAATACCCTAAAGATTCTTCAAAATTAGATATCGCCTCATTTGGCTTTCTCATTTTTAAAGAAAGATTCCCCATATTATACAAGATCTGAAAAGGAGGTGTATTAGGTCTTACTTCTTTAGAAAGCACTAATGCTTCATTATAAAGATTAAGAGATTCATCAAATTCTTCTAGGTTACTTTTTAGATTTGCGAGGTTTAAACTGGCTCTAAGTATATCTAGTCTTCGGTTTTTCTCTTTGGCAAGGCTTAGAGATTTATTTAAATAATATTCCGACTGTTCATAATCCCCAAATTCATTATAAGTATCTCCAAGTGTATTATATGCTATAGTCAAAAAACCTGTATCTTTTTCAGCCTCAGCATATTCTATCGAAATCAGATAACTATTTAGTGCCTCACTCTTCATTCCAGCACCAATATATGCTACAGCCAAGTTTTGGTTGAGTACAGCAACTAATCTTTTTCGACCCGTTTCTTCTCCAATTTGTAACGCTTTCCTAAAAACTTCAATCGCTTTTTCGTTCTCATTTTTATAGCGAAAGGTTGATCCCAAGAAATTATAAAATTGTAGTCGGTGCTTAGAGTCAGGAAACTCTTCTATCGCAGCTTCTAAAACTACTTTAGCTGAATCATAAAATTGCTCATTCATATAAATTTCAGCCATATTTAAAGCAGAAAGCTCTAAACCTTCAGAGAATTCAATTTCTTTTGACCATTTTTCAGCTTGTTTAATCTTTTTGCGAGCAGATACAAAATCCCCTTTATTAATATCAACTTCAGACTCTTCTAACATGGTCTTTACCTGAAGCGTATCCGGTTGCGCTTGCTGAAAAGTTGTTAAATAATACTCACTGTTGCTTGCTGTGCCTATATTTAAGACAAGTACAAAAGCGATGAGATTTAATAGCATTGAGATTTCTGTACTTTCTAATATTTACGTGGTTGAGTATACAAAAAAAACGAATGCCTACCACGAGATTAAAAAGATATAAGGAAGGTTGATTTTTTTATAGTAAATAGCTCAAGCAAGAAACCGAAACAAAAAAACCTTGTTTAGGCTGCTTGGATTTGAACATTATAGATCTGCAGCATCTTTTGTTACATAAATAGAAAGCTTAGTAGCAACACTATCTACCTCGTTACTAATATCGGCGTTGCTAGCCTGTTTAGAAATATTAAATCCAACATAATTAAAATCACCCCACCAAGAATCATCTATTGTAATATATTCTTGCGAAATATTTCCAGAACGAGCATGATCTCCTGCACTTCCTGATATATTTGTGTAATAATTATTTCGGTATTTATATCCTTCTTGAATTTTCAAGACGCTTCCTACAGGCAATTGAGAACGATGTAGCCTAACTTCATTAGCAATAAAATATTTAGAGTTACCGGCATTTGAAGTAATGTTTTGGTTTGGAGGGTACCAATACCCCAATTTATAAGTTAAACTTATCAAGTTAAGATCTTCCAGATTTATTGTTTCACCTTCTGTAAAGGTAGAAGCTGTGATTTCAAAAGGAACTTGAAAGGTATTGTTCACCGATTCTTTAATAGCTTCTAAATCTAACTCCGAAACACCTATTGGACGATAGGTAATGTTACTAATATCAAATTCTGTAATAGTTTTAAACCAAGTTAGTCCAGCTGTGAAACGTCCTCTATCTACCGACAAATGATACCCATCTCTAGTTAACTTATCGCCCATATAACTACTTCTTATATTTTGAATTGCAGTGCCAGCTGGGATTGTAAATGAGATATTTTCGTTTGGCTCAATTACATCCTTCACAGTATTTATAATGCTATTATACATGGTTAACTGATCACTATTGTAATGCACAAAATCGTTATGCGTGCTGTTTTGTTGATATGCCCATGTCATATGCCACGCAAGTCGTGGAGTTTTTTGAGTTTCAATATCTTGGATATAAGAAATTAGATTATTCAAATAAGGGTCATAGGTATCTTCCCGCCCGCTTTTCCCACTTACTTGCTGGATGGTAATGATATCCCAATCTTGGGAGAGGATGGCGTCTTTAATACTAACGTTTTCTGAAGTATTCCAAACTTCATTGGTTTTGAGATAATAAGTATAGCTAGGTGAGTTTGATTCTGCATTAGCCCAATGACCTTCCAAATCCATTCCACCGATATACATATTGCCTATAATTACATCTTGGATGCCATAATTATCAGCTATTTCCCATAAAAACTCGGTAGCATCTTGACTAAAGCTATTTCCTATCGCTAATACCTTTAACGAATTACTGTAATCATAATCGGGTTCAACAACGCTAACCAATGCATAGCTGTAATAGTCTTCTTGCCCAATTCGGAGGTATTGCTCACCTAACTTCACACCTTTTATACTCAATAGAGAATCATTATTATTTGGAGTAAATATAAAAAGGGAATCATCATCTGTAGTTAAAGGGACAAGTACACCGTTTTCGTTCTTGAGTAACTCAAAAGTAAAATCAGACTCAAATTCAATAGGTGAAGTTTTAATCTCTGTTTCTATCACTTCATCTAACACAACCGTGAGTAAGTACGGATTGGTTTCACTCCCATTTCCACCAGCTCCGATTAACAGTACCGACTCTAAATTTAATTCTATTGGCGCACTAGTAGAATTTTTACAACTAATAATTAAAAGCGAAAAAAATACAGTGAATACTAGGATAAAATAACTTCTTTTCATCTTTCCAAGATTTTTTGATGCCAGCTAAGTATAAGCTATATCTCAATAACGAGGTTAAGCTCCTTAACAAGCCCAGTTAACAATTTAATTAATCAATTTAATTGATTTAATCGATTCTGCAAATATGGAGATTATCTTTTAACAATTCTTAGCAGTAATTGTGGGATGGTGATAGGAATATAAAAGCTCCTTAGAAAAATCTAAGAAGGTTTTTGCTTGGGCGAGAAATCAGACCCCCCACTAGCTGGACTCCCTTATCTTTGTGCTGAATCTCAGTAATCTATCAGTAATCGGCGTGATTATTAAAGAAATTGAAAAATTACCAATATAAAAAAAGGCAGCTAAGTAAAACTTAACTGCCTTTTAAGAGCGAGAAACCGGACTCGAACCGGCGACCCCAACCTTGGCAAGGTTGTGCTCTACCAACTGAGCTATTCTCGCTTTTCAAGAAATACTTCATTTCTGAAGCGGCTTCAAATATAAGGCGTATTTGTCTTACAATTCAACCTTTTTTATAAAGATATTTCTTTTACCGAACCTAACAATTTTCCAAGAAACTTCTTGCCATATACCCTTTCAATATGGTTCATATCTGCAATCACAACTAAGAGTTCTTTACTACGGGAAAAAGCCACATTTAACAGCCGGGGTACACTCATTCCATTTTTAGTTTCATCGAATGGGCGTACCGAATAGTGGCGGAGCTGACCATATTGGAGTTCGCCACTCATCACCGTATCAAAAATAATCACTTCTTTCTCCCGACCCTGAAAAGTGTGAATGGTTCCTACTTCAATCCCCCGATATCCTTTTTCTCTTAGATGATTTCGAACTTGATATACACTACTCCTAAATGGAACTATGATCCCTATTTCTTCAGGGCGATGTTTCATTTTCAATTTTCGAACACTTTCCTCGATAAGTTTATTATGAACTGAGTTTATGGGCTTAAAACCTCGTTCCGTTTTCTCTTGTTCAATGGAAGGACCATATTTTGAAGAATCAACTAACGCCACCGAACTAGTTGATCGAACTTTCTCCTTTTCAGTATTACCAGACTTCAATCTTCCATCATAAAAAACTGAACTAATAACCGCTGCTAAATCTGATTTAAGTCGATATTGAGTATCAAAAAAGCAGGTGAATTGTGGGTTTTCATCATGCCATTGAAAAAGCTTTTCGGTGGTATCAGCGCCAGAGACATAAGTAAATATATCTTGCTCGAGAAATTGCTGGGCTTCAAAATCTTTGGTAATTGAGATCGGAGGAAGTTGCATTGGGTCGCCAGCAACTACTAGGTGATTTTTACTTTTGGCCGACATCAACATTAAGTATGGAAGTCCTGCCATGGAAGCTTCATCTACAACTACAGCGTCGTAGCTGAGATTGAAAAACAATTCTGAAGTACAAACTTTTGCCATAGTTGTTGCTACCAACTGCTTTTTCTTGAGTTCATAGCGTTCATTTATATTTAGAAGTTTTTCGATTTTCTCTTCAACTTCTTCCTTGCCACCTAAATGATCAATTTTCTCGCCAATAAGCTGGCATTGCAAATCCAATGCTTGTGGTACATCTTCATCACTTGTCATTAACTCGTCTACTTGATCTTGAAGAGCAATGTATTTGTCCATCATCGTCTGAAGTTCAATAGCATCTGCTTTTTTTCTTTCAAGCTTGATGGTTACTTGATTTTCGAATAATACGTCTTCAAGCCGATCATCTTCGAGCCAAGCTTCTCCAAATCGAGTGGTATGTTGTAAGTCAAAATCCGGATGAATTTCGTACAGGGCGTCCATCACGCTAAGCAGTCCAACATCAACCGCACGATTGGTGTTGGAAACGAATAATACTCGCTTACCCTTTGCTATCAGGTTTGCAATTACAAATCCAAGTGTTGCTGTTTTCCCTGTTCCTGGTGGTCCCCAAACATACAGAATATTGTTGATGAGGGCTTTTTCTATAACCTCTATTTGAGCAGCATTTCGAAGTTTGTCAAACTTTGGAGGAGTTGCGAATTCGCTTTCTTTGTAGTTTAAAATAGGATTTAATAATGCTTCAAGCTGTGGGACTTGATCCCATTTTTCTTCTAAGGTATGAAGGTGTTCCTCTATCTTTCGAAGTACAAAATCGTTTTCCCATTCAAGATAGATTTCTTCAATTTTACTTCCTTCATCTTGATCAAATTCTAGCCATACTTTTCCATCTTTAAAATCAATCTCTTCTACTTTCTGTTCTTTATCTAACCCAATTCGTGCTTTTATTTCTTCCGCAAATCGTAGCCCTTGATTAGTGGTTTCAAATACATAAATATGATGCCCTTTCTTTTTCTCCTTAACCCCATTCATTAACACATCGTTTGAGGGTGTTTCTCGAACGGCTTCAATTTCTTTTTCAATAGCCGAAATGGCTTTCTGAATAGTCTCTTTTGTTTTCAATTATCTATGATTCAATGATCAACTAAAAATGGTTGGTTTGTCCTATCGAACGTATTTGAGATATCTAAAAAAACCGAGTTGTTTACAAACTCTTTAGATTTCTTGTTTCACTCGAAATGAAAAAATATTCTTCATTCTTAATTGAATAATTCTTAATTCTTAATTCTTAGTTTACTGTTTATTGATCCCATAACTCAGAGCGTATCATTTCTGCACTTCTATCTGAAAGACGGTATTCTAATTTAATCCTATTTTTTTCAGGTACTTTTTGTTCTACCAGTTTTGAACTATCGGGGGTGTATAATATTAAATCGGTTTCCCGTACAAACAAGGGCAACGACTTCCCATAAATACTTCCTGCTACAAACGAACCTTCAAATGGAATGGAATTCTTTAACTCGCTTATTATTTTGGGAATTGATTCTTCATTCGATGTAACTAGTCCGATTGTTTGAATTCCAAACTGATCTACAACTGAAAGTAGTACTTCAGGATCGTAGTTATAGATAATCGGAATTATCATAATTGAGTCGCTTAACGAACGGAATTTGTGTACGAATCGAATCGGAACAAATAAAGCATCATAGGTGGCTGCACTTTCATATTGATTGATATCAATAACTTTACTCTTTACCCCAATCTGTTTTTTGATAGCGCTCGCAAGCATTCCACCTAATTCCAGATTTTCGCCTACACTTGCACAAGATTGTATTCTATTTGGCCATTCCATGTAATCGAGCTGTTCCTGAAACAGGAATTCAATCTCAGTGTCATCTAATCCATGCCCCACCAATTCCTCAATCAAAGCTTGGACTTTCCCACCGCCAATTTCTAGTCGCCCTTCTTTATCTAGCAATGAGGTTTGTCTGTTTACGGTAAAGCCCCGACCTTTTTCTCCAGTAATTAATCCTTCATCTGCTAAAATATGATATGCTTTTCGAACAGTATGAAAACTAGCTTCTAACTGTTGTCCCAATTCCCGAGTAGACGGCAACACTTCCCCAACCTGAAACTGTTTGGTAGAGATCATTAACCGAATTCGATTGGCGATATGTTTTGCCGAGGTTTTCATAAATAAAGACGAAAGACTTCTATCAAAGGACTGAAGATGTTTTTCCCCATCTTTCCTTTATCATTTTTCATACTACAAAACATAAGGCTCTATTTTGCAAAGAGAAATACTTTTCATGGCTTAAATTTGTCTCTCTTAGGAAGGAGAGACAAATCACGCTGGCGGGATTTCAGAGTGAGGACGGAAAAGGCTAAGAAAAAGCAACCCGTTTCTTTCTTCTGAACTTCGTAAATCTTAATTCCTTGCTCTGTATTCTTAATTCCCTATTTCCCCAACATCCTTTTCAACTCACTCACTAACATCAATGCTTCGATTGGAGTCATACGGTTTGGGTCGATGGCTTCGAGTTTGTTCATTAATGTTTCAACTCTTGGATCGATATGAGTATTGAATAAACTCATTTGCTCAATTTCATCCTGCTTTTCAATTTTTTGGGAAAGGTTTTTAGCCGCTTCTTTGCCTATTGAAGCTTGCCCTTCAATACTCCCATTTTTATTGGTGATGTCGAGACTGTGCCGTTCTAAATTGGTAAGAATTTCTTTTGCCCGATTTATCACTATTGCCGGTAAACCAGCCATATTTGCAACCTGAATTCCATAACTATGATCGGCACCACCTCGAATCAGTTTGCGTAAGAAAATCACCTTACCATCGTGTTCTTTCACCTGAACATTGAAATTTTTGATCCGCTCGTACATCTGTTCCAGCTCATTCAGCTCGTGATAATGTGTAGCAAACAGGGTTTTTGCAGCAACAGGAGTATGATTGTGTAGATATTCAGCAAGTGACCATGCAATACTTAATCCATCAAAAGTACTGGTTCCACGTCCGACTTCATCTAGTAAAATCAAAGATCGCGGAGTCGCATTATTTAGAATATTCGCCGCTTCGTTCATTTCTACAAGAAAAGTAGATTCTCCTGCTGCTAAATTATCTGAAGCACCAACTCGAGTAAAAATCTTATCAACCATTCCAATACTTGCCGATTCTGCTGGTACGAAACTTCCAACCTGAGCAAGCAATACTATCAATCCGGTTTGTCGAAGAATGATACTTTTACCGGCCATATTCGGTCCGGTGATAATCATAATTTGCTGTTCAGAGTTATTCAGTTCAATATCATTAGGAATAAAGGGCTCACCCAACGGTAATGACTGCTCAACAACAGGATGCCTTCCTTTTTTGATCAAGATTTCTTCTGAATCTCTTACTTCAGGCTTTGCAAAATTATTTCGAAATGCGATTTCTGCAAATCCTTGAATACAATCCAACTGGGCCAACGCAAAAGCAATTTGTTGAATATCATCCGCAAACTCTGCAACAAATAATCGCACTTCTTCAAAAAGCTCAAACTCCAAAGTTTTACTTCTTTCTTCTGAGGAGAGAATCTTCTCTTCAATTTCTTTAAGCTCGGGGGTTATATATCGTTCAGCATTCACCAACGTTTGCTTTCTAATGAACGTCTCAGGCACTTTATCTTTATGAGCGTTGGTAACCTCAATGTAATAACCGAATACTTTGTTATAACCAATTTTAAGAGAAGTAATTCCTGTCTCTGCGGAAAGCTGATCTTTGATTTTAGCAATATATTTCTTGCCATTTTTGGCAATATCTCTCAGCTCGTCAAGTTCAGAATTAAATCCTTCACGAATCATATTCCCCTCACGAATACTTGCTGGTGGATCATCAGCTAATGCAGTCCCTATCCTTTCCTGAACTTCAATCAGTAACTTCATTCGTTTACCAATATCCTGAAGTAGTGGATTATCGATGGCGGCAAATTGACTTTTTATTCTTGGGATCTGAGCTAACGAAAGTTTGATTTGAACTATATCACGGGCATTTGTTCTACCTACACAAATACGTGAAATAAGACGTTCTAAATCCCCAACTTGCTCTAATTCTTCCCGAAGTGTATTTCTGATTTCATGAGATTTGTATAATTCTTCAACAGCATCCAATCTCTGTTGAATAGGTTTTAGTCTTTTAAGTGGACGCATAATCCAACGTCTAATTAATCGACCTCCCATCGCTGTAGAGGTTTTGTCCATGATGGAAATCAAAGTCCCATCAACTCCACCTTCATGAAGACTCGCGGTAAGTTCAAGATTCCTTTTGGTAGCTGGGTCAAGTGACATGAACTCATTGCTTTCATAGGCATACAGCCTTCGAAGATGCCGCAAATATGCTTTTTGCGTTTCCTGCATATAATGCATTAGAGAGCCAGCAGCAAAATGAGCGGTTATTAAATCTTCAACCCCAAAGCCTTTTAACGAATGAGTTTTAAAATGATCGGTAAGGAGTTTGTATCCATAATCTCCTTCATACACCCAATCATCTATATAAGTAATATTAAATCTTAGAAATTCTTCCCCGAGTTTATTCTTTAGCTTCGCTTGAACTAATACCTCTGCTGGTTGTATTGCCGACAACAAACTATCGAGCTGATTCTCGTTGACTTCACTTAATGCGAACTCACCAGTAGAAATATCGGAGAATGCAATTCCTATCATTTCTTTACCCCAAAAAACAGAAACGATGTAGTTATTTCGTTTCGTATCAAGAAGCTTATCAGACATGGTTACACCAGGCGTGGTGATTTCCATGACTTCCCGTTCAACTATTTTTCGTCCAGCTTTCTTTGCTTCTTCAGGGCTTTCGGTTTGATCACAAACAGCGACTTTATATCCTTTTTTAACCAATTTTGGCAGGTAACTATCTAAGGAATGAAATGGAAAACCTGCAAGTGGAGTCTGATCTCCACCATTATTTCTTTTGGTTAAGGTTATGCCAAGTTCTTTGCTCACAAGAACTGCATCATCCATAAAAGTCTCGTAGAAATCCCCAACCCGAAATAATAAAATTGTACCGGGATGTTGCTCTTTAATCTCATTGTATTGCCTCATTAAAGGCGTCTGTTTGCGAGCGCTCATCTATTCTTTTATGCTTTTGCTAACCCTGTTTAAAGAATTCTTAAAGCCCGAAACATACCAATGAATTGAGTTAAAAACTAAGCTTCATCCTTGTTTTGAATTAAAGCAGGAACCCATGTATTTTGATTTAAATAAATTTACTCTGTGCAACAAATAAAGGACTTCTGGAAAAGGACATTGAACCTATTAGGCGATAAGGACATTTTCTTCAATGCTTCCGCTATCACCTTTAATCTGTTTATTTGTGCTATCCCTTTTACGCTCATATTGATCTCCATTATCGGGTACATTCTTTCTTACGATACTGCTTTTGATGAGATTATTAGATACGGTACAGAACTCATCCCCATCTTTACTTACGAAGCTACTGAAACAGATTTAATTCAAGGTGAACAAACTCTTGAAAATATTCTTACTCCTTTAGTTGGAGCAAGAAATGTTTTTGGGATTTCTGGTCTCGTTATTTTAATGCTTTTCACACAGGGTCTACTTCATAGTTTTAAGCATGTAATATTTGATGTTTTTGATATCAAAGATCGCAAACACCCATTCAAGGATATTCTTTATAATTTTCTTGGGTTTGGAGTTATTGGATCTGTTTTTCTCTTTTTTAGTCTAGCAATCTCGGTAATATCTCTTTTAGATTTAAGCGTCATTCGTATCCCATATACTGAAATAGAAATACAATTACCCTGGGTGTATGACTTATTAGATTTCATACTTCCTATCGTTTTTACTTTCTTTTTGATGTATTCCATTTTCAGATTTGTGAGTGAGCGTAGGATTTCAGTTAAAGTTGCACTCACTGGCGCTACCATTTATACCATTTTGTTTGAAATTGCTAAACTTTTGGTCAGTCTCTATCTCGGATACGCGTTTTCTACATATCAATATTTCTATCAAGGCTATGCTATTTTTATTATTATTGGGATTTGGGCATTTTATACTTCTCTACTCTTCGTAGTCTCAGTAATATTCACCCGAGCTTATAAAGAGACCTTCTACAAAACAAAATCTTCTTTTGAAGAAAATCCTTATGCTTCTTTGGACTAATGAGCACAAAGAAACTAGCCCGATCATTTTTCCAAAAAAATGAGGTAGTACAAATAGCCAAAGACCTTTTAGGAAAAGTACTCTGTACTAGCATTGATGGAGTTTATACTTCTGGAATGATTGTTGAAACTGAAGCTTATAATGGCAGAACCGATAAAGCCTGTCATTCTTTTCTTCATGGCAAAACAGAACGAACCAAAATAATGTTCGGCAATCCTGGTCACGCTTATGTGTATTTATGCTACGGGATTCATCATCTTTTTAACGTCGTAACAAATATAGAAGGATTAGCAGACGCCGTATTAATTAGAGGAATAGAACCTATTGATGGCATTGAGCATATTCTTTCAAGAAGGAATAAATCTAAGTTGGAAAGATCTGTAGGTGGTGGCCCAGGAATTGCCTCTCAAGCATTAGGAATTTCAACTATACATTACGGAACAGATTTACTTGGTAACATCATTTGGATTGAAGACCGCAACATTATAATTTCTAAATCAAAAATTATAGCATCTCCTCGTGTTGGTGTTGATTATGCAGGTGAAGACGCAAAACTTCCTTGGCGTTTTCGAATAAAAGGGAATCACTTTACAAGCCCTGCTAAATAACATTTTTGTTTCTCTATTAAACTGATAGTGAAAACTAATTTTCAAATCGATCAAAATTAGTTTAACATTAAATGAATTATTTCTCCCAATGATATGTTGAATGCATATCGAACAACAATAAACTTACTATTAAAATGAATATCTCAAAAAAATTATTTCCAATTTTCGCTCTTGCAATCTTTGCGCTTGCTTCTATAGCAATGGTGAAAATGGATGCTATGCCTTGGTCAATTGACAAGTCACACAGCTCTATCAACTTCGAAGTACGTCACTTTTTTGCTAAAGTACCTGGTGCTTTCGAAAACTACACAGCTGACGTAAAGTTTTCTCCTGATAATCTTGCTGAAAGTAGCATAGATGTTTCGATCGAAGTTCCTAGCATTAACACTAAGAACGAACGCAGAGACGGTCACTTACAATCCGCTGACTTCTTTAACGCACAAGAATTTCCATCTATTAAATTTACGAGTAGTAAAATTGAAGCTAAAGGAGATAATAAATTTGTAGCTCATGGTACATTAACGATTAAAGATGTAAGCAAAGAGTTTGAATTACCTTTCACTTTGCTAGGAGTTATGGATCATCCTAGAAGAGAAAATAGTGTAATAGCAGGTATTTCTTCGGAGTTTACTCTTTTAAGAAATAATTTTGGTGTAGGAACTGGCGACTGGGTTTCTGATGCTGTTGTAGGTGATGAAGTTAATGTCACTTTAAATTTAGAACTTAACGCTTCTAAATAACTAGCTACTTACTATTTGTAAGTAATTCACTTTTTCTAAAAGCATTGTTTCATTTGAAGCGATGCTTTTTTTATTTTAAAGAAATCTCAAAAACTAAATTATGAATAAAAGATTATTAGTTCTCTCTGGCTTAATTCTAGCGGCTGCTATTTCTAGGTTAATTCCTCATCCGTATAACTTTGCTCCGATTGGAGCGATGTCTTTATTCGGTGCTGCTTACTTCACTGATAAAAAGCTCTCTTTCATTCTTCCTTTTGTTGCTATGTTTTTGAGCGATCTTCTAATCAATAACATTCTTTACGCTAGTTATTATCAGGGCTTCACCATTTTTACACCAGGTTTTGTTTGGGTTTATGGTGCCATTGCGATGATTGTAATTACAGGGTTTTTTATATTAAAAAAAGTAACTTTACCTAGAGCTTTAATAGGCAGCCTCTCAGCCTCTGTTCTATTTTTTGTAATTTCTAACTTTGGCGTTTGGTTGAGCGATCCCGATTACCCACTCAATTTTTCAGGCTTGTTGCTTTGTTACGAAATGGCTATTCCATTTTTTCAAAACACAGTTATTGGTGATTTTGTTTATGTAGGAGTACTTTTTGGAGGGTTTGAATTTGCTAAAACCCGAATTCCAGAACTTCAAAAAGCTTGATTCAATAGCTTTTGTTATCGTAAAAAAGAGTAGTATAATTAAGGCTGTTAAAACTTAATGATCAGCGCCATTAATAAGGTGTATTAATTAGTAACTATGTTTGAACTTTTTCCGGATCAACCGGTTTACGATTACCCAACATTTCTGAATGTTTTTTACTCCCTCTTGTGGTCTTTTGTGCTCTCATCCTTGATTGCTATTACACATAAGCTTACCTATTCAGGACACCAATACCCTAAGAATTTCTTTCAGGCTATGTCTTTAGGTTCAATTGTTGCAGCCATGGTAATGATGGCTATTGGCGATAGTCTTGCTCGTGGTCTTGGAGCGTTTGGTGCCCTCGCTATTATCCGTTTTAGAACCAAAATAACGGATGCCAGAAATATCATCTTCTTATTCGCTGCGCTAAGTGTTGGTTTGGCAATAGGAGTATTTGGATATACAATTGCTTTCGTAGGAACTTTGTTGTTTTGTATAATGGCTCTTACGTTACACTTCACACCTTTTTCGGCTAAAGAAGGGGTTCGAGGAAAACTTCAATTTAGAATTAATGATAAGTTAAACTTGCCACCAGCAATTGAAATCATAAAAAAATATTGTGTGCAATATAGTGATGTACAATTGAGTACAAGAGAAGATGGCAGATTTGATTTGGGCTACTTTATTGAATTAAAAATTGGGAGCGATAACACCGCTTTTTTAAGTGAGTTGCAAAACACAGAAGGTGTAGATCGTGTGAAAGTAGACTATCGTGCATTCCAAGAGGATAATTAGGACTATGATATTATGAAATCACTTAACTCTTTTTATTTATTTATTGCTGTTCTTTTTGTAGGTCTACTTACAATAAATAATAGATACTTTAAAGGAAGCAGTTCTTTTCTAGGGGTTACTTATTCTAAGGATTATAAAATTAACGCTGAAAAATCAGCAATTATTGATTTCGTTCACGTTGTTCCTGGGCAAACAGTTAAACCCGGTGATTTGTTAATTGAACTTACTAGCCAAGAGTTAACCCTCGAAATTCAAAAACTTCAAAAAGAAGTAGAATTACTAACTTCAGAAAAAGAAGAAAAACAGAAGCTTTTAGAATCAGAACTCAAGCTATTAGAATCAGAGAAAAGGATTATTACAAATGATATCAATAGTGAAATAGCACTTATACAAAACAAAATCGATCTAAATCAATCACTCTCAATTGAACTTTTTAAAAATCGAAATACTTTAGTCCCGCGGGATAGTTTAACTGCTCTAAGCTTAAAAATCAGGTCTATTCGAGACAAGGGTCTACTTGAAATTGAAGCTGTAAATATTAAAGAACAAGACATAAGACAGGATCACCAGTTTGATCAATCTCAGATTCAATCCAGAATCGAGCTTACTCAGCAAGAATTAGACTGGAAGCTTGATGAAGACCAGCGACTTAATAAATATGCAACTTTTGCTGGAGTTATTGAGAATGTATACGTAAAACAAGGAGAGCAAATCGAAGCATTTAGCTCTGTAGTTTCAATTAATCCACTCCATCCTTCATCTGCTGTAGGTTATTTAGTTGGCAAGAAAGATAGGGACAAAAACTTAGGTGAATCCGTCTCCATTTTTTCTTTAGAGCATAATGAACTTTATGCAGTGGGAAGAATTATTGGGTTTGGATCTGTAGTAGAACTACCAGAAATTCTTCAAAAATCAACTTCTGTAAAAGCTTTTGGGTTAGAAGTATTTATTGAAATCCCAGAAAAAAATAGTCTCCCTGTGGGCGAAAAAATTATTGTTAAATGAGTCGATGTATCAAAAATACGTCAGCTTGTTTTGTGGTGGTTTTTTTGGTCACCTTATCCATAAACGCCCAAGAAACTGTTTCTGATTTTCTTTTAACAGCCTTCGAAGATCGTAGTCTTTTAGCATATGATGCACAAACAAAATTCCTAAAGCCGTCGAATTATAGAATTCCAATTATTGATGAATTGGAAATAAGGGCTGGAAATGATGAGCAAACATATGAAGATCTTCAATATGCTTTTCGTGTACGTCCTTCAAATCCATGGAAAATTAGAAGGAACAACGCTCTTTTTAACGCTACAAAGAAAGAATTGAGTATTAGAAGACAAATTGAATTTAAAGAGAACCTTTCTGAGCGTTACGAGCTTTTGGCTACTTATTATTTTGAAAAAAAATTATTCGATTTAATAAGTCAACAACAACTCCTTGCTTCAAAAAAAGCGTCTATTTTTCAAAATAATATGGAAAGCGATTTATTTGACGCTCGAGATTTTGCAGAAGCAAAATTGGACCAAATAGAAGGTTTAGAGTCAATGGACGAAGCTTTGGTTCAATGGAATCAAACTCAACAGCGGGTCTATACTATTTTGGGTACAAGTACTTTTAATTGGAGCTCGTTTGATTTGATTTCTGTTGAACATATTGATAGTGTATCGTCCATAATTGTAAACTCAGCACTTTCTTCAGTAGAGCTCGAACTAATTACACAAAGAATTGAAGTTGCAAGACAGGAAGTCCGTTTAGAAAAGGCAGATTTTGATATAGGTTATGTACAAGCTGAATACTTTCCCTTCACCAATCGTGATACAGAAATAGGTTACTCAATTGGTTTTACCATCCCGATTTTTCGGAATAATCGTCCTCAAATAGCAGAGCGGAAACTAGATGAAATCGAGCTTAAGAATGAGTTTAAAAGTGAAGAACATCAAGATTCTGTCAAGAAAATTTTGGAGTATGAGCATCTGAAAAACCTTTTACTTCATCATAAAATGATTCTTGAAAAAGTAGATGAAATAGATTTAGAAAGCTTGGCAAGTAACTTAGCAAGAATAGAAGATTATGATCCAATTGCGATTCTTGATCTTGAAGAGGGAATCTTAAAGCTTGATGAAATACTCCTTAAGTCCGAAAAACGAGTGATAGAACAATACCTTGAATTTCTTTTCACTTTTGATGTAATCATTGATCAACCCCTAATCAATTATTTATCTGACAGTTTAGAATATTTGCAATGAAGAAAGTATTGATAACAGGTGCAACATCCGGTATCGGAAGAGAACTTGCTGTACAATTCTATGATAAAGGTTATATAGTTGGTTTGATTGGAAGAAGAACCGAACGATTAAAGGAATTACAAAGTGCACTTGGAGAACTGGCTTTTTATAAAACACTAGATGTTACCGACCATACCAAAGCTGAAAAGGTCTATGCTGAAATAATTGAGGAAATGGGTGGAATGGATATTATGATTTTAAACGCAGGTGTTGGAAGGGATTCAAGGAAGTTAAATTGGCCATCAGACAAACAAACCATCGATGTAAATGTAACTGCATTCTCTCATGGCATGAATGTTGGTTTCCAATATTTTATAGACAATAAAAAATCTGGACAAATTGTTGGAATGTCCTCTATAGCCTCAACACTTGCGTCTGGAAGAGCTGCAGGTTATACAGCCTCTAAGCACTTTATCTCAAATTATATGACCGGTTTTCGCCAAAAAGCGAACCGAATGAATCTGGACATTGTAATTACAGATGTAAAGCCAGGGTTTGTTGAATCAGAAATGACAGCTAATAATAAAAGTATGTTTTGGGTAGCAACTACAAAAAAAGCTGTTTTTCAAATGGTAAAAGCAATCGAAGCTAGAAAAAACCATGCTTACATAACTAAACGTTGGAGATTAATGGCGTGGGTTGCAAAGCTAACACCTCAATTTATTTGGGATCGATTACGTTTTTGAGCTCCTTCTGCAACGCTCACTACAATACTTAATATCTTTCCAATCCTTTTCCCATTTTTTTCTCCAACTAAATGGTCTGTTACAAACAAAACAAACTTTTGAAGGTAATTCGCTCTTTTTCCGCATTCTTCCCATTACGAAACTATCGAAAAATTAATCCAATAATGAATTCTTGAAACTATTGGTCTCTGACTCATTTTTTTATTTGCTCCTATATTAACCTCTTCAAGATCTTAGTAAATAAGCTCCGAACAACCTCAGAAGAATGAACTTTTCCCCCAATTTTTAGTTCAGGATTCAAATATAAAATTTTTGCACTGCTCTCTTTTTTTGATTTATCCATAACTTTATTCCAAAAATATCAATGCTTTAGGATAATTTGTTCCAGCCTGCATTTCATATAACTTCTAAAAAATGGGAAGTATTGTATGCTAATTAATTTCAACTAAATTTTTGTGCGATATCGAATTGCTGTCTCTTATTCAAAAATAATGCTAAATAAAGTATAGAAGCTTCTCAAACTTTAACAGATTTATTCATCTGTATGTCTCATTTTAATTATATAACTAACTATCTGGAATATGCGATTACTTTCTTTTCTTTGCCTTATACTCATCTTTAGTGGATGTTCACCATCAAATAAAAAAAGTGAAGCTTCAAAAACTCTAAATACTGAGTTAACTAATCTCTCCTTAGGTTTTCTTCGAACACCAACTGGTTTTACTGTCGAAGAATTTTCTAATCAAGTACCAGGAGCTCGACAGCTAGCTGTCAGTCCATCTGGTATTGTTTATGTGGGTACACGAAAAACTGGAGAGAACGGTAAAGTTTATGCGGTTGTGGATAGAGATAATGATTTTAAAGCAGATACGGTTTATACAATAATATCTGGACTGCGAATGCCTAATGGTGTGGCTTTTAAAGATGGTGATTTATATGTAGCTGAAATAAGTAAAATCTGGAGGTTTGAGAATATTGAAAATGACCTTAGTAATCCACCTGTACCTATTTTAATCTCTGATGATTTCCCAACAGAAACTAGTCATGGCTGGAAATATATTGCCTTTGGACCTGACGAAAAACTTTATATCCCTGTTGGCGCTCCATGTAATATTTGTAATAAAGAAGATGAAAACCCGATCTATGGAACCCTTACTCGTCTTAATAAAGATGGAACAAATAGAGAAATAGTCGCTCGCGGAATTCGTAATACAGTTGGGTTTACCTGGCATCCTGAAACCCAGAATATTTGGTTTAATGATAATGGAAGAGACTGGTTAGGCGATGATATTCCACCAGGAGAATTGAATGAAATAACAGAAGAAGGTCAGCACTTCGGTTTCCCTTTCTTACATGCATCTTCTATTTGGGACCCAGAATTTGGTGAGGCTGGAAAAGTAAGAGAGGTTGAATTTAAAAAACCTATCCTAGAATTAGGGCCCCACGTTGCTCCACTTGGTTTACTGTTTTACACAGGCACAATGTTTCCATCCGAATATATTAATCAGGCTTTAATTGCTGAACATGGGAGTTGGAACAGAAGCGAAAAAATTGGTTATAGAATTATGATGGTTACTTTTGATGAAAAAGGAAACCCTACTTCTTATGAACCATTTATAACTGGGTTCTTACAAAGTGATGAAGATGTTAGGGGTCGCCCAGTTTCTATTGTTCAACTTGAAGATGGTTCTTTGCTTATTTCTGATGATTACGCTGGTAAAATTTATCGCGTCTCTTACTCTTAATTATCAATTTGTAAAAAACCTTTTGAGGAACTCTTAAGCTAAATTAAGGAGTTTGGATTTTTGTATCTTAAAATGATTTAAAATTAAAGAATAAAGTACTCTATGAAGAATGTAGTGTTAATTCCAGGTGATGGAATTGGACCAGAAATTACCTCCTCAGTAACAACTATTTTGGAGAAAGCGGGAGCAGAAATAAATTGGATTAAACAGTCAGCTGGACTTACGGCTTATCAAGAAAAAGGAAACCCATTACCTGATGAAGTAATAGAAGCACTTGAAGAACATCGTGTTGCTCTAAAAGGTCCACTTACAACACCAGTTGGAACTGGCTTTCGATCAGTAAATGTAGCACTACGGCAGAAATTTAATCTCTTTAGTAATATCCGTCCGGCTCGAACATTACCAAGTATTGACAGTCCGTTCAAAAATGTTGATATGGTAATTTTTAGGGAGAATACTCAAGGTCTTTATATCGGTAAAGAGCACTGGATAGATGAGAAAACCAAAACGCATGCAGAGAGTATCGCAGTAGTTACTGAAGAAGCAAGCCGCAAGATTATTATTGCAGCATTTGAATATGCTCGGGCAAACGATCGTAAGAAAATTACCCTAGTTCACAAAGCAAACATTCTAAAACTTACAACGGGTCTATTTCTTGAAGTAGGGCAAGATGTGGCTAAAAAATATCCTGAAATTGAATTTGAAGATCTAATCGTTGATAACATGGCTATGCAAATGGTTATGCGCCCTCAACGTTTTGATGTTGTTGTTACCACCAATCTTTTTGGGGATATATTGTCGGATCTGGCATCAGGTTTAGTTGGTGGATTAGGAGTAACGGGAGCTGCAAATATTGGAGATGATGCCGCAATGTTCGAGGCGGTACATGGTTCAGCTCCTGATATTGCTGGTCAAAATAAAGCTAATCCATTAGCTCTTCTTTTTTCTTCTTTAATGATGTTGGAGCACATTGATCAAAAACAGGTTGCAGAGAATATTAGAAAGGCAGTATACAAAACTCTTGTAGAACGAAAAGTATATTGTACTCCAGATATTGGTGGAGAAGGAACCACTTCCACCTTCACGCAAGCTGTTTGTGATAATATCTAAGCTCTATTCATCTTAAAACAAATAAACTGTTTCACTATTTGAAGTAGCCTTTTTTCTTATAATCTAAGAAGATTAGAAAACTTTTATAAGTACTGTACTTATTATCGACATTATAAAACTGAATGCTAATGCCCATCCAAAGTTTTTAATCTTAAATCCATCAACGAACTTATCAACCAACATGATAAGTAAGGCATCAATAATCCAAACAAATAAGCCAAATGTAATAACGATAAAAGGAATGCTTATAAATGCCAGAATAGGTTTAATAAGAATATTTACTAAAGAAAGCCCCCCAGCAACCCAAACGGCGCTCCAGAAATTCTTGATTTCAACTCCGCTTAAAACTTTTGAAGTAATAAATACGGAGACACTATTAATAAGCCATGCCCAAATCATATCAGAAGATTTTAGTTAAAATTCGCTTTGTCTCTACGAAGCAACTCGAATTTTGTTTACTTTTAATCAAAAAAAGATGTTTATAAAATTTTTGGCTTTCGATGAGCTAAGCGCAATTCAGCTTTATGATATTCTTAGATTAAGGCAACAAGTTTTTATGATCGAGCAAAATTGTTTGTATGAGGATGCTGATAATTCTGATCAAGAGGCTCTTCATTTACTTTTTTATGAAAATACTATATTAGTAGGATATCTCAGAATTTTTGAACCTGGTATTAAGTTTAAAGAAACCACTTTAGGAAGGATAGTTGTTTCTCCTGAATATAGAGGAAAAGAAATAGGCGCCCAAGTAATTACAAAAGGGATTGAGTTAGCTTTTCAACAATTCCCCGATTCAGATATTAAAATTGAAGCACAATCGGCGTTGACTTCCTATTACAACAAATATGGGTTTAAAGAAGAAGGTGAAATTTATATAGTTGATGATATCAAACATATACAAATGACTCTTAAAGGTTAATTAACTCATCACGTTTTTTTATTAAGCTGGGCAAAGCTTCTTTGCAAAGCGTATAAGCCTTAATCGCTGAAGGGTTAATAGCTGGTGAGAATTCCCCAGATTTACTAAGTAATTCTAATTCTTTAATTACTTCATAAATTTCAAATAAACCAACGTATTGTAATGTGGGTTTTAATTTATGAGTTTCCCTCGCTAACATTTCTAAATCTTGCTTTTCTGCTAGTTCTTTTACCAAGGTTACTTGCTTAGGAATGTCTTCAATAAAGAGATCGAGCATTTCAATAATCATCTCTTTATCTCCCCCAGTAATATCTTCTAAATAGGATAAATCTATATTCAAAATTCTTGACTGTGCTAGTTTACTATAATTATTAACCTCTAAAATATTACAATTAAGAACAAACTTATTGTAAAAAATAGTTTATACGTACTACTACAAAGCTAATCAAATAAATTAGTAATCAAATAATAAATCAGTACGTGTATTTTATTTGGCGTTAACCAGTAAAAATCACAATTGTTACTAATACTATTACTACTATTTTAAAAATAAAGGTCTTCCAATTTTTCATTTTTTAAAGAGGCACAGAGATTCGACAGGACTTGGATGAAACTAAATTTTTTAACCAAAAACAAGTTATCCACAATAATAAATAAGGTTGAGATATTTTAATTTAGTCATTAAAACCTATATGTTATTATTTTTACGAGATTTTCCTAAAAACCCCACCTATTCAACCGTAACACTTTTCGCTAAATTTCTTGGTTGATCTACATCGCAACCCCGGTTAACAGCTATATAATATGAGAGTAATTGAAGAGGAATTACGCTAAGTAAAGGCGAAAGTACATCTTCAGTTTCTGGAATTGAAATATTGAATTCTGCTAAATTTTTAACCTCTTCATTTGAAGGGGATGTCACTGCTATAATTCTTCCACGACGTGCTTTTACTTCCTCAACATTGCTAACCATTTTATCATTTGTGTGCTTTGTTGAGGCAATAACTACAACCGGCATCATATCGTCTATCAAAGCAATTGGACCATGTTTCATTTCTGCAGCTGGGTAACCTTCAGCGTGGATATAAGAAATTTCTTTAAGTTTTAAAGCTCCCTCTAAAGCAACCGGAAAGCTGTATGATCTTCCCAAATAAAGAAAGTTTGGTGCATAGGTAAATAAGTTTGCTATTTCTTTGATATCATTACTTTTAGCTAGTATTTCCTTTACTTGTGATGGGATTTTTACTAGAGCCTTTACTATTCTATTTGCGTATTCTTTTTCAATAGTTTTTTTATGCTGGGCTATACTTAAAGCAATTAAAGTTAGAACCGTTACTTGACTAGTAAATGCTTTAGTAGAAGCGACCCCAATCTCAGGCCCAGCATGTAAATATACTCCACCATCTGTTTCTCTAGCAATAGTTGATCCAACACTATTTACTATTCCAAGAACTGTGGCACCCTTTTCTTTAGCTTCTCTTAGCGCTGCCAAAGTATCCGCAGTTTCTCCACTTTGAGAAATTACAATAAGTACATCCCCCTCATTAATTATTGGATCTTTATACCTAAACTCAGATGCGTATTCTACTTCAACAGAGGTTTTGGTAAGCCACTCAAATAAATATTCTCCCACCAAGGCTGAATGCCAACTTGTTCCACAAGCAGCAATTATGATCCTTTTTGAGACTACCAATTTATCCATCACTTTAGAAAGACCACCCAAAGTAATAACTCCACTTTCAATGTTAAGTCGACCTCTTAAACTATCAGAAATAGTTTTTGGTTGTTCAAAAATCTCCTTAAGCATAAAAAAAGGAAACCCTCCCTTCTCTATTTCTTCCAAACTTAATGCAAGCTCGTGAACTTCTTTTGTAAGCTCAATATCATTAGCATTTATTACCTGATATTTATCTTTATTAATTATTGCAAGCTCACCATCATCCAAATACACAACTTTGTCAGTATACTCGGCAACCGCAGAGGCATCAGAAGCAATTAGCATTTCGCCATCTCCAACTCCTATTAAAAGAGGAGAGCCTTTTCGTGCCACAATAATAGAATCAGGGTTATCAACATTTACAATTGCTAAGCCATACGTACCTCGGATCTGTGCAATAGCAAGTTGAACTGCCTTAACAAATTCTATTTTGGGATTTTTATCCATAAAGCTTTCAATAAGCTTAGCCACAATTTCAGTATCTGTTTCTGAATAAAATGTGTAGCCATCACCTTCAAGTTTTTGTTTAAGGATATTATAGTTCTCAATAATACCATTGTGTACAAGTGCTATTTTACCAGATGAACTTGTATGAGGATGAGAGTTAATATCATTGGGTTCTCCATGTGTAGCCCATCGAGTATGACCGACCCCAACATTTCCAATCCCGGTGTCGCCAATTAGTTTTTCTAAAACAGATACTTTTCCTTTGCACTTTTTTACACTAAGTGATCCATTTAGTAAGGCTATTCCAGCAGAATCATAGCCCCGATACTCTAGTCTTTTCAGACCCTTAATTATAATATCTTTCGCTTGCTTCTCACCAATATACCCTACTATTCCACACATAAATTTGAGTTTTTGATTAAACTATAATGATCTAATAAATTAATGTATTTTATACTCATTGCAGATTAAATATAACTTAATAAGTTTTCATTATGCAGCTTTGCTTCTTTTCAGACCAGATTGCAAAAAATTTCCTTCCTTTAACATTAACTCGTCCCGTTTTTGATTTAAGAGTTGGTGTTTTAACTATAAGGGAAAAGTGGGAACATTATTTAGGAATAAAGTTCATTTCAGGTATATATGAAGAATACTTGTACTCCGTGTTTAAATCAAATCCCATAAAAGAGGATGAAGATTGTATTTGGATAAATAGCAGATTTTTACCCTCGGATAATCTAATGAATTCTATCAAAGCTTTAGAGCCTAATCAGGCTTTAAGTAAAGGTGGAAAAATAATTGCTGCTAAAATTTCGGGTACTGTTTCAGCATTGCTTTTCGAAAATAGGGCATTTAATGTAGATGATTTAAAGAAAAAAGAAATTGATTTGGAATTAAAATCAATTTCTTTTTTTTGGGATTTACTAAGCTTGAATGGCGATGAAATTACTTCAGATCTAAAATTCTTTGACTATAAACCCGTTAGCGCAATTCATTTAAATGGGGAAAGTATTTTTAAAAATACTAACAATATTTTTATTGCAGATAACGCAATTATTGAACCTGGATGTATAATAATGGCGGAAAAAGGACCTGTTTTTATAGGCTCTAATGCAATTATTGAAGCGGGTAGTATTTTAAAAGGACCTGTTGCGATTTGTGAAGGTTCAACGGTGAAAATTAGAGCGCGAATATATGATAATACTACCATTGGTCCTGTTTGCAAAGTTGGAGGAGAAGTATCAAATAGTATCTTTCATTCCTATTCTAACAAATCCCATGATGGTTTTACAGGCAGTTCATTAGTTGGTCAATGGTGTAATTTTGGGGCTGACTCAAATACTTCGAATTTAAAAAATAGCTATGGTGAAGTTAAAATCTTTGATTGGACAACTAAAACAGAATATGAAAAAGGGTTTCAGTTTTTTGGGACTATACTTGGAGATCATTCTAAAACTGCAATTGATACCGTCTTAAATACTGGAACTACTTGTGGTGTTTGTTCGAATATTTTTTCATTAGGATTCCCCCCAAGGTATATCCCTTCCTTTTCTTGGATGGGGCAAAAAGAAACAACAAAATATAATTTTGACAAAGCTATTATTGCAATGAGTGCAATGATGAAAAGAAGAGGAATTGAACTTTCTGATGAATATAAACAGATGATGAAAGTAATTGCTGAATCCAGTTAGTTTACAATTTTTGGGAATTGCCTATAGAATTCTACGTGTTGTAAGGTAGGCATTAGACCAATATCTCTCTTGTAATCCAGAAATCATTACACCTGAACTTGTTGAGGCATGTAGAAACTGTTCATTGTTCACCATAACGCCAACATGAAACGTATTTCTTCCCGTTTTAAAAAACACAATATCACCCATTTTTATCTTATTCTTTTTTACTGAAGAACCTACTTTCATTTGCTCTCTTGTATTTCTAGGTAGGTTCGTTTCAAAGTAATCCGCAAAAACAATCTGCATAAAAGAAGAACAATCAACACCCGCGTATCCAGTTCCTCCAAGTATATAAGGAACTCCTTTCCAATCCTTATATGCCAAATCAAGAGAAGATTTTATTGTCTTTTCATCTTTTGAGAGACTACTTGGTGAACTTGTGGATGGAATGGTAGCTATTGAAGTTGCTACTGGCAACTGGACTGCTTCCGTATTTTTTCGCTCTTCCCACGGAATGGCACCTCTTTTTACCATGCCACAAGACGAAGCAAAAATTCCAAATATTAGTATTATATATGTGTTTCTAATCATTCAATCATTTAGTTGCTAAAAAATAAGGTAGCTATTGCCTATTTTCAAAGTAATCCTTTAAAATGTGATTTAAAGTGGAGAACTATAAGAAATGAATTTACTTGTTAACATAGATCATGTCGCAACATTAAGAAATGCTAGGGGAGAAGAATATCCAAACCCTGCTGATGCTGCTCAACTGTGTGAAGACGCCGGAGCTGCTGGAATTGTTTTTCACCTTCGTGGAGACCGACGTCATATAAGGGATTATGATGTCGAAGCTCTAAAAAAGACTGTTCGAGGAACTCTTGATTTTGAAATGGCGGCTACTGATGAAATGCTTGAAATTTTAAAAAAAACAGATCCACAATTATGTACACTTGTTCCTGAAGGAAGAGAAGAATTGACTACAGAAGGCGGATTAAATATGGAAAATGTTTTTCAGGATTTTAAAGATCGTGTTTTCCCTTCAATTCGAGAAACTGGAATCGAAATTTCTCTCTTCTTAGATCCAAACCCTAACGATATAAACTTAGCTTTCGAACTTGGTAGTGATGCTGTAGAACTTCATACTGGAACATTTGCAAACGCATCAACTCCTAATGAAAAAGTTCATGAGCTTAAACGATTAAAAAGAGCTGCTGTTCTAATCAATGAACTCGGAATGAAAGTAAATGCAGGTCATGGTTTAAACCTTGATAATCTTCCTGTTTTTCTTGATGTTATTCCTTACTTAAATGAAGTAAGTATTGGACATGCTTTGGTAAGTAAATCGCTATTTTGGGGACTACCAAAAACAGTAAAAGCATATCTAGAAATTATGAGTATTTATAAGGATGTTAAATGAGCAGTGATAACCCAAAACATAAATCTGGATATGTAGCAATTGTTGGTAAACCCAATGCGGGAAAGTCGACGCTAATGAATCAAATATTGGGTACTAAGCTCTCTATTACAACTCATAAAGCTCAAACAACTCGACATCAAATTGTTGGAATACATTCTGAAGATAATGCTCAAATTATTTTTTTGGATACTCCCGGTATTATTAATCCTAAATATGAGCTACAAAAAGCCATGATGCGGTTTGTTGAAAAAGCTGAAAAAGATGCTGATATAATTCTATTTATTGTTGAGGTATCAGAGAATAATATACCTGATTATGCATTTGATGAACTTCGAAGATTTCAGAAAAAAGTGATACTTGTAATCAATAAAGTTGATACGGAAGAGCAGAAAGTAGTAGAACATTTAAGTGAATTCTTAAACTCGAGATTTAAATTTAATGAAACAGTATTTGTTTCAGCATTAGATGGCCAAGGTGTTAAATCATTAGTCCAAACAATAATCAACACGCTTTCTGAAGGGCCTCCTTTTTATCCAAAAGATGAATTAAGCGAACACCCAGTTCGCTTTTTTGCATCCGAATTAATTCGTGAGCAGCTCTTTCTCCAATACCATGAAGAACTCCCATACTCTGCAACAGTTGAAGTTATCCAGTATGAAGAACGGGAAGATCTTGATTATATAAATGCCGAGATTATTGTTAATCGAATGTCTCAAAAAGGAATGATTATCGGTAAAGGTGGTCGAGCTATCAAACAACTTGGAACAGAGTCTAGAAAATCTATTGAGGCGTTTGTCGATCGCAAAGTTTTTTTAGATTTACATGTTAAGGTTCGGGATAAATGGCGGGATAACCCAAATATGGTACGTAGCTTTGGGTATTGACAGTATTTAAAAATCAATACTTTAAACACCCAAATCCACTGAGAGATTATTTCAGAATAAAAAATTTCAGTTATGTATTGCATACTAAAAATTATTCCCCTAAGCTTAGAGCAATGAAATTTTCAAACCAACATATCGATTTTACGCCCGCATGCTGTTGTATGTGTATGTGCTTAATGTGCACATCCTAAAGGGCTAGATATAAACAGTTTTAAAAAAACATTAAGCCCTTTTGAATGCAATATCAAAAGGGCTTTTTTGTTGGAGTAAATTTCGACGTTCTTTAAAATCTATTGCATTCTCATTAAGAAAGGTGGAGGGATCAGGTCCTACGAAGCCTTGGCAACCGCCTCAACGAAAGTTGAGGAAAGGTGCTACATCCTGCTCAGTGTTCAATAAGCCAATACTGGGGAAAATGAGTTCGAAAGCTATTGGTATATAAGCCTTGTTCGAATTCATTTTGAACAAGGCTTTTTTTGTTTTAACCAATAACAATCATGCAGATAACATTTAATAACTGGTATAACCGTAAGATGACAGAAACTCTTGAGCTAAAAGCTGAAACAGTTGATGTAGCGGAGTTACTTGATGATGTAAAAACGGTAGCAATCGTTGGGATTTCCAGAAATCCACATCGCGACAGCTCTTACGTTGGTCGTTATCTACAAAGTGTAGGATACAAAATTGTCCCAGTTAACCCAGGAGCAGATCAAATTCTTGGGGAACTAAGTTATCCGACTCTCGATGCTATTCCATTTCCTATTGATGTAATCGACATCTTTCGCAAACCAGCAGATATACCTACTGTTGTTGATGAAGCTCTTAAGCTTAATCCTAAAGCAATATGGCTTCAATTAGGAACCGGTGACCATCCCGAAGTTCGAGAAAAAGTCGAGTCTCGAAATATAAAATTCATACAAAAACGATGCATAAAAGTAGATCATCAGTTTTTGATCCGAGCAAAAAATTAAACCCAATCACTCACTACAAAAACCTAAAAACATGAGCAACGAATTAACAGAAAGAAAACTCAAATTTGAAACACTGCAACTTCATGCAGGTCAACAACCCGACCCAACCACTGGTGCTCGAGCCGTTCCAATTTATCAAACTACCTCATACAATTTCAATGATTCAGATCACGCTGCAAACCTTTTTGCACTTCGTGAATTCGGTAATATCTATACTCGAATTATGAATCCAACAACTGATGTATTTGAGCAACGTATCGCCGCTTTAGAAGGTGGTGCAGCCGCACTTGCAACTTCATCTGGGCAAGCTGCTCAATTTATCGCTATAGCAAATTTGGCTCAAAAAGGTGACAACATTATTTCTACTCAAAACCTATATGGAGGAACTTACAACCAGTTTAAAGTTACAATTCCTCGTTTAGGAATTGATGTTCGATTTGCTACAGAAGACACTGTTGAAGAGTTCGAAAAACTTATTGATGATGATACTAAAGCATTTTATGTAGAATCAATTGGGAATCCTCGCGGCAATGTAGCCGATTTAGAAGGTCTTGCAAAACTTGGAGAGAAGTATGGAATCGCACTTATTGTAGACAATACCTTTGGAGCTGGCGGAGCACTTGTCCAACCAATTAAATTTGGTGCAAATGTTGTTACTGCTTCTGCAACAAAATGGATTGGAGGTCATGGAACTTCCATAGGTGGCGTAATCGTAGACGCTGGAAACTTTAATTGGGGTAACGGCAGATATCCATTATTTACAGAGCCGTCTCCGTCTTATCATGGTTTAAACTTTTGGGAAGTATTTGGAACCGATGGACCTTTTGGAAACATTGCTTTTGCAATCCGTGCCCGCGTTGAAGGACTTAGAGATTTTGGGTCTTCACAATCGCCCTTTAATAGTTTCCTACTTCTTCAGGGATTAGAGACTCTCTCATTAAGAGTTGAGCGTCATAATCAAAATGCTTTAAAACTAGCAGAATGGCTTAAAGAGCAAGATGCTGTAGAATGGGTAAACTTTACTGGACTTCCTGACCATGAATACCATGAAAGAGCTAAAAAATACCTTACTCCAGGACATTTTGGTTCTGTACTTACATTCGGCGTAAAAGGTGGATATGATAACGCCAAATCTTTCATCAATAGCGTAAAGCTTGGTAGTCACCTTGCAAATGTTGGGGATGCTAAAACACTAGTTATTCATCCTGCTTCAACCACGCACCAGCAATTGAATGATGCAGAGCAAGCTGCCAGCGGAGTAAAACCTGATTTGATCCGAGTATCTGTTGGTATCGAACATATTGACGATATCATTGAGGATTTCGAAAAGGCATTCGAAACAGTAACTGTATCAGCTTAACCAATAAAAAAAGGATGCGAGGTCAACCCACCCCGCATCCTATATAAAAAACCATCCGCAGAAAATCTGCAAATGATCTTACACCACTAAAATAGAAACACAATGAGTACTTTAACAACTGAAATAAAAACTATCGATCAAAAACTTAACGAAACTATTACGAATGTAATCAACAGCGTTAAGGAAAACCCTTCAACCAAGGATGTTACATTTTCAGTAGATTCGAAACTTGAAAAAGGATTCCGATCCGAAATAAATGTTCGAGGATTCCAATTTATTGTTGATGAACCGGAGAGTTTAGGCGGAGAAAACGAAGCACCTAATCCAGTAGAATATGTTTTAGGGGCACTAGCCTCTTGCCAAGAAATTGTAATCAAAGCATATGCAGGTCAGCTTGGAATTGAACTAAAATCTGTAAAAGTTGAGGCTTCGGGTGATCTTGACCTTGAGGGGTTTTTCAACCTTTCAAATGAACGTCCTGGATTTAATAATGTTCGCTATAAGACCGTTATCTCAACCGATGAAACCGATCCAACAAAACTTCAATTGCTAAAGAATTTTTCAATTGATCGATGCCCTGTTTTAGACATCATTTCAAATCCAGTTCCTGTGAACGGAGAAGTGGTGTATGTTAACTAGATACTCACTCACTTGTCGCAGTAGCAACAAGTGAAATTAACGGTTCAACGGAGTCAGTTTTCTGGCTCTGTTGTTCTGTTTTTAACTTAAATTTATACATGAGCAAACTTAAAAAGCACTCATTTACACATAGCTTTACTACCGAATCAGGATTTATATTTGATGAACCCGAAGTAGCTTACCACACTTGGGGAACTCTCAATAAGAATAAAAACAATGTTATTCTGGTGATTCATGCCCTTACCGGAAACTCCAATATTGAAGATTGGTTTTCTGGTTTTTTTGCTGAAAGTAGTCCTATCGATTTAGACAAACACTTTGTGATTTGTATGAACATTCCTGGAAGTTGTTATGGCTCTCTAAATCCTTGGAGTCTTAATCCCAAAACTGGCAAACCATATCGAGGTGACTTTCCTGTTTTCTCAATTCGGGATGTTGTTCGTTTTCAACAGCTTCTTTTAGATGAATTAGAAATCTCTGAAATTCAACTTATTCTTGGGGGTTCTTATGGAGGAATGGTTGCACTAGAATTTGCTCTGATGGATGATCGAATTAAAACCGCATGTTTAGTAGCGATGGGAAAATCTCACTCCCCTTGGGCGATTGGAATTAGTGAAGCTCAACGATTAGCATTGCATGCAGATCCGGTATGGAATGGTGGATTTTATGAAAAAGATAACCCCCCTAAAAACGGACTTGCTGCTGCACGAGCTATGGCAATGATTACTTACAGAACACCACAAAATTATGTTGAAAAATTTGGTCGGGATTACAATTCCGAGAAAAGAGTTTTTGAAGTAGAATCCTATCTACATTATCAAGGTAGCAAATTAGTTGATAGGTTTGACGCTATAACTTACGATCGTCTTACACGATCTATGGATACACATGATATTTCTAAAGATCGGGGCTCATTTAAGGAAGTACTTACGAAACTAACTATCCCAACTCTTGTGATGGGAATCGATTCCGATCTACTATATCCAACCTATGAACAAAAAGAACTCGCACATCTAATTCCGAATGCTATTTATAAGGAGATTAACTCCATTTTTGGCCATGATGCTTTTTTAATTGAGTTTGAGCAAATAAATGAGGCTTTGAGCAATTATTTGAAATTTTAGAAGTCAAAGAGATTTCTATTGTGAGCTATCTATGATAAACAAACTGTATCAAAAAAAATCTAAAACCAGCTTACAACATTGTATCCACTTGAACCAGTAGAAACTTCTAGCTCTGGTAAAGTGGAAGTTAGTGCCTTTGAGAAATAAACCCTAGCATTCCCACTTGCATCAAATGAGCTAGCAATAACTGCCCCTCTTATGCTTCCAGAACCCGTAACCTGAACTCTTGCATTAGGTGCATACAATACTCTTGTATTAGCAACAGCTGCCCCAGATACAATAACATTAGCTCCACCCGTAATTACATGACCTTGTAATCCACCAGACCCACCAATAGTTATATCCGCTCTTTGTGCATAAATACTACTATTAAATACAGTAGAGCCCCCGAAATTTAAAGCTCCAGCTCCACCATAATATGTAAATACTTTATTTTGATCTCCACCAGAGTTTAATGTGCTACTTCCATTTAATTGTAACTGGTTTTCAATAATTATATCTAACTTTCCAGACCCAATTACATTAATATGACCTTGAGTAATATTCAAATCACCAACATGAAGTACTCTATCTTCTGTACCTGTATCTATAGTTAATGACCAATTACTTGGAACCGTTACAGATGGAATAAAAGATCCGTCGTAATCTGTCGGAGATAATGTCATCCCATTAGTTGACCAATTAACACTAATCGCGGCCTTAACAGAAGTTTTTGGAGGGTTTGTTGGGTACGTTGGGAGTGGATAATTTTGAGGAGATGGAAGATTAGTAATCCCAAGCCCTACATTTCCACCAATAAAATTTGCTTGGTTAACTGTTAATAAAGGACTTCCACCCGGACCAATCTGTAAAGAACTATCTATTGAAGTAGACCACGCTAAATTTACTTTCCCAACGCCATTTGCATTTGTTCCTGAATGACCAACTAATCTTGCACTTCCTGTTAAATTAATAGTAGAACCAGAAAATACAGCGTATGGTAATGCTGGGTTCCAAACTGGAGATTCCTTTAAAAGTTTAATTTCTTGGTTATACTCTTCAGCACCACTCCAACCTTTTGTTTCAAGAAAAAGAAGCGTATCCCCTTGGTTTCTTAGTTTTACCCAATATGTACTACCCATTGAAGCCCAATCTTGCCTTCCATTCTGTGATGGATAATAAATGACTTGTCCTCTGTTTGTATTATAGTCAGAATCGTTTGGGTCATTGAGTTTTGAAATAACAGCTAAAGCTACACTCTTAGCTACATTTTTTGCTTGATTAGAGTTATAGTTTTCCACCATCTCAAGCTGAGCACTATACAAATTTCTTCTTGCCGAGTTTGTATATGTTGCAAGAACAATTGTAAGAATGAAAACTGTTATTATTGCGTAATTACCCATTTCGTTTAATTTGACAAATGTAAATTGGTTAAATAAATATCTTGTTGAGCAACAGCCTTATATTGCAACTTGTCAAAAGTCTGCTGATTTGACGAACTCTTTACTAATGAGGTAACACGTAAAAAAGTAGGTGAAAGTCCCCCACCACCAACGGTTTGAAAACTCAAACTATCTAGCCTTAAAAAATACGAGTTATTAGTTGGAGCCCCTCCACCAAAAGGCACTCTTATTGTATTTAGATATTCACCATTTTTCGATAGATATACCGTGTCAAGATCTGATTCTACAAAACTCATTGTTGAATTCGAGATTGTTAGTATTCTTTTTAACGATCTAACCTCCTCTTTTACAATAACAATTGTATTATTAGCAGTGGATTGAAGCTGATGTGTAACCAAAACTTCTGATGTTGAATTGGTCAACAACATATTTGTGCCGATAATCATCGTTATTAAAACCCCAACAATAATTGGAGGTATAATTAAATCTGAAATAATATTCATTGTAAAGCTATGATAGGTGCTAAGTGCTGAGTTTTTTGGATTGGAATTCCATTTTCCCAAGCATATACAGTAATAGTAGCCACCCTTCCATTTACACCTTGAAGAACTTCTTGCTCAGCAGATAGTGTAATTGTTGCTGATAGTTCATTCCTTATTGATGTTGTAAAGTTGAGACGATTAATTGGATTATTTATGTTGCTAAAACCACCATAATTAGCATCCAATGTTGCATAATTTTTTATTTGTGAATACATCAATTCTGAAACAGAATTACCATAATTAATGGCATCAAGTTCTAATTGATGATCTACAGTCTGTTCCGTAGCAAGTAGGTATGATCTATTTACTGAAATAGATAAGTACATAAATATGGTTATCGCCCCAAGACTTAATAGTGTTTGTGAATAGCTCATTTCTTCTTATTTAACTGGTACTCTTGATTGATTTTTTTTGTTCTACAAAAATTACGTAATACTTTGAATACTGTATGTTGGATTTTATTCATTTTTTCAATTATAAATAAAGTCTAATAAACCTTACTTCTTACACGAAGAAATCACTCAAAACTTCTTTTACCTTTTACCCACTAATTATTTGAATTCCCTACTTAATTAGTAGACCCATTTAGAGCATATATTAAATTTCAACCCTAAAGTGGAAAATTCTTGACACGTTATGGGAAATTAGGGTACATTGTGGGGTGATGTGGGAGAGAGTGGGGACTTTCTCTTCAACACAGTTTTTAGCAATCTAAATTTCACGTGGCGGGAATCGTGTATAGTTTTAAAGGACAATATGAGCATAGTATAGATGAGAAAGGACGTATTTCTTTCCCAGCTAAGATGCGTAAAGTTCTCTCTCCTTCTGCACAAGATCGCTTTGTTGTAGTTCGTGGACTCGAAGGTTGCCTCTATTTATACCCCGAAAACGAATGGCAAAATGTAGAACACGCGCTCTCACAAGCCAATAATTTTACCCGCTCTGGTAGAATTGCTAAAAGAAATTTCCTCCGCTACGCTGAAGATGTCTCCCTAGACAAACAAAACAGAATTGCTATCCCATCAGATCATTCCACATTTGCTGGTATTGATTCTAAAGCCATTTTCTTAGGAATGGGCCAGTATATAGAAATCTGGTCTCCTGAAAAACTAACCGAGGCTGATGAAAATCTTGACCCAGACGTATTTGAAGAAATTTTCGAACAAGTGATGGGGGGCGGTACGCATACCGATGATGACTGAGATGCCTACATATTATGAGCATATCCCGGTAATGTTGTCCGAATGTATAGATGCACTCGAAATTGAAAAAGATGGCGTCTATATAGATGGTACTCTTGGCGGCGGTGGGCATTCAAAAGAAATTTTATCTCATCTTGGAGAAAATGGACTTCTTTATGGTATAGACCAGGATGATGAAGCTATTGCAGCAGCTACTGATCGTATTGGTGAAGACGGCCGTTTTAAAATTTTAAAGGGCAATTTTGGCTACCTGACTACCCTTCTACCTCCCCGTATAAAAGGTCAGGTAGCCGGAATCCTTTTAGACCTCGGAGTTTCTACCCACCAAATTAAAGAAGGCGAACGAGGTTTTAGTTTTCAGGAAGATGGTCCATTAGATATGAGAATGGGAAATCTAACCGGCGTTTCAGCTTATCAAGTGGTTAATAACTACGATTATGAAACCTTACGAGATGTTATTTTCCATTATGGAGAAGAACGTGGAAGCCGACAAATTGCAAAAGCTATTATTGATGCTCGCCCTATTGAAACTACAGGAGAACTAAAGAAAATTGTAGCCGAAGTGGTTCCTGGAAGGTTTCAAGTAAAATCCCTCGCCCGCGTATTTCAAGGAATTAGAATTGAAGTAAATAGAGAATTAGAAATGTTGAAGGATGTTCTTACTCAGTCTTTAGAAGTGTTAAAGCCTGAAGGACGACTCGTAGTAATGTCTTACCATTCATTGGAAGACCGTATTGTTAAACGCTTTTTTAAAGCCGGAAACCTAGAAGGCAAAGTAGAAAAAGATTTTTATGGAAACGTTTTATCCCCACTTCAAGTAATAAATAAACAAGTTATTACCCCATCTAAAGAAGAAGTTTCCAAAAACCCTGCGGCTCGAAGCGCTAAACTTCGAGTAGCTGAAAAAACAACAGGAGGCGGCTCATGATGGTGCAATCCCCGCTTAAGCGTCACGAAACCAAGCCAAACCTCCGAAAAGTCCCTAAACCTGACATAACAGCCTCATCCCCATCAGCCAAAAAGAATAAGGCTAATGTAAGACCTAAAGTTGCTCAGAAAAGTACTGGCTTACCTAAAATTAAACCAGGTAAAGTTATTCTAGCTACTATAATAATTGGTGTTTTTGGTTTTGCTTATCTCACTCATGTATTTGCTACTCAAAAGCTTTTGCAAGAAGTACAAATACTTGAGCAAGAGTATAATAAGGTTCGCCAGATGAATGATGAATTAAAATTACGTTATGACCGGATGGTAGGCCCTGCTGAAATATATCAGAAGGCAAAAGAACAAGGGTTTATAAATGGTGGCCCTGCCGATAAAGTGATCATTGTAGAAGAATGAGTGAACACAGAACCGCCATATTAAGCCGAATGTTTATTGTACTGGGATTGCTATTTCTACTTCCCTGTGCATTAGCTTTCCAGTTATTCCGTATTAATTATGTGGAGGGTGAAGGATTACGTGAATTATGGAATAAACAAGCTATTGACTTCATTTCTATTCCAGCTCAACGTGGAAATATTTATGACAAAAATGGTACTCTTCTCGCTACCAATGCTACCGATTATCAAATAGCACTGGATCCTAAAATTCAAGGTCTAACTAGAGATCAGGTTATTAAGCTCACTAATACATTAAGTAAGATAACAAGCCAACCTGCATCATACTTTTTAAAGAAAGTAGACGACGCACCAAAAAGATCTAGATATATAGTTCTGGGAAAAAATCTATCCGGAATTGATAAAGACCAGATTAAAGCTTTAGGGATTAAAGGTGTAATTATTGAAGAGAATTTCAGAAGAAAATATACTTTTGGTACACTCGCAGCCCATTCTTTAGGTTTTGTTAACCATAATATGAACGGTCGTACAGGGATTGAGTCTTTTTATAATCAGGAACTAAAAGGGGAAGACGGTGTTCGGCAAGTTCGAAAAGACCCTTTTGGAAATGTTTCTGAATACGTTGGTGCTCCAAAAAAGCTCCCTCAAGATGGATACTCTCTTTTTACCACGGTAGATGCTTCTATCCAAGCGATTCTGGAAGATGAACTTAAATCTGGAGTAGAAAAGCATAATGCTAATTATGGCACAGGCATAATTATCGACCCAAGAACTGGGGCTATCAAAGCGCTAGCTAACTACCCCACCTTCGATCCAAATTTCCCAGGAAACGAAGATGATATCAACCGTAGAAATTTTGCTATTTCTGACATGATCGAGCCTGGTTCAACTTTTAAATTAGTTACAGCAATTGCTGCAGTAGAACAGAAGAAAGTTACTTTTGATGAAATATTTGAAACTCCTGAAAACGGCGAAGTTGTAATACATGGCTTAACCTTACGGGATCACGATCCACTTGGGAGCATGGATTTTGCCGGAGTAATGAGACAATCATCAAACGTGGCGACTGCAGAAATAGCCATGCGATTGGATAATGATAAATTCTATCAATATGCACGCAATATGGGTTTTGGCACTCCTTCTTATGTTGACATTGCAGGAGAAGAGAGTGGTCGAATGGCTAAACCTTATGAATGGAGTTTAGTGAGTTTGCCTTGGATGTCGCATGGTTATGAATTATTGGCTACACCTATACAAGTAGCTCAAGCCTATGCAGCTTTTGCAAATGACGGGCTGATGATGAGACCTTATATAGTTGAACGGATTGAAGACAACCAAGGTCACATTATAAATAAACATGAACCAGTTGAAATTCGAAGAATAGCCAAGAAAAAAACTCTAGACCTTCTCCTGCCTATTTTTGAAAGTGTGGTTTCTGATTCTGGAACCGGTGATCTCGCTCAAGTAAAAGGACTCAAAATTGCTGGTAAAACTGGAACGGCTAAAAAAGTAGTTAATGGTCGTTATACGAATAACTATCGCGGTTCTTTTGTTGGATTTTTTCCTGCCGATGATCCAAAATATGTTTGCTTGATTCTTCTGGACGAGCCAAAACCTGTTGGCTATGGTGGTTATACAGCTGGGCCAATATTTCGACAAGTTGCAACTCGTATTGCCGGCCTGGATAGTGACTTACAAAGAGACTTGGTATCAGAACAAGTTAATTCCGATGTATTCGCCCAAGCTCCAAATTTAGTAGGACTGTCTCAAGATCAAGCTGAAGAGATTCTAACTTCACTAAATCTTGAATTCAAAGTTTCTGGAAAATCAGGTTCTATTATTAGCCAACAACCTGATGCAGGTAATTCTTTGAATGCAGGTGAAGAAATTTTTCTAACTCTTTCGGAAACCTATGCACCTATTGATAGTGCAAGCACAAGAGAGGGCTTTACCACTATTCCTGATTTAAAAGGAATGAGTATGCGAAATGCTTCCAATTTTCTCGCCTCTATTGGACTTAAATCTACTATAGTAGGATCTGGAACTGTATTCGCTCAGTTTCCTAAGTCTGGAGAATGGATGAGACATGGAAGTGACGTAACAATAAGAGGAAAGGCTAGATCACTAGAAATTATAACCGAAGCAGGAAGAGACGAATAATTTGTATATAAACGAACTCATAGATTTAGTAAATCCACTGCATGTTTCCAGAACAAAGCCCGAGGAAGAGCTACATCGTTTAGTACAAGATTCTCGACAAATAACAGAAGGATCTGTATTCATTGCAGTTCGCGGCCATGAAGTGGATGGACATATGTTTCTTGAAGATGCCATTCAGCGTGGAGCAAAAGTTCTTATAACCGAAGAAAGTTATTATACAGATGCAGATGGCGTTTGTGTGATTGAAGTCGAAAACACACGTACTCTTGTTGGTAAACTCGCCCAAGCTTTTGCAGGTAACCCCGCAAAAAAACTATTAATTATTGGGATAACTGGCACTAATGGCAAGACGACTACTGCTACATTAGTTCATCAAATTCTATCTAAAACAGGTAAGAAAGCATCTCTATTAGGGACTGTTTCAAAAAAGATTCTAGAGGAAGAAATATCTAGTTCACTAACGACCTCCGACCCGATTGAACTCGCTAACGATATGAAAATGATGGTAGAAGCCGGTTCAGATTATTTAGTAATGGAAGTTTCCTCCCATGCTTTAATACAATCTCGAGTTTCAGGATTTGATTTCTCAGTAGCAGCATTTACAAACCTCAGTCATGATCATCTTGACTATCATGTTACCGTTGAAGAGTATGCAAAAGCGAAGAAAATTCTTTTTGATACGCTCCCAAAAACTTCTGTAGCAATAATAAATGCTGATGATCAATATGGGGCTTACATGCTTTCCGATTGTAAAGCGAAAAATGTACTTCTCTCATTTGGAACTGAACATTCTTATATACTTTCAAATTCTTCTACTGGATTAAAACTTAGTGTAGAAGGGGTAAATATTGATTCTCCTTTGATCGGAAAATTTAATGCTTATAATGTTGCACAGGCTTACTTGATTTGTAAAGAACTGGGCCTCAGTCCTTCTTCAATCAGTAAAGCTCTAAGCACTTCAAGTGGAGCAGCTGGAAGAATGCAATCAATAGAAATTGAAAACGCACCACTTGCCATTGTAGATTATGCCCATACGCCAGATGCACTAGAGAATGTTCTTTCAACATTATCTCAGGTTAAAGAAAAAGATCAAAAATTGACTGTAATCTTCGGTGCAGGTGGAGACAGAGATTCATCAAAAAGACCTGAAATGGCACAAGTTGTTGAGAAGTATGCAGATACTATTTTTGTGACTAGCGACAACCCTCGGTTTGAAGATCCTGAAAAAATCATCAGTGATGTTCTAGTAGGTTTTGAGAAGAAAGCAAAAGTGATTTCCATAACAAACCGTAAAGATGCTATCGAAAGAGCTATTGCAGAAAGTGATGTGAGAAATATCGTGCTAATTGCTGGAAAGGGACATGAAGATTATCAAGATATTAAAGGTGTTAAACACCTTTTTGATGATCGAGTTATAGCAAAAGGTGCTCTCGAACTTTATAGTAAGGGAGGAAACTAATGCTTTACGAACTTTTCTCTTGGCTTGAAGCCACCTACGAATTTCCCGGTGCACAGGCAATGGCATTTATCTCAACTCGAACAGGACTCGCTGCTGTTACTTCGTTACTAATTAGTCTTGTCATTGGTCGCCGGATTATAAAATGGCTTAGTAAAATGCAACTTGGTGAGATATTTAGAGAGGATATTGGCTTAGATCATCACGCGGAGAAAAAAGGAACTCCATCTATGGGTGGCGTAATTATTATTCTTGCTACACTAATTCCTACTCTACTCTTCATTCAAATGGATAGTATTTATGGTTGGTTGATTTTCTTTGTGATGCTTTCTCTCGGAGTTGTTGGTTTTATTGATGATTACATCAAAGTGGTGAAAAAAGACAAAAGTGGATTAGCAGGGCGATTTAAAATTGCTGGTCAAGTTACTGTTGGATTAGTAGTTGGGTCAGTACTTTATTTCCATCCAGATTTTGAGCTTTTCAATACGCTTTCAACTGTTCCTTTTGCCAAAGATTTGAATATTGATTATGCGTTTTTTGGCGAACATTTAGGTTGGGTTATTTACCTTCCTGTTTCTGTTTTTATTATTACAGCTGTTAGTAACGCAACAAATTTAACCGATGGTTTAGATGGTTTAGCCTCTGGCACTTCTGCTATCTGTGGATTTGTATTTGCCATTTTCGCATATGTTTCTGGTCGTGTTGATTTCTCTGGATTCCTTGATATTATGTATTTGCCAGGCGCGGGTGAATTAACAATTTTCTGTGCTTCTTTAATTGGTGCTTGTATGGGCTTCCTTTGGTATAACGCCAATCCTGCTTCGGTTTTCATGGGAGATACAGGCTCTTTAGCAATCGGTGGAGCTTTTGGTGCTTTAGCTTTGATGCTTCACAAAGAATTGCTCCTACCTTTTATTTGTGGGGTGTTCTTCTTTGAAACAGTTTCTGTGATCATTCAAACTACCTATTTCAAATATACTAAAAGAAAATATGGTGAAGGAAGGCGCGTATTTTTAATGACCCCTATCCATCATCATTTTGAAAAGAAAGGTTGGCCCGAACAAAAGATTGTAGTTCGTTTCTGGATTATTACCATTCTATTAGCACTCATAAGTTTATTAACGCTCAAAATTAGATGATAGAAGTTCGAGGAAAACATATCGTAATAATTGGAGCTGCCCGAAGTGGCGTTGCTGCTGCTCTACTGCTTAAGAAAAAAGGGGCTGAGATTTTTGTGAGCGATGCTGGAACTATTTCAATGTCATCAAAAGCAAAACTTATTGATGCAGAAATTGAGTTTGAGGAAAACGGACATACTTCTTCTTCAGAAAATGGAAGCTTCGCAGTTGTAAGTCCAGGTGTACCAACAGAAACGCCTCTTGTTCAATCTTATCTAAACTCAGAAAAAAAAGTATATTCTGAGATTGAAGTGGCAAGTTGGTTCGCTGATCAAAAAATTATAGCTATTACCGGAAGCAATGGTAAAACTACAGTCACTACTTGGTTAACTCATATTTGGAAAACAGCTGACGTCGACTTTAGTCTCGCTGGTAATATTGGATTTGCATTCTCTGAAAAAGTTGAAGGTGCCAAAGGAGATCACATTTTAGAAGTAAGCAGCTTCCAACTTGATCATATTGATAGATTTCAACCCAACATCAGCGTATTGTTAAATATTACGCCCGATCATCTTAACAGGTACGGAAATAGTCTAGAAAAGTACGCTGCATCGAAATTCAGAATTACCGAAAACCAGACTTCAGACAACTGGTTCATCTTCAACAACGATGACCCACTCATCAAAAACCATGTTGAAGCACTACAAAAGAAAGAAAGCTTCCCTAAGCTATGGGCATTTTCGAATAAAAACGAAGTCCTTGAAGGCGCTTTCATTCGCAACGATCATATCATCTTCAGATTTAATAATAAGGAAGAAACCCTTATGTCAGTGTTCGAACTCGGCCTTAAAGGTCAACATAACCTACAAAACGGACTCGCGGTTGCACTTGCTGCCCGAGCTTCAGAAATTAAAAACGAAGCAATTCGTGAAAGCCTTAAATCATTTACAGGAGTTGAGCATCGACTAGAAATAGTTCGCGACGTAAAAGGAGTGAAGTATATCAACGATAGTAAGGCAACAAATGTAAACGCCGTTTGGTTTGCACTCGATAGTTATTCCGTTCCTATGACATTGATTCTAGGGGGTAGAGATAAAGGAAATGATTATTCCGAATTAGTTGGTCAGATCAAAGACAAAGTACACACAATTATTGCAATTGGAGAATCAAGAGAACGAGTTAAAGAACAATTGGGAGATATTGCTCTTCATTTTGAAATGGCAGATACAATGCGAGATGCCGTTCGATTTGCTCATAAAGTAGCAAAACGTGGTGAAGTAGTTTTATTAAGTCCGGCTTGTTCTTCCTTCGATATGTTTGATGATTACGAACACCGAGGAAAGGTTTTTAAAGAAGAGGTGAATAAACTGTAGGTGATTTATACGAGTCCACATAGCAATCTTTCTAGTGTTTTAGGCACCAGCCCAGAAGATATCGATACCCGCAAACAAGGAAGCGACAGAATTCTACTTATGGCCATCATCATGCTTATGATGTTCGGAGTGCTTGCTGTGTACTCAAGTATTGCATTTTTTGCTGCATCCAATGAAACCTCTGCTTTTGCACTGGTAACTAGGCATGTTGTAAAACTTGGCATTGCATTCTTTGTGATGCTTATTGTTTCTAAAGTGAATTACCACACGCTTGCTAAGTTCAGTCGAGTTGGAATGGTGATAAGTCTATTTCTTCTCATAGCTGTTTTAGTTTTTGGAACCGAACAATTTGGCGCAAAACGTTGGCTTAATCTAGGCGGGTTTAGCTTCCAACCTTCAACAATTGCAACGGTAGCATTACTCTTGCACGTAAGTGTTTTGCTAAGTGAAAAGCAGGAATACATCAAAGATTTTAAGAAATCATTCCTGCCCATCATGGTTTGGGTAATGTTGACTTGTGGCCTGATTGGAATTGAAGATTTTAGTAGTGCTGGAATTCTGATGGGAATCTGCCTAATTATGATGTTTATTGGTCGAATTAGTGTTATTCAACTCGGATCGATGGTATGTGTCGCAGTTTTAGGCGGAATGCTTTTATTAAGTCAGTCAACCAACCGACAGGATCGTGTTGATCAGTATCTTCAACAAATTAAAAATATTGAAACTCAGGAGTTTCTAACTGGAAGTGGTTATCAAGCTCAACAAGCTCATATTGCTATTGCGAAAGGGGAATTTTTTGGGGTTGGAATTGGAAAAAGCTCACAGCGAGATTTCCTCCCCGCACCTTATAACGATTTTATTTTTGCAATAATAGCTGAGGAATACGGAATCGCTGGTGCATTAGCACTAATTGTATTATTCAGCCTTATTTTAATTCGTGGAGTGGTTTACATTGCCCGAAAAGCTGAAGATACGCTTGGCTCCCTCCTTGCTGTTGGCTGTACTCTCACTATTGTATTGTATGGTTTTGTGAATGCGAGCGTTGCTAGCGGCATTCTTCCTGTTACAGGATTACCAATGCCTTTTGTTAGTTATGGTGGAACAAATATGATCTTCGCCGGATTAATGGTTGGAATTTTGCTCAACATCTCGAAACATAACCGGGACAAGGGGGCCTTCTTCTATGCTTAATCCAAAAATATTAATAGCTGCTGGAGGAACTGGTGGACATGTTTATCCTGCTATTGCGATTGCTGATGCTTTAAAAGCTGAGAACTCTCAGACAGAAATTCTATTCGTGGGAACGCGAAACCACATGGAATGGAAGGCTGTTCCTAAAGCTGGATATGAAATTATGAATGTCTGGATTAGTGGATTCCATCGAAGACTTACTTTGAAAAATCTTTTATTTCCTATTAAACTTATCACGGCTTTAACTCAAAGTTTTAGCATTATAAGTTCATTCAAACCTCAAGTAGTGGTTTCTTGTGGCGGATATGTTGCAGGACCAATAGGTTGGGTTGCTGGAAAACGAGGAATTCCCGTTGTAATACAAGAACAAAATAGTTTCCCAGGAGTCACTAACAGACTTCTGGCTAAGTTTGCTAGCAAAATTTTTACCGCATTCAAAGAAGCTGATAAATTTCTTCCAGCTGATAAAATACTGGTTACTGGTAATCCTACCAGAAAAACACTTACTGGTATAGAGAAAAAAAAGGGATTAACATCTTTCGGATTTGATGAATCAAAGCCAGTTCTTTTAATTATGGGTGGTAGCGGTGGCGCCAAAACTATCAATGATGCCATAAAAGAAAATCTTGATACTCTACATGATAAAGCAGGGTTACAAATTATCTGGCAATGTGGTTCTCGTTACTTCGATGATCTTTCGACCGAAATTGAGTTAGAGATGTACCCAAACCTTAGGCTTACCGCTTTCATAGATAGTATGCCCGAAGCCTATGCTGCAGCCAATTTGGTGATTAGTCGAGCCGGAGCAAGTTCTTGTTCTGAATTTATGCTAACTGGAATGCCAAGTGTGTTAATTCCATCTCCAAATGTAGCTGGAGATCATCAAACCGAGAATGCTAAATCTATGGCTGATGCTGGAGCTTCTGAATTATTAAAAAATGAAGATGCTGTAAATGCTCTCCCTGAATTAGTAGAACGCCTAATCACTGATCAGGAAAAATTAAAGAAAATGAATGCTGCTGCTTTAAAGTTAGCCAAGCCTGATGCTGCTAAAGTTATTGCTAAAGAAATTTTAGAACTCGCTAAATCTCGATTGAACTGATGGATAATAGAATTCAAACACAACCCATTTTTGGAAGAACCAAGCATATACATATGGTTGGGATTGGTGGTATTGGTATGAGCGGAATGGCTGAGATTCTAATTCATCGTGGATACAAAGTTTCTGGTTCTGATGGAGCTTTGGGTGAAACCACAAAACGACTCGAAGATATTGGCGCTACAATTTTTGAAGGGCATAAAGCTGAAAACATTAACGGTGCCGACGTTGTTGTATACACAAGTGCTGTAAAGGCAACTGAAAACGAAGAAACCAAAGCGGCAATCGAAAAAAGGATTCCAACCATCAAACGTGCAGAAATGCTGGCCGAATTGATGAAAATGAAATATGGAATCGGTGTTGCTGGAACCCATGGTAAAACCACAACCACTACTATGGTTGGCTTAGTTACACAAAAAGGAAATTACGACCCCACTATTATTGTAGGTGGTAAAGTTCACAGTTTTGATAAAACGAATGCTGTAGTTGGGAAAGGTGATGTTATTGTTGTTGAAGCTGATGAGTTCGACCGTACTTTCTTACGCCTCACACCTTCAATTGCAATTATTACAAATATTGAAGCCGAACATCTGGATATTTATGATGATCTAGATGACGTAAAACAAGCTTTTGTTGATTATGCAAACAAAGTACCTTTTTATGGTTCTATTATTGTTTGCCTTGATGATCCAAATGTTCGAAGTATTCTCCCACTATTAGAGCGCCGAGTTATTTCTTATGGATTAACTCCTCAGGCTCAAATCCGAGCTACTGATATTATTCTGTCTGAGTTTACTTCCACATTTACCGTTACAAATAATGGAGAAAAACTAGGCGTAATAACATTAAAATCACCTGGAGAGCATAATGTATTAAATGCTCTTGCTTCAATTGCTACTGGTATTGAACTCGATATCGATTTCAAATTAATTAAAGAAGGATTGGCTAGTTTTGAGGGAGTTTTTCGCCGATTTCAGAAAAAGTATGGCAATGGAGTTATGGTGATTGATGATTATGCTCATCATCCGACCGAAGTGCAAGCAACCCTAAAAGCAGCTCACAAAGGCTGGCCAGACCAAAGAGTTGTGGCGGTTTTCCAACCTCATTTATTTTCCCGAACTCAAGAACTATATAAAGAATTTGGACTCTCATTTTTTGATGCAGAAGTACTCATAGTTACAGATGTGTACCCATCTCGAGAAAAACCGATTGAAGGCGTTACAGGAAAATTAATTGCTGATACGGCTGAACAGTACGGTCATAAGAATGTGATTTATGTAGAAGACAAAAATGATGTTACTGAAACACTAAAAAAAGTGGTAAAACACGGCGATATCATTATCACGATGGGAGCTGGCGACATCTACCGCTCTGGTGAAAATTTTGTAGATGAAATCGAATCAGGAAATTTCAATATCCATAAAACTAATTGAGTTCTAAGGGAACACATATCGAAGTTCAAAGAGGAAAATTACTTCCTTGGGTAACAACCATTCTTATGGTACTTGGAGTTGCTGTACTTGCTGCATTGTATTGGAATAGAAATGTGACCATCAATGAAGTTAAAATTGTTGGAACATATTTTACAACAACCGAAGAAATTGGAGAAGTTGCTAATGTACCAATGGGTATTAAACCTGATAGCCTAGACTTACAATCACTTATTGCACGAGTTGAAATGTTGAGCTATGTGAAATCCGCAAGTCCTTATGTAGAACCTAGTGGTGATTTGAAAATCACTATTACAGAAAGGAATCCGATTGCTGTTTTAGTAAAAGGTTCAACCCGAGTATATGTAGATGAAGATGGAGTTCGGTTGCCAATTTTAGAAGGTAAAATAATGAACCTTCCTTTGGTTTATGGGTTTAGGACTACTATTGGTCGTGATACTTTAAAATCTGAGGAATTCAACCAAATACGGGACTTCTTAATTGGAGCCAGAACCAATGAATTTGGATGGGCAACCATCAGCGAAGTGGCTTATGACCAGAAAGAAGGAGTAGTAGCGTTAAGTCATGAAAATGGCGTAAAGCTACTTTTCGGTGTTAATGACTTCGATATAAAACTAAGAAATTGGGAAGCTTTTTATGCTGAAGTAATTCGCACTAAAGGAATCCAAAGCATGCAACAAGTGGATCTTAGATTCAAAAACCAGGTAGTCACTCGTGAAAGTTAGCAACAAATTTAGCAATCAAATAAACCAGCGGAACTGATATGTCAGAACAAGAAAACATTATGGTAGGTCTCGATATTGGGACTACAAAAATCTGCGCAATCGTAGCTTCTATAGATGAGCAGCAACGTATTAATATTTTAGGAGTTGGTAAAGCACCAAGCGACGGATTAAACCGTGGTGTGGTTGTAAATATCGACAAAACAGTAAGTGCTATCAAAGATGCTATTGCACAAGCAGAACTCGCTTCGGGTATTCAGGTGAATTCTGTAAATGTTGGTATTGCAGGAGATCATATCCGTAGTATGCGTAGTAAAGGCGTTATCACAATCAATAATAGAGACAATGAAATTACGGGACATGATGTAGAGCGACTTCTTGAAGATTGTCAACGCATTATGCTTCCAACCGATCAACAGATTTTACACGTAATACCTCAAGAGTTTGTAGTTGATGGGCAGGACGGAATTAGTGACCCTGTAGGAATGAGTGGTATGAGAATGGAAGCTGAAGTCCACATCATTACAGGGTTGGTTTCTGCCGCAAAAAATATTTACCGCTGTGTAGAACGTGCAGGTTATCAAGTAGCTGATATTATTCTTGAGCCGTTAGCTTCTTCTTATGCAGTATTAGATCAAGAAGAAAAAGAAGCCGGCGTTGTCCTTGTAGATATCGGAGGCGGAACTACAGATGTAGCAATTTTCCAAGATAATACAATCCGCCATACTGCAGTAATAGCAATTGCAGGACAAAAAGTAACGGATGATATCAGATTAGGATTAAGCGTCCTTGATGATCAAGCAGAAACTTTGAAACGAAATCATGGCGAAAGCTATGCAGATATGATTCAAACAGATGAAGTGATAACCGTTCCAGGAATTGCGGGCAGACCGCCAAAAGAAATCACAAAAAGTATTCTTGCAAAAATTATACAAGCAAGAATGGAAGAAATTTTAGAAATCGTAAGTATAGAGATCAAACGAAGTGGTTATTCAGAATCACTTAGTGCCGGTGTTGTTTTAACAGGCGGTGGGTCTCTAATTAAGAATATTACTTCTCTAGGTACTGAAATACTAGGAATGGATGCCAAAGTTGGTATTCCTCTCGGTATTACTGGTGGCTTAGTAGAGGAAGTTAACAGCCCAATTTACGCAACAGGCGTTGGGTTGGTTGTTCATGCCCTTCAAACAGGTACGAATACAAATAAGACAATGATCCCTTCTTCATCGAAGGCAACCAGCGTGGAACAGGTTATGGCGAGAATCGCCGACCGTATGAAAAGTTGGTTTAAAGAGCTTTAAAACAGCAATCATCTACAAGAAACAGAATAATCCAGTAAACAAAACATAAACAGGAGTTATCATGGCTACTTTCTTCTTCGACGAACAAAGCCAAGAAAACGCTAAGATTAAAGTAATTGGCGTTGGTGGTGGTGGCGGAAACGCTATCAATAATATGATTAGTATGGGTCTCGACAGTGTAGAGTATATAGCACTAAATACAGATGCCCAAGCACTTAAAAACAGTATGGCTGACCTTAAAATTCAGGTTGGATCTGCCTTGACCAGTGGTCTTGGAGCAGGTGCACGTCCAGAAATTGGTCGCGAAGCTGTTGAAGAAAACAGACACGAAATTGAAGAAGCAATTGAAAGTGCTGATATGATTTTCGTGACAGCAGGAATGGGTGGTGGAACCGGAACGGGAGGTGCTCCTGTAGTTGCAGGTATGGCCAAACGTAAAGGAATTCTTACCGTTGGAATCATTACAACCCCCTTCGATTGCGAAGGTAAAATTCGAAAAAAATATGCGCTTGAAGGCATTAACGAATTAAAGAAAAACTGCGATACCGTAATCGTTATTCCAAATGAACGACTATTAGACATCGCAGACGAAAATACATCGTTGATGGACGCTTTTAGATTAGCGAACGAAGTTCTTTACAATGCAACACGTGGAATCAGCGATCTTATCCTAATGCCAGGTTTAATAAACCTTGATTTCGCAGATGTTCGTACTACTATGACCGATGGTGGCGCTGCCATTATGGGTTCTTCCACTGCATCAGGTGCTGACCGTGCTGAATTAGCCGCTCGTGAAGCAATCAATTCTCCATTACTTGATGGAGTTAGCATCCGTGGAGCAAGAAACGTACTAGTTAATATTTCTGCAGGTTCTAACCTTGGAATGCGTGAAACTACTACAGCAACAAGCATTATTCAGCAAGAAGCTGGTGACGATGCAGAGATCATTTTAGGTACCGTTCTGGACGAAGATTTCGGTGATGAAATCAGAGTTACAGTAATTGCTACAGGTTTTGATTTAGCTGAGGATAGAAATACTGCACGTGTTGCTCCAAAACAACCGATGAATGTCGCTGCAGAGCAAGCACTTAAAAATCATTCTGCACCTAAACAAGAAATCTCTACACGTTTCACAAGAACAACGGGTGATTTCTACAAAGGAGAAGGAAACTTGAAACGGTTAGATACTCCATCTTACTTACGTCGAGATCTCAATGTAAAAAAAGAGGAGGCATCTGCAGAACAAGAGCAGGAAACACCTGAACAAAAGAATACGAATGTAGCGCCATTCCAGAGTAGAGCAGAGCGCATTAGAAAAGACGATTCCGATCAACCCGCATTTTTGCGCAAGATCATGGATTAATTCCATAAGAACTGACTTTCCCCCGGGACGCCATGGGAATGGTTTCTCTAAGTCAGATTAGTTTACTGGAAGAATATAGTCAAAGTCACACTTTACGTGGCTAGGCCTTCAGACGGCAGGCTATAGATTGCTAACAATAAAAGAAGCCCTTTGATAGGGGCTTCTTTTTTTATGCTTGTTATTTTGATTTCCTCCCCTGTCTTTCAAATTTTTTGCATTCGCCTAAATGATAGAATTCACTTTTGAAAATCTCACTGAAATAACCTTTATTATTCTAACCTTAGCCCTACAGGAATGAAAGAATTCAAACTCGAAATTGATAAAAATACTTTTTTATTCAAGTTCATAAGGTATATTGCTACTCTCGCACTTGGGATTTCGATAGGAATACATTTTTCTAAAATCCAAAACAATGAACCTATTTATTGGTTGCAGTCTATTAATATGATTTTACTTCCCGCTATTTTTTCATTCTTTCCTGGGAAAACCGGATTCCAATATTTGCATGTTGATGAAAATGGAATCTCGCTTTTACCTGAAAAGATTACTTTTTCTGGTCATAAAACAACTTATAAGTGGGATAAGATTTCTAAAATCCAGCTTGAAGGAAATCATATTAAAATCGATATGATTAAAGGGTCTTCCAGAAAATTAAAATTACCATTTCACACTAAAAAACAACGGGGTGCACTTTATAATTATTTAAAAGAAGCTACAGAGTTCAAACAAGTGGAGTTCAAAGATTCCTAAAATACACTCAAAATTAACCTACTCGCCATAACCAAAGCCAATACAGCAAATGCCCATTGTAGATATTTACGGTTTATTCTATGATTGAGAAGTGCTCCAGTAAATCCGCCTATTAATCCTCCAAGAGCAAGTGGTAAAGCAGCACCAAAATCAACGAAGCCTAAGGTAAATTCAGTTATTCCAGAAGAAGGATTCTCCGCAAAAGCTAACTGAATGACTCCTGTTGTAATTAAAATAGTCATCCCAAGTTGAGAAACACTCACAGTTTTACGAAAAGGTTGTTTATAAAATAGATTCATAATTGGAACCATAATACCGCCTCCTCCTACACCCGCAAGCGAAGCTATAAATCCTCCAATTCCACCAGTAATAAATAACTGAGATACTTTCAGTTCCTCAAACTCACGTTCCGATTCTTTTGAAGTGTCTCTACCTCTTCTAAACATCATAAAAGCAGCATAAAACAGCATTATGCTAAAAAAGATTACAAACTCTTCTCTGCTGTAGTACTTAGATGTTAGTACCACTTTCCCAAGTGTTATTCCTATAGCTCCAAGTAATCCAAGTTTAATACCCTCACTCCAAAAAATATTCTTTTGCTGAAATTGACGAATAGTACTACTTCCTGCTGCAATCAATGTGCAGAATAATCCTGAAGCAACCGACCACTGTACTGAGTTGTCTACTCCTGCTTGCTCAAATAAAAAAAACAAAACAGGGGTAAAAATGATCCCCCCACCTATCCCCATTAAACCTGCGATAGTTCCTGCTACCAACCCAATTATTAGAAGAAATACAAGTTCCATTAAATAGTGATTTCCCCTCTCAAAAAAGTAACTGCACTGCCTAAAATTTCTACTCTATCATATTTATCCCGTACAGTAAGAACTCCTACTCTATTCGAAATTTGTCGTGCTTCCATCTTTCTTTTTTCTAAACGTTCTGACCAATATGGTGTTAGTTTTGTATGTGCTGATCCTGTAGCTGGATCTTCATCAATACCAACTTGGGGAGCAAAAAATCGGGAAACAAAATCGACTTCATCACCAGGTGCAGTTACTATTACACCTCTAGCATCTACTTCTTTAAGCATTCTAAAATCAGGTTTCAAGTTTGCTACTTCTTTCTCAGAATCTAAGACAACCATATAATCATCTGATTTAAAAGTAAAAATACTTGGTTTTATGCCTAGTGCCTGGAATAGAATGGGAGGTCCTTGTACTTGTTGCATTTTATCCGCAGGAAAATCCATTGACAATCGGTTCCCATTTCTCTTTACAATTAACCTGCCACTTTTAGTTTCAAATTTTATCTCATCTTTGTCATAACCCAATTCTTCAAATAAAACATGGGCTGATGCAAGTGTCGCATGTCCACATAAATCCACTTCTGAAGTAGGCGTGAACCAACGCAAAGCATATACATCTCCTTCCCTTACAAAAAATGCAGTTTCTGATAAATTATTCTCCATAGCTATTTTCTGCATAATCTCTGGACGAATCCATTCCTTCAATGGGCAAACCGCCGCTGGGTTACCACCAAAAGCTTTCTCTGTAAATGCATCCACTTGATAGATAGGTGTATTCATCTCTACTCCACTTCGTTTTCTTTGTTGATTAAATGTAGAAGCATTTTCGGTTTGATACAAAATTAGATATGCCGTCTCAATCCAGTATCTGACATACTCCGTCTTTTCCAGAACTTATTCTAGGAAACCTAGCCTTAGCATTCCTAGTTTTGTGTTTTTTGTGATTTAGTGGCTCTTAAAAAGAAGGATCGAAATCCAGTCTAATTACCTTTATCTTTGTTGGAATTCCTAAAACAACTCAATGCAACTCTACCCGAAAAATTTATTGGAGAAACTCGGTTACGAACAACTTCGTAATGCTACCCTTAAAGTTGCTCAATCCGAGCGATCTTGTGAAATTATTGAGGCGTTGTACCCAATAAGTAGTACCGAGCGAGTTCAGGTTTTACTGAAGCAAACTCACGAGATGATGGAAATACTTCGTGATCCCGACCCATTTCCTTTAGGTGAATTACCAGACGTAAGGGATTTTTTAGTAATAGCTCGTGTTCAAGGTAGTATCATTCCTCTTTCTGGCTTCCCTTATATTTTAGGGATTTGTAGTACAGCTCGTTTGATTAAGAGATTTTTTAAAGCCCGCTCAGAACATAAACTTGAATTGTTCTCCATTTCAGAACAGTTGATTCCGCTCAAAGAATTAGAGGCTTCAATTAAACAAAAGGTAACCGATGGGGGGCAACTCAAAGACGATGCCAGCCCTGAATTAAAGGCTATTAGAAAGCGACTGAATTCAAAAAGAAATGAACTTCGATCTACTATCAATAAATTGATGAGAACTGCTACCAAAGACGGAATGACTTCTGATGAAGGCGCCACTATTCGAAATGGTAGAATGGTGATTCCAGTACTCGCAGAGTATAAGCGCAAGATTCAGGGTTTCATTCATGATGTTTCTGCCACTGGTCAAACCGTATATCTGGAGCCTGCTGAAGCACTTCATTTGAATAACGAAATCCGGCAGTTTGAAGTTGAAGAACAACAAGAAATAGAACGGATTTTAAGGGAATTAACAAGTCATGTTAGGCAACATTCATCCTATATTTCTCAGAACTTAGAAGCTCTTGCTGAACTCGATGTTATTGCTGCAAAAGCCAAGGTCTCCATTAAGCTGGATGGGGAAATTCCAATTGCATCTACTTCGGGAAGATTAAAATTAAAGGATGCATTTAATGCGAATCTAAAGCTCAAAAATCTTGGACTTAAAAAGGGTGAGCAACTTAATATCATCCCACTCTTTCTGGATTTAGATAAAAATGAGCACTGCCTAATGATTACTGGACCGAATGCTGGAGGTAAATCTGTGGCTATGAAAACGGTTGGAATTTCGGCTCTAATGAATCAATCTGGATATGCTATTCCTGCTGATCCAACTTCTGAGCTTCCTGTATTTTCAGGAATTTTTGTTGATTTAGGTGATGATCAATCTATTGAAAATGATTTGAGTACGTTTTCATCTAGGCTTCAATGGATGCGCGAAACCCAAAAACAGCTTAACCCCGGAAGTTTAGTTTTAATTGATGAAGCTGCTGCAGGAACAGATCCCGAAGAAGGTGGCGCTCTTTTTCAGGCTTTTATTGAATATCTACTCGACAGAGATTGCAAAGTGTTGGTAACCACACATCATGGTTCTTTGAAGGTTTTTGCACATGAGCATCCCCTAGCAGTAAATGGCTCGATGGAATTCGATCAAACTTCCCTATCACCTACCTATAAATTTAAGAAAGGAATTCCGGGAAGTAGTTACGCTTTTGAAATTGCTCAGCGTATGAACTTGGATGAAAAAACTCTGAGTCGATCTCGTGAATTGCTAGGCGAGCAGAAAAACAAGATGGAGTCGTTAATTACCGAGCTAGAAACAAAAACTCAACAGGCAGATGAACTTAAATCGAAGTTTGAAGATTTAAAATCCAGAGCAGAAACAGATCGAAATCGCTACCTCAATAAACTAGATGGAATAAATCGGGAGAAGGATAAAATTCGGGAAAAAGCATTAATTGAGGCTAAATCCATCATGGATAAAGCTAATCAAAAAGTAGAAGCTGCGGTCGAACAGATTATTGTAAAAAACAAAGCCAGTAAAAAGCAGATTAAAGATATCCGAAAAGATATAGATCAAGAAAGGGCGGCAATTGAAGGAAGTCTGGATAAAGTAAAAGAAAAGCGTGAAGCCACATTTAAGAAAAGTAAATATCCCCCAAAAGTAGGCGATTATGTTCGTTTTCTGGATGGAAACACAACTGGAGAACTAATAGAACATAAGGGAAATAATGCTACTGTTCAGGCTGATGGTTTAAGACTTCGAACTAAATACAAAAACTTGGTTAAGGTTGATCCCCCAAAAAAGAAAACCAATCAAAAAGCGAGATCTGTAAATCTGGTAAACGGTTCTGATTTTATGAATGAGACCGTAAAACCCAGATTGGATTTACGTGGAAAACGAGCTGAAGAAGCGCTGCATGAGGTCACCCATTATATAGACCGTGCCGTTTTTCGAGGCATGAATCAAGTAGAAATTGTTCACGGCAAAGGTGATGGAATCCTAAAAGATCAAATTCATAAATATCTTGCTGACAGATCTGAAGTAAAAAAGTACGAACTAGCCAATGAGGATTTTGGTGGAGCGGGATGTACGATTGTCAATTTTCAATGATTCAACTAAGAATAGTTAGTCTTGTCATTTCGAGCGAAGCGAGAAATCTAAAGAGCTAGGTGATATTCATTAAATCTTTAGATTTCTCAGTCACTCTGTTCCTTCAAAATGACAGCCATTCTAATTGAATCATTCTTAATTCTACATTGATTACTTAATCAGCAGCATCTTTTTTGTCTGAACAAAACTTCCTGCCTGAATTCTGTAGATGTATACTCCGGATGATAATTGTGAGGCATCGAATCTGGTAGAATGAAATCCTGCCGATATGCTTTCATCTACTAAAGTTGTGACTTGCTGCCCTAGTAAATTATATACTATTAAACTAACGTCCGAATTCTTAGGAATGGCGAACTCAATATTTGTAGCAGGATTAAAGGGATTCGGGTAATTTTGTTTTAAAGCAAATTCTTGAGGTATATTTTCCAACACCTCATCAAAAGTACCCATAGAATCTGACTGTATTTCTATATAGCGACTTAAAATTCCTGTAGAAAAATCCGAACGGAAGACTTCCACTTCTATAGTTTTTAATGTGTCAGTTTGGGTAGTATCATTTTTAGATATCATAGAAATTGATCTCAAACTAGTTTCAAGTCCTTCAATACTTCCAGGCCCGGTTAAGTACAACCCATCACCGGATCTTGATATTTTAAAAGAAAGCGGTTCACTTATTGTTAGTGAATCCTCTGACTCGATATATCCTTCCGAAATAGCTACTGAAGCACCATCAATTGCGAATTCGGAACTCGCTTCTACAGAAATATCTTCTAACATTTTTAATCCATTAATACTTCCCGAAACTGTAATTGTGTCTGAATTTTCAAAACTTAGGCTGGGGAGTTCAAGATTATCAAATGCTCTGCTTGCATATTGACCCCAAACCCCATCGGAATCTTGTACTCTTATGTAAAGAATCTGATCTCCTATTGGCAAATTTGCCCCAGGAATGGTAAAAGTCGTTTCAATATCTGTTCCAGTTTCAATAGGTATAGCTGTCGCAGAAGCAAAACCGGGATCAGTATTAAAGAAATATTCTGCAGATATAATATTACTCACTAAAACAGGATCACTTTGGTCGATCAGGATCAGTTTTTTGATAGGCATGCCCCAGTTTCCATCTGTAAACTTTGCTCTGATAAAAATTGTATGCAAACCTACTGATAATCCCTCAGTACTAAGCATGGCTTCCTTATCGATTTGCGCAGATGCGGCAATTGGAATAGCCGTTCCGCTTCCATGACCCGGATCTTCATCAAAGAAATATTCCAAAGCTTCTATTTCTCTTGCTTCTCCCTGATCCACTAAAATGAGTTTTTTGATGGTTAATCCCCATTCATCATCACTGTTTTTTGCCCGGATAAAAAGCGTATGGAGTCCTCTCGAAAGAGATGAAGTTATAATGGAACCTTCGTAATTCACTTCACCATCTACTTCCGTTACTGAGATAGAAGTACCGTTTCCAAAACCCGGATCAGAATCGAAAAAGTATTCCAGTTGAGTTACAGTTTGTCCCATCAACGGTGAAGCTAAAAGGATCATCAAAAATACGTTTGCAAGGAATTTCACGACTTAATTCCCTTTTGCTTTGATGGTAACCTCGATATCCTCACCGGCTTTAACTTCAGTAGGAATTATAATGTCATACACATATGGTAAAGAAAATAAGGAATTAGAATAAGTACCTACACCACCCGACGGACCAATATGAGTTCCGTCTGTACCTGCATTAAGCAAGCTGCTAAGCTTTGGAGTCACATCCCAATTCATATCAAATACATTTGTACTATTTGAAACGGCAGTATCTGCAAAAATATCAGTAGGATTGAGAGCTTCATTTACCACGTTATTTTCTGCAAAATTAGAACCCTCATTGAGTGGTAAGGTTATATCGAAGAAATTATTCAGAAATGTATTATTGTTATCCTCAATTACCCCACTTCCAAAGTCTGTTGTTTTTAGGAAAATATTGTTTTTGAAGGTACTATTACTGATTGATCCTATATCGAGGTCAAAAAATATACTGTTATGGAAATTTGCATTTCTAATATCATCATCAGAAGAACCTGCAGGGTTAATTATACAACGACGAAAAATAATAGCCGTATTATCGTTATAGCTAAGATTAATTAAATCGATATAAGAGTTAGAAACTGTAAGCCCTTGTACAAAACCGGCAGTAATACTGCCTAACACAGATCCTTGAACAACAATAGTAGACGAAGGATCAGTACTATTCGGATTATCAAGAGAGAGATTGTGTATTTGCAACCCCTTAAATACCAGATTTGATGAATTATCAACATCAACCGTTCTCAGATCTGAACCATAATTGAAGTTCTTATTTATTGCGGAAGTATTATAGCCCAACCCGATTAAGGTGAGTCTTTCCTTATCTTCAATGTCCACACTCCCATAACTTATTGGGCTTGGCAATACATGAATTATATCACCTGACACAGATGCATCTATGGCTTCCTGCAAATCTGAGTAATAATTAGAACCCGAAGGATTTGCTTCTGTATTATCAACTATCAGGATATTCTGAGCCGTTGTAGTTTGAGTTGCTAATACAGCGATGAGTATAAAGAGAGCTTTTTTCATGATGTCTTTTTGTTTGTTAAAATATTCGATTCCATCGGTGCTGTAAATCCCCACTTCTGGTGATTTTTTCAGATCAATTCAAAGGCTATTGCAAATTGAACCAATCCTGCCGTTGTTGGTATCCCCGTTTTTTTCTTAATGTTTTTTCGATGACTTTTCACCGTCTCCAAAGTTATATAGAGCTGTCCCGAAATATCTTTATTACTAAATCCCTGCGCTATCCTGGTTAAAACCTGTCTTTCTCTTCTGGTAAGCAATCGGAATTCATCAAAATGCTTTCTCACGTACATCTCCTCACCTGCAATACGCTCTATTCTGCGAGTTACCGAATCTATTCCGGAAATCGGGTTTGAGGAAGTGAGCAATAAATTATGCTCTTTGAAGGGTTTACAAACCGTAAAGAAAGTGTCGAACTCGCCCGTTCTTGGATTGCGAATTTTCTGAAATTCTGCATGAAGCTGGTCATCATCGGCTTTCTCATAAAATTCCAGAAACCTTGGAGCTACATACTTCAGACTATCGGGATGCACATACTTTTTGAAATACTCAATGCCCATATCATTGATTTCTTCTTTCGAAAGCAGTCCCCACTCTTCTCCCGCTTTATTTAAATGACCGATAGTGAGATCACTTTTATCATTTACATGAAATATGCCCGGCATCAGATCGACCAATCCTTGCAGCGAATCAAAGTTTTTCCGGAAAAGCTTATCCAATAAATATAAGCTCTGAACTTGTGTTTTTAGTACCTCTGTCTCTGTTCTATAACCCAAAAAATTTTTTTACTAGGAGTAAAAAGAAAAAAAGTGAGACTTTCAAGTTAACAAGCCTGATTCTTCAAGCAGCCCAAGGGTTTCCACCGCATGTCGCAGGTGAGGAATCACAATACTACCGCCAACAGTTAACGCCACATTTAAAGAATCCACAATTTCTGCTTTGGTTGAACCTGTTTTGGCGCATTGTTCGAGGTGGTAATCAATGCAATCGTTGCATCGCAAAACAGTTGAAGCAACCAGTCCTAAAAGCTCTTTAGTTTTAGTATCAAGTGCTCCACTTTTGTACGTATTGGTGTCCATATTAAAGAAGCGCTTGATTCCAAGATGGTCAAGTCCAAGGACTTTTTCGTTCTGCTCTGCCCTTTTTTCTCTGAATTGTTGCAGGCGGTTTTTGTTTTTTGAATTCATTTTATGTTTGATTGATTAGCCACGGAAGCACTTAAGCTGGAAATGTCGTGAGTTCTTTTTTGATATAAGTGAAAGTACATAATACCGTATTTCGAAATATCTAATATATTCCGACATTCCCCACTTTCTCTTCCTTATCAAAGAGGGGAGGCGCTATTTCAAAATCTTGAATTACCTCAAAGTCAGGGAAGGTCATTCGTGAAAAGTTAGTTAATTCGAGGTTTGACCTTTCATCTGTACCTGAGCCAATTTTATCCCTTCTCAAATTCTGAAACAAGTTCTGAATGACCTTTAGATTTATTTTGTGCTTTCGTTAATTAGTGGCAAATTCAACTGAATTAAACACCCCTAAATTCCCTCTCAAGAGGGTCTCATTTTAATGTTCGGAAAAAATCAGGCTAAACATAAATTAGTTGTCGTTGGAGACAGTCTTTCTCAAGGGTTTAATAATGGCGGTATCTATCGTACCGACATCAATTTCCCTTCATTTATTAATCGTTGTTTCAACCCTGCTCCGGTTTTCAATCAACCTTCGTTTACAGCGCAAGCGGGAATCCCACTAAACCTTGAAGTATTACTCCGCGGATTATCTGACGAATTCGGTAATGAAGTTGATTGGAGCGAGTACGCAGGCGCAGCTTCTCATACCTTCAAAACCCTAAAAAGAATTAAGAAATATTGGGAAGGTGGGCTGAAAGATTTGAGTGTAAACCAACCAACTCCATATCATAATCAAGCAATTTGGGGTTTGGCAGTAAATGATTCCTGGATGGTTACTGACAAAAATAGCCGTGAGTATATTGATCAACATAAAGATCATTTCTCTGTATTCGGGTTTTTACCAGAGCATGCAAAGTTCACTACATCTCGCTTGGTTCTCAATCCAAGACTTACTCAAGAATTTGAGAATAATACCCAACTAGATAATGTTAAAGAATTGCAAAAAGATGGGGGTATTGAAAACCTAATTGTTTGTCTTGGGCATAATAATGCGCTCGGAGCAGTCGCAAATCTGGATTTGACATGGTCGGAACCAGAAGACTTAAATGCTTTTATAGCAAACCGGAAACATACCATTTACCGTCCCGAGCACTTTGAAATCGAATATCGTGAGTTAGCTGAACGAGTTTCGAAAATAGGAGCACAACGCGTTTTTGTACCCACTATTCCTTATCCAACGATTCCACCTGTTTGTCGAGGAGTAAATTCCGAGTTTTCGAGCAATAACCTTGGCTATTTCGATTATTACACTCGATTCTGGATTTGGGATGAAGATTTCGATCCTGAAAAACACCCTCATTTAACAAAAGATGAAGCCATTCAAATTGATTTTGCTGTAGATGAATTCAATTCTATTATTAGAAAAGTAGCTCGAGAATATGATTGGTTTGTGGTGCCAATGGCAAAAAATGTGGCAAGTATGGCTCGCCGTCGTTTAGGTGGTGAGTTACTTCGTAGTTACCCTGATGATTTTGTTGCTGCCCTAAAACGAAATCCTAAAACAGCACATTTAGTTGATGAGAATAACGAAGCCTTACTTACAACGGATTTTATTCGTGTAAATAAAGAAACTGGGAAACTATATAAAGGTGGGATTTTCAGCCTTGACGGACTTCACCCAACCACAATTGGTTATGGGTTGATGGCAAACGTATATCGAGAGGTAATGCGTCAAGCTGGTGTAAAATTCCAAAAACCGATGAACTGGGATTACATCATTCAAGAAGATTCGCTAGTAAACAATCCACCTGCTCTGCTTGCAGAACTAAGACAAGTTCTTCGCTTCCTAGCAATGGGAAATCAAGAGCGATTTTTAAAATTTGGAAAGGGAATTTTTACACAACTCATGGAAGTTGTATCAACAGGAAAAAATTATGAATAAAAAAGGCTCCACTTTTGAAGTGAAGCCTTTTCTATGAGAAAAGAATAATTAGTTATCCAATCTTTAGTCCTTCCATAAAATTATTAAACTCAGTCTTAAAATCTTCCATGTTTTCGGTAAAAGATTCTTTGGCTGATTCCCAGTTTTCTTCGCTTGAATCCATTAGTTCATCAATCTCTTTCTCGAGTTTAGTACGTTCTCCTTTCAAGTCTTCCCATTTTTCAACGGTTTCTTCCTTTAAGTCTGTAGAACCATCTTTAATCTCAGCTTCAATATCAGCAATTTCATCTTTAATATTATCCAGCTGATCTTCTGCGTCAGACAGAAATTCCTGCTTCTTGTCTTGAAAGGTTTGTTCTGCATTCGTTGAAATCTCATTCAGATTATTACTGGTTTCTTTGGCACATGCTGTAAAAATAAGTGTACCAACTAATAATAAATTAAGTGCTAAATACTTCTTCATAGTTCTAAATTTTGTTTGTGGTTTATTATTTAAAGACTATAATTCTATCTTTGTTTCAACTTTCTAACTATTGGTAATGAAGCTTCTTCTATTATTAACAGCTTTACTTTTTACATCAATAAGCTTAAATGCGCAATCTGTATATCTAGATAGTCTTCAAAATACTTTTTCTGGTAGCTTTTCTTATTCCAAAAGTAGTGACTTCAATAGCTTCGGCTACGGTATCTCATATACCATTAATAGCTCTGTAAGCTTTGGTTTAGTTTATATCACAGGAAGTGAGAATGATGAATACAGTAATGAATTCACTGGAAATGGCTTTGGAGGATACGGGAGTTTTACCATACTCAACGAGCTAAGAGAGAATCCTTTTGGTGTAGAGTTAGGATTCACCTTTCAAGGCACTGATTTTGAAGAAGAAGGAAGAAGTGATGATCGTTTTCAGACTCGGGTATTAGGTGTAGGATTGAACTTTAGTAAAAGATCAGAATCTTATGAGATTAAAAAAAATTATGAGATTGAAAAGAAGCCAAGTAATCTTGTCTTTCAAGCTGGAATAACGGCTTTTCCTATTTCAGAATTCGAGTTTTTTAATAATGAAATATCACAAGGAGTTTATACAGATCCTTTTGTATCAGGTAATGATTTTAATAGGAAATACATCTTCTATCAGGTTTGTAATTGAGCCGTCCGTTACACATAATTTTAAACATAGTATTTCTGCCATTTTTTAAATATTTGTTTAGGTTTACTTATTTAAAGCTAAGGTATATCTTTGTTTCTTGTTTTAATTTTGAGTGTTTGAAAACCCTACAACTTTTTGTTTTATACCTTTTCTTGTTCTCAACGATTGCTATGTCACAATCGGTTTACATGGATTCTCTTGAAAAGGGAGGAGTAATCTCTGCCGTAAACTCTTCAACTAAAGACCTTAGAGGATTTGGTATTAGTGCAGTTTTTATATCTAAAGGATTAAATAATTTCGGCATTTCAGTTATTAGCTTTTCTCCTAAAACAGATGCTTTTTTTGGCATTACAAATGGTTTAGGGGCTTATGCAAGTTTTCCTTTTGCCAATGAAATAAATAGCGATCCTTTTGGGGCTGAAATAGCATTGATCTATAGTTATTCATCTTATCTTGACCTAAAGAATAATTCCTTTGGAGTTGGATTAAATATCTCAAAAAAAGCACAAAAGGGTTCTTTTGGATTTCTCGTACCTCAGCTATCTGTTTCTTTTTTTCCAGTTTCAAGAACACAGCTTGAGCAAAATCAGATTGACCAGAATCAGTTATTATTAATCAATTCTGCTGTTGGTTTTGTCTTGAATCTTTCAAGTACATCTAATTTAATTTTGGAACCTTCCTTTGGTTATAATTTTGAAGAAAAAATTAGTAGCACTGGATTAGCAATTTCATTTCAATTCTTTTAGTCGTCTTCATAAAATCTTCACATTAGAGCCTTAAGTTGAGCCTAATTTTTTAACAATCTGAATTCATGAAATATTTTTCTCTCTTTCTAGTACCTCTTTTTCTTATTAATTGCTCTTCTGAACCCAAAGAAGCTTCATATAATCCAGAAAATGATACCCTTAAATACACTGAAGAAGTTCATTTCCAAAATATCAGACAGCTTACTTTTGGTGAAAATAACGCCGAAGCTTACTGGGGATTTGAAGATACAAAGTTGATTTTTCAATCTGATAATGCAGCTTGGGGCGCTGATTGTGATCAAATATATTATATGGACGCCACTACTGAAAAAGATGAAGATTTCATGCCAACCATGATCAGTACTGGAACTGGGCGTACTACTTGTTCTTTCTTTCTACCTGGTGATACCACATTCGTTTATGGTTCTACACATCTTGCAAATAAAGCATGTCCTGAAGTTCCAGAACGTGGACCAAATGGTGCTTATGTGTGGCCAATTTATGAAGGTTATGACATCTTTAAAGCAAATTTAAAAGGTGAAATTATTGCGAATCTTACACCAGATAGTCCTGGTTATGATGCAGAAGCTACTCTTTCACCTGATGGCACTAAAATGGTATTTACATCAATGAGATCGGGCGATTTGGAGCTCTACATAATGAATACTGACGGTTCTGATGTTGTGCAAATCACAGATGAACTTGGTTATGACGGTGGAGCATTCTTCTCTCCCGATGGTAAAAAACTAGTTTTCAGATCTTCACGACCTAAAACTACAGAAGAAGTTGAAAAATATACCTCACTACTTTCTCAAGGTTTGGTAGAACCTACTGATATGGAGCTTTATACTGTAAATATTGATGGTACTGAGCTGAAACAAATTACTAATTTAGGGAATGCAAACTGGGCTCCTTACTTCCACCCTTCTGGTGAGAAAATAATCTTTTCATCCAATCATGCTTCTGAACGTGGCTTTCCTTTCAATCTGTTTATGATTAATGCCGACGGAACCGATTTAAAACAAATCACCTTTGATAATACCTTCGATTCCTTCCCTATGTTCTCTTATGATGGAACTAAAATAGTTTTTGCGTCAAACCGCTTTAACGGTGGAGATCGCTCGACAAACTTATTCGTTGCAGACTGGGTAGACTAGGTTAGTCTTTTGATTTTATGCTTTTGTGATATTTAATTCAGCTTAATTGTTGATACTACATGTATTAATATTAAGTTGAATGATCATGAAGCTTTTACTTTCACTTATTATACTACTCGGTAGTCTTACTATTGCCCCACCAAAGGTGAATAATTTTCGCCTTAAGAACTTGGACAATCGTTTTGTTGATTATAAAAGTATAAAAGGTGATCAATTCACCGTAATTGATTTTTGGGCAACATGGTGTAAACCTTGTATTAAATCCATTCCAAAATTAGTTGAACTTTCAGATGAGTTTAAATCTGAAGGTGTAAACTTTGTGGGAATTAGCATTGATGGTCCAAGAAATCTTGCTAAAGTAAAACCCTTTGCTCGATCTCTCGGGGTAAATTATCCCGTTTTGCTTGATACTAATAGCGAGATAATGGGGAAATTGGGTGTTCAAGCCGTTCCTTCACTTCTTATCATAAACAGCAATGATGAAATTGTGTATTTCCATGAGGGCTATAAGCCGGGTGAAGAAGTTGCTATTAGAAAAGAGATTTTAAAACTACTTGGCGAATGAGAGCCTTTCTATACATAGGGTTTTTACTCCCGTTCATTATTAATTCCAATATTGTTGAGGCTCAGGTTTATGGATCTAATGTATTTGAATTTCAATATGGGAATCTACCCAATGAAGAAAATAGAAATTACACCACCTCTTATAATCAGCTTAACTTATTCTATGACTCCGATAAAATCAGTTTCTATGGCAAACTTGAACAATTTCTTACTCCCAATAAGGAACTGGATTATTTAGAACTCACTCAAAAAAGATTTCAGTATCAGGATGATAATTTCCGTATCAGAGTAGGTAACTTTTATGAAACTATAGGTAGAGGACTATTACTCCGTAGCTATGATATTCCGGGTTCAATTTATGAAGATGCATTCCAACGAAAGCGTTATTCTTTTTTCAGAGATCTTGAAGGAATAGCTATTAATGCAAATACGGAATGGTTGGAAATCAAAGCCTTAAGAGCTGAACCACTTTTTAATATTTTACCTCCCGATTTTAACCCAGATAGTTTACGCAGACCCGATTTGGTTGAAGCGATTCAAGCTAATGTATTTATAAACGAACAATTAAGTATAGGTGGAGCTTTTCTAAGATCCAATCCAAGTTTTTCAGATCAATATCAGGAATATGGTTCCCTGATGTTTACCCTCTCCCCCATTTCAAATATTCAGTTTTTTAGTGAATATGCCTTCGAAACTAACACCAACTTACTTGCCTTCAATGAACAGGATTCTTACGCCCTTTATACGGGAATGAACTTTTATCTGGATTCATTTGGTGGGAGTTTTGAGTATAAAAATTATAATAAGTTCCGTTTAGGTCAGGGTTATAATGATCCTCCATCATTAATTAAAGAACATACCTATCCAATTTTAAACAGAAGTACACACGTGCTGGAAACTTCTAGCGAAACGGGAATTCAAGCAGAGTTTTATTACAATTTTGATCCTGGTCATTCTATAACAGTTAATTATTCTACCGCTAATAATGATCTATTTAAAGAGTTCGAATATCAGGAATATTTTTTAGAAGGCTATTTTGTTGTCGACGATTATCTGTCTTTCAAATCTTTTTTCGATTATGCTAATGATGATTTAAAAGGTGAAGAGAACCGATTTTCAACGGGCTTTATCACTGAGAAATCTTACAATTATATTTGGGGAATAGCACTCGATATACAATATCAAACTTTTACTCGTTCTTTTGAGCCTGATCCTAGTAAAAATTATTATGGATCATTTACTTTTTCATACTTACCTAGTTTTACTGCAGGGCTTATTTTTGAAGCAAGCACAGATCCTCAATTAACTGACAATCCAAAAACTTTTGGTGTAGAAACAGATACTAGACTCTGGTTTGGTGGCAATGTTTCTTATAAGTTTAATTCTAGAAACCGTGTTGATGTATTTGCAGGAAAACGAAGAGGTGGCCCAGCTTGTACCTCAGGTATTTGTTACGAGATCCTTGATTTTGAAGGTGTTGAAGTTCGATTCTCTACCAGATTTTAATAAAGTGTACATGTAATTATGAGTAGTTCATTATCATTAATTCTAATTTGCTCAATCCTCATTTTAGGATGTAATCAGAGTACAAGTTCGGGCAGTATTGATGAAGCCGTTGGAAAAGTAGCGCCCGAATTTACTTACTCAAGTTTAGATGGTGAAAAAATTTCACTATCACAATTTGATAATAAAGTAGTCTATCTCTTTTTTTATGGAGCTGGTTGTCCACATTGTAGATCCAACGGTCCTGTAACTGAAAATCAGATAAACCAACGGTTTAAAACAGATACTAATTTTGTTGCTTTTGGATTAGATACTTGGAATCAATCCTCTAGTGCTAATAATTCTTTTAAAGCTACCACAGGCATCACTTATAGTTTATTATTAAATGCACAACAAAGTCTGGTAGACTATTATGGAAATACAACCTCTTATGATCGATCTGTTGTCATCGATTCTAATGGAAGAATTGCATACCAAGGCAACGGATATGTAAATACAGATGCAGATGAAGTCGTTAATGTAATTCAATCTATACTTGATGGAATTTAATCCTTAATCCCGACCCCAATGAAAGCCTCAGTTATTTTATTCATTTCTTTCATCTTAACTATTTCTAATGCTTATGCTCAAGTTATTGTTGGAGAAGATGCTCCTGATTTTTCACTTCAAGTTTTAGGAGAAAGCCAAGGAACAAAAATTTCGCTTTCTGAGCTGAATGGTAAAGTTGTTTACCTCTTTTTTTATGGAGCGGGATGTCCTCATTGTTTAAGTAATGGTCCAGTTACAGAAACTGAAATCCATCAATCCTTTATCGAAGATACCAACTTTGTAGCGCTAGGATTAGATACTTGGGATTATTCTGTTTCAGCAAATAATTCTTTCAGGAATCAAACAGGGATAACTTATGAGCTCTTGCTTCAGGCTAAACAAACATTGGTAAATTACTATGGTGGATCTCAGTTTTACGATCGCTCAGTTGTTATCGGTGCGGATGCAAAATTGAAGTACAAAGGAACTGGTTATGTTAGTTCAGATTATGAAACTGTAATAGAGGTTATCGAAACAGAATTATCAACTTTGGTTACCTCATCGGAAGATGAACAAGTATTCCCTTCAACTTTAAAGTTAGAACAAAACTACCCTAATCCCTTCAACCCTTCTACAACTATTTCTTACCAATTAGCAACTCCCGCTCAAGTGAAACTGCAAGTATTCAATTTGCTTGGAAAAGAAGTAGCCACGTTGGTTAATGGTTTTCAAACATCAGGTGGGCAAAGCGTTACATGGAATGCTTCTCAAGTACCTTCAGGAATATATATGTATCGAATAACTGCCGGAGATGCCGTTTCTACAAAAAGAATGATGCTTATTAAATAACCACTTTCATCACCTTAAATCTCATTTAATAAAAATTATTGAGCAATTTCCAGGTTATTTATTTATGGTTGAATTTAAATTTAGTTATGGCTAATTTTGAATTTAAACAACCAAAAATAAATGCTAGCTCTTTCAAAATTAAAAGAAGGCAAGTCATCAACAATTAAACAGATTGATGAAAGAATTGATAGGTCTGAGAGGCGCCGATTACTTGATCTTGGAATTTACCCCGGGGTAACCATCAGAAATTGTTTCAAAAGTGCTTCTGGTGAACCTGTAGCCTATGAAGTATTAGGTACCATAATTGCTTTAAGAAAAGAACAAGCGGATAGGATATATCTTCAAGAGATTTAAAAATGGCAACCGAAAGTAAAACAGAATTATTCAAAAGAGAACAGCTCAAAAAACTAGGGCTCAAGTTTGATAAGTGGGACTATATGGTCGCGCTAGCTGGCAATCCTAATACTGGTAAAAGCACCGTATTTAACGCCTTAACGGGTTTAAGGCAACATACTGGTAACTGGCCTGGAAAAACAGTTAGTAGAGCTGAGGGAGCTTTTGATTATAAGAACAATAGATTTAAGCTAGTTGACCTACCGGGCACCTATTCTCTTCTTTCTACAAGTGAAGATGAAGAAATTGCTAGAAATTTCATTCTTTTTGGTCAACCTGATGTAACCGTTATTGTAGTAGACGCTACTCGATTAGAGCGGAATCTAAATCTCACTCTTCAAATTATTGAGATAACAAATAACGTAGTTGTCTGTTTAAATCTGATGGATGAAGCAAAGAGGAAGGGTATTTCGATAGACATAGATAAATTAAGCAAAGAGCTTGGAGTCCCCGTAGTTGATACCGTTGCTAGATATGAAAAAGGATTTGATGAACTTTTAGCTACAATACATAAAGTTGCTACTAGAGAAGTTAACAATGAGTCTGCTAGCGAGATGGAAATACCCGAGGAACTTAAATCTTCAATAAATGATCTAACCAGCGAAATTGAAGCGCTGTATCCTGGTATTCCAAATAAAAAATGGTTGGCAATACGTTTATTAGAAGGCGACGAAAAAATTCAGGACGCATTAATTTCTGGGGAACTAGAAGGGCTGAGTAAGCACTATAATCAGCCGCCTCTTAATCTTGATGAAGAGTTGAAAATTCTAAACTCGGTTGAGGAATAGTTATGATTGATTCTCAAACTTCACAAAACTTAATAGATAAAGCGTCCACTTATCGTAAAGAACTACCTTCTTCTGTACATGATATATATGTGGAGAATTTATTTAAGAAAGCAGCTCAAATAACCGCTAATACCGTTATTAAAAGTAAAGCTCGGTTTATTAAAGATGAAAAAATTGACCGTATTTTAACCAGTAAATTATGGGGTTTCCCTGTGATGGTTGCTTTGTTTACATTGGTAATTTGGATTACGATTGTTGGGGCAAATTATCCTTCCTCTATGCTTGCCACACTTTTAATAAGTGATCTTTATCCTATCTTAAAAGATTGGACTACTTCATGGCCTTGGTGGTTTAGTGGATTATTAATTGATGGAATGTACCTTGCAACAGCCTGGGTTATCGCTGTAATGCTTCCCCCAATGGCAATATTTTTTCCAATGTTTACCTTGCTTGAAGACCTTGGCTTTCTGCCAAGAGTTGCTTTTAATCTAGATGGATTGTTTAAAAAAGCAGGGGCTCATGGAAAACAATCTTTAAGCATGATGATGGGATTTGGGTGTAATGCTGCGGGTATAATTTCAACCAGAATTATTGATAGTCCTAGAGAACGATTGATTGCTATTATCACGAATAATTTCTCTCTTTGTAATGGTCGATGGCCTACTATAATTATTCTTTCTAGTTTATTTGTTGGGGCCTTAGCACCTGCTTGGTTTGCAGGAATTGCCACTGCTTTGTCTGTTGTTAGTATTGCTCTTTTTGGAGTTTTTCTGACCTTTGTAGCTTCTTGGATGTTGAATAAAACAGTTTTAAAAGGAGAGACTTCTACTTTTAGTTTAGAACTACCTCCTTATCGTACACCTCGAATTTTAAGAACACTGTACACCTCTCTAATCGACAGAACCATATTTGTACTTTGGCGAGCCATAGTTTTTGCGCTACCAGCAGGTGCTGTTATTTGGCTTTCATCTAATATTATGATTGGAGACGTTAGTATTGCTGTTCATGCGATTAATTTATTAGAACCTGCGGGCTGGTTTATTGGATTGAACGGAGTAATTCTGGTGGCTTATATTGTTGCAATACCTGCAAATGAAATTGTCATTCCCACTATTTTGATGCTAACTGTTCTTAGTACTAATATAACTGGTGTGGGCTCTGGAGCTGGGATTATGTTCGAACCAGAAGATGTTGGTACTATTGGGGAAGTATTACAAGCAGGTGGTTGGACTCTGCTCACAGCTGTTAGTGTAATGTTTTTTAGTTTGATGCATAACCCTTGTAGCACCACCATATTTACTATTTACAAAGAAACCAAAAGTATTAAGTGGACGGCGTTGGCTTCTTTACTTCCAATTGGCTTTGGAATAACCTTTCTACTTGTATTAGCCTTTATTTGGAGATTAGTAGTCTAAAGATTGATTAATAAGAAAACCTGACTTGCAATTTTGAAACCGATAGTTTTTTCTATGTCTTCTAACATAACCTGAACTGGACCTTCGAAAGGTTCTTTATTCAGAACTGTTAGCTTTACACCGGGAATAATTCCGGTTTTCTCCAGATATCGAAGTAGATCTGGATCTTGATCTTTAACTCTTCCTATTAAATAGGGAACTCCAACATCGGCATCGGTTAAAGCAAGAGAAGCCATTTCCGGAACAACACCATCTTTAGAAGGAATTGGATCACCATGTGGATCATGAGTTGGGTGGTCAAGTAGTTCTGCGATTTTATCTTCAAATTGTTCTGAGATATGATGTTCAAGCTTTTCTGCTTCATCATGAACTTCATCCCAAGAATAACCCATAATTTCTTGCAAGTATAGCTCTAATAATCGATGATGACGAAGTATTTCAAGTGCTATCTTCGTACCTGCCTCGGTAAGTCTAGCTCCTTTATAAGATTTGTGTTCTATAAACTTTAAGCCTGCCAGCCGCTTTAGCATGTTTGTAACCGAGGCTGAAGAAATGTTTAGAGTCTCTGCTATGTTCGTAGTTGTTGCCCCTTCTCCTTCTGTTTCTAGGATATATATAGCCTTCAAATAATCTTCAACCGATTGACTTATACTCATTTATTCTCTTGGGTTTTTTCTTCCTTCTCGAGGAATTCTTCAAATCCCATATTGCCAAAGGCACCTGAACCTACATAATTAAGTAAAGGAGAATAAATATCAGCCTCTATAAACCCAGGTTGTGCCCCTAAAATTTCCCCTTCAGAATTAATAAAATAATGGGTTGGAAATGAACTGAGTCGAAGATATCTAGCTAATTCTACTGCTGGCATTTTCTTGCCATTCCAAGTTACTCTTTCTTCCGATTCCCCATTTAATTGTACAGGATAATAATAATCAGCAATTGCTTTTTGAACAGTAGAATCTGGAAACGATTCTTTTCTCATCTTTAAACAATAGGTACACCATTCTGCATATCCAAAGAGAAGGATATTTTTACCCGTTTCTTTTGCTTTAATCTGAGCTTCATCCAAAGTAAGCCATTCGAATCCAGAGTTAATTTCTGATTGTGATTGAGCTTTTGACTCTCCAATTAGAATAAAGCCAAAAAGCATAATTATTAAAAATATTCGAATGTTCATTAAGTAGTGCCCTTTAATTTTCTAGCCTTTAATTACAACGAGCGTCATGTCGTCATATTGGAGTGCATCACCTATAAAGGTACGAACATCTTTTATAATTAAATCGCGAAGTTCTTTCGCAGAATCCGTTTTTTCCCTTTTTAACAGTTTAAATAGGCGTTCTTCATCATAAAAATTTTCTTCTTCATTCTGGGCCTCTGTAATCCCATCTGTATAAAGCACCAATACATCTCCCTTTTCAATTGAGATAGTGTCCTCTTCCATCACTTTATTGAAAACTTCCCCTTTACACATGCCAATAGCTACTCCTTTAGGCTGTAACCAACTCACTCTTCCATCCGCTTTTTTAATAAGCATTGGGTTATGTCCTGCCCGTATATATGTAAATGTTCTATCGGTTGAGTTTAGTACGCCATAAATCATCGAAATGAATGTTCCACGAGTTGCATGCTGATTAAACAATTTATTAACCCGATATAACAACATTTTTGGGGATGGAAATATGGTACATAAACTGTGAATTACTCCCTTGGCAAATGTCATATAAAAAGCAGCTTGGATTCCTTTTCCACTTACATCTCCAATTGCAATTGCTGCCCTTTTATCATCTAAACAAATGATATCGTAATAATCTCCACCAGTTTCTTGTGCCGGAAAACATATAGCTGCTGCATCAAAACCTGGAATATCTGGTGTTGTACTTGGTAGAAAGGTTTTCTGTACTGTTCTTGCAATATCAAGCTCTTGTTTTACTCGCTCTTCTTTGGCTAGGTCTTCGATGTATTCAGGTACATAATCTGGTAATTGATCTCGATCATCACCCAAAATTAAAAAGTATAATGACACTCCTGATAAAAATATTAACGTAATTATAAAACCATAAAATATTGGTGCATCAGGAGAGCCCGCTACTAACCATCCTTTAGAAGTACTTAAAAAGTTCAGAAATATAAAAAACCCAAGCGCAGTAGTTAAAAAATCGAAATTGATATAAAATACGCCTATTAAAAATCCAACAATAAAGTTCAAAAAGAACTCGCTAGACGTTGGTTCCATAGTTATGGGCACCAAATCAATTACAGCGAATATCAGTCCACTTACAATAGGAATGACCCACTTTTTTGTAGTAATAGCGAATAATTGATTTCCCAAAATTAGAAAACAAACCAATACAAAGGCTAGTCCTAATAATAGGGTAATAATTATATTTGCCAATGTTGCCAGTGAATAGCTTCCTTCTAAAAAGAGTACATCTCCGCGTATATATAAATCAGGGAAAAAATTAATTAAAATGGAAAATGCGCCTGCCAAAATAGCCCCAATACAAATGGCTCGAATTATGGACCAGCCAATAGGTTTATTTTTAAACATACCACGCCTAACTAAGTCCCAAGTTCTAAGTTGACTTGGCCAATATTGTCTCGTCACGGAATCACTAACTGCAGTAATTACAAAAAAAGCTGTTGCTGTAATTGCCCCTGCCACTCCAAAAGCGAACATTACATTTAAAAAGGTGGAAAGTTGTTCCGCTTCAAAGTTAAGAGCATATTCTCTTGAATATTCTAAAACCAATAAAAGTGGCACTAAAAATCCACAAACTATTGCCACTATTAGTGCTGGTTTAGTATCAACAGCGCGAGATTTAATTCTCAAATAAAATGAGATTAACAACCACACCCCAAAAAACAAGCTAATACCAAATATAAAATTATTCCCTGCTTCTGAACCCATCTCTGTCTTGAGTTCAGTAGTACCCATATCTACTTTAAGGCTCTTTATTACCCCAGCAGGTAATAGTTCTATTTCTAGCCTTGGGACAATTCCCATCACTGTATCTTTAGAAGTTAGATAAGCAGTGGCATACCTGAAATTTGCATTCTCATCAAAAGTGAGCGAATCTTGATTGAAAGAATACCCTTTCCAAAAGGTACTTTGTACATAATAATTAATTCCTCGCCAAATGAACCCGCTTCGATACGGATCATTGCTACTATGTTGTTCTGCAAAAAAACTAGTGCCTTGATTAGGATTTTCTCTTTTATGCTGAAAATTAACTAGACGTGTGATAATTGAATCTTCTACAGCTTCAGAAAGTTTTTGCCCTCTTCCATAGGCGTAACGAATCATTCCTCTATGAAATGGTGTTTGCTTAACAATTAGTTCATCTTGTACATTGAAGTTAATTACCTCTCCTAGGTTACTAAGCCTTATTGAAAACGACTCCTTTATTTTACCTTCAATAACTGAAAACTCTTCAACAGACCAATTATACATTGGGAGCTTTAACTCAGATTCATTCCTCATATTCCGAACGAATTCCCCTCGCCCATATTCTTTCTGAAGCTGATCAACTAAGTTTGAATAGGAAGTTACCCGAGCTTTTTTCTTAAGGTTAACGGGCTGATACTCTAAATTTAGAAATATTGAGTCAGCTATTTGAATAGCCTCATCATTAGATAAGCCAATCTCTACTGATCCTAGTGGGTGGTGGTTTCCTAAATCGAAAAAAAACCAAATTGCCCCAAAAAAACCAAGTATGAGTAGTAGTATATCCCTAAAGCGTTGATCGTGCATTGCAAACATAAAAAATCTATACGGAAATCTTTAATTAGGTTGCAGGAATATGCTTAGATTCCTGCGTTTTTAAAACCCTTGTTTACTATTCATTTATGTGTTTGATAACTTTCGCTTTTAAAGCGCATCCTACTTACAAACTTATTTTGGCTGCAAATAGAGATGAATTTTATGCCAGACCTACACAAAAAGCTCAGTTTTGGGTTGATGAAAAACACCCAGAAATTCTTGCTGGAAAAGACCTTGAAGCAAATGGAACTTGGATGGGCGTGAATAAATCAGGGAAATGGGGTGCTCTCACTAACTATCGTGATCCATCTTGGGTTAGGGAAAGCCCACCAAGTCGTGGTGAACTGGTTCTCGATTTTTTAAAAAACAAAAAGCTTCCTGAAAATCACCTTCATCAAGTAAAAGAAAATGGAAGCACTTATAATGGCTTTAATCTACTTTTGGGGAATTCAGAGCGTCTTTTCCATTTTTCTAATATTAATAATTCTATTACAGAGATTAACCCAGGAATACATGGTGTAAGCAATGCATTAATTAATACTTCTTGGCCCAAGTTAAATCAAGCAAAAGAGGATTTAGCGAAAGTAATTGCAGACCCTAATTTTAAAAATGAAGAACTCTTTCAACTTTTAAAAAATGAACATAAACCTCCAGAAGATCAGCTCCCAAATACTGGAATACCAGTGGAGTGGGAGAAGGCTATTTCCTCTGTTTTCATCAAAACTGAAAATTATGGGACTAGATGTTCAACATTGCTACTTATTGATAACAATAACGAAGCTACATTTATAGAACGTAGATATGATCCTAAAACAAGTAAAATTATTGATGAGAATACTTTTAAACTGGTTTTTAGTTAAAAAACAGCGTTTATTCATTCGGTCAATAACTTAATAATAGCACCCTTTTTAATGACTTATAAGTACGACAAGCCCACATTATTACAAGCTTTTATTCCTATCATTTTTTTAATCATCGCTCTTTTCATAAATGTTCGGATTTTTGGGGATGCATCCTTAGACGGTTCCAATCAAATAATTCTTATGTTTTCTGCAGGTGTAGCGTCTCTTGTAGCTCTTCGTTTGGGAATTAAGTGGAATGTAATCAGAGAAGGAATTATCGACAGTATAAGTTCGGCAATGGGTTCTATGATCATTTTACTTTTAATAGGCACTTTAGCTGGTACTTGGCTTCTTAGCGGGATTGTACCTGCCATGATTTACTATGGACTTCAAGTCCTAAACCCAACTATTTTTCTCATGGCTGCTTGTATTGTTTGTTCTATTGTATCCGTAGCTACAGGCTCTTCGTGGACAACCTCTGCTACTGTAGGAATTGCTTTAGTTGGAATTGGGAAAGCATTAGGCCTTCCCGTTGGTATGATAGCCGGAGCTATTATCTCAGGAGCTTATTTTGGAGATAAACTTTCACCACTTTCTGATACTACAAATCTTGCTCCAGCAATGGCAGGAACTGATTTATTTACCCATATACGATATATGCTCTATACAACTGTTCCTTCCATAACTATTTCATTAGTTTTATTTTTGATCCTTGGTTTTATGTATGGTGGTAATACGGAAATAGCAGAAACACAAGTTATCCTAGAAGCTATAGACAGTAAATTCAATATCAATTTCTTCCTATTCCTAGTACCTGTTATTATGGTCATTTTAATTACTAAAAAAATGCCCGCTATTCCTGCAATTACTATTGGGGGGCTATTAGGAGCTGTTTTTGCGCTAATTTTTCAACCTGATCTTGTTCAGGAAGTCGCTCAATTCGGTGATACAACTCTTGAAAAGGGATTCGTAGGCATTATGACTTCAATGTATGGTGATATTAGCATAGTTACTGGAAATGAAATGGTAGACGAACTTCTTAGTTCTGGAGGTATGTATGGAATGTTAGGAACTGTCTGGTTAATTATTTCTGCAATGATTTTTGGCGGTGTAATGGAAAGAAGTGGCATGTTGAAGCGCATTGCAGAGGGAGTAATTAGTGGGATTAATTCTGCAGGAGCATTGGTAGCTACTACCGCTGGAACTTGTATTTTCTTCAACGTAACTGCCTCAGATCAATATTTGGCAATTGTTGTCCCCGGTAGAATGTATGCCGATATCTATAAAGACAAAGGGCTAGCACCTGAAAATCTAAGTCGAACACTTGAAGATTCTGGTACAGTTACTTCTGCCCTTATTCCTTGGAATACCTGTGGGGCTTATCATTCGAATGTACTAGGGGTGAGTACTTTTGAATATTTCCCATTTGCCTTCTTCAACTTAATTAGCCCATTTATGACGGTGATCTTTGCAGTATTCAAAATCAAATTCAGAATGCTTAAAGATGCACAAGGTGTAGGAGCTTAGTCATTTCGAGCGATAGTATGGAATCAAAGAATTTGATTTCCAGCTCATAATAATCAATAATTCTTGTAGATAAACCATAACACTTCGTCCATTTGTGCTTGAACCTGACGTGTTGGAATTACATAGTTATTATTCATAAAACTGAAAATAAGCTTCTTCCCCGTTTCAGTAACTAAATATCCGCTCAAGCAGTGATTGTTGCTCAAAGTTCCTGTTTTAGCAAAAACGTAAGGTTTTCCTCCTTCTTTATGAGCATAAAGTCTTCGAATTGTACCCTGCTTTCCTCCTTGTGGAAGAGTATCAAATAATTGATCATCATCTACCAAATCATCAATTTTATTAAGTAGAGTAACAATGCTTCTCGGGGTAAATAAATTGTACCTTGAAAGACCTGAACCATCTCGCCAATTTGGTGAGTCTGGCAAATCATTCATGTAATTTTTAACTACATAATTGATGGCACTTCTTGAGTTTAAACTCTCTCCAAGCTCCGATGCTACCATTAGCATGATTTGCTCCGCAACCAGATTATCACTTGGAAGCAACATGTACTTATACAATGAATCTGATTCCATCCCATAAACTGTATTATGAATTTTTGGTATCTTGAAATTGGATAAATAATCGACTGATTTTTTTAACGTATCTGATAATAATTCAACAAGAAATTCTGGAGTATAATGGAAGGGCTTATCCGTTTCATACCTTGAAGTATCTGAAGTAAACTGGTACTTGAAGTCATTTCCAACACGGTCTCTTTCTAGTACAAAGCTACCGTCCTTATTTTTTTTCTCGTCTTTTATATACTTACTAAAAATTGCCGGGCTAATAAGATATTGATCATTTTTCTTTGCAATTCTGTACTCTTCAATATGCTCAATCGTTACTCTGGCAATATTTCCGTAAATAGGTAACGGACTTTTCTCGGTTGAATAATAGGAATTATAATCTCCCCAAGACCATCCAGGACCAAGGTTTTCATCATCAAAATTACTATCAGCGAAATATAGATTTCCCTCAAAATTATGTAGGAGATCAAAAACATCAGTAGTCCCAAAATCAGGATGAAGGAACGAAGGATCACCCGTTCCCCAAAAAATCAAAGAATCTTCTCTAATCACATATTTCAGCGCAGGTAAGCGATCACCTAGTATATTTAATCCTGCATAATATGTGAGCAACTTTGTATTCGAAGCTGGAGTCATATACTTATTCTCATTCACGGAATAAATAGTCGAGTCTCCTTCTGGATCATAAAGCATGAAACCTGTTATAGTTTTCGAAAAAGTTTCGGAATCTTCGAAAATAGAAGCTAGTTTTTTTTGAGAAGAGGATTCAACCTTCAACCCTTCAATGTGATCAGGTTTTGTGGATATATCTGCTGTTTTACAAGCAAAAAATCCAAGCATAAATCCAAGAATCAGGTACTTATTTCTCATAACTAGAATTAATTTAACTGATCTAATGCTATATCAATTCTACTTAAAACTTCCTCTTTCCCGAGTAGTTCAAGAGAAGCAAATAAATCCGGTCCAAAACCTTGACCTGTTGTTGCGATTCGAACAGGCATCATTACTTTGCCGAAACCTACTTCATTTTCTTCTACAGTAGCTTCTAGCGCTGATTTTAATGCCGAAGCAATAAACTCTGTATCAGATAACACATTGATTTTTGATTGGTACGCTTTTACTAATCCGGAGCTATCGTCTTTCCATTTTTTGAGGGCGCTTTCATCATACTCTTTTGGTGTTTCGAAGAAGAATGAACCCATTGATATGAATTCATCAATTTTTGAAACTCGTTCATGAAGTAATTCTACAACGGTCGTTAAATACTCTTCTCCTTTTGTCTCAAATCCTGCTGCTTCAGCAAGCTTTTTAACTCTTGGCAATAAATCTGCAACTGAAGTTTCTCGAATGTAATGTTCGTTGTACCACATTAATTTTTTATGGTTGAACACAGCTCCCCCTTTACTAACCCGATCGAGAGTAAATAATTCACAAAGCTCTTCTAAACTATGGATTTCAGAATCATCGCCAGGGCTCCATCCCAAATAAGACAAGAAATTTACCAACGCTTCTGGTTCGTAGTTTCCTGAGATATAATCTTTAGTGTTTACTGGAATACCTTCCGTTTCAGCTTTTCTTTTTGAAAGCTTCCCTCCAGTTGGACTCATAATCAAAGGCAAATGCGCCATTGTAGGTGGTTCCCATCCAAAGGCTTTATATAATAGCATATGCTTTGGAGCTGAGCTTAACCATTCCTCTCCGCGAATTACATGAGTAATTCCCATGGTATGATCATCAACAACATTTGCCAAGTGGTATGTTGGCATTCCATCAGATTTCATTAACACCTGATCATCTAATCCTGCTGTTTCAAATGATACGACTCCACGTACTAAATCTTCAAACTTCACGGTTTCACGGCGAGGAATTTTGAGCCGAACTACATATTCATCACCATTAGCTAATTTCTTATCTACCTCATCTTGTGGCAAAGTAAGACTGTTCTTCATCGACTGACGAGTAATAGAATCGTAACTTGGAGACGGATTTCCTGAAGCTTTTAAACGCTCCCGCATCTCTTCAATTTCTTCTGTTGTATCAAACGCATAGTAAGCATGCCCTCCATCAACTAATTGCTTTGCATATTCAGCATACATTGGCTTGCGCTCACTTTGGCGATATGGTCCGAAATCTGCTGGTTTATTTGGACCTTCATCAATAGTCATTCCTGCCCACTCTAGGGACTTGATGATATCTTCTTCTGCTCCCTCAACATATCGTGCTTGATCGGTATCTTCAATTCTTAATACAAAAGTACCGCTGTTATGACGAGCAAAAAGGTAATTATAAAGTGCGGTTCTTAATCCGCCAATGTGTAAAAATCCGGTTGGTGAAGGTGCGAAACGTACGCGAACGCTCATTAAATTCTTTTCTTTAATTTATGTTTTATGGAAAAAACAAAGGTACGAAATTTTGATCAAGACTTTTGGCTGTAGTAATTATAGATTTTGAATTTTGAACGCTAATAATTCAATGTCATTTCGAGGGATTACTAGACTGAGAAATCTTAAGTATTCCTTAAAAAAACTCGTTAGATTTCTAGCAATCGCACGAAATGGCAATGACCATTTATTAATTGAAAATTCTACATTGATACTTACACTTCTAACCCCGCAATTTGCTCCTAATTTATTTGATCTAGCTTCTATGTTAAAAGCAGATCGGGTAATTCTGCAGGATGTTGAAAAATGGTCTCGAAAAGGAAGAACGCATCGTGCTGAAATACGAAATGAAGAAAGTACGCAATGGATCAATCTTCCGATTTTAGGTAAGGATCGAAAAAAAGCAATTAAAGATGTAAGGTTAGATCACTCTCAACGATGGTTTGATCCTTTTTGGAATGCCATAACACATAACTATAAAAATGCTACTTGGTTTGATTTTTATGAAAACGAACTGAAATCGGATATCCAAAAGATAACTGAGTTCGAGTACATACTCGATTTCAATCTATATTTCTTCAATCGGTTACTTCAGTTTCTAGAACTGAATATTAATTTTGAACTTGCCGGCAATATCGAAGGATATAGTACCTTTCCTGATGAATGTGCAAAAAATCTTGGTGCTGATATTTTATTCTTAGAATACAAATCGAAAAACTACCAGCGCCAAAGTCGAGAAACTCAAGCTTCAGTTCAAAACCACCCTACCTATAATCAGGCTTACCTAGGATTTAAACCAAATTGCTCGATTTTAGATTTACTCCTTAATGAAGGTAAAGAGAGTTTTAAGGTGATTGATCAACTCAAGTAATTCCTAGAAAGATTTATTGTGCCCATTCTGGAATCACACCTAAATCAATTCCAAATACCCAACTAATCAAGGTTAATGACGCAACTGATAAAATCCCTATGAAAATAAAGTTTAGCCAGAGTCCTGCTTTCGACATTTCTGGAATGGTAATTTTTCCACTTCCATAAACAATAGCGTTTGGAGGTGTAGCAACTGGAAGCATGAACGCACAGCTTGCTCCAAAAACAGTGGGTATTGCCAATAATAACGGGTTTTGACCAAGCCCAATCGCAACGGAAGCAAGTATTGGAAGAAATGCAGCTGTAGAGGCTGTGTTACTGGTCATTTCTGTTAGAAACACAATAAGAGCGATAACTATCACAATGATTAATATAATGGGCCAGGTGTTTAGTCCACCAATTCCAGAGCCAATCCAACTTGCCAGTCCTGTACTGCTAATTGCCGACGCCATACTGAGACCGCCTCCAAAAAGAATCAACACGCCCCAAGGCAAGCTCTTTGTATCAGACCAAATCAAAAGTCCTTCCCCATCACCCGTTCCAGATGGAATCATAAATATAACTACCGAAGCCATTATAGCGATGCCTCCATCAGAAAGGCCTGGAATTAAATCTTGTAATAGAGGTCTAAACATCCATAATAAAGCGGCCGAGATGAAAACGAAAGCAACTTTCTTTTCCTGATTTGAAACTTTACCAAGACTTTCTAATTGATTTCGGATAAGGTTCTCGCCCCCTTCAAGCGCCTGTATTCTAATTGGATATACAATTTTGGTCAACACAAAGTACATAATCGGCAACGAAACCAGCATAATGGGAACGCCAACCATCATCCATTCTAAAAATCCGATTTCAATTCCGTAATTCTCATTCAAAAAACCGGCCAGTAATGCATTTGGCGGAGTACCGATCAATGTTCCCATCCCACCAATATTACAAGCGTATGCAATGCTTAGAATTAAGACAATCTCGAAATTTATTTTTCCTTTCTTACTATCAGTAGAAACCAAATCAAGAATTGAAACGGCTATTGGGAGCATCATTATGGCGGTTGCGGTATTGCTTACCCACATACTTAAAAACGCGGAAGCGATTATAAACCCAATAATTATTGATGAGGGTTTAACACCAACAACGCTTAAAATGCTGATCGCTATTCTTCGGTGCAGTTGCCATTTCTCCATCGCCAAGGCTATAATAAATCCCCCCATAAAAAGGAAAATAAGTGGGTTAGCATAAGGAGAGGTTGCTGAGGAAATAGTTGTAACTCCCAAAATTGGGAAAAGCACTATAGGAACTAAAGCCGTTGCAGAAATTGGGATTGCCTCGGTAATCCACCAAATACCCATAAGTATGGTAACTGCAGCCGTTTTCCATGCTTCTTCCGATAGACCTTCAGGAGCAGGGATAAAGAGTAAAACAAAAAATACAGCAAGCCCACCGAGAAACCCAGTGCGCTTGCTATAAGAAAGTAAATTATCCATAAAGTAATTCTAGTTATCAGCTGGGTAGCCTTCTTCTTCCAACCAGTATTCTAAATAAGGTACATTATAAATACTTGTCCAACCAAATACTCGGAGTCCATTAGTAAGTTGCCAGATTGGAGGTCTTCTTGCTTCAGGGTCTTTTGGAAGATTACTCACTTCTTCGAGTGCATCTGCTAGGATACGTTGATTTTCGTACGAGTTAAACTCTTGTGGTAATTCTTCGGTTTTTAGATGCTCAGCTCTTTTCACAGCTTCATCTAATAAACTCTTTTCGCCAGAATATTCGAATCCAAGAACCAAACTGCTTATCGAAGAAAGGTAGGATTCCATTTCGTGATTTAGGGGAGGAACATCACGAACTCTTAGCGCATGATCTATAGCGGCCCGTTTAATTCTTTCGTCACCAGTAAGCTGGTAATATTTTCTAAAGCCGTTTGCTTCGTAAACCTGAGTGTAACCGTAGCGATTAATTATAGCTGAACCTCCTTGATCAGGATGATATTGTAATTCTAACATTCTGTTAATACGATCATCAAGTTCAACTTTATACTTATCCATCTTAGTTGCATCATAAATCTCACCAAGGTTCCAAACAGAAAGGTATAATCTGCGACCTTTTAATCCATGTTCTCCAAATATTCTACGCACATAATAATCACCTGTCTCAATGGCAACATCAAGCCCACGGTGATTACCATCTAAGTAGTACGATGATATCCAGCCTGCTGTCCAAACATGAGCACTAAGCAGCGATGTATAATGCTGTGCAGCATGACGACGTCCCATTCCAACATAAGGCGACCCTTTTGGCATATCCTCATGTTGGAAAGCGTGGAGCGACTCATTCGTATCCCCAAAATAGATTGGATCTTTTGGCCAGTGAATATTATCAACGTCCATGGTATGCATACTTGCCGCTTTCGCAGTTTTGTAATACATAGGATTTCCAGTTCTAACAAATTGTAGCCACCACATGTAATCGTTTCCAGGCTCGTTGTTAGTCCATTGGCTCCACTCATTACCATAATAGTAAGTTAAGTTATCGCCATAGTTAAGCATTCCGTACCATGGCTCCCACTCTTGGTTGAATTTCATCCACTGGAATTTATAGTCTAATCCCCTTTCATAGGTGGCATATTTCTCTAAGCCAGCAGACATTTTGCCGAATGCTTCTGAGGCAGCATACCATTCAGGTGTGGCATGAGTTACCGGGGAATCCATAAACATATTGGCTTCTTTCTCAACTTCAGCACTGGTGCTTCGATTATGGAAATTAATAACCATTTCAGTGGTTTTTGCTAATCCTTGGGCATAATTTCCAATCATTCCACTATCGTTGTTATTGTCTTTCTTAGCGAAGCTCAATGGTTCAACGGATGGACTCCAGAAATAGGCAGTTAACTTATTCTGTGAATCGTCCACTTTAATTTCTTTTGGATATTCTTCGAAGAAACTTTGAAATCCAATAGTTACGCCCCATTTTTCGTCTGAAATATCTACCCAGCCTGGAGCGCGTTCTTTCGTAACATCTTCACCATTATTTCCTGAAATAGTTGAAGTAAATACTCCCTCCATTCGTGCATCTGCTGAAGAATTTTCATAAGGTGGAATCTGGGATGGATTTGGTCCTGTTTGAAGAAGAGAAAAATCGGAACCCGAATTCAGCATTGAGCTAATAATTTTACTCTCGCCTGGCTCATACCAAGATCCATCATAATAAGCTGTAGTTACACTAGCATTTTCTGACAAATTGTAATTCAATGCAACCCCAGTAGCTTCAATTTGATCATTAGGGATCATGAATCCTGGATCGTTAGCCAATAATGATTCATCTATAATCTCACCATTTTGTGTCGCAATAGCTTCGTACTCTCCCGGTAATATTTTATGCATATCAGGAACTCCTGTATAAACGAAAGTGTGTTGTACTTTAATGTAGCTTTTTCCTGCATAGGCATGAATTCGAATAATAAATGGAGCCTTGTTATTATCATCTCTTGAATAGCTGTACTCCCCTTCAACACGAATAATTGCATGTAAAGGACCTGTTCCCTTTTCTTTCACTGTTCTAATTACTTCAGCGTTAGATTTGTCCAAACCAGCTTTATCAAGAATATCTAAGAAAGACGCTCTACCCGGCTCACCAGTTGCAATTACATCATCATCATCAAAACCGTCGCCATCCAAATCAAGCTCTACTTTATCCAAGAAACCACTCCCTGCTGGGGATCTTTGAAATCCTCCTCCAAGTCCTTTTTCAACAGTAAATCGCATAGGCCCCGTGTTAACTACTACCTCACCATTAGGGCGCTGATTGTTCATTACAGTGATTGATTCATCATACATCCTAGCATTTCGGATATTCTCACCATACTCAACGTTATAGGACTCTCCTTCTTCTGTAAAGAAGAAAACCCATAACCATTTAATACTATTATCAGCTGGTTCCCAAGTAGTCACTTTTGTTATTTGTGATGGAATTTCATCTCCACTACTATTAAGTACACGAACATGGTCTGGAGAAAATAATTCCCCTTTAGGTATCGGAACTCCGAAAACCTGTGGGGTTCCCGCAATATTATTTTCTACAGTTATAGGAATTTTTGTTCCCGAACTTGAAGCATTACACCCTAAAAATGTAAGTGAAATTATTAGTATTTTAATAAGACTTCCGAATTTCTCGTCTGGTAAGCTTTTCATTGTGGTTGCGCTTAGTTGTTAAATATTTGTTGATTGAGTTGTAAAGCAGCAGCACCTAGTACCGCAACATGCTCTAACTCAGAAATTTTGATTTCGATTTTTGAAAGTGATTTTGGATATGCAAAATCAGACATGCTTTCATACATACTATCTTTAAATAAGTGGAATGCATTAGACACAGAGCCGCCTAGTATTATCATCGCGGGATCATAGGCATACATGACAGCTTTAATTGCATTACCAACATGCTTTCCAAACTCATTGTATATTTCGATAGCTATTAAATCACCGTGTTGGGCTTGCTTAAAAACTTCCTGCCCCTTCATATTTTTTTGTATTTCAAAAAACTGTCCAGAACAATAGTGTTCAAAAATAGAGTCTAAATAAGGAAGCATACCTACTTCACCTGCTCCACAGTTTTCGCCAGAAACTAATTTCCCGTTCATTATTAAACCCGCACCAAAGCCCGTTCCTAATATCAAACCTACAATAGAATTTTGTGCTATTCCCTTACCAAAGTATTTTTCTCCAAGTACATAACAATTAGCGTCGTTATTGATAAGTACTGAAACTTTGAATTCTTTTTCTAAAATTGATTTAAGGGGTACAGCTTTCCAGGCTGGGATATTTTGAACATCATAGACGATCCCTTTTTCAACGTCTACTACACTTGGAACCCCAATACCTATTCCTTCAACATTCGAATTAATTACTTGTTTAATTAATTTCTTAATTTGATTAATCAAATCTTCAGGATTTTCTGAATCAATTATAGGCTCACTTTCTAGCTCCACAATCTCTTTGTTCTCAACCCGAGCAACTCTCACATTTGTAGCCCCCAAGTCGATTCCTATAAGACATGTGTTTTTCACCTAAACCTCTTGACCTTTTTAGTTAGTTTACTTCCGTTTCTTTTTTACCGAACTCTATTGTTTTATTACTGATAAGAGGTTTTGCCCAAAAACCGATACTCAGTATATATGCGAAGGTGATATACAGAAACATCATCCCTATCCTCAATCCAAAAACATCACCCAAAGACCCTACTATAAGTGGCATTATTGCACCGCCTGCGATACCTGTTACTAATATTCCAGAAACAGAACCATGATGTTCTGCAACTGAATTAAGTCCCAATGAAAATATAATTGGCCACATTACCGCTATAAAAAATCCTATTGCTGGGAACATATACAGTGCTACTGATCCCGAACCGAATAATGCAATAGTAAAGCATAAAAGAACTATAGAAGTAAAAAGAACAAGTACTTTTTTACTATCCATCACTTTTAAAAGGAATAGGCCTAGTACAGTTCCCGCTGTCATCATTCCCCAAAACCAGGAAACCGTTGATGCGCCAACCGTTTGGGGGTTATAGCCATGATAGGTAGATAGGAATTCTGAAATCCAATTGGCCACCCCTTGTTCGGTCCCTACATAGCAGAAAATACCTAAGAAAAATAATAGAACATTTTTATTCTTTAGCAATTCTAGATGGGTCTCAAGTGCTCCTACTTTTTCGTCCTCGTTTTTTTCAACTACTGGGAATTTAGAAACTGCAATAACAATCACCATCAATAGAGAAACGAATGCGAATAACCAATAAAGTGAAATCCACGGCAAGTTCTCAGGAACTAGATTGCTAAGAAGAGAGAGGATAAAACTGGAATCATCAGTACCTACGTTAAGAACTAAATAAGTATAAACTAAAGGACTAAGAAAAGAAGCTAATCCAAAGAATAGTTGAGCTACAACAGAATTGAAAGCAAAGTTTTCTTCACCGCCTGATACTCTTAGTAAAGGGTTTATGGCTACTTGTAGCATTGCCATTCCCGAGCCAATTAAAAAGAGTGAAATTACAGCGATGTGATATACTGGAAAAAGACCAAATAACAAAGCACCTAAAAAAGCTACCAAGAAGGCCTGTATCATTACGATTTTTTCGCCATACTTCTCAATAAGCATTCCTGCGGGAATTGACATTACGCCGTAAGCGATAAAAAAAGCGAAGGGTAATAAGGCAACTAGTGTTAAACTTAAATCAAAATCTTCAATGATTTGAGGAACTAGTGGACCAATGATGTTCGTCAGAAACGAAATAACAAAAAATGTTAATACGATTAGCCCGACTAAATAGTAATTCCTTTTCATACTGTTAATTATTTTGATTTAAAATTGAAAGATTACTTACTCTTTAACATTGGAAATAATGCTCTTACTTCCGCTTCTGTAGGCTGTTTTCCATATTCACAAATCTCGAAAGATTCGGCGTATTTGAACTTTGAAGCTTGTTCTTTTCCATACCATTTTTCAAGACCTTTTCTTTGTTCAGCTGAAACGCCCATTCTTCCAATAAATCCATTTCTAAGAAATTCCTTTCTTTCTTCAGCGCCTTCAGGAACTTGATCTAAACTCCCTGAAACCCATGGAAGCCATTCGTACACCTGAGATTCATGCGCATCAAATGCGTCTACTTTTTTCTCAAAAGTTTTATCTATACCCACTACGATATCATGACTGAAAGGATTTGGTTTTTGAAACCCATCTGACATATAAAGAAACACTGGATTTTTACGTAATGGTGGAGTATCAGGAGTTACATTAGGTACAACTACCATATACGCTGCGTCCTGAACAAGAACACCTGCATATCTGTGATCCGGATGATAATCGTTAGGTCTTAGCCCTAAAACGATATCTGCATTCCACTCACGTATCTCTCTAATTACTTGTTGTCTAATATGAAGGTGAGGTAATAATTCTCCATCATGATTATCAAGTACTTTATATTCGTCAATACCTAATCTTCTACCTGCTTCGGCTGCTTCGGCTCTTCTTCTTTTGGCAAGCATTCCACCACCTTCTTCATGATGCCCAGCATCTCCGTTAGTGATAGCAAGAAATTTTACAGCGTATCCCATTTCTGCAAGCATTGCTGCAGTACCACCCATTTTTGCATCACCATCATCAGGGTGAGCAAAAATTGCAATTACGCGAATTCTATCATCTTCTTTTTCTTGAGCAAATGTTAATGTGGTGATTAACAAAGCAAAAACAAGGACTGAAAGTAATTTTATTTTCATGATTATTGATTAGATAAATGGTTTAAAAAAACCGGGATGACATGGCGATCATCCCGGTTAAGGTCATCACAATTAAATTAGTTGTATTCCGAATTTTGAGACATCTCATCTGGAGCTACGTCAATTTGTGTTTGAGGAATCGGAAATAACAGTTTTACCTGTGATTCAGGAATTCCTAACTGAGCTGACATAACAGATTTAGCTACACCAAACCGAAGTAAATCTGGCCATCTCTTATTTTCAAAAGCTAACTCAACTCTTCTTTCGCGAAGTAGTTTTTCTTGGAATGTACCAGGAGTAAGCGCGCTAATATCAGCAAGACCTGCACGGTTTCTTACTTCATTGATTAGATCATACGCAGGTAAACCCTCACCCAATGCTTCTGCAAGGTTTAACAGAACTTCAGCATAACGAATTTCAACCCAGTTTACTTCCGAATCGAAAGGAGCTCCAGGTGTATCGTTAAACTTAGTTACATTATCTCCATCAGCGGTGTCAACATTTACTGCAAACCGAGCATCACCAGCTTCGAAAGCGTTATTGATGAAATCATCTGTAACGTTTTGTGGGGCACCACCTCCACCAATACCACCGGCAACACCCATATTGGTATACATGTCTGTATAAGAGCTTCCTTCTCCTACGTTACCATTTATGAATTCTATTTCGAAGATGATTTCATTATTACCTTCGTTACCTGGTCCCCAGATATCTGCATAGTTTGGAAGCAAGTCATGTGGAGAAGCCACTACTCTTTGTAGAGGAGCAACTGCTGCAGAAGGATTACCCGATTGAAGATATACTCTTCCAAGTAGTGCAGCTGCGGCATAGCTAGAAATTCTACCACTAGTAGGCAATAAACCTTCCGCGGTAGTTAAATCAGTTGCAATTTGTGTAAACACTTCAGAAGCAGAAACCTGATTAGGCTTATAACTTGCAGGGTTTGAAACCTCAGTTATTTCTAAAGGTACATTTCCAAATATTACTGCTAGATGGTAATAAAGTAGAGACCTTACAAAAAGAGCTTCCCCTTTTAATTTATCTTTAGCAGCATTGTCGTTGAAATCAGCTCCATCAATCCTAGAAAGAATTGAGTTAGCTCTTGCTATACCTTGATAAGAGGCTATCCAGCTTCTATTAATTTCATTAGCATTTGCTTGGTCAGCAAATGTGTCGAGAAATTCTAAGCTTTGAGCAAGACCAGTAGCACCACCACCGTTTGCTCCATTGTCTGCACGCATTTCCATAAAGAGCACATAATTTACTCCAAATGTACCATTTGACTGGAGCGCATCTAGCACGCCGTTCATTGCCACCTCAAAATCAGATTGTGACTGATAGAAATTCTGAACGTTCCTGTCTGATATCGGTCCCAATGTAGTAAAATCGTCTCCGCACGAAATAACTAGCATTGGAATTAATAATATTAATAATCTTTTTTTCATGATAATTTCCTTTAAAGTTCTCATTAAAATGATAAGTCAATGCCAAATTGAATAGTCCTCGATAGAGGATAAGCACCGTAATCTTCGCCCGGTGTTAAACTACTTCCCGCTTGAAGGCTTACTTCGGGGTTAAAACCTACATAATCAGTAAACATGGCAAGATTAGTAACAGATGCATATAAGCGAGCTCGTTTAAATGCTCCCTGCATAAAGTCTACAGGTAGTGTATATCCCATAGTCACATTCTTAATTTTCAAGTAACTACCGTCAGAAACCTGATATGAAGATTCTCGGTTATTATTACCATGAGTTCCTGTAGAACGATCCGCTCTTGGATGTTCACCATTCCCAGGATCGCTTTCCGAAATCCAACGGTCGTTAAGAACTGCATATGAACCAAAATTTGCTTCACCATTCATCAAGTGACGTGCAGTAAGGTTAAGAACTTCTCTTCCACCCACACCTTGAATAAATACGCTTAAATCAACTCCTTTATAAGAAAATCGGTTTGTAATTCCATAGGTATAATCAGGCTGATAGTTTCCAATTACTGTACGGTCGTCATTTGTTATAACACCGTCACCATCAACATCCTTAAATCTAAAGTCACCTGGTCGCGCACCACCTGGTCCGACTAATTGATCCACAGGAGCATTATCAATTTCTGCCTGATTTTGATAAATACCTTCTACTACAAAGCCGTAATAACTACCTACTGCATCACCAATCCTAGTGATGTGCCTTACACCAGCACCACCTGAACTTAAGATGGGATCCCCTTCAGGTCCTAACTTAGTTACTTTATTTTGATTGGCTGCTATATTGAAGTCCGTAGCCCAAGTGAACTCGCCAACAATATTTCTTGTGGTAATTGCGAATTCAACTCCTTTGTTTTCTACCTCACCAATATTAGTTAATGCGCTAGCATAGCCAGACGAAGCTGGTAAATTTACTGATAAGAGTAAATCTTTCGTAGTTATCGTATACCAATCGATGGAGCCATATACACGATCTTGATAAAGAGCGTAATCTACACCAAGATTAGTTTGGTATGAAGTTTCCCAAGTTAATTCTTCATTACTTGGTGAAATAGGAGCTACACCATTTACTTGGTTCCCGGCATCATCTATATAGTTTCCGCCTCCTAGTAATCCAATTGCTCCATAGTTTGGAATTTCAAAGTTACCAGTAACACCATAACTACCTCTTAACTTTAACTCGTTAAACATATCCAAGTTACTCAAGAATGATTCCTGATTAACTCTCCAGCCTAAAGAAACGGAAGGGAAAACCCCTGTTTGATTATCAAAACCAAATCTGGAAGATTTATCTGTTCGAACTGTAGCGGTTAATAAATACTTGTCTTTAAATACATAGTTGGCTCTAGCTAAAGATGAAACCAAGCTCCATTCTTCTGCAACCTCATCACCACCTGTAATAATACCACCATTTACGGTTTGTATTTGATCATCCGTAAAACCATTCGCTTCGATTGTACTTCTTTCTAACCGTTCTTTTTGAGCAGTATATCCAACTATAACGTTTAGCTTATGGTCTGCACCAAATGTTGTGTTATAGTTAAGAGTATTTTCCCATAGCCAGTTAAATAAGTTACCGGAACTAGATTGTGCATAAGGTTGGGGTGAAGCTTGATTTCTATATAAGAATTCAGTTCCTCTATAAAAAGACTGTTGAAGCCCTTCTACATTATATCCAACTAATGATTTGAATGTTAAATTATCCGTGATAGATACATCACCATATACATTCCCAAATATCCTACTATTGGTAATGTCTTCATTGATAAATTTCATAATTGCCAATGGATTACTCGCTGTAGTAGTACCACCACCCAAATAAGATTGGTTGTCTAACTGATTGATTGTTCCATCTGCATTGTATGGCTTAACAACAGGTGAGTGAACCATTGCAGAATAAATGATCCCTGGAGGTTGTCCAAAATATGGAGCGCTTGCAGGTAAACGATCGTGTTGTGTTAATGCAGAATTAATATTTGCACCAACAGTAATACGGTCGGAAGCTTTATGTGTTAATCCGAGACGTAAGGTAAAACGATCAAAAGCTGATCCATCAATAATACCTTCTTGATTTAGATAACCACCTGAGAATGAATAGGTGGTTGTTTGATTCCCACCGCTAACAGAAAGATCATAATTTTGCATTGTTGCAGGACTCAGAACCAAATCTAACCAATCAGTATCTGTACCGTCCCAATTTACATATTGATCTGGAATTAGATAGTTCCCATTATCAGGTCTACCTGCATTTGTTGCAGCATTATAGCTTGGGTTCGCTGGTTCATTACCTAGTGCAATTTCTTGCAGGTAGTTATTATTTCTAGAATCTTGTGTATATGCAATCAATTCTGATGCGTTCATCATCTCAGGTGCATTGAATACATTTGAAACTCCGGAATAAGCACTAAAGTTAATATCTGTTCTACCAGCTGTACCAGATTTTGTTGTAATGAGGATTACACCGTTTGAACCTCTAGAACCATAAATAGCTGCCGCAGAAGCATCTTTCAATACCTCAATGGATTCAATATCCTTAGGGTTAATTGTGGCTAAAGGATTTGCATTTGGAGATTGAAATGAAGCTCTTTGAGTTCCAACAGCCGACTGCAAGTTCGATGTTGCAGAAATCGGTACTCCATCAACTACATAAAGAGGGGTATTACCAGCTGAAATTGACCCCGTACCTCTAATCAAAATTTGTGGAGAAGATCCAGGCTCACCCGTAGACTCAGCTACATTCACACCTGCCATTCTTCCTTGTAATGCATTTTCAAAACTTGAAACAGGTACATTTTGGATATCTTCAGATCTAACTGAAGAAATAGCACCAGTTACTTCGGTTCGTTGCTGAGTTCCGTAACCAACAACAACTACATCATCAAATGCCATTATATCTGCTTCCAGACTAACATTTACTTGGTTTCGACCTTCAATAAGAACTTCTTGAGTAATATATCCGATATAGCGAAATACTAGAATCTCAGAATCATCTGGAACACTTAATTCGTAGGTCCCATCTACTTCTGTACTTATTCCAATTGTAGTTCCTTTTACAAAAACATTAACAGCTGGTAAAGGCTCACCTGTTTCAGAATCTATAACAGTACCTCGTACAGTAAAGTTTACTTCTCTACTTAGTACTTTTTCAGATGGCTTTTTCCTAATTAATACGATTTCACGATTTTTAGAAATTGCAGCTTCGTATTCAGTACCTAGAAGTACAGTTTGCAATGCGTAACCTACAGAAGCAGATTTAAGAGTTACATTTATATTCTTCTTTAGAATCTCTAATTCAGAATTAAATGCAATTCCTAGCTTTGCCTTGTTTGCTATCTCTTTTAGTACATCACCAAGTAAGATATTCTTCTTCTCAATTGTGATAATACTTTGGAGTTCGGGTATCGCGTTTGAATAATCGTTTACCGAATAGTACGGGCTTGTTTGTAGGTTATTTGAGGCTGAAGTAATTAATTGTGCATTTGCACTAATACTACTTGCCTGAAACACAAAAACCGTAAAAATAAAATATAGAAAATTTATTCTACTCGGTTTCGTAGCTGTTTTTTTCATATGTGTCCTCGTTAGCTGGTTAATATTAATCTTATTTAATAGCTCAAAAAAGCGCTACCATTTTATATATGTGCTTGTTTTATGTTTTCATTGCTTGTTAAAATTGTCAATGTTCTTTAGAAAAAATGACGACGTCCTGATCAAATTTATACTCTAGATCCAGAGACATAGAAATCGTTTCTAGTACATTCTTGAGCATTCTACTTTTAAATTCTGCTGTTAATTTAAGTTCTTCTATTTCAGAAGTATCAAACTTAACCTCTATATCATACTTTCTCTCTAAGGCCAATTTAACCTTATCCATTTTATCATCTTGAAAAGCTAAGTATCCATTTTTCCAGCCCAAATAGGCATCTAAATTTTGGACATCTTCAGTACCAATTGATTTTTTGGTGATATTAAATGCACCTAGCTTACCAGCCGTTAGTATCACACCATTATCACTACTTTCGTTATCCCCTCTAAATGAAACAATACCCTCTGCTACAACAGTTCTAACTACATCGTCTTCCGGAAATGATCGGATGGAGAAAGATGTACCTAGTACCTCTACAACTGTGCCTCTTGTATATATTATAAATGGTTTATTAGGGTTCTTGGCGACTTCAAAATATGCTTCTCCATCTAAGTACACTTCTCTTACGTCTGTACCAAAAACACTTGGTAATGAAATTTTGCTTTCAGAATTCAAAGAAACTTTTGTTCCATCAGATAGCGTAACCGTTCCTCTTTGCCCCCTATCCATCGAAATCTCTTTGAGGGTTGGTAATAAATCAGGCTCTTCATTAATTAGATATTGATTTGCATATATACCAATAAGCATAGCTACTACAAATATTGCAGCTACTTTAGTAAATACAAACCAATTTGAAGATTGAAGCCTATATAATTTCCTAGTATTAATTTTTTTAGAGTAGCCTAGTTCTTCATCCATTCTGCTTTGAAGTACAGCCCAATCTAATTCAGCGTCGAAGTTCTCATCTTCTATTCCAAAATCAGGGGACATACTCCAAATTTTCTCAAACATCTTCATTGCCTTAATGTTTTTACGATCTTCAGCTAACCATTCATCCACTTTTTCAGCTTCATCTACTGTACATTTTTCGGCTAAATATCTAGCCAATAGCTTACTTTTCAATTCAGTTAAATTTTATCTTTTTATTGTTTCTTGTTAAGACAGAGCAGGTTTGTAATACCCCTAAAGAATTATTAAAAATCTTCAAGAGAAATTTTATCCCTTATAAATTTTACTGCCTGACCTATATGATTTTCTACTGTTTTCCTTGAAATATTCAAGACTTTAGAAATTTCTTTATAACTAAGACCATGCCTTCTATTTAAGTCAAAAGCTAACCTTCTACGCTCTGGCATTTCTTCTACAAGTTCCCAGATACGTTTCAGTTGCCGAATTTCTTTCTCATCTAAATGTTCATAGCTAACCTTATTACCCTCGGTGTTTTCATGAAGGCTTTGTGTTTCTTTTTTGTAGTTTTCTTTTAATCTGTACCGCGCTTTCTGCTTCTCTAATAAGTTTAGCGCTTGGTTTCTGACCGACTGATACAAATATGCCTTAAGAGAGTACTGTATTTCCCACTCTTCTCTATTTCTCCATATTTTGAGGAATACATCCTGAACACAATCTCTAGCTAATTCTCTTGACTTTGTTATTGTATTCGCAAATCTGATTAAAGAATTATGATATTCGAAAAAAAGATCTTCGAATGCCTGCTTATTTCCAGAACGAATTTTCTCCACACTTTTAACTTCATGATCGCTAAAGTCTTTTTTTCCTTCTATATAAGCAAAAAGTAGCATTATGTTTTAACTAACCCTTAAACCAATGTCTTTAATGTCCTTTTTTCCTTAAAGAACAATGGCCTTGAATACTCAATAAACTCAAACTTTCCTCTAAAAACTTTTTTATTTCTTATTAAATGATTCTTATAAATAAAAAACAACAGGCACTACACCTGTTGTTTTTTTAAAACCCAATTATTTTACAAAAAATTTAATTAGTTATCGCCACCTGTTTCTCCTAATGCAGGACCACTTCCTGCACCATCTGGTGCACCACGACGATACCTAAAAGTTTCAGTAGGTCCGGTTCTACTTGTCATTCGTTCTACGTACGCTTTTCTCTCCTCTTCTGGTAGGTCATCTAAAGTTGCGAAACGATTGTCACTTGTACCTGGGTAATTATCTGACAATGAAGTAAACTGACTTAAGTAAGCCATTCTTGATTGGACCTTATTTTCAACATAATCAGAAATATCAACGGTCATATTTGGAGCTTCAGATCCCCAATACATGTACTCACGAATACTAACGGGCTCTAGACCTTCCTGAATTACTTGTTCAGGAAAAATAAGATGCCATTCTGCAGCTCGAGCTGCGTCAACTGCTAAGTAGGCAGCTGAACGGTGATCATTTTTATGCCAAACTACATAACGATATCCTGGCTCAAAGCTAATCAATACATCAGGTTGAATTTTTCTATACCACCAAACCATTCGTTTAACCAATTCTTCTTTGTCGGCAAATTCAACCATACCATCGGTATAGCCTAAGTTGATATAGTTTTCTTCTGGAATATTTAAAGCACTTAGTGCATTAATTTGCTCATGTCGTCTGATCTTCTCAAGTCTTTGACGAGTCATAGTTCGGTCTCTAGTACCTACGTTACCACTTGTTAAAAGCATTACGTATACATCATTTCCATTAGCTTGTAGCATTGCTAACGTTCCATGCCTTCCTGCATCATCATCAGGGTGTGCCCCTACTAAAAGTATGGTTCTTCCTGTCCATTCCTCAATGGGTATTTCGGGCTCAGAGGAGCTCCCTTGAGCGAATAACAATGTAGGAACTAGCACAAATATTGCTAAAAGTGAAGTACTGTATTTGTTCATATCTATCCTATTTATTGGTTAGTGTCATAGTATTACTATAACCGTTTAAGTTAATTTATTTTATCTTTGTGTATTAACATACCTGCCTTCTCATCAAGTATTATCTCAACAGCTTCTTGATTTTGTAAAAAAGAAGCGGGTCTATCACTAGATATCTCTCCTAAAAGACATTCTTTCGTGATTTTAGCTTTTCTATTACCTAGCGATAACAGGTATATTTTCTTGGCGCTCAATATGGTTTTAATACCCATTGTAATTGCCATTTTTGGAACATTTCTAAGTCCTTTGAAATCCTTTGCTGCATCCTCACGAGTAGTTTCATCTAGTTTAATTAACCTCGTAATTGAGTCTTTCGAAGACCCGGGCTCATTAAATCCAATATGCCCTGTTCTACCAATTCCAAGTAGCTGAATATCTATTCCTCCTACATCAAATATTTTTTGCTCGTATTCAGCACAATATGAGCTAACATAATCTCCAGGTATTGAACCATCTGGAATGTTAATATTCTCTTTTAGCACGTCAACATGATCAAAAAAGTGTTTATTCATATATACATGATAACTCTCTGTTCTGGAGGCGTTCATTGGATAATATTCATCTAAATTAAAAGTAATTACATTCCTAAAACTTAACCCCTCTTTATGTAAACTTATGAGCTCTTTATATACTTGAATTGGAGTATTTCCTGTAGCTAAACCCAATACTGTTTTTTCTCCATTACTATTTTTAACAGCTATAAGTTCAGCTATTTCTTTAGCTATATATATAGAAGCTTCATCAGCATTAGAAAAAATCTTCAATTCCATACACTCTTAATTCTTAAGACTGGTTATGATTATTATCTTATATAGAAATAAATCTGTTATAATATTAAGACCGCTCTAAGTTCACTATCCCCTATATAAACTCTACAAATTTGAATTAAATCTTGAAAAACGTAGTTTTCTTAAATAATTCAAGTACTTGACTAATTTTTTTACTCTAGCCCATTAATGAATAAGATTCACAAAAACACAAACTGGAATAAAATCTACGCCTTTATATTCTGCTGGGGAATTGTATGCGTTCTTCTTTTCTGGTTTTTTACTCAATATTTCAATCTACCGTAACATATGCATTGGATAGATTGGGTTGTACTTTTAGCATTTCTAGCTTATACCGTTTGGGATGGCACTAAGCGTTCGAAAGACGCGCATAACATTGAAGGATATTTACTAGCTGGACGAAATATGCCGTGGTGGGCTGCTGGTCTATCTATTATGGCAACTCAAGCTTCCGCAATTACATTTATTGGAACAACCGGAATTGCTTATGTAGAAGATATGCGCTTTGTTCAGGTTTATCTTGCCGTTCCTTTTGCAATGATCCTCATCTGTATTTTTCTAGTTCCTTTTTTTAGTAAAATGAAGGCTTTTACTGCCTATGAAGTTCTTGAAGAACGTTTTGGATTAAAAACCAGACTCACTACTAGTGGTTTATTCCTAATTTCTAGAGGATTAGCATTAGGCGCTGTGATTGCTGCCCCTTCTTATGTTCTAGCTCTTTTGTTAGGCCTACCTCTTTCTGCAACGATCATTATTATAGGCTTAATCGCAACAGTTTACACAATGATTGGTGGAGTCGCTGGGGTAATTACTACCGATGTAAAACAAATGGCAGTAATGATGTTCGGATTGATTTTCTGCTTCGCTATCATCATTTTTAATATGCCTGAAGATATTGATTTTGGTGACGCCCTTTATCTTGCAGGTAGTTTAGATAAGCTTACTGCTCTAGATCTGAATTTCGATCTTAGTGAAAAGTATAATGTATGGAGCGGGGTATTTGCTGCTTTGTTTTTGATGCTTTCTTATTTCGGAACCGACCAAACTCAAGTCCAACGATATTTAACAACACCTTCGGTTGGAGAAGCTCGTAAATCCCTTCTACTTTCTGCATATGCCAAAGTACCAATGCAGTTTTTTATTCTCCTTCTTGGCGTGATGATGTATGTCTTTTTCATTTTTAACGATGCCCCAATTTCTTTCCGTGCAACTGATCCTGTTGCTCAAACGGAGGAGCAAGTTCAGCGAGAACAAATAGTAAATCAACAATATGAAGAAGCTCGGCAAAATCGACAACGCCTTGCAATCGAAGCGGCTAAAAATCGAGATATGGTATCTCAGCAGGCTTTTCTTGAAGCAGACGCTGATTTAAACTCAGCTAGAAAGAAAGAACTCGCTTTGCAAGCTGAAATCCGACAGACTGATGTAAACGACACCAACTATATCTTCCCTTACTTTATTCTGAAATTTATACCTATTGGTTTTGTAGGATTAATTATAGCTGGAATTTTTGCCGCTGCAATGAGTTCTATTGACAGTGAATTAAATGCCTTAACTACTGTATCCATTGTTGACTGGTATCAACGATTAGGTAAAGAGGAACATAGTGAAACTCATTACCTCAAATCTTCTCGAAGAGTTACTGCTTTATGGGGAGTTATTGCTACCGTCTCGGCTTTAGCGTTAGGGGAAACTCAATCTATTATTGAGTTAATCAATCAAATTGGAAGCTATTTTTATGGTTCCATTCTTGGTGTATTTATTCTACTTCTATGGGTGAAAAAAGCCAATGGTACTGGAGCACTAACCGGACTTCTTTCTGGGATGTTAACCGTATTTACTTTTGATCGCCTTTTCTATTCGGAAACACTTGGAGATTATTCCTTCTTCTTCCCTTGGACTCAAGCTCCTGAATCCTATTCCAAAGCCATTGAATTCTTGTGGCTGAACCCACTTGGCGCATTTGTGGTGGTTGTAGTTGGGATTATTGTGAGTTTAGCCTTGCCGAAAAAAGCATAAATAGGTTCATATTAGCCTCTTGTTTTCATTGTTATATCAGTATATAATGATATTTGTTCATTCTATTTAAACCTGTTTATTCATCATATTCTACTTAAATAGTAGCCTATCATGAGCAAAACTTAAAGATCAAACTAGGTTGGAGAACAATTCGCAATTGAAATTAAAGATTCGGAAAAATGACAAAAATAACTGTACGTCCTGATTGTGGAAATGCACCGAAGAAAGATTTTCTAAAAGAAATAAATATCGCCTTTGCAAAAGGGAATTCCGACTTTCTTTTAGAGCGTGTAACGGACAAAATTGTATGGAATATTATTGGTGACAAAAAACTTGAAGGAAAAAAAAAGGTTACGGAGGTATTGGAAAAGATGAAAACAGAAAAAGCATCTGAATTAATACTCGATCAAATTTTGACGCATGGAAAAGAAGGAGCTGTAAGTGGAATTATGAAAATGAAAAATGGGAAAAAATATGCATTTTCGGATTTTTATGAATTTAACACAGCAAAAGGTGTAAAAGTCAAATCAATAACTTCATACGTAATTGAATTATAAACTTAAATTAAATAATGTCATTTCAAGCTTATCTTAACAATATTCAAGCAAAAACAGGAATTTGAATTGGGACACGGACACTCAATGGCAATTTACGCATTCCTAAAAGGAAAGAAACCTGACCAAAAAATGAAAGAAATAAAGCTAGTTGCCAACAACGTATATAAAAATAGCGGTACTAATCCTTGTTAGCATTTTTCTCGTCACTAAACTTAGAACCTTCTGGTGAGCGGTATTTCTGAAAGGGAATCTTAAGAAGGTTTACTACATCATCATTTTCTTTGGGATCCATGTGGGTATCAATTCCATAAATCAATTCCTTGGTATCAGCTACTTCGGCAAAGGTTCCAAAGGCTCTATCCCAAATAGAGAAGATATTGCCGTAATTCGTGTCGGTGAACGGCTGTGTGTAATGATGATGTACTTTGTGCATGTAAGGCGTTACAAGCAAAAATGAGAGCGCTCTATCCAGCTTCTTGGGCATTTGGATATTAGCATGATTGAAATGTGTAAATAATGCTGATAAACTCTGATATAAAAAGACAATCCATATGGGTGCCCCTACGATTACAACTCCTAAAATGGTAAATAACATCCGAAATACTGCTTCCCCCGGATGATGACGAAGTCCTGTGGTTACATCAACTGTTGTATCACTATGATGCACTAAATGAAAACGCCACATGAACCTCACTTTGTGCTCTACCCAATGAACTAGGAATGCTCCAAAAAAATCAAGAAGCATCACTCCTACAATCATTTGTAACCAAATCGGCATAGCAACCCAATTCAATAGTCCAAAATTATTGGCAGTCACAACATCAGACGCCCATAAAAGAGCGCCAGCAAAGCCTAAGCCAATCAAAACAAAAAAACCGGTAAGTACAGCGTTTATTCCAGCGTGACGAACTTTCTTATATCCAAATTCGAATAGTGGAAATACTCCTTCAATTATCCAAAATAGAAAAATACCACCCACTAAAATCACAGCTCTAAAACTAGATGGGATATTCTCGAAAAATTCTATAAATGGTTCCATATCACGATTTTTTTACTCCTCTAAAATTAAGCCACAAAATCACTAAAATACAAAGTAAAGCTGATTGTTTTTTGTTTTGTCATTCTTGTAGTAGTTAGATTATTCGATGACAGATATCTAGAATCTTATAAAGGCAACAGACGTTGTTCACGCTCAAGATTCCCCCCTTCGTGGCGATGACTAACTTTGGGATAAACTGATTCTCTAACCTTACCATAATTTTTTTATCTACATAAAAGTAACTGAAAGTATACTCGATCAAGATTATCACTTTCATGGAAATGACTAACTACTTACCCTTGCTGTAATGCTCTGCATTGGAACAGTAAGTTACGACGCAGAGCATCGTAACTAGGTGCGAATTACCTAACATCTACGAGAATAACTTTTTCATTTTTAACAAAAAAGCCTGCTCCAATATTTGAAGCAGACTTTTTTATAATCAGGAATTTATTTTAGTTTTCTGAACCCAGTGCTTTAAATGGGCTTAGTTCAGCTGCTTCTAATGCTACTTGATATGCTACCCAATCCGTGGCAACAAAATTCTCTATGTCAGAGATAGCTATATCGACAGTTTCACGAGCTATGCGAAGTAGGTTCTCTTCGGTTGCTCCTGGCCCGTTAAAGTCGCCGCCAAGATATCGATTAGATCCAGATAGTCTGTTCATTACCGTAACTACAGGACTATCAGTAATTCCTTGCCGATCATCAGGTTTACCAAATATATGGTTCATGAGTTCTTCAACCTTTTCTTTGGTTGACTTACTAATTGTATTTACTTCTTCCATCTCTTCTTTTGATCTAGAGTCTGATTTAAGAAGTGTTTCATTAAGCTCTATGATTTCCATCGCCTCTCTTAATTTGGCTACTGCATCACTAAGATCTTTACGAACCTCATTGGTCTTGTCATAGAATTCTGAAGTTGCTATTAACGCCTTAATTGGCATTTCTATTCTAGGATCGGTATGAACAGTTACCATTGTGGAATCAGATTCAGCCAAGTACGTAAACTTTACTTTATAGGTGCCAGGAAGCACATCTGCGCCACCTGGTTCTGATGCATTTGATCTAGGTGCATTTCTACTTGGAAATCTAACACCTGCTCTATCGAGTCCCCATCTTGTACGGTTTATTCCATTTTGATCAGGCTTAGTTTCTAGAGTTCGGATCTTTTTCCCAGAAGCTTCAAAAATTTCAATTTTAACATCCCCGTCATTCTTCTTCTCGCCTTCTTTTGGCTCAGGTATTTTTACTGAATAACTAAGCATTGCGCCACTTGACCGATTATCGCCAAAGAACATTCCATCAGCTGCAAAACGGCTCCCCATAGCTTGCCTCCATTCTGCTAAATATGCATCTGGAGAAGGAAAGGCTTTGATGGTTTTTCCAAGTTCATCAGCACCTTTTTTAGCTAACTCTCTAAGTGGCCGAATATCATCCATTACCCAAAATGAACGCCCAAAGGTACCAATCACTAAATCATGCTCACGTGGATGAATCACCATATCATATGTAGAAACTGTTGGATATTCATTGGTCCATTTAGTCCAATTTGCCCCTGCATCAATAGAAACGTACAATCCAAGTTCAGTTCCAACAAACATGAGGTTTGGTTCTTCCAAATCTTGTACAAATGAAAGTGCATATCCTTCAAGTCCTTTATTCTGGACTATATTCGTCCACTTTTTTCCAAAGTCTTTGGTATACATTACATATGGAGTCCAGTTACCTCTTCTGTAATCATTGATTACAGCTACGGCTTCTCCGGCATTAAACGTAGAAGCCTTCACCTGCGCTACCCAACTCCCTGCTGGTACATTTTTTATGTTTTTGGTAAGGTCCGTCCAAGTTGATCCAGCATCTCTGGTGATTTGAACATTACCATCATCTGTTCCTACCCAAATTACTCCTTCTTCAAGTGGACTTGGTTCAATTGCCAAAACGGTAGTAAAGTTTTCAGCTCCGGTGGCATCCATCGTAAGTCCACCACTTTCGTATTGCTTTTGCTTGGTAGTATCGTTGGTAGTTAAGTCTGGAGAAATGATTTCCCAGGTTTCACCGCGATCGGTACTTTTGTGAACATATTGACTTCCGAAATAGATTGTCTCTTCATCAAATGGATCAAAATTCAGCGCAGAATTCCAGTTAAATCTCAAATTCTCTCCATCAGGATGAGTAGGACGAATAAATCTCGAACTACCTGTTTGGCGATCTACCCGTCCAACATTTCCTTGTTGAGACATTGCATACACATACCGAGAATTACTTGGATCTATCAATGCATCAAATCCATCGCCAAAATATAATTCGTCCCAATATGAATTTCTAATACCGCCTTGTCTCCATACATATGCTGGACCTTCCCAAGATCCATTATCTTGCATGCCTCCATAAACATTGTATGGAATTTCCATGTCTACATTAACGTGATAAAACTGACCTACTGGAATATTTTCAATGAAACGCCATGTATCACCACCATCATAAGTGATGTTCAATCCTCCATCATTTCCATCGATCATAAAACCAGGATTTGATTTACTTATCCAAAAAGCATGATGGTCTGGGTGTACCCAGTTATAAAATGGATACAGACTTTCAAAAGACTTGGCACCATCTTCACTTTTAGAAATGTATGTATAAATACTGAACACACGATTTTCGTTGAATGGGTCAACATAAATTTCCGCGTAGTAAAAAGGTCTATTTCCAACTTCAGGATCATTTTCTACTGTTTGCCGAAGTTCCCAAGTGTAACCTCCATCGTTACTTCTATAAATACCGTTTTCGCTAGACTCAACATGTGCATATACAACATTTGTTTTATTTGGTGCGATTGCAATTCCAATTTTACCTAGCTCGCCCTCAGGTAGTCCATCTTCGGACGTTAGTTCGGTCCAATTCTCTCCACCATCAACAGTCATATATAATCCAGATCCTTCACCACCTGATTCAAAAAACCATGGCCATCTTCGAAATTCCCACATTGCCGCAAACATCTTGTTTGGGTTGATTGGGTCCATCACTAAATCGGCTATCCCTGTTCTGTTATTTATAAATAAAATCTTTTCCCAAGTCTTACCGCCGTCTGTAGTTTTATACACTCCACGGTCTTCTGTATCTGCCCATGCATTTCCTTGTGCTCCAACATATACCGTATTCGGGTCATCTGGATGAATGATAACACGATGAATATTTCGAGTGTATTCTAATCCCATTAACTTAAATGAACGACCACCATCCATGCTTTTATAAACACCTGCACCAGCACTTTGACTATTTCTTGGGTTTCCTTCTCCCGTTCCTACCCAAATTATGCTTGGACTTTTTTGGTAGATATCTATTGCACCAATGGACGCGGCACTGTACGTATCAAAAATTGGTTCCCAAGCAATGCCACCGCTTTCAGATTTCCAGATACCACCGGAAGCGGAACCTACGTACATGATATCGGGATTCATTTCCACTACATCAATTGCAGTAATACGTCCACTCATACCAGCTGGACCAATATTTCGTGGTTCAATCCCTTTTAACAACTCCATGTCTAGCTGTTGTGCGTTTAGTGATGACATTAACACCAAACTAAACAGCAGTAAAAATCCCTTTCTCATTTCTTCTCCATTAAATTTTATAAACAAAAAAGGGTGACGTTGTTAAACATCACCCTTTAAAAAACTACGATTATTTAATTTTCGCCTTCAAGAATACTATCGATTCTTGATTGTACATCTTCTAAGTGAACTCTGGTAGCTCGATCAGCATTACCCGCATTCAAACGATTATTTATATCTCTTTTTAAGATAGTTAATTCGTTACGAACTATTGGGCGAATATCAGATTGACTTACATTGATATCTGGAGCTCTGAATCCTGAAGGTTCTTCAGTCATCAAATATTCCACTCTATCGATGTATGCTCTTTGTAAATGTCTTCTATGAACATCTATATTTCGGTTTGCACGAAGTTCGCTCCAAACACCTCCTCTAAGTTCGTCCATCATTTCAAAGGCTGTATATGTTTCGCTAGCTCCTCGAGTTTCTGCGTCAATCAGACGACCAATTCTTCCAAAATCGAGAACGCTATTTAATACACCCGCCTGAACTCCTCTAAACGTATCTACAGCTGTAGATTGATTTATTAGATTGAGTATTTCTGTATTATAAGCCCATGTAGGAGCAGTAAATGCATGTTTGTTTAAGAATGCTAGAGCTCTTCTTTGATCATCTTTAGCAACAGGTTCATAAACTTCACCTTCTTGTTCAAACGTTTTATAGGTCTGATATACACCACCAATATAGGTAGTTACATGTCCCATATAGCGTCTCCATTGTCCGATTATATTAAGGTAAATTTCCTCTAAATCATCATAATCCTGTCCTGGTTCTTCAACCCATTCGATTAGATTTTCAGTTATAAATTGCAAATTAGCAAGACCTAGTTCACTAGCATTCATAGCATCATCACCAATAGCTTCAGTTTGTGATCGTGGATCTGCACCGTTCGCATAACCAAACCAATAGAGTGGATTATCACCATTTGCTACAATCCATTCGTTTAGGATCTCATTTTCATCATCAGGGTTTTCAATATCAGGAAACCAAGTATAGCCCCATTTTGTAGCCCATTTGTCATATTCCCCAATCATTGGGTAGAAATTAGTAACACCGTCCCCTGGTTGAGCAACATAGTTAAAACGAGCATAATCCATAATTGAAGGAGCTACACCATGAGTAGATGTAAATTCAGGGTCTCTTAATTGCTCAACTGTATATCCAACACTTGAACCCATATTATGTGGGAAACCTAACGTGTGTCCGACCTCATGTGCTGCAACAAAACGAACAAGGTCACCCATTAATTCAGTGTCAAAATCAACAGCTCTGGCTTCAGGGTTTGCCGCTGCTGTTTGCACGAAATACCAGTTTCTAAGCAAGTTCATTACATTATGATACCATAAAATATCACTTTCTAGAATTTGCCCCGTTCTTGGGTCATGAACATGGGGACCTTGTGCATTTTGAATTGGGTTTGTGATATATCTGATTACTGAGTAGCGTACATCTTCCGGTGTAAATTCGGGATCTTCCTCTGGAGTTGGCGCTTCTTTACCAATTATGGCATTTTTAAAGCCGGCTTCTTCAAAAGCTACCTGCCAATCTTCAATCCCTTGAATTAAATATTTCCTCCACTTTTCTGGAGTTCCAGGATCTAAATAATATATTATTGGCTCTTCTGGTTCTACTAATTCTCCACGTAAATAAGCTTCTTTATCCTTAGGAACTAATTTCCATCTTGTAATAAACCTATTTTGAGCTGCTCTATGTTTTTCAGAACTGTAATTGTATTGATTGATTGAAATAAATCCCACTCGTTGATCGTGGTTTCGTGGAGTAGCTGGAACAGCAGGTAGAAGAATCATAGATTGATTCATCTCCAAAGAAATTGTGTTTGTTTCATCATCATCTGGTGGGGTAGCTGCATCATAAGTTAGTACATGACGTACTTCAATATTTTCTGGGTAACTAGACATTCTTTCAATAAAGGTTCGTCCACCATCAAGACGTCTAACCCCAAAGTTTCTTCTTTGCCCAGCACTTAATCCACTAATTAGTGCTACATCTGATGTATATAAATCAGAGACGTCAATTACTACTCCACTACTATCTTTACTTAAAGACTCAATATCAAAAGATGCTATGACTGGTTCAAAGTTATTATTTCGAACCGATTTATAAACGGGATCATCTTCATCCGCAACACTTGAATATGAAACATGACGAAGCAACACTTTTTTCTCTTTTTTCTCCCATCGTACTACTTGTTGCCCGCGCGCTTTTTGACCTGCTCCACCAAAACTCAAATTCTGAGTAGATCCAGCAACACGACTTACTAAGAGCATTTCTCTCCCTAGCATTTCATCTGATATCTCGAAGTAATATTTATCGTCTACTTTGTGTACATCAAAAAGCCCTTCATCTGAAACAGCTTTATCTGTTATTACTTCACTATATTTTTTCATATCTCCTGCAGATTGCCCTGTTCGTGCCAGTTTTGATGACTGAGAAGATGATGAAGTGACTGACTGGCTGGTTTTACAACCAGAAATCACCAAAAAACCACATAAGAGGACTGCAAAAAACTGCCCCTTTTTAACTATTCCGTTATTCATACTGATTTACTGTTAGTTTTTATTTCGAAGAATTATTGACTTGTAAAGTCTTACAACATTCTGAGTCAAGCAAGAAAAAAGTTCAAAAGCCTGTAAAATTAAATAAAAAAAGCCCCGACTCGTATGAGCCAGGGCTTTAAAAAATATATCTAGAACAAATTAGTTCGCGTAAGCGTCGTTTTGATCTAGATTAGGATTCACATCAGTTTCAGCTTGAGGAATCGGGAAAATTAACTCTCCAGAATCGTAAGCAAATGTACCAATTGCTCTTTGTGTTCGCTTCAGATCATGAAGTAATTGACCTTCGAAAGCTAGCTCAAGCTTTCTTTCAAGTAAGATAGCGTCCTCATCTACTGTAAGTAATGGAACTATTAGACCAGCTCTTGCTCTAATTATATTCACATCTTGAACAGGAGTATTAGGACCTACTTGAGCAACACCAGACTTTAAATTAGCTTCAGCACGTGTTAAGTACATTTCAGCTAATCTTACCACAGGGATATTACCATATTGGTTTTGCCATTTAGTAGTTCTAAGTGGTGTAGAAGCATCTCCGTCTGTGTCATTATAGAAGAAATCAGCTCGCGCATCACCCACTTCATAGAGACCTGTATGCGCTGGAGTAACAGCAATATCACCACGTCCACCAAATCCACTTGAACCGTAAAAGGTATTAAGAGACTGAGCTCCATCTGTTTCTGTAACTTGTAGTGCAAATATATCTTCTGAGCTATTGCTGGCGTTATTAAATGCATCTGCGAAATCCGCAGTCAGCATGAAATCGCCAGACTGAATTACTGCATTCGCAGCGGTAGCAGCAGCCTGAAACTCACCTTTTTGAAGGTATAGTCTTGATAGCATTGCATTAGCAACATGAGAGGTACCCAATACACCATTAGAGGTAGTAAGACCATCTCTAGCAGCAATTAAATCTGCTTCCGCTTGATCATATACTGCTTCAACAGTTGCACGAGTTACTAACTCAAAATTATCTGGTTCAAGTACAATAGGTACTGCTAAGTTGCTTGAAGCATTCCCTGTACTATATGGTAAACCATAAGTTTTTGCTAGTTCGAAGTAAATAGTGCCTCTTACTAATAAGGCTTCAGCTGCTTTTTGATCGCGGACAGCAGCATCATAAACATCAATACTTGCAAGTACAATGTTTGCTTGGTTAATACCAAAATATGCTTCAGCCCAAGTTGCAAATGCTTGACCATTTGAAACCCTTAAGCTTTGAGCAGCTAATTCTTGTAAGTAGCCAAATGTTCCAGTAAAAGTTATTTCTGGTGCATTTGCATTAGTTGCTAACAAGTCAGCATCCATTTGTAATTCCCCGCCAAATAGATCATTATCAGACATTGAATCATATGTACTTAAAAGTACTGCATCCAAATTTGATGGTGATGCTGTTGCGGTCCCTGCATCTATTGCATTGGTTGGTTTTTGATCGAGTAATCCGTCACAACCGGCAAACAATAGGACAGCAAATGCTAGTGTCGTTGTTATTGTTTTATTAATCATTTTCATAATATTTAAACTTGATTTATTAATGTTGATTTGGGTTGTGATTAAAATCCAATATCTATACCAAAGGTATACATTCTGGCTTGTGGTGCGGAATAGAAATCTCGACCAAAGGCAATGTTACCACCTAAATAATCAGCATTTACTTCAGGATCCCATCCTTCATAATCTGTAAATGTCAGAAGGTTCGTTCCAGAGAAATACAATCTAGCTCTTCTTAGTGATAGATTACTCAACACACTTGCTGGCAAATTATAACCAAAAGTTAAGTTCTTAAGACGGATATAGCTACCATCACTTACGTAACGAGTAGAATTTTCATCTCCATTGCTATCAAACAGACGTGCTTGAGGAACATCTGTGATATCCCCAGGGTTTTGCCATCTGTCTAGCTGATCTCTAGTTTGGTTGTCAAAATAACATGCATTACAAGATTGGTAAATTCCACCACCATTGTAGATTTCGTTTCCAGATACAAACTGGAAAAAGAAGTTTAGGTCAAAACCTTTATAGTTTAGGTTGTTGGTAATACCACCTTGAAAATCAGGATTAGGATCACCAATTACTACACGATTCGCTAAATCAGGATCATTTGTAGTACCTGTACTATGATCGATCCCATCAGCACTATTAACATAGTATAGTCCATCGCCATTTGCAGGATCAACACCAGCATATTCATAACCAAAGAATACACCAATAGCTTCACCTTCAACAGCTCTGTTTATACCTGATGTAATAATTTGACCATCAATATTAGTGATTTCGTTTTTGTTTTTACCAAAGTTGAACGTAGTTGACCAATTAAAGTCTCCAACAACATTTCTAGTTGTTAGAAGCAATTCGATCCCTTTATTTTCTAGTTCACCTACGTTTCTTGTTTGTTCTTGTCCTGGAGCACCAGAAGTAGCTGGAACATTTACATCAAGAAGTAAGTCTTCCGTGTTTTTGATGTAGTAATCGATTTCACCTGTTATTCGATCTGAATATAGTCCGAAATCTAACCCAACATTATATTGAGTAGTAGTTTCCCATTTTAAATCTGGGTTTGGACTTCTTGTAGCTTCAAGTGAAGGAGTACCAGCGTAAAGACCAGAACCATAAAGCGCTCTTGAATCAAAGTTTCCAATTGCAGCATTACCAGTTTGACCAGCACTTGCTCTAACTTTTAAGAAGCTAACTACATCTAAGCTAGATAGGAATTCTTCACTACTTAGAATCCAACCAGCAGAAACTGCGGGAAAGAAACCATATCGACTATCATCACCAAATCGAGAAGAACCATCTACACGTCCACTTACAGTAAATAGATACTTGTCTTGGAAACTATAGTTTAGGCGACCAAAATATCCTGTGAAAGAGTATTCTGTTGATCCACCATTATAGCCCTGAACATTCGCTGCTTGGCTAACTTGACGCAAATCATCATTTGCAAAGCCGGCAGCAGTAACATCATTAAATTCTCTAAGTGAATTTTGGTATGAAGTACCTAAAACCATGTTAACAGAATGGTCTGTCGAGAAATCTTTTAGATACTCTAAATAGAAGTTTGTATTAAGGTTTGTAATTCTATCGAATGAATTAAATGCGGAACCTGTAGCATCACCAGTATTTCTTGCAACTGTACTTCCCCACCAACCTTTTTCCTGCTGATCCAGTAAATCTAAACCTACATCACCACGGAAAGTTAACTCTGGAGTAATGTCATAGGAAGCGTATGATTTAGCAAGCGTTCTGAAAACAGTAGATATATAAGAATTACCTTCTTTATACAATAAACCGTTAAAATAGAGCGTGTTGTCATAAGGAGTACCGTCTGCATTATAGATCGGCTGAATAGGAGGTTGCGCAACTAACTGAATCGGAGTCGAGAATGCATTATCATTAGATAATTGATCATTTTCAGTTCTTGTAATACTGAAATTAACACCAATATCAAGTTTAGAATTAACCGTATGATCAAGGTTTAGTCGACCACCTACTCGTTGGAAAGCATTTTTAATTACATGACCTTCCTGATCATCAATAGATCCACTTACATAAAATCGTGTTTTAGCATCTCCACCACTAGCAGAAATATCAAAGGTTTGCGATGTATTATCCTTGTAAGCTTCTTCTTGCCAATCGCTATCAATATTTTCGCCCCAACCTGGAATTACTAAATCGTATAACTCATCTCTAGTATATCCAAATAAAGTACCGTTTACAGTACCATCGTTAGAAGAATTTGCAAAACCTTCATCAAATAATTCTAAGTATTCAGGACCATTTAACCATTCTTTGTTGTTTGATGGCTCTCTAGTTGAAACTTTGTAACTCACATCAATTTTAGTTTCACCAACAGCGCCAGTCTTTGTTGTAATAAGAACTACACCATTTGCACCACGAGCACCATATATGGCAGCTGCACTAGCATCTTTTAAAATATCAATAGATGCAATATCATCTGGGTTGATATCAGCAAGCGGGTTTGTTTCAGCGCCATTACTATTAAGGTTATTAGTTGTAACAGGAATACCATCGATTACATATAATGGTTGAGCACTTGCCGTAATAGAAGAAGTACCTCTTACACGAACTGTGATTCCTCCACCAAGCTTACCATTATCTGCATTAATGAATACACCAGCAGCTCTACCTTGTATGGCTTCTTCAAAACTGTTTACAGGAACGGTCTCAAAGTCTGCTGCAGAAACTGAAGAAATGTTTCCAGTTACTTTCTCTTTAATCTGAGAACCATAACCTACTACTACTACATCATCTAATAAAGCTACATCTAAATCTAAGGTAGCATTTATAGTGGTATTTCCATTAATAGCTACTTCTTTAGTTATGTAACCAATAGAAGAAAAAAGTAAAACTCCGCTATTGAATTCTGATTGTGTAAGTGATATTTCATATCTACCGTCTACATCAGAAGCAACCCCTTTCGCGGTTCCTTTAAGTAGCACCGTTACACTCGGTATCGGCTCATTGGAGTCTGTATCTATTACGACACCAGTTACTACCCTGTTTTGCGCAAAAGCGGATCCAGCTATAACAAGTGTTATAACGAATGCAATTACGCTATTCCTTATTAATATTAGTTTTCTCATAGAAACGTCGTTAATTAGTTTGAAATTTGAAACTTTAATAAACCCACCAGTTAATAAAGCGTTGATCGCCCAACTTACATATTTCGAAAACAAAAATTAACATTTTTATCATTTTTTTCTTCGAATTGATCTTGAAAGGGGTTTTTATAAGGTGTGAAGCGAAATTTACTTAAATTTATAACCTTATTTTTTACCGAAATTGGTTGGGATAGTTGATAAATCACCCCTTTTGATCGATTTATTTAGCGAATAAGTTACATATTAGTGATCACAACAATGAAATTGTAATTTCTTTAAAATCGATTTTAAAGCCAAACGTTAACTCTTTTTAAAATCTAAGGAATCAAGTTTAACGAGTTTTCGAAGATCATTTATTTCATTTTGCTTTAGGTATCTCCATCGACCCATTGGAACATCTTTTAAATCTAAGCCTGCATATTCAATTCTTTTTAGCTTGAGAACCTCAGTACCATGAAATTCAACCATTCTTCTAATCAATCTATTTCTCCCTTCGAATACAGAAATCTGAAAAGTTCTTTTAAGGTCGGCAAATGTTTTAAGATTATGTCCTTTTGCTAATCCATCTTCAAGTTCTACTCCTACGCCATAAGCCCCTAACTCCAATTCCGTTAATTCTCGTTTAGTTTCGACTTCATATGTTTTCTTTACTCTATAACTTGGATGCATTAAACGATGCGCTAAGTCACCGTCATTTGTAAGAATTAAAAGACCAGTTGTATTTCTATCTAAACGCCCAACAGGATAAACTCGGTATCCTGTAGCATTCTCAACTTCGTCTAATACTGTATTTCTACCCCTATCATCATCGGTAGTAGTGATCGTATTTCTTGGCTTATTAAGTAATAGGTAAACGAAGGGCTCTAAACTAATTTTCTGCCCATCAACAATTACATCGTCTTTGCGCCGGACTTTAAATCCCATTTCAGTTATCAACTTTCCATTAACTTGAACTTTCCCATCTGATATATACGTATCAGCTTCGCGTCGAGAACATAAACCTGCATGAGCAATAAACTTGTTTAAACGAATTTCTTCCGAATTAGAATAATTCTGGTCAATAATTGTTGGTTTCTCTTTCTTTGTTTTGTTTTTCTTTTTTGGGATTTGTCCCGGTAACCGCTTTCCTTTTTTCATCTTATTCTTCTTCTCCTGATCCTATTTCATTGTTAGTTTCTTCCGTATCTTCTGATTCTGGTTCAGATTCTTTAAAATTTTTTTCATCTTCCTCTTCTTCCTCAAAATCATCCATCATCAGCTGACGCTCTAATAATAATTGCCGATGTTCAGCCATATCATCGTCTTTGAGGATTTCTTCTATTTCCCGTGGTTTAGGAAGATCCTGTACCGAATCTAACCCAAAGTGCCTTAAAAAATGTTTTGTAGTTTTATAGAGTAGAGGTTTACCGGGGCCATCTGCACGTCCTCCGACTTCAATTAGTGCTTTTTCCATTAATTGCCTAATTATATACCCCGAATCAACTCCACGAATCTGATCTACTTCGGGTTTAGTTATCGGCTGACGATATGCGACTATGGCTAAACTCTCGATCGCTGATTGTGAAAGTTTACGAAATGCATTCTCATGCTGAAATACACTTAACCAATAATGATATTTAGATTGAGTGACGAATGTATATCCGCCAGCTAACTTTTCAATCCTAAAACTCAATCCATTTTCGTCATACCGTTGATTCAGTTTTTCAACGAATTCAGAAACTGTATGTTCATTTATCTCGATTTGTTCTTCATTCTCTACAATAATCGTACGAATTTTTTCGCCCGAAATAGGTTCATCACTTGCAAAGATCAGCGCTTCTATCACAGATGATAAACGACTACCATCTATGAATTGATAATCATTCGATATTTGTTTCTTACTCACATTCCCTCACTATAAAAAAGCCATCGTTACCTTGTTCTTGATAAAGGGGCATTAATAAATATCCATCAGAAAGAGCTACAATATTTCCGTTTTTATCTGTAGCCAACCAATCTCCTTTTTTTATCGGGTCAAAATTCTTGAAGCCTGGGTTCATAACAAACTCATCTCCATCTTCTATTATGTGTTTATATTGGAAATCTACTTTTTCTGGAAAACCGCTTACTTGATTCATTAAATAAGATTGGTGTTTATCAAAGCCTTTAATGTCTTTCTTACTAATTACACCTAAACTTTCCAATAATACTAATAACCCAGCAAAAGCATTTTCTTCTGCTTCTTTTGATCCATGGGTACCAGCTTCAAATGCAAAACCAAACTGACCTGCTTCTTCAACATACTCCATAGAAGTACCTTGAAGGGTGTTTTGAATTCCAAATATTCTAGGAATACCTAACGTAGAAAGTAACTTAGTATGCCTTTCATCATTTGAAGTGATTGCAAATAATCCCCCAAATCCTGAAAATGTATGGAGATCAATATAAAATACTTCTTCATCCGATAGAACAATTGGATCCAAAATTTGAAGTAACTTTTTTACTTCTACTCTATCAATAGAGCTTAATTCTCTGGATTTCGTCCTTCTTATTTTATCTAAGATAGAAGTTACCCAAAGCCGATTCATATCTTCATCAACATATCGCATACCTACACTAAGTGCTGGTATATTTCCTTTAAGACCTAAAAAACGGCCCCTCATAGTATCTTTGAAAGGAGCAATTAAATTAATAATGCGTTTAATCGCGTTAATCCCAGTAGCTTCATTTCCATGTATGCCTGCAACAGCTATAATTGTAGGTCCTTTTTTCGACCCAATTACATCCCCAATAAAATGTTGCGCTTGAGAACCAGGCCTTAGCTTCTGTTCTTCATCAATAAGCTGCATTTATTCCTTTTCTTCATTTTCATCGGCTAGTGCGATCAGCAACCGCCGTGTAATATTCATATAATTGCCCTCTGTAATTATACCAACTAATCTACTATTCTTCACTACCGGCAAGCATCCTATTTTCTGATCCTGCATGATATTCATCGCCTCAATAATCGACGCTTCAGGATGTATGGTAATAGGATTGTGAATCATGAATTCACTAATGGGCCTGTTTACAATTTCAATATCCTCAGTAACAGCTTTCGAATATTCCCTCAAAATCATTCGCATAGAGATCAAACCAACTAAATGCTTTTGATCATCTTCGATAGGAATGTATCTGATTTTCCTCCAGTCCATTAGATTTCCAGTAAACTCAATTAAATCTTCTTTTCTGGCTGTAAATAAATCTGTGGTCATAAACTCTTCTACAAGTAAACTAGAAGGTTTCCAGTTATCCATATCTTGCACTCTTGCCAATCCCCACTTATGAACTGGCTCGCCCTTTTTTTGATTCTTTAACATCGAGGTTGTTATCGCTGAAACAGAGTGCTCTTTGTTGTTTTCCTTTATCAGGTTTGAATATGATTTCACAACCCAATATGCTCCTGTTTGAGCTGATTCAACTCTGTCTTCGATTACACTTAAATAGGTATCGATATCAGACTTATCGATACTTACTTTTTCCAAACCAGATTTGGCGATAGGAAGTAACTCATCCAGAATGAGATCTTTTGCGGTTACCTTTCGCCCTTTTGTCCACTCAAATTTTGTATCCAGCCCCATTTTTGAAGCAGCAAAAAAGTTCATTCTTGCATCATCAAATCCTAATTCTTTAGTTATATCGGAATATTCATCCTCAAAACCGTTTAGCAAACCCAGCCAAAATGCGGTATTTGCCATTTCATCAATAACAGTGGGCCCAGATGGTAATACTCGATTTTCGATTCTTAAATGCGGCTTTCCTCCTGCAACTCCATAACAAGGCCGATTCCATCTATAAACCGTTCCATTGTGAACTTTAAGTGCCATCAACTCTGGTGGCACTCCATTCTTTAGTAACTCATCAGTGTCTTCTACTATATCTGAACTTAAAAGAACGCGAAACCTAGAAATGTCTTCCTTATATATGTCGAGAATAGAATCCTTTAACCATTCTGTTCCAAACATCACTCTTGGACTACTATCTCTAATATGATCACCTACCCCTCTTGTATCTACAGATTGATGAAACAATGCGATTCTGGTTTCAGCCCAAAGTCGTTTTCCTAAAAAAAGTGGTGAATTGACAGCACTCGCTAATACTGGAGCTGTAATCGCTTGGGCAACATTATATTTTGAAACGAATTCATCTGGTTTGATTTGAAGGTGAACCTGAAAGCCTGTGTTACATCCTTCCAACATTGGAGTGTCAAACTTCATGAGTAGTTCGTCCATTCCTTGAATTCTCAACTCATATTCTTTGCCTCTCATATTATCAATAGCGTCGCAAAGTGCTTTATACCTAGGAATTGGAGTAAGACTATCCATGCTTACATCAGCTTTTCGAATAGTAGGTAGAATTCCGGTTAGTAAAACCTCAGCTCCTAACTCTGTTGCTGCAGAACGTACCCGTTCTACATTGCGTTGAAGGTTCTGCTCCATTTGTGAGAGCGCATTGCCTTTGAATTCTAGCGGGGGATTAACATTAATCTCTAAATTAAACTTCGCAAACTCAGTCGTAAAGTTTTCGCTTTCACCACCTAATTTTTCGAGCACTCCCCCCGCATCAAAAAATGGTTTTGCATTTTGGTCGATTAAACAAAGTTCTTGTTCTGCACCAATACGGATAGTATCTGTTTCGAACCATTCTTCGTCAAGCATCTTTTTAAGTGCCCGAAGATCTTTAAGCACGTTCTTCATAAAATCCTGAACCTGCTTGTTGGTTTTTGCTAGTTTTACTCTTTGTTCACCCATTATATATGTTTGATGTGTAAAGGTATGAAATACTTACTTTCTAGAACTTATTGCAAGTTTTTAGCGAATTGCATCAACATTAATATTTACACGAACCACTGCGGTACTTATTTCAGAATCTCGTTCGTAAACTTCCATTACTTTGTTAAGTAAAAATTCAATATAACTTGCTCCCTTGTCTGGTTCTATTTTAAGAGTAACTTCCCAAAGATAATTTCGATTCATCCATCCAATTGCTGATGATGATGGTCCTAAAATTTCTAATTCCGGAACAACTCGTTCTATAACATTCCTCATGGTATGAGCTGCTTTAGTTACTTTGTGTTCTTCTTTTCCTTTTAATATAAAATTAATAAGTCTTGAGTAAGGAGGGTAGTTCAATGGTTTTCTAAACCCCATTTCTTCTTTCGAAAAACCTTCATGATCATGACTTTTTGCAAACTGAATAGCACTATTTTCAGGTTGACGAGTTTGAATAAATACTTTTCCAGGTTTGGAACCTCTTCCCGATCTACCCGAAACTTGACTCAATAACTGGTAGGTTCGCTCATTTGATTGAAAAGAAGGGAATGCTTGTTCTGTGTCGGCATCAATAACACCTACAACAGTAACATTAGGGAAGTCTAGCCCTTTTGCTACAAGCTGAGTTCCAATTAAAATATCAGCTTCACCACTTCCAAAAATATTTAAAATTCTTTCATGCGACCCTTTTTTAGTGGTGGAGTCTTTATCAAATCGAAGGATTCTAGCCTTTGGGAAAAGTTCTACCAAGTTTTCCTCAATTTTTTGGGTTCCCATTCCTTTTACAATCAACTTATCGGAACTGCATACTTCGCAATTAGTATCAGCCCTTCGCGAGTATCCAGAATAATGACACATTAAAATATTTTTTCTTTTGTGATAAGTGAGGCTAACCGAACATTCGGGGCTTTGCGGAATATGACCGCATGTTTCACATTGTATATAATTTGCAAAACCTCTACGGTTATACAGTAAAATAACTTGGTTTTTTTGGGTCAACGCCTCCTCAATTGCATTAAAGAGTGGGACTGCTAACTCCCCTCTCATAGCTCCTGTATATTGTTTTAAGTCGATAATTTTAACATATGGAAGAACTGCTTCAGCATGACGTTCTTTCAGTTCTAATAGTTTGCACTTCCCTTTTGCTGCCATATTCAAAGCTTGCATACTTGGAGTAGCAGAACCCATTATCACAACTGCTTTATTTAGCTTTGCCCTCATTATCGCTGTTTCTCGAGCGTGGTACCTAGGGGAAGGATCCATTTGCTTATAGGAAGTATCATGTTCTTCGTCCAATACAATTAACCCTAGATTTTGAACAGGAGCAAAAACTGCAGATCGAGGTCCAATAGCTATATTTTTAGTGCCTTTTTTAAGTTCTTTCCAAGCCTGAAGTCGTTCACGATTAGTCATTCGGCTATGTAAAACTGCTATTTCGTCCCCAAAAATTTTATAAAACCGAGAAACCGTTTGGGGTGTAAGTGCAATTTCAGGAACCAAAACAATACCGCCCTTTCCATTTTCCAGAGCTTGTTTTAGTGCGTGGATATAAACCTCAGTTTTACCACTTCCTGTAATTCCATAGAGTAAAAAATTTGCAAAGTGCTCTGATTTAAGTGATTCAGAAATCTCACCAAATATATTCTTTTGAGTTTTATTGAGCGACTTAATTGAATTCGGATCAAATTCTAAATCAGGTTCTATAGTATCTGATTCAACTTCTTTATAAGTAATCCAACCAGAATCTTGAAGCTTTCTTTTGGAATAACTGCTAAACTCTTTGAGAGATTTTAAAACGGATTGACGTTTAGGAAGATTTATTTCAATTAACTTTTCGAGTGCCAACTGCCATTTGTTTAACTCGCCATCAATATTGGAAAGAAACTCGGCTGCTTGTTTTGCGGATTTGTTTTCTACCCAATTCCATTCTCTTTCAGTCTTTACAGAAACTTTCAGATCAGGTTCTTCCCATATTTCTAAGATCTTTTTTTTTATTACATCAGTAAGAGTTTTATTAAGACCTGTTCCTTTCCAACGTTTTTTTGCTTCATCGAATGTGTAGCTATCCTTACTTAAAACCTCGTCAACTATTTCTTTTTCATTTTTAGTAAGGACTTCAGTATCAATTTGCTCTGGAACTTTTAGATATTTTCTAGAAATAAAATTAAGCCCTGCTGGAAGTGCCGCCTGAATTACCTCTCCCCAACTACAAAAATAAAATTGATGAATCCATTCTGTAAGTTTTAGTAACTCTCCTTGAAAAATGGATTCCTCATCAAGAATTTTTTTAACCGGAAGAGTTTCGAATGATGGAGTATTATCGTGAACTTTTACAACTACACCTATAGCATAATAATTACGAAGTGGAACCCAAACTCGAACTCCAATCTGAACTTTCTCCCCAAAACTATCAAGTATTTGATATGTGAAAGGCTGGCGAACTGCCGTTGGAAAAACTATGTCAGCGTATGTAGGCAATCTTTTATTCTTGTTGGATTAAAGCTTGAAAGCTTATCCATTTAATACGCTTAATTCAACCCTTATAATGTCAAAATCATATAAAGTATTATGATGAAAATTGGTAACGTAAATACCAAGCTACCTTGCCAATATGTTGTTTGTTTTCTCATAACGCTCCAACTCTTTAGTTTATATAGCTGCTATTGAATAAACTTGTTCCTTCATATAAATAACTAGGATGTCTGAATCAATTTCACCGCATAAACATGCGAACCCTTTTAGTAACGAATATTGAACAAGTCAAAGAAGTAAGAATAGACAGCAAGGATTTACAAATTAAGAAATTTGTTTTGTATTGTTTTTTCTAGCAGTATTTATACTTGTAGTCAGTATTGCAATTAATTGATCACACTCTGAAATTGCCGATTCAATAGCTTCCCCCACAAAAAGAGGTTTTTTCTTTATCAGTCTTAAACATACATGTGTTTCTCTCAATTCTTTCAATCCTATCTTTAATTTATGGATAAAGTCTTTTCTTGATTCAGCTCCCCGAGCTTCGGCATATTGAAAAGCTGGTGAGCTTGCTGATCGAATAAGTTGTTTTGCAAAATATTGACCTGTATAAGACTTTGGCAAACCTTCTGCAAGCTTTATACCTAACAATGAAAAGTCAATTAGTATTTCTTCTAAATCGTATTTCATACAACTATCCTTTTATTTCTTCCTTCTTATTTCCTTGATGTCTATTCTTACATAGAATAAAAAAAGATCCGTTCCTTTTCTCACCCCAACCACCCTTCTCTATCCAAACTTCGATATTGAATAGCTTCTGCAATATGATGAGATTGAATCCTTTCTGATTTATCAAGATCTGCAATGGTTCGTCCCACTTTTAGAATTCGATCGTAAGCACGTGCCGAAAGTCCTAACGAGGTAATTGCTTTCTTCAAAATCTCAGAACTAGTTTCATCGAGTTCACACACTTTACGAACTTGTCGAGTATTCATCTGTGCATTAGAATAAACCCCTTTCAACCCAAGAAACCGTTGCGTTTGAATTACCCTTGCTTCAATTACTCTTGCTCTAATTTCTTTTGATGACTCTCCTTTAGCTTTTCCAGAGAGTTCATCATAACTCACTTTGTTTACTTCTATGTGTAAATCAATTCTATCTAAAAGAGGCCCGCTGATTTTACTTAGATACCTTTGCATCTGCATAGATGAAGTCCCTCCCATATCTTGGGGGTTATACCAATCTCCGGACGGAGAAGGGTTCATCGAAGCTACCAACATCACTCTACTTGGATAAGTTACGCTCATCCGTGCTCGAGCAATCGATACGAATCCATCTTCTAGCGGTTGACGCATAACCTCTAATGCACTTCGTTTAAACTCTGGTAATTCGTCTAGGAAAAGAACTCCGTTATGAGCCATAGAAATTTCGCCTGGCATTGGAATTCCCCCTCCTCCAACCAATGCGACATCCGAAACTGTATGATGTGGAGCTCGAAACGGTCGAGAAGTAATTAGTGCCTTTCCTGATTTCATCAATCCTGAAACAGAATGAACTTTCGTTGTTTCAAGTGCTTCATTTAGTGAAAGCGGAGGAAGGATAGTCGGAATTCTACGGGCCATCATGGTTTTTCCAGAACCTGGAGGTCCCACCATAATTACATTATGCCCCCCTGCTGCTGCAATTTCGAGTGCACGTTTTACATTTTCTTGCCCTCGAACATCACTGAAATCTAGCATATCTAAATGCCCATTTTGCGAAAATACACTTTGTACATCGATCTTTAAAGGGTCCATAGTGCCTCGGTTTTCGAGCCAGTCTTTCACTTGATTTAAATGTTCGAACGGAAAAATTTCAATTCCTTCTACAACAGCAGCTTCTGGCCCATTTTCTTTAGGTACAACGAGATATTTGAATCCTCTTTTTTTTGCTTCAACAGCTACTGGAAGTACTCCTTTGATGGGACGAATTTTTCCATCTAGTGCCAATTCTCCAAGAAAAACGGTGTCTTCCAATTTCTCAGTATGTAATTGGCCAGACATTCTTAATAATCCAATTGCTATCGGGAGATCAAATGCATTTCCTTCTTTAGGTAAATCGGCTGGAGCTAGATTAACCGTTATCCGACCTAAAGGATAATATGAACCTGTATTTCTAATAGCAGCTTCAACACGGTCTCTGGACTCCGAAACAGCTCGATCTGGTAGACCTACCAAGAAAAATTTAACCATCCCATTTGTATGATGGGTTTCTACATCTATAACCGTTGCATCAACACCTACCGTTGATGCACAATATACTCTTGCTAACATTGGAACTCCGAATCTTTTTATTTTGCTTTACGTAGTTAGACTCCGCTGGAGGAAACTCCTTACAAAAAATTTCATAAATTGCACATATCATGAATAAAGACGAGGCAAAATCAAAGGCAAAACACATCTATGAAGAAGTTCAAGGTGGTGTGAATGAAGTGATCGCTCAAATCAGAAAATTTATAAAAGAGGGAAGTGCTCGCAGACTAATTATTAAAAACAAAAAAGGAGAAGTAGTCTTTCAAACTCAGCTAGCATTTGGAGTTGGTGGTGCTGCATTAGTTGGGGCAATGGCTCCCGTAATTTCTGCAATTGGTATGTTCGCCATGTTTATTAACGACTATCAGATTCTTGTAGAACGTGAAATTGATGAAGATGACGATGGTTTTTCTGTAGATGCTGAAGTCATCGAAATTACAGAAGATGACGAAGAAGCTTCAGAAGAAACAAAAGATGAAGCTGAAGAAGAGGAAGCCGATGAGAAAGAAGAGAAAACGGTCGGTAAGAAAAAGAAAAAATAAGCTTCATTGACCATAATCCGATCAAAGCATCTGATTAATCGTAATTAAAAACTAATGCTAGGGAATTTAGTCTTAACAGGAGCCTCTTGGCTTCTGTTTTATTTTGTTCTTAAAAAACCACTTTTGAAAAACTGGTTTTTACCTTTTAATAAACTTCTCAAAGAAATAGGAGTTGGTTTAATCCTTGCTTTATTAGCATTTGCAATCCCTCTGATTATCAAAACTCTTATCTATAACATTGAATGGAGTTTTAGCGACTCAGCCAATTTCACTGATACGATTCAAGCCCTTTATTTTTATTTTAACTCAGTTCTTTTCGAAGAATTATTGTTTAGAGGGGCTTTGCTATCGCTGATCATATATTTCACATCAAGCAGAACTGCTCTTCTTATCTCAGCAACTGCTTTCGGTATCTATCATTGGTTTTCGTATGGGATGTTTGGAAGTGGATTGATACCAATGGTCTATATATTTTTACTCACTGGTGGGATGGGGTTGGTTTGGGCCTATATGTATTCAAAGACGAATTCTATTGTATTGCCCGTTATTGCTCATTTAGCGTGGAACTTTCAATCTGCTTTATTTCTGGACTACCAACCATTCGGACAACTACTTTTTAAATCAACAATTAATCGTGAACTTTCGGAATTGGCCAATTTTGGATTACAAGCTGGTGGAGATATTCTATCTATCCTCTTGATGTTCGGTGGATTTAAATATTATCAACTCAAAAAAAGAAAGCCAACAATTAGCCAGCTTTCCTAAACTCTGTAATACAATAGAGGTTATTTCCAATGCTCCTCGGCAATTGCTTCTAGACTGAGTTCATTGCTTAAATAATGCTCTGCATCTAATGCTGCTTTACAACCTGTTCCTGCTGCTGTAACTGCCTGACGATAAAATGAATCCATCGCATCTCCACAGGCAAAAATTCCAGGTAAATCGGTCTTGGTACTTTGCCCTTTAGTTTGGATGTAACCCACATCATCCATAGAAAGTACTCCTTTAAATAAATCGGTATTTGGTTTGTGGCCAATGGCTATAAAAACACCAGTTACATCTTCGAGCGTAATTGATTCACCGTTTTCTCTATTTTTTATTTTCACACCTTCAACTACTTGCTCTCCTAGTACTTCTTCTACTTCACTATTCCACATGAACTCGATTTTCTCATTTTCTAGTGCACGTGTTTGCATTGCTTTTGAGGCTCGTAGCTCGCCTCTTCTATGAACGACCGTTACTTTACTTGCAAACTTAGTTAAGAACGTAGCTTCTTCCATTGCTGTATCACCCCCGCCAACAATAATTACATGCTGATTTCTGAAGAAAGCACCATCACATGTTGCACAGGCTGAAACTCCTTTCCCACGGAGACGAGTTTCACTTTCAAGTCCTAGCCACATCGCAGAAGCTCCCGTAGAGATAATAATGGTGTGTGCTTTAATCTCAGTTTTTTCGTCAACAGTTAGCTTATATGGTCGTTCACTGTAATCAATATCAGTTACATAACCATATCTAGCATCCGCACCGAATTTAGTAGCTTGATCACGGAAATCTTGCATCATTTGAGGTCCCATTACTCCATTTGGATACCCTGGGAAATTCTCGACATCAGTGGTAGTCATAAGTTGACCGCCAGGTTCAGGTCCTTCAAAAACTATTGGGTTTAAATCAGCTCTCGCTGCATAAAGTGCTGCTGTTAATCCAGCAGGACCGCTTCCAATTATTACTACCTTAAACGTGTTGCCTGCAATATCATCCATAATACTTTCCTAAATTTTTTTAACAAGCAATGATAAGAAAATCGACAATCAATATGAGTCGAATATCTCTATAAGATTGATAGCTTAACTAATAAATCTTAGTTATTCACAATGATTATTGATGTATAGAACCATCATCAACTATAACTTTGGTAAACAGTTCGATTTTAATTTTTCTATTCAACAAAAACATTGGACAGATTTACACATATTGGAGCAAGTGTATTTATATCTACTTGACTAAGAAAGAATTTTTGTAAAAAAGTTTCAGCATCCTCTACAATATCTCGAAAATATATACTGTCGCCGTCTCTTGTTAGGGCAATTACTCTATTCTGTTCCAAGCCTTCTTTTGTAAGAATATAAAATCCTGACCCATCTACCCTAACAATATCATAAGCATCGATAGTTAAACAATTTTCGCTGGAATCATAGAAATAAAAAATAACTTCGGTTTCTGAAACCAATAAGAAAGTATTACTTCCTGAACTGTTTCTGTTACGTTCCCAAAAACCTTCTACACTCCCTGCTTCTTCTCCTTCTAGATCAACATCTTCGCAGGCAATGTTGGTTAACATTAAACAACAAATAATGATTAGACTATATTTATAGACTGCCTTCATTTAAAACCCCCAACATCTTTTTGCTAATTATACATTTTCCAAAGCATAAATACTGCAAATTATTATAAGTAACAGACCACCTACTCTGAAAGATCTTTATACTACTACTAATTCATTTGGATTTTATTTACTCCAAACTTAGGATTGTTTACTAAAATCGAAGTTCTTTTCTCAATTTCTTCACATTTAAACTATAGATTGTCGGGATAAATATTCAATCTCTTAAAAAAAGCGCTCCCATTATTATTTCACTAGAGCCTCAATTTGATTATGTTATACTAAACTAATGTTGGAGGAAAAATTGATTATAGCTGTTCCAAAAGAAACTGCAAAACACGAACGGCGGGTAGCACTTACACCTGATGTTGCCGCTCAGCTGGTTAAAAAAGAATTAGAAGTTTGGATTGAATCTGATGCCGGACTCGCTTCAAATTTTTTAAATTCAGCGTATGAAGAAGCTGGAGTAAAAATTATATCTAACCGTAAAGAACTTTTTCAGAAAACAGATGTACTTTTAGGAGTTCAAACGCCTTCCGAAGAAGACCTTAAGAACTTAAAAAAGAATGCGGTTTTAGTATGCTTTTTGTGGGCATTGCAACACGCTGATTTGGTTGAATCGCTTAAAGAAAAAGAAATTTCTTCTTTAGGAATGGACGCTATTCCACGTATTTCCAGAGCTCAAAATATGGATGCTCTTTCTTCAATGAGTTCAATAGCTGGATATAAAGCTTCTTTAATTGCTGCTAATACGTTGGATAAATATTTCCCAATGATGATGACAGCAGCTGGGACTATTCCACCTTCAAAAGCCTTAATATTAGGAGCAGGGGTTGCCGGACTTCAAGCTATAGCCACTTGTCGAAAACTTGGTGCGGTTGTTGAGGCTTATGATGTTCGCCCTGTAGTAAAAGAACAAGTAGAAAGTTTAGGAGCTAAATTTGTGGAAGTTCCTTTAGAAGAAGAAAACACCGAAACAAAAGGTGGATATGCGAAAGAGCTTTCTAAAGATAGCCAAGAGCGCCAAAAACAAGTTGTGCATGAGCATGTTAAAAAATCGGATATCGTAATTACAACTGCATTAATTCCTGGACGACCTGCTCCTTTATTGGTCACAAAAGAAATGGTAGCAGATATGAAGCCAGGTTCTGTTATTGTTGATTTAGCTGCAGAAAATGGCGGGAATTGCGAGTTGACCGAAGCTGGAAAAACAGTTGTAGCTCATGAAGTAAATATTGTAGGTCCAATCAATCTTCCTAGTCAACTATCTAACCATGCGAGCTTATTATATGCTAAAAACATGCTGAACTTGCTTAATCTTCTAATTAAAGAAGGTGCTGCTAATTTCAACTTTGAAGACGAAATTTTGTTGAACACAACAATTACCCATCAAGGGGAAATCATAAGTCCAATGCTTAAGAATAAATGAATTAGGGATTAGAAATAGAATACCTATTCCTAATTCTGGTATTCCTAATTAAATACACTATGTCAGTCTTAATATTTTCACTTTTTATATTTGTGCTCGCCTGCTTTATAGGGTTCGAGCTTATCGCAAAAGTACCTCCAACTTTGCATACACCCTTGATGAGTGGAGCAAATGCCATTTCGGGAATTACCATTGTTGGGGCACTTATTGTCGCTGGTTCTGTTGGTGAAGAAATTGGTAAATGGATCGGTTTTTTTGCCATTATTCTTGCTACAATTAATGTGGTAGGTGGCTTTATGGTTACCGACCGTATGCTAGAGATGTTTAAGAAAAAGGGGGATGACAAATGATTAGTCAATTCTTACCGGATTTTATCGCTTCTTATGTGCCTGATACCATTCAACTATTGTATCTAGTAGCTACTGCCTTTTTTATACGAGGTCTAAAACTCCTTAACTCTCCTGCAACTGCACGAAAAGGAAATCAATTCGCTGCTATTGGTATGTTGATTGGTGTTTTTGTAACTCTATTCGATCAGCAGATAATTTCATTCGAATTAATTATTATAGGAGTAGTGATTGGTAGCTTAATTGGTATAGTTCTAGCAAAAAAAGTAGAAATGACTTCTATGCCTGAACTTGTTGCTGTTTTTAACGGCTTTGGTGGTGCTGCTTCAGCTATGGTTGCTTGGGGTGAGTTTGCAAGAGCAACTGATTTAAGTATTTTTGACTCTTCTGCATTGGTTACCACAGGACTTAGTGTTTTTATTGGCGCCATCACTTTTACTGGTAGTTTTGTCGCTTTTGGAAAGCTAAAGGGCTTCATCTCAGGAAACGCAATTACTTTCCCGGGGCTTAACTTCATCAATATTGGGTCAATGATAGGAGTACTTGTTTTGATAGGAGTATTCACTTTCGATCCATCAAACACCACTATTTTCTGGATAATTATGGGTGTTTCTTTATTGATTGGAATCACTTCTGTAATACCTATTGGCGGAGCTGATATGCCCGTTGTTATCTCTTTATTAAACTCTTATTCAGGGATTGCAGCATCAATGGCTGGATTTGTTCTCGGCAATAACTTACTTATTGTTTCAGGTGCATTAGTTGGTGCTGCTGGGCTCATTCTTACTCAGATTATGTGTAAAGCTATGAACCGTTCACTCTTCAATGTAATCTTTGGTACTTTTGGTGGCGACTCAGCTTCCGGTGGTGGCGCAGGTTCCGGTGGAGATAAATCTGTAAATGAAACTTCTGCTGAAGATTTGGCTATTCAAATTGCATATGCATCGAAAGTAGTTATTGTTCCAGGTTATGGTCTTGCAGTTGCACAAGCTCAACATGTTGTAAAAGAAGTTGCAACTAAACTAGAAGCAAAAGGTGTACAAGTTAAATACGGTGTTCATCCTGTTGCTGGACGTATGCCTGGTCATATGAACGTTCTTCTTGCTGAAGCCGATGTTCCATACGATTTACTTTACGATATGGATCAAATTAATCCTGAATTTGCTAGTACCGATGTTGTGTTAATCATTGGAGCAAACGATGTTGTTAATCCAATGGCAAAAACCTCACCTGGTAGTCCCATTTATGGTATGCCAATATTAAATGTTGATGAAGCAAAACGTACCGTTGTTTTCAAAAGAAGTTTAAGCGTGGGATATGCTGGAATAGATAATCCGCTTTTCTATGAACAGAAAAATCAGATGTTCTTTGGCGATGCTAAGAAAAGTCTTCAAGCATTGAACGAAGCCTTGAATGACGTATAAGCGCTTCTATTTATTATTCTATTAATTTAAAGCTCTTTCACTTTGTGTTAGAGCTTTTTGTTTTAATGCTCGTATCTTTACAGCAACTAAATAATTGATTCTAAAATGCTCAAAAACTTTTCTAAGATATTTTTTCTTATTCTTACTTCATCACTATTAATTACTGGTTGTCGTGATAAATGTGATTCTGAACCAAATCTAGATGTAGATCAAGATCAACTTGCAATAGATGTTGCTAAAATTGATGCATATTTGGAAACTAAACGTGCAGAAATAGAAGCCAATGGCAATACTATCGAAATCCACCCTTCAGGTATTCGATATGTTATTAAGAGAAAAGGTACTGGAGATCGACCAAAAATATGTGATGATATTACTGTTACTTATGAAGGAAAAGTAATAAGTACTGGGTTCAGTTTTGATAAAAGTACAAATCTTACTTCAATAGATTTAGGCAATACAATAACAGGTTGGCAAATTGGTCTACCTCTTATTAAAGATGGCGGTGGAGATGAGACAGGTAGAATTACACTTTACATTCCTTCAGTCTATGGATATGGTGCTACTGGTAGAACTACTAGTGGGATTCCATCAAATGCTAATTTACAATTTGAAGTCTTACTTTTCGACATAAGGTAACATACCTTCGATTAGGTTATAAACTTTAGCTATCATCAACTAAAGCTTTATTGATTGGCGAAGTATCGCGTTTATTTTTTTCTTTGTGAGTAGTATGAGTTTAGGGGTTCTATTGGTACTCTACGTTTTTCGATTCACGTACCAAGCTAGCAATGGAAATTTGAAATATTAAAAATCAGTTAAAGAATGGAAGATAAAATGAAAGATGGTTCTGGAAGTTATAATGTAAATGATATAAGTAAGTGCCCTTTTATGGGAGGCGCAGTACGACAGACAGCCGGTGGTGGAACTAAGAATAAAGATTGGTGGCCAAATCAATTAAATCTTAACATTTTACGCCAACATTCTGCCCTAACCAATCCTATGGATAAAGACTTCAATTATGCTGAGGAATTTAAGAAATTAGATTACAAAGCCTTAAAGCAAGATCTTGCTGATTTAATGACAAACTCACAAGATTGGTGGCCTGCCGATTATGGACATTACGGTCCTTTTATGATTCGAATGGCGTGGCATAGTGCTGGAACTTACCGAGTTGGTGATGGACGTGGTGGTGCAGGTGCAGGAAGCCAACGTTTTGCTCCACTAAATAGCTGGCCTGATAATGCAAACCTAGACAAAGCTCGATTACTTCTTTGGCCAATCAAACAAAAGTATGGAAAGAAGATTTCTTGGGCTGATTTAATGATCCTGGCTGGGAATGTTGCTCTAGAAACTATGGACTTTAAAACTTTCGGGTTTGCTGGTGGCCGTTCAGATGTTTGGGAACCTGAAGAAGATATTTACTGGGGTTCTGAAGGCGAGTGGTTAGGTGATAAAAGATATACCCACGATAGAGAATTGGAAAATCCTCTTGCTGCTGTTCAAATGGGATTAATTTATGTAAACCCAGAAGGTCCTAATGGAAATCCTGATCCTAAAGCTGCTGCTGTTGATATTCGTGAGACATTCAAAAGAATGGCTATGAATGATGAAGAAACAGTAGCACTAATTGCAGGCGGACATACTTTTGGTAAAACTCATGGAGCTGCAAATCCGGATGAATATGTTGAATCGGAACCTGCAGGTGCTGGTATTGTGGAAATGAGCCAAGGGTGGAAAAATAATTATGGAACAGGAAATGCCGGAGACACTATTACAAGTGGTTTAGAAGGTGCTTGGACAGATACCCCAACTAAGTGGAGCAATAAGTATTTTGAAAATCTTTTCGGGTATGATTGGGAGCTAACCAAAAGTCCGGCTGGAGCTTCTCAATGGCAACCGAAAGATGGAGCAGGTGCAGATACTGTACCTGATGCACATGATTCTGAAAAGAAGCATGCTCCTTTCATGCTTACTACAGATCTTGCCCTAAAAGAAGATCCTATATATGAGAAAATATCAAGAAAGTTTTATGAAAACCCTGATGAGTTTGCGGATGCATTTGGCCGTGCTTGGTATAAACTAACCCATAGAGATATGGGACCAAAGGCATTGTATTTAGGAGAGGAAGTTCCTGAAGAAGAACTGCTTTGGCAAGATCCTCTTCCTGAGGCTACTTATGATTTAATTGATGAAAAAGATATTTCCGAGTTAAAAAGCAACATCATAGATTCTAGATTATCTGTTTCAGAATTGGTTTCTACCGCATGGGCTTCTGCGTCTACTTTCCGAGGTTCTGATAAACGTGGTGGCGCAAATGGAGCTCGTATTCGTTTCGCACCTCAAAAAGATTGGGAAGTAAACAACCCTACTCAGTTATCTAAAGTTCTTAATAGCCTCGAAACCATTCAGAATGCTTTCAACGAGGAGCAGTCTGGAAATAAAAAGGTTTCATTTGCCGACTTAATTGTTCTTGGTGGATGTGTTGGTATTGAGATTGCAGCAGAAAATGCTGGTCAAAAAATAACCGTACCATTTACACCGGGTAGAGTTGATGCAACTCAAGAACAAACTGATGTTGAATCGTTCGACTGGCTGGAACCTGCAGCCGATGGATTCCGAAATTTCTTTGCTCCAAAACACAATACAACAGCAGAGAAAATGCTAGTTGATAAATCGCAGCTTCTCACATTAACAGCTCCCGAAATGACTGTATTGATTGGTGGTATGCGGGTATTGAATACCAACTTTGATCAATCAAACTACGGTGTTTTCACCGAGAATCCTGAGACTTTAACTAACGATTTCTTCAAAAATGTTCTCGACCTAGGAACTCAATGGTCAGCTACTTCAGATGATCAAAACCTATTCGAAGGCAGTGATAGAAAAACCGGAAAGGTTACATGGACTGGTACAAGAGCAGATTTAATTTTTGGTTCAAACTCTGAACTACGAGCTCTTGCTGAAGTTTATGCAAGTGAAGATGCGAAAGAAAAATTCGTTTCAGATTTTGTAACAGCTTGGGATAAAGTAATGAACTTAGATCGGTTTGATCTGAATTCATAACAAACAAGTTATGATCTTAGATCACCATCCGTCAAGAGAATTCATGAATTTCCTTGACGGATATACTTTCCTTCATCTATTAACAAAGAAAGTTACTAATGGAATTTTTTGACCTTATTCGTTCTGGCAATTTAGAAGAAATACAAAAGCGTATTGAAGTTGATTCATCGTTAGTTTCAAAAAAAGATGACAAAGGATTTCCTCCTCTAATTATGGCGTGTTATGTCGATCAATTTGATGTCGCGAAATTCTTAATAGATAAAGGAGCCAACATAAACGAGCCTGACTTTGCTGGAAATACGGCGCTTATGGGTGTTTGCTTTAAGGGAAATACTGAAATTGCAACACTGCTTATTGATAATGAATCAGACTTAAATGCAAAAAATTCTCAAGGTTCAACTGCTTTAATTTATGCCGCGACATTCGGTAAAGCTGAAATAGTCTCACTTTTATTAAATAATGGTGCTGACAAAACGATTAAAGACGAGAATGGAAAAACCGCAAAAGAACATGCTGAGTTTAAGGGTTTTGATGAAATAACTACTCTCTTGAATTCTTAGTTGAGACTTTAAACAGGTTATTTTGCAAACCATTTAGTTAAAACATCTTGCATTGCCTCAAGCTTCACAGGTTTAGCCAAAAAATCATGCATTCCAGCTTCTAAACATCTTTTTTTATCCTCTTCCATTGCATTCGCAGTCATGGCGATAATTACAGGAAGTTTTTTGAGTTTATGCTCTCTTTTTATTAACTCCTGTGTGGCTTGGATTCCATCCATTTCTGGCATTTCCATATCCATGAATACCAAATCATAATCAATGAGCATGCACATCTCAATTGCTTCCAAACCATTCCCTGCTACATCACAACTTTGCCCAAGTCGTTCTAGCATTTTACTTGCTACTTTTTGATTAATAGCATTGTCCTCTGCTAATAGAATCTTTATTTTTCTACTTATCGTAAGTCCATTTAAATTGCCTTTCTGTGGTGATTTAAGTACGCCATTCACATCTGCAAAAATCCGTTCAAGATTATGGAGTAAATGAGTTTGCTTAACTGGTTTTGTAAGATAAATATTAAACTTTTTTCTATCCTCTAAATTTCCCAAATCCATTATAGAACTTAGAAGAACGAGTGGTAAATCTGATTTAGAATATATTTCTCGAATCCCTTTAGCTACTTGCACTCCATTTTTACCTGGCATGTGCATGTCTAAAATACCTAAATCATAGTTTTTAAATTCTTTAGAAGAAGCGTCTATTGCAAAAGGATCTTTATAAGTTGTAACTATCATCCCAGCCTTCTGGCATTGGGCTTTTAGAATGATCAAATTTGTATCATTATCGTCTAGAATAAAGACTTTCTTTCCAACTAGATTTACGGTTTTCTGCAATTCGAATTCTTTATCACTCTTTTTAAATTCTAAATTAAACCGAAAAGTACTTCCAACGCCTTCTTTACTTTCTACCGAAATCTCTCCGTTCATAAGTTCTACAAGACGTTTACAAATGGCTAACCCAAGTCCTGTACCTCCAAACTTTCGAGTAGTACTTGCATCAACCTGAGAAAAGGATTTAAACAGTTTTTCTTGCTTCTTTTTGGGAATTCCGATACCTGTATCTTTTACTTCAAATTGAAGATTTATATATCCATCTTCATCTCTAATTCTTTTTACAAAAATGACGACTTCTCCTTCTTCTGTGAACTTTAGTGCATTTCTAACAAGATTTACGAGCACTTGTTGCACTCTGGTTGAATCACCAAATACATAATCGGGAACATCTTGACCTATATGATATATTAGCTCAATTTTTCTATCTAATTCGGATGCAGAAACTACATCCAACACATCTTCGATTAAATAAGCTATAGAAAACTCCAGTTCTTCCAGATCAAACATTCCCGAATCTATCTTTGCATAGTCGAGTATGTTGTTAATAATACCAAGAAGATTTTCGCCACTTTTATTTATTGTTTGTATAAAATCCTGTTGTTCAACACTAAGCTCGGTATCTTTTAGGAGACCAGACATTCCAATTACCGCATTTAGTGGTGTTCTAATCTCATGACTCATGGTAGAAAGAAATTGAGTCTTCGCTCTGGCTCCTGCTTCAGCCTGTTCTTTGGCTTCTATCAATTCCTTATTTCTGTTTCTTAGAACTTCGGTACGTTCTTCAATTGTTCTTTCTAACCCTTTATTGATATGCACCGTTTGATCTTTTAGATACCCAGCTAATGATGCCATTAATCCCAAAAAGAATGGAGCTGTATCAATAATCCAAAGTAAGTGGTTTTCTACTTGAACTTTCGTAACTGAGTCAAATGAAATAGGCAATCCTTTTAAACTAATATCAAAAAGTGTCGCTATAACAGGAAAGGCAAATCCAAAAGACATTCCAAAAAAGGTATAGATTGTAGTATTTTGATATGATTTTTGGTCTACGTTAGATGACATCAGTAAAAATTTAAACCCAGATTCTTTTAATTTTTTTGAACTATTTTTCTTTTACATCATTCTGCCCAAAGACAACTAGCTAGAAATTAATCTTCTTTGAACAAACTTGATTCAATATTATAAGAAATGAAGTTACCCCGAAAAACAGAGAAACAGAAAGAAAGAGCACAAGAAATCTTGGATCATTTGTACATGTATTATCCAAATCCTGTTTGTGAGCTTAACCATCGAAATCCATTTGAGTTATTAATTGCTACCATCTTAAGTGCACAGTGTACCGATGTTAGAGTAAACAAAGTAACTCCTGCCCTATTCGAAACTTATCCAACTCCAGAATTAATGGCAGAAGCTCCCCTTGAGGAATTGGAAGAATTAGTACGCACAACAGGTTTCTTTCGTAATAAAGCAAAATCGCTGAAAGAAACTTCACAAACCTTAGTTGACAACTTTGATGGGAAAGTTCCCGCAAATATGGATGATCTACTTACCTTAAGAGGAGCTGCTCGTAAAACTGCGAATGTTGTTTTGGGAAATGCATTTGGAATAAATCATGGAGTAGTTGTTGATACACATGTTCGCCGATTTTCTAATCGATTTGGGTTAACCAAGCATAAAGATACTGTAGAAAAAATTGAACGTGATTTGATGGCACTTTTCCCCCAAGAAAACTGGACCGATTTATCACATCTAATGATTCATCATGGACGTGGCCCATGTAAAGCTCGAATTTCAAAAGCTCCAGATCACGATCTTTGTATCAATTATGGAAAGAATTGTGAATGCCAGAAGATGAGGGGGAAATAAATAGCTGTCTAAAAGTCATCCTGAGGACACCTCCGAAGGATCTTGCTGGATAACCACTAAGATTCTACACTTTCGCTCAGAATAACTATTTTTGGTATATGATATAATAGATTTATGATCAACTTCTTCAATTCAATAACCCTTCCAATCCCTCCTATTCGTCTTGATGTTCAGGTTATTCCAATAGAGCAACAAGGGGAATCCTTTCTTTATTTCTATGATAGTCTCGGATATATTACTCCAGATTTTGCTCTTCCTTCTTCCGTTGAGCATATACTTTCTCTTATAAATGGGAATCATAGCGTGACGGACCTACTCGCATTTAGCGATGAGGAAATTGATAAAGATCAAATCTTGGGATACATCCAATTTTTAGATAAAAATCGTCTTTTAGATTCTGAATATTTCGCAAGTTTTGCTGATGAACTCGAGCATTTATATGAGCAATCTAACTTTCATCAAAATACTACCGCAGGAATTTCCTATCCAAAAGGACCCGGTGAGTTAAAAAAATATTTAGATGACGCTTTTGAAGAACATGAACAATCTACTCCGGTTTCAAAAGCCAAAGGATTATATGCGCCACATATTGATCCAAGAGTAGGGTTAAGTAGCTATGTAAAAGCATTTTCGGCAATAAAGAAGTTAAAACCAAAACGAGTCGTAATTCTAGCAACTTCACACTATGCCGGCTTGTACAGCAAACTTTATGATGAAGCTCCATTCATTGTTTCAGATAAAACATTCATCATGCCAAATGGGGAAGTTTCATCTGATAAACCTTCTATCGACGTCATCCTGAACTCGTTTCAGGATCTTTCTTTGGCTGGCATTTCAAATCAATCAAGAGCCCACCGTATCGAACACAGCATTGAGCTTCACCTTCTTTTTCTGAACCATATCTGGCTACACGAATTCGAAATTGTCCCTATTCTTGTTGGAGGATTAGACGAGCTTCTATATTCAAAAAATAGCTTTAAAGAACAACAATTGGATGGATTCTCTTCTAGAATTCAGGAATTGGATAATGAAGAAACCTTCTTTCTTATAAGTGGTGACCTTTCTCATTTTGGACACAAGTTTGGGGATCAAAAAGAAGCATCAAAAATGTTTGATGAAGTTAAACTAAATGATAAGAGATTTATGGATATCGGAGCTTCGGGAAACCCTGATAAACTTGTTGCCTTGATGAAAGAAGAATATGATCCCTATCGTATTTGTGGATTTCCACCTCTTCTCACTTTCCTAAAAATATTCCCGAACCTAAAAGGCGAAATTCAATCTTATGATTTGTGGGATGAAAGAGAGCTAGAAAGTGCTGTTACTTTTGGAAGTATTTTATATCGATGATTGTTTTAAGAGTGTACAAACTTGTCATTTAGAACGGATGTGAGATATGACAGAAAGGAAATAATAATTCAACATTCTTAATTGAACATTGATCCTTTGCTCACGCCTTAATCTCCATTTTCTCAGCGAAATAATCGCAGAAATCCATCATATCGCCGGAAATGCGTTCGTCGTTCGTAGCTGTTTTAAGAGTAGAAGCCATAGTAACTAACGTTTGGTGAAAGAAGATTTTCATTTCATCCACGGTCATATCTTTAGTCCAAAGATCTAGTTTTAACGTATCCTTTTGCTTGGCATCCCAAAGTGAAAGCAACATAGCTCTACATTTTGCTTCACTTTTTCCCTGCATATCATCTGCCTTCCAAATAATATTGGTTGGGATATTCTGCTCGTCTAGTTCTACCGTGATATTGATTTCTTTATTCTGCATAAGTGACTTTCTTTTAAATTATTTACAAAGATACGGTGATTTCAAGAGAGGTGCTTTCATAGAAAAGCGAAATGATTTAAAATTTAATTTGCGCAACCAAATAATTGCACATATATTTGCAACCAATCAGTTGCAAAATAATTTCCTTATGAAAAGAGATATATTTCAAGCTATAGCCGACCCAACACGAAGAGCCATTTTGGTACTAATTGCTGCGCAAGCAATGACCCCAAACGCCCTATCCGAACATTTTGATATTAGCCGACAGGCGACTTCAAAGCATATTCAAGTACTAAACGAATGTGAATTGTTACAACAGGAAAAAGAAGGGCGAGAAATTTATTACCAACTCAAAATCGAAAAAATGAAAGAAGTTGATGTATGGCTAGAACAATTCAGAAAAATATGGGAAAACCGTTTTAGCCAACTAGACGATTTGTTAATCAAACTAAAATCAGTGAATAATGAACGCTAATCTAATATTCGATTTCCTTGTTGATAGGGAAAAGAACACCCTCACTATAAAAAGGGAGTTTGCAGCAACCCGACAATTAGTTTGGGATTGCTACACCAAGAATGAGCTACTCGAACAATGGTTTGCTCCAAAACCTCTAACCGCCAAAACTAAATCTATGGATTTTAGCGTAGGAGGACATTGGCATTATACCATGATTGAACCAAATGGCAACGAACATTGGGGGTACACACAGTACGTTGAAATAGATCCAATAAACTCTTATGTATCACTTGATGCGTTCAGTAATGAACATGGAGAAATTAACACAGATCTACCCCGTGCATCTTGGATCGTTACTTTCACAGATATGAAAGTACATACTTTGGTACAAACCGTGGTAACCTATGGTTCGTTAGCAGATCTTGAAGCGGTAATAAATATGGGGATGGAAGCAGGAATAACTTCTACTCTTGAACGACTTGATGTATTACTTGAATCCTTGTTTAAATAATTTAAAACCATGAATACTGAACTTTTTTTCGACTTTATTGTCGATATGGAAACCAACACAGTAAAAATAACCCGAGAGTATGATGCGTCTCAAGACTTGGTCTGGGAGGTATGGACTAACCCCGAGATCCTTGATCAATGGTGGTCGCCAAAGCCATGGATATCAAAAACAAAATTTATGGATTTTGTAGTTGGTGGACGCAGATTTTTTGCAATGGTAAGTCCTGAAGGGCAAGAGGGCTGGCTGCTTCAGAAGTATACTTCCATTAGTCCAAAAACCCATTTCCAGTTCTATAATACTTTTGCAGATAAAGATGAAAACCCTCAATTACCCGGTTCTGAATGGAATTTGAATTTCAGCGAACAAAACGGAATAACAAAAGTCAATATTACAATTTACAATGAATCTCGTTCGCGCATGGAGAAAATGATAGAAATGGGCTTTAAAGAAGGCTTTACATCAAGCCTTGAAAATCTTGACCAATACCTAAACAAAAAAACAAAGAATAATTAACTATGAATACTGCCCTGTTATTTGATTTTACGGTAAATAAAGAAACATGCACCGTAAAAGTAACCCGTGAATTCAAAGCCTCTCAAAACCTAGTTTGGCAAACTTGGACTGACCCAGAATTGCTCGACCAATGGTGGGCTCCAGTACCATATAAATCTATTACCAAAAAAATGGACTTCAATTCAGGAGGAAGAAGATTATACAAGATGGTGGGTCCTGAGGGTGATGAACATTGGTGTTTTGCTGATTATACATCCATTCATCCAAAAGAAAATTTCTCTTATACCGATGGGTTTTGCGATAGTGAAGGAAATAAAACTAATTTTATTGCAGGAGCAGACTGGACGGTAAACTTTAGTGAATCCGATGGAATAACTACTGTTCTTGTTCAAATAAAACACAAATCTCTTGAGGATCTTGAAAAGATTATTGAAATGGGCTTTAAAGAAGGCTTTATTATTTGCATTGAACAGCTCGATCAATTGCTTAAACAATCAGTACAAAACGATTAATACTTAAATATTTTCAGTTATGAGTAATCAAAAAATAACTATTGAATCTATCATTTCAACTACTATAGAAATAGTCTGGGAAAGCTGGACAGAACCAAATCATATTACTAAATGGAACTTTGCTACCGATGACTGGCAATGTCCATCTGCTGAAAATGATTTAAGAGTTGGCGGAAAATACAAAGCCAGAATGGAAGCTAAAGACGGAAGTTTCAGTTTTGATTTTGAAGCCATCTATGATGAAGTAATCCCTCAAAAGAAACTTATTTATACTATGCCGGATGGCAGAGTGGTAACGACCAGCTTTGAAGACCAAGGTGAAACAACTAAGGTAACAACTGTTTTTGACGCAGAAAGTGAAAATCCTGTAGAGATGCAGAAAAATGGCTGGCAAGCTATCTTAAACAACTTTACCAAATATGTGGAAGCTGTATAGCATTCTTTAATTTATTTGTTAGACAGTTGGCCTTTGGCGACTTCAATTCTTGCGATAATCGCGACCATAGCATTAAAGAATAAATGGAAATACTCAATTCCTTTCGTTTGGTTTTTTAATATCGTTGGATTTGCCGACCTCGTAACTGCTTTCCCACAATTCTTCAGTTTGAAACTATATGACTATGACTTAGGCTTTATCTGGTTAACGTTTATCACCTTTGGGTTAGCCGCCTTCCTAAGTCATATTTATATTTTTATCAGGCTGATTAAAAATTTTAGAAAGAAATAGAAACATGAAAAAAGCCTTACCATTCATTACCATCCTCGCCATTGGCGCTTTCGCAGGAAACATGATTAATATCGGTTTGACTTATGCTGTTCATTGGCAATCGCTTGACCCAATCGTATTTATGGAAACCTTCAGTATAGATTTCCCTCTGTTACTTGGTCCAACTGCCGCTACATTACTTCCTGCATGGATAGGTTCATTGTGGCTATTTCTCATCCAGCCTAAAAAGTCTGAAAGTAGAAGATATTGGATGTATGCTTTTATTGGATTAACGCTGACTATTATACTAACCTCGGTCTATCATTTGCCTATGAATCTGGATTTTATGGCGATGAAATTTGATGCCGCAACGGCCTCAAGTAAATTGCAAGGCTGGGTAATATTCCATTGGATTCGAATTGGGGTTGCGATCGGAGCAGGAGTTTATGCAATCTTAGGGTTTCAGAAGTCTATTAAATAGTTCTCTTATTTAGTTAATACACATATTTCTTGATTTCTGTTTGGTTTGATTTTGTTGAGATATTAAGTTCTTTTAAATGAGATTTATCCAAACACACATATTAACTAAGGCACAAAAAACATCTATTCTCAATATATGGAATAATGAATATCCTGTAAATTTGATACATAAAAACCTATCTGATTTTGAAAATTATTTAGATGGATTAGTCAACAAAAACCATATTCTTTTAATAGATGAGATAGCTGGAATTAAAGGCTGGCTGGTTACATTTACCAGAGAAAATGAGCGATGGTTTGTAATGATTCTTGACTCTAAGGTTCAGAAAAGAGGTCTTGGTTCAAAAATACTTACTTTGGGTAAAAAGGACGCAACGGTTTTAAATGGCTGGATCATAAATCACAATGGCTTAAAAAAAAGGAATGGTCATTTTTACGAGTCTCCCAAAAATTTCTATAAAAAAAATGGCTTTGAAATACTTGAGACCACCGTATTAGAAAATGAGAATCTCTCGGCAATTAAAATTCAATGGAAATCTGAATAAATCATATACATGAAAAGAGATTCTATATGAACACCTCCCAAAACAAGCAAAACGCCATTACCTTCTACAAAATGGCGTACGAAGGAAATCCCCGAAAAGCGATTAAACAATATGTTGGAGAGGAATACATTCAACATAATCCTGATGTAGCAGATGGGACTCAAGGCTTCATAGATTATTTTGAACGGATGCAAGATGAATATCCTGAAAAATCAATTGAGTTTGTGCGTTCTATAGCCGAAGGTGATTTAGTAGCTTTGCATACCCATCAAACTTGGCCTGGAAACGACCAATATATAACGATGGATTTCTTTCGATTTGATAAAAACGGGAAAATTTGTGAACATTGGGATGCTATTCAACAAATTCCTGAAAAGTCTGCTAATCCAAATACGATGTATTGATTTCCGTTTTTTTAAATTAGTTTCTTTTCTATGAAAACTACTGATCTACATAGCATTTTAATGAGTAGGGATAAACCAGCAATGGTTACCTTTTTAAAAGCTCATCCTGAAAACTTCGATGTAGCCATGAAATTAGCTCTTTCACAGGAACAACCTATTTCGTGGCGAGCAACTTGGATGATTGGTGGCTCAGTAAAAAAATATGATTCACAAATTCAGCCCTATATTCAAAACATTCTTGATATTCTTCCTGATTTAGAAGATGGACACCAACGAGAGTTTCTTAAAGTTCTTAATCAACTAGAACTTGTGGAAGAACATGAAGGACAACTTTTAGACTTTTCAATTAGCGTTTGGGAGCAGTTAAAAAAGCAACCTTCTGTTAGACACACTGCTTTCAGAATTATGGTAAAAGCAGCTAAAAAATACCCTGAGCTAGCTAATGAGGTTTTGTTGCTAACGCAGCCTCAGTATATAAATACCTTATCTCCCGGAGTTAAAAAGGGGGTTTTTAAAATGCTTGAAGAACTTCGAAAATACAAAGGTGAAAATAATTAAGGTCTTTATACACCTCTTATATGTACTTTGTTTAAAAAATATGGGTACTCTACACTTAGGCATTCCTGTGTATACAGGAATCTAAATATTACTAAAAAGATAGCCAATAGTCTTTTTCTCAGCTCAGGATTTCAGGCATACGCCCTGAAATGACCGGATTAGATATCAAGTGTTATGTAAATGCTCACTTGTTAATTAATAACCTGCCAGTTCCTTTTAAATATCCCGATCTAACAATTGGGCCACTAAATTTTTTATAGCAACATCCAATGTAAGTGGATCTCCAGGTAAATCATCTCGTTGTTCACTGTACAATACTCGACGAACGGTTTCATCGTCTATCAATTCTTTTACATCTAGCATTTGTAGCCAAACACGAGTGTCGTTGTGTATTATTCCTTCCGCTCCAGCACGAAGTACGTTTCCATTTTTATCAGCCAGGTAACCGCTTATTTGCAAAACCTCTACTGGTTTGAGATCATCACTTAAAAACCGAATTTCTTTCGAATAGTTTGTTCCGAGCAACACCTGCTTTTTAATCAAGCCTTTATCAACTTTAGGATATTCTGCGAAACTCACCCAAATCCTAAGAAAGTAATCGGTTCCATATTCTAGAGCTGCGTTTGCAGCCTGTGCTTTCCATTCATCTTTTGGCTTTTTCATGTGAATAATCATTGGTGGAACGACCTCATCTTCCTCCATTTGTACACTAGCTCCATAAGGAACCTTATCTCCTTCACTACTCCCTACATAAATTCCAGGAGCGTTTTTTGAATTTATTAAGTCATAACCTGATATAAGCTCTAAAGAGATAGGCATACGCTGAATTTTTGCTGTTATGCTATCGGTTAGTTCAATCAATTTTGGATTATCAGAATCGTAATCCTCATCAAAAGAATCGAAACTTGGTTGAACCGTTATTGGCAAAAGTCCTATCGTAGAAGAAGCGTTGGGAAATTTATTAGCTTCATAGGTTTTATAAAATTCGCCTCTCTTAAGTCGGTCAGTCTTTGAGGTTGAAAGTTTTTCGAGTGCACTGCAGGAGGTGAGCAAGACTGCAGTAATCAAAGTTATCCCGATTGTTAGGTATGAATTTTTCATAGTAATTATTTGTGGTGATTTCTTCCTAGGTGTACCATAACCAAATGTAACAGAATCACATTTATGTTCAACGGATCGACTTGCGAAGAATTAAGTCTTTTCATTCCAATAATAGGTAAATGCGGATATATATTTTCATTATTTTTTTAACGGTAAAATGCATCCAAATAATGGTTGAAAACTTTACTTTTTTATTTCCTTAGTACTTTTTACTTCTACCAAAAGCTTTTCTCAAAATACCAATAACATATCCCCTTTTCGGTTTTGATTGGAGTAGCTTTGGAGCTTGGCGGAGATAATGTTGCCGAAATTCAATTCGAAAATGGAGATTCCCAAGATGTAAAAGCGGGACAGGGTGGATCTATTGCAATAGGTGCAGAAGTACAGGTTCCTTCAATAAAATTCTTACTTCTGCAGGGCACTATTGGAATAAAATATGTAACTACTCAAGCGGATATCGCACATATTCGATTAACAAGAATCCCGATTGAATTTACAGCTTAATTTCTTACCACTCAGGATATCAGAGTTGGGACAGGAATTTCTTACCACACAAATATTGATTTTAAAGCAGATGGCATAGGTCCCAATTTTTCATTTAATAATACTTTTGGACCTTTGTTTGAAGCTTATTATAGAGGTTTTGGACTACGATACACCAAAATGGAGTATACTGATGACTTTAACGAGACTTATAATGCAAGTGCAGTTGGAGTTTTCTATAAGCAAGCTATTTTCTTAAAAAAGTAAGGTATTTCATTAGTCACTCCGACTTCAAAGACTCCACAGGATTTGCTACCGATCAACTTGTTCAAGCGTCTCGCTTGGATTTCCTTTTCTATCGCAAGTTTAGAAAAGCACGTGGATACTGAATCAAGTTCAACACAGTCTACTCCGCAAGTTTCTTATTTCTTACACGCTTAGACTAGTTTTGGGAATATAATTTCGGAAAAGTCGTAGTTCCGAAGTTTCTTCATCTGTTAGAAGAAAATTTCTTGTCTTTGGCTGATTAGAAAAAATTTTCAGTATAGAGTGATCTATAAAATTTTTAATTATTTACATATATATCATTAATGATCTGTAGATTCTGAAATATAAAGTCATTAAAATTTTGAGGGTTCGTATGTCCAAAATATTCTTCACTATAGTGTTGTTAAACTTTTTGTCTTTTCCTCTTTGGGCTCAATCTAGCTCAGATAAAAGAGCTTATTCGATTCAAGAGCGGCTAGAACTTTTAAACCAGAAGTCAAGACAGCTCACTGATTTTAAAACCAAGTCAGCTACAAATCTCCCTCAGCTAGATTTCTTCACCGAAATTAAGACCACTAAAAATATAAGCGGCATCATTGACTTACCTTATGATGATAATCCACAAAACTTGGGAGATATCAATGGAGACGGAAGTACCGACTTTATGATAAGTCGAACGATAAGAGATTACCGAACAGAATCTCTTATTGATAACGTGGTCAAAAATGTAGTTTTTTTGGGCAATACTTTTTACGAGGAGTATATTTTTTATGACCAAATCATTCCTATAGGCGATATAAACGGGGATGGTTATGATGATGCAATGATAGGAATTAACACTACTTCTACTACCTTAAATACCGCAACTCCTGCTATACATTTTGGAGGAGAGAATCCTTACTCCGAATCTGTATCACTAACGGATTTTGAGGATATTCTAACTGGAGGTTTTAGAATTCGTCATTTTGATATTAATTCGGATGGGTTTGAAGATATGTTAATAATAAAGTTTGGCGAATTTAGCTCTCAGATTCATATCTCGATAATAAAGGGGAACTCAGCCTTTGATGAAAGTTATCTTGAATCTGAAGAAAGCAGAGAAAGTTTCTCTACTGAGCTTACTTTTATGGACGAATTACCTTCAATAAATGAAGGATATGATTTCGCTTTTTCAAAAGGAAAAATGGCATCAGATAGTTTAAATCTATACATAGCTAATGCTCAAGAACTAGCAAATATTATACTTTTCTATGGCGAGTCTGGCCTTCAAGAATCCAATCAAGAGTATTTAACTTTGGATGATAATGGTTTTATTGGTCCTTATGGTTTCGATATTCAACTATTCGATTATAATGGTGATGGTAATGTTGAAGTATTAGCAACATCAGACAGAAAAAATGTAGCACTTATTTATGAACATATGCCTCAATCCTCACATCTAGATATTTATCCAAGGATTAATTATGAACAAGGAAGTGCTCATGTAATCGGAGATATAAATGGTGACGGTTTTGATGACCTGTTTGTACATGATGATCTTTTTTTTAATGTAGAGGGTGACCAAGAAGGTATTTACCTTCATTTAGGTAGTAACTCTTTTTCTCTTGATAATGGGTTTCCCGCAAACGAATCAATAGCACTATCAGAAGACTTTAATTGGAAAAGTGGATTTTCTGGAGATCCTTATGATATAAATGGAGATTCTCTTGCTGACTTTATTTTAGGATACACCGACGAAGAAACTAATTCTTCAGGATTAGCAATTCTAAAAGGAGGAGAAAATGAACCCTATACCTATCAAAGAATAATAGATGAGTCACAGGATAATCACTTTAAAGAATATCAATCATTTACAAATATCGGAGACTTCAATGGGGATGGTGAAACCGATATAGCTTATATATCCTACAGAGATGGATTAGGAATATACTTTTCTGCAAATGGCGTAATCTCAGATAGCCCCGATGTAGTACTTAAGAATTTATTTAATAATGATATTCCTTTAACTACGTACAGTGGAGATTTTAATGGAGATGGATTAAGTGATATTGGAGTTGGAACGAGTACTGGTAGTGAAATTGGACTCATATTTGGAACAAGTATAGTTGATGAAGCAACAATATTGACCCTTGAAATCAATACAGACGACTTCCCTTATCAGACCTATGATACATTCTTTGGAGATTTAGATGGAGACGGAAAAGATGAGTTGATGCTTGTTTGTGAGAAAACAGAGGACGAATCCATGAACTTACTTATTCTTAAAGGTGGAGATGAGTATCTTCTTGAAAATTTCCAAATATTAAAGATTAGTGACTTAACAGCCCAAGGTTTTTTTGGTGGAATTCCCCAGCATATCGAAGATATTAATGGCGACGGGCTTTCCGATATTTTGATCAATGATAATGCTGGAACAAATCAAAGCTACATAATCTACGGCAATGAAGATTGGTCAGCCCTTAAAGTTGATTTGGCTTTTGATACATTCCAATTTTCTTTTGAAGAGGAAAACTATCTGTTAGGTAGCGAAAACCTTCAAGCTATCATCGATTTTAATGATGATGGATTAAAAGATCTTTCTTCGATTCCCTTATTTTCTTTTGATGGTAGCATAAATAGTCTTTTTGTTTGGTTTACAGGTTCAGAAATGGATGGAGAAGTTGATCTTAGCATACCTTTAACTAATACTTATGAAGTTGAAGGTGACTATGAATTTCTGACTTATGAATTATTTGCAGTAGACACGCTGAGTGAGAATGGTAAATCAAAAATTTCTTATTCCCTTCTTTTTGAAGATGAAAATAAAATGATAATTGGCACCTACGAATCTGGTTCTGATCATATTTTATTAAAAAAAGAACTTGTCCCTCCAGAAGAGAGTATTGGGATTTTAAGTGCTTCTTATCATATCCCAAAAAGATCTATTAAGTATGTAAATGATGAAGATAAGATAGCTTACACATTTTGGATCCCTCAAAATGATAACAATGAAGCAATTACCAGTACTCGGCTTTATGGCTTTAACTCAGATTCTATTCCTATCACCATTTCAAATGATGACTCGGATTCAGAAATAATTGAGTCTTTCAGATTATCTCAGAACTACCCTAACCCTTTTAATCCGAGCACAAATATTGAGTTTAGTATACCATCAGCTTCAGCGGTAAATCTGAGTGTTTTTAATATATGGGGTCAAAAAGTAGCTACTTTAGTTAATCGTGTACTACCATCTGGACTTCACGAAATTACATTTGATGCTTCTGCTTTAGCATCTGGCGTTTATATTTATCGAGTTCAAGCTAATGGATACACTTCCACTAAAAAAATGTTATTGATTAAGTAAGGTAATTCTCTTCGGGTTTGCATTAAAACTAAAAGCGAATCATGGAGATTGCTTCGTCGACTTCAACATTCCTTTTTAAAAAACCAGACTCCTCGCAAAGACCACCACTTCTTACTTCATTATTCTTTATTCGATATTCACCTAGTATTCCTTATTACACTTTTCTCTTAGTGTATCCAGAACATGTTGAAAATCTTCAGGTAGTTCGGAATCAAAGCGAACCATTTCTCCAGTTTTGGGGTGTTCAAAGCCAAGAGTTTTGGCGTGGAGTGCTTGCCTACCTAATCCTGTAATTAGTTTGTGAAACATGGTTTTTCGGGCGCCGGTGTTTGGTCCATATCGAACTGAAGTGCCTCCATAAGTAGTATCGCCAAATACATTATTGCCAATATGGTTAAAGTGTACTCTAATTTGGTGAGTTCTCCCTGTTTCTAATTTTACCTCTACCAAACTTAAATAATCAAAATATTCGAGGACTTTATAGTGCGTAACAGCATGTTTTCCTCTTCCACCTTGTATTACAGTCATTAACTTTCGGTCTTGTTTCGAGCGACCAATATCACCTTCTATGGTTCCTTCTTCGGGAGGCGTTCCCCATACAATTGCCCAATAGGTTCGTTCTACATCTTTTTCAGCAAACTTTGCGGAAAGCTTTGCCAATGTTTCATCATTCTTAGCAACTACAAGTAGTCCACTAGTGTCTTTATCTAATCGATGAACAATACCAGGACGGATATTTTCTTCTTCATCTTCCCCTGCAAGTTCATCCACGTGATGCATCAAGCCATTCACCAACGTTCCTGTCCAATTTCCATATGCTGGGTGAACAACCATTCCTGCTTCTTTATTTACGATAATGAGATCATCATCTTCATATACAATATTGATATCCAGTTTTTCTGCTTGTGCTTCAGGAGGGGGTGCAAAAGGAAGTTCGATATAAATCTTGTCTCCGGGGAGCATTTTATAAGATACTTTCTCATGCTTTTCATTCACCCAAACATATCCGTCTTTTATAGCTTTCTGCACTTTATTCCGCGTAGCATTTTCTACAAAATTTGTGATATATGCATCTAGCCGTATCGATTCTTGTTGCCCTTCGGGTACTTCAAATTCGTAAATCGTTTTTTCTTTCTCCATTTGAACAAGATAGGTAGATTGTAAAGACTTTTCTTCTGCCTTAATAATTTAAAATTAAAGATTCAAAATTTGTAAGGAGCCATCTTCAGAGCGGTCTAACCATTATATCAAATACTTTAGCATATATATAATTATGAAGAAAAATATAATTCAAGAAAAAAGCTTTTCTTTTGCTCACTCTATAATTACTCTGTTTAAAAAATTACAAGAGCAACGAGAATATATCATCTCAAAGCAGGTAGTAAGATCAGCAACTAGTGTTGGTGCAAATGTAGAGGAAGCGATAGCAGGTCAATCCAGAAAAGATTTTATAAATAAACTATCTATATCTTTAAAAGAAGCTCGAGAAACCAGATATTGGCTTAGACTTCTACAAGAAAGTGAATTGACTTCCATTGATGTTTCTGAATATCAAAAAGCAGCTCTGTAGATTGTTAATATTCTCTTTGCTATTGTTAAGACAACTAAATCACGCTCTTGAGTATTTTAAATCTTTAATTTTAAATTTTGAATTCAATGATCCAATCATTGTACATAAAAGATTTCGCACTTATCGATGAACTCGAAGTTCAGTTTGGAGAAGGGCTCAATATCCTCACCGGACAAACAGGAGCTGGAAAGTCGATTATTATCGGGGCACTGAATATGATTCTAGGCGAACGCGCTGATACCGATGTAATTCGTCGTGGAGCTGATAAAGCTATTTCAGAAGCGACCATTCGAGTTGGTAATAATTCTGTATTAAGAAAACTCCTTTCTGACAATGAAATTGAATCTGGTGAATATGTAATACTTCGTCGAGAGATTAAACAAACCGGAAGTCGAGCTTTTATAAATGATACTCCTGTTAATATTGGTGTGCTTAAAACAGCTGGTGATGTATTGGTTGATTTACACGGTCAACACGATCATCAATTATTACTGAAAGAAGACAATCATCGTGGTGTAATAGATAGTTTTGGAGAAATTGATCCTGTTCTAGAATCATATCAAATCGATTTTGCAAAGATGAAAGTGCTTCAAAAAGAACTTTCATCCCTTAAAAAAAGAGAATCTGAGCTGCTGGAGAAGACAGAACTTTATCGCTTTCAAGTAAACGAGTTAGAACAAGCAAAACTTTCTGCAGATGAAGAAGAAGAAATGGTTACTGAAATGAATCTTCTTGATAATGCCGAAGTCCTTGACCAAAAGGCGGCAGCAATTTCAGAGCTGTCAGATAATGATGATGCAGATATTCTTCAATTACTCAATCTCCTTAAATTAAACTTGGAAGATTTGACCAGAATAGAACCAGAATTTGGGAGCTATTTAGAAGAAATTAATACGGCAAGAGTTAGTGTGAATGAAGCCGTCCAGTTTGCAGAACGCTACCGAAACGGAATTGAGTTTAACCCAAAAAGACTCGAAGAACTTCGACAGCGACAAGTTGAACTAAATAGACTTCAAAAAAAATATCAGCGAGGTATTCCTGAATTGATTTCTTATTTAACTGAGATACAACATGAGCTTTCTATTGCAGATAATTTTGATCTAGAAATTGAAAGGTTGGAGAAATCTGTGGATAATCAAGGTCTTAAGCTTGCTCATTCTGCAAACCTTCTTCACCAGAAACGTATTCTGATCGGCGAAAAATTAAGCGCTAATATAGAACGTCAGCTTTCAACCCTAGGTATTGAACATGCTAAGCTTGTGGTTCAAGTTGACTGGCTTCAAAGTTCAGCTGGATGGATAGAAATTGATGGGATACCGCTTGAATGTACCGAATTTGGGTGTGATGAAATCAGACTTTTTATTTCTACAAACAAAGGAGAAGAACCCAAACCTTTAGCCAAAATTGCATCTGGTGGTGAAATTAGCCGAGTGATGTTGGCCTTGAAATCGATTCTCGCCAAAGAACAAAGCCTTCCAGTTATGATCTTTGATGAAATTGATACTGGAATTAGTGGCGAGGTTTCCGAAAAAGTTGGCCGATCGATGAGAATGCTTTCAGAACATTGCCAAATAGTGGCCATAACTCATCAACCCCAAATAGCCAGTCAAGCTCATCATCACTATAAAGTGGCAAAAGTCGAAGAAAATGAACGAACAATAACGAAGATCATTCCTCTTTCTCAAGAAGAGCATATTCGTGAAGTTGCAAGTTTAATGAGTGGAGCAGAAATCTCGGAATCGGCGCTTCTAAGTGCAAAAGAATTGATTGAAAGAAATACTTTTAATAATTAAGAATGTATCTCCAGAAGGGTTCAACATTCTTAATTGAATATTACTTAATAAGCGTCATTCTTCCAGTACCAATGAATTGGGTCGCTCCATTTGAAAGCGCTGTTACCTTGTATAAATAGGTTCCAGTAGGATTCCCATTAAGATTTACAGGAATTTGAACTCTACCAGCTGAAACATTCCCAATTTGTTCTGCAATCAATTTTCCGTGCATTGTGTATATCGAAATAGTGTATTGGGTTGCGAAAGGCACATCAAACTGGATTTGAGTACTTGGGTTGAATGGATTTGGATAGTTTCCAAATAAACGAAAGTTATCTGGAACAATCGATTCTTCTTCACTTGAAGATGCAACAGCATTTGCCCCTTCAGTAATCCAGGTTCTGATTAAATCAATCTGTGATTGATCAAGCATTCCCCCTTGAGGCATTCTGACACCAAATTGTGGATTTGGTTCAATTTTATCAACCAAACCACTTGCGTTAGGATCACTAGGTATTACAATATTAGTACCATATTGTTCTCCTGTGCTTCCAAAAAGGGAATTATAGGAAGTTAATGTTAGTCCACTTGTACCACCATGGCAACTTGTACACTTAGAATTAAAAATGGGTTGAATCTCAGTATCGTAGTCTACTTGAGCAAAAAGAGAAGTTGTTGTAAATAAAACTGCAATAATAACATAGTAGCTTCTTTTCATAATATATTTTATTGAGTGAGTACATGAATAAGCATGCTTAATCTAGTTGAACTGATCAATTGATTCAACATTAAAATGATTAATAAATAGTGAGCATGTTACATTTTCTTCTATTTTTTGTATTAGAACTTCTTATTCTGAATAAGATCATATATAGCCTTAACTTATGATTCTAGATAGATAATTATTCTTGTATAAATTTCAGATTCTAATTTTTCAAAAGAAAAACTTATGTATTCGATTAAACGACTTCTTGTAGTTATGGAATTGAATGATCACGACGATGTAGTTTGTGATTATTTAAATCGTATTGCAGACTTATTCTCTATTGAATCGATTATGTTCCTACATGTTGCAGATAATCTTGACGTTCCAAAAGAGCTTGTCGAGAAATATCCTGGCTTAATTCCTCCAATTGATGATTCTATAAAAGATGCTATTCAGGAGAAAATTGAACATTATGAACGTATTACCTCTGTTAAAAACATTGAGTATCAAATTCTTGATGGAGTTAAATTAAGAAGTATATCCGCTGTTGTTCGCGAGCAAAACATAGATATGCTTATTATAAATAGAAGTGACGAAAATGATAGTGAAAGTGAAGTCGCGTTTCTCCAAAAAGTAGTTCGTAGTGTTGGATGCACAATTACATTAGTACCTCCAACATTACCTGATGAAATTAATACGCTTCTTGTTCCACTGGATTTCTCAAAGAACAGTTTTATGGCTTTACAACATGCTCTTAATTTAGCCAAGAAACGACCCGGTATTAAAGTACATGGGTTACATATTTTAAAAATCCCGAGTGGATATTTTAAAACTGGACTTACTATTGATGAGTTCGCAGAAGAGCTTTTAAAAGCAGTAAAAAATAGACTTGCTTTGTTTTTATCTGAAAACGAAATTGATGAAAACAGCTTTGAAATGCACTTCAAGATTCAAAAAAATGATACTATACCATACATGATTAACCGTTTTTCTTTCTCTAATCATGTTGATGCAGTTATCATGGGTTCACGAGGACGTAACACACTTTCTTCCTTTGTGCTAGGTAGTATTACTGAAGCTCTTATCGATAGAGATCAATATCTACCATTAATCATTGTTAAGAACAAAGGAAGAAGCATGAAACTTTGGGACGCTCTTTTAGAACTTTAGAATTCTACTCTATAGCTTAGAACCGGGATAAATATTTTCTCTTCTGGGGTGAAAATCTGTTCTTCAACTCTGTCATAGTATGTAGTTAATACGTTGTTATGGCTAGACACGTTTTGGATATCTAATCGCCATTCTATCGTTCTATTTTTAATATTTTTCCTATAATTAATTTGAATATCTATTCTAAAATAATCTGGAAATCTCTTTCTATATAAATCATCAACCAAAACAACTTCTCTTCCTTCCTGTCTTGAAAGTTCCAAATTAATTGGCGAATACCTTTTATTTCCAGCATGAGTAAGTTTCAAGTTAAGACCTAAAGTTCGATTTTTTTCCAGACCACCAAGTTCAAATTCTTTCCCTGCCAAAAGATTATATCCGAAATTACCATTATAACGAGTGTTTCTTGTTATTCCGTCACGCCCTTGATACTTAGATTCGTATAACATCGCGTTTACAAGAAAATAGTAGTTGTTGGTAAATTTTCGTTCTATTGTTGCTTCAACTCCATAGTTTTTACCTTTACCCCCATTCACAAGATCATCTGAAATATAACCATCTGTTAAATTTATGGTCGAAAATGCTCCAGCTAATGGAGATGTTGGAGCTATCGAGTCTGCAAATACAGGTACGTTGAAAATTTCTTGGTAATAAAATTCTGTTTTCAGATATGCTCGGTCAGATAATTGAACATCAAAACCAGCCACGTAATGGCGGGACCTCGTTACACCTAAATCGGTGTTGTAGTTTTTTACACTTCCATCTTCCTGAATATTGTTAGCAAAGTAATATTCAAGGGATTCAATCCTGCTGTGTAGTCCAAAACCGGCGAATACTGCAGATTTAGGGTGAAATTGCCATCTTAAATTTGATCGTGGTTCAACTACTGTTTCTTGACTTAAGAAAAAGTTTAATAGGTGTAATCCATTTACAAAAGTAAGTGTTTCAGTAGGTTTGTATTTCCATGATGTAAACGCCTGTAACGACCCTGAATTTCCATCTTCATTAAAATATACCATCTCCTCAAACGGGGCATTATTAGAGGGGTTCTTTTCTATGGAATCAAAGTTATAGGTTAAACTATTTACTGTTACTCCTGAGCTAAGAAAATGATGGGCATTAAATTTATTATTTAACTCTATTGAAGCTCTCAAATATGTTTTCTTAAAAGAATTTTCCTCCTCATATAATGGGTTATTGATAGGCCCAATATAGTTGTCACCTACTTCTGTTCCAGACCAAGAAATAGTAGATGTTAAAACAGCGCTAGTACCAAGAATATATTTATTATTCACTCCTATTACTCCCATATTATAGTACTCGTCATTCTTCATAATTGCCACATTTGACTCCTCGTATCTGCTTAAGCCACCCATTCCAAATATTGAGAAAATCCCTGCATTCTGAGTTGGGAAATTAAGTTTAAAAGAAAGGTCCTGGAATACATTTCGTTCACCTTCTTCTTCGAGTGGTAAGCCAACCCCACTTAGTAAAGACAGTGTTGAATATCGATAGTTAAATAAATAAGAAGCTTTCCCTTTCTTTGAAAATGGACCTTCTGAAGCTACATCGACACCTAATAACCCTAATTGAAGCGTTGATTCTCTTTTTTCGTTATTCCCATTTCTCAATTGTATATCAAAAACACCAGAGGTGGCGTTGCCATATTGAGCAGGAAAAGCACTGGTTAAAAAATCGGATCTTGATATCACCTGAGTACTGAACATACTAATAGCTCCTGTCGAAGTACCTTCACTGGAAAAGTGATTTGGACTTGGAATTTCAACACCTTCTAATTTCCAAAGTAATCCTCTTGGAGAATTTCCACGAACAACAATGTCATTCCCTCCATCATCGGTTGCGAGAACTCCTGCAAAAGAAGAGGCTAATCGTAGTGGATCACCGATACTTACTGGAAACCTTTTCGTCTCCTCTACAGTAAATGAGCGACCACTTACCTGTGCCATATCGTTTAGAGGTACAGAAGAAATTGTTCTTCCAACTCCAACCTGTATTTCGTCCAACTGAAGAAGTGATTCCTCTATTTCTATATCCATAACCACTTCCTGTCCCGCCCCAACCAAAACTCCAGGAATGATCTCGTTTTGATATCCTAGGTAAGTAACTTGAATGGTATATCTTCCAACCTGAATATTCTCAATTCTAAAAACTCCATCAAAATTGGTAGCGTCCCCTTTTAGCGGATCAGTATCTAACAATACAACCGAAGCGCCAATAATTGGAATTTGAGTATGACGATCAATCACTTTCCCACGAACGGTTTGACCTTCTCTCTTTTGTTTTAGTATTACTCGGTTTTTTATAACCTCATACTCAATGTTCGTATCCTTAAAAATCTTATCTAGAGTAGATTCAATTGAAGAATCATTTAAAGATACATTCATCTTCATTTTGGTTGGTATTGATGTGCTACTATATGAAAACTGATATACTGTTTCGGTTTCTATGACCTTTAGCACTTCTTCTAACGTTTGATTTTCAAAAACTCTCTTGAATTGAAAATCTTGACTTTTAACTCCAACAGAACTTACTACAATCAGGCTAAGTACTATTATTATTTTCATGATTTCTTTTACTCTCTTTTTATTCTTCAATTTCTGTACAACCCTTTCCTGATAACACAAACACATTTCCCTCTCTCTCAAAAGTTAAATCCAGTGTTATCGATAAAATATCAAGTACCTCATTTATGGAAGGTTCTGAGAATGAACTTGTAAAATTACACCTCAGGATTTCTTGGTTAGCTATGGATACTTCTTTTCCAAAATATTCTTGAATGTCTTCTATTACATGACTCATACTTAAATCGTCAAACTCCAGAATATTAGTTCTCCAAGCTTGAAAATTCTCATTTTCAAAATTTTGAGATATCAACCCTTTATCTTTTAGGTCAAAGGTTCCCTTCATGCCTTTTGTCAAAATTACAAGGTTAGATTGGTTTTCGACCTCACTAAAAGAAACTCGACCGCTTGTTACGTCAACCTCCACAACCTCGGTCTCTTCTTTAGCGTCTACATTGAAGGTGGTTCCTAGAACTCTGATCTCTGAATTTTTACTATGTATGATGAAAGGCTTATCTGGGTTTTCAGCGATATCAAAATAGGCTTCACCTAAAAACTCAATTTTTCGATCTTCCTCATTAAAAGACTTCGCTACAACTAATGAACTTAATTCATTTAGTGTGATTACCGATTGATCTTCTAATACAACTTCAAGTGTTTCGCCTAACTCTGTACTATATTTCACAGTTTTCCATGGATTGAATACTGCTAGACCTAGCCCAACTACGATAATAATAGTTGCAGCCACTTTATATATTGGATGAAGAGTAAATAACTTCGGAACAGATTTTTGCTTCGTTTTTTGCTGGAATGATTCCCATGAAGCTTCTGCGTTGATATCCAGTTTCACTGAATAATCCCCGGACTTTTTCCAAGTCTCTAGAGTATCCGAATAGATTTGTTTATTGGTTTCACTCTTACTTATCAAAGTCTTTAATTCATCAGACTCACTTTGCGTGATAGATCCAGATACTTCCCGAACCGTCAGCTCTATAATTCTTTTAACACTCATAGTTGCAAAAGAATTAGAGTTACTACACCAGATAAAAGTATGGTATAGCTAAATGATTTCTCCCATTTATCAAAAAGTTCTGGGTTCTCATTTAGATGTTCCTCTTGAATTTGTTGTGAAAATTCCTTGGCAACAATGCCAAAAGCTCTTAATGTGTTCATAAATTGTAATCGTTGATTTACTCTATAGACTGTAAATCATTTACAAACACGTAAAATTATTTTTAATTAAATCTGTTGCAATAAAATCACAATGCTGGCTAGCATATACTCTGAAAGGTGGGTTTCAAAAATAGGTCTTAGATCACCTCTAAATGCTTTTAGTGCAAGCGAAATCTGAGTTTCTACTGTCCGTTTCGAAATTTTCAGATACTCTGCAATTTCATCGTTCGAAAGTCCATCAAATCTACTAAGTGAGAAAATTAATCTACATTTAGGCGGTAGTTTTGAAACAGCAATTTCTAACACTTTTCTAAAAGCTATTTCCTCATCACTATTATATGAATCATTAGAAAGGTGTTGAAGTTGAAGGACTAGATGTTCATCCTTTTTTGATTTCTTTATAGAATCGAGAGAAGCGTTTCGGGTCATCGAAATTAAATACGCCTTGATATTATCAACTTCAGATAAGGCTGATTGATTATCCCAGATTTTAAGAAAAACTTCCTGAACTATATCCTCTGCAGCATTTTCATGCTTCAAAATATAGAAAGCCACTTTATAAATTACAGGGTAGTAATTTAAGTAAAGTTTTTTAAACTCGGTTTCAGTAAGCTTATTTCTGATTTGTATGCGCATTTAATTGCCCTAGATTTGGGACATCCTTAACGAGATGCTGTTCAATTAGTTACAAACCAAATTCTTCTCTTACCTTTTTAACAATTTCATCTCCAATTGCTAAGCTCGCTGTCGCTGCTGGGCTTGGTGCATTCAATATATGAATTTGCCTATTTGCTACTTCGAAGTAAAAGTCATCTAGAATCTCTCCATTGGGAAGTAATGCAATTGCACGAACACCTGCCGGAGAATGCTCTAAGTGTTCTTCTTTAACTTCTGGAATAAGCTTTTGAAGACCTTCAACAAATGCTTTTTTTGAAAATGAGCGTTTGTATTCCTCTAATCCCATTCGCCAATGTTTTGCAGCCATCTTTCTAAAACCCTTAAACAGTAGTGCTTCAAATCCTTCTTTAAAATCGAAGGCAAACTTATTATATCCTTCCCTCTTAAAAACAAATACAGCATTAGGTCCACATTCAATTCCGCCCAAAGCCATTCGGGTAAAATGTACTCCTAAGAAAGGAAATTCTGGGTTTGGGAGAGGATAGATTAAATGTTTTACTAAATATTCAGCATCTGGTTTTAGCTCATAATATTCTCCTTTAAATGGGACTATTTTTACCGGTGATTTTATCCCCGCCGACTTAGCAACGTGATCACAATACAAACCTGCACAGTTGACCAAGTATTTTGATTTGAAAGTATCTGTAGTTGTTCTAACTGTGATTTCATCTTCTTTCTCTTCAATTTTTTCTACTTTTTGACCAAACCTAACTGTACCATTTTTCTCTTCAATAAGCTCTTTGAGTTTGATACACATCCCTGAAAAATCTACAATTCCAGTACATGGAACTTTAATAGCAGCAATCCCTTTTACATGTGGCTCAATTTCGGCGAGTTGCTTAGCATCTATTTTTTCGATTCCTTCGATCTCATTTTCAAGGCCTCGTTCATAGATTTTATCCAATCTTGGAAGCTCTTCCTCATCAGTAGCAACTATAACTTTTCCGCAAACATCGATAGCTACATCATACTTTTTACAAAAATCAACCAGTTGAAGCCTCCCATCTATGCAATTCTTAGCCTTGTAACTACCTGGCTTATAATAGATTCCAGAATGGATAACTCCAGAATTTTTCCCTGTTTGGTGGGCAGCAACCTTTTTCTCTTTTTCTAATACTAGAATCTTAGCTTTTGGGAAAGCAATGGATAGCTTATATGCAGTAGATAAACCAACTATCCCTGCCCCTACTATAATAAAATCATTCAATTCATTCGCTTCTATAGAATTTTGCATTGCTAAAGATAAGATTCATCCATAAAAAGCACATCTACTGATTTTAAAAATAAGCTATAAAAATCTCGCATTTCTCTATCAACTCATTAGGTATTCCCAATTGTACTTTTCTCGGTCATATCCCTTATCTTTGAGACTTAAATCATTTAAAATGTCTACATGAAAAGAAATTTATTATTTACACTAATTACTGCTCTACTATTTATCTCCCTTTCTTGTTCAAAGAAAAGCCAAAATCCCAGAGAATTATCTGAAGAAGAAGCTCGTATTGAAGCTGTATTGCAAAGAGCATCTTTTCAAAGTATGGATGGCAAAGAGGTATACTTATCTGACTTTGCAGGGAAAGTAGTAATGATTGATTTTTGGGAAACTTGGTGCGGACCTTGTTTAATGGTTTTCCCAGCTATGGATTCACTTAGAAAAGAATATCCAAATGATTTTACTGTTTTAGCGGTTAATACTCTAACTGCAGACGAGCAAACAGATGTTGAAGAGTTTATTTCGAATAATAATTACGATTTCAATTTTTCATTAGATGCGAACGATGTTGGTGCAGAAGTAATATCTTTAGGTATCCCTTTTAAGGTATATATCGATCCTCAAGGATTCTTGATAAAAGCAGAGCTTGGATCTGCAGGTACTGAAGGTGATTACCTCAAAGCCAAAACGATTATAGAAGACAATAAAAAAACAAAGTAATAGAACATGCCACAAGTAGAAGAAAAATTAGCCTATAAGGTAAAAGACATAAACGACGCTAAATATGGTCGTCAGGAAATTGACCTAGCTGAAGCTGAAATGCCAGGTTTAATGGCAATTCGTGAAGAATATAAAGCTGAGCAACCACTAAAAGGTGCTCGAATTGCTGGATGTCTTCATATGACAATCCAAACTGCTGTTTTGATTGAAACTCTAGTAGACCTTGGAGCAGATGTTACTTGGTCTTCATGTAATATTTATTCAACTCAAGATCATGCTGCCGCTGCAATTGCCGCCGCTGGTATTCCTGTATATGCTTGGAAAGGAATGTCGGAAGAAGAATTTGATTGGTGTATTGAGCAAACTATCGTTTTCCCAGATGGACAGCCTTTAAATATGATTCTTGATGATGGTGGAGATCTTACCAATATGGTACTTGATAACTACCCGGAATTAGTAGATGGAATCCAAGGAATTTCTGAGGAAACAACTACCGGCGTTCTTAGATTAATTGAAAGAGAACGAAAAGGAACATTACCTATTCCTGCAATAAACGTGAATGATTCGGTTACAAAATCGAAATTTGACAATAAGTATGGCTGTAAAGAATCTGCAGTAGATGCAATTCGTCGTGCTACCGATGTTATGATGGCTGGAAAAGTTGCTGTAGTAGCTGGGTATGGCGATGTAGGTAAAGGAACTGCCGCTTCGCTTAAAGGTGCTGGTGCTCGTGTTATTGTAACTGAAATTGATCCAATTTGCGCACTACAAGCTGCGATGGACGGTTTTGAAGTAAAGCGTATGGATGATGCCGCTCCAAGAGCTGATATCATTGTTACTGCTACTGGAAATAAGGATATCCTTAAAAAACGTCATTTTGAAAGTTTGAAAGACAAAGTGATTGTTGGAAATATCGGTCACTTTGATAATGAAATTGATGTTGCCTGGTTGAAAGCTAATTCAGAAGAAGAGAACATCAAACCACAAGTTGACATATTTACATTGAAGTCTGGAAAGCAGATTGTACTTCTTTCACAAGGTCGTTTAATGAACCTTGGAAATGCAACTGGTCACCCTTCATTTGTGATGAGTAATAGTTTCGCAAACCAAACGCTTGCTCAAATTGCATTATGGAATAGACCTGAAGAATTTACTCCAGGTGTACACGTACTTCCGAAATCTTTAGACGAAAAAGTTGCTCGACTTCACTTATCAAAAATAGGTGTTGATCTTGAAACTCTTTCTGAAGATCAAGCTGCTTATATTGGTGTTCCAATCACTGGACCTTATAAGTCTAATGAGTATAGATATTGATATCTAACTATTTATAATTTTCGAGCCTCGTTTATGAATTTAAACGAGGTTTTTTTTATTTATATGCAACTCTAGATGCACACTTCAACACGAAGGAATGAGTCCCTTTGCCGGGGTACCTGAAAAACCTCACTTTTTGTCATATCGAACTAAAGTGAGATATCTAAAGAGTTCGGTAAGAAACTAAACCCATATTCTTTATACTAGTCATTCCTGTGAAGCCTGCCTTTCGGTAGATTGGGCGGGAATCTTGAGCTGAGGTGGTTTACTAGTTTCTAGCCTTACACAGATCCTGAAACAAGTTCAGGATGACGATGAAGTATTGGAAGCGGAGCTACGGAACGAGATTAAGTGAAACAGCAAACTATCTACTTTGCAACATCCTTGATTTCATCTATTTTAAACTAAAGAAATAGTAATTAGCACAATCTAACGCAAGCGTCTCGCTTGTGTATTTCGACCTCCTCTGTCTCCTCCTTGGATAAGGAGGAGAACTCGTTGATATAGTAATTTATCAAGCGATTAATTTCCCCTCTTAATGTAGGAGGGGCGAACTAGATCGATCAGTAAATATGGTTAGGAATTGGGGAGGTCTGGTACTGATGGGGTTTACTAGTTTTTTAGCCTTACACAGATCCTGAAACGAGTTTAGGATGACGTCGGGGTTGGAAGCAGAGCTTCCCGGAAGCATTCCGCAGCGGAGCTACGGAACGAGGTTAAGTGAAACAACAAACTCTCTACTTTGCAACATCCTTGATTTCATCTATTTTAAACTAAAGAAATAGTAATTAGCACATTCTTCGATGAAAATAATACTCCTCATATTCGTTGGAATTTTCCTATCCCTTTTCCCAAAAACTAATCCGCAGATGTTACTGCTCCGCTTTGATGATATCGGCATGTCGCACGCTGTAAACATGGGTATTAAGGAAATTGCAGAACTTGATATTCCATTTTCGGCCTCTATTATGTTTGCTTGTCCTTGGTACCAGGAAGGCGTAGATATTTTGAAAGATGAAACTCAAGTAACACTTGGTATTCACCTAACTCTAAACGCAGAATGGAAAAACTATCGCTGGGGACCGGTTGCTGGTAAAGATGCTGTGCCTTCGTTAGTAGATGAACATGGATTCTTTTTCCCATCGCGAGCTACTCTGTATGAAAATAATCCAACACTATCAGATATCGAAACTGAGTTGCGAGCACAAATTGAACGCGCGTTAAAAAGTGGAGCTCATATTGAGTATGTGGATTATCACATGGGTACGGCTGTTGACAAACCTGAGTATAGATCTATTGTCGAGAAACTTGCTGTAGAATATAATTTAGCAATTTCTCGATATTTTGGAGAGGTAGATGTGGAAACGATGTATTTCGCTCCTATTTCTTCTAAAAAAGATTCATTAATAGCCACTCTCAGTAATTTAGAAACTGACCAGTACAACCTTTTCGTAACTCATGTTGGAAAAAATACATCTGAACTTGCGGCGATGATTGATCTTAATCCTTTTGGACCTGAGTATATGAGTAAACATAGGGATGCAGAATTGGAAGCATTTAAATCATCTGAATTTCTTTCACTAATTCGAGAGAATAAAGTCCAGTTGCTTAATTACTCCGACTTGATAAAAACGCATGGCTTAAAAGCTATGGAGAGTCCTATTAAATCAGGCTATCTGATTTATAACAAATAGATTTATAGAAGTTGTTTTAATAGTAACTATTGGATCGATAAATTTTGAGTGGTTATTCAAGGGGTTGATCAAAGTGAATAATCAAAAAATAGATTGTGAAGCGAAGAAGAAGTCCTTATCTTTGGAGCTCTCAAAAAATTCATGCACCCGTAGCTCAATTGGATAGAGTACCTGACTACGAATCAGGCGGTTACAAGTTCGACTCTTGTCGGGTGTACTTTTATAAGACAAATAGGCCCAATAACTTATAGTTGTTGGGCTTTTTCATTATACCTAAACTAATCAGCTAACTTTTAGATTTGGGGTAAAAGAGCAGGTTAAGCCCCACTTTAAAGTAGACTCTTATAATGATATCCTTGAGAGTAGACCAAAACAGCTTTAAGAGCTTTCCCTATTGCAAGGCGCCAGATTTGAAGGGATAGCAATCCTTTCATAATTAAATCAGGGTTATGTAAGTCGACTTTGTTCGAAATATCAAACACCTAGCCATGATTTTAACTCAGGAGTTTTCGATCTACTTATTATGATTTCGTCGTCTACTTGAGGGGAGATATTAACCATAACCTGACCTTTGAAATAAGGTTCTAACTCTTTTATTGCCTTAATATGACTGATATACTGTCTATTCAATCGAAAGAATTCTTTAGGGTTTAAAAGCTCTTCTAATTCTGCTAAGGTATAGTTGATTATATACCGTTTTCGTTCATGTGTTACCAACCAGACCATTTTATCATAAGACATAAAGTAGGCTACTTCCGAAGTATGTAAGGGAAATAATTTTCTTCCTAGTTTTACTAAAAACCGTTCTTTGTATACGTTTTTATCTAGGATATTTCGAGAAAAAGTGAACCCAGGAGTGTGTTCAAAACTCTCTTTAATATTGTAATACTTATCAAACGCTCGATCTACGTTTTCTTGTGAAATTGGCTTTACAAGATAATCAATGCTATTGAGGCTAAAGGCTTTCAGGGCATATTCATCGTACGCCGTTGTAAAAATAATTGGTGTTCTCACCTCTACTTTATCCAAAGTTTCGAAACAAGGTCCATCTGCCAGTTCTATATCCATAAAAATAAGATCTAAATCATACTTACTTATGGCTTCTAAAGCTTCCTCACCAGTCTCAACAGCCGCTACTAAAATGGCGTCGTTATTACTTTTACAGATCATCTTGGAAATCTGTTTGCGAGCTGGGGCTTCATCTTCACATATCAGAATATTCATTTCCGTTTATTTTTAGGATGGGCAGTTTAACTATATAATCTTGTTCATCATTAAGAATCTCAACTGACTCTTCTGTAAAATATTTAAAGCGATCTGATATATTTTTTAATCCCACCCCTGTGCTTTCATGCGATCCATTCTTGGGCTGTAGATTATTCCTTATTTCTATCATTTGATTAGAAAGTACCTTAATAGAAATTTTCAATGGCTTGCGAGTAGATATCTCGTTGTGTTTAACAGCATTTTCAACTAGAATTTGTAAAGTAGCTGGTGGTATTCGTGTTTGTCCATATTCTTTGATATCAATACTACATACTAGCTTATCGTCGAACCTTATTTGTAGTAAAAAAAGATATTTTTTTATGAACTCAATCTCATCAATAAGCCGAACCAATTCTTCATTCTTATGATTTAGTACATATCGATAGACATCACTGAGTGCATCTAAATAATTCTGGGCGAGCTTCGGGTTTTCGTCTATTAAAGCACTAAGCACATTGAAATTGTTGAATAAAAAATGAGGACTAATCTGGCCCTGTAAAGCACTTAACCGAGCCTTAGCATTTTCTTTTTCAAGAGTTTCATTTTCAAGAATAGATCTCTTCCAGTCTTCAATAATAAATTCAGCATTTACAAAAACACCAATTAGAAATGAGAAACTCAAAGCGAAAAGATTGTACTCCAACATCCCCGGAAACCAGACATTCATATCCCAAATCGTCTGATAAAGCATGAACATTACGGGAGTAACAACCAAAGGAGTAAATAGGAACGTTATTGCACTTTCAAGCCAGAACCTTTTAACCAATTGCATCTTCCATGAAATATATTTTTCAAGAAAAATGCTTTTTTGATTATGCACTTCAAATAAAATCATTAAAATAATGAACACTGCTGCTGAGTATTCTACATGGGCATATAGTGTCATTTCTTCAAAATCATAACCTCGAATCAAACATAACAAAGAGTAGGAAGGTGCTGCCAATAGAAGTGATATCAGCAACCGTATTTTAATCGTATTAAACTTCATTTGATGCCAGATGCTCTAAGCCTCAACACTTTTAAAATTGGCCATTCATCATATTTTGGATTCATTTCCTCATCATAATACCCCCAAGGACTGTTTGCAATATAGTATAAATCACCGTTTACCCAAGTTCCAAGCGTGGGTTCTTCTAATTCTTCCCGTGCTTGGTCTAAATACTTGAGGCTGCTACTTATTCCAGTGCCTTCTTGATTTAATGAAATTGCTGCAATTCTCTTAGGTAAGGTACCATTCTGAATTGCAATGAGTTGATCTCCTTTAAGGTAAAGTCCATCGGTACTTCTAAGTTTGTAGTTTTCCGTAATTAAAGGAGTAATTCTTCCATCCAGTACATTGATTACAAAAATGCCAGTGATATAATCTGAGACAAATAATTTAGTTCCGTCGAGTGAAGAAGTAATTCCTTGTAAACTCCACCATTCTTTTGATGAAAAAGCTTCGGTTATTTTTGATTTTCTACGATCCAGTTTATAAATCACTGGTGTTTGACTATCGGTAACAAAAACCTCACCTTTTGAGGTTACAAATAGATCACCATAGGAATGACCGTCTTCTTCAGGAATATATTGCTCCAATAACTTCCCAGTTTTTTTATCGAAAAGTAAAACCGCCGACTTCCCTTTCATTTCGGGTTCGAAGTTTTCAAAATTATCCACAGCTGAAGTTGCCACCCAAATTAAATTCGTATTTGATGGATCTATCTTCATTCCCATTGGTGACCAAAACCCTAGCTCTGATAGGTTAGCAAAAGAGCCTAATTCTTTTCCTTCTTTGTCTGTTCTATAGATTAATCCAGACCTAATATCAGAGATAAAAAAGTGATTAAATTCCTCATCATAAATAATTCCTTCTGGGTGAAAACCTGTTTTATTTATCTCAAAAGCTAGCTCACTAGAAATAATAACCTCATTTGATTTTTCTATCGAAGCCTTTAGTTTTTTCCACTTTTCCTCTTCAATTAAGCTTTGAAAATCTGTACTGTCCAAAACCCCTTCTGACGCATAAAACTGAGAAAGAGTAGTCAATATCTCAAATGCTTTCTCCGTTTCATTGTTTAAGGCATATCCTTTCGCGAGATTATACATGATTACCTGATGATTTGGTCGAATCGAGTCTGCCTTGAACATATGATTCCTGAAACCAAGCGTGTCTTTATTGTCTAATGCTTCCCTCCCAAAGTTAAAGTACTCTACATACGATTGAGACATGCATGGGTTGGCAAAAACCAGCCCTATGGACAACATTAGTATTAGTTTAATTCTATTCATCAAAATAATCGTTAAGTTTTTTGTTAAGCTACTTCAAAAGATTTTAAGCTATTTGTTCATCTGGAGTAAATGGATTTCATAATCAACCCCTTCTAAAAAAAGAATAAAAACTATGATTAGTCTGGCTTTAACAAACATTGCTTTTTCTTTTTACTTGGTTTTCTTAACAATTATGTCACTGCCCCTATATTCATTTGATTCAACTCGATACCAATGACGAAATCTTGGAATTCTTATTCCATCAAACTCAAATTCATCTTCAAAAACGATCCTTTCATTCTCCATATCGGTTTGATTATGAATTAGTTCTATTCCTTCTAACACATAACTCGATTTATTTATATATAAAACCCAAATATCTGAAATTATAGCTTCTTTCAGCCTCACTTCAATCTTAAAAACATCTTTTCCATTAAATCGAGATTCTTTTACTCCTCCTATCCCCTCAATTTCATTTAAATTCAACGACATAGGTAAGCCATATAAAAGACTATAAAATCCATAATAGCCTGTATTTCGATCTTCTGATAACCGATACTCATCCATAATTTCTGTTGAAATATTTTCAGAACCATTCAGTAAAACTCTTGCTTCACCCTTCTCTATAATTCTAGATACAATCCCTTCATCAATCTTCCTGTTTAATTCAAAATATTCATTCTCATTATCTATTCTAATTTCAGAATAGCGAAGTGGATTCCCTAATCTTGGCTCTTGAATATGAACAGATAGCCTCGCTTTTTCCCAACTCCCATTTGGATCATGATACCTCTTACTTTTCTCTAAAAGTTCGGAGCCAGATAAATTTTGTACTGGGTTAGTGCACCCTATTATTAGGCTAAAAATTATACAACTTACTAGTCTCATCAGCGATTATATTAATTGAATAAAGTCTATATAAACTACAAGAATTAACTCATTTCAATAACTAATTTCTCATAATCTATACTGATTTTTAATAAGGTTTATTTACTTATTACTGAAGTGGAACATTTAATCTTTGAAATGATCTGTAAATATAAAATCTATAAGTTTTTTTCATTTGAATTTCGCATACTATGGTAAGTAAGTCTGTAAATGATGTCGTTTAAAAAAGTTTATTTTTCTGTCCTATTGTTACTTCCTTTGAGTACTTTTGCTCAACAGAACAATACTGGAAATCGATTTTCAACGTGGTTTGTTCAAGACCCTATTTCTATTGGTAGAAATATTAATTCAAATACCATTTCTAATGTTGGGATGATTACAGTAGCTCTTGCAGGGATTTCTAGTTTTGATGAACCAAGTAGTAGTTACTTTCAAAAAAATTACTCTAACTCTAAAGCACTAAACTGGAGTAATAATTTTGGGGAAATCAAATACGCTATTCCTTTTTCAGCAGCTCTTTTTGGAACCTCTCTACTTTCGAGTGATAAAAAATTTCAGAATGCGGCTTTTACCTCTTTTCAATCTGTACTTTACACTGCTTCTACTGTAAATATTTCTAAGTTTGTGTTTGCTCGATCTCGACCGTATCAAAATGATGGTGCTTATGATTTTGATTTCTTCAATTCAGGCGAAACATCTTTTCCATCGGGACATTCTTCTACAGCATTTGCACTATTCACACCTTGGGCAATGTACTATCCAAACGTACTCACTTACTCTTTAATGGTTATTCCTGCAGGTACGGCCCTTGCTCGCATTGCAAAAGGAAAACATTGGGCGAGTGATGTTACTGCTGGCGCTTTAATTGGCACATATTGGGGAATATTTTTATCAAAAAAACACTTGCAAAAAGTACCAAATAATTACGAAATCACCCCATTTATAAGTGGAAATGGTGGCGGTATCTCAGTAAATATCGCTCTTTAACTTAACCGTTTTGCTCTGCTTTATATTCAAAAAAATCTTTAATTGGGATTAATATTTTTAGTATCACACTCAATTATCTTTTTTGTGATAAAAATTTTATCCGCATTTGACTCGGTTTGATCAAGTGCCACTTGGTAGTAGGATTTTGCAACTTCAAATTTCCCAAGTTGTATATTTAGTTCAGCAATACCTGAATAAAGGAGTGATCTTTTCGGACTCTTTGATTCTTTTTCTAGTTCCTTCAACTCATCTAAACCAAGCTCAAAACCTTTTGCCCATCCTAACGCAATGGCATAATTAAATCGTACCATAAAAGAATGATCCAGCTCTAAAAGTTTTTCGTAACAATAAAGTATAGCACTCCAGTCTGTTTCTCCAAATGATTTTGCTATACAATGAATTGAAGCAATAGAGCTTTCGAGGTGATATCGGCTCAATGTAGTACTTGCTCTAGATTTTTTGAGAAATGAGAACCCTAGCGACATTAATCTTTTGTCCCATTTTGTTCGGTCTTGAAGTTCGATTTCGATTAATTCACCATTACTATCTAAACGGGAAGGAAACCTTGCCAAGGTTAAATACATCAATGAAAGTAATGCGCAAATCTTACCTATATCTACATACTGGGTCTCAAGCAATAATCCTGCTAATCGAATCGCCTCAAAACACAAATCATCATTAATAACCTGTTTACCTGAGGTTGTTTTATAACCCTCATTAAATATTAAGTAAATAATGGTTAGAACGGTGTCGATACGTTCTGAAGCTTCTGGTAGAAATGGAATTCCAATATGATCATGCTTAGCTTTAAGCTCTTCTTTAGCTCTATAAATCCCTTTTTTTACAGCAGATGCTTTCATTAATAAGGCATTGGCAATTTCTTTGTCACCAAAACCTGACAGTGTTTTTAGAGTGAGCATAATTTGAGCTCGTATTTTTAAGTCTGGATGACAACAAGCAAATAGAATTCTGAGTTGGCTATCTTTTATTTCATGATCAAGGAATAGATCGTCAATGTGGTTGTATGATGCTTTATAATGAAGTAACTCCTTTTTTTCTGAGTGCCTTTTTTTTCTATTAAGTTCGTTTATGACTTTATTCTTGGCAACCAGCATTAGCCATGCTTCTGGGTTTTCGGGCTCTCCTTTCATCCCCCAAGTTTTAATCGCTGATAGAAAGGTCTCTTGAATTATATCCTCTATAAGCTCCAAATTTTGAAAGCCAAAAATACGGATTAAAATAGCAGACATCTTTCCAGATTGTTGCCTGAAAAGATGTTCCACCATTTTTGAAGTGCTATTTTTAACTGATTCGCTCACCTACATTTTCATAACTTCACGTACTTCTATACTTCCACCTAATCGAAGTACTGGGCATCCTTTGGCTAACTCTGTGGCTTCTTCAAGGCTTTCTGCATTGATAATATAGAAACCTCCAACCAATTCTTTAGACTCTATATACGGTCCATCTGTGACTATTTTTTCTTTGCCATGTATTGATTTTGCAGGCTGATTCAAAGCTTCTCCAGAATTGTATCGATCGCCTAATTGTTCCATCCACTTGCCATGTAATGCAATCTCGTTTTGCATATCTTCAGGTGAAAAATCTGTAAAAGCATCCTCATTATCGAAAAGGATTAGCATATATTTATTCATTATTATCTCCATTAATTATTGTTGATCTTCACCCATATAACAATTGCGCTTTAAAAACCGGGACATTTTTTAAACTATGAGTACTAATAAACTGAAGTTCATTTCAAAAGAAAACCCTTCAGAAGAAGAAATACTAGAACTTCGATTAAAACTTCGTTCATATAATGACCATTTTACAGAAGAATACGAACGTACTTTTTTGATAGAACAAATACGGAATGAAAAAGGAATGCTTGTAGGCGGAGCTTATGGGATACTATCGTGGGACTGGTTAAATATTGATTTACTGTGGGTAGCCGAGAGTTTGAGAGGAACTGGAGCGGGAACCAAATTAATTACTACCATCGAAGAAAAAGCAATACAAAAGGGAATACATAAATTTCGTTTAAGTACTACAAGCTTTCAAGCATTAGATTTCTACAAAAAAATGGGGTATTCCGTCTGCGGTGAAATTGAAGATTTACCTCCTGGGCATACAAATTATTTCCTTATCAAAACTGAAGCTTAATCATGTATATACCTTCCTCATTTAAAGAAGAAAACCCTGAAGTTTTATTTTCATTGATTGAAGAATACAGCTTCGGTGTACTATTTAGCCAGCACCAGAATCAACCCGAAGCTACACATCTTCCATTTCTAATCGATAGAAGCCAAGGAAATAAAGGCGCACTTATTGCCCATTTCGCTAAAGCAAATAAGCATTGGAAAACGCTCGATGAAACCAAAGAGATATTATGCGTTTTTCAGGGACCTCATACTTATATAACTCCATCTTGGTACAAAAATAGAGAAACAGTACCAACATGGAATTATGCGACAGTACATGTATATGGAAAACCGAGAATTATTGATGATTTGCAAAAATTAGCAAAAATGGTAACCCAATTAACTCATCACCATGAAGCCACTGTTGATACTGACTGGAGCTTAAAAGAAGGGAAAAGTGTATTCGAGACTGAGCTAAAAGCGATTATTGGTTTGGAAATTGAAATCACAAGAATGGAAGGTAAGTTCAAATTCAACCAAAACAGATCAAAAGAAGATCAGCTTGGAGTAATAGAACATTTAGATGAGAAAAAGGCGCCAGGAGTGAAGGAAATAATGAGAAGAAATCTGAAAAAGTAATTTGCTAATTCGCATGTTCCGATAGTTTTTGCTGAAGTTCATTTGGATTAAATGGCTTCGTCACAAAATCATTCATTCCACAGGCAAATACTTTCTCTTTTACTTCCTTAAGAGCTGCGGCAGTAAGTGCTATAATCGGAATATTTCTTTTGTTGGGATCTGATAAACTTCGAATTTCTTGAGTCGCTTCGTATCCATCCATTTCTGGCATTTGAAGATCCATTAAAACAACATCAAAGTTCTCTTTTTCGATAGCTTTTAAAGCCTCTTTTCCATTTTCAACGATCGTCATATCTACTTCCCAACGCTCAAGAAACCTTTTCATAACTTTTTGATTTACCAAGTTATCTTCAGCTAGTAATACCTTTTTCCCTTTCAACTGTGCTTGCTGCGCAGGTGTTACTACCTCCCCTCGATTCAAAATCTCATCTCCATTTCCTTTACCAAAAGTCATTTCTACATAGAAAGTACTTCCTCTATCCTCCTCGCTATCAACCCAAAGTTTTCCGCCCTGTAAATCCGTTAACTGCTTACTGATTGTGAGCCCTAATCCTGTACCTCCATACAATCTTTTAGTGCTTCCACTTGCTTGAGTGAAACTATCAAAAATCGTATTTATTCGATCCTTAGGAATTCCAATTCCGGTATCCGAAACCGAAAACTCTAATTCCACTTTTTCTTCCCATTCATTAATTTTTTTGATTCTAAGCTCGATTGTTCCTTCTTCTGTAAATTTAAGTGCGTTACTTAACAGGTTATTAAGAATTTGAGTTAAGCGGGCAGGGTCGCCTAATAGTACATTTTGGATATCATCTTCTAAATGATTTGTTAGCTTTATGCTTTTATTATCTGCCATTATTTTGAAACTTTCAGTAATAGTACCTATCAGCTTATCAAGCTCAAATTTAATATTCTCAAACTCTAATCTACCTGCTTCTATTTTTGAAAAATCGAGGACATCATCAATCAAGGATAGTAAAGTTTTCCCTGAAAAATCGAGAATATTAAGAGCTTCCAATTGATCTTTTCGAGGATCATCTTTTTGAAGTAAATGAGTCATTCCCATAATAGCATTCATGGGGGTTCTTATCTCATGACTCATAGTGGCTAAAAACTCAGATTTAGCTCGCGTGCTTTTCTCAAGAGCTATTCTAGCTTTTTCTAATTCCTTAATATTCTGCTCAAGCTTTTCTTGATTTAAATTAAGCTCTTTATTGAGTTCTTTTTCAGTTTCCAAAAGTAGAGTAGCCTTGTTTTCTGCATTCTCTTTGTATTCTGAAAATGTATTAAAAATAAGCCAAGTAGTGATAAATGAAGCCGTTAATACGCACCATCTAATCACAGAGAAACCACCTTCTGAAAAACTTATCTGGTCAAATATGATATAATCTAGTACAAAATAAGAAGCGACCGAAAAGAAGATGGAAATATTTCTTAACTGAAGCTGCTTATTATCAAAAAGTAATATTGAGAGCCCCATTGTAGGTATAAAAAAGGCCTGAATCATTGCCTCATTTCCAAAAACAGAACTTAGTATTACAATACCAATATCTATATAAGCTATTTGAAGTAGCTTTGCCGTTTTCAAATAACCTTGTTTTGCCAGAATAGGAATAAGTGCAAAAGCAATAGCTTCAGACAGGAAAAACCATGTCAGAGAAACTGAGTCGTTAAAATAGAATGGTATTAGAAAAAGAAAGCAAACTAAAAACAAAAATATGGAGACACGAGTTAGCACCACTATACCCGCTTGGAAAGGCTCATCATTAGAAGAAGCGAATTGCATCTCATTTTTGGCAATTGCCCCAATCCCCGTAAGTGAAAATTTGTTTCCCATTTCTTCTTTAATTAAAAAATAAGTACGGGATTAAATCCCACTTTATCAACTACTTGTTAGTTTAGATTTATATGCCATTGCATAGATTTTCATCTGTTTTACCATCGAGGCTAAACCATTTGCTCTTGTTGGAGATAAATGCTCCGCCATTCCAATTTTCTTAATAAAGTCGGGATTTGTATTAATAATTGCATCGGGTGTTTGACCTGAATAAAACCTAACCATAAGTGAAACTAATCCCTTAGTAATTGCTGCATCACTATCTGCTTTAAAAATTATTTTCTCACCTTCTAATTCAGCCGTTAACCAAACCTGACTTTGGCATCCTTTCACCAGATTCTCCTTAGTATGATCATTTTCAGGTAATGGCTCTAGCTTTGCTCCCAACTTAATAATATGCTTATACTTTTCAGTCCAATCTTCGAAAAGGCTGAATTCTCTTACTATCCGATTTTGTAACTCTTCTAATTCCATGTGTCAAATATACGTAATAAGAAACTCTGTATATAAAAAAAGCCACTCAATTAGAGTGGCTTTAAATCTTTTATTATATCTGATAGTCTGTTTAACTTTCTTTGAGTTCTAATTTAGCAACTGATTTAACAGATATCACATGATTTGTAGCTTCATCTATTATTGGTTTAAAAGATTGAAGTACTGAAATATACTCTCCAGTGTCCGTTTTATATCTGCAATACTCAGAAAGTGAACTACCAGTAAAAGCTTTTTCAATTGCATCAGTTACTACTTTAACATCCTCATCATGTAACACGGCTTCCATACCAGAGTCAAATACAATAGCTTTATTTAACCCTGTTAAATCTTCAAATGCTTCAGTAAGAAATTTGCATTGTATCTTCTTTCCAGATACATCTTTTTCAAATTTAAAAGTGAATTCTTCGGTTCTTTTTAGAAGTTCTTCGAAATCTGTATTGAATATGGCTTTTGCTGTTTCTTTCTTTTCTGTAACATCTCTTTGATAAGAAACCCAGTGTGTAATTTCACCTTCTTTATTGAATAATGGATGAATATCCCACTGGTTTATAAACTCACTGCCATCCTTTTTATAATTGATACTATGCCCAAAAAAAGCTTGCCCTTCAATTAAACGCCTTTTTAAACGATCTAAAATTGCACGATCAGTTTTAGGACCTTGTAAAATTCTTGGTGTTTTTCCTATCACCTCTTGTGGAGTATACCCCGTCATTTTTGTAAAACCGTCATTCACATATACAATTCTTGGTCCTGGTTTTTCTAAATTAAGTTCAGTAATCAAAATTGAATCATAGTCATTGCGAATGGCACTCTCCAACAAATCTAGTTGATTTTGAAATTGTTTGATTGTGAACTGCATCCTTTCAAACATTTCTTCCAACTTCTGGAATGAAACGACGTCTTTTGAATATTTTTTTAACTGTTCTAGTATATCTGCGTTTAAACTACTCATGTTTTATCAATTACTTAGAGATTCTAAGTGGCTATATCTAAGCTTAAAACTCTTAGTGGGACTTCATCATTCCATTTAAATAAAAAAATAATACTCGAAATGAATTCCAATTACAATGGTGCAAATACAAATAATATTAGTTTAGAAGTGCCTCTGATATAAAATAAAAAGGGGGACCGAAGCCCCCCTTTCCTCACTCACTCATCGAAGTAGCAACTTAGCAATTGTACTAAGCTGCATGTTCGTTGTACCCTCATAGATTTTACCGATCTTTGCATCACGATAAAACTTTTCTACGGGATATTCTTTTACGTATCCATAGCCACCAAATAGGTCTACAGCCATGGAACTTACACGTTCAGCAACTTCGGAGGAATAGAACTTTGCCATAGCTGCTTCTTTTAAAAAAGGTTGTCCTGTTTCTTTAATTCTTCCGGCATTATAGACAAGTAATCTTGCGGTCTCAATATCTGTTGCCATTCGAGCAAGCTGAAACTGAACACCTTGAAAATCTGAAATTGCTTTACCAAACTGCTTACGTTCTTGCACATAATCTAGAGCGGCGTCGAAAGCTCCTTGAGCAATCCCAATCATTTGAGCACCGATTCCGATTCTTCCTTCGTTTAAGCTTTCTATAGCAACTTTATAGCCTTTACCGTACTCACCTAAAATATTGATTTTAGGAACTCTACAATCTTCCAATAATATTTCACAGGTAGAACTGGCTCTTATACCTAATTTATTTTCCTTCTTTGAAACTGAAAACCCTTCCATTCCACGTTCTACAACAAAAGCAGTAATTCCTTTGTACCCTAGGTTAGGATTTACATTCGCAAACACGATAAAGATATCTGCTTCATTTGCATTAGTAATCCAGAGCTTAGAACCGTTTAAAATAAAGTGATCACCATCTTCTTTAGCGCTCGTTTTTAATGCAAAAGCATCACTTCCAGAACCTGCTTCTGAAAGGCAATATGCACCCACTTTTTCTGTAGCTAGTTGCGGTAAAAAGCGTTCTTTAAGTTCTTCAGATCCATATCTCAAAAATGCATTATTCACCAGTGTATTTTGAACATCCATGAAAACACCAGCCGAGCCATCTACTCTAGAGATTTGCTCAATAGCTACAATGGACATCATGAATGTACCCCCAGAACCATTGTACTTTTCAGGAATTTCAATCCCCATCAAGCCCATCTCAAAAAATTCTTTCATTAAGTCTGAATCTAACTTGGCATTCTCATCCATTTCATGAACTAATGGCGCAATAGAGCTCTTCGCAAAATCAGCAGATGCTTCTTTCAGCATTTGCTCATCTTCGGAGAGTTGAGTTAGTGGTGGATTAAATTGATCTACCTGATTCATTATTTAATACTATTCATCTTTTTTGGATCGAAAATATACGATTGTAAGCGCTTTTTTACTACTATAAAGTAAGATTTTTAAAAATTCTTTTACTATGTCTTTTTGATACTTTAAGGTACATGTAATAGCTACTCTAATTTGTTAAAATTAGTTCTTTAGCTCTTATTCTTATTTAAACTTTCAATCATCTTTGCAGCAGCTAAAGTCGGGGATATTTCTTTTCTTGAGATTTTATTTCTCAAATCTTGAGCTTTATTTTTGTTTTTGGTCGAATTCCAAAGCCCTTGAAGAAGTTCATCTTCGGTCAACCTTTTGAACCAATTCAGGTTTTGAATGTTTCTTAATTCCTCAAATATCTCTTTTTCTTTGAGGAAAGAAATAAATCTCTCAATACTTTCCCAGACTTCAGTGACACCTTTTTTTTCCAGTGCACTCATTGCCAAAAACTGTACAGGAATACCATCGTATTTGGGCTGAAGTAAATGAAAGGTTTGTTCATATTCTGACCGAGCTTGATGCGCAAGTCGCTCTTGATCTCCATCAGCTTTATTTACGACTAAAATATCGGTGATTTCAAGGATTCCGCGTTTAATTCCTTGTAATGAATCTCCTGCACCCGGCAACATCATTACCAGAAAACAATCAACCATTGATGCGACTTCAAACTCACTTTGACCAACACCTACCGTTTCAATTAATATAATATCATAACCTGCTGCTTCACACAACAACATCGACTCTCGGGTTCGCTTTGCCACACCTCCTAAAGTGCCTGCTGTTGGTGATGGACGGATAAAAGCCTCATCCTTTGTAGCTAAGGTCTCCATTCTAGTTTTGTCTCCTAAAATACTTCCACCTGAAGATGGACTACTTGGGTCAACTGCCAGCACAGCTACTTTATGATTCCGATCAATCAATAGATTCCCAAGCCCTTCAATGAACGTACTTTTACCAACTCCCGGCACACCTGAAATACCTATGCGAATTGCATTACTTGTCTCTTTAAGTAAACCAAAAAGTTCCCGAGATTTACCTTGATCATCGTCTCGATTACTCTCTATTAAGGTAATTCCTTTCGCTAAATGGCGACGTTTTCCTTCTTTAATTCCTTGTGCAAGTTCCTCAATAGTCATGCACGCTTTGCCTTAATTTCATCTATTACTTTTGATGCAGCTTTCGGAATATTCGTACCTGGTCCAAAAATTGCAGAAACTCCTTTTTCATAAAGGAAGTCATAATCTTGGACTGGAATTACTCCTCCTGCAACAATCACAATATCACCAGCTTCTTCTTTCTTCAATATACTGATGAGTTCAGGAATCAAGGTTTTATGTCCAGCAGCTAACGTTGAAACTCCAATTACATGCACATCATTTTCTATGGCTTGTTTTGCAGCCTCATCTGGGGTTGAGAATAAAGGTCCAACATCTACATCAAAACCCATATCAGCGAATGCTGTCGCGACAACTTTGGCTCCCCTATCATGCCCATCTTGCCCCATTTTCACCACTAAAATTCTTGGGCGACGACCTTCTGTTTCAGCAAATTCTTCAATCTTATTCTTTATTTCTTTGTAATGCTCATCATTCTTATACACGCTTTCGTACACTCCGCTAATGGTTTGATTGGTGGCTGTGTGACGCCCCCACGTAACTTCAAGCGCTGTTGATATTTCCCCAACAGTCGCTCGTTGTCGTGTTGCTTCTACAGCTAATTCCAGAATATTCCCTTCACCCGATTTCGCGGCTTCTGTTAAAGCTATCAAAGCTTTTTTAGTTGCTACATTATCTCGTTTTGTTTTAATGGAATCCAGTCTTGCTATCTGCTTTTCTCTAACATCAGCATTATCGATATCTAAAATCTCAATTGGATCTTCCTTCTCATTTACAAACTTATTCACTCCAACGATGGTGATATCACCTTTATCAATCCCTGCTTGTTTGAGGGCCGCGGCTTCTTCAATTTTTCGTTTGGGGTAGCCCTGCTCAATAGCTTTTGCCATTCCTCCCATTTCCATCACTTCATTGATGATAGTTTTAGCGCGTTTTTTTAAATCATGAGTCATAGACTCTACCGCATATGAACCGGCAAAAGGATCAACGGTATGAGTTATATCGGTTTCTTCTTGGATAATAGTTTGAGTATTTCTTGCAATTCGAGATGAAGTATCTGTGGGTAAAGAAATGGCTTCATCATAACTATTGGTGTGGAGTGATTGAGTTCCTCCTAATACTGCTGCCATTGCTTCAATCGTAGTTCTAACCACATTGTTGAGTGGGTCTTGAGCAGTTAAAGACCAGCCGGAAGTTTGACAATGAGTACGAAGCATCATCGATTTAGCACTCTTTGGATCAAAATACTCCTTCATTAATTCTGCCCAAAGCGTTCGGGCTGCTCGGAGTTTACTCACTTCCATCAAGAAGTTCATTCCAATTGCGAAGAAGAAAGAAAGTCTTGGGGCAAAAGCATCAACATCCAATCCACTTTCAACGGCTGTTTTCACATACTCGATTCCATCTGCTAATGTGAACGCCAATTCTAACGCAGAGTCAGCACCTGCTTCCTGCATATGATATCCAGATATTGAAATTGAGTTAAACTTTGGCATCTTTTCGCTAGTAAATGCTATGATATCCGAAACCAATCTCATGGATTGTTGAGGGGGATAGATATAAGTATTGCGAACCATAAATTCTTTAAGAATATCGTTCTGAATAGTTCCACTTAGCTGATTTAGAGAAACACCTTGTTCTTCTGCGGCTACTATATAAGCTGCCAAAACCGGAATAACCGCTCCGTTCATGGTCATCGAGACAGACATCTTTTCTAATGGAATTCCATCGAATAAAATCTTCATGTCTTCTACTGAGTCTATCGCAACGCCAGCTTTACCGACATCACCGACTACGCGAGGGTGATCGGAATCATAGCCTCGGTGCGTTGCTAAGTCAAAAGCTACACTAAGTCCTTTCTGACCTTTTTCGAGCGCTTGCCGATAAAATTTATTGGACTCTTCTGCTGTTGAAAATCCTGCGTATTGCCGAACCGTCCAAGGTCTTTGCGTGAACATACTTGGATATGGTCCACGTGTAAATGGAAACTGCCCAGGATAACCAGGGTCGATATCTCTTTTTGAAAGATCTTCAGAATCATACAGTGCCTGAATTTCAATTCCTTCAGGGCTCATTCTATTTAATGATTCTGCTTTTTCTCCCTTTAGTCCCTTTTCGACACTTGCCGTCCACTTAGCTTTTTGTGGATTTTTTTGATTTGCCATATCACTCACTTTCTTTCTTGGAAACGGTTTTCTGAACTGTAATGTACGACTTCAATTAAGAATGTGGCAATGTAGAATTAAGAATTGGTGAAGAAACTGAGTTTGACCTGGTTATGATATTCTATGTAGTAACCTTCCGCTCTAACTCAGAGCATCGGAGAAATATCAAATTCAACCTTCAACTCTTTTCATTTATATTGTCATGCTGAATTTATTTCAGCATCTGTTGGAAGAAATGCGTTGTTATAGCAAGAAGTTTCTAAAGACTGGTTCCTCCATAAATACTGAAACGAGTTCATGATGACAGCTTTGTTTAAGGTACTTTTTTAGTATCCCATTCACGAGCGATGCGAAGTGATCTCAAGCAAAGGTTAAAATTCTGAGACTGCTTCGTTCCTCGCAGATGGAAGCATTCCTAATTCTTAATTGAACAATTTCTAATTGATCATTTAAGATTCATCTCAGCTTGGGAAGAGCTAAAGCCAATTTCTTCTTCGAATTTTTCGGTACCAAATGTTTCTTCCATTTCTGCTCGGAGTTTTTGAATGGTGAGTCCACTTGTTAGGGAACCATTTCTAGAAATAGAAATCCGACCTGTTTCTTCAGATACAATCAACACAAATACATTGTTAGTTTCTGAGATACCAACGGCTGCACGGTGACGTGTTCCAAAAGATTGAGAAATATTTGGGTTTTGTGAAATCGGGAGATAACAACTTGCAGCAACTATTCTGTTATTTCGGATTATTACAGCGCCATCATGTAGCGGAGTTTCTTTTCTAAAAATAGTAATGAGTAATTCGCTTTTGATTTTAGCATCAATCCCTACTCCTCCGTCAATCATATCCTGAAGATTAGAAGTACGAGCAAAAACAATTAAAGCTCCAATTTTTTCCTTCGCAAGAACCTTAACTGCATCAATAATTTCTTCGATCATTTCGTCAGAACTTGAGCGCGTAAAAAAGCGATCGAGACTAGTATTAGTTCCTAGTCTATACAATAGTTTTCGAATCTCTGGCTGAAAGATGATGAATACGGCAAGAATCCCAACATTCATGATTCCACTTAAAATAAAATCGATAGTTGAAAAACCAAGAACACGAATAACAAGGTTAACTATCACTAAAAGTACAATTCCAATTCCTGCTTGTATAGCAAACGTTCCTCTAATCCATTGATATAGATATACCAACACTCCTGCAATAAGCAGCGTCTCGATGAAATCCATAATACTAAAATCAAGAAACCCAATGGGAATCAAGAGAAACTCCGTCTAAGATTGAGATTGAATTGCATTGAATATACGAATTGAATCGGAGGCTTCCTTCACATCATGTACTCTAAGGATATGTGCTCCTTTTAATAGTGAATGAAAATTAAGCGCGATTGTTCCAACAAGCCGATCCTCTGCAGATCTGCCGTCTAAAATTTGTCCAATCATCGATTTTCTAGAAACTCCAACTAATACAGGGAAACCAATTTTCGTGACTTTGTCAAGGTTCGCAATCAAAGAAAGATTATGTTCTAGTGTTTTCCCAAATCCAATACCTGGATCCAAAATAATATTCTTTACTCCTTTTGCTTCTAGAACCGTAATTTTTTCTTCAAAAAAACCGATTACCTCATTTACAACATTGTTATAAGTAGGATTATTCTGCATGGTTTTTGGGTTCCCTTTAGAGTGCATTAACACATAAGTTGCATTATAATCTGCGCATAAATCAGCTAATCTAGGCTCTTTTTCTAATCCACTTACATCATTTACAATGTGAGCTCCTAGTTCAAGCGCTTGTTTCGCAACCTCGTATTTTGTGGTATCGATTGAAAAAACAGCTTCTTTAAAGGTAGTAATAGCTTGTTCAAGAATTGGAATTACCCGGTTTAGTTCTTCTTCTTCAGAAACAGGCTCTGCATTTGGCCGGGTTGATTCTCCACCAATATCAATAATTGAAGCGCCTTCATTCAACATAATGCTGATTCTATCTAATGCTGACGAGACTGCATTAAACCTTCCGCCATCACTGAAAGAATCAGGTGTTGCGTTGAGAATTCCCATTACTTGCTTGGAGACTAAAAAAACAGAAATATTCTCTACGTTAGACAATGATAAATTCTAAATGTTAAGTGATAAATGAAGGCAAATTGTCATTTCGAACGAATGTGAGAAATCTACAAAGCTTTTTACAGACCCATAAGATTTCTCAGTCGATATGCTCCTTCGAAATGAAAATCTATTTAACACTACTAATTCAACATTAAAAATTAAATAATTACCACTCTTCTACTAAGTCACCGAGTTTATCTTCTTTTTCCGCCCATTCATCAGCATCTGGAAGAGCATCTTTTGTTTCGTTGATGATATTGTCTTCCCATGTTTCTGAAAGGCGCTCGTTTAATTCTATATATTGTTCCCATTTATCAGGTACTTCATCGTCTGGGTAAATTGCTTCAACCGGACATTCAGATACACAGGCATCACAATCGATGCATTCATTTGGGTCGATAACTAGAAAATTTGGCCCTTCACGAAAGGCATCTACCGGGCAAACTGCCGCACAGTTAGTATATTTACATTGAATACATGGTTCGGTAACAACGTATGGCATAATCTTTTTTTGAGTGAGTTAAGTTCTTTTTGATTGTTTGGAATATCCCTTGCTAGAAAGTTAGATGCAATCCAAATAAATGAGATTATTTTTGCTTTAACATTTTTGATACAGCTTCAAATGACCCATCATTTTGAGCTGGCTCAATCTGTAAAAGGTGAGTTATTAATTCATAAAGGTGAATATTTTCAAATGGTTCCATTATAAATCCTTCTTTAAAGGAAGGACCTGAAGCCATAAATAAAGCCCACATTTCTTCTTCCAAATTATCAAAACCATGAGCACCACCAGAGGGATAGTTGTTTCTTCCTTCAATAAATGCTTTTGTATTTATAGTATAACCCAGCTCTGTGACAAGTAATAAATCAGGAGTTCGATGATTGTTCTTAATATGGAATCGCTCAGGAATATCATCTTTTTTGAATACTGTGAAGTGAGTTTCATTCTTTTTTAATGAGGAATAAACTTCCTCGAGCTTTCCCTCTTGAACATTCATCATTAAAGAAGGAGAGCCTTCAATAATTTCTATATGCTCAGTATTTATGTAATCATCGAGAACTACTAATCTCTCTTTTGATACATTCATCATTCCGTGATCAGAAACGATTATAATATTTGTTCGATCAATTAGCTTTTTCTCTACCAATTTTGATATTAAATAACCAACAAGATCATCAGCTTCCTTTATGGCTTCTATCACCTCATCTGATTCTGTTCCATATCGGTGACCTTGACTATCTACAAAACTAAAATAGAGTGTTCCAAAATCTATCTCCTTTTCCGTATCGAGTGTCATCCACGCTAATACAGAATCGATTCGGTCTTCATCTGGCATACGACCGTCATAAGATTTCCAAAATGTAGGACTCATATTTTGTATAGGCGCTTCAGAACCAACCCAAAACATAGTTCCCGCATTTTTACCCGCTTTCTCAACGGTATTCCAGATAGGTTCTCCTAGCCACCAATTTGGATTTTCTACTTGTTCTCGATCTCCCATTGAGAATAAAAAGCCTAGTTTTTCATCGTACATTCGGTTTGCAATAAAACCATTATTCTCTGGATATAAACCAGTAGCAATTGCATAATGGTTGGGAAAAGTTTTAGAAGGATAAATTGGAATTAACCCTTCTCCAAGTACTCCAGATTGAGCAAGGCGATCAAAATTTGGAGTGTCGGTTTTGGAAAGATAATCAGCTCTGAAACCATCGAAAGAGATAAGTAATACTTTTGAGGTTTCTTTTTGGGCAACTATTGAACAAGAAATAGCACATAGAAAAAGTAGAACTGAGAGCTTTTTCATAGGCTTTTATCCTTTACTCGAAGTCTGAGGTCAGCTTAAATCTTGAAATCCTGTTGTTTCCTTTATCAGCTACATATACGATACGATCGAAATATGCTACACCACTAGGGTTTTTGAATTCTTTAGGACCGGCTCCAAATTTTCCAAATGAAACTAAAATTTGCCTTACCTGATCCTCAACACCTGCTGGGGGTGGAACACCTTCTTGTCCATTTAACTGAAACTGAAATAACTTATTTAATTCTTCATCAACTATAAAAATATAACTATCATCATCTCCTCCAAAACTAACATCTGAAGGTTGGAAGAATTTATTCGGCTCGTACATAAAGCCATCTGCTTGTGTAGTATCTTGTGCAAGTAAGCTTGAATTTTGTTGAAAAATAAGTCCATCTACCGTTTCAACTGCATTTATCCAAAGTACCTTAAATGGAATATCTTTAGTTGTATCTGCCTGAGTAATAATAAAACTTCGATCTTCTGTAAAAGAATCTCTTTGTGGTGGAGCTACAAATGTAGTAATAGAGCTTATTCCAATTCCACTTCGTAAAGAAGGAATTGTTGGGCTCAATGTTCTAATTTGCCGAACATTAGTCATTTTGTTTGTTAGAACACCATTTACCCTTATTCTATGGAATTCTAATACCGTATTATCAGGGGCGCCTACTTGTAATGTTTCTTCGTATGGTCCTCTTCTTGTTACATATAATGTATTATCTCCGAGTACAGCTAATCCAGTAATCTCTACTTTTTCATAGTTAATTGGAGAAGTCTTATTCAATCGAGAATTTTGAGCTGCAGAAGTACTTAAACTGGCATCATCAAATGGAAAAATTAAGGTATCAACATATTGAATTGGTCCAGCTCCATTCATGTTTTTTATTTTAAAAACTGCCGGCAAATCCCACGTAATATTTGGATTGAGTGATTGAATTACGGTATCAATTCTAGCCGCAACATATATGTTAAGCAATCTATCTTGGGTTACTGCAACTGCCCCTCTTAGTGGAATTGTTATACGGGGAGATAAATCTGCTCTATCAAGTAAATGTACTCCGTCTTCATCGGTTACATACACAAATTCGTCGAAACCAACATGAATATCCGAAGGGGAATTAAAGCCACCCCAAAAAGGAAGTACGGGCGCATATCCGTCAACGTTTTCTAAAGTTGGATCAATACTTCCTTCTTCAAAAATTTCATCCGTATCAGAATTTGATTTCGAATTAAAAATATCATCACAAGCTGAACTTGAAATTAGTACAGCAATAAATAGTAGTAGGTATGTAAACTTATTCATCATAGTGAAAAGCTAATAGCAATTCTATGGATTTCACCTAATCTTTCGTACAAGCTATAGGCATAATCCGCTTTAAAAACTTTGTTCATTACTTTCAATTCAACGCCTGCACCAAGGCTTGGAATTTTACGTTCTTCGATCCCAAATTCATATCCTGTTCTCAAAAAGAACTGCTTCATAAAAGAGTATTCTGCTCCAATATTAAATTGTTCAGCATTATCACTGGGATTTGTAATTTGACCTGTTACAATCAATTTATTCTGATCGTTTTCAATTAAATCATAAGCCGCGCCGATATGAAAACGGGTAGGAAGAGAATTAAACTCTTCAGGTTCTACTTCCGAACGCCCTGAAAGATTAGTTCGATCTGTACTTCCAGAAGGGTTGGCCTCTAAACCAAAGTTATTAATACCAACTGCAAACCTAAGACCTGTATCACCAACGAGATATGAAAAACCAAAATCAATTGCGCCTGTGGAGTAGTCTATTTCTTCAATCTTCTCCATTAAAAATTTAAGTGTGATTCCGTAGCTGAACAGATCTGTTACTTGATGAGCGCCTGAAAGACCTACTGCAAAATGTTGAGTTGAAAACACTCTTCCAGTACCAAATGGTTGAAATTCGGTAGTCTCTTGAATGTCACCTGAATTCAGGTATTGAAGAGAGCCGCCAATTGCAAAGGTTCCGAGCTTATGCACGTAGCTAAAGTAATCTTGGTTAATCCCAGTAAAATATGCGGTATGACTTACCATTAAGTTTGAACCCGTTAATCTAGCAGCTAGCGCAGGATTCCAATATAAACTTGAGCCATCAATTGCATCAGCCATATTTGAATTACCCATTGCGGCACTTCTAGGGTCAACAGGAATTTTTGTAAACTGAAACCCTTCTGTTCCAGCTCGGTCTTCACCAAAACTTTGAGCATAAGTAGAAGAGCCAGAAAGCAAGCAGATCACAACAAAAAGGACGGATATATATGTTTGCATGAATTTCATTTAAAAACGTACGGATAGCCCAACCATAATGTGTCGCTGCTCTATATAATTTGCAGGGTTTTCATATGATGGAAGATTATTATCGGTAGGATCAATGTATCTAGGATCTCTTACATTACCCGGAACATCATAACTTCGATCATTTCGAAGTGCTACTAATTCTGCCTGATCGGTAGGGTATTTCTTATATCCCTCTCCGGTTACCGGGTTCACAATAACCGAACTTCTATTATTTAAAATATTTGTTACTTCGAGGAATGCAGAAATTTTGGTTTCTCCAATCTCGAACCATTTTTGGAGGTTGAAATCCATATAAAACCAAGCGGGGCCAACTTCACTATATCGCTTTGCTGGGTCATCAACTGTTTCATAAATTGGTCTCCAATCCGAATCTCCAGTTATAGGATTTCGTTGATAGCCGACAAGCTCATTTGGTGTATATCTCGTACCACTTCTCCAAACTGCTGACAAAAACATTTGAAATTGATTAAAAGGTCCGAGGTCAAAAAGAGGTTCTGGACGATCATAAATAAAAGTAATATTCCCTTTGATATCAAAAGGTCGATCCCAAGCGAGTGGAGTTTCAATATTACTTCCAATATTTTGATTAGCGTTGATATTGCTAAAATTGTCATCGTTTGTAGAGCTTAGCCCTTCAGCTCGTGAATAAGTAAAAGAAAGTTGCCCTCTTAGTATATCTTTATATCTCTTAAGGTAAGACATCTCAATGCCTCGAGAGCGCGCATAATCACCATTAATACGAAAGGCCTTAGTTACTTCACGTCCATCAACATCAGGTACTCGAATATTTTGAGTGGTAACAAAATCATACTTATCTCTCCAGAATGCAGAAATATTGAATGCATCATTCTGTGTGATTTGATTTCTCAATCCAATTTCATAGGAAATATCAACTTCGGGGTCCAAATTAGGATTACCTAAATCAGGTAGGTCGGATTGATCTTGATAAAATGGATTTAAGCCAGCATACACATAACTAGGATGGGGAAGCCTCGTTGAATGACCATAATTAAAAAATAGTACCTGATTTTCACGAACAGGGAATGAAACATTTACTTTAGGCAAAAACCTAAACTTATATCTTAAACCAAAAAGCTCTGTACTTTTATTTAAATATTCTTCCGCTACAAAATCTGGAATGGTCGATAAACTATTTTCTTCCAAGGCATCATTAACTGCATCATCAACATATCGACCTGGAGCCCAATATTCGAATCTTGCACCAATATTTGCAATTAAACCATTGTATCTAATTTTGTCAGTAATGAAAAAAGCACCACGTTTTGGCTTAACTCTCCAAGCATCAAATGTCTCACCAACTCTAAAAGTTTCTGATGTTGTAGTTTCATCAATTTGAATTGGAGCTCCTATCCATGGGCGTGTAATATCAATCCATTGATAATCATTGAATTTGAACTCAAAACCAGCTACAATTTGATTTTTTCGATCTGCAAAAAACTTTGTAACTGAAGTTTTCAAGGTCATTTCTTCAGCGAAATGATCGTGCCATAATGTTGCAATACCACCATTATTATAATAACCAGGGCCGGCTAAAACATAGGTGAAATCATCTGTTCCTTGAAATTCCTGAGCTGGGGATGTTATTATACTTGCAGGATCAAACTCACTATCTACATTATCGGGTCGCCAATCTCTTCCGTTTGCATCCGCTCGAAGTCGAGTGAATAATCTACTGAATTGAACTTCATAAAATGCAGATTGTGAAACTGTTTGTGTCCATTTTAAATAGGACAGGTTACTATCGTGCGTATAAGTGTTTGCGTTGTCTAAGAATCCATTCGAATACGCAAACTGAAAACCTGGTCTAATCTGAGTATCAGCACCAGTGATTTGGAGCATTCGAGTATTCTGATTTATGGTTAAGGAACGTTGGTAAGCTCCTTGTAATCTCATACCTGGTTTGATATTATAAGTCAATTTCATCATCCCATTCCAACGGTTGCCTTGTCTTGGAGACCAAAAATCATTACCGACTGTGGAAGAGCTAATTTGGTTGGCTGAAAGTTTTGTATAACCATCCGTTAGTCCGACCTGACCTGTAACAAAGAAAGACATAGAACCTGGTAAATCTAATCCAAAAAGTGGGAGTATTTTCTCAGCTAAGATTGCAGGACCACCAAGATTAAATTCATAAATATCTGTAAAGAAATTTGCTTGATTTGATAAGTTATTAGATCCTGTATTATCACGTTTATGAGTGAAATTACCTTCGTATTTATCTCCACCATTTTGAGTTTGCACTGCAACTACCCCTGACGTAACGTCACCATATTCTGCCCCAACACCTCCAGTTATAACTTCAATATTACTGAATGAATTAGAACCTAAATCTAATCCAAAACCAGTGCCTGCTAATGGATCCTGAGCCGAAACCCCATCTACGACATACCCTGTTTCATACGCTCGTCCACCTTTTATATATAAACCTGTAGGATCTTTTATAACTCCTGATTGAAGGGAAACGGCATCCTCTACTCGTTGTATTGGTGCCGCTTCAATATCGGCACGAGAAATTGTTACTGAAGTATTTGATTTTTCTACATCAAAAATTGGTTTTTCCCCAATTACCACTACTTCTTCATCAGACTCAAAAACCTGTTCTTTCATGGTTTGATTAACTACAGTTGTTTCTCCTGAAACGACAGTAATGCCTGTAACCTGAACAATTTGAAAACCAATAAAGGTAAGCTCAATAGTATAATTACCTGGTCTGATATTTCTAATTGTATATTTTCCATCCGGATCTGTAGCCGCTCCAAAATTCGAACCCACAATCCTTACATTTACTCCAGGCAATGTTTCGTTCGTTCCCTCTTCAGTAATAACTCCTGAAATATTTCCTGTGCTTTGCGAAAGAACAGGTAATGAAACTAAGGAAAGAATAAATAATAGGGCTGTTAAATGTTTTTTCATCATAGTTTCCTTAATTGCTGAACCCTAGCCTTTGCACACCAACATAATCGATGAATTCATCGAGATTTCCATTGCCGTTAAGTAATGTTATATCCATACCAAAGTAAATCAGGTTGCCTTCGGAGTTTTCTATACCAACTCCTTCAAATCTGGTATAATCATTTATTGTACCAATTACTGTTGATGCTTTAAAGTCAGTTTCATAAAGTAAACTTGCACCTGGTAAGGGCTTTAAAGGATATATCCCAGTTTGTCTATTCTGTGTAAGTAAGGTGGGTGCTCCTTCTAATCCTACTACTTCCGTATTATTATTGATTATAAAACCAGTTTCTAATTTATTTGGATCCACATATCCAATAGAATCAATTGGAAGAAAATTAAATAGTTCCAATTCTTGATTAACAATAGTTGGACTCATTGGAATATTTACAAACATTGTACCCCCATCTGCAAAAAACTGAGTAGTTATATCTAAGGCAAAAGTAATATTCCTCGCAATACTATTTGAAATCCAGTAAATATGATCCCATTTTGCTAACGTCTTTTGTAAGGTAGGATCTATAACTGATGGAAACTGTTCTGATAATCCAGTTCCACCGGAATTTATCAACCAAACATCTGGAAAGATACCATTTGCTTCTAGATAAGATAGGTGGAGGCTCTGTTTTGTAAGAGCAGAAGTTCCTTCAATATCATTTATAAAAAGCACTTTAGAATTCTGAGGTTTTACAAACCAACTTACCGTATCGACCTCACTTATTGCTCCAGCAGCATCAGTGGTTCGAATAAAAGCTGTATTCTTAGCCCCTACTTCTATATTTGGTACACGAATTAACTCTCCCGAGTTATCAAGTGCTGAACGATACGATCTTCCAAGAAATGTATTTGCAACCTTTATACCTGTTGTTGTATTATCATACTCTAAAGAAATAAAAACTTTTCCATCATTTTCTTCTGAGAATGGAATTTCTACCCAGCCATTAACGGTATCATTAATGGCGATTTCAGTACTTCTTATATTTAAGAAGCCATCAGGATCGCTTACAGTCCAACCAAAGCTACTTATTGCAAACATCGAATCAGGAGGAGTTTCATTTATATTGAAAGAAACCTCAGGTTCTGAGTTTACAATGGGATATATCAATTTGGCACCGATAGGATCTTTCGCGCCCTCATTATCGACTGCTCTCACTTTAAATAGAACATCATCCGTATTTTGACCACCATTTATAGGTAATATAAATGTGCTATCAGATTTTGTGGTAAATTTCCAAGCCCCTTCGCTTGTATCATTTATTGCATACTCGAAACCAACTACAAATCCATCAGGATCACTTCCCCACCATGAAATATTTATTTGGCTGGAAAGCCTGAAATCTTCTCCTCTATTAATTCTTTCAACGGTAAGGTTAGTAACAGGTGGTTGATTTTCAACAAAATTACCAGATAAACCACTATCACAACCCATAAGGGTTACAGCTATAAAAATAAAAGCTGATATTGCTAAATAATACGATCTGGACATCTACAAGATTTTACTTTTTAATAAATAGGAATGAGGAGTTTTCCATCCTCATTCCAGAGTTTTAATAAACTTTTATTTGATAAGCATCATTTTACGTGTGCTTACAAAAGAACCTGCTTCGATTCTGTATATATACATTCCACTAGCTAAAGCAGAAGCATCAAACTTAACAGAATGGTTAGCTGCATTTAACTGCTCGTTGTTTAGTAGTGTTGCTACTCTACGACCAAGCATGTCATATACGGTTAATGTTACTTTGCTTGTTTGTGGTAAGCTAAAATTAACACTTGTACTTGGGTTAAATGGATTTGGATAGTTTTGTTCTAGTGCAAACTTATCTGGAACTCCAGTTTCTGAATCGTTACCAGTACCTAATCCACGCTCTAATGTTATATCATAATATAATGGGGTGAATGAATTTGTAGTAATGTCATATGCAGATGATACTGCAACAGTATCTACACCATCATTCACAAGCACATTCCAAGTAAAGTTTGCGCTTTCACCCACTGCTAATCCAGCACCGGATAATAGTCCATCAACAGTTGCAAATGTAAGCGTTACTTCAGCATCAGCTCCATCATTATTTGAAGGCACTTTTGCAATAACTTCAGAATTATCTTCTGAGTAGAGTACCCACTCATAAGTAACTGCGTTACCGTCAAAGTCAGTTGTTGCTTCCCAAGTTACAGAGACATCTCCCGTAACAACTACAGATGCACCGTCGGTTGGCGTCTCTAAATCAAAGTTAGTAAATGGTATCGTAAAGTCGTCTGAGACAAAGAAGTCAGGATTTCCACCAATCATCTTTGGATTACTAAATGAGAAGTATCCGATAGCAGTTAAAGACTCAAACTGAGCCCCAACTTTGATATACTCATTCACACCAGAACCAAATCTAGAAGATCGATCGTCGAAACGAAGTCCTTGACCCGCTTCTAAGGTGTCAGCAGCACCGCCACCTTGTCTTGATCCAAATTCCCATTCACCAAAATCGCTAGAACCATCTGCTTGGTTGCTAGTTACTTTTACATCGTTAAATTTAACCAATAAACCTTCATATGGTTCTGGGTTAGCTCGAACATCTTGAGTAATTGCTTCAACCGCTAAAGTATCCATTTGCGTATTTGGCGAATTCAAATTAGTGAATGCAGTAAGTTCTACTAACGTAACACCAAAGCTTTCAGAAACAATTAGTTCTGAAATATTTATTTGGTCTCCTTCCCCTAATCCATCTGCGCCATTAGTTGCAATAACTTCAACACCAGACCATAATGTGGCTCTATCTTGTATAGTAATAAAACCATCAAGACTGGCGCTTGTTGTTACTGTTGCAGTAATGTTTACAGGAACTGGTCCTGATCCTGCTAATGGGCTATCTCCTGGTTGTTCATCTCCAGTTTTTTGAATAAATGATAGACTTGAAAGAACATCATCAGTAACAAAGAAACCATAATTCCCAGAGAAGGGACCACGGCCCGTCAATTCATTATCATCAGTTGCTTCTATATAAAAAGAAACCGGCGTAAAATTTGGGAAAGCAGGCAACTGAACTGAGTATCCAATACCGCCTGTACTTGTCATAGTTAATGTATCTGATTCTGCACCAGCTGTATAAATTAGTAATACACTAGTTATTGTTCCTTCTGCAGCTTCTGCATCGACTGTAACAGTAATTTCATCAGACGATGATACTGCAGAGTCAGAAAGAGCCGCATTTGATACAACCGGTGGTAGACCATTAACTACTAAGTCATTTGGCCATACAAACCCATTTTCTCCATTTACTAAGCGAGTACCAGATAACCAAAGCACTCCATCTTCCATTGGGTAAATACTGAATGCACCATTATTTGCAGGCACTAACCCATCTGGATCATCTCCTTGATAGCCAAGATATCCGCTTACATCAGCGTTTGCACCTGATACAGGGGCGATGAAGTCACCATCATCTCCTCTTCTTCTGTTCCAGTTATCAGGGTAATCAGCCGCTCTATCGTTTCTGTAACGTAATGACAAATCGTAAGCATAAATTCTAGATTCGTCTTTATTTATAGCCCAATCAACTCTTGCCGCCTGGGTAACATTACTTATAGTACTTGAGGTAAGCTTAACATAAGAACCATTGTATTTACTGTAATTAGCAAAGTTCATTGCTAATTCACCGTTTTCAAAGGTATTGATTTCAGAAAGGTTTACTTCCCAAGGATCTAATAGGCTAGCATATTGCTCAAACCCACCACCTTCTTCTTTAACATTACCTAATAATTCTGGCTCTGCTTCGATATCAAACTGCATTGTACCATTAAAATACTCTACATCACCTGTAAGAGTTACAACATCTCCAATAGTTCTGTCCTGTATAGACGTTATTGCAGGACCATCAAACTTAAACGCATTATCCTCAGTAGATAATGCTTCTACAACTTGGAATGACATACCTGATCGCCCCATACTTACTGCGCTAGTATCAATCACAAAGAAATGTAATCTTCCTGGCAATTCGGGTGTTCCATCACCATCTTCATCATCAACTGAGGCTACACCTGAACTTTTAGGGTATGATGTGAGCACAACTGTAATTGTAACTTGCTCATCGGCAAGTGGATGAGCCTGAAGACCTGCTACAGAAAATTCTGTTAATTCACGGTATCTATTAAGTTCTCTAACTGTAAATGGAACACCACCTACTGTGTGAGAACCAATAGAAGAAAAATCATCTTGATCTAAAACAATCCACTCAGAAAATGCTTCGTCATTTCCAAAAGAAGCTAGAGCAACTGTATTTCCAGATTCAAAATTCGGCTTTCGAACTAAAGTACGTTCACCTGTTGCACTTGCAATACCAGCTACATCCCAACCACTTCCAGGATCTTCACCTAGTTTTCCAAAAATATCAATTAGTGTTGTATCTGATCCAGTTATTTTAAACAGTCCAATTGCGTCATCACCATTATAAAAAGTTATTGCATCAGTTATATCAGCAGCAGCTAGAATTACTGGATCGGCTGATGGGTTCGCAATTACATATACTGCACCACTAGCCAACGTGCCTGTAAGTCTAAGCTCACCAGAAGTCCATTCTGGAGCTCCATTATTTGATCTTAGTAAAAGATAATTTCCTAAATCAACTTCTTCTGATGATCCATTATATAGCTCTATAGCTTTATTATTACTAGATCCCTCTATGTATTCGGATATGAACACATCCTGTGCATTAGCTGCACCCACACTCAGTATTAAAGCTACTGCCAGAAGCATTGCTTTATTTACTGCTTTAATTGTAGCATTTATCATAATTGATTTATTTTATTTAATGATTACTAGTTTGCCTGTTTGAACTTTTCCTGTATCTAAATCTTTTACGGTAAACAGATATAAACCCGTTGATAAGATTTGATTAGCGTTTGATTGCAAGTCCCAAGAGTGTTCTCCTCCAGCCAAAACACGAGGATCATCACTGAAACTATCAAACCAACCAATGTCACCAGTATTCGTTGCTGAATTATGTTCGAATTCTGAAATAATATCTCCAGCAACCGTATAAATTCTAACTTCTGCAGTACTTGGTAAATTGTAGAAATTAAGTTTCCTAGTAGCTTCATTACCACCATCCCAAGCCGCATTTAAACGATAAGGATTAGGATATATTCCAACTTTATACTGATCGTCACTACTCCCAAAATTTGGGTTAATTGGAGTTCCAGGGAAAACTCTTACAGAATTTGCATTCGGACTACTTTCTAAGCTTTCAACTTCAAATACATCACTTCCTTTATCAAAAGCAGTAACTGATAATTCATATTGCCATCCACTTAGTAACCCATTTATCTCATAGGCATAATAATAGTCTGATGTATCTCCATCGAATGTTACCGGTTCAGGCAATTCAATTTCATCGAAACCTGTATTAAAACCTTCCTCGTTACCAGGAGTATCAAACTCTCGTATTAATCTAGAATTTGGATTAATGTCTTCTCCTAAATCCGAACTATATACTCTATATCCTTCAAAATCTTTTTCGCCCGAAACCCTATCTACTGAATTCTCAGCTGTTTTATCCCAATACAAAGTAACTTTTCCTTCGGCTAACTCAATTCTTACTTTTGGGTTATCAGGCGGGGTAGGAAACAAGTATCTAGTTAACTTATTATCTCCATCAACATCTTCTCCTTCATCCAAAACACCATTATTGTTTCTATCTTCTCCTTGAAAAACACGATTAGCTGAATTAATCGTTTTTACTAAATTAACTCTAGATTCTTCAGTATCAACATCCTTGTTATTTTGCCCTTGAAATTCATCGGGTTTTAGTGCCGCAGAAAAAACGAAGTAAATAGATAATGTTTCACCTGGCTCTACTCTTGGAAACGGACCAATTGAGATGGATGTGATATAGTTACCAGCACCATCCTGCCCATCTGTTCTTAATTGCTCACGAGCCGTTTGGTCTCCATTTTGTGTGTCCAAAGGGAAAATAGACGACATCCTTTCATATCTTTGTGCATCACTACTTGGTGCATTATAGATTCCCGTACCAGAACTAAATAACCAATAACTTGGGTCAACTAATGGGGTTTTCTTTCCTTGTTCCTGAAGATACTCAGCATTTGACGGATGGTAATAATCACCCTTAAATTCTGCGCCTATTATAGATATAGCGCCATAAGTATTGATTGAAGGATTATCAGGAGAACCAGCATCAAATGCATACGTGGTATACAAAGAATCTAAATAACCCAATCCATTTTTATTAAAGAAAGCACCACCAGTTTCGGTTGCCGTATTTACATTTCGAACTACTAAATCAGCATACATTCCCACAAAAACACTATCCCATGCTGCCGCACCGGTATAAAGCTGACTATTATTAGTGATATCATATTTAAGAATGGTGAAATTCTCAGTAAACGGGAAACCCCAATTATAACTCTCTAGCTTAACATCGGCGTAAAGTGGATTATCGTGGCCATTAATTGGTGTGCCATTAATATCACGCCTTCTGTCAGAAAATTCGGCGATAATATCTTGCTCTCCTACAGAAAACGGAGAAAAGAATTCATTATTAGGATTTGTACTTCTTTTAGTAATCGGCAGATCTGCAGTAAACTCAAATCCAGAAGCACCTCTTGAATATCCACCACTTGTAGTGACTGAGGCAGTTGAAACCCTAATACCAGATTGGTTATAGTTTGCACCAATCCAAATGCCTCCCTCAAAGAGATGTTCTGTTCCCGTGTCGTTAGGAAAACGCATACTTGCGCCACCTTCGGGGTTATTTCTAACCGTTGGTTTCCCCAAAACACCGAAATTAGTTATTGCTAAACTAATAGTTCCGGCATCTGTATCAACTCTTTCAAATGATGCTTGTGCTAGTATTGGCGTTGCTAACATTGTCGCCGTAATAACAAACAAAAAATATTTCAATGACTTACTTCTTTTAATTAAGAATTAAATATAAACAACTTATTTACTAACAGCATATATAATGCAGTGATTTTACAGAACCATAACATCAACTATCCAATAGTTCTTTTATATAATTTAATAAGGTTTTTTTGAGAGAGACCTAAATAAAATAAAATCAATATTACCGTAAAGATCAATTGCAGTTTAATAACTCCAACCTCTTTATATTTTCGTGATGAGGTAACTATTGCACTTTTTAGTATCTCAAAATCAGCTTGTTTTTTTATTTCCTTTACAAACATTTGATCTTCCATTACTATTAATTTTTCATCAAAGCCATTAAGTTTTTCAAAATAATCTTTTTCAATAAATAGACTTTGATCTCCGAACCTAAAAACGTCGATATCAAATTTTGTGAACCATGAATATAATTTTAGAAGAATGTGATCGCAATCAAAAGTTAATCTAAAACAACCTGCGAGAAAACCATTTCTTATAGATTCAGTTATTTCTTTGGCATATTTTTTTGGAGGATAGGAATCGGCATGTAAGAAATATAGAGTTTTACCCTTTGCATACTTAGCTCCGTAATTCATTTGTGCCGCGCGACCTTTCTTGGGACTTTGTACAACTCTCACTATATTTTTTTTTGAAAGCTCTTTAGTACCATCTGTACTTCCACCATCAGAAATAATAATTTCAATTTCTTCCAATTCAGAGGAGGAAATTAAATATGGGATCAATTTTATAAGTGATTCCTCTTCATTAATTGCTGGAATAATAATGCTAATCATTCTCAAATCTCTTCTTAATTCTTACCCAATCCTCAATAGTATCTATATCGCTTAGTTCTTTAAGTAAATAAAATGTTTTCCCTGATTCATTTATTTTCCCGATGGTTTGCTTCAATACATTCGAAGTACTCCAATCTATTCCTTCAAAAACTTCAGGAACATATTTTGACATGCCGATTAAATAATATCCTCCATCTTTAGCAGGTCCAATTACTATACTTTGTTTATTTAATTGATTAAATGCTTCAATAATATGGCTCTTTTTTAATTCTGCGCAATCACTTCCTATTAAAACTACTTGAGCATTTTTATCGCTAAAAAAAGTTTCTTGAAATGCATTCTTCATTCTCATTCCCAAATCCTGACCTTCTTGCTTTTTTTTAGTAAAAAATTTATTAGCCCATAAATCTTTTTCGTCAATAAATGAAGAATACCAAACCTCTTTTTGTGCTTCTACATTTAATACGATCTCCTTCGTATAGTGCAATAATTTTAGATAAATAGATAAGGCTTGTTCATCCCCTACTGAAGCGGCTAATCTTGTTTTTACTTTCCCTTTTTCAGGATTCCTTACAAATATCTTTATTTTTCGTTGTACCAAGGAAATAGCTTTACTCTTTGTATAATCTTAAATGTTGGAACTTTTAATGATACTACCACTAAAAGGAATTAATAAATTAACCACAAAAATTAATTATGAATTATATTAAATCGATTTCAATTGGAATTTGTATGCTTACATTTTCTTTACTTTTCTCATCTGAAATTTTGGCTCAGTCTAAAGGAAGTAATGGCCTTGGTCTAATGATCGGTGATCCAACTGGCATTTCTTTTAAAAGTTGGACGTCATCAAAAAATGCTTTTGATCTAGGCGCAGCTTGGTCTCTCGAAAATAATGGAGGGGTTAGCATACATGGAGATTACCTTTGGCACAGTTGGCTCAATGTAGAAAAAGGCAACCTTGCTTTTTATTATGGTATTGGTGCTCGGGCTAGATTTATTGAAAATAATGACACTTCTTTAGGAGCAAGAATTCCATTAGGTATTACCTATTTATTTGCAGACGCACCTCTTGATCTGTTCATTGAAGTTGCACCTGTTGTAGATTTAATTCCTGATACTGATGCAAACGGTGATGGTGCAATCGGATTAAGATATTACTTCTAACGCCAGGTTTAAATGGGCAAGTTTATAACTTGCCCTTCTTTAACGAATCCAATTTTTTCAAATTCTTTTCCAAATTGTTCGTTAACATTTAACTCTAATTTAGTTAGATATTCGTCGCTACTATCAGGGTCATGATGAGTGAGCATTAGTTGCTTAATACCTTCTCCCTTTGTAATGTTTATTACTTGCTCCCAGCATGAATGTCCCCAACCCTCTCTTTCCGAATATTGTTCTTTATTAAATTGTGCATCATGAATAAGGACATCAGCATCACGAATAAATTCTTTGAATTCAGCAATAAATCTTAAAGAATCGTCCGATTGATCCAAGGGTAGTTCGTTATCAGGAGCAAAAACTATAACCTTACCACCAATTTCAAACTTATAAATTGCTGTTTGAACAGTATGTTTAGCCCATTTATAGTCTACAGAATATCCCTCAAAATTAATCTTTCCTGGGGAATATGTTTCACATTCCATATCTGCTTCAAGCATATCTATTGTTACAGGAAAAAATGTATTAGACATATGGCCTTGAAGTATATCCTTACAACCTACTTCATCTTGAGGAGGTAAGTAAACCCTAAACCAGCTTTTATTATCGTAAAAAGGCTTAAAGAAAGGAAATCCTTGTAAATGATCCCAATGAGGATGGGTGATAAAGATTCTCCCTATATTCACATTCCCATTGTTCATTAACTCATTCCCTAAATTCCTTAATCCAGTACCACAATCAACTATCAATAATTCAGGAATGATTTCAGATTCAATTTGAAGACATGTAGTATTACCCCCGAATACCATATTCTCGGCGTTGGCACAAGGTGTAGATCCTCTTACACCCCAAAATTTTATTTTTATACTATTATTCAAATATTATGTGTCAAACTAAATATACTTTTAATCCATTCTTGTGCTTTGCGTGATATTAGTTTCTTGATTCGAAAAAGCTTAATAAGATTGCAAAAAAAACTTAAAACTTAAAATGAGTAATATTTAATTATTCCTCATCATCGTTAGTTTTAATATCCCTAATCTTTCTTCTGAGCAATGACTGCTTTTCCTTCATCGAATTCAATTTTTGCTCACCTTTTTCGATTTTTCCTTGAAGCTCATCAATAAGCTTATTACCCTTATTTGTAGGCTTAAAATATGTTTTTGCTTCTTGAAATTGTATAATCTCAGCTTCAAGCTTTGATATCTCTTTCTTCAAAGACTCGAGTTCTTTTTGATACTTAATAATCTCTTTTCTATCTCCAGGTTCAATGCCTTCTGATGCAAGTTTTCTTTCCATGCCTAAATCAGAACCAGAGGAACGGTATCTGTCATAAATAACATCACATACTTCTCGATACTGTTTCCAAATCTTATTCTTAAACTTTAATGGTACATGACCTACGTTTTTGAATTCGTTTTGGATTTTTTTAGCTTCATCTACTGCAAGAGTGGGATCTTCACTCTTTGAAAGCTCTATTAGTTTTTCGATGAGTTCATTCTTCTTGGTTAGGTTCTCCTTTTGGTCCTTGCGCACATCTTTAAAGTGGTCTCGACGCTTCTCATAAAAAACATCCATCGCTCCTTTAAATTGCTTCCAAATCTTAGACGATTTCTTTCGTGGAACCGGCCCTATTTGCTTCCATTCCTCCATCAGCTTCTGCATTATCTGATGCCCTTCATCAAAACTCTCTGTTTCTTGAGCTTCTTCTGCTCTAACAATCAGTTTCTGTTTTTCCTCTAAGTTCTCTTGTTCCTGATTTCTAAGTACATCAATATTTTCCGACTTTTTATCATTAAATGCATCGGTTGCAGCTTTGAAGACATCCCAAAGTTCGTTCTCTTCTTTTTGTGGAAGGTTGCCCGTCTTTTTCCAAAGATTATGAAGTTTATTAACTCTTCGGGCAGCAATGGCTATATCTTCTTCATCCACTAGTGCCTCTGCTTCTTTAATTAGCTTCTTCTTTTTCTCAAGCGCTTTCTCAACTGATTTCCGAAATTGCTTATCATGCTTAAATCTTAGCTCATTAAAAGAATCTTGAGCTTTGTTAAAATGATCCCAAACCTGTTGGTTTTTTTCAACAGGAACCCGACCTATTTTTCTCCACTGTGCTAATAAGTCATTAAACTCTTTGTTTAGTTCTTCAAAATCAGATTTTTCATCGGTAACTTTATCATTTAGCTGATCCATTTTTTCCAAAATGAGAAGCTTAAATGTAAAGTTCTCTTCTTCTTTCTGAAGCTTTTTAACTAATCGATCAACTTTATGGCTTTCAAACTCTACGAGTAGCAATTCAAAACGTTCATTTAGTGCTTCAACTTCGTTCTGTGGCAGTACTTTTATTGAATCCCATTTACCTCTAATTTGACTCACTTCTTTTGTTGCGGACCATTTTTCTTCACTTATAAGATCTGAAAATTGCTTTAGGAGGTTCTTTTTTGATTCAAGATTATCGGCCTTTCTTTTGTTTAATGCCTCATAATGCGCTCTTTTCTTTTCTTCGAATTCATCCCTAAGAGCTTTAAATTTTTGAAGACTCTCTTTTGAAGACTCTGAATCTGGTGAAGGACCTTCTTCAATATTAAGTGCTAAATTAGCTAACTCGTTAGATACAAAAGACCAATCTTCTTGTTTAGCAAACTCTTCAGCTTTGGCGAGAATTTCGTTATAAAACTCGCTAGGATCCGTCTCTTCTATAGATTCAACTTCCCCATGGTCGGTATCTTTAGGAACAGAAGATTCTTCTTCAGCTTCAACGTCTGATTCCTCAACTTCTTTTTCCGCTACTTTTGGAGATTCCTCCTCAATAACTTCACCTGATTCTTCAGAAGTTTCATCATTTTCAATTAATGATTCTTCTTCTTTTTCTAAATGCATATTTTCGTCTTTATCTTCTTGCTCCAGGTTAGTCACAACTACCTTCCTTTCCAGTGTTCATGTTATCGGCTCATGCCTACTTTTAAATAGTTAGGTAAGATAGTACTTATAAACTTTTTTTTATAATTCAGTTTTAATTACATAAAAAAAGCCGATTTGATAAATCGGCTTTAAAGCTTAAGACCTTTAGTAATTAATTCACTTTATGTAAATGAACATCTCTTTGTGGGAAAGGAATGCTGAGACCTTCTTTGTCAAATGTCTTGTACACTTCTTCATTCATTCTAAAAAATACTGCCCAATAATCAGGAGCGTTCACCCAAGCACGAACGGCAAAATTAACAGAGCTATCTCCAAGCTCTTTAACTGCATAAAAAGGCTCTGGATCCTTTAGAATTCGTTCATCAGCATCTATCAATCTTTTTAATACCTCATATGCTTTATCTACATCATCGCCGTAGCCAATTCCAAACGTCCAATCAACTCGTCGTGTTGGTTGAGTAGAATAATTAGTCATCGAGTTTGTAGCAAGAGGACCATTTGGTATAATGATTGTTTTGTTATCTGGTGTTGTAAGTATTGTTACAAAAATCTGTATTTCTTTGACAGTACCAGAATGTCCTTGAGCATCTATAAAATCTCCAACCTTCATTGGCTTGAACAATAAGATCATAACTCCACCCGCAAAATTCTGCAGTGTACCCGACAAAGCTAAGCCGACAGCTAAACCTGCAGCACCTAAAATCGCAATAAAGGAAGTCATTTCAACACCGAGCATTCCGAGCGCAGTGATGTATACCATTATTTTCAGAGTAATGGTAACAAGTGTTCTTAAAAAACCTTGCAAAGAGGGATCAACATTACTTTTATTAAGCATTTTCTTAATAAAGCTGCCAATTATTTTCACAATCCAAAGCCCAAATACAAGAACCGCAATTGCTTTTAGAAGGTTAGGACCATACGTAAGTACAAAATCTAACAGCATGTCAGTATCAAACTCGAAGTTTTCCATTTCAGTATTCTTTAATAGTTAGTTGATTTTTATTACTCTTGAGGAGAATTAAAATATCTCTGCCATCCTCGAACTGCAAATCTTTGGCATAAAAAAAGGAAGTCAATTATTGACTTCCTTTTAAATTTATTCTTCACAGAATTATAAAGATGCTACGATTTCTCGAATTTCATCTTTAGTCTTACCGAGCTTTGTTTGTAGTCTTCCAAAGAGCTCATCTTCTTTTCCTTCTTGAAAAGTTAAATCATCATCAGTTAACTCAGAATACTGTTGCTTTAACTTCCCTTTTAATTGGTTCCAATTTCCTTTTATTTGTAGATCATTCATAACAGTTACGTTTGATTATCATTATATCTACTATATAAACGAGGATTTAGCCTTTATTGTTCCGAAACATAATTCTATAAAAAAAGCCACCGCAGAAGTAAGTAGCTTTTAAAAAAATAGAAATGAAGAGTTACGATTCTATATCGTAAACTTCTTTAAGAATGGCTTTAGCATTCGCATCTTTACCTTGCATTACTCGGTGTTGTAAATTCGTAATGATTTCGGGTTGTGCTTTTTCGTATGCCTCTTCCTGAGCTTATTTATCAGTATTTGTTCTTATCAGCTCAAAAATATCATCAGCACGAACAACACTATAAATGTTATCTTTGTTGAAAGCATGAGATCTTAATTCTTCAAATTCTTTAAAGACTCTAGGAAAGTCTTCATTATTTACTGCTCTGGTTACAATTTCTACATCGGAAGGTCCTTCAGCACTTAAAGGAGTTTTGCAGAGATAAAAAAAGTTTTGTGTATAGTTCATGAATTCTGATTATCTGTGTGATTTAGTTCTCAACTTAGAATATCTTAAATATAAAGAATCCGTTTATACTTTTAAGTATCATATTACATGTTCAATAAAATTTACATTCTCGCTACCCTTATTTTTTTTGTAAGCTGTAGTTCAACTCAAGATCTCACGCCACAAAAAAGCAACTCTTCTTCTAACGATGGTATTACACCTATACTTTCTGATGATTTTCCTTTTCCCACTTCTTCTACACAAGGATTGGCAAAATTATATAAAGGTAATTCTGCACATGTAAATGGGGTTTTCATTTCTAAAGATGGATTATTCTTAACAAACTATTCAAGCGTTTTAGAATATATGGCATCAGCAAGCCAACCAGATAACTCTTTTTTCCAAAAAGGTATTGCTGCTCCAACTAAGAATGATGAAATCCCACTTCAAGGAATTTCTCTTCTTATTGAAATAGAACAGACAGATATAACTGAAGAAGTACGAAAAGAAATCACTGACCTAAGTCCAAATTTTGAAATATTTCAATCTATTCAAAAGCAAAAAAATCTATTAATAAATGAACGACGAGGAGATCGAACGGACTTGTTAGTAGAAATTCAAGATTCTTATTCAGGCTTAAAACACCTAATGACAGTCTATGCTATAATAAAGGATGTAAGACTTGTATATGCTCCTTCTTTAAATATTGATAAAACTAATTCTAGCTCAAGCGAATATATTTTTAATGAAATTACAGATGAGTATGCAATACTCAGAGCGTATAAAGCCCCTGATGGATCTTCGAAAGAGTACTCACCCGAGAATATCCCATACTCACCTAACCATCACTTTCCAATTTCACTTCAAGAACCTGAAAATGCTAGTTCATTAATTGCACTTGGGTTTCCTAATAAAACTTATAGATTAGAGACATCTCGTGCGATCCGTTTTTATAATGAACAGCTTAATCCAACCATAATTTCTTCATACCGTATTTACTTAGAAAAAGAAGATACTTTGGCATTTTATGATGACAATTATTCTTTAAAGTCTATTCCAAATAGATTCAATATCGCTCAAAATGTACAGTTTTATAAGACTGCTCAGGATATGATTTCAGAGTATGATGTAATTAATACCAAAGCTATACAAGAACAAGAATTTCTTAAATGGGTTGAAAGTGATTCATCTCTTCCTCAAACCTATTCCCAATTACTGGATTATGTTAATCAAGCATATGATATTGCTGAACAAACAAGTGACATATACTTTACAAGTAATTACTTTAACAACTTTAGTTTCTTAGATAACCTTGCAAGCATTTACAGTAGCTATATCAAAAGTTTAGAAAGTATCAACATGCAAACTGAACTTGATAGTTTAAGAAATGTTACGCTCCAATCTCATCAAAATCTTCTCTCACAAACTAACGTTAATGCTGAACTTTTTATGCTCAAAAAGTTCTTACTTAGCTTTGCTACGGTTCAGGAGCAGCAGAAGCCTTTAATTCTTTTTGATTTGTTTAATGAAACTGCAGGTACTGATCTTGAGGCTTTTAGTATTCATTTTGTTGATGAGATTGCTCCAATTTCTTTTCTATTTGATTTGGATAAAGCTCAAGAAGCTCTTTTATCAAACTCTCTCTACAGCGATCCTCTTTTTGGTCTTCTTGATGAGATTTTGTTTACTCATGATAGTTCCTATCAAAGTTATATCCTTCACTATGCATACCTTTTTCCTGCTCAACAAGTATATAATCGAGCAAGGTTAGAACAAAGTTTTACTAGTAAAATAAAGCCTGATGCTACGTCCCTACTTTCATTTAATGTTGGTGGTTTTAATCACACCATGAGTTCTTCAGATGACTCATATTTTTATACTACAAATGATTTTTCTGGTAAGACTCCAGGAACTGCCCTTTTAAATACTACTGGTGAATTAATCGGAATAGTTACAGATGAAATTAATCATTCTGTTCTTGGGAATTATGTGTATTCAGAAAAATCATCATTTTTAAAAGCACTTAAAATCACTTTTATTTTAGAAGAATTAAATAAAACAGTCGGAACCGAAAAATTACTAGAAGAACTTGGTCATTAAAGATTTTTAACCAAGAGTTTCTTTAAGCACTTTAGGAATCATCATCCATTTTACCTGGCAAGTGCCTGGTTTAATATCTTGCCAACGAACTGCATAACTTTCAAGACAAATCAGTCCTGCAGTAGGTATTCTAAATGCTGTTCTATCTTTACCTCCACTTAAAACTGTAGCTGTAGATTCCATTAAAGGATTATGACCCACAATCATCATTCTCTCGACTTTTTCTGGTGTTTGCTGAATCGCTTCTACATACTTTCGTGAAGAATCAAAATAAAGGCCCTCGTCCCATTTTATGATTCCTGTATCTTGTTTCATTGCTTCTAAACAAAGTAGCGAGGTCTCTTTAGCTCTTTGCGCCGGTGAGGAAACTACATGTTCAGGCTTATAGCTAATTTTCTTTAAATATTTCCCCATTCTTGGAGCGTCTTTTATTCCTCGGCTTGCAAGCGGTCGATCGTAATCGTCTAAATTTTCGTCAGTCCAACTTGATTTTGCATGGCGTAGTAAAAGAATATACTTCATGATTAACCTCGTTTATTATGATGATGAAGGTTTGAAAACTGTACTCGGTGCCCATAAAGATAACGTAATTCCGCGCACTAGCATAAAAGTAGCCATAGATAACCAAAGGGCATGTACTCCTACAAACGGTTCTGCAATAAAATAGACAGGAACAAAAAATAGTATCGTTGCAATCAACATTGAATTTCTCATAGCTGAAGTCTCTGTAGTTCCAATATAAATTCCATCCCAAATAAAACATATACTGTTTATTACCGGTGCGAAAATTGTCCAACTTAGAACAACTAGACCTGCTTCAATCACATTCGGTTTGTCTGTAAAAACGGTTATAATTGAGCTTCCAAAAAGTGAATAAACAATACTAGCAACCACACCCAGCCCCAAGCCCCATCTCATTGTAAGCTTTATAGATTCTTTCATTTTTATTAAATCATTCGCTCCTTTAAACTTACCAACAAGGCTCTCAGCTGCAAATGCAAACCCGTCTATACCATATGCACTTATATACCAAAGTTGGAGAAGGATTGTATTCGCTGCTAAAATCACATTTCCACTTTCTGCAGATTTAGCTACGAAAAATGCATAGGAAAAAATGAGGCATAGAGTTCTAATAAAAATATCTCTGTTCACAGAAAAAAACCTTGATAGCTCACTTGGGTCTAATATTTCTTTAAAACTAGCTTTTAATGTAATTCCAGAATACTTCCTCATATACATGAAAACGGCAAATATTAGTGCCAAATAACTAGCTATCAAACTTCCTAGGGCTACACCATCTACATTCATACCATAATGAAGCACGAAAAGAAGGTTCAGAGCAATATTGAATATGTTTAAAACTATCGTTACTAACATGGGATAGGTTGAGTTTTGCATCCCTAAAAACCAACCATTTATACCAAACAAAGCAAGCGTTGCAGGAGCCGCAAAAATTCGAATACTGTAGTAAAGACTTGTATAAGCTTCCACTTCTGGCGTAGCATTAACCAAAACCAGCGAAATTTTAATGATTGGGTATTGAAGCAAAAGAATAAAAAAACTTGCAATCGCTGCAACACAAAGTACTCTCATTAAAATTATTCGAGTTTCTCTCTCATTACCTGCACCATATGCCTGAGCCACCAAACCAGTAGTTCCCATTCTCAAAAAACCAAACCCCCAAAAGATAAAATCGAAAATGATACTGCCCACGGCGATCGCTCCCAGGTAGTAAACATGATCTAAATGACCTACTACTGCTGTATCAACTGCGCCAAGCAAAGGAACCGACAAATTGCTTATTATATTGGGGATTGCAAGCCTGAGTATCTGTTTATTCAATACAATAGTTTTTTTTAATCTTATTATTTCTGTGTTAAGAGGTGTTATAAGTTAAATAATGTTGTGTTATATTTTGATGCTTTGTTCAGGTTGCATCTATAAAGGGGTGAATGTATTTTCTTCATTCGTTTTTAATTGCAAAACATCAAACTAACTTATCTGCTTTTCACATGAATATTGATACTCGAAATAAGATTATAAGTGTCGTACTTAGTTTAATAATTGTAGCTCTTTCTTGGTGGTTATATGATTCCATTGTTACCCCATACAAAGTAGTTGAAGCACGAAAGGCAGAAACAGCGGCTGTTAGAAACCGCTTGCTTACCCTTAAAGATGCTTTAGTTCAGTACGAAGCAAAGTATGGTCACTTCCCTCCAACCGATGGTGGACTTGATAGTGTAGTTACTTATTTAAGCACAGATACTTTGATGATCGCAATGGGAGACTCTCTGTTTTCTCAACTTGCACCGCTTACATATTCTCCAGAAAGTATGATTGTTACCCCGAGATCAGGAACAAGATTTTCTTACACTCATAACGATACTATTCGTCCTCCACTTTACCTATTGGAAGATCCTGATACCGATGATGCTATCGGAAGTTTATCAAGAACTACTATGCGTAATGCTCCCAACTGGAATTAATGGATGATGCTTCTGCAAATCTAGGTGTTTGTTTTTTTTCGGATCGGCTTTTCTACGCCATTAACGATCCGAAAAACGACCGACACCTTTTTCGTATCGGGTGTTTTAATTTTAACTTTGATGTAATAAATGCGATCACCTCGCAACATCCCGATCAATTTCCTCACGTGAAAACAACCTTTGAGAAACTACGTGAAGACCATAATATAAAATCTGCTCGGGCGCTCACAAATCCGTCTCAAGAATGTTGGACAGCACTCCCAAAAGTTGTTTATGATAACGCAGACGAACGGGAAGATCACCTTTCAATAATAATGAAAGGAGTAGATCGTGAAGACATAGAGCCTACTTGGCACACTATTAGTAAATCTCAGTATAAGTTTTTAAGCATTCGCCGAAGAAATCTTATGAACGGCTTTGATTCTCTAACTGATAAGATTGCGACTACAGAGTTTCTTAGTGATTTCGAGATCGCCTCAAAATGGTCGGCTTTTGATAAACCTGGCGGCTCTTTTTTGATGATTGGTTGTCATAAAAATGTGGTTTCCATAACCTCATTTGTATTAAATAAATTTCGAGCTTCTACTTATATCAAATTTGATCAGGTAGAAGATCTTCCATATCACTGGTTGCAAAATGCAGCTCAATCTACTTGGGTGAAGGGTTTACACGAAAAAATTTATTTATTTGGCCACCAAACACATGAGGTGGAACAAGCCCTTACTGGATTTTGGGATACTTCTTCAGAAATTGTGAATCTTAATTCATTAAATGAAATTGGAGTTTTTGCAGAAGAACAAACATATGGGTTTGATCTCGCAGCTGCATTTCCTGCGGTTTTACTTTCTCTCGACTTCTAAAATAATTTTGAATGCTAGATTATGAATTTTGAATTATTTCGTATCCTAATTCAAAATTCATAATCTATAATTTTTTATTCCAAAATGCGGATAATTACAGGAAAACTTAAAGGGCGAAGGTTTAGCATTCCAAAAGGATTGGATGTTCGTCCAACTACGGATCGAACCAAAGAAAGCATTTTCAATAAAATTGATGTGTATAAATACATCGAAGGGTCTATGATTTTGGATTTATTTGGAGGATCTGGAAATCTTGGTTTTGAAGCTATTTCAAGAGGAGCAAAAAATGTCACTTTTGTCGAAATAGATCCCAATAACGTAAAACATATCGAGAAAGTAGCAGAAGATTTTGGGATAGAAGGTCAGATTAGAACCAACGTTTCTGATGTGCAACGATATTTGGATGGCATCGCTATTCCTTACGATTTTATTTTCTGTGACCCGCCTTACAGTTATGAATGGATGGAAGAAATGATTACCCAAATTCTTGAAAATAATTGGCTAAAAGAGGACGGCTGGTTTATTTTAGAGCACGATAAATATCATAATTACAAAGAACATCCTCATTGTTTCTTCAGTAAAGCCTACGGAAGAACCACCGTTAGTATTTTTGAAAAGCATCCGGTAGATTCCAAGTAAGCCAACCAGCCTATGAAACACATTGCTTTATACCCCGGTTCTTTTGATCCGATTACTTTTGGACACCTCGATATTCTCGAGCGAGCTAGTAATTTGTTTGATAAAGTGATTGTAACCGTTGCCGTTAACAAAGAAAAAAACTCAGTTTTTACTGGAGAGGAACGTCTTGCCCTCATTCGTGAATGTATTGATGGAAAACCTTGGGCAAAGAATATTACGATTAACAAATTTACTGGGCTTTTAGTTAACCATGCTCAGAAAATGAATGCTAATACGCTTATTCGCGGTGTTCGTCAGATTTCAGATTTTGAATACGAATTCAGAATGGCGCTTACAAATAAACGTCTTGCTCCCGATGTAGATACTGTATTTTTAATGCCTGATGAGGAATTTACTTTCATATCTGCCTCCATCGTAAAGGAAATAGCGTATTGGGGTGGAGACCTTTCTTCTTTTGTCCCCGAGAATGTGGCAGCTGCTCTTAAGAATAAATACGGAAATAAATAAGTCGTACTTATTCACTTATCTGCCTATTCACTTTATCTCTTTTTCTCTATTTTCCATCTCACACACAAATCAAACTCTCAGTCTTTAGAAATGATCTCACAACGCGCTCAAAATTTACAGCCTTCAGCAACTTTAAAAGTAACCGGAAGAGCCAAAGAGCTTAAACGGGAAGGTAAATCTATTGTCTCTTTAAGCGCAGGGGAACCAGATTTTAAAACACCCAAGTATATTTGTGATGCGGCTATTGAAGCGATTAAAGATGGTCAGCACGGCTACACTATGAATCCGGGAACTCCTGAGTTGCGTGATGCTATTGTTTCAAAATTAAAACGAGATAACGGACTTGAGTACGATCCTTCTCAAATTATTTGCTCTAATGGTGCTAAACAATCTGTAGGGTTTGCAATACTTGCTACTATCAACAATGGCGATGAAGTGATTATTCCTGCTCCATATTGGGTTTCTTATCCTGAAATGGTGCGATTGGCAGAAGGCGAATCTGTAACGGTAAGAACCTCTTTCGAAAATGATTTTCGATTAACACCCGAACAACTTGAAGCCGCAATTACCGACAAAACTAGAATGCTGATTCTTTGTTCTCCTTCAAACCCCACCGGCTCTTGCTACAGCAAATCAGATATGGAAGGGTTAGCAGAAGTTTTGAGAAAGTATCCCGACGTAATGATTCTTTCTGATGAAATTTATGAATACATCGTTTTTGAAGGTGAGCATGTAAGTATTTTAAATGTTGCTCCAGATTTAAAAGACCGAGTAATTTTAGTAAATGGTTTCTCAAAAGGTTTTGCCATGACTGGCTGGAGGCTCGGTTATTTAGCCGCAGAATCAGAAGTAGTTAAAGCCGTTTCAAAAATCCAGAGTCAGGAAACATCTGCCCCTTCTTCTATTTCTCAGGCCGCAGGATTAGCTGCATATACAAACGATCTTACCGAAGTTTTGGCAATGCGCGAAGAGTTCCAAAAACGTCGTGACTTTATGGTAAAGTCTCTTAATGAAATTGAAGGCGTTAGTTGCTTCACCCCAGGTGGTGCATTTTATGTATTCCCTGATATTTCTTCTTATTTGGGATCTTCATCTCCATCTGGCTCAACTATCGAAACTTCAACAGATCTTTGTTTATTTCTTTTAGATGAATGTGGTTTGGCTTGTGTGCCTGGTGATGCTTTTGGTGAACCAAACGGACTTCGAATGAGCTACGCTGCTTCCATTTCTGATTTAGAAGAAGCAATGAGTAGGTTTAAAAAGGGATTGGCGAGTCTAGGGTGATTAATTGAATTTACACATACATTACATATATATTTGCATTTTCCGCTTTAGAAATGTTTACTGTACTAGAATTACCTCAAAATATCAGCATATAATTACTTGAACCAAGTATTAGAACATAGCCTAGAACAGTTAGACATGATTGGAGACTCTAATCATAATTCTGGGCTCGTATCTGTTCAGGACATTTACAAATCTGACGAGTTAACTCCTGAAGAGATTATTGCTCTTGAAAATGCAGAAAAGTATGACGCACATTATGTTTATTTTCGGAGATTTGAAAATAGGCCTTCCATACCTCAAATATATCTTTACGATTTCACAAAAGAGTTAGGAAATGAAGGACAAGAAGAAAGACTTATTACCCTGCATAAGCAATTATATAGTTCGGGTAAGGTTCCTCTATTCTTTGTTTTTACGAAAAAAGATGTTCGAATTTTCAATTGCTTAGAACATCCCTCTCAAGGAAATAATCTTGTTTATAAACCGCTTACGGTAATAAAACTTGCTTCCGAATTACAAGATGTAATTGACTCAAAGAACCAAGAAAAATTTAAAGATTTTTCAGGAAAAGCTTTTGATAACGGTTCTTTTTGGGAAAACACAAAGTATAGCAGTGCATTTAAAGCCAGTAATAGTGCATACGAAAAACTACTATCCGAATTAAAACTGGTTTTAAATGCCATAATTGAAGAAAAGATTTTGCCTCCTGATATCGCACGCAAAATAATGGTTATCTCTATACTAGTTAAATATCTAGAAGAACGTGAAGACGAAAGAGGTAATCGTGTTTTTCCAAATGGCTTTTTTACTCAATTTAGTTCTGGTGCAACTAGATTCACAGACATACTGACTCAAGCTGGTAGCTTTGTAGATTTATTAGATTATTTAGCTGAACACTTTAATGGTGGAATATTTCAACTTGATGATACAGAACGAGATATTTTAAAAAAAAGAGACCTATCTCGATTCAAACATTTTTTTGACGGAGAGGTTGATGGAATTCAGTTAGTACTATGGAGATTATACTCTTTCAATGATCTTCCTGTTGAACTAATTAGCAATATTTATGAGGAGTTTCTCGGTAAACAACCTGGTGTAGTATATACGCCCCCTTTTCTTGTAAATTTTCTATTGGATGAGGCAATGCCTTTAACAGATGATGCCACTGACTTTAGAATTTTAGATCCGGCATGTGGTTCTGGTGTTTTTCTTGTTGGAGCTTACCGAAGGTTAATTTATAGATGGCGTAAGAAAAATGATTGGCAGAAACCTGACCTTCGGACTTTAAAAAAACTACTAAAAGAGAACATCTACGGTGTCGAACTAAATAAAGAAGCGGCGAACCTTACCATTTTCAGTTTAAGTTTGGCACTATGTGATGCGTTAACTCCATTACAAATATGGAATGAACTTAAGTTCGATAATCTCAACAAGGAGAATATTTTAAATAATGACTTTTTTGAGGTGCTTTTGAATGGTGGGTTATCACAAAAATTTAATCTAATTATTGGTAATCCACCATTTGAGTCCAAACTTACTACGGCAGCAAAAAAGATTGAAATTGAGCAGGCGAAAAATCGGTTTCTTCTTTCCACTGTTACTGACGACAAAAAGAAAAGAGTTCCTGTAAAGCTCCCTGATAATCAAATTGCTTTATTATTTCTTGAAAAATCCATCTCATTATGTAGGAAAAATGGGCTTGTTTGTCTAATACAACCATCTGGCCCCTTTTTATACAATAATACTTCATTTCAGTTTAGACAGTTCTTATTAGCTAATTACCATATCCCTCAAATTATCGATTTTACCCATATAAGCAGAGTGCTTTTTGGTAAAAATGGAGATGTTGCAACTGCAGCTGTTTTCATTGAGAATACTCCTTCAAAGGAAAGAAGTCTACTTCATGTTACAGTTCGAAGAACAAAACCACATAAAGAAAAACTTTATTTTGAATTAGATACATACGATTTCCATATAATTTCTCATAAACAAGCTTCATCTGATCCCTATGTATGGAAAAGCAACTTTCTGGGAGGAAAAAGATTCTCTAACCTTTTGTCCAATTTAAAATCATTACCCAATGTTGGAGACTTTCTCTCAAAAAAAATAACCGAAAATGGGTGGGATGCAGGAGAAGGTTACATCATTGGTAATCGACAAGAAATAAGTGAATTAAATCAATTAAAAAACCGAGAACAGTTATCAGAAAAACAATTAAAAAGATTTTCTAGTCTAAATAAGAAATACAAAAAAGCTGATTTCATAACTAATAAACCAACATTTGATAGTAGAAGTTTTACAAAAAATGGACTTTCTAGTGGTTCCATTTACAATCAGGAAGAGTCTTATTTTATAGCACCTCGTCGAAAAAAAATCTATCAAGGTCCACATATTCTAATAAAAGAATTAGTTCAGGGGACTTCTATACCAATTCTATATACTGATGATTACTTAACGTTTAAGCATAGAATTGTAGGTATACATGCTCCTGAGTCAGAAAAAGAAGATTTAAAAAAGCTCTTTTCTGCTCTTAGAAGTAAAATTAATTTGTTAATTCTTGCTGCAACAAGTGCAGAGTTCATGGTTAATAGGTCTTCATCTTTCCTTAGAAAAGATTTAGACACATTTATAATTCCAGATTTCGATACTGATTTTAAGCTTCAAAAAACGGATGAGATTTTAATTGAGGATTTATTAGAATTTCTTCTTGACTTCAGGAGAAAAGGAGAAAAATCAAAAATTGCCACAAAAATTGTTTCTAAGACACAGCTTCAAAAATTTGGTGAATTATATTGTCAGGTTCTGAATAGTGTTTTCAAGACGGTAAAACCTTACCCTTATCTAGAAACTGAATCATATATATGTTATCCATTTTATTTTGGTGAAAAACCAAATATTGATTTTTCAAATACCGAATATGCAGAAAAAAGTATTGAAGAATTAGTACAAAAGAATTTTGGTGTAAGCCTGAGAATAACGCGAATTATCCGATTATATGAAGGCAATGTTATTTATTTGATCAAGCCAAAAAAATTACGCTTTTGGCTAAAATCTATTGCTCTTCGAGATGCAGATGAAACCTTTTCGGATTTAAGGAGGCAGGGTTATTAATGCTGTCTGAAGGGTTTCAAAACATATCCTCGGGAAAGATTACAAATGGGATCCCACATAATGGATCTATCAATGCGGTTTTAAACTATATTGAAGAACAATTAAAAGTATTCCAAGTAAAAAATAAGGGAGAAACAGAAACTGTTGAAGATACGCTTAATGAACGGTTAGCTATCCTTTTTCAGAGAAATATTGAGTCTAGACCATTCTTTTTTAAACCAGAAAAAATACAAAACCCAGAATCTGGCAGAAGTGCTAAAACGGATATTGGAGTTTTATCTATTTCTGAAACAATAAAAGTTCATGAAAATTCTTACGGTGAATATGATGCTTTTTTTGAAATTGAATGTAAAAGATTACCTACGCTTCCAAAAAACCGAGAAAAAGAGTATGTAACCGGTCAAAGTAAATCAAGTGGTGCAATTGAGCGATTTAAGGAACGCATACATGCCAAAAACCTAGCTTTTTCAGCTATAATAGGATATATACAAAAAGAAAATCCTGGTTATTGGTTTGAGCATGTTAATACATGGGTTGATGAATTGATCACTTCTAATCCAGCTTTTTGGAAAGAAGAGGACCAACTGATTCAAACTGATACCCAACTATTAATGCTTACAAAATATATCTCTAAAAATTATAGGGAAAATGGGGAAGGTCAAAGTAATTATATAAATCTTACCCATTTTTGGGTTAACCTTGTTGGTTAGAAGGGCGTATTTAATATGGCATTCAAACAACTCAAACTATGGTTCGATAAAGAGTTAGCAATTTTGCTTTCTGATAAAATCCTGAGTATTGAGCCTGAATTTGATTCGAAGTCTTTCATTAAAAAAGTAGATGAAGGAGTGGGTGCTTTGGAACTTAAGGATCGGGTTGAGTTAATTGCCGATGAATTGAATCTAACCTTAGGTAAAGCGTATCCCGAAAATCTAGCCATACTTTCCCAAATTCTGGGACCAGAAAATCATGAAGAAACAGGGATGTTCTCCAATTTTTACTGGATTATGCCCTTTGCAAAATATGTAGAAAAGTATGGGTTGAATGAATTCGAGCTTTCGATGATGGCAATCAAAGAAATCACCAAAAGAAATACCGGTGAGTATGCCATTCGTCCTTATATCGAAAAGTATCCTGAGCAGACGTTAGCACAAATGATGGAATGGTCTAAGGATACGAATTTCCACGTTCGTCGTTTAGCCAGTGAAGGAGGTCGCCCACGGTTACCCTGGGCTTCTAAACTAGATATGTTTATAACTGACCCAACCCCTCTACTTCCTATTTTAGAAAATCTAAAAGATGACACCTCAAAATACGTTCAAAAATCAGTAGCTAATTGTATTAATGACATTCTTAAAGATAATCCCGAAACAGGAAAAAAATTAATCAATGGTTGGGCTACGAAGCCTTCAAAAGAGTGTGAATGGATAATAAAACATGCACTCAGAAACCTGATAAAGAAAAGTGATCTCTGGGCTTTAAAAATAATGAAAGGTCGTTAATTAAAACCCCTTATTTATTTCAAATCTACTACTAGCTTGTATTTCGGATCTTCGTACAGATTCACGTCAATAATCTCGTCTGCATTTTCAAGAAGCTGAAGACAATCTTTACTCAAATGCTTAAGATGTACTTTCTTACCAACTTTATGATAGCGTTCTGTTAATCTATTTAATGCTTCAATTGCAGACATATCTACCACCCTACTTTCAGCAAAGTCGATAATTACCTCATCAGGGTCATTTAGTACGTCAAACTTGTCGTTGAATACTGAAACGGAGCCAAAGAAAAGCGGACCATAGATTTCATAGTGTTTAATGCCATCATCATCAATATGCTTGCGTGCACGAATTCTCTTTGCGTTGTCCCATGCAAACACCAAAGCTGCTATTATTACTCCAATTAAAACTGCCAGCGCAAGGTTATGCAGAACTGCAGTCACCAAAGTTACTACTACCATCACAAAAATATCAGAAATAGGCATTTTAGTAAAAGTTCTTAAACTTGCCCACTCAAAGGTTCCGATGGCAACCATAATCATTAATCCAGTTAACGCTGCCATTGGCATTTGCTCAATCAGGCTTGCACCAAACATAATAAATACAAGTAACATCACTGCTGCAACAATTCCTGACAGGCGGGCTCTAGCTCCGGCTGAAATATTAATCAAACTTTGACCAATCATTGCACAACCGCCCATCCCAGAAAAGAATCCTGAAAGAATATTTGCTACACCTTGAGCCGCCGCTTCTTTATTTCCTCGCCCACGAGTTTCAGTAATTTCATCAATAATATTGAGTGTTAATAAACTTTCGATTAATCCTACTCCGGCCATAATTGCTGCATAAGGGAATATCAATGAAAGAGTCTCGAGTGTGAATGGAATTTGAGGGATATGGAATGGAGGAAAACCACCAGAGATTGAGGCAATATCACCTACGGTTTTGGTTTCAATTCCGAAAGCAAAAACGATTCCAAAAACAGTTAAAATGGCAACCAATGAAGAGGGAACTGCCTTGGTAAGTTTTGGCAAACCCCAAATAATAAGCATGGTAAGTAATACTAACCCTAAAAGTAAGTACAATGACGAACCTGTCATCCAAGCGCCAGAAGGATCTTTAAACTGATCTAACTGAGACATAAAAATGATAACTGCCAAACCATTTACAAAACCGAAAATTACTGGATGAGGAACTAATCTCATTAGTTTTCCTAGTTTTAGAAAACCTGCAGTTACCTGTATAATTCCAGCTAAAACTACCGTCGCAAATATATATTCCACTCCATGTGACTTAGCAAGCACAACTAATATTACTGCTACAGCGCCTGTTGCCCCGGAAATCATCCCTGGTCTACCACCAAGTATAGAGGTAACCAATCCCATCATGAAAGCTGCATATAAACCGGTTAATGGAGACAACCCAGCTATAAGCGCAAATGCTACCGCTTCTGGAATAAGCGCCATTGCTACTGTTAATCCAGAGAGAATTTCTGTTTTGTAGTCAATTTTCTCAGTAAATGAGATATCGAATAAGTTGAGTATTTTTTGCATTCCTGGTTAATCGCGTTTTTTTAGTGTGAAGAAATCCGTGATTTCTCAAAAACACACTTTTCTAAATGATTATTTGATTGCCTCTGCTAAGAGGTGGCTGTTCTATCTTGATAATAAGCAGAAGCCTTAATTTGTTTTTAAGCACACAAAAATAAGCATTTATTTAATCGAAAACGCCATTTTATATCGTTTTGAGTTTAGAATCTATTAATAGAATTTTTCTATATTTGTAAGCGTTTTTCTGGTAGTTAACCGTGCAAACATAGGAAACTTTAGATTTACTATAGCTTATTACTATCGCTCTTTTGGTATTTGGGGAGTATAAAACCTCTTCTCATTAGCATAATATTGTGCTAAAATGATGTTTGTCATTATGCCTATTGAGATTATATTGGCACGCAATTTGATTCTTAATATATAGAATAAACCCCATTTAGTAACCTACCATAAACAATGCCTACGTACGAATATAAAAGAGAAGATGGATCAACTTTTGAAGTGATCCAAAAAATGAGTGAAACACCACTTTCAATTTGCCCAACGACAGGACAGAAAGTTAAGAGAGTTATTTCTGGCGGTGGTGGAGTTGTTTATAAAGGCGAAGGTTGGTATGTAACCGACTATAAAGATGGAGGAAGAAAAAAAGAAGAGCAAAATCAGCCAAAAAAAGATTCACCTAGCTCAGAAACTACTACTCCTACACCTGAAGTGAAAAAAACTTCTGAAAAGTAATCTCCTTCATAATCAATTCATTAATAAAGCTTTGTTTGCTATACAATGAACCATAATTTCATTGTAAATGTTCTATAGCTTTCTTCAATTATATTATTACTAATCGTTTTATGAAATTCTCTAAATTTATTTATTTACTGCTATTTGTTACACTCATCTCTTGTAACCCTTCAACTGGCAATGACGATGAAGATGACGGTGGAACTGATGTTCCCGGTTATACAGATGAAACTTTCTTCAAAACCAGTGGAACAGAGATTTTAAATCGACAAGGAGAGCCAGTAATTATTAAAGGTTATGGACTTGGTGGCTGGTTAATGCCGGAAGGTTATATGTTTAATATGCCCGGTGATTTTGGTCCAACTAAACTTAGAAATTCAATTACAGAATTACTGGGAGCATCAGAAACGGATCGATGGTTCGAAGAATTCAGAACTAATTACGTTCAAGAAGAAGATATCATTGCGATGAAAGAATGGGGAGCAGATCATATTCGAGTTCCATTCAACCATAAGGTGTTTTATGATATGGAAACCGAAGAATTCAATGAAAGAGAATTTGATCGCCTAGATCAACTCTTAGTTTGGTGTAAACGCCATAGAGTAGATGTTATATTAGATATGCATGGTGCACCTGGAGCTCAAAGTGATAAAGAGATTGCTGATAGTGATGGTGTGGCTCGGCTTTGGACTGAATATGATACTTATATGCCTGTAACCATTAAAATATGGAAGGAAATTGCTAGCCGATATAAAGATGAAACAATTATTATCGGTTATGATTTATTGAATGAACCCGTTACCCCAGATGGATATGGAGCTGATGATCTTTTACGATTTCACACAGATTTGATTCCTGAAATCAGAAGCATTGATGAAAATCATATTCTGTTTATTAATGGTAATTACTTTTCAACCACTTTTGACAAATTAGACTTACTAGCACCTGTTTACGATAATATTGTATATGCTTTTCACAAATATTGGAATGAAACAGATCAAGGTACTATAAACTATTTGATATCATTACGAGATAGAACAGATACACCACTTTGGCTTGGTGAAACTGGGGAAAACTCCAATCCTTGGTTTTATGAAACTAAAGAACTTATGGAAAGTAACAACATTGGCTGGAACTGGTGGACACACAAAAAACTAGGAACTATAACATCACCCCTATCGTCTCTTGGTAATGAAAATTATAATAAGGTTACAGAATATTGGAAAGGAAATGGGCCTATGCCAACTACTCAAGAAGCAAGCGATGGATTATTTCAAATGGCAGCAGATTTAGCATTTGATAAAACGACTCTTCGCCCCGGAGTTGTTGATGCTCTTTTTTCACCTAGCTTTGGCTCACAAAATGTGCCTTTTAAAGAACATTCAATACCTGGTACTATTGTTGCTTCAGACTATGATATTGGCATGAATGGTGTTTCTTATAACGATACAGAATATAAGAGAGTTAGTAGTGATGAGTTACAAAACACTGGAAATAGTGGTTGGGAATACAGAAATGATGGTGTTGACATAGAGCTTTCAAATGATCAGACTACCGATTACATGGTTGGGTTTATTGATAAAGGAGATTGGATGGAGTATACGGTAAATGTTACAACTCCAGGAACCTACAATGTGGTTGCACGTGTAGCATCCGGTATTAGTACAAGTAAAATTCGTGTACGACTAGACGGAACAATAATTAATAGAACTGTCGACATCCCCAATACAGGTGGATTTAGAAGCTGGAGACAAATATCCATTGGAACTCATGATTTCACAGCTGGCGAACATGTTCTAAGAATGGAAGCCATGGAAAGTGGATTTAATTTGAGTGTATTTATAATAGATTAATTAGTATTTATTTCAACAAGTTTTGTTCATTGAGTGATTATGTGATTACATTCTGCCATGAAACACTCACCAGCATATAATAAAGCCTTAGAGCAATTTGTTCAGCTTTGGGGTGATATGGCTTCCGCTTGGGGTATAAATAAAACCATGTCCCAAATACATGCCCTTCTCTATGCAGAATCGCATGCACTAGACACCGATTCCATTATGAATCAGTTAGCTATCAGTCGAGGAAATGCCAATATGAATCTTCGCAGGTTGCTGGATTGGGAACTCATCCATAAAGTCCATTATAAAGGAGACCGAAAAGACTACTATTCAGCTGAGACCGATGTTTGGAAAATAGTAGCTACTATAATTAGGGAACGGCAGCAACGTGAAATCGCACCGATTAGAGTGGAACTTGAAGAATGTATCAAAACTCTAGAATCAGGTGGATTGAATGATGATGAAAGCAAAGAGTTTAAAAAACGAATTGAGAATTACAACGACTTCCTCGAAATGTTCGAACGCTTTACAGACGCACTTCTACCCTATATCAATAAAAAGAATCTTGGTTTTTTGAAGCAGCTTATCAAATTGGTTGAGGTTAAAGAATCCATCAAAGGAAAGCTAAGTTCGGGTGAGTAAATCGCATCGCCATATAGGAAACGATGCAGAAGATTTGGCTTGCAAATTCCTGCGGCAAAAGAACTGGGAAATACTGGATCGAAATTATTATTCTGGTCATTCTGAAATTGATATTATTGCCAAAGATGGATTAATCACAGTATTTCTAGAAGTAAAAATGCGCTCTAGTACTCAATTTGGAAAACCATTTGAACAAGTAACAGAAGCCAAAGTTGAACATATTTTTAGAGCCGCAGAAGCTTGGGCAATTGAACATGGATTAGAAGAATCTCCTATGCGCTTTGATGTAATCGGCATCCTTAAAAGAAAAGGTAAAAAAACTGAGATTAATCATATTCATGATGCTTTTCGATAATTTTCTTAGCAATTGATTTTAGGATTGTAGACTTTCAGCTGATGGTTACTTCTCTTACATTTATTGAATACGTTCGTAGTGTCTTGGCAATGATCCTTTTTGTGGTCATTTTATCTGTTTCTTCGATACTCATTACCTTAGTTATAATCTTAACTGCGGGAATTGCTACTAACTGGGTTGTAAAGACTTTTCCTCGTTATATGTCTTATCCTGTATTTTTTGTCTTGGGAATCAAATTCAAGCTGATAGATCATAGAGTGAATAAATCTACTCCTGTTATCTATATCTTTAATCATTCTTCTACTTTGGATATTCCTGCTTTTTTAGCTCTTGGGTTAGAAAAATTTCGGATTGTAATAAAATGGGAACTCCAATATTTGCCTTTCTTTTTCATTATCGGGAGATTAACTGGTCAGGTTTTTATAAAACGACAAAATAGCCAGAAAGCAATTGCTACGCTCCTAAAAGCATATGAACGTTTAAAGAAACATAAGCTAAGTCTTGTATTAGCACCAGAAGGTTCACGAAAACATAAAGGTGTTATTGGTCCATTTAAAAAAGGTGCTTTTAGAATGGCTATAGATCTTGGTTACCCTATTGTTCCAATCTATTTTAGTGGGAACGACCAACTTAGTTTGGGAGGATCACTTTTTGCAAAATCAGGAGACATTAAAGCTCATATTCATCCTGCAATTGATACCTCTGATTGGAAAATAGAAACCATTGAAGATCATATAAAAGAAGTAAGAGGAATGTATCTAGATTGGGCAGGGGTAACTATATAAAAAAAGACCCTGATCTATTTATGATCAAGGTCTTAAATACGTGAAAAGTTTTTACCTCTTCTCCCTCATTATTTAACTAGGGTCATTTTTTTAGTTATTACAATATTCGCAACCTGCAATCTGTATATATATAATCCACTGGCAAGATTACCAGCATCGAATGTTACTTGATAAGTTCCGGCTTGTTTAGTTTCATTTACTAATGAACTAATTAATCGTCCTGTGATATCAAAAATTTGCAATCGTACTAACCCAGATTTCGGAGTAGAATATTCAATATTTGTACTCGGGTTGAATGGATTTGGATAATTTTGATTTAACGTGAACTCTTTCGGTAACTCATTCGATATTTCGTTAGCTACTGCACTATTTAAAACCTCAAACATTGTTTCTTCTGTAAACATTGAGCTCATGAAGCCATTATCTATTGCCTGTACTTGCCAATAGTACATGCCATTTGGCAAGTTTTGTAATAGAAACTCCACTTTATAACCAGCATTACCATTTCTTTGAGTTCTTAGTTTTCCAGTCGCTAAATCAGCGTTTGAAGAAAGTATTTCAGAACCTCCTGGTGTAGTTCCGATTCTTACATTATATGTAAGTGAAGTTGAAGGAGTTTGCAAATCAGTAGAAGGTGACCATCTCAAAAGTACCGAATCAGATCTAACTTCCACAAAAACTTGACTAGGTATACTTGGTGCGGTATTTCTAATTTGAGTAGTATTCTTGATTATTTTTGAGCTTGAACCTTCAGAACCACTTCCAGTCGCGATAATGTCGAGATCACCATCGCCATCATAATCTGCCCACGTAACAGTACCATTTGTTCCAACATTCAATGTCTGTTCTTCGATCGTTCCTCTATTATTTTTTAGGATACTTGCTTGACCTACCGCACTAATTAACATGTCGGGATCGCCATCATTATCATAATCTCCAACCACAAGTTTTTTCTTCTTACTTGCTATTGCAACTACTTTACTTGGTGGATTTGTGGCTGAGTAAAACAAATCAAAATCAATTCCTGTATTCGTATACAACCCAGTAAATGAGGCTGTTTGCTCAACATTAGTAAATCCAGTTACTATAACATCTAAATCTCCATCAAGATCTAAATCAGTTAAAGAAACAGTACCATTTATAACACCTTGTAGACTTGCTTCCGAAGCTACAAAAGTTCTATTTCCACTATTTCTATACAGGATTGAAGTGATAAAACCATCGGTAGTTTCTCCTGAAATTAAAAAGTCTAGTCGACCATCACTATTGTAATCTCCCCAAGCTGACGCTGCTTTTGTAAATCCAATAAATGGAAACTCAACAGGCACAAACGTACCATTCCCGGTATTTTCTATCAATAAGGTTTGTGGTCCATTACCAGCATCTCCAGCTATTAAGAAATCTAAATCTCCATCACTATCAAAGTCTCCCGGGGCAACCATACCATCTCCTAAACCAGGTAGTGTAAAGCCTGCATCAGTAAGTGAACCTTCCTCGTTTAGATATACTTTAGTTACCGCTCCATCGGAATTTTCACCGCTTATTATAAGATCAATATATCCGTTTTGGTCAATATCGTACCAATAACCACTACTATTTATCACTCCAATAATATCATTTTGTGAATCGATGAAATTTCCAGTGCCATCATTTAAAAATAGGTATGATTCTGGTTCTGAATTCTCATCAACTTGTCCAGTGATTAAAAAATCTAAATCGCCATCATTCTCTACATCTGCCCAAATTGAAGTTCCATTTATAAGACTTGGCAAAGTGGTTGTTTCTTCTTCAAAAGTAGAGCCTGGTGCTGCATCAGCAAAAACGGACTCTCCTCCTTTACCATAAATATTTACGGCATTTAGAACAAAAGTATATTCAATTTCATTACTCAAATTCCCAACCACAAAACTAGAATCCAAGGCATTGAATAACGTATCTTGTGAGACTAAAAACCCTGCTTTTTCTCTAACAAACAGCTCATAGTAATCAAAGAACATGGTATCGACTGGACTCCAAGATAATTGCACTGCGCCATCGCCTGCTACTGCCATAAAATTCTGGGGAGCATCAGGAATTGGTTTAGGGAAACTTGTCAAACTATTAGAAAGTACGCTTTCCTTTAAGTCTGAGTTTACAACAGAAACAGCGAATGTATATTCTTGAAGATCAGTTAATCCATTTACAACTTTACTTGTGTCTTGTCGGAAACTAGCACCAACTCTGGTAGAATCAATTTTCATGAAATCACCATCGGAGTTTTTCATATATAACCGATACATTAAAAAATTATCGCTTTTAGATTGATTCCATTGCGGAATTAATGAATTTGAGCTAAATCCATCGCGAATTTCTAACATTGTTACTGGATCAGGTGCTGGAGTTTCAATAGCCAAGGCAGTAAATATTACTGGGTCTAGACTTTCTACTGTAGCAGTAACTTCGTAGTCACCTAGTTTGTCGCTTAATGTAAGAGTTACTCGCGCTACACCTTCAGTTGTTGTGATTGCCGAACTCGCACTTAAACCTCCACCCATTGCTCCAATTGGGAGTTTAGTGATGTTGAAGTTTACCGTAACTCCTTCAACGGGTGTTCCGCTTTCATCCACTACTTGAACCATTAATGGCTGCGACAAAGTTGTATTAGGATTTCCAGTTTGATTGTTTCCAGAAACAATAAGTAATGAGTCTGGATTTAATGGGACTACTTCACCAAATATATTAGTTCCATCAGGTTGATATATGTAGTTAAAAGAAAAGCTTGAACCAAATGCTTCTGGAACTTCCGTAATCTCCATAGCTGCATAATGACCTTCACTGGTATAAACACCCCAAAGTTGACCCACTGAAATAGGTTGACCACTGGTTCCATTTGGCCACTCCCATGAAGTTCCAATCCATGGAGCCTCGTTAGTCCAAACTGGAATCTCAACAACGCTTGATAATCCATCTCCCGAAAGTAAAATTATTCTATTTCCTTCGATAGTTGTGGCTCCTTCTCTTCCAAAATTCACACCCTCATTGCTGGTTCCTCTAAAATCAGCGATAAAGCTACCGTTTTGTTCTTGATTGGAAACACTTTGAGTTGAAAAATCGAAATATTGCCACCCCTCATCTATTATTACAGTTGCTGTACCTGAAATTTTATCTGGTACCTCAGTAGGAGTAACCGTTAAAGGACCAAATGCTGTTTCACTTTCATTCCCAAATCGATCAACTGATTTAAGCCAGTAAAAATACGTTTCACCAGGAGTTACAGCCTTATCTTCATAAATTAGATCTGTTGTTGAAACGAGAAAAGATGCAGATGCAGGATTATCATCTCCTTGAGATCGATAAATATTATAGGATACCGCACCTTTAGCTGCAATCAAATACAATGTAACTACTCCAGGACCAGAAGCTGGTTGCCCTGCTGGTGACTTTAATAATTCCCCAGAAATTGTAAAAACAACAGAATCTACTGAAGGATAATCTGCAAGAAATGCTTTTATTAAATAATCCCCTGGTGTATCACCAAGTGAATAATCCATATAAGCTCGATTATTAAACGTGGCAGCTTTATTAATATTTATTCCATCTGGAGTGAAAAACTTTCCAGAAACTGCGCCGTCAGGAATCCCCATTTCTTCAAAAGTAACGGTGATTCCATTCATTGGTTCGCCGATATCATCAATCACTACAATCTCTAGTGAGGTAGCTATTGTATCTCCTAGTAACGTTATTTGATTTTGCCCACCCGCTATAACGAGCGTAGTTGGTTGAGGACCCGAAGGTTCTTCTACATTAATTGTAAAGGTTACAAATTCGGTAGTATCTGACTGAAGACTTGCTTTCACTACATAATTTCCAGGAACATTTCCAACGGTTGCTCCTGTTTCAGCATTTCCATTAATATCGGATACAACAGAAGAAATTAGTCCTCCAAAACCTGTAGCTCCTTCTGGTACTTCTAGAAACCTAAACAATACCGTTTTACCACTTACTCCAGTATCAGATTCATCTCTTACAGCAGCAACTAAATTTTCTGATAAGGTAGTATTTATAGTAACTGTTTGGTCTACACCACCATTTGTTGAAATAAATAATGTCTCTTCTACAACATTACCTCCTTCAAAAAATCGAGTTCCATTTGGCTGATACTTATATTTAAAGTCAAAAGAACTTCCAAAGTTACCGCCTGGAAGTGCTGTTATTTCCATTACGGCATAGTGCCCTTCTCGTGTGAAAACACCCCAAAGTTGACCTACTGAAATAGGTTGTCCTTGAGTACCATCAGCAAAATCATAGGAAACGGTTACCCATGGTGCAGCATCTGTTCTTACCGGAACCGTCTTTACCGTATCAATATTACCAGTTCCGAGAAGTAAAAATCTTCTTCCCGTTCCGTTTAATGAAGTACTTCCTTCATTTCCGAAATTTACTCCTTCGTTATTTACAAAAGCAAAATCGAGTTGGTAATCACCAGCGTCGTTGTTATCTGCGGTTTCTTCTCTCGAAAAATCAAAACCAGTTCCGCTTGTACTTGTTGTTGAACCTGAGATCATCTCTCCTGCTGGTACTTCTTCAAGCGTTACACTCACTGTATTAGATGAGATGGGTGTAGGTAAATTTTTTGCAGAAATTCGCAGATAATATGACCCTGCTGATAATCCCTCTGTATTGAAAACATAAGTTCCTAAACCACTAAGTTTCGTAGTAATATCAGCCCAATTTGTCTCGTCTAGACTATACTCAAGAGTTAATTGTTCGTTAACCAAGTTTGATACAGACCAATCGAAAGTAATATCTGATCCAATAGTTTTAGTACTTCCGTCGATAGGTTCTGAAATGGTGATACTTGCATCTTGATAAAGCTCTGTGACAGAAACTGGAACTTCTACTACTTCACCATTTGTAGTAGTATGAGTAATTTTTCCGTTGTACGTTCTCCCATTATTTGCAGGAACAATAGCTCTAACTGTTACCTCTTTATTAGTAGCATCTGCCATCGGTATAGTAACAGTACCACTAAAACTTGATCCAGTAATTGAAAGATCAAATCCTGGATGAGTGCCTACAAGTGCAATACTTTCTACTTCGATATCGCCTTCAAGATTTACACCCGTTACTTGATAGGTATCGGTTGCCGAAGTTTTTGAACTAGCATCAACACTAGAAAATGTAAAACCTGTTTCAGTACTTACATCACTAATTTGAATCTCAGCCATCTGTTCATTTTCATTCAAATTAGTTTCTACAAGAGTAGTCCCTCCCTCACTCATATATTTAAACTTAAAAACGAAGCTATCCCCGGAACTTCCACCAGGTAACTCATCTATCTGCATTACGGCATACAAGCCTTCACTCGTGTACACTGCCCACAGCTGTCCTACTGAAATAGGCGATCCTTGTGTTCCATTTGTAAAATCCCAACTGGTATCTACCCAAGGTGCGGCATCCGTCCAAGTTGGAACTGATTTAACCGTATCAATATTTCCTGTTCCTAAAAGGTAAAGTCTCTTTCCAGGAATAAATGAAGAGTATTCTTTCCCGAAGTTAACGCCCTCATTACTACTTCCCCAAATATCTGGAGTATACGTTGCAGTATCTGCAATTGTAAAAGCTTTTGAGGAGGTGAAGTCATAATACTCCCATACTCCAGACACTTTACTAAGTGTATCAACTCCCGTTACTACTTGACCGTTAACATTTATTATTAGACCAAGGGTAAAAATAAATACCCCTAGAAAGATTTTTTCTAACTGCTTAAAATCTGTACCGAATTTCATAAACCTATTTTTAGTTGTTATTTCTCAAGGACAATAGATTATAAAAACAGGTTTTTTTGGAAAATAAACGATACCCTGTTTAGGGTATTATTGTTAGATCGGCACTAGATATTGAACACTAAAGTAGTTTCTTTCATCCGTCCAAACTTTCACCACATTAAACCATGGTGAAACCATTTCATCGAACTCTACTAACGAATATTTATGTGAATTTTCGGTGTGAATGTATTCCCCTTCTTTTATTGTAAATTGCTCTCCATCTATATAAACTACGTGATTTCGATTTGCGATAAGTCTCATTTCAATTCGTCCATCGTCATCTACCCAAACAGAGGTGTGATCGAAAAAATCTGGGTTAAAGTCGGAATCAATTTCTCGGTTTATATGGAGTAACATATTTTTATTGAATGCCGTGGTTATTCCTTTCGAATCGTTATACGCAGCTTCTAGCACATCAATATCTTTCTTTAAATCTACCCCGATAAGCATCCCGCCATCTTTGTCCAAAATATTAGAAATAACTTCAAAAAAACGATGTACCATTTCTCTATTAAAATTTCCAATGGTTGAACCCGGAAAGAATACAATTTTTCGAGCCTCTGTATGTATCTGCGGCAAATCAAAAGGTCGAGTATAGTCTGCTGTTAAAGGCTCAATATCAATTGTCGGAAATTCGCTTCTTAACCCTTCTGCCACTTTCCCCAGGTATTCCCCAGAGATATCAATTGGGATATAGCAACAAATAGAATCCATATTTGAAAACAGGATTTTTGTTTTTTCGCTGCTTCCACTACCAGGTTCAATCAGAAGAACTTTATCTCCCAAATAAGAAGCCATTTCCTCTACATTTTCTTCCAGAATTTTTCGCTCAGTTCGGGTTGGATAATATTCTGGTAGTTCTGTTATTTCGTCAAAAAGTTGGGAACCTAATTCATCGTAGAAATATTTACTCGGTAGAGATTTCTGTGTAAGACTCATCCCTTCAAGTACTTCTTGTAACATAGTTTCTTGAACGCTTATCGCTTCTTTCATCAAATCTATTTTAACGGGCTAAACGAATTCCAGTAAACTGCCAACGAGCCATAGCAGGGAAGAAATTTCGGTATGTTTTTCTGATGTGTGATTTAGTGGTTGCACAAGATCCGCCTCTTAGCACATATTGATTAGCCATAAATTTTCCGTTGTATTCGCCCAAAGCTCCAGGTAACGGTTTATAATTTGGATACGGTGAGTAGCTACTCATCGTCCATTCCCAAACATCACCAAACATTTGCTTCAAACCTTTTTGCGATGATGCGGCTATCGGATGAAATTGATCATCGTCCACAAAATTCCCTTCGATTTCTAAACTCCCACAAGCATGTTCCCACTCCTGTTCTGTTGCTAATCTACAGCCTTTCCATCTTGCAAAAGCATCGGCTTCAAAATAGCTAATATGCGTTACGGGCTCATTCAGTTCTACGGGTCGGGCACCTGATAATGTAAACTGCATCCATTCATCATCCCGCTTAAACCAATAAAGAGGAGCTTTCCACTCTTCTCTTTGAACCGTTGACCATCCTTCATCCAACCAGAAAGGAGAAGTTGAATATCCACCGGCTTCCATAAACTCTAGATATTCCCCATTGGTAATCAAGCGATCTGAGAGTTCAAAATCCTGAACAAAAGTCCGATGGTGCGGATGTTCATTATCATAAGTGAATTCATTTCCTTTGTTACCTATTTCCACGAGCCTTTCTTCAAAAGCAATCCATTCTAAGGGAGCGACATTTTTGGACGGCGTAACTTCTTGCTCACGATATACTGGCAATAGAGGATTTTGAGCCAACAGATATTTTAAATCTGTGAGGATCAACTCCTGATGTTGTTGCTCATGATGATTACCAATCTCTACTACAAATGCTGCTTCTGCCCAAACCTCTTTCGAACAATTCTGTATAAAATCTTCCATTTGTTCATTCACGTATTTACGATATTCGAACACTTCTTTTACAGTAGGTCGAGATAGTAGGCCTCTTTTTGCACGTGTAAATGGAACTCCAGTTTGGAGATAATAGGAATTAAAAAAGTAGGCATATTGGGGATGTAGACTTTCAAAATCTGCTTGAAATTTCCCCAGGACAAAGGTCTCGAAAAACCAACTGGTATGTGCCAAATGCCACTTCGTAGGACTAGCACTTTCCATCGGTTGAATGACAAAATCTTCTACTTCTAATGGCTCTACTAAGTGGTGAGAAAAAGATCTAGTCTTTTTAAACTGAGCTAATATCTGCTCTTTTGATAATCGTTTTGGAACTACATTCTCGGCAACATTCATGGTACTCTTCATCTTTCAATAATAATATAAGCTAGAATGTACCGAAAGCTTTTGAAATGAAAAATCCTATTTGTCTCTATAGAAATAAATCTTCTTGTTTACTGTGTCTCTTCTGCTTTTTATTGTAAAATTCTTTTGTCTGCAAAATTGATACACCGCTGTTCGCATAGAGTTCATCCCTTTCTCGCTAGAATAAGAAACCTCAATAGCTTGACCGCCGGGCTTCAACTTTTCAATACCTTCAAGTAAGGGCCTAAATTTCGATGACCTTTTCTTTGAAGTTTTTACAACTGATCGTTTAACAAATTTTATGTCCACAATTCAATAATTTATGTAATAGTTTTTTATCCAACTATTATAAAGTATAATAATTATTCGAAAATTTTTATTAGTAATAATTTAGATTACGGGAATGATGATGAAGAAAAACTAATAAAAAAAGCATCTTTTTGAAATGGAACATCTTTTGGGGCTTTGAGTCTTGGAATGACTCTCACGGTCTTGTTTATAGTTCCATATTTCACAAATTGATATAAAAAACCACTGAACTTTCAAGATTGTAACTTGAAAGTTATTAATTAGAAGGTTTCCATACTTACATTGCTAAATGGCTGGGTTTATTAATTCAGCTAACTCATTCTTAAACCTTAATGCAAGTTTAAAACTTGCTATACTTACAGTTTTAAGTCAAAGACTTAAAACATCTTGGGTTGGCTTCTCCCTATCTCCATGAAAAGGCAATCCAATGACACAGGGCCAGCCAACCTTGCAAATTATTTAATCAACAGCATTCTCTTAGTCTGCGTAAATGCACCAGCCTGAATGGTGTAGAAATAGACACCACTAGAAAGACCCGCAGCATCAAAAGATACGGTATAACTACCGGATGTTTTCCCCTCATTTACTAAAGTTTCTACTAGTTGCCCAAGCATGTTAATAATGTCTAGCTTCACGTGGCTAGCTTCTGGCAGGACATAAGAAATTTGTGTACTTGGGTTAAACGGATTTGGGTAGTTTTGGGATACCGAAAACTCGGTAGGTTCATCTTCAAATTCATAGGAAGTTGATAAAATGTTATCTACCACACGAAAGCCAAAATGATCATTACCTTTAAACTTCTCGTCCTTATCTCTGTAGGCAGTTTTCAAAGTAGATTCATGATAATTCCAAGAACCGCCTCTTCTTACTTTTTTGTCGGAAGTCGCATCAGTGTTTAAGGGATCAGTTACTCCATCGCGATAAAAGTCGGAAGAATACCAGTCTTCACACCATTCCCATACATTTCCACCCATGTTGTACAAACCAAACGGATTTGGATCGTTATTCATTACATCTAAAACGTGGTGTTGTGCAGGGTCTTCGTCTACCCAGCTCCAATTAGCACTAGTTCCATCATGATTAACATCGCCATTCGGTGTAGAGTTTTTGAAACTACTACCTCCTTTCGCTGCATATTCCCATTGAGCCTCGGTTGGAAGGTTTACTGCATAATACATCGCATATGCTTTTGCACCATACCATCGAACAAACGTGACTGGCCATTCGCTAACATCCTCAAGCGATGGCATATTGGTAGGGTAGTCGACCAATTCGGGCCATTTACTATAATCGTTCAACAATATAGAAGTATCATCTTGATTTGTAGTTGAAGAATAGTTGTAATAGTTAGTGAGTTCTTGCCAATCAAAATCAAAAGTACTCTTAGGGTCTTTGATATAGAATTTCTCATGATCATCATTTGCATCATTGAATCCGATATAGGAAAGGTTTAAAGGATTTTCCGGCTCTATCTCTCCCGTAAATGGATCATTATCTCCATCTTCATTATTATGATCCTTCATCACTCTTGTACCATTAAGGTTGATCAGAGCAAATCCTTTATAATCATCAGGTGCAGAAGCAGATCCAGAAACGAGCAATGCTCCATTATCTGGGCCTGGCCCTGTAAATTCCTCTACTTTTAATAAACCGTCGGAATATGCAGCATTTAAAAATTCTACAAAGTTAGTATTTGAAATCTCTGTCTTACTCATTTTAAAAGCCGTCAGGGTTACAGAATGTTCATTAGTATCGTAGGAACCGGGAGGGCCCACATACTCAGATTCTGGTTCTCCCATTATAAATGTTCCTGCAGGAATGCTAACAAACATAGAGTCTGGAAGTGTCTGTGCTTTAGTAATTATACCGGTAATGCTGAACAGACATAAGATAGAGATAGTTTTTAGCATAGTAGAGGAATGGACTTTATGATTATACCCAAAGTTATTTATTGATTTATCAAAAAATAGAAAGGCAATTACAGATCAATAAAAACTTATTTTTTTAGAATATATAAATCTAAAAGAGAAAGCAAGCTCTCTCTTCCGAAGCTCCAATTAACCCTAACTCCTCTAGAGGTTTTGTCTGAATTTTGAAGACCTATTTTAAGAGGATTTAGCAACTGATATTTTAACAAATTTGATATCCACAACTCAATAATTAATACAATAATTTTTTTTCGAACCAATTTAAAATAGAATAAAATTTCTGCTTTTTTTATTGGTAATAATTTATGGATAATATTTAATGTAACGGAGATACTGATATTATATACATGCAAATTCCTCTACTTCAAATAAAAAAGTTAAAATCTGGGACAAGAAAAGGTCTCTAAAAAGAAAAAGCCATCTGAAAAATATCAAATGGCTTTAGTAAATGTGGGCGATGAGGGACTCGAACCCCCGACCCCCTCGGTGTAAACGAGGTGCTCTGAACCAACTGAGCTAATCGCCCTCAGAAGGGCGACAAATATATGAACATTTATAACTCAGACAAAGAAAATTATAACCTTTTATTGATTATTTGGTTAACACTGTTAACTTAACAGCGGAATATTAATTCGGAGTTTTATGAATAACGCTAAAGAATACCCTTTTAATTCTGTTTTGGTTGATGGTGCACGTATCCCTTTTCTTAAATCTGGAACAGATTATAATAATCTTATGGCCTACGATTTAGGTCGAATGGCAATTCAAGGCTTACTTGCCCGAAATAATGTTCCTGCAAAATCAATCGATCGTGTAATAATGGGGAATGTGATTCAGGAAGTAAAGACAAGCAATATTGCTCGGGAAAGTGCACTTGGCGCGGGAATTCCAAATACCGTACCTTCTTTTACTACTTCAATGGCGTGTATATCATCCAATCAAGCTATTACAAGTGGTGTCGATTTAATCAGATCAGGTCAAGCTAAGATTATACTTGCCGCTGGCACCGAAACTATGTCTGATATTCCTGTGCGATTCAAGAAGAAATTTCGCCAAAATGTGTTAGCCGCCCGAAAGTATAAATCCCCTTTAGAATTCATGAAGTTTTTCAAGGGATTGGGATTCAAAGATTTTTTACCTGAACTCCCTGCAATAGCTGAATTTTCAACTGGCGAAACGATGGGCGAAAGTGCCGATCGAATGGCTGCAAGATTTGGAGCTTCACGAGAAGACCAAGATGCCTTTGCAATGCGATCTCATCAACTGGCAGCTAAAGCAACACAAGATGGACTACTGGATGAAGAACTCCTTTCTGCAAAAATACCTCCAAAGTTTGATGTTGTGAATCACGATAATGGTTTTCGAAGTGATACCACTATGGAAAAACTAGCGAAACTTCGACCTGCTTTCATCAAACCACATGGGACTATAACTGCCGGAAATGCTTCTTTTTTAACTGATGGAGCTTCGGCTTGTTTTGTGATGGAAGAACAAACAGCTCTATCTTTGGGATTAAAACCAAAAGCGTATTTAAGAGAATACAATTATGTATCTCAAGATCCTGGGGAGGAATTGTTGCTTGGCCCTGCTTATGCAACTCCGAAAGTGTTGGATGCGATGAGCCTTTCCCTTGATGATATCTCCGTTTTCGAATTGCATGAAGCATTCGCTGGACAAGTTCTTTCTGTTTTGAACGCATTAGACTCAGATGGATTTGCTAAAAAATCGTTGAAGCGTGATAAAAAAGTCGGACTTATCCCGATGGATAAGCTAAACACATTAGGAGGTTCTCTTTCTTTAGGGCATCCATTTGGCGCCACGGGAGTCCGGCTTGTCACAACCGCCGCTAATCGCCTTATTCGTGAAGATGGAAAATATGCATTGGTTACAGCTTGTGCCGCTGGAGGGCAAGGGCATGCAATAATTCTCGAAAAATATTGAATTAAACCAATGTATAATTTAAAAGAATATTCCGACCTCCTCTGTCTCCTCCTTCATAAGGAGGAGGACTCTTTTAGTAAGATTTGGACTAGTTTATCAAGTCCCCTCTTGAGAGGGGATTTAGGGGTGTGTCAAATCTCGCATTCTAAATTTAATAATTATTCAAAACTAACATTTCACTCCTAACAGATCCTGATCCGTCAGCTGACGGACAAGGATGACAACATTTTGCTATGAGCTACTTAGACATCACAATTAAAGATTCCGTTGCCATTCTTACACTAGACAAGCCAGGCGAAAAAGTGAATACACTTGACGAATCTATGATGGCAGAATTTGAGTCATTTCTAGATCGCTTAGAATCTGATTCTGAATTAAAAGGAGCTGTTCTTATCAGTGGAAAAGAAAATAATTTTATTGCCGGTGCTGATATAGACATGTTCAAAGCTCGGGAAACCGCTGAAGATTTAGAGCAACTCAGTAAAGATGGACATACCATTCTGAATAAAATTGAAACCTCAACAAAACCTTTTGTTGTAGCAATTCATGGAAGTTGTATGGGAGGAGGTTTAGAGCTTTCCTTAGCCTCGGATTACCGAATTGCAACCAATCACCCTAAAACCATGATGGCGCTCCCTGAAGTTAAACTTGGAGTCATTCCTGGTACTGGAGGAACTCAAAGGCTACCTAGATTGATTGGAATACAAAAGGCATTGAGCTACATGCTTACCGGAGGAAATATTTTTGCCCGAAAAGCCAAAAGTATCGGTTTGATTGATGAACTCACCCATAAAGACGCTTTAGAAGAAGTGGCCATTAAAGCCGTTCATAAACTATCGGGATCTAGATCTAACTCATTTAAGAGAAAGGATAAACGGTCGTTTGTAGAGAAAATACTTGAAGGGAATCCAATTGGTCGGAATATCATTTTCTCCCAAGCAAAGAAAAAAACGCTGGGACAAACGAAAGGAAATTATCCCTCTCCATTGATGATCATAGAAGCCGTAAAATTCGGTTACAAAAATGGACTCAAAAAAGGGTTAGAAAATGAAGCCAAACTTTTTGGAGAAGCTGGGGCAACTTTCGAATCTAGAGCATTGGTAAATTTGTTCTTTGGAATAACAGATGCAAAGAAAAACCCTTTCGAAGATAAAGTTAAATCAGTCAATACTATTGGTGTGCTTGGCGCTGGACTTATGGGTTCGGGAATTGCTGATGTCAGCATCAATAAAGGCGGATATTCGGTATTGCTAAAAGATCAAAGTATTGAAGCTGCTGCCAAAGGCGAAAAGGTAATTTGGGATGCTCTCAACGAGAAATCAAAGAAGAAAATTATTACTACGTTTGAGCGTGATCAAACTGCGGCAAAGGTTACTGGAACTGATTCCTATGACGCTTTTGGAAAAGTTGATTTGGTGATTGAAGCCGTTTTTGAAGATTTAGATTTAAAGCGTAAGATTGTCGAACAGATTGAGGCTGTTACAGATGATAACTGTATTTTTGCATCCAACACTTCGTCGCTTCCAATTTCTGAAATTGCTAAAGGTGCCAAACGTCCTGAAAATATAATCGGGATGCATTATTTCTCTCCTGTTCAAAAAATGCCATTATTGGAAATCATAACTACTCCACAAACCGCTGATTGGGTTACTGCAACTGCCTATGAAGTGGGAGTTAAGCAAGGCAAAACGGTTATCGTTGTAAATGATGGACCAGGATTTTATACCACTCGGATTCTAGCTCCTTATATGAACGAGGCGTTGCTTTTACTCGAAGAAGGCTCCTCCATCGAGTTCCTAGATAAAATTATGAAACAGTTTGGCTATCCCGTTGGACCGATGGCATTACTCGACGAAGTCGGCATTGATGTAGGTGCGCATGTAGGTGAAACCATGGCTCCTATCTTTAATGCGAGAGGTGGAAAATCTTCCACAAAAGCTCAGGAATTAATGGATGCAGGATATCTAGGTCGAAAGAACAAAAAGGGGGTTTATACTTACGAAGGAAAAAAAAAGGAAGCTAATTCTGAAATCTACTCTTTCTTTGGGGGAAGCTCACGTTCTAACCCAGATACTGAAACAGCTCAACAACGCATGGCTTTGATGATGGTAAATGAAGCGGCTTATTGTTTGGAAGAAAACATCTTGAAATCCCCAACCGATGGAGATATCGGAGCTATTCTTGGATTAGGATTCCCTCCTTTCACTGGTGGTCCATTCCGATATATAGATCAGATTGGAGTACAAACTGTTGTGGATAGATTGAACGAATTCGCTGAAAAATTCGGGTCGAGGTTTAAACCCGCTAATATTTTGGTTGAGTATGGAAAGAGTGGCAAGAAGTTTTATTAAAGCCAACCCGTCCCTCTTTGGAGTTACTTAATGAGAGTAAGAGTGAACCAAACGTTGTCATTCCGGGCTTGATCCAGAATATGTAGTGAGTGGTTCTTTGATTTGAAGACAAGCTACCTCAAAGTTGTTGGCTTTACAGATGCTGAAACGACAGGATGGGCAAGGGAAGCAGAGCTTCCAAAAGGTATCACGCAGCAGAGCTACGTGACGAGGGGAAAAATCTTTAGCTGTATTTCCAAAATTTTGTACTGTGGAAGCCATTTTCTTTGTGAGTTTTATTGCACCAACATATTATTGATAAACACTTCACCACTCCCTAAGATTATATAATTCAATACTTAAAATCTATTCTTCCATTCGTAATTGAATCATACTTGGTTGTTAATTGAACTCACTTCACCCTCACTCCAAACAACGAATTAACCGTGGTAATAAACAGGATATTTCCGTCTTTCCCACCAAACGTAATCGACAACGGCCGCTCGGTTAAATTGATTCGGTTTATTTCATTCATATCTTGGTCATAGACAAATATTTGCCCGTCCGCTACATAGAGGTTTCCATCTTTATCTATGGCGGTACTGTACTGTCCACGAGGCAGAACTTCCCTAAGATTAGATAGTTTTCCCTTTTCGCCTACATCCATTTTTACGGTTCTCATATTAATTTCATCCATAGCATAAATAACTCCCCCTGGGACTGCTGCATTTAAATCTGCTGTTCTTCCAATATCATATACTTCCTGGATGTAAGTTTTTCCATCAGGGGCCACAAAAGCAGAATCGGGGTAATAAGTAGCGGCTTCATCAAAGGTATAATGCCATCTTCCAGAAGGATAATAGGTTTTGCTGATTTCTTTGATCTCTGCCGTGGCAACTCTGGGCATCACTTTAAAGGTGTTGTCAGGATCATTTGGATCGATGGAATAGGTATAGGACGCCCAACCACTGTTTCCCCAGCTACTGTAGGCTTCGTTATCATCAGGTAATCGCTTCACTCGTTCTTGTTCTCCGTTCACCAAATAACCAGGCTGAGGATCGTACCTCGCAACCACTAACAAATTGTCCTCCGAATCTACGCCTAAGGCAAAAGGCTGGAAAGGGAAATCAGTAAGTAACGCAACCGTGTTAGTTTCCACTGACCATTTGTAAATTCTTCTCTTCTTGGTTTCACCAAAGTAGATGTTTCCTTTGCTGTCTGAAGTGAGTCCTAGAGCGAAATCAAATCCAGAAGCCAGACGATTAACTTCTCCTATCTGAAAATCTGAGACTAAATTTGGTTCTTCATTACCTGTTATTGTTAGCTTAGCAAAATGCCATGGATACACGGCAAGCTCTTTGTTCACATCCCACAAAGGAAACTCGTTTACCCACAATTTTTGAGTATAATTGCGAAGGTTTCTGATTTCGATGTTCCTAGAATTCCAGAGACGTACCCCAAAACGTTTTGGGGTTTCCACTCTTATGGTTCGATATAACCACAAATTTCCAAAAAACAGATCGTGCGAATTTGAAATCTCGATAGAGATTGCTTCAATACCTTCTTTGTATTCTTCTTCAAACTGAAAAGCATACATCTTCCAGTTCGACACATTATCAAAGCGAGCCTCGTTGCGAAGATGATGTTCTAGCGACATTGCGAAAATCCTTCCTGGTGTGGAGGTGTTGCTCACAAGCATCCCACTTGCCGCATAACTGTTTGCAGTCCAAATATCTTTAATCGTACCACCGCCATTATTTGTAATCCACAAACTCCAGTACTGATTGTCCCACGCTTCGTCCAATCCTCTTTCATATACTGCACTGGTTGGAGAACTGATCTGGCTCTCTCTCCTGCGATAATTATTTGAAGATGAAGAGGGTGGACGCATAGTGCCGTGGCCACCAACAAACTTCACATCGTTCAGAAGTGATTTTTCGCTCGCCATCCACTTTAAACCTACTGCTCGGTAGTTATATCCACCTGTCGAAATCCCAATTCCATTTAAAACATCATCGCCGCCTTCAGATGATTCTATCATTGGTACTGGTCCGCCAAATCCGCTAAACGCCGGCTCACTTTCTTTTATAGTAAACTGTGTAGCCCATGGGTGTAAACCTATTAATTTTGTACCAGGAGCCATTTTTATTGTTTCTGTAATGTGATACCAACCCTGTGGCACATAAATTACTTCGTGTTCAGCAATAGCTTTTTGGAACACTTCCGTATCATCTGTTTCCCCATCACCAACTGCACCCAACTCTTTTATATTTACCCAACTTTCCATGGGCGGAAAAGCCGGAATAGTACGTTCAAGTTCTGTTGGCACTTTATTTGATGAAACTATGTCAACAATTGTTTCGAATTCTGAATCAGAATTTAAATCCTCTATTACTAAGCCATGCGTTAATTCTCTCACTGTATAGGTATTTCCTTTGCCTTTGATCTCTTTGTTAGAATTTCGAAACCGAGTAAAAACTGGAACGTTCCTCGCATCAATGTTCAGCATATTGATTTGGTTGACGGAACTTTCTTTGCTGTTGATGATAATTCCGGCTTCGCTCACATTTTCAAACAAGCAATTCTCAAAGAATAATCGGTCGGTGGTATTTTCTTCCATCTCCAGCACTATTGGAACATTTTTTGCATGCATGTTCACCATAGTAAGACCAGAATTATTTGTACGAATGGCAGCCTTGCGCTGACCTTCAAAGTAGGTATCCACCATCATCATAGGCCAACTGGGTGACGTAGCTCCTGTAATTATTCCATACTCCCCGCCCAGAAACTTCACATTCTCCATTTCATTTCCCAGATCAGAAATACCAGCCTTTCCCAATCCAATATTTATTGTCGAGTAACTCACAAATCCGTGCTGAGCATAATGCGTGCGAAGAGCTACCGCATTTGGGTTCCCATCTCCAATCGTTAAGTCAATATTAGAAATCGCGCTGTAAAACGTACCAGGAGTTGCGTCTCTGGGTTCACTCTCACTCGTTACCATATTGCTGGTAAACCAGATCATATATTTTTCCTCTTCTGAAGTATCCTGATAACCCGAAGTATTTGCTCCCAAAATAATCTCTGGGCGATTTTCACCATAGCCAATTAATCGTATTGCGGAGGGTACATAAATGGTTTTACTTATTCGGTATTTGCCTTCGGGAATGAATAAAATCCCGTAATTCTTTTCTGCTTTTACCTGATTAATGGCTTTTTGAAGTGCCTCGGATATATCCATTATTCCGTCTGCATTAATACCATAGTTTTCTGAAGTGAAGTAGTAAGCTTCGGGGTCGTTTGGTTTTTGCGTATAAATAGACTCAGTGGTTGTAAGGTTGCTATTCAGATTACTAGCTAATCCAACAACTATAAATAAGATGGTTGAAAACATGTTCGTGTAGCTTAATATGGTTCAGTATGCAGCTGTTGGGGAACTCCATAAACAAAATTTATCCCTTTTTAAAATCCCAACTTATCCTGCAATATAAACGATAGACCCTAGCCAGCAAACTGAGAAAAATTCCTATGCATTTAGATTACCTGCAACCAAAGAAACTATTAATTCCATTCTTAATTCTCCATTGGTCTAAAATTTCCCTTATCTTTTCGTGCTTAATTAAAACCGAATTCATACTAATCAATTATGCTTAATTTATCTCTATTATTGTTTATGGGAAGCCCAAGTGGTGATCCAAATGGTGGAATGATCAATCTTATATTTCTTGGCGGTATTTTCCTTGTCTTTTATTTCTTCATTATTCGCCCTCAAAGCCAACGTCAAAAAGAAATTACTCGAAAAGTTACCGAAATGAAGAAGGGTGATAAAGTGGTTACTTCTTCAGGAATCATCGGGATTTTAAGTTCTATCGAAGACGACTCCGTGTTAGTTGAAGTTGGAAGCAACGTAAAAATCCGTTTCCTAAAAACAGCTATAACCGATGTGAACCCAAACAAACCTGAAAAGAAAGACTCAGAGAAGAAATAAGTTGGAAGATATTCGTTTCAATACCATTCCCGAAGCCATTGAGGATATCAAAAATGGCAAAATGATCATCGTTGTTGATGATGAGGATCGGGAAAATGAGGGTGACTTTCTCATGGCGGCTGAGAATGTTACCACCGAAGCGATTAACTTTATGGTTACTCATGGAAGGGGTTTAGTTTGTGCTCCCATCACTAAAGAAGTAGCTAAAAAATTCAACTTAAATAATATGGTGGTTGAAGGCGCTGATCCAGACGAAGCTAACTTTACCATATCTATTGATCATAAGCGCCAAACTACAACTGGTATTTCTGCAGCTGATCGTGCAAACACTATTCGGCAAATGACTAGCAACGAATCTAAGCCAGGCGATTTCAGAAGACCAGGACACATTTTTCCATTAATTGCTGCAGAAGGTGGTGTTCTGCGACGCGCCGGACATACTGAAGCGGCTATTGATTTAGCACGATTGGCAGGTCTTAAGCCTGTGGGTATTATATGTGAAATCATGCTCGACAATGGAGAGATGGCTCGGGTTCCAGACCTTGCTAAAATGGCGAAGGAATTCGATATGAAGTTCGTCACTATTAAAGAACTCATTGCCTACAGGAATGAGAATGAAAGTCTTGTAAAAGAGGTGATGGATGTGAATATGCCAACCATGTATGGTGATTTCGCTTTACATGCTTTCGAAGAAACCTTGACTGGTGATATTCATCTCGCGTTAACCAAAGGTTCATGGACGAAAGAAGAGCCTGTTCTCACCAGAGTACATTCTTCAGATTTGATTGGTGATATTTTTGGAGCCCGAAATTCTGATACCAGCGAGCAACTTCATCAAGCAATGCTTCAAGTTGAGCGAGAGGGTAAAGGTGTTGTCTTGTATATGAATCGAAATCAACGTGGTTCTGTGCTGGTAAACCAATTGCGGACTTTGAAAGCCATGCAAGAAGGTCGCGTTTCTAACCAGGAAGAAGAGATTGATAACAACCCTAAAAAAGGGGATTCCCGTGATTATGGAGTTGGGGCTCAGATTTTAAGAGCTTTGGGAATTAGAAAACTCAAATTACTCACTAATAATCCTGTGAAGAGAATCGGGATTCGCAGCTTTGGCTTAGAAATTGTAGATCAAGTTATATTTGAAGATGATCTAGATATTTTCTCCGCAAAAAAGAAAACTTCTTTAGAAGAGTAATTCAATCATCGAAAATCTACTCTTCTTTAGTTAGTTAGTTCGTTATCACTTTCAGAAGTTAAAGCTTCTTCTGCTACCTTTTCTTCCTCATCATGAGGCATCAGTTTTTTATTAAAAACGAGTAAAGAAATAATGGAAACTGAAATTGCTATATCTGCCACATTAAAAATGTATGGGAAAACTGGCCGATCAAATAACTCAAGGTTAAAATGTATGAAGTCGACCACATGTCCATCAAGTAATCCACCGTAACCTTCAATATATCCCATAATAAGTCGGTCGGTGATATTACCAAGTGCACCACCAATTACTAATCCCATGAACACCAAATAACTTACTGGGGATTTATCCATGGAGTAGATCAAGTACGCTAGAATTCCAATGGTCGCGATTATTGAGATTGAACTGATAACAGGTGTTGAGAAAATATCAATTCCCATCGCCATTCCATCATTCTGGGTATAATAAAATGACAGCCACCCATCTATTATATCAAATCTGTGAAGGTCTGGAGTAGTCCTGATCCACCATTTCGTAAGTTGATCAATAGCCACAACAATAGCAGCAGGTACGAATAAAGCCAGCAGTTTTTTCTTTGTCAAACTCTAAAAATTAACGACGTTTAAGTTTAGCGTCTATGCTCAACTGAGTGTGAGGCACAGCTTCTAATCTTCCTTTCGAGATTTTGTTACCTGTAACTTTACAAACTCCATATGTTTTGTTGTCGATGCGGCTTATTGCGTCATCTAGATACTTCACGAACTTACGAGTTCTGTTGAACAGCATATACGTTTTCTCGCGCTCTTGAGCATCCGTTCCTGCATCAGCCATATGGAAAGAATATGCAGACTCATCAGAGGCATTCTCCATACTTTCTCTCAGAGAACGTTGAAGAGTATTCAGTTCATCTTCAGCATCATCTCTCTTTTTTAGAATAATTTGTCTAAAATATTCCAGCTCTTCGTCATTATAAGGAGATACTCTTTTTTCACTTTCTTCAGCTTTTTTAGCCATGTTTCTATTCCTTAAGAATTAACTGTTCTTCTTATAGAAATGGTGCATTCACTATCACCAATTTCCCAAGTTTTTGTAAAATCTGATACTTCAAGATCTTCCAACTGAAGTTCTTCAGCTAAGGTCTCTTGCTTGATGTAGTCACTCATTGAAACTATTGCCTCTTTCACATCAACTGCAGACGTAACGCCAATGGTTATACGATCCGTTACTTCAAAATCCGCTTCTTTTCGCATATTCTGCACACGATTGATGAACTCTCGAGCTATTCCTTCCTGAAGAAGTTCAATGCTCATTTCAGTATCTACTGCTACACTTAGTCCACGTTCAGTTTCAACCTGCCAACCTTCAAGCCCAGTTCTTATTATATCCAGGCTTTCACTATCAAGGCGAACAGTTTCATCATTTTCCAGATTTATGTCAATAAAACCTTTTCGCTCAAAATTAGTGATTTCATCTGTTTCAAGCTTGCTTACTTTTGATGCAACTTCTTTCATTTTGCCGCCAAGTTTTTTACCTAGAACAGGGTAATTAGGCTTTGCGCTTTTTTCTACAATTCCAGAGTCATCATCTACAAACTGGATATCTTTGACATTTACCTCTTCCAAAATGATGTGCTTCACTGAAAGTATCGCCTGTCGTTCTCCCTCATCTTTTATAGGAAGAATGATTCTTGCTAATGGTTGTCGAACATTGATATCAATTTGATTTCTAATTCTAAGTACAATTGAAGAAATCAAACGAGCCATATCCATCTTATGCTCAAGATTTTTGAAAATCGCAGTTTCTTCTACTGTAGGGAAAAAAGATAAATGAACCGATTCTTCATCTAGTTTCGAAACTTCATTCAATCTTTGATATAACCATTCTCCAATAAAAGGAGCGATTGGGCTTATCAATTGACTCATGCTTTTCAAACATTCGTACAGCGTTTGATATGCTGCTGTTTTGTCAAGCGTTGTTCCTGATTTCCAGAAACGGCGCCTATTTCTTCGTACATACCAGTTGCTTAACTCCTCAACAAAAGTCTCCATTTCGCGGGCAGCTTTTGTAGGCTCGTAAGCTTCGAAATACTCTTCTACCATTTTCACAGTTGTATTCAATCGTGAAATAATCCATTGATCGATTTCTGGTCGATCTGGAATTGGAATTTGATTTCCTGAGTACGTAAATCCATCAATATTCGCATATAACGCAAAGAAAGAATAGGTGTTTACCAAAGTACCAAAGAACTTTCGTTGAACTTCACCAAGTCCATCTAGGCTGAACTTGAGATTTTCCCACGGAGCAGAGTTACTCATCATATACCAGCGTACTGAGTCGGCACCATATTCTTTAATTACCTCAAACGGGTCGGCTGTATTTCCCTTCGACTTACTCATCTTCTCGCCTTTATCATCGAGAACTAATCCATTTGACACCACATTTTTGAAAGCAACTTGATCAAATAACATGGTTCCCAAGGCATGAAGCGTATAGAACCAACCTCTAGTTTGATCTACACCTTCTGCAATAAAATCTGCCGGGAAATTGTAGCTAAATTCATGATCGTTTTCGAACGGATAATGCCATTGTGCGAACGGCATTGAGCCAGAATCGAACCACACATCAAGCAAATCAGGAATACGTCTCATGGTAGCACCATCAGGACCTTCCCATATAATTTCATCTATATATGGTCGGTGAAGATCGATTTCTTGATCTTCTGGAATTCCAGCTTTTTCTCGGAGTTCATGCATGCTTCCAATACACTCAACGTACTCTGGATCTTTATCACTTTGCCAAATTGGGATTGGAGTTCCCCAATAACGCTGTCTTGAAATTGCCCAGTCAACATTATTTTCGAGCCAAGTTCCAAAGCGTCCAGAACCTGTACTTTCAGGCTTCCAGTTAATGGTTTTATTTAACTCGACCATTCTATCTTTCAACTGTGTGGTTTTAATAAACCAAGATTCTACAGGATAACTCATCAACGGAGTTCCTTTTCTCCAATCAAAAGGGTAATTGTGAACATAGGTTTCATGACGAAACATTAAACCTTTTTCTTTAATGGCTCGAGCTATTTCCTTATCCGCTTCCTTAAACCATTGACCTTCAAAGTCTGGAACTTCATCGGTAAATCGCCCCTCTCTGTCAATTGGATTAAACATTGGAATGCCCGCTTTTTGGCAAGAATCATAATCATCAGCACCATAAGCAGGCGCTGTATGAACAACACCTGTACCATCTTCAGTAGTTACATATTCAGCAGGAATCACTTTCCAAGCAGTAGTCGGATCGTGTTCTTTTTTAGCATAATCAAATATCGGCTCATAGGTTCTACCCAGTAGATTGAAGCCTTGATAATCTTCGATGTGAATGAAATCCTCACCAAAAACTCGCTCTTCAGTTCCTTTAGCTACTATATAGTTTTCATTATTATGACCGACTTTTACATAATCCAACTTAGGATTAATACTAAGTGCCATGTTAGAAATAGTAGTCCATGGAGTAGTAGTCCATGCTAGGAAATACGTATTATCTTCACCGTGCGCTTTAAACTTTACATAAATGGAAGGATCCTGGGTTTCTTTATAACCTAAACTCACTTCATGAGAAGAAAGAACCGTTCCACTACCTGGAGAATACCACTGAATTTTATAGCCTTTATAAACTAAGCCCTTTTCATACAGTTTATGCAGTGCCCACCAAACAGATTCAATGTAATTATTTTCGAATGTGATATAAGGATTATCCTGATCTACCCAATATCCCATTCGTGCGGTTAAATCATCCCATAAATCTTTATACTTAAGTACACTTTCACGACATTTTGCGTTGTACTCAGCAACTCCATATTCCTCCACTTGCGAACGACCTTCTAAGCCCAAAGCTTTTTCAACTTCAATTTCTACTGGGAGTCCATGCGTATCCCAACCAGCTTTTCGATCAACTTTAAAACCTTTTAGCGTCTTGTATCGGCAAAATAAATCTTTAACGGTACGCCCCATCACATGGTGAATACCAGGCTTACCGTTCGCTGTAGGTGGCCCTTCGAAGAAAGTAAACGGAATTCCGTCCTCTCGGCTATCTAGGCTTTTCTTAAAAATCTGATTTTCATTCCACAGCTTTAAAATCTCAAGTTCTGCGTTGGGATAATTAAGCTGCTTTACTTCTTTAAACTTTTTGGGCATAGAAATTCTTTGTCCGGCAAATTATAGTAAGCCTCAAATATAAGAATTCTTATAGAAAAGCTTATGATAAGTTCACTTAAATAATTAATACATCATTGAATTTACTTTCAATTGTTAGTAATTATGCATTACAATACTAAAACCTATCCCTTTTGAAAAAAAGATTGAACTATGAGTAGTTATTTAAGACCCATTACCAAAGAAAATCCCTATAAACTTGTATTTGTTTGTTTGGGTAATATTTGCCGAAGTCCAACTGGAGAAGGGATTTTTATTCATAAAGTGAACGAGGCAGGGTTGGAATCCTATTTCTATATCGATTCTTCAGGGACCGCTGCCTATCATACTGGTGAGCGTGCTGACCGTAGAAGTCAGGAAACGGCTAATGATCACGGAATCCGCCTTCCATCTATAGCTAGAAGATTTGAATATGCTGACTTAGAAGAATTTGATTTAATCCTAGCCATGGATTCCTCTAACCTAAAGAATATTCTAGACATTGATAAAAAAGGAAAGTATTCAGACAAGGTTAAGCTACTTCGTGAATTTGATCCTATTCCGGAAGATAAAAATGTTCCCGATCCCTATTACGGGGGAGCCATGGGATTTGAGAATGTCTTTCAAATGGTAGAGCGGAGCTGTGACACTCTTCTAAATGAATTGAAAGAATATATTCAAGATTGACTACTTATCAGTTAATAAGTACTTTATTGACTAACTAATAAGTTATTTATATGGCACGTACAAAAGATACGATCGTCTTACTTGGAGATGAACTCATCCGCAAAAATGGTTATAATGCCTTCAGCTATGCAGACATTTCTAAACAATTAAATGTAAAAAATGCTGCCATTCACTATCACTACCCTACTAAGCCCGACCTTGCTGAAGCAGTTGTAGATTGGCACACTGATAGCTTTAATAGATTCGCAGAAAAAGCTTCTTCTAAGAATGAAGCAGATCAAATTAAGATGTTTCTAAATTTCTATGCATCCATTCAAGTAAGTGGAAAACTTTGTGTAATAGGCTCATTCGCAACAGATTGGAATTCTATGGAGGATAGTGTACAAGAAAAAGTAACCGAATTTACTGAAAATGTACTTTCATGGATTACCACGACTTTAGATAACGGAAAGCAAAAAAATCTTCTTACCTTTAGTTCACCTGCAAAAATTGAAGCGCTTAAGATACTAACCAATATGTGCGCTGGAACTCAGCTTGCAAGAATCACCGGAAGCAACGACTTCACGGATATAAAAAATTCAATATTAGAACAAATCATAACGTAAGTTTTACTTACTAATAAGTATTTATGAAAAGAGTAGTAATTACCGGACTAGGAGCAATCACACCCATTGGAAATTCAGTAGATGAATTTTGGAAATCTTTAATTGCTGGCAAAAGTGGTGCTGGACCAATAACAAAATTTGATGCTAGCCTTTTTAAGACTCACTTTGCATGCGAACTTAAAGACTTTGACCCCACGGACTCACTCGATAGAAATGAAGTTCGGAAAAATGATCCTTATGTAGTGTATGCTTTATACACAAGTTTACAGGCTATTAAAGATTCGAAACTAGACTTAGATGCTGTTAACAAAGAACGAGTTGGGGTTATTTGGGGAACTGGAGTTGGAGGGTTCGAAACGTTCGAACTAGAGCTAATGGATTATGTAGAGCGAAACAAAGTCCCTCGTTTCACTCCTTATTACATCCCAAAAACAATCCCAAATATGGCATCTGGAATTGTTGCAATTAAGTTCGGTTTTATGGGAATTAACCAAACAGTCACCTCTGCTTGTGCATCTTCCAATAATGCCATTATGGATGCATTCAATTATATACGTTTAGGAAAGGCTGACATTATATTAACAGGCGGATCTGAAGCTGCAATTACCAATGCTTCTGTTGGAGGATTCTCAGCGATGCGAGCACTTTCAACTAATAATGATTCTCCTGAATCTGCTTCAAGACCTTTTGATACTTCTCGTGATGGCTTTGTGATGGGAGAAGGCGCAGGAGCGCTAGTTTTAGAAGAATACGAACATGCTAAAGCTCGTGGCGCTAATATCATTTGTGAAGTGTTAGGGGCCGCAAGTACCGCAGACGCCTATCATTTATCTGCTACTCACCCAGAGGGATTGGGAGCAAGAAATGCTATTAATTTAGCCTTAGAGGAAGCTCAACTTACCATCTCAGACATTGACTACATCAATGCACATGCTACCAGTACTCCAGTTGGCGATATTAGCGAACTAAAAGCTATTAAGGCAGTTATTGGAAATTCTGGTGCCTCACCAAGTATAAGTGGAACTAAGTCTATGACGGGTCACTTATTAGGAGCCGCTGGAGCAATCGAAGCCATTGCCGGAATCAAAGCAATGGAGCATAATTTAATTCCACCAACGATTAATGTTGACAATTTAGATCCAGCTGCTGAAGGACTCGACATTGTGATAAACAAACCAAAAGAAAGAAACGTTAAGTATGTAATGAGCGATACCTTCGGTTTTGGTGGTCATAATACGATTGTAATTTTTGGTGAAGTCTAATTTAGAAATGAGGATCAGGTTTTCTATAGATTAAACCTCATTCCTCAATTCTCTAATAGCAAGATTGCTCATGATCCCTGAGTCCATAAAACTGCTCATTCAATCACAGCTTGAAGTTAACGTTACTTCTGAGACTCCGCTTCATGGTGGAGATATTAATCAAGCCGCAAAAATTACTACCGATTCTAGAGATCGTTTTTTTCTAAAGTGGAATACTTCTGCTCCTGCGGATATGTTTGAAGTAGAAGCAAAAGGATTGGAGCTACTCGATTCTGCACTAACCGATTTAATTATCCCTGAAGTTATTCTGATTGGTGATGATTTTCTTCTCCTAGAATTTATTGAAGAATCTAATCATGGGTCTTCTTTTGATTTTGGGGTTCAACTTGCTAAGCTACATAAAAAAACGAATGAACTATTTGGGCTAGATCATCAGAACTATATCGGTCGAATTCCTCAGCAGAATAAATATCATCCGGATTGGCTAGAATTTTTTATCCGTGAGAGAATTGAACCACAGGTTAAAATGGCGATCGATTCAGGGAAAATGAGCTCAAATTTTGGAGCTATTTTTGAAAGAGTAATGAACTACACCTACGTTTTATTTCCTGATGAACCTCCCGCTCTTATTCATGGTGATCTTTGGGCAGGAAACTATATGTTCAATTCTGATGGAAAGGTTTGCATATACGATCCCGCAGTTTATTATGGTCACCGAGAAATGGATCTTGCTATGACCCGCTTATTTGGTGGTTTTGACTCAGATTTCTACAATGGATATAGCGAAGAGTATCCACTTGAAAAAGGTGCTGATGAGCGCTTTAAACTATGTAACCTCTATCCCGTTCTCGTTCACGCTAACCTCTTTGGTGGACATTATGTAAATCAAGCTACTGATTTATTGAAGAGGTTTTTTTAGTATCATAACTTTATGAGTACTAGAAATATTTGCTTTCTGTTATTCCCTGGAGTCCACATTCTCGACCTAGCGGGTTCTGTGCAAGCTTTTTATGAAGCTACTAATCTTGGAAATATTGATTATAAAACTTCTTTCTCTTCTATTGATCCTTCGCTAACCTCCGAACAAGGACTTACCTTTTCTGAACTAGTTCACCCCGAAAACCTTTCTCTCAACCAAAACGATTTTATCATTATTCCTGGAACTGATTTTAAACGCTATTTAGAAGGTAGAGTTGATTCAGTAATTCAAGAAGTAAAAGAGTGGGTTACTGAACAATATTCTGAGGGTGTCAAAATAGCCTCAATTTGTTCGGGTTCTTTAATTCTTGCTCAAATGGGTCTTTTAGATTATAAAAAATGTACTACCCACTGGAAGTGTATTGATTATATGAAAGACAACTTTCCGAATGTTAAAGTAGAGGGTGACAAACTTTTCGAAAATGATTCCAATATTTATACCAGTGCAGGTATGACCTCCGGAATTGATATGTCTTTATCCATTATCGAAGAAGACCAAGGGCCCATTGTTTCCACTAAAGTTGCCCGTGAAATGGTTGTTTATTTACGAAGACATGGAGCAACCAATGCTCATTCTATTTATCTAGATTATCACACACATTTTAACCCATTGGTTCATAAAGTTCAGAACCATATTATTTCAAATCCAGCTAAGAATTTTTCGCTTGAAGAATTGTCCAGAATTGGAAATACAAGTGTTCGTAATCTCACTCGATCTTTTAAAAAAGCAACCGGAACTACTGTTAACGAGTTTAAGAACGACATGAAACTCGAGCTAGCAAAAGAGCTCATTAATAATCCCAATTATACTTTAGATATAATTTCAGATATGTGTGGGTTTAAAGCACCTCGTCAATTACAACGTCTTTGGAAAGACAAATTTGGAAAATCTATTTCAGAATTTAGATAAAAGTATTTGTCCATATCTGTCAGATTAATGTCTATAACATCCTAAAGAAGACCACGTAATTTAGTCATCAACTTAACCTAAATGATGACTATGAATACTCTTCTTACCCTTTTCACCTGCTTATTGATAAGTAGTGCTCAACCCATCTTACAAGCCCAAACAAATTCACTTATTTCCGTTGACTGGCTCAAAGCCAATCTTGACAGAGAAGACATAGTTCTTCTTCACGTTGGACCTGAAGATACCTTTAAAGAAAAGCATATACCCGGTGCTCAGCTTGTATTACGAAACGAATATATATTCAGTTCTGAAGACAAAACTCAGGTGTACGATCTCCCATCTGTCGAAGTTTTAAAAGCTTTCCTAGAATCAAAAGGGGTTAGTGATGGAGACACTATTATCATCTATGTTGGAACCGACTGGGTTTCTCCTGCTACTCGCTTATTCTTTACGCTGGATTATCTTGGGTACTCTGAAAAAACATTCTTTTTAGATGGTGGATTAGCTTTATGGGAAAATCAGGGAGGCGAATTAACTTCAGAAATCATTTCTCCCAAAAAAGGATTTTTTACGCCTAATCCAAATTCCGATTTAGTTGTTCCAGTTAGTTTTGTAAAAGAGAATCTTAGAAATGAATCTTTAAACATTATAGACGCCAGAGCTTCTGTTTTCTATGAAGGAGTTCAATCTGGTATGGATGCTAAAGGGCATATTCCAAGCGCGAAAACCATTCCTTTTACTTCTATGGTAAATGATGGACCAAATGGTTCCTATATCCTTAAATCGAAGGAAGAACTTCAAGAAATTTTTGATGAACAAGCCCTTATTAAGGACATCCCATTAGTTCTATACTGCCATATCGGTCAACAAGCTACCCTTGTCTATTTCGCTGCTAAAATGCTTGGATATAATGCTCAGCTTTTTGATGGCTCGATGCACAGTTGGACACAAGATTCCAACAATCCATTGGAAGTTGAGTAGAAATGTTAGCTTTAATCAAACAGAAAATAAACAAAGATAATCCCGATCCTTATTGGAATCCTTACGTTTCTGGAATCGGGTTAGGACTCGTGCTATTATCAACTTTTGTTGTAATGGGTCGAGGTATTGGAGCTTCGGGAGCTATGACATCAGTGGTTGCAGCCACATCGAATATAGTAGCGCCAAACCACACACAAACTAATGAGTTTTATCAAGGCTATTTGGGTGATGGCACTGTGAACCCCCTGAAAGACTGGTTGGTTTTTGAAGTCCTCGGAGTTTTAATTGGCGGATTTCTTTCAGGAGCCTTTGCAGGAAGGTCAAAAATCAAAATTGAGAAAGGGCTCAATATTACTACCAACCGAAGATTTCAATATGCTTTTGTTGGCGGTATGATTATGGCTTTCGGTACAAAACTAGCTCGGGGCTGTACAAGTGGACAGGCACTTACTGGTGGAGCGTTAATGAATGTGGGCAGTTGGCTCTTTATGATTTCTTTATTTGTAGGTGCTTATGCAACCGCATGGTTCGTGCGGAGGTTATGGATATGAACGGCCCTTTTTATATAAACGGGTGGATTGGTGAAGATGCAAGCTTGGTATTTGCTCTGTTTATTGGACTTTCTTTCGGTTTCTTTCTAGAACGAGCTGGATTGGGAAGCGCCAAGAAACTCGCGGCTCAGTTTTATGGGCGAGACATGTCTGTTTTCAAAATGATGTTCACTGCCATTATTACTGCTATGATTGGACTCTTTTGGTTTAATCAATTCGGATTGCTAAATATTGAATTGGTTTATCTAACTCCCACTTTTGTGGCACCTCAAATTATTGGTGGACTTGTTTTTGGAGTTGGGTTTATCGTTGGCGGCTATTGCCCTGGAACTTCTTGTGTTGCGGGTGCTACGGGTAGCCTTGATGGTTGGATGAATGTACTCGGTTTGTTAGCTGGCATTTTAGTATTTGGAGAGCTCTATCCCTTCATTAAAACCTTTTATAATACAACCCCACTGGGCAAAATCACTTTTGTTGATTACTTCGATATTCCTGCAGGCGTGATGGTGTTTATTCTAGTTTTAGTAGCACTAGCAGGTTTCTGGGCTTCAGAAAAAATCGAGATCAAAACAAATTCAAAGCTTTAGCAATGAAACTTTCATTAAATAAAAAACTTGCGGGACTGGCTTTCTTACTCTCTCTTCTTGCAATGTTGATTTCCTTGATTTTTCCTAGTTCTGCTTCTCAAAAAAGAGCTTCAATAAAAATTGAATATCTATCTGTTTTAGACTTGGCAACCGAAATTAGAAATCGAAAACCTGTTAGATTAATTGATTTAAGGGATGATTCTAGTTTTGCTGCATTTCACATTCCAACCGCTGAACCATATTCCTTGAATAATCTTCAAAATTTAGAAATTAATTCATCTATAAAAACTACCCTCTACTCTGATGAGGTTGATATATCAGAGCAAGCTTTCTATCTCCTTGCCGATAGAGGAATGGAAAATTTATTTGTACTTAACGGAGGTATTCAGGATTGGTATGACAGAATTCTCTATCCAAAAATGCCCAAAACTATTCCTGACAATTATGAAGATATTGCTACTCAAATCAAGTCTCTTTCAGCTTATTTTGGGGGGCATTCAATTTACGTTGATGAGGGAAATCCTTTGAATTATTACAAAGGAATTGCTGAGTCTTCTCCTTCAACGAAAACCAAAAGATTAATACGAATGGGATGCTAATGAAGGACATTCATACTAATCCCGAGCATCCAATAAACATTGTTGGACAGAACCAGATGGTTCCTCTTGCAAATGGAAAACTCAGGAAATATATAAATTTTGATAATGCAGCAAGTACGCCTTCTTTTCAAAGTGTTTCTGATTTTATTCAACACTTTCTACCCTACTATTCTAGTGTACATCGAGGAACAGGATTCAAATCACAGCTAAGTACAGAGCTGTATGATCAAGCTCATGATATTGTAGCCAAATTTGTCGGTGCTGATACTTCAAAAAACACCGTCATATTTACAAAAAATGCTACCGAAGCTATTAACAAGTTGTCGTTTCGATTCCCATTTGAAAAAGATTCTATTGTATTAACTACAGAAATGGAACATCATTCAAATGATTTACCATGGAGAAGTAAGGCGAAAACTGTTCATGTTAAAGTCACAGAAACTGGAACACTCGATTTATCAGACCTTGATTACAAACTTCGATTACACCAAGGTAAAGTTGCCTTAGTTTGTGTATCAGGAGCATCAAATGTAACTGGTATTATTCAGCCTATTTATACGATTGCAGAAATAGCTCATAATTTTGATGCTAAAGTATTTGTTGATGCAGCTCAACTTGCTCCACATAGAAAAATTGATATTCTAGAAAACAGTGATTCATGTCATATTGATTTCATTGCTTTTTCTGCTCATAAAATGTATGCCCCATTTGGCTCGGGTGTTTTGGTTGGTCCGAAGGATATATTTCTCAATTCTGCTCCTGAATATTCTGGAGGAGGAACTGTTGATTCCGTGACATTAGATGATATTCGATGGGCTGGACTTCCGGATCGTGAAGAAGCAGGAAGTCCAAATGTAATTGGCGCATTAGCAATAGCTAAAGCTATAGATGAACTTTCCATAATTGGAATGGATCGAATCGCCAAACATGAAGAAAAGCTTACCAACTACGCTTTCGATAAACTCTCCCAATTAGATGGACTTACTATTTATGGAGATCGAATCGCCGATCGGGTAGGAGTACTATCTTTTAATTTGCATGGTTTTCATCATCAAGAAGTAGCTAGTATTTTAAGTCATCAATATGGTATCGGAGTTAGAAATGGATGTTTTTGTGCTCACCCTTATGTCGTGAAACTATTGGCTCTTTCTGAAGAAGAAATACAGGGGTGGCGTATTAAATCCGCCCATGGTGATAAGAGCGATCAGCCTGGTTTAGTAAGAATTAGCTTTGGCTGTTATAATACTTTTGAAGGAATTGATGAACTTTGTCATGCTCTAGGATCAATGCAAGATAATTATTCAAATGAAAATCTCCCCACTTTCGCTGAACAAGAGGAAAGGTTTTTAAACTTTATTGAAAAAGAAATTTCGAATTTCTAAGAATCCCTTATTTCCTTTCTGATAACTGGAGCAACTTTAGTAGCAAATAATTCTATCGACTTCATTAGTTTTGAATGAGGGATACTACCAACGGTCATTTGCATCAAAAAACGATCGTGTTTAAAAATCTCATATTGATACATAATTTTATCAATCACTTCCTGTGGACTCCCAACAAAATTCGCACCCTCTAAAGTGGTAGATGCATCAAACTGATTTCGTTGCATGGGAGCCCAACCACGTTCCCTGCCGATTTTATCCATTACTTGTTTAAAAGCTGGAAATGCAATATCTGAAGCTTCTTTCGATGTGTCACCTATAAAGCCATGAGAGTTTATACTTAATTTCTGCTTTTCTTGGCCGTGATCTGCTGCGCCTTTTGCATGTAAATCAGACATCTGTTTAAACTGTGCAGGATATCCACCAATAATTGCAATTGCTAACGGCAATCCTAACGCACCTGTTACATAGGCTGATTTCGGCGTTCCACCAACCGCTCTCCATATTGGAATCTTTTTTTGATTTGGCTGAGGATAAATTCCCAGATTTTTAAACGAAGGGCGATACTTCCCTTCCCAAGTTACTTTCTCGCTCTCTCTTAATTTGAGTAGTAATTCAAGTTTCTCCTCAAATAGTTCTTCATAGTTATGAAGGTCGTAGCCAAATAGCGGAAAGGATTCTATAAATGATCCTCTTCCTACAATAATTTCAGCTCTTCCTTTTGAAAGCAGGTCTAATGTAGCAAATTGCTGATATACCCTAACTGGATCTTCTGATCCTAGGACTGTTACTGCAGTACTCAGCTTAATTTTTTCAGTTACTGAAGCGGCGGCAGCTAATATTGTTGTTGGTGATGAAGCCACAAATTCTTCCCTGTGATGCTCTCCAATTGCAAAAACATCTAGCCCAGATTCATCGGCTAATTTGATTTCCTCCATTAAGTTAGCCAACCGCTCGGAAGGATGAAGTAATTTCCCTGTTTCAGGGTCGGGGGTATTTTCAACGAAAGTGTAAAGACCTAATTCCATGAGTACTTTTTAAATAAAAATTTACTGGTCATCCTGAACCTGTCTGCCTACATGCAGGCTTGTTTCAGGATCTTAAGAAGAGGCTTTTATTGTATATTCTAGATAATAGCTTCATTCAAACACCACAAAGATTCCGAAATAAATTCGGAATGACCTAATTAAAAATCGATTTATATCAATTAAATTATAGAATGCCATACAAAAGAGTTATTAGTCTGGTTCCAAGTCTAACGGAATTACTTATCGACTTTGGTTTAAAAGATCGATTAGTCGGAAGAACTAAATTTTGTATCCATCCAAAAGAAATAGTTTCTGATTTACAACCAATTGGCGGAACAAAGAATCCTAATATTCAAAAGATTCTTTCTTTGAAACCTGATCTTATCATTACAAATAAAGAAGAGAACAGGAAGGAAGATGTTATAGAATTATCGAAACACTGTGAGGTTGTTCTTACTGAAATTGATACTATTGAAGAAGCTTTACAATGGATAAGTAAACTCGGAAATAAGTTAGAAGTAGATGAAGAAGCTTTACAGTTGATTACTGAAATTCAAAAGCTCATACCCAGTTCTATAGAATTTCAAAATATACGAACGGCTTATTTTATTTGGAAAGACCCTTGGATGACAATTGGAAGTGATACCTATATTCATAACGTAATGAAATATTTTGGGCTCAAAAATGTATATGGAGAGCAATCCAGATATCCCGAAACTGATTTTGAAGAATTGCATACTTTAAATCCTGAGCTTATTCTTTTAAGCAGTGAACCATATCCCTTTAAACAAAAGCATATACTGGAGCTCAAAACTATTTGTCCAGACTCCACAATACTTTTAGTAAATGGAGAATGGTTTAGCTGGTACGGGAGTAGAATGGTGGTTGCTTTAAAAGAGCTTCTTAATTGGAGAAAACAATACCATTTGAAATAAAAAAAGCTGAATAAAATCAGCTTTTTCGAATATTTATCTATTTATACGCTGGAGGCGCCATTCCGTTGGCGCGATAATACGCTACCATTTGCCCACGATGATGAGAGTTATGCCTTAAAGCACCTAATATTCCTGAGGTAAAAGGACCACTTTCTTCTGCCGCATGAATTGTTTCTATGAAAATATCAAACTGTTCGGTTGTATACGCAACTAGCTCTTCTTTGCTCATACGGCCTTCATCTCCAGGTTCCCATGCAACTGGTTCTCCTTTTAGTTGTGCATTAAACCATTCTAGACTGTAAGCAATATGGAATGCTTGCTCTCCAAAAGACCGAACATCATCTACAGGTTTAAAAGCATAATCTTCAGCTGGCATGCCTTCCAATACTTCGAGAGTATAGGTTTTGGCATTGTTTAAATTTTGTTCTAGATATTCATAGCTGGCTCTTTCTTCTGGTTTCTCTGTCATTGCTACAGAGGTGATCGTGATTGCAGTAATAGCGAAAACTACAAGTGCATAAGATAATTTTTTCATGGTGTATTATTTTAAATTAGCGACCAACTATTTCTTCAATTTGTGGAATTGTTGGTTTAAATAGAAATGGAAATTGAAATTTCTTTAATCTCTTTACTACTTAAAACCTCTCCATACTTCTTTCATCCTAGCTTTTATTTTCTCATTACTCAAATTACCTAAACTACCTTCATGAGTGTGTTTTAATTCTGTTGGCGGTTCAAATGTACCCTCCTGAATTTGCTTACCTACTTGTTGGTAAGCCTCTCTAAATGGAATTCCTTTTAAAACCAACTCGTTTACTGCTTCTACCGAGAAAATGAGCTTATATTTTGGGTCATCAAGAATATCTTCCATGACTCTTATTTTACTTACTGAATAGTCAGTAATAAATAGACAATCTTTTAGTTCTTTAATAGCTGGAAATAAGACTTCTTTCAGAACCTGAAAGTCTCTGTGATAACCAGAGGTCAAATTAGAAGTCACTGAAGAAATAGTAGTTGGGAGAGCTTTTAACATATTAGTTTTAGCCCTGATTAATTCAAATACATCTGGATTCTTTTTATGCGGCATAATGCTCGAACCAGTCGTTAGTTCATCAGGGAGTTTTATAAAAGCAAAGTTCTGACTGTTATACAGACAAACATCTGAAGCGAGCTTGTTAAGTGTACCAGCTAATCCTGCCATCGCAAAAGCTACTGTTTGTTCAGCTTTTCCTCTTCCCATCTGCGCGTAAACCACATTGGTATTTGTATTCGAGAAGCCTAGAAGTTCTGTTGTCAGTGCTCGATTTAATGGAAAAGAAGAACCATATCCAGCGGCAGATCCTAAGGGATTTTGGTTTACGATAGTATGAGCTGCTTGCATCAAAATAAGATCGTCTACCAAGCTTTCTGCATAAGCACCAAACCACAACCCAAAACTTGAAGGCATTGCAGCTTGAGTATGAGTGTATCCAGGAAGTAACGCTTCTTTATTAACCTCACTCTGCTCGATAAGCGTATTAAATAGTTTTTGAGATAACCCCGCTAGCTCAATTATTTGTGCTCTTAAATATAATTTGAGATCCACTAGAACCTGATCATTTCGAGATCTGCCAGAATGCACTTTTTTACCTACATCACCTAACTTTCTGGTAAGCATTAGCTCGATTTGGGAATGCACATCCTCAACTCCTTCTTCGATTAAGAATTCGCCCGACTCAATTACATCTTCTAAAATTCGATTTAATTCTTTAACAAGAACTTCTAATTCTTTCTTTTCTAGAAGTCCAACCGATTCTAGCATCGTAATATGCGCGATGGTTCCTTGAACGTCATACTTTGCCAACTCAAGATCAAGTTCCCTGTCTTTACCAACCGTAAATGCTTCAATAAAAGCATCCGTTTCAATCCCTTTTTCCCAAAGTTTTTTTGCCATAATTCTACGTTTTTTCTGTCATACCGAACGAATGTGGAAAGTCTATAGAGTTAGTTAATTTAAAGAAACTCTTTAGATGTCTCGCTAAGCTTCGACATGACAGGTTTATTAAATTCATCATAACTCCAACCCATTTAGTAATTGTATATAAACTTCTATCCCTTCTTCAATCTCTTTCAAATAAATAAATTCATCTGCAGTATGTGATCTTCTAGTATCTCCAGGTCCCATTTTTATGCATGGAAATGGCATATGTACTTGGTCAGACATAGTCTGAGAGCCATATGTTCTAATCTTCAATTCAATTCCTTTTTGTACAATAGGATGATCAATAGAGATTCCTGAAGCATTTAAATTCAACGATCTTGGATTTACATCACAGTCTACATGCTTCTGAATTAATTCAACTACTTTCTTATTCGAATAATGTTCATTGGGGCGGACGTCTACAACAAATTTACATTCGTCAGGAACTACATTATGCTGACTCCCAGCTTCGATTTGAGTAACCGTCATATTTATTTTACCGAGAACTTCCGACTTTTTCTCAAAATCAAAATTCCTAAACCATTCGATATCATTCATGGCTTTATAGATTGCGTTTTCTCCTTCACTTCTTGCTGCATGCCCGCTTTCTCCATGAGCAACACAATCTAAAACCACCAACCCACGCTCGGCTATAGCCATATCCATTGAGGTTGGCTCTCCAACAACTCCTAAATCGATCTTACCAAGTTCTTCCAATACAATAGGAACACCTTGTTTCCCTGAAGTCTCCTCTTCTGCTGAAGCAAGGAATACCAAATTATAGGATTGCTCTAATTTTGATAACTCGATAAAAACGTGTAACAAACTAACCAAAGGACCTCCAGCGTCATTACTTCCAAGACCAAATAGTTTCCCATCTTTTTCGGTTGGAGTAAAGGGGTTGAACGACCATTTTGAACTCGTTTTTACTGTATCATGATGGGAATTCAATAATACAGTTGGTTTTTTAGGATCAACTTGACCAGCCCGAGCCCAAACGTTGTTTTGCTTTCGAAGAGTACTAAATCCATGTTCAGTTAAGTAATCAAAAATCAATATAGCAGTTTGTTCTTCCTCTCCACTATAGGATTGAATTGAAATCAGCTTTTTAAGAAGATTAATCGCTTCATTTGATGTTTCTTTTGAGGATCTCATGCTATTAATCGAGTCCCTGTTTTCTCATCATTCAGAGATCCTGCACTTTTCAGAATTACACTTTGTACTCCTTTTTCAATAGCAATTAATCCCATTTGTAGCTTTGGAATCATTCCCCCGCTTATCACCTTTTCTTTTTTCAACTTTTCAAATAGTTCTGCTTTTATTGAAGGAATCACCTTCCCATTATTCAATACTCCGGGTTGATCGAAGCATAAAATAAGTTCTACTTTTGCCTTAGCTGATAATTTTATTGCAAGCTTAGAAGCTACAGAGTCTGCATTGGTATTTAATAGATTGCCCTTTCCATCGTGAGTTAATGGTGCAAAAACTGGTAACACATTCTTTTCCAAAAAAGCTTTAATCCAGTTCACTTTAATAGAATCGATATCACCTACCCAGCCATAATCAACAGGAACAGGATTTCTTTTTACCGAGTGAATAATATTCAAATCAGCACCGGTCAATCCTACTGCATTTACGTTTAACGCCTGTAGTTTTGCTACAATTTTTTTGTTGATTAATCCACCATATACCATGGTAGCAATATCGAGTGTTCCTTTGTCAGTAACTCTTCTTCCATCAATTATTTTTGACTTTAGGCCGAGACGTTCTGATAATTTAGTTGCCATTACTCCTCCGCCATGAACTAACACTTTATAACCCGATAGCTCACTAAGATCTTTTAGAAAATCATCCAGCTGATCTTCATCTTCGGCAATACTACCTCCAACTTTTATAACTTTGATAGTGTCTATCATACCAAATCCTCCAACATTCTTTTAAGTACCGTCTGCATAGATACTATTCTATTCGCAGCCTCTTCAATTACTAAACTAGCTTTGCTTTCCATCACCGCATCTTCCACAATTTGATTTCTACGAACTGGGAGACAATGCATGAATTTAGCATCATTGGTTAATTTCATTTTTTTAGCAGTTACCATCCAACTTGAATCGGTAGAAAGAATTTTTCCATAATCAGTATAACTACTCCAATTTTTTGCATAAATGAAATCAGCACCTTCAAAAGCTTTTTCCTGATTATACTCCGTTATCACATCTCCCTTAAATTTTGAAGCCAATTCATAGCCTTCGGGATGAGTAACTACCAAATCAACATTCGCAAATTGCATCCATTCTGAAAATGAATTTGCTACCGCTTGAGGAAGTGCTCGAGGATGTGGAGCCCATGTTAAAACAACTTTTGGCTTAGCTACTTTTTTGTATTGCTCAATGGTAATTAAATCTGCAAAAGCTTGAAGTGGATGTCCTGTCGAGGATTCCATATTTATTACAGGAACTCCACAGTACTTTACAAATGCAGAAAGCACTTTTTCTGAATTGTCTTCAGCTTGATTTTTCAGCTCTGCAAAAGCACGTATTGCTATAATATCAAAATAAGCGCCAATTACTGCCGCTGCTTCTTTTATATGCTCGGCAGAATCTCCATTCATAACCACTCCATCAGCAAATTCGAGCTTCCAACTTCCTGAATTCACATCAAGTACAACAGCATCCAACCCAAGATTTTGAGCCGCTCTTTGTGAACTTAATCTGGTTCGTAAACTTGGATTTAGAAACAACAAACATACCGACTTATTCTTGCCAAGTGATTTCCATGCATAAGGATTCGCCTTCACTTCTTTGGCTTCTTCCAATAAGTCAGGGAGGCTCGAAACATCTTGGCTAGTTAAAAACTGTTTCATTTCAACACCTCTTTCAATGCTTTTATAAATTGATCAACTTCAGCTTTAGTAATGATAAGTGGAGGCAATAATCGAATTGTGTTTTTATTGGAAGAAGACCCCGTGAAAATATGGTGCTCATAAAGTAATTTTTTTCTGACTTGAGCTACGGGGAAATCAAATTCTATCCCAATCATCAAGCCTTTGCCTCTAACTTCTTTTACTTTTGAAATCTGAGTGAGTTGTTCTACAAGATATTTTCCAACCTTGGCAGCATTTTTTATCAGTTTTTCATTTTCTAAAACTTCTAGAACCGCTAAAGTAGCTGCGCAGGCTAAGTGATTTCCACCAAAAGTTGTGCCTAACATTCCGTGTTTAGCTTCAAATTTTGGGTGTGTGATAATGCCCCCAACAGGAAATCCATTTCCCATTCCTTTCGCCATCGTAATAATATCAGGCTGAACAAACGAATGCTGGTGTGCAAAAAACCTGCCGGTTCTTCCAAAACCAGATTGAACTTCATCAATAATTAAAACAGTATCCGTTTCATCACATAAAATTCGAAGGTGTTTCAAAAAATCTGCACTCGGCTCTACAATTCCACCTACTCCTTGAATGCCTTCTATAATCACAGAACTTATATCCCTTTTTTTCAATTCAGCTTCTACACCCTCAAAATCTTCGAAAGCAAATCGCGCAACTTCTGCTCCCTTATTTACCGGAAAAAGAATATTTGGGTTATCCGTTGCTGCTACCGCTAGTGAAGTTCGACCGTGGAAGGCTCCATTAAAAGCAATAATCTTCCTTCTTTGATTATACACTGAAGCCACTTTCAGAGCGTTTTCAATAGCTTCGGCTCCAGAGTTGCACAAAAATAAATTCCATTTATAATAACCACACGCTTCACCTAACGCACGCGCTAAATCTTTTTGTATAGCGATGGGAACTGAGTTAGAATAAAAACCAAGTTTCCCTAACTGTTCTGTTACTCGTTTAACATAATGAGGATGACCATGACCGATAGATATTACTGCGTGACCTCCATAAAAATCAAGATAAGAGATCTGTTGCCGATCGTATACTAAACAGCCGTCAGCTTCTACAGGTTCAACATCAAAAAGAGGATATACTTCAAATAGTCTCATTCCGAAATTCGGTTTATTTTTTCGAAAGACGCAACAATTCCTTTGATAAGTGCAGAACTTAATCCCTGATGTTCCATTTCATTTAATCCTGCAATAGTACAACCCATCGGAGTAGTTACTTTGTCAATTTCACGTTCTGGATGGGCATTTCCTTCTACTAAAAGTGATGCTGCTCCCCGAGCCGTTTGCATTGCAATTTTTTGAGCTTCTTCAGCCTCAAAACCAAGCTCGATTCCACCCTGAGTTGCAGCGCGTATATATCGAAGGAAAAAAGCAATTCCACTTGCTGCGAGTACGGTTGCAGCTTTCATTAAACGCTCTTCAATAATCAGCGTTTCTCCAAGTGATTTAAACATCTCCTCAATTCTAGTCAGATGAGTTTCTGCTAATTTATTTCCACAAATACAAGTCATAGATTCCAAAATAGCTGCCGCTGTGTTTGGCATTGCTCGTATAATTGGAAACTCTTCTTTTACATATCCTTGAATTACTTCCATAGAAACCCCAGTAATGGTAGATACTAACACATGGTTATTCGCATCTAACTCAGATTCGATTTCGGATAACAATCCTTCTAACTGTTTTGGCTGTACACAAAGAAAAATGTACTTCGCATGACGAACTGCTTCTTTATTATCGGATGTAGTACCGAATCCTTTTTCCTTTAAATGATTAAGTCGAGAAAGGTGTCTTCTTGTAAGGGTGATATTAGATTCACCAAATTCACTGGCAAAGCCTTTTGCAATTGCTTCGCCTAAATTTCCAGTTCCTAAAATGGCAATGTGTTCTTTTGTACTCATATCAAAATGCCGATGGTTTTAATTGAAGTCCGGTTGTTTCTTCTAAGCCGAACATTAAATTCACGTTTTGTACAGCCTGACCCGAGGCTCCTTTTATTAAGTTATCAATCACACCAATTATCAGGATTTGATCGCCTTCTTTTTTGATATGAAGTAATGCTTTGTTGGTATTCACAACCCTTTTAACATCTGGTTCTGTTTCTGAAATATGAACGAATGGATGTATTGAATAAAAATCTTGGTACAATTCTTTTACTTTAGATTCAGTAGCTTCTGACCTTAAATAACAAGCTGACAGAATTCCTCTAGTGAATGCTCCTCTCATTGGAATAAAATTAACCGCTTTACCAAAGTCTGGCTGAAGTTGTTTTAAACTTTGCTTAATCTCGTTTAAATGCTGATGAGTAAATGCTTTGTACACCGAAGCATTATTATTTCTCCAACTAAAATGCGTAGTTGAAGATGGATTTTGTCCTGCGCCAGTACTTCCTGTTATCGCTGAAACATGTACATCTTCCTTTAATAATCCACCCGATGCTAAGGGCAATAATGAGAGCTGAATACATGTAGCAAAGCAACCTGGATTTGCTACTTTCTGGGATGATTTAATCACTTCGCGATTCAATTCTGGAAGCCCATATATAAAATCATTTGAAGCTTCAGCAATTCTGAAATCTGCGCTTAAATCTATAATCTTTGTGGTTGATGAAATTTGAACTTCTTCCAAAACCTGTTTTGATTTCCCATGTCCTGTGCAAAGAAAAGCAACATCTAAATTCTGAGCTAGCTTATCAGTAAATACTAACTCTGTTTCTCCTTCAAGATCGGGATGTGCTTTTGAAACCACTTCGCCGGCATGACTTCCACTCATCACAGAAACAATTTTAGCTTCAGGGTGATGCAATAAAATTCTAACTAATTCTCCAGCAGTGTATCCAGCACCCCCAACAATTCCTATGTTAATCATCTTTCACTCCTTGTTGAATGAGTGTCGCGTTACTTAGAATTTTTGTAAACCCTTTTACATCTTCGCCGCTCCAACCTTGATTCATTTCGCCATATTGACCGTGTTTCGAAGCCATTAAATCATACTTAGAATCAATTCCTTGAAGCTCAAATCGTTTAGCTTCCAGTTTTACAAATACCTTGCCTGTTACATTCTGTTGAGTATTTGATAAAAAGGCTTCGATATCTCTCATAACAGGATCGAGAAATTGACCTTCATGCATCAACATTCCATACCATTCTCCAAGTTGATCTTTCCAATAAAGCTGCCATTTTCCTAATACATGCTTTTCCAATAATTGGTGGGCTTTTATAATGAGTAAAGGCGCCGCTGCTTCAAATCCTACTCGACCTTTAATCCCAATAATAGTGTCTCCAACATGAATATCCCTTCCTATACCAAATGGCTGAACAATTTTTGTTAATTCTTTAATCAATGAAACTGGATCCATTTTTTTGCTATTAATTCCTACAGGCTCTCCACCTTCAAATTTGATTTCCACCGTTAACGAATCACGATTAGTGATAGGAGTTGGCCAAGCTTCTTCGGGAAGATATTTGTTTGAAGTCAACGTCTCAGCTCCTCCAACTGAAGTTCCCCATAATCCCTGATTAATAGAATACTTTGCTTTCGCCCATTCCTTATCAATTCCATGACTTTTTAAATATTCAACCTCTTCTTCACGGCTTAATTTTTGATCTCGGATGGGAGTAATGATTTCGAGTTCAGGAGCAAGCACATTAAACACTAGATCAAAACGAACCTGATCGTTTCCAGCACCAGTACTACCATGAGCGATAGCGTCTACTCCTATTTCCTTCGCATACTCAGCAATTGCAATAGCCTGAAATACCCGTTCCGCACTTACTGAAAGCGGATAAGTATGGTTTTTCAACACATTTCCAGCAATCAAAAATTTAATCCCTTTTTGGTAGAATTCTTCTTCTACATCAATGCATATATGATTTTTTATACCAAGATCGGCAGCTTTTTTAGCAAGTGCTTTTTGTTCAGCTTCATCAAAACCGCCGGTATTAACAGCTGCGGTCCATACTTCATAGCCTTTGTCTTTCGCAAGATGTATGGCACAATAACTGGTATCGAGTCCGCCACTAAAGGCAAGTAATACTTTTTTCATGATAAAAATACTTTGGCATTGTTAAGCGCATTTAAAAACGCTTGTTTTTTCATTTGAACCCAGCGGTAAAACTTTTTGACATTATGCTCACGCTGTGGCTTTGAGTTGGTATTGGGTTTTTTGGGATCATATAACATCCCGGTGCATAAACAATTTTTACGTTCGTTTCGGGTAAGAATATCATAGTTTGGGCAACTCTGGCATCCTTTCCAGAACGTTTCCTCCTGTGTTAACTCCGAGAATGTTACCGGGCGATAACCCAAATCTGAGTTTATCTTCATAACCGGAAGACTTGTTGTAATTCCAAATAATTTCGATTCTGGATACTTCTTTCGGGATAACTCAAAAGCTTTCCCTTTTATCTTTCTCGCAAGTCCAATTCCACGATAATCCCAATGTACAATTAGTCCTGAGTTAGCCACATATTTTTTTTCATCCCAAATCTCGATATAGCAAAAACCTGCCAATTTACCCTCATCGAGTGCAATTACGGCATTCCCATTTCTCATTTTTGTTTTGATATACTCTGGCTCTCGTTTGGCGATTCCAGTCCCTCTCTGTTTGGCAGCAACCTCCATCAATGCACAAATTTCTTCGGCATAGGAAGCGTGATCAGAAGTAGCATAATGAATTGTAACAGACATGTGAGTAATAAGTGAGTGAGCTGAATATACAGCAGTTAAAATTAGAATTGAGGAAAAGATGGGCGCCACGCCTTAGCATGACTTATGTAAACCTTTACCGCCGCCGCGGGATGCGCCGTGTGGGAGTACTGTCAATTCTATGTGCAAGAGTGATTTGCATGGACTAAAGAAAAGGAATTGATTTTTTAAATCCAATATTGAATACTAAAATTTTATTTTAGAAAAATTAGTAGAAACAATACCTTCTTCATTCTTTAACAAAATATTTATTCCAAGCCTGATGAAAACAACTCTACTTTATGCGTTGATCTTCTTTTTCTTCCCTATTGGAATAAATGCCCAAGACACAGTATTCAAAACCGACGGCACAAAAATTGAAGGTTCTGTAACTGTACAGAACAAAGAAAGAAATGATATTGTTTCTATAGAGAATTTAAAAATTGATGCTAATCAAGTTGATCGAATCTTATTCGAAAACGGCTCCGAATTAATTTCAAAAGAACTCACCTATTACAATAGTAAATCAAAAATTGAGATCACTAAATATGCCCTCTTAGAACCTATACTTAATGGCGATGCTGTACTATATGCATACGATTCTAAAGATTTTGGCTTTGCTCTACTCGTTCATAATTCAATTCATGCTTTACAGGAATTGCCCACAGATATTGATACAGAATCACAAACTTATAAAGTAGTACTGCTTATTAATCTACAAGAATGTGCGCCGAGGCCCGATATTTTTGGAGCACAGTACTCACTTAACTCAATTGCTTCATTAGTAAATACATTTAACAGCTGTAAAAATGGCAACTATGAAGTAATAGAAAAGTATAAAACTAATCCAAAGTTCGAATCTTCATTTTTCACACTTGCCTTGGGTCTTAATCATGCTTCTCATTCTTTTAAAAATCGATTACGATCAAGCGATGGTTTTTATCTTGAAGAAGGAACTATAGATCAAAAAAGAGCAACTTCTAATACTTTATTATTTGAGTTTTTTATTCAAAACAATCTTTTTAATTCCCATAATATCTACTTACAAACTGGTTTCTCCATTAATAAGTTAAATTTTGAAATAACAACTATCGATGGTGATTTATCAGCTGATAATGTTACAGCTAATGAAATAAATTTAAACTTTGGAGTTAATTATAAATTTGTACCAAACAAGTTATTGAGCCCCGAGCTCACTGCGGGTGCTTATTTTTGGGACTTAATGGGTCAAAAGAATACGTATAGCGAATTGACAGATGAATACCCCGTTTTTGAAACTGAGAATACAAAAAATTATGGATTAGGATTTTATGTACAAGGAGCCTTAAGGTATATTATTTCAGACAAGGTGACCTCACTTATAGGTATTAAATACTTACAGAAATTGGATCAGAATATTTTCACCTGGTCTGTTGATGATAGATTTAGAAATGTAATTGATGATAGCTTCAAAAATAATATTATAGTTTCAGTTGGGGTAGTCTTTAATACAAGTGCTAACAAATAGATGTAACTCCACTACTTTGGTAGTACATTTTTTGCTTAAAACCTTCTCATATTTTTTTGTTTTATTAACTCGAAAATTCAATTAAACAACACTTTCTTTTTCATTTCTTTATAGAATATTTGTTCCAAGCCCTATGAAAACAATTCTACTTTATGCATTGAGCTTCTTTTTCTTCCCTATTGGAATAAATGCCCAAGACACAGTATTCAAAACCGACGGCACAAAAATTGAAGGTTCTGTAACTGTACAGAACAAAGAAAGAAATGATATTGTTTCTATAGAGAATTTAAAAATTGATGCTAATCAAGTTGATCGAATCTTATTCGAAAACGGCTCCGAATTAATTTCAAAAGAACTCACCTATTACAATAGTAAATCAAAAATTGAGATCACTAAATATGCTTTCTTAAAGCAACTCTTAGACGGTGATGCGGAGTTATATAGCTACGATGGAAATGATTTTAGCTTTGCACTATATGTCCACAACAAATATCAAGTACTACAGCAGATACCTTCTGACGCCAATACCGAAATTGTTCAGACCTATAGAATTACGTTGCTTGTTAACTTAGAAGAATGTGCTCCACGACCTGAGATTTTTAAAACCAATTACTCTCGTAACTCATTAGTGAATCTAGTGAATAACTATAACCAATGTAAAAATGGAGATTATGAAGCCATAGAAGAGTCAGTTGAAAAATTCCGTGTCTTTTATTTTGGGGCTTCGGTTGGATTAAATCATGCAACTAATGAATTATTACTTCCTTTAATTGACAGGGTTGATGGAGAACCCTCAGTTATTGGAAGAGTAGATCAAGAAGGCGTAGTTAGTACTAGTTTAGCTATTGGTCTATTCGGACAAACAAACATTTTAAACTCTAAAAGCTTCTATTTGAAACTTGGTATAAATGCAAGAAAATATGACTTTAGCATCACTTCCTTTGACTCAAACATCGAAGTAGAAAATCTTGAGACCACTGAATTAGATTTCAACTTAGGAGTAAATTTTAAGCCCTTTAGTTCAAAAAAGATTTCCCCAGAAATAGGTTTTGGAGCTCTATATAGCACGTTTATCCACAATAAAAATATTTACCACAATACATCTCAATACTACCCAGCAATACCAAACACTTATGTTGGGAATTCTAGTCTAGAATATTTCCTAGAAGCCTCTATCAATTATAAGGTTACATCAAGGCTTTTTCTTTTTGCAGAAGGCAAATATATATTTAGAACAGGAAATGGTATGATTGATAGAAATGGAGGCTTTTATTTTGAGGAAGATTTATACAACAATTATACACTTTCTTTAGGGTTCTCCTTAGAGGATATAATTTCTGGTACTTTTTAAATGACATAATAGCTGAGTTTTTTATACAAATTTATAAGTCGGAACTATTATATTTGTTTTTCGAGATATCCCTTTGTTAACCTGATAAGTATTGTTACTAATACAATACTCACTTTATTAAGTATGACATTAAATTTAAAGCGCTCCAATTTTTTCCTACTATTATCTCTTCTCGCCTTTTTCTTACACCCCTTATCAGCTCAAGATAAAATTATTAGAATTGGAGGTACTAATGTAGAAGGTGATGTAAGGATAATCCATCAAGATCGAGTTGACCTAGTTTTTCTGGACAACGAGCCTGTCCCAATTGAAGAAATTCAAAGTATAGAACTTCAGTTTGGGGATGTTCTTTTAAATAAGAGAATTTACTATTACAACCCTCGGCTAAATCTTGACATGGAAAAATATGTTTTACTGAAACTAATCGTAGATGGTGATACCAAACTTTATAGTTATGCTGGGCCGAACTTTGACTTTGTGTTTTCTTCACAAGGAAACCTAATTCCGCTTCAACAGTTTAAGATAAATGATAATAGTAGCAGTAAACATGACTATAAGTTAGTACTGCGTAATAATCTTGAAACATGTATAAAAGCTAGTGAAATTGAGTCTCTTAGTTACAAAAGAGACGCTTTGGTAAAGCTTATTTCAAAATTTAACCGATGTAAAAGTGGAGTATTGGAACCATTAAGTACACCTGAATTTAAGCCTGTGATTACTTCCGTATCATTATTTGGCGGTTTAAATCATGCCTCTCACTCTTTAAAAACAAAAATTCCTATTGCAGATGCTATTGTTGATCAAAGAGATGTTCAATCAAATAACATTACTATTGGTGCCTTCTTTCAGAGAAACTTATTTCAAACTCAAAAACTTTTTTTTGAACTGGGTGTTTCATTTAGGTTGTTAAATTTTGAAGTGAATAGCGTTGATCAAGATTTTTCGATTGATAATTTATCTGTAAATGAAGTCTCTATAGGTGTAGGAGTAAATTATAAATTCTTGCCCTCTAAAAAACTTTCTCCAGAAATAACACTTGGTACTTATATTTGGAATTTCCGAGGACATGGTAATGTGTATGGAGAAACATCAGCCAGATTTCCAGTTCTTGCGTCAAAGTATTCCAACTTATTTGGAATTGGAGGCTCTTTTCAGGGTTTATTGAAATACAATGTCCGAAAAGACCTTTCTTTGTTCCTATCTAGTACCTATTTACAAAAAACTGAAGATGATGTTTTTACAAGCTTAGTGCCTACAAAACTTCAAGAAGAAATAAATGATTCTTTTATGAATAATTTTACAGTCACTGTAGGTATTACTTTTCAAAATTTTGGGCAATAACATAACATTTATTCACATGCAACTCCCGCACTTTATTGGTATTATTGACGTTACTAATTCCGATGCAAAAATATCTCTACATAGCACTATTTCTAACTTTTAGTATAAGTTTAGGAGCCAAGGCTCAGGTACAAACTATTGCTGAGCGAGAAGCAAAAACTGCTTACATTCAAGGAATGGAAGCTTTTGTAAATGAAGAATATGATAGGGCAACCACCCTTTTGCTTCAGGCTTACAATCAACTTAAAGGTCAATCGGGGCTTTCTTTTGCACTTGCAGATGTGTATTTGCAACAGGATGATCTTCCCAATGCCGCGTTTTATGGGAAAGAAGCGGTTAAGTTTGAGCCAGAAAACAAATGGTATCGTTTTAAGCTTGCTGAGATTTATAAAAGTGCGGGTCAAAATCAGGCAACACTGGATGAGCTAAATAAATTACTTGAGTATTACCCAAACGATTACGATGCCTTATTCATGCTTGCCGATACCCAAAAGCAATATGGGGAATTCATTAAATCGAATACAACGTTGGAAAAAATCGGTCGACTGACAGGCCCTAATCCTTCTGTACTTCTTCGAAAATTCCAAAATTACGAGGCTTTAGGTGATACAGAATCTGCTTTAAATCAACTTGAAGAATTAAGAAAAACGGAACCTGATAATTTGAATACTCTAAATTTATTAGGCGAATATTATTCCAGATCTAATAGAAATATTGAAGCAAAAAAAGTACTTCAGGATGCCTTATATAGAAATTCGCGCGATCCTCAAAGCTTGATAAACCTATCTGGTATTTACATTGATGAACAAAAATGGGATAGTGCAGGAACACTTCTTGGTAATTTTATATCTGATCCTATTATTGAAGCTGATCAAAAATTGATGATCGCTCAATATATGTACTCTCGTCAACAAGGCGCCCCATCTGACATTCAACTCGAAATTGAAACATCTAGAATTTTAGATCTTTATACTGAAAATGCTCCAGAATATGGCCCTGCATTTACCTTAGCTGGTCAATTTTATTCTTTGATTGGGGAAACAGATAAAGCATTAGAGAATCTTGCCCAGGCAAATGAACTATTACCAGGTGATGATATTGCTTGGAGACAAAGAATACAGTTATTGCTGAATGAGCGTAGAGTTAGTGAAGCTATTGTTGTTGGTATTGAAGCAGATAAAAACTCTCCTGAAGATGCCTTTATTCAATACTTTTTAGGAAGTGCTTATTTGTTAGATGGAAACAACACTGAGGCTTCAAAATGGTTAGAACGAGCTTCCCGCGCACCTTCTCGTCGTCCATTCAAATCGGTTATTTATTCTACGCTAGGAGATGCTCAAGCTGGACTCGAAAATTACGAAGAATCGGATCGAGTCTATGAATTGGCAATTCGTTACGATTCTGAAAATCATAATGCTATGAATAACTATGCCTATAACCTTTCTGTTCGTGGTTCTAATTTAGATCGGGCTAAAGAACTTGCGTTAAAAGCGATTGAATTGGATGCTGAAAATGCTGCTTACCTTGATACCGTAGGTTGGGTATACTTTAAACTTGAAGATTATGACCGAGCTCGAAGGTTTATAAAAGCTTCTCTAGATACTGGTTTAGCAAGTGCAGAAGTAATGGAGCATCTTGGTGATGTGTACGAGAAACTTGGGAATGTAGACGAAGCCAAAAAATGGTGGAAACAAGCTTTGGAAAGTGATAGTACAAGAACTCACTTAAATGAGAAAATATAGTTCTATGCTTCGTTTTAAATCCCTTATTTACCTCTTATTTATCATTTTATTTTTATCCGCTTGTAGAAGCACCCGTACACTAAGCGAGATGAAAGTTACTCAAGTCCCTAAAGAGAACTATAATTCTATAATTAATTCTCTGCCTGATTACTCTGCTTCTTTGAGTTCACTTTCGGGTAATGGTAGAGCAATAGTAAGCGAAACTGGGAATAGTGATCGAGTAACCATAGAATTTGAAACAGATTCTGAGTTTAGCTTAATCACCATTAAGAATCGGATTGGAATAGTAGGTGGAATCATGCTGGTAGATAAAGATTCCATACTTATTTACAACAAGGTCGATAAAGAAGCTCAAAAAATGTCTACTGCAAATGGTCGCCGAACTAGTTTAAATGAACTAGCTTCTATCAACTTCCTTGATCTGATTAACTATAAAATCGAAATTGATCAAATTGCCAGTATCGAAAGACACTCCAGCGATGAAATTAATACGTTTATTATTTTAAAATCTGGAGGATATGCAAGAATATCTGAACGTAATCATGAGATAGAATATGTTGAACAACCTCGTTCAACCGGTCTTCCCTATTCAGCCATTCGTTATGAGAATTATGGTGAAATTGATGGGTTCACTTTACCTCGAAAAATTACCATATTAAGTGCTGATGAAGCTTCTAAGGTAGTTTTTCAAGTACGATCAATCATGGTTAACCCAAAATCGTTAGAACTTAGCATTCAAATCCCAGATGATATTCCAATCCAAAGAATATGATTAAGAAAATATCTTTATTTAGTTTCTGTCTTTTGTTGATTGCAGGTCTGCTATCAGATTCTATTTTTGGGCAACAAACCTATGAAGAAAAACGAAAGAAAATCCTAGATGAACAAACCAACACTCGTGCTGAGATCAATGTATTAGATGCTCGCATCAAAACTTATGAACAACGCATCGATCAGTCTCAAAACAAATACCAGGAACTGTACAAACAGTTTGAGAATATAAATAGACTGATTTCACTACAAGACAATAAGTTGGGAACGCTTGAAATTGAACAACTTCAAATACAGGAAGAAATTCAGATTACTACCGAAGAAATTGGTTTACGTGAACGAGAACTTGAGCAACTCATTCAAAATTATAAAGACATTCTGCTTTATACTTATAAAAATGGTAGAACTAGTAATCTTGAACTTGTATTAAGTTCACAATCTATCAACCAAATGTTGGTACGTTCTTATTACTTACAGAAACTAGAAGAACAGAAAGTTAAGCAAGCTGAGCAAATTCGATTTCAACGGGCAGATTTAGAGGTTATTAACGATGATCTTCAACAAAGTCATTTTAAAAATGAATTGATTCTTGATGAGATTAAAGATGAGAAGAGTAAACTAAGTACTCAACAAACGGTACAACGGCAAAATGTTGAAAAAATTAAAGCGGAAAGTACTAATCTACTTTCGGAACTGCGCAGGATTCGACAACAAAAAGAAAATCTAGAGCAAAGTTTTTCAACTTTAATTGCCGAAGAAGATCGAATTCGAGAAGCAGAAAACGAAAGACTTGCACGGTTAGCAGAAGCTCGAAAAATTGCAGATTCCGCTCGCCGGGCAGATGAAGTCGCGAAGTATTCTACACCTATTACTACTTCATTTGTGTCGGATGAAACACTTCTAGCTTATGAGCAAAATTTTGCCGCATCAAAAGGAAAGTTAGGATGGCCAGTAAATAGCACTACCGTTTCGAAGAAATTTGGAATTACTAGGAATCCACTTTACGGTACACGAACCGAACATCCAGGTATTAATATTGTAGCCGATGCAGCCTCTGATGTTAAAGTAGTTTCAGATGGATATGTATTTGCCATTCAACCTACACCTGGTTTTGGAAATGTTGTTTTTGTAAAACACGGTTCCTATTTCACTGTGTATGGAAATCTGAGTCAGATAAATGTTCAAAATTCTTCCATACTCAAAGCTGGGACAGTTATAGGGAAATCTGGTACCGAATCTTCCGAATTGGGTGAAACATTGTTTTTTATGGTTCGCAAGAATAACACCGATCTTAACCCAGAAGATTGGTTGAATAAATAAAAGCTAAAAAGTATCTACTGACTGCCTATTTTCACATACTGTTAAAGCGGTAATGATTTAAGCTTTTCTTTGATGCGATTTGTAATTTGTATGGAATTAAAACGTATTCTAAAACCTTAATCTTTCTTTTTTTGGATAATTTACCACGCTTTTCATTCTATCTTTCGGGAGTTTTTATCGTCTCTGCTGCATTCACATTGTTTAGTTCAGAGCTTCTTTTTCTACTGAATGACCCTAGTTGGAAAGGAACAGCTTTCTTAATTGGATATGGCTTGGTATACACAAATATAGTTTTTGTAACGAGCCGAAGATTTATGCGCCGGCTTGAAGGAGCAAGTGCAACCCCAATCATTTTTGGAACTTTGGTAGCTATAGCTCCGGTTGTATGGATATTCATATATGACTCTCCTCTTGACATCTCACAACGAATCCTATTTGCCATTATAGTAATAGTAGGATGTGGCTTAGGAGCTCATTTTGGACACCGAGCAGGATTAAAGGCTCAATTCGAATTTCAAAAGAAATTAGAAGAATATTTACGCTCATCTGGTCAACTCCCCGATGATAAACTCAATAAAAATTAACGCTATGCGATCACTACGCTCCTTAATACTTACCTCTCTTTTTCTTTTTTTATGTATGGGATTGGGATTCTCTCAAGTAACTCCTGATGAACTACATAAGATAGGTACCGCACCTTCAGCTGATAGAATTCAAAATGATATTCAAACTTTAGTTGATTTTGGTACCCGTCATACTCTCTCTGATACCGTTTCAAATACCCGTGGAATTGGTGCTGCAAGACGGTGGATTAAAGCTGAATTTGAACGAATATCTGTAGATTGTGGTGGCTGTTTAGAAGTATTTTATGTAAGTGATTATGTTACTGGGAGTCGAATTCCTGATCTAGCCAATGTTGTTAATGTAGTTGCAATTCAACGTGGTACTTCAGATCCAAATCGTTTTGTAATGATGAGTGGAGATATTGATTCTCGAGTTTCTGATCCCTTAAATGGAACATCAGATTCTCCAGGAGCTAACGATAATGCTTCAGGAATGGCAGGAACCATAGAAGCGGCCAGAGTTCTTAGCAAATATTCTTTTCCCGGATCTATTATGTATGTAGGACTTTCTGGGGAAGAGCAGGGTTTATTCGGTGGTCAGATTTTAGCTAAACACGCGTTAGAGCAAGGCTGGGAAATTAAAGCTGTACTTAATAACGATATGATCGGAAATATTAAAGGAATAAACGGAGTGATTAACAATACAACTGCTCGTGTTTTTTCTGAAGGAACCAGAGATGTTGAAACAGATCGTGAAGCTCGTATTCGTAGATTTACTGGCGGTGAAGTTGATTCCCCATCACGAAATATTGCACGCTATGTAGATTTAATGGCTGACAAATATATACCAAATCTAGATGTAATGATGATTTATCGTTTAGATCGATTCGGTCGTGGGGGTCATCATAGACCTTTTAACGAAGTTGGATTTCCTGGTGTTCGAATTATGGAAACCAACGAAAATTATGTTATGCAACATCAGGATTTAAGAACTGAAGATGGCATTAAATATGGTGACACTATTGACGGAGTTGATTTTGACTACGCTGCAAAACTTACAGGGTTAAATGCAGTTGTACTGGCAGGAATGGCTTGGGCTCCTGCTCCACCAAGTGATGTAAATATTGAAGGAGCTGTACGACCAAGTACCACATTAAAATGGGCCGCTTTGGATACTAATGAGAACCCTCAACTTGCCGGCTATAAGATTTATTGGCGACTAACAGACTCTAATCAATGGGAAAAAAGTGTGTTTGTTCCAGCAGGAGCTACTGAACATACGTTAGAAAATGTAGTAATCGATAATTATTATTTTGGAGTAGCTTCAGTTTCTAAGACTGGATTTGAGAGTCCTGTTGTTTTTCCAGGGCCTGCAGGAAGTTTTGATTTGAATGTTCCAAAGAAAGAATAAGAAAAGTTCGTCGATTTAATTAAGAATGGATTGGGTAATTTTTCTTAAACCATTCTTCTATTTCTTCATTCTTTAACTTTATATCATTTAAGTGATGCTCAATTGCATCGATTAAATCTTCATCATCAGTTTTTTTTGCTAAAGATGTAGCAGAATGAAAATCATCCAATGCTTCTTTTGTTTTCCCAATTCGTAGACAAACGAATCCCCTATTGTAAAAAGCCATTCTATTCTCAGAGTTGATATTAATCGCAGAATCTAAATCATTCAGTGCCTTATCAAACTCTTTTCTAAGATAATAAATATGCCAGCGAAAATTATAGATTTCCTCTTTTAAATCATTTTCAGAGCTTAGATTTTTAAAAATAGAAAGAGCTTTCGTAAACTCCTCGCAATATGGATTTTCTGGAGCCCCTGAATTATAAAATTCAATCCCAGTTTTTAATAGTTCTTCTTTAGACTTTTCATTCATCTTTATCACTAACAACTCTATTGATGACAAGCTTTTTGTTCAGTATTTCCTTCATTAGGAATGATTTACGAGTTGCTCCCCAGATTTCTAAATGAGGCTCGTCCATTGTTTTGATAGTTAACAGAAGCTCCTTTTCCAGAACCTTAACATTTAGCTCTTGCACATTCTGGTAATGACTTCGATCCAATCCATCGGCAACTCTAAGAATAGCCGAAAGTTTTTTAATCCTAGACCGAATTTGTGCTGGCATCTTCCAGTATTCCCCATGTCGCTTTTTTGGGGTAGAACGCCTGTGATAACGTGCAATATTGGCTATCATTTCGATTTCTTCTTGTCGAAATCCCAATAAATCCGCATTTCTAATAATATATAGTGCATGTTTGTGATGAGCCGAATGTGAAATATAATACCCGATATCATGTAAATAAGCAGCATACTCAAGTAATTCTCGATCTTCTTCTTTTAAGCTAAGGGCTTCTTTCAAAGATGAGAAAAGTATAAGCGAAAGTTTAGCTACATGGCGAGAGTGATCTTCATGCCAGTTACATTTTCTAAGTAATTCAAACACACTTCTTCGACGGGGATCGGTAAACTCTCCTGCCCAAGGAATCCCAATCATATCTTTTTTTAAGTATCGGATTATAATCCCTTCACGAAGAGCCTGAGTTGAAATTTTAATCTTATCTACTCCAAACTTACTGATAAGTAAGTTGACTAAAACTACGCCTGTATTAACAAAATCAACTCTTTTAGTGTCCAAACCTGAAACATGAAGTCTCTGTTTATGATTTAATTTGATGAAATCGGAATAGAATTTAAAGAAATCTCCTGCTGAAAATTCAAGCTCATTCAACGTAACATTGGTAGATTGGTTTTTACGATTAGCTATCATCAATGCTATATTTTGCATTGTTCCTGAAGAACCAATTATGGTTTTTGTTGGATTCACCTTTAGTGCATCTTCTACTTCCTTCAACTCATTTAAATAGTGCTCTTCAAGCTTTGCAATATCTTCTTTTGTAATTGGATCACAGGGTTTAAAAATATCCGTCATCCTAGAAACACCAATCTTGCGACTTGTCAAGAAGAAAAACTCTTTGTTATTTCCGAGGATGAACTCAACGCTTCCACCACCAATATCTACCATCAAAACTGGTTCTTCATTTAATCGAACTCCATGCTGAACAGCATATCCAATTAGCTCAGCTTCCATAGACCCAGGAATTGCGTTTATTTTAATCCCAAGATCATCAATACTTTTTTGGATGAATTCTCCACCATTTTCGGCTTCTCGAATAGCGCTTGTTGCATATGCTAAAATTTTCTCAACACCTTGACTATCACATAATACCTTTATTTTCTGAAGAGCCGATAGTCCTCTCTTAAACGCTGAATCTGCTAATCTTTTGCCTAAACCTCCCTTAGCGAGTTGGACCATCTCTTTTAGATCATCCACTTTCCTAAAACTGCCATCCGAAAAAATATCTACAATAACAGCATGGAACGAGTTTGTCCCTAAATCAATAGCTGCAATCCTTTTTATTGGTGATGTTGAATTATTATGAATCATAAATTGTGCAAAAGCATTATTACTTATAATTTAACCTATATAAATACTATTCATAATTAGCGCCTTTATATAATGAGATTTTTTGTATCAGTATTTTCTTTTCTTCTAATATCTATCTCAGGATTAGCTCAAGATAATTCTGTTGAATACTTAAGTAACACTTTAATTATCAAATTTAAAGACGCTCAGGAAGTCACCAAATATAAATCAAAATCTATACCTGAAGCATCCATTTTCTCACAGTATAATATCGGAGAAATGAACTCTATTTGGAAAGATGAGTTTACAGATCGAATTAGAATGAATATGCAAAGAAAAGGGAAAATAGTTTCCTTACCAAGTTTCGATCATTTAAAAAATATTTTTGAAGTTTCTTTTGGTTCTGATGTTGATGCTTTAGCCCTTTCAAAAGAAATTTCAAAATTACCAGGAATCGAATACGCAGAGCCTAAGTTCATTTATAAAACAGATGAAATTACAAACGATCCTATTGTAAACAGCACCATCAACTTTCATCATTTTGATGAAGCGTGGGAGATAAGTAAAAGTTCTTCGGATGTTATTATCGCTATTGTTGATAGTGGAGTAAATTATAATCATGAAGATTTAAAAGATAAACATTGGGTAAACGAAGATGAAATTCCAAATAATGGAATTGACGATGACAATAATGGTTTTGTAGATGATTACTTAGGTTGGGATTTTTGGGATTCCACTGGCTCAAATGGAGAGTTAGTTCAGGACAACAATCCATTTGGCTCATATAACCCTCATGGGACTCACGTTGCAGGTATTGCAGCTGCTACTCCAAACAATAACCTTGGACTTGTAGGAACGGGATACAATGCTCGTTTTATGGCCATTAAAGCTGGCGGTATAGCAGATGATCCAACTACTGAAGATGACGAATCAAGATCTATTGCAGGAGGGTATCAAGGAATACTTTATGCTGTTGTGAATGGGGCAGATATTATTAATTGTAGTTGGGGAGGTTCTGGGTTTTCTTCTTTTGGGCTTGACGTTATAGACATAGCAACTGAAGCTGGTGCTTTAGTAGTAAGTTCGGCTGGTAATTCATCCACCAGTGCGCCTGGCTATCCTTCAGCTTTTGAGGATGTTTTGTCAGTTGGAGCTTTAGGAACTTCAGGGGATGCTATTGCATCTTATTCTAACTATGGTTCTACTGTTGATGTATTTGCTACCGGTACTATAAGAAGTTCTGTTGGTACAACTTCAAACGAATATGCAACATTTCAAGGAACTTCAATGGCTTCTCCGGCTGTAGCAGGATTAGCGGCATTAATAAAATCAGAACATCCAGATTGGGATCCTGAAAGAATTAAGTCTCAAATAAGAGCTTCTTCAGAATCTATTGAAGCCTCTAATAATCCAGATCTTCAGTTTTTATTGGGAAAAGGAAAGGTTAATGCTGAACGTGCATTGTCTGATGCTTTACCTGGTATTCGAGTTGATTCGGCTGTATTTTTAAATAATGATGGAGAAAAACTTAACATTAATGAAGATGGATTTCTTAAACTCTTTATCACCAACGATGGTGGATCTGTTAATTCACTTTCCTTAATTATAGAAAGTCTTTCAGAGAATGCGAATATCGAAAACAGTGCCTTTTCCATTGATATTCTTGGAACGAATGAAACTCAATCTGTTAATATACCTATTACATTAGGTCCCGGAATTTTACAAACATTAAGAGCAGAATTTTTTATTCAGTTTGCAGACAATTCTATTGGGTATTCTGATTTTAAAATCATTTCCTTTGACCAGCTAAAATTTAATATTTCAAGTGGAAATAATCTTGCTATTTCTTTTTCCCCAACTGGAAATATTGGCTTTTACGATGCTGCAAATGCAGAAGGTGGTATTGGTTTTATTCCTAATCCCGAGACCGCAAATTTTGTAGATGATAATCTTATTTATGAGGGTGGATTACTCTTTTCAGCTAACGAACTTCTGGCAAATACAGTTCGCACTAGTGATGGCAGAACCGACCGTAATTTCGGCCCAATTTCATTGTATAGTGTAACACAACCTGGCACTATTTCTGAAGCTGATGGTAACGCCATTTTTGTCCCTCTTGAACAGACTTTGTTACAAGATGCTGAAATAACTCTAAATACCTACGCCTTTGACTCTCCGAATCTGACTAATGCTGTGGTTATGAATTACATGGTTGAGAATAAATCACTAAGTCTATCTTTTTCTGATGTTTACCTTGGGATATTTAACGACTGGGATATAGGTGAGTTTTCTAATAATTCAACCTCATATAATGAGGAGAACGATATTCTAATTATTACTGAGGAAGGCGAATCTGAACATCCTTATGTGGCACTAGCTACTTATGGAAATACTTCTTCGGTTCTTGCAATAGATAATCAATACGATGGAAATGAAAGTGATTTTGAATTTAATATTTCTGACGGATTTTCTTTCCAAGAAAAAATAAACACCCTAAAAGCAGGCACAGGTAAAACAAATATTACGGGAACAGATGTTTCATCAGTTGTTGCCAGTGGTCCTTATTTCATTGAGCCTGGAAACACAATATCAATCGGTTTTGTATACGCCTTTGGAGATACTGAACAAGAACTTATAGATCAAATTAATGCGGCTAGAAATCTTGGGATTTTTGATTTAAGTGAATCTAATTCAGATCCTGATAATTCTTTCCCCGAATCTGTATCCTTTTTTCAAAATTATCCTAATCCATTTAACCCGTCCACTACTATTCGATTTAACTTAGATAAAAGAGTTGATGTCGAACTTTCCATTTATAACATACTTGGTCAAAAAGTGCGAACAATAATTAATTCCCGTTTACAAGGGGGCATTCATAACTATACCGTTTCTTTAAACGAATTTAGTAGTGGACTTTATTTTGCCGTATTGCAGACACCAGATACAAGGGAGATAATTAAACTCACCCTCATAAAATAGTTTTGGGAAAGTTTGAATACACATCTTTTGACCCAAAATGGTGGGCATTTAATAGCCATATTCATACTGTAATTTCTTCGTTTAGTAAGACTAAAACCGTAGAGATTGAACAAATAGAAATTGAAACGCCAGATGATGATTTCCTCGAATTAGATGTGATTGATTTAAACAATGGAAAACCTGTAGTCGCTCTTTTCCATGGACTTGAAGGGTCATCTAAACGATTTTATATACGAAATTTGATGCATAATTTAGAGCTAGCAGGGTTTTCTTCAGTAGCATTAAATTTTAGAAGTTGTGGAAGTCGAATGAATAAACAACCTCGTTTTTATCATTCTGGGGAAACTTCAGACTATAGACTTCTTTTTGAATGGATTAAAACCCGTTTTATTACTAACCCTATCTTTTCTGTTGGATTTTCTTTAGGAGCAAATGCGCTTATTAAGTCTTTGGCTGAATTTGGGGAATCACATTCTGTAAAAAAAGCGGTAGCCGTTTCTCCTCCTTATGATTTAAAAAAAGGTTCTATTAATCTGGAAAATGGTTTTAATAAAATCTATTCCTATCGGTTTTTAAGAACTCTCGTAAAAAAACTAGAACAAAAAAGAAAGGTTCATCCAAACCTGCCTACTTACAGCGGCAACACAATCTATCAATTTGATGATCAAATCACTGCTCCTATTCATGGTTTTGATAGTGCTGACCATTATTATGAAAGCTGTTCTTCAAAACACTTTCTAAAAGATGTACAAAAACCACTTTTGATTATTCATAGCAAAGAAGATACTCTTTGCCCTCTTGAATTTGCTCCGTTTGATGATCTTGAAAAAAAACCATCAATTGAGACTATTTTCACAGAAAAAGGAGGACATGTCGGTTTCTTAAGCTCTCCTGAAAATTGGCTTAATCAAACTATAATTAGTTGGTTACAATCATAGAAAACGATTCTTATCTTAAGGTTGTTATTTTCACTCACACGAACTATCTAAAAAGAAATCATGGTTATTATTATAGGGGCTGGACCAATTGGTCTAGCTACCGGAATTCAGCTTCAGAAAAAGAATATTCCATTTCAAATTATAGAAAGAGGTTGTTTAGTTAACTCGCTTTATCACTATCCAACCAATATGACTTTTTTTTCAACTTCTGATAAACTGGAAATCGGAGATATCCCTTTTATCTCTCATGGTTTTAAACCTACAAGAAGTGAAGCTCTTGAGTACTATCGAAGAGCTGCCGAGCATTACAAGCTTCCTATCAATTTGTATGAAAGTGTAACTGCTATTGAAGGTGAAGATGGCAACTTTATCGTAAAAACAGATAAAAGTGAGTACAAGGCAAGTAAGGTAGTAGTAGCCTCTGGATTTTATGGTTCAGCAAATAAAATGAATATTCCTGGCGAAGATTTACCTAAAGTGAAGCATTACTACGATGAGCCACATCCTTACGCTTGGCAGGATGTACTGGTTATTGGCGCTGGAAACTCTGGAGTTGATGTTGCATTAGAATGTTTTCGCTCTGGGGCAAATGTATCAATGGCTATTCGATATGATGAGATTAAGCCTTCTGTTAAATATTGGGTTAAACCTGATATCGAGAATCGAATTAAGTTTGGAGAAATAAAAGCTTACTTCAATACGGAAGTCAAAGAAATCAGAGAACAAGAAGTTGTCCTCAATACACCAGATGGAGAGAAAATTATTCCGAATGATTTTGTATTAGCAATGACTGGCTATCACCCAAACTACGAATTGATGAAAGCTTTAGGAATTGAACTAACCGATGACGAAAAATGCATGCCTGTTCACGAAGAAGATACTTTAGAAACTAATCGTAAAGGGTTGTATGTAGCAGGAGTCGTTTGTGGAGGAATGGATACTAGTAAACTATTTATCGAAAATTCCAGAGTTCATGCTGATCAGATTGCAGAACACATTGCAAAATCTTTAAAATAAAAAATGGGCAAGCGACCTATATCACGTCGCTACGACCAAATTACCGCTGCTGCATTCCTGCCCTGACGGAGTTCAAAGGGAG
>CAXBBW010000002.1:0-373379 GCA_963974345.1 uncultured Balneolaceae bacterium | reverse complement strand
TTACCGTTCAATTCCTTATTGGTACGCACCAATTGAATGATAAGCTGTTTGATCTGTTCGACCAATTTACTACCCTGGTTGTTTATAATCTCAAAGCCATTGGTGTTGACGACTTTAATAAGCCGTTGATATTCAACATCAGTAATCGGTTCAGCCAGTGTTAACTCTCCTAACTCAATCTTTTTGACCTTAAAATCAGCAGATAATAATTTCTCTTCCAATACCTCTGCACAATGGCTACACACCATGTTTTTTATGTGAAAATGCTGTTGTTTCATGTTGTGTGATTATCTTCTATGAGTGATGATGTCTCTTTATTCAGTTCAACTTCTATGGTGCTGTGACTAAATTTATAGGGCTTTAATAACTCTCTAATTGATTTTTTTGCTTTAATAATCTCTGAGTAGGTCGAAACATTTTTTAAAATCAGGTGTGCAGTCAACACATGTTTTTCTCCATCTAACGACCAAAGATGCAGATGCTTTGTCTCAGCAACAAAGTCGTTGCTCAGAAATTTCTCATCCAGTTCTTCAACGCTAACTTCATCGGGGCTGCCTTGTAGAAAGACATACAACGTATCTTTCAATCGTTTGAGCACGTTCCACAATATATAAGCAGTTATGAAGAGTGATAGAGCAGGGTCTAAATAATGAATGTCTTTAAACATCAATATAATTGAGACGACCAATACAGCTGACCAACCAAGTACATCTTCCAACAAGTGCCACGAAATAACCTTTTCATTCAGTGTTTTCCCATGGCTTACTTTCCACGCGGCATACCCATTTACCACAACGCCTATAATGGCAAAAATCAGCATGCCTTGAGCATCGGTATGTTCTGGTGTAATGATACGAGCAACCGCTTCATTAATAACGAATATGGAGCCTGCTATTAAAACGAGGCTATTAACCAAAGCGCCAAGCAACGAAAATCGAGTGTAACCAAAGGTAAAAGAGCGATTGGAGCCCTGTTTAGATTTATGGTCTAAATACCATGACAATCCTAAAGACATACTGTCTCCAAGATCATGCAAAGCATCAGAAATGATGGCAACACTATTAACGTATAATCCTCCAATAAACTCTAAAATTGTAAAAACAATATTGAGGAAGAAGGCAATTTTAATGTTGCCACTACTTTTGCTGTGGTCGTGAGAATGACCCATATTTTTTGCGTCTTAAATTTAAAGTTAATGTGCGTGAGAAGTTTCACTCTTCTTCATTTCAGAAATCAAATAGTAGGCATTGTTCAGCGCAACTAACTGATTTGATGGCAGTGGGTTTAAAAGTTTAACCTCAACCCATTCACCTTCTTTTAGACCTGTTTTAATTTCAAATGGTGTGAACTCCCATTCCGTTTCACCATTTTCTTGGTGTTTTTCAGCCAAAAAGATAAGTGATTTCCCTTCTTCTTCTATGATGGCTGACTCTGGTAATGCAAGTGTTTTATCCTCAGAGGTTAGAATCTTGCCGTTGATATACATGCCTGGAATAAGATGATCTCTTTTTTGGTCGATCTCTGCATGGACATGAACTGCTTTTGGGTTTTGCTCAAACTTTTTGCCAACAGAATAGATTTTACCTGTCAATATCTCTTCAGGTCGTGCTTGGACAGAAAAAGCAACTTTTTGACCATTTTGGATTTTATGGACATCCTTTTCGAAGACCATAAAGTCAGCATGAATATGATCGTTGTTGATAATCTCAAACAGTTCGGTCTGTGGATCGACGTACTGTCCAATTTGTACGCCAACACTTTCAATAAAACCATCAATTGGTGAGACCACAGGAACAGTCTCATAAATATCACCAGAGCGGACTTTCTCTACATTAAGATTGAGCTGTCTTAGTTGTGCCTCATAGCCTTTAACTTCTGCCATGGTCGCTTTATAATCAGCTTCAATTTGCTGGAACATCTGACCCGATCCAACCTCTTCTTTATAGAGCCTTTTTTGTCGTTCATACTCTTTCTCTAAGTACTGCATCTGCTTATATGCACGGACATAATCAGTTTGAACTTTAGACAAATTAGGATGTGCAATATTTGCTAATACTTGACCCTTTTTGACCTCTTCGCCCTCTATGACATCTATGCCTGTAATATTAGCGCCTAAGATTGCGGTAACACTTGCTTCATACTGAGGAGGAACCTCCAACTGACCGTTGACTTTCACTATATCTGAAAGAGACTGGGTTGGAATGGAACCGACCTTCAGCTCAAGACTATTAAATTTAAGCTCTGACAGATGAAGTGCTTTAGGCTCTTCAACTTCTGTTGAAGCAGAGGCCTCTTGGTGAATTTCTTCTCCATGTCCATGGTCATCATGATTATCAGGCGAATTATCACACGCTGAGACAATAGATAATGAGAGGACTAATAGTAAAATATGGATTTTTTGTTTCGTCATAATATTTCCAATCTGATGTTTAATTTGAATTTCTTAAGTAGAACTCAAGCTGAAAGCGATGGTTGAGGTAATTACCAAAAGCATTCCAAGACTCAACCTCTATAGCGATTGCATCCCGCATATTTTGAAGGAACTTTACATAGTCAATCGCACCTTCCTTATATGCTGTTACGGCACCTTTTCGTTGTTCTTTTGCGAGAGGAAGAGCTTCTTTTTGGTAGTATTCCCATGAACTCAACCACTTCTGGTATTGCTCTTGTGCAGACCTAAAATCAGCATTGAGCTTACGTTCTGCCTCAAACAAATTTTGTTCGGCAATATCTTGCTGTATTTTTGCGGATTGTGTCTGTCCTACCTCTGACCAAAATGTGAGAGGAATTTTGATTCCAATTTGATATTTATAGAATCCTGACTGTCCGGCGATTTCTTGACGACCATACTCAGCATTAAACTTTGGTAGATATTGACTTCTTTTTTCTTTTGTTACAGCTTCAGCAACGGACAACCGCTGTTCGTAGAGATCTATCACCGGATGATCTGATAACAAAAGCTCTGAGTAAACAAGGGGCTGATTAAAATCTTCAGGTAAATCTGTAACAGATGTTAGTTTTGTTTCACCGCTAAACCACCTATTAAATGTCTCAATTGCTGATAGGTAATCTCTGTAAGCTTGTTCTTTACGGTTACGTATTCTGTTAGCTTGATTCAGAGTTGCCAGATACTCAAGCTTTGAACTGGCTTGAGTTTCTAATCGTAAATCTGCTGCTTTTACAATATCTTTAAATTGCTCATCAAGTTTCTCAAGCACCTTGAAAATTTTATAGGACGTGTAAACTGAAACCCAATTCTGACGCACAGCGAGCTCAATTTCAGCCTCAGACAGATCAAGTTTTTTTTCAGCAAGAATAGTTTTTTGAGACTGTAGGTTCAGCCTTGGAGCTACACTAAATATATCAAACTCTTGTCTAATACCGATTTGAGTTTTAACGCCACTAGACCCATTCCCGACTTCTTCTTCTCCTGTAAATAGCTCTGTATCTCCTAATTCCCATGCTGTTTTTTTAAGAGATTTCTGACCCTCTATTTCAAGCAATCCGGCTTTTATAGTTGGATAGTCACTTAATGCCCTTTCAACAGCTTGTTCTATTGATATGGCTTGTAGGGAACTGGGGTTAGGTTGAGCAATGGTTGGTGAAGAGAGTGCCATCAATCCAATGATTAACCCTAAAGGAATAAAACTATTTATTGATGGTGACTTAACACTTTCCTTCTTTTTCTTGCGCTCTTCAATCATGGAATAAAGCACTGGTAGTACAACAAGTGTTAACAGTGTGGCACTAATAAGCCCTCCAATAACAACGGTAGCAAGAGGTCTTTGAACTTCAGCCCCCGCACTGGCTGAAAACGCCATAGGTGTAAAGCCCATAATAGCTGCGGTAGCCGTGAGCAATATTGGTCTTAGGCGTTCTTTTGTTCCAATCATTATACGTTCTTTGATATCCATAACTTCCTCTTCTTCTTTAAGTGAATTAAAGCGGCTTATTAGAACCAATCCGTTTAAGACCGCAACGCCGAATAAGACAATAAAACCGACACCTGCCGATATACTGAATGACATATCTCTCAGGGCGAGTAGGAACACGCCTCCGATTGATGCTAAAGGAATGGCGAGATAAATCATCACAGCTTGAGAGACCGAATTCAGTGCAAAATAGAGCAGGATGAAAATCAAAAAGAGAGCTATGGGAACAACCACGCCTAAACGACTTTTAGCTCGTTGCAGATTTTCAAACTCTCCACCATAAGTGATGTAATACCCGGGAGGCAATCCTAACTGGGCATCAAGCTTTTGTTGAATATCAGTTACCACTGATTCAACATCACGCCCACGGGTGTTAAGTCCTACATAGGTTCGTCGGAAAGTATTGTCCCGTGAGATTTGCATTGGTCCCGGCTGATAATCAATAGTTGCAACTTCTTTAATTGGAACCTGAGAGCCATTAGGAAGGTCTATGTAGAGAGATTTTAAATTCTCAATGCTTTGACGATGTTCTTCATCAAATCGAACTACGAGATCAAAGCGTTTCTCGCCCTCAAAGACTATCCCTGCAACACCACCTGCAAAAGCAGAACTGACATATTCATTGAGTTTTTGAATATCTAATCCATATTGAGCAATTTTACGGCGATCATATTGAACGGTCATCTGTGGCAAGCCAGAAATTCTCTCAGGAGAGACGTCTCCAACCCCCTCAACAGTTTCAGCAATCTCTGCTATTTCTTGAGCTTTTTCTTCAAGTATAGATAGATCTTCTCCGTATAGTTTAATAGCCACATCTTCTCGAACACCCGTCAAAAGCTCATTAAAGCGTAACTCAACAGGCTGACTAAAGACCAAATTAACTCCTGTCATCTGCCTGTTTAAAGTCTGCTTGATCTGTTCAATAAGCTCTTCTTTTGAGTTGACCGTTGTCCACTTGGCTTTGTCTTTTTCCAATACAATCGCCATATCTGCAATATCCATCGGCATAGGATCGGTTGGTATATCAGCGACTCCAATTCTGGACACCACTGTTTTGATCTCTGGAAACTCATTTAATAATATATTCTGAGCTTTCTCAGACACCGAGATTGACTCACTTAAACCACTACCGGGGCGAATGAGAGCCTGCATAGCAATATCACCTTCATCAAGCTGTGGAATAAATTCACCACCCATCCTAGTGAATGTAAAGGTAGAGGCTAAAAACAGAGCAACAGCAATACTGAGTACAATCGTTTTTTGTCTTAGCGAAGATTGGATAAGAGGCGTGTAGATAGATTGCAAAGCAGTTATTAGCTTATCACTGAACTTTTCAAGCCAATGTTCAATGCGTGCCAACAGACTGTTTTTGTCTTGTGTTGGGCGCATGAAAATAGAAGACATCATCGGAACATAGGTCAGGCATAAAATAATTGCTCCTAATACCGCATAGCCGAAAGTAAAGGCCATCGGCTTAAACATTTTACCTTCTACACCTTCCAAAAATAGAATTGGTGCAAAAACAATCAGAATGATGAGTTGACCAAAAAACGCCGAGTTCATCATGGTACTACTTGCTTTTTGAGCAATTTTATTCATCTGTTTTTTAGAGAAGCTCTGATTGTCAGATTTTAGTTTTTTCTCAATTTCGTGGACAGTTCCCTCAACAATAATGACCGCACCATCAACGATAATTCCAAAATCAATGGCACCTAAACTCATGAGGTTTGCCCATACGCCAGTTGCCTTCATGAGAATAAATGCGAACAAGAGGGATAATGGGATGAGTGATGCTGTTATTAATCCCCCTCTAAGACTACCTAGCAAAAAGACCAGAACAAAGACAACAATTAGAGCACCTTCAATGAGGTTCTTAGTTACTGTACTGGTTGTCCTAGAGATCAAATCGCTTCTATCCAGGAACGGTTTTATCTCCAACCCTTCCGGCAAAGAGCTTTCAACACTTTTCATTCTCTGTTTAACATTTTGAATGACATCGTTCGGATTTGCACCTTTGAGCATCAAAATCATACCACCGACTGCTTCATGGCCATCTTTAGTAAAAGCACCGTACCTAGTTTGGGTGCCGAACTGAACGTTTTCGGCTACATCATTAATCAATATCGGGATGCCATTTTCAGTCTTTACGACCACATTACGAATATCATCCAATGACCGAATTAACCCTTCACCTCGTATGAAGTTTGCCATTCGGTTTTTTTCTATATAGGCTCCGCCGGTATTGTCATTATTACGAGCTAAAGCATTATAGACCTCAGAAATGCTCACATCCATTGCATTTAGCTTTTCAGGATTGATAGCCACTTCATATTGTTTAATGCTTCCGCCAAAAGAGTTAACCTCCACAACACCTTCGACAAGGGTCATTTGTCTTTTGACAATCCAGTCTTGGATCGTTCTTAAATCAGTTGGGGTGTATTCATTTTCATAGCCTTCTTTTGGCTCAATGGTATATTGATAAATCTCACCAAGTCCAGTCGTGATCGGCCCCATAGACGGGGATCCAAATTTCTCCGGTATATCTTCTTTTACTTCATTCAATTTCTCTTGCACGAGCTGACGAGGAAGATACGTCCCCATATCATCTTCAAAGACAATTGTAACAACGGACAGACCGAACCGGGAGACGGATCGAATCTCTTTCACCCCAGGAAGGTTACCCATACCCAACTCAACCGGGTAGGTCACAAATTGCTCAATGTCCTCGGTAGCAAGATTTTCGGAAACCGTAATGACTTGCACCTGATTGTTAGTAATATCAGGGACAGAGCCAAGATTAACTGTCATCATTGAATGAATACCTGCTCCAATTAGGGTCAGAACAAATAAGCCAACGATGAACTTATTATTTATAGAAAAGGAAATTATTTTATCAATCATATCGAACCGTCATACTTCAGTAGTAATTTATTTTTAAGCCAGTTTTTAAAATGTTCTTGGGCAAACCAAGAGATTTTTAGGAAGGACGTTTCTATGTAGAAAAGACTAATCTTTTTGAGGAAGATTTCTCATGACTTTATAGAAACGAAATGTGGGTAGTGGACTTAAATCAGAAGTATGATGGTCTGAAGTGCTTTAGTGTTGTCATCCTCAAAGTAGGGCGTTTGAGATGATACTCTTTGAGTAGTGTTTTCAAGAGGGAGATATTCAAAAGCTGAATGACTGCCTGCAAGAAGAGACTGGACAACTTTGTCTTGACTGTAACGATTAGCATTATTGTCTTTTGAACAAATGACCGTTACATCGAGATCCTTATGCCCCTCGTTAGAGGCATGAATTATCGCGTCATTGTTATCATGAGCATGTGAGCTATCAGAGTGAACATCACTTTTTTTTGTAAAGCCAAGTGAAAAGTCAGTTGTTGATTCGATATTGACTTCACCATCACTTTCAAAGCAGTAAACTAAGCTATCTGCAAAACCGTGAGCGGTAAGTGCATGTAAAGAAAGCACGCATACCAATAGCAATGCCATTGGTTTTGTAAGCTTTTTAAATGTACGTGTCAGGTGTCTCAATTATCACTCATTTCATTTAAGCAATGCGATATTAACAACAAAATACAATAAAGTCTTGCACAATCTTGCTGAAAACTTGAACTATTCTGAATAATAAGGGTTCCCATCAGAATTTACTGATGACATATATAACATCGAAAAATGGTGAAACGATGACGATGCTATCATCAAATATAAATCTGATGTGCGTACTAATACTACATAATTAAGGATATAAAAGCCTCCAAATCTATCAAAGGAGGTATTTATGTCAGAGAGAATAGATTTATTTAAAGTCACAGAAGTAGAGTTGGTTTATATCACCGAAGAGACTAATGAAGAACGTCCGGTGGTAACAAATCCTGATTTAGCTCATCAAATATTTAGAGAGAATTGGCGACAAGGTTCAATGGAATTGGTTGAGTCATTTTATGTGATGTTTCTTGATAATGCTAAAGGTGTGAGAGGCATAGCAGAGATTTCAAAAGGTGGTTCAAATGCAACTATCGTAGAGCCCAAAATGGTATTCGCTTATGCTATTAAGGCAGTAGCCAGTAGTGTTCTTTTAGCCCATAATCACCCGTCAGGTAATCCAAAAGCAAGTACAGCAGATATTCAACTAACCAAAAGGCTTAATGAGTGTGGCAAGTTATTGGGTATTCCAGTGGATGACCATTTAATACTTACACCAAACAGCTATACTTCAATGAGAAATCTTGGGTTATTTTAAGAATATTCACGCAAGGTTATACAAGTTCAATTCGGTATCCCCAATCTTCCGCATTATCATTTGTGCAGATTGGGTGATCCCCCTCCGAATTTCAACCTTGCCTTCATTATTATTTTTATAAACACGCAAATACGGGGTTGGATATGATCCGACCCCGTATTGCTTAGGCTGATAAAAATTTTTTAGAATTAAGCGGCTCTAGCCACTCGGTTCATATCAGCGGTTATTTCATAAGTGTCGTTATAATCGACAATACCCATTTGTCCTGACTTTGATTTAACAGGACGTTCCGGATTTGGAACTACTTTAAGTTTTCCGTCTAAAGCATCTGCCCAACAGTACAGATTAAAAGATGTTGGGGTACGAATCCCACATTCCCATTTACTCACCAAGCGATCAGCTACGCCAATCTTATGGTTTAAGTTTTCTTGTGTCATGCCTCGTGTATGTCTAAGACGTACAAGGTCACCAACCACATCTTTTAAAAAATCCTGTCTGGATTTTGGCTTATAGACGATTTCTGGTTTATTCATAACTGCATCTCCTTTGTCTGAATAATTGCCATCTATCGTTTTAAAGAGCTTATTGCTCTATCACTACGCACATCATGTAATGGGTTTTCTACTCAATCGACATTGACTGGTTGTAGCGATTGGCGGGATTATATATGTAAAATAATAATACTGTCCAGTGGAAACCCTGTATTTACTGGCTTTTCAGATTGTTTTAAGGCTTTAAGTGGTCGATAGAAAAGGCTTATCCATTGAAAATATTGAATATTTCTAATGGTGCATTGCACAGAAGAAAATATAAATAATTTAGTCATAATCAGGTATAAAAGTCCCGTAAACACTGCATTTACTTTATTGTAGAATAGTTAGAATCGATGGTTTTATATATAGAGCCGTTTAATGAATGGGTATGTATTCAGTCGTAACATGTCAAGTATATTGCGCAATATACTTGACAATAGAGGGCTTTTTATTGTATACTTGTGTAAAGATAATAGTAAAAGAGTGGCAAATGACCGTTGCGCAGAAAATAGAGCAGAGAATAAATAGGCTTCCCGTTGGGGATGCCTTTAAATATGATAGCTTAAATATTAAGCCAGAAGATTATTCTGCTGCTGCTAAGGCAATGCAACGCTTTATTGAGAAAGGAATAGTAAAACGAATTTCAACAGGTTTATTCTACAAGCCGAAAGAAAGTATGTTCGGTGAATTACCCCCAAGGGAAGAAAAACTAATTGAGCCATATCTTTATGAAGATGGGAAGCGAATTGCCTATATAACAGGATTGTCTTTGTATAACCGTTTGGGATTAACGACTCAAATTCCTAAAACCTTAAAGATTGCTAGCCGTGACAAACGGATCTACGTAAAGAATAAACAAGTCTCTGCCAAGCCTGTTAAGAGTTATGTAGATGCTACTGAGGAGAATTACAATCTTTTGGGGCTACTAGATGCGTTAAAGGATTTTACGGTTATTCCTGATCTCGACAAACAATCTGGGATCAAACTGTTAATTAATAAGATTAGTGAACTTGAGGATATTGACCAAGATAAGCTCATTAACTACGGTCTTAAATACCCCCCAAGGGCAAGGGCACTGTTAGGAGCACTGATGGAGCGGGGGAAGGTTAAACTATCAGATATAGACAAACTACGTGGTAGCCTTAATCCATTATCAGAATATGACCTTGGCATTTCCTCTATACTCAATACCGCAAATAACTGGAATATCAAATGATGAAACTACACGAGAATCCTGAACTCTTTAGTGATGCCATTCTAGCTACCGCAGATTTTAAAAATATCCGTGAAATCTACATTGAAAAAGATTATTGGGTCACGCTTGCGTTACATATGATATTCCATTCTGACTATAAAGATGTTGCTGTATTCAAAGGTGGGACGGCACTTTCTAAATGCCATGAATTAATAAAAAGGTTTTCTGAGGATGTGGATATCGTTGTTGTTCGAGGTGAGGGAGAAAGCGACAGCCAATTATCTAAAAAAATAAAAGCCATTAGTAAGTTGGTGATAGATGTTTTGCCAGAGAAAAATATAGATGGCATTACAAGTAAACATGGTCAATTTCGGAAAACAGCCCACGAGTTTGATTCAGCATTCGATGAAGATTACGGGCAGGTGAGACAGGATATTATCCTTGAGATATCAAGCTTAGGTAATTTTGAACCATATACCAATGAGACAGTTTCTTGCTTTATTTCTGAAATGATGATGGAACGGGGACAAGAAAACTTGATCGAACAATATGGATTAACGCCATTCAATGTTCAGGTGCTAAGTAAAAACCGGACATTGTGTGAGAAAATAATGAGCTTAGTTCGGTTCTCAAGAACCGAAGAGCCTTATGTTGATCTTGCCAACAAGATACGCCACATCTATGACATTCATGCATTACTCAATGATCCTAAAACTGAAGAGTTTTTCAAGGAAGATAATTTTGAGGAGATGATTAATGCTGTGGGCAAAGATGATGTCATGAGTTATCGAAGTGGAACAGACTGGCTCACAGAGCATCCAAAAACAGCTTTAATCTATTCTAACCCTAATGAAACATGGGAGCAGTTAAGAGGCACATACAATTCAACATTTAAAGATCTGGTATTTGGAGCATTACCAGATGAACCTGACCTAATAGCGACATTAAAAAAAGTTTTCCAACGGTTGTCTGAAATTTCGTGGGGACTTGAAGAGAAATAATTTCAATATTCTTGTATAAGATGCTTCACTTCCCTTTTACCAAAAAAACTCATTATAATTTTCTGTTCAGGTAAACCATGGGTTTACATACAGGATAATATTTAAGGTTATTCAATCATATGGGGGGTAGTCATTTCCGATTCAATGTAAATGATCCTATTTCTTTTCTCTGTATTGTCTTAAAGCTTGTTTTAGTAAAATTAGAGCGTAGTCGTTTAGCATCTTTTGTGTATGTTTATAGTGTTTTTATAGATGTTATATTTCAGAGAATGCGAAATAGTAATAACAATTAGCGTAAATATTCCATTCTAAAACCATAGTTTCGGATATCTTCGGATATCTTCGGATATCTTCGGATATCTTCGGACATCTAGCCTAAGAAGCGATTAATTAATAATTTTAAATAGATATACCCTTCAAGCACTCGTTTTTTTGTCCCAAAGTCGGACCATCTCCGTAGAGTGGTCGATTGAACTTGTGCCCCATCAATTCAGCTTGCATACGATCATTGACATTTGACCTAGTTAAGCGATCTTGGAACCCATGTCTAAGTGAATATAAAGAGTAACGTTCTGTTGGGGATAGGTTATGTCTACGTAAGTAGTTATTTACGAGATTGGAAAGACTATCAGTTTTTCCTCTATATCTAGGAAACCCCTTAGGGAATTTCTTTAAAGCCTCAAGTGAACATCCTAAAACGGGTATGCGCCTTTCACTATAAGCTGTTTTAAGCTGATGAAGTGAATTTTCTCTGATGATGATATGAGGTATCTCATGATCTAATTTAATATCATATTCTTCCAAATTTGTTATCTCAGAAGGGCGTGCACCAGTATTGACCATTATAAGAACGACCGCTTTTGCCTGTTCATTCAAATCACCGTTTTTAATATTTCTCAGTAATTTATCTTTGATGAATTCTTTTTCAAATGGCTTTCTACTCTTCGTTTTTTTCTCGGTAAGAGTAATTTTCTTAAAGATTAGATGATGATCTATCTTCAAGCTTAAATGATCTGAAACAGTCTCTACAATGTTTTTAATGAATACTAGATACTTGTTTGCTGTATTAGCTGTTAGCCCCTCGTTTTGAATGCGACCAATCCACCAGTCTCTAAATTCAATCATATCCTGACGTGTTAAATTTTGAATAGCTTTGTCGCCAATCAAAGCTATAAGATCATTAAAGGCTTTCATTCTCGTATTGCGCCAATCTCGGATCTGCTTTTCTGATTTATTCATTACTCGATTTTTAGTTATCGACCAGAATATCTCAATGCACCTTGAAAGAGTAACTTCAGGTTTCTTTACTGTACCAAGGACAGCCTTAACTGCACTTGGATTGTTGTTCTTTGAATGGGCAACTGTAACTCTTTTCGTAATTTCTCGCATATCCCCAGAGACGATTTCATCTAAAGGTGTGTAGTTGAAGCCGATGTGCTTTGCAAGATTAACGGCATCATTAAACCGTTCATCTGAATGGGTTCTTTTTGTCTTTAGAAGGGAATTCCAATACGCTTCAATTTCAGCATTAATCTTGGAAGCCTTTCGAATGGCGATTTTTTTACTATCAGTTTTTAACGAGACACGTACCAATTGTTTGTCTATCTGATCTCGAAGAGCTTCCGGCACTCTTCGATTGTAGTAATATCTGTCGCCTCTTTTTATCAAATGATTCATTTTAAAACCTTTCATGTGTACCAAAATGTATACCATTATGTGTACCACTTTTGATAATACACAACGCACCGTGTGTGTACAGGTGAAAGAGAAAAATCTTTTATTTCAATGTGTTGGGAGAATTTTTGAGGGGAATTTTGTGCGTAATTTTGGAGCGGGTGAAGAGAGTCGAATATGGAAAAACAGGTATCTAAAGCATTGAATTTAAACGGTTTTATTTTTGATAAAATTTAATGTGTACCATTTTGTGTACCAAAATGTGTACCACTTTTCGAATTACTTTCTGCAACCCGAAGAGCTATGTCAACCATTCTGTTTTTCTCTTTTCTTGATTCGATTTCATTATGCACTCTTTCAAAAAGAGGCAAGTATTCATCACCATGTTCTTTAATAATACAAGCGAGCTTGTTGTAGCACTCATATAATTCTCTCATTGAGACATCTTTTTCTAAATCTGTTTCTCTACTTTTTCGGTTTTTTTGATAACAATCCTGGTTCATATCACACCTCCAAATAAGCAGAATATCTGGTTAATTAATGTGTGACTACGCACATGACCCTTAACGTGTCTGATAATTGGAAGTAAATAGTTAGCTTAAGAAGTAATCAGATGCGCTAATTTATACAGCTTTTCCTGTTTATTTAGCTCTTCTAATTTGTGGGTTACTCTTTCAAATAGAAGTAGGTATTTACGTCCTTCATTTACGACTAATTCTGCTATGATGCGTTGACAATCCTCTGCCAGTTCCAGTGTAATATCTTAATCTTTAAGTGGCGCACCCCGTTGAAGAATATTTTTGATATTGTACACACGTTTAAAAGTTATCTCGCCCATTATTTTGATCCAATACTTTTCTCACTGATGAGCTTTCATTTTATCTCTGGAAGATTTTTTAATCTCTCGTTGGGAAATAGATCCCAATTCGGATCACCGTCAACAAAATTAACTAAGAGGTCTTTATTGTTATCGTTGAGTGATGATTGTTTCTCAACAACAAGTTGAATACGAGTTTTCTCAAAATTTTCTTAACTGAACTCGATATCATTATTTATTCCTTGAATAGTAAACCAAGAGTTTACTAATGGGGCTAAATTTAATGTAATAAGCAAGGTTTGGTTTTTATTAACATTGAAGCTATTTTAAACTTTCATGCAAAAATTATACAAAAATAGCATTACCAAAATTTCTGCAAGACTACTTCTTGTAGCAAGTCTGCTATTTGTATGGTTTGGAAACGGCGTTCATATACATTCACAGATTAGCCATATTTTTGATCATGGGGATGTTCATGTGTACGTTCATGTTCATGATAATTCGGATAGTGGAAGTCAGAATGATCACCATGCCTCAAATCCAGAAGACGATCAGCATATAGTAGCAACAGTCGATTTGTTTGGTGTGTTATCACAATCTAGAACGTTAGCTACCCAAACTGATTTAATGACTAGCATTGTGACGGTTGTTCCCGATTGGGATTTTAATGCAGGTTCAGTCATTGTTTATGAATTTAATCTTCCCCCACCAGATAAGAGTTCCTCCGAATTTCTGTCTTCTTCTTTTTCTCTTCGCGCCCCTCCTTTAGCATAGGTTTTTAAAGGTACATTGTACCTACCCGTCTTTTCTATACTTAAAAACTTATAAATCTAAATCATGATTTTATCCAATTACCGGATCAGGGTAATGGCCGTACTATTGATGATGTACTTGCCAACTTTGATCCATGCACAATCCAATTCAGTCTCGCTTGATGAGGCTGTTGAGTTGTTCCGGCAAAACAGTTTAGACAGGATGCTGATAGCCTATGATCAGGAGATCAAGCAAGGAAATGCTCAAAATTATAAAGCATACCCAAATCCTGAAATCCGTATTTTTCATGAAAGCTTAAACGCTGGTTCACCTGAATACGACGAAACCACTATTCAAATATCTCAACCACTTGAGCTATTAGGGCAGCCTTTTCTAAGAAACAAAAGTGCTACTGCTTTATCTAACGCTGCACAACTTGAGTTTGAGTATCGGGAGCAGATATTAATAAGCCAATTGAAGTCGCTGTATGCTTCCTATTGGTATTTATCAGAGCGCTTAACAGTGGTTAAACAAGCATTACAGTCTGTTCAGCAAGCGAGAGAGTCGGCTTTAGCTAGGAAAGAAGAAGGGCTGTATTCTACCACCCAGCTTCAACGATTCAATATTGAGTATGGCAAATATCTCAAGATGCATGATGAAATTCAGGTAGAGCTAACTCAGGCAAAAAACCAATTAATGCGATTTCTTTCTTCAGAGGATGATGGAAGCGGAGACCTTCAGTTTACCGAAAACTTCGAAGTTGTCCCCTTAGCCGAAATAGAAGAATCGCTTGTAGAATACGCTCTGCAACACCGGACGGATGTTCAACAAGCAGAGCAGATGATGGTTGCTACAGATTTACAGTTCACCGTAGAGCAAAGGGAACGTTTTCCAGACCTGAACCTTGATTTTGGTTATAAAACCCAGTCGGATGGTTCTGAAGGTTTTGTGATAGGAGGCTCAGTAAGGCTACCTATTTTCAACCAGAATAAGGGGAATATAATCAAAGCCCGGGCACAAGCTAAAAGTAGAGTAACAGAACTGGAGCTCAAAAGAACTCGCATTCGTAATGAAATAGCTTCAGCCTATCAAAAAGCTACTTCGCTTCAAAAACAATGGGAAAATGTACAGGGCTTTTCAGGAAATACTACTCTGCTGGAAACAGCCCAGATCTCCTATCAAGAAGGTGAATATTCGCTGCTTGAATTACTGGATGCAACCGAAGCCTATGTGACCGGACAAACACTTTTTTATCAAACCATCTCTGAATACAATCAGGCTCTTTTCATGCTGGATGTAGCTTCAGGTGGTAAACTTTTTTCTAATCAATAAAACAACATACCAATGAAACGATTTTTCTCAATATTCACGATCTCAACATTTTTACTATTAACGGCTTGCTCAGGATGCAACGGCGAAGCCGAGCATTCTCACGGAGAAGATGGCGACCATACCCATGAGCAACCTGCTGCACAATCATCAGGAGATGATAAAGAACCTGTTCGTATAGGAAGCACTAAACAAGATTCAACGCACACTCATGACGATGATAGTGATCACAATCATGGGGAAGACTCCGATCACTCTCATGATGAAGACGACGATCACGACCATGGAGAAGATACTCATTCACATGGTGATGAAGATCACAGCCATAATTAAAAAATCATCATGATTTCTAAACAAATTACACTAACACAAATAGCTATGAAGTATTTATTGAACATTACCCTGATTGCTTCAGTACTGATTTTTTCTGCATGTGGTTCCGGTGATGAAGCTCATTCCCACGGGGAAGACGGTGATCATACCCATGAACCTGTGGCTCCACAAACCCCCGAACAGGAACACAGCCATGACGCAGATTCCGATCATTCTCATGAAGAAGTGCTCGAAGGAGCCGGAGTTATCACCCAATGGACGGATAAAACTGAGTTGTTCATGGAATATCCAGAACTGATTGTTGGACAGGAAGCAACTTTTGCAGTACATCTGACTCGACTTTCTGATTTCAAAGCCATCTCTGAGTCTGAAGTACAATTTGTCTTTAGTTCCTCACGAGGAACGGAAGGTTCACTCACTGAAACAGAAGTTCAGATTCCAGGGATTTACGGCCCTGATGTAATTTTTGACCAGGCGGGAAGATATGACCTCACCATTATTATACAAGGGATGGTGAATGACACACTACAAGTAAACGGTATCCCAGTATATGCAACCGCAAATGAAGTTCCCGATGCACACGAAGAGGATGATCCCAACCAGATCTCCTTTTTGAAAGAGCAGCAATGGAAGATTCCATTCGGAACGGCAAAAGTTGGACAATCTACTCTCACCCGTACCGTAGAGGCTCATGGTGAAATCTCGGCGCGGAACAGTGGACAGGCAGTGGTTACAGCACCATTTTCTGGAATTATCCTTCCCGCTATGAACGCTAACCTACCCGTGGCAGGAAGCTCGGTTCGTAAAGGTTCATCGATTCTGGTGTTAAATCCTGCCATTCAATCCGCTGACGGTGAAAACTATGCCCAGCAGTTTATCAATGCTCAGGCAGAGCTTGAGCTTGCCAGAAAAGATCTGGATCGGAAACAACGACTATTCGAACGGGAAGCCATACCGGAAGCCGAACTGGATCGGGCGCGAATTGACTACCGCAGAGCTATGATTCAGTTCCAAACGATCAATGAAATCGTTCAGGTAGATACGTCTTCTTATGATAGTTATGGCGATTCTGAGGAATCCTATCGTTTCGAACTAAAAGCGCCCATCTCAGGCACCTTTCTTGAGACATATGTGACCCCGGGGATGCAGGTGAATGCAGGAGATCCGTTATTTGTCATCGCTGACTTATCAAAAGTATGGCTGAATGTACATTTACCCGCTTCTGAAAGAATGTCGGTTGCCACTCCCGGTACAGCATCATTTCGTATTCAGGGAGAAGAGGAGTTGTATGACCTTTCTGAATTGAACGGGCGTTTGATCAGTATAGGTAAAACCGTAGATCAGCAGACCCGAACCATTTCCATGATCTATGAGCTGAATAACCCTACTCAGTCTCTGCAAACCGGATTATTCGCCAATGTGTATGTAGATACGGAACAGAAAAAAAATGTCCATGCTATTCCTGAAAGCTCTCTGATCGAGGAGGAAGGAAGCTTCTATGTATTTGTTCATGTGGCAGGTGAGTCGTTTGAAAAGCGACGGGTAACGACCGGAATCAGAGATCGAAGCATGATTGAAATCGTTTCAGGATTGAATGAAGGTGAGCATGTGGTCACCATCAATCCATATCAGGTAAAACTCGCTTCACTTTCATCAGAAGCTCCTTCTCACGGACATGCTCATTAATCAAAGAGGAATTAAACTATGTTAGACGCAATTATTAGAGGAGCACTAAAGCAGCGGTTGTTGGTTGTAGTGTCCTCGGTGGTACTTATCATCGCTGGATTATATGTGGTGCTTCGTATGCCGGTTGATATTTTTCCCGACCTGACTGCACCTACGGTCACTGTAATGACAGAGGCGCACGGAATGGCACCGGAAGAAGTAGAACGACTGGTAACCTTACCTATTGAAACTTCAGTCAATGGAGCCACAGGCGTACGCCGGGTTCGCTCTTCCACGGCGATGGGTATTTCCATTGTATGGGTTGAATTCGAATGGGGCACCGATATTTTTCAGGCACGCCAGATTGTAAATGAAAAACTCCAAATGGTAGCAACCAGTCTGCCGGAAGATGTTCCACCACCAATCATGGCACCGATTTCTTCTATTATGGGAGAGATTATGCTTGTGAGCGTAAACAGCAGTGAGCATTCCGAAGTAGAAGTGCGAACGGCTGCTGACTGGGAAGTCAGAAGGCGCTTGCTCGCTATTCCGGGAGTCGCTCAGGTTATTCCGATTGGAGGAGGTAAAAAACAGTATCAGGTGCAGGTTGATCCCGAAAAGCTTCAAGCCTATGACATCACTTTGCACGAAGTATTAGTCGCTGTGGAAGAATCTAATGAGAATTTCTCAGGAGGATTTTTCAGGCAGTACAGCCAGGAATATACCATACGTGGTATTGGACGGGCATACTCAGTCGAAGACTTAGAACAATCGGTGGTCACTGAACGAGAGAACCGACCTGTTTTGGTGGGTGATGTTGCTACAGTGGCAATGACTGCCGCAGACAAAATCGGGGAAGCATCTGTGAATGCCGAACCTGCTGTAATTATCTCCATCCAAAAACAACCGGGGGCGAACACCCTTGTGTTAACCGCACAGGTAGACGAAGTTCTCTCCGAAATCGAGGAAAGTCTGCCGGAAGGTTTTACTATCAATACTCATTTATTCAGACAGGCGGATTTCATTGAGTTGGCTATCGAAAATGTAATAGAAGCACTCCGTGACGGAGCATTTTTGGTCATTATTATACTGTTTTTGTTCCTTGCTAACTTCAGAACCACGCTCATTTCATTAACGGCGATACCGTTATCTCTAATAGCATCTGTATTCGTGCTTGAATTCTTCAATATCACGATCAACACGATGACACTGGGAGGAATGGCTATAGCCATCGGAGTAATTGTGGATGATGCCATTATTGATGTGGAAAATGTATTTAAACGGCTCAGAGAAAATTCAAAAGTACCTGAAGCCCAACAAAAAGCATCCACTGATGTGATCTTTGAAGCGTCCAAAGAGATCCGATCTTCCATCATCAATGCAACGATGATCATTATCATCGTATTCCTTCCGTTGTTCTTTTTGAGCGGAGTGGAAGGACGAATGCTACGACCTCTTGGACTGGCATATATTGTGTCCATTGGGGCTTCTTTGATTGTTGCTATGACCGTAACCCCGGCGCTTTGCTATTACCTTCTTCGTAATGAAGGGCTAAAAGGCAAACTTGAGGAAAGTTGGTTCACCAAAAAACTGAAATCCGGATATGAAAAAGTGTTGAACGTAGCTCTTCGCTTTAAGAAAACTATTCTTATCGGAACACTGGTTCTTTTTGTCGGGACAGTAATTGTGGTTCCCTTTTTGGGAAGGTCTTTTCTGCCAGAGTTTAACGAAGGAACCTTAGTGATAAGCACCGTTTCCATCCCTGGAACTTCATTGGATGAATCTGATGCTATCGGTAGCAGAGTCGAGCGAATACTTCTTGAACATACGGGCATTGTATCTACATCAAGGAGAACAGGTCGGGCAGAACTTGATGAACATGCTCAGGGCGTGAATGCCTCTGAGATTGATGCCAAGTTTGAGGTGCCCGAGGGTTCTTCTAAAGAAGAGATGCTCAATGAGCTAAGGGAAAGCTTGAGTGTGATACCGGGGACGAATATGACTATCGGACAACCCATCGGACATAGGATTGATCACATGTTATCAGGCACCCGTGCTAATATCGCAGTGAAGATTTTTGGTTCTGATTTGTATCAGCTTCGGGCGAAAGCAGAAGAAATCCGGGCGCAGATGGAATCTGTGGAAGGCGTGGTCGATCTTTCTGTGGAACAACAGCAGAATGTACCTCAAATTCAAATCAGACCAAATCGTACTGCCCTTGCAAGATACGGACTGACTATCGGAGATCTGGCTGAAATGATTGATGTGGCTTTTGCCGGAGAAACTGTTTCCCAGATTCTTGAAGACGACAAAATGTTTGATCTTGCGGTGCGTTTTGAAGAGTCACACAGAGGAAGCATTGAAACGGTTCAGAATACAAGATTCAATCTTGAAAGTGGAGTTGTTGTTCCATTGACGGAACTTGCACGGGTAGAATCCAGAAGTGGTCCGAATACCATCAGTCGGGAGAATGTACAGCGTAAGATCGTGGTCTCTGCCAATGTATCTGGTCGTGATCTTCGAAGTACTGTCGATGAAATACGAGAACAGGTAGCAACGAATGTATCCCTACCACAAGGTTATTTTGTGGAATACGGAGGTCAGTTTGAAAGCGAAGCACAAGCAACCCGAACAATCTCACTATTAAGTATTATTTCCATTCTGGGAATTTATTTGTTGCTCTATCTGGAATTTGGCTCCCTGAAAACAGCACTGCTCGTAATGGTGAACCTGCCATTTGCTTTGATTGGTGGAGTGTTTACTGTGCTGTTTACAAGCGGTATTGTTTCCATTGCTTCACTGGTTGGATTTATCACACTATTTGGAATAGCTACCCGAAACGGTATTTTGATGGTGTCCCACTACCAGCAACTACTTTCAGAAGGCAAGGAGTTTATGCAAGCTATTAAGCAAGGCTCTATGGAACGGCTTAATCCAATACTGATGACTGCTCTTACCGCAGGTCTTGCTTTAATACCTCTTGCTATTGCAGTTGGGGAACCAGGCAATGAGATACAATCACCTATGGCTCAGGTTATTTTGGGCGGATTAATGAGTTCCACTTTGCTGAACATGGTGGTTATACCAGCTTTGTTTGCTCAGTTTGGTCAGGACAAAAAGTAGCATCAAGGTTTATATGATAGTACAAAGTAAAAAGAGACTCTTTTTGAGAGTCTCTTTTTTAATGTTAAATGAAAAGCTATACCAACTTAATGATTATGGTAGCTCCCACTTCCGTGGCGATGACCTGATGTTGATGGAGCGGGGTTCACTTTTTCAATCAACTCTTCTTGAGTTTTTTGAATAGGTACTGTGCTGTGGTTTACAGCATCAGAGGCCGCTTCTTCATCAAGAGATGTTTTTATATCCCCCATATCGGTTAATCCAATTGTTTGTCCGATACCAGTTGGGTCGATACCATATTCAGCAGGCATAACCACAGTGACCAATAAAGCCAAGGCTACAATAGCAGCGATAATGGTTGATTTTATAAGCCTTCCAGTTGAGGGAAGGTCATTTTGTGAGGGTGAGTTTGTGTTATACATAGTTTTCTCCTTAAAATTAAATTTAGTTTAGTTTATGACGTAGCCAGTGATTTGATAAAACATCAGCAAAAAGCCCAACATCATCGTAAATGCATTGGCGCTATAGGCTTGTTTCATAAATTTTCCAGATTTACGCCAGAAGGTAATCGCAATCAGAATACCAACAAGTGCTAAGATTTGTCCCAATTCAACACCGATATTGAAAAAGATCAGATTGGATAAAAGTCCGTCATCTGAAATATTATATTCCAATATTTTGGTTGCCAGACCAAATCCGTGTATCAAACCAAAGCCGAATGTGGCGACCTTAGTATTGGGTTGGAAACCAAACCATCTTTGATACGCACCCATATTATCAAGTGATTTATAGACAACGGAAAATCCGATGATGGCATCAATGATATAAGCACTGATACTGATCTCCATCAGAACACCCGATAACAAGGTTACAACATGTCCAACTGCGAAGAGCGTCACGTAAATCGTGACATCTTTAAGTTTGTAAAGAAAGAATATAACACCGAGCAAGAACAGCAGGTGATCATATCCGGTCATCATGTGTTTGGCACCCAGATATATAAAGGGAATGGGATGTGCACCGGTGATTTGTGAAATGTAACCTTTATCACCTGTGGTCACACCATGGGCTATAGCCTCTGGTACAATCCCGATAGTAAAGGTTGCGAGCAAAGCAAATAGTAATGCCTTGTAGATATTGGGCGTTCGTCGCCACAACTTTGAATAATACGTCATTGATTATCTCCTTTTTTGACGTTTCGTGCTTTGATAATTGTGTGCAGAGCAAATGAATGCTCAGTTCAGCATCAAAGTCGAAAACGCTGTGTAGAGAGATAAAGTGGAAGGTTGTAGGGTAAATATTGACCCATATCTGGTGGCAGGGCAACATCAACAGAATTTGAAGTCAGTATTCTATGGGTCTCTGATATAGTTGCTAAAACAAAGCCATTATTATGATCGGGAGACTTCTTTATGTTGACCTGAGTATTACTATTATCTGTAACCGTTAAGTCGACATGTAAATAGTCATTGTAGTAGGAAACAATGTCTAGCTGTAGTGGATGTGTCTGATTTTCAGTGTGGTCATGATTGTGATGAATATGATTATCGTCTGATTTTGCATGATGCTCTGAAAAATGCTGTTGAACAGCATGAATACTGTCATGAGGCATCCATTGCGTAAATGCAGGGAAAAGAATGACGAGCGCAAGAATAAAATAAAGACCACGTTTCATACCATCAGGTTATTATGAAACAATCGCGATGTAAAGATATGGTTCATAATTAACTCCCTAAGCACTATCTCAAAATCCCTTTAAAGTTTCCATGAACACAGTTGAAATGTAGAGCAAGTAATAACCTAAAGAGCTTAACTACTCCAAATTTTATCAATACCTTTTCGGGTCGAGTTTTGTAAGGTCTTATACTCACTCATTGTCATTCCTGTGATCTGCTTAAACTGACGAGAGAGATGCTGAAGGTTCTTGTAACCTAAATAAAAAGCAATCTGACTGAAATTTTTGTCGTCGTAACTTATCATTTCAGCGGCTTTTTCAATTTTGAGATTGATAAAAAACCGTTCAATAGTTTGTCCCTGAATAGCTGAAAAGGTTTTAGAAACTTGAGAATAGTTCTTGGCAACACGGTTACTCAAATAGCTCGATAAGCTCAAATCTTCATCAATTTCATCTTTAAGTAATTCCAGCAAGGCATGTTTTATATCTTCAATTAGCTGTTCTTGACGATTGATGACCAATTCAAATTTCAGTTTTTTAAGTTCTGTGCCAATTTTTTCATAAGATGGTGCATTTTCAGAAAATTTTACTTTCGCAGACCCTAACTCTACATCCAAAACTTTAAGCCCCATATTCTGGAGTTGCGACTCGACCATCATGCAACATCGTTCACACACCATATTCTTAATTTTCAACTCTAATATTTCCATATGTGACTTATTGTGTTCTATTTTTTTACATGCCGGGTTATCGAATTATGAGAATATTTTATCTAATTTTTTGCCCAATTCCGCTTGAGTGCCCATATATGAAAAATATTGCACCTTCTGTATTTATAAGCTTAGTCTATTAAATCACGTCATTACAATTGATAAATAAAAATGATATTTTGAATTAGTGAAACAAAGAAAGCACATATTATTGGGTTCAATAACCAGTAAATCACTTGTTGTGATTTTTGGTATGCTATTTCTTTTTGGTTCTTTTGGATTGGCAGAGCAAATGTGTCAGGATATGATGACCAAAAGCCCTGTAACAGAGCATAGTGATATGCCCGACTGCCCAACAAAGCAAGGCGATACAGAAGAGCCAGTGGATTCTGATAATCACTGTGATTCAGAATTACTATGTGACTGTTCACCTGATCTTATTTCAGTTAAAGACAACACAGTTATTGTCAATAAAACACAAGTTTCGCAACCAGATTTACTGGTCGTTGAGTTGCTGGCAACATCAGAAACTGAAGTTAATTATTATACTCAATCCCACCCTAAACTCTATTCGTCACCCCCTCTCTTTTTGACGAATGAGTCCTTTTTGATTTAGGAAACCCATCTAAAGCCTCACTTGAGGTCTACTCAATTCACGTTGCTATGCGGATTTCGGTCGTGCACTATAAGTAACGATTACTTCTATGTGCGCGAATTAATAATTCTAACCGCAAGAAAACCATATGAGCCTAAATCGAATAAATAGATGTTAAATAAAACGATAAGATTTTTTCTTGAGAATAAATTGGTTGCAGTATTGCTGCTAACCTTACTGGTCGGCTGGGGGTTATCAACAGCTCCGTTTGATTGGAATATCAATTCTATTCCAAGAGACCCTGTTCCTGTTGACGCTATCCCTGATCTTGGGGAAAACCAACAGATTGTCTTTACCGAATGGCCAGGGCGATCCCCACAAGATGTGGAAGATCAAATCACATACCCCTTAACCACAGAACTTCTTACTGTCCCAGGTATTAAAACCATTCGAAGTAGTTCGATGATTGGGACATCCAGTATCTATGTTATTTTTGAAGAGGATATAGATTTTTATTGGAGCCGCTCTCGTATTCTTGAAAAACTGAATGCACTGCCTGCTGGAACACTCCCTTCTGATGCTCAACCAATGCTTGGTCCCGATGCAACGGGTCTAGGACAAATCTTTTGGTACACCCTGGAAGGACGAGATAAGGAGGGGAACCCAGCAGCAGGTTGGGACCCGCAAGAACTTAGAAGTATTCAGGACTTTTATGTCGGCTACGGCCTTTCAGGGGCAGAAGGCGTTGCCGAAGTTTCATCTATTGGTGGTTTTGTTCAAGAATATCAAATTGAGCTGAACCCAAATTCGATGCAGGTCTATGGTGTCAGCCTACCTCAAGTGTTTAATGCCGTAAGAAAAAGCAACAGTGAGGTTGGGGCAAGAACGGTTGAACTCAATAATGCTGAATATCTCGTTCGTGGTTTAGGTTATATCAAAAACCTCGAAGATATTGAACAAGCCGTTGTTAAAGTCACCGATAATACCCCTATCAGAATTCAGGACATCGGATTTGTCACACGAGGCCCGGGGCTAAGGCGAGGTTTGCTGGATAAAGGCGGTGCGGAAGCGGTGGGCGGTGTTGTGGTAGCTCGGCAAGGGGCTAACCCGATGCAGGTGATTAATAACGTCAAGGAAAAGATCGAAGAGATATCTCCCGGATTACCATCTAAAACGCTTGAAGATGGTACCGTCTCCAAAGTTGAAGTGGTGCCTTTTTATGACCGAGGCGAACTCATTCAAGAGACATTAGGAACACTCGAAGAAGCACTCACCTTACAAATCCTGATTACGATCATTGTGATTGTGGTCATGGTTCTTAATTTGAGAACCTCTTTCTTGATATCGGGAATGTTACCCATTGCGGTTCTCATGACCTTTATTGCCATGCGCTATTTCAATGTGGATGCCAATATTGTTGCTCTTTCAGGTATTGCCATTGCGATTGGTACCATAGTCGATATGGGGGTTATTCTTTCTGAAAATATGCTTCGGCATATGGAAGAGATGGATGATGATGAATCGCTATTAGAGGTCATCTATAACGCAACCACGGAAGTTGCTTCTGCGGTGATTACCGCCGTTACAACGACGATTGTGAGCTTTTTGCCAGTCTTTACCATGGTCGCTTCCGAAGGAAAACTGTTTAAGCCACTCGCTTACACGAAAACCTTTGCACTGATTGCTTCCATTATTATTGCTATCACCCTCATACCGCCATTTGCGCACTGGTTGTTCTCCATCAAAATTGATAAACGAAAAGTGAAGCTAGGCTGGAATGCTTCCCTCATTATTTTGGGGCTATTCTCACTCTTTATGGTGACCCCGTGGTTAGGGTTGGCTTTAATCGGATTTGGTTTAATAAACGGTGCCAGTCTGTTTATCTCAAAGGAACATCACCACCGTTTAACGTTCCTCAATAACGCGCTCACGGTTGCTGTAGTTACGTGGCTATTGACTAAATACTGGCTTCCATTTGGGCCGAGTGTGTCTTTTTCAGGTAACCTGATCTTCGTGATTGGTTTAATCGCCGTTATCCTTGCTTTCTTTTGGCTTGTTATCCGGTACTACCCAATTCTGATCCGTTGGTGTCTTGAACACAAAAGACTTTTTCTTGCTCTGCCAACTTCCTTGGTTATCTTTGGCGTTGTTGCATGGCTTGGCTTTAGCTCCACCTTTGGGTTTGTCGCAAAAGGGTTTGACAAAGTAGGGGTTGATATACGAACGACCTCTATGTGGTCTTCCGCGACGCATACTTTCCCCGGATTTGGTAAAGAGTTCATGCCAGCCCTTGATGAAGGCGCATTCCTGCTGATGCCAACCACACTCCCACATGCAGGAATTGAAGAGGTCAAAGATATTGTCCAGAAGCTCGATATGAGCATTGGCGCTATTCCTGAAGTAAAAATCGTAGTTGGAAAGAGTGGGCGTACCAATTCTGCTCTTGACCCTGCGCCTATCTCTATGTTTGAAAACCTCATCCAATATAAATCTGAATACAAAACCGACGAAAATGGTCGCCGTGTTCGATTTAAAGTCAATGATACAGGTGAGTATGTCAGAGATGAGGCGGGCGAACTCATTCCTGATCTGAATGGTGAATATTTCCGCCAATGGCGTGATCATATCCAATCAACGGATGATATTTGGGAAGAGATTGTCAAAGCAACACGTATTCCGGGCACAACCTCTGCACCTAAACTGCAGCCCATTCAAACGCGCCAAGTTATGTTGCAATCAGGCATGCGTGCGCCAATGGGTATAAAGGTCAAAGGCCCCGATCTTCAAACGATAGATCAATTTGCCTTACAACTCGAAGAACAGCTTAAAAATGCTCCGGGTGTAAAAAGTGAATCTGTTTTTGCTGATCGCATTGTTGGAAAACCTTATCTCGAAATCAACTGGGATAGGCAACAGCTGGCTCGTTATGGGTTAAACATCCAAGACGTTCAGGAATTTATCGCCGTAGGTATTGGTGGCATGCCTCTCACTACAACCGTAGAGGGGCGGGAACGCTATCCAGTAAGGGTCAGGTTTGGGCGAGAATTTAGAGATGATCCCCAAAGGATTGCTGAAATGCTCGTGCCAACCAATACAGGGGCGCAAGTCCCACTTGCCCAATTAGCCAGCATCGAATACCGCCAAGGGGCTCAATCTATTAAGAGTGAAGATACTTTTCTCGTCAGTTATGTCATCTTTGATAAAGTCGATGGAATGGCAGAGGTGGAAGTCGTTGAAGGGGTAAGACAATACCTTGAAACACAGATTAGCGATGGTGAATTAAATGTCCCTGCATCAGTCAACTATGAATTTGCCGGAAGCTACGAAAACCAAGTCAGAGCGGAGAAAAGGCTATCCATTATCTTGCCCATTGCGCTGTTCTTGATTTTCCTCATCATGTACTTTCAGTTTAAATCCACCGCCACCACAGGAATGATCTTTACCAGCATATTTGTGGCTTGGGCAGGTGGATTCATCCTTGTCTGGCTCTACGGTCAACCATGGTTTATGGACTTTTCCATTTTTGGACAAAACATGCGTGACCTGTTCCAAATGGGAACGGTCAATTTGAGTGTTGCCGTCTGGGTCGGGTTCATTGCCTTGTTCGGTATCGCTTCAGACGGCGGCGTGGTCATGGCAACCTACCTCGACCAGCTCTTTGACAAAAGAAAGCCAAAAACTATTGAAGAGGTACGAGAAGCTGTGATCGAAGCAAGTTCTCGAAGAATTCGCCCCACGCTGATGACCACAGCCACCACCATTTTAGCCCTTATTCCTGTGCTAACCTCAACAGGTCGAGGCTCAGATATCATGGTGCCTATGGCTATTCCCAGTGTCGGCGGGATGCTGTTTCAGGTCGTAACCTTATTTGTCGTTCCTGTGCTTTATGCCATCTGGAAAGAATTTCAACTGAAAAAGAGTCTGTCATTATGATATATAAACGAATTACAACATCATTCATAACGTGTTTTGCTCTGGCGATGGTCTTACTATCCTCACAAGCAACACGTGCTCAATCATTGGATGAATACCTTATCCAAGCAGGTGAAAGTAACCCTGCTTTAAAGGCAGAGTTTACAAAATATCTAGCCTCTTTAGAGCAAGTACCACAAGTAACGGCACTTCCTGATCCGGATTTATCATTCGGGTATTTCATATCACCCATTGAAACCAGAGTCGGTCCACAGCAAAGCCGGATTGGTCTTAATCAAATGTTCCCATGGTTTGGAACACTCTCAGCAAAAGGAAATGTCGCCACAGAGCAAGCAAAATCCCAATTTGAGGTGTTTGAAGAGGCACGCAATAAACTCTTTTTCCAAGTCAAGCAACAATGGTATAGGCTTTATTTGTTGGATCATTCGATATCTATCCTCAAAGAGAACATTGATATCCTGCAAACCTTCGAAAATCTATCTCTGCAAAGATATGAAACAGGTCAGGTGAGCCAAGTCGATGTCTTGCGGGTTCAAATTGAAAAAGAAGACCTGCAAGTCCAATTAGAACTCCTGAAGGATCAACTCAAAACAGACGAGGCAATATTCAATGAGTTCCTCAACAGAGATAAAAATCTCAAGGTCGAAATTGCTGATACACTTATTGTTTCACCGTTTCTGATAGATGAAGCAGAGCTTTCAAAACAGATTTTATCAAGAAATCCAAAGCTTAGCCAACTCGATTACCAAGCTACGTCTGCACAACACGCCATTAATGTTGCCCAAAAAAGCGGAATGCCAAAATTTGGATTGGGCTTTGACTACATCTTTACCGATGAAAGAACAGATTTAAACCCTTCAGGTAATGGAGATGATGCATTTGTAGTCAAACTCGGGGTAAAAATCCCCTTATGGAGAGGTAAGTATAAAGCTCAAGAAAAGCAGGCAGAACTTAACTACCGATCTATTCAAGAGAGACAATTGGCCGTTGAAAACAGCCTTACAACCGATCTGGAAAAAGCTCTTCGCGATCTTCGGGATGCCGAACGAAGAGACACCCTCTATAAAGACATTCAAATTCAAAGAACACGCCAAGCCATAGATATTCTCTTGGAAGAATACACTTCTTCATCAGCCGATTTTGAAGAGCTGTTAAGACTGCAACAAAAGCTATTGAAGTTTCAGCTTGCCCAAGAACAAGCTGTTGTCGATCAAAACATTGCTGTTGCCTATCTGGAATACTTATCAGGCACTGATAACACGACCCCCGAACAAACGAATTTTAAAAACTAAGCAAGGTTAACATGAACAATAGATTTGATTTAAAAAGAATTGCCAAAATATCCGGTTTAATACTGATCGGATTGAGCCTTGGCTGGTTGCTTTTTGGTGGAGCACCAGACCAGTCACAATCTCTGGATGAACATATTGAACAGGTCCATACCGATGAAGAAGGTAATGTGATCTATACTTGTAGTATGCATCCGAGTATTCGGGAAAACGAACCAGGGAATTGCCCCATCTGTGGTATGGAGCTTATTCCTGTCACACAAGATGATTCAGGAGAAGAAAGTCCTTATGAATTAAGTATGTCAGAGGCTGCTGCTAAACTTGCGGATGTTCAAACGACTGTAGTGGTTAAAGAAGTAGCTGTAAGTACAAGTCGATTACCGGGTAAAATCATGGTCGATGAAAGACGACTTAAAACCTTGCCAGCTCATGTGCCTGGACGTATCGAAGAACTCTATATCAATTTTACAGGCGAATATATCAATAAGGGAGACCGTGTTGCGTCCATCTATTCTCCTGAACTCGTTAGTGCTCAAAAAGAATTGCTAGAAGTGGGTAAAGACAAAGAGCGTAATCCCTCGCTTTACAATGCCGCTCGGAATAAGCTCCTTAATTGGGAAATTACCGAAGAGCAAATCAATCAGATTGAAAGTTCAAAAAAAGTGATGAATGAGATTGATATCGTCTCGAAAGTTGATGGTTATGTAATCAATAAAATGATCGAAATCGGCAGTCATGTGCAACAAGGATCTAACATGTTTAAACTTGCTGATCTGTCGAAAGTCTGGATCATGTTTGATGCCTATGAGAGTGATGTCGCCAGTATAAATGTTGGAGATGAAGTTTTATTTACAGTAGAAGCATTTCCGGGCAAGAATTTCACAGCAAAGGTTACCTTTGTCGATCCGGTTCTCAATGCTCAATCAAGAACTGTTTCTGTAAGAGCTGAAGCTAACAATTCTGATCTCGCTCTTAAACCGAATATGCTGGCTCAGGGTGTTATAAAATCAAGTTTAAACAAAAGTGGAGCACAAATCCTTGTCCCTAAATCTGCTGTGCTATGGACAGGGGAACGCTCTGTGGTCTACGTCAAAAAACCCAATACCGCTCAGCCCACTTTTGAATTTAGAGAAGTCGTACTCGGTCAGCGTGTCGGTGACCAATACATCGTGAAATCAGGGGTTTCAGAAGGCGAAGAAGTGGTTACCAACGGAACCTTCAAAATTGATAGTGCAGCGCAACTTGCAGGCAAAGCTAGCATGATGAACAAAACACCGGACGGACGTCCTGTGAGAACAGGTCATGAAGGTCACACAATGGATGGTTCTGGATCGTCACAGAGTAACTCTCAGATGGATATGAGCAGTAAAGCTTCGTCAGATAGTCATTCTATAGATGCCCCGAAGGCTTTTATATCTCAGATTTCCAAGGTGGTTGATGACTATATCAATCTAAAAAACAACTTGGTTGGTGATAAAGAAGCACAAGCCTCATCCCAAGCACAGAGCATGCAAACATCATTGAATAGTGTTGATATGAGCTTGTTGAGCCAAGAAGGACATATGATCTGGATGAGCCAGTTGGATTCTATAAAAACGGCTTTGAACCAACTTATTGAAGCACAGGATATCTCTCAGCAAAGAGAAGGCTTTGAAAGCCTATCCAATATCATGTTACAGGTCGCAAAAACCTATCCCATAAAAGGGATCTATTTCCAACAGTTTTGTCCGATGGCAAATGATGGAAAAGGGGCTTATTGGCTCAGTGAAAAAGAGACAATCCAAAACCCTTATTTCGGATCTCAAATGATTTCATGTGGGGAAACCATAGAAAGAATTGAAAACCAATAACCAAGGAGAAACACAATGAAAACCCTACTCACACTCATAGTTGCAAGCCTCATAAGCATTCCTGCTTTTGCACAAGATCATAGCGGTCATTCTCATGACACACATCTACATACGCTTGTGAATGAATACTTCGGAATCAAAGACGCACTGGTTAGTGATGATTTTGAAAAATCAGTCAAGCATTTGACCGCATTTTCCTCCGAAGCCAGAAAAAATAATGACATGAATAACCATAGTGAACATGCATCAAAGCATGAAAAGCATCATAGCAAAATGCTTGAAGCACTGAACCAGGCTGAAGCAGCCACATCTATCTCACAATTACGAGATTCATTTGATGAAATAAGCGCTGAATTGCTCACAGCTGTTGAAAATCAGAACTATAACCAACAAACCATCTACGTCCAATCTTGCCCGATGGCGAATAACGGAGAAGGGGCGAAATGGTTGAGCGCTTCAAAAACTATTCAAAACCCCTATTACGGACAGTCAATGCAGGGGTGTGGGGAAGTCATCAAAACCATTCAATAAACAAAGATAGAGACCAATGGAACACGAACACAATCACGACCATCATAACAACTCAAAAGAGCATGAGTCACATAGTGATATGCAACATGAAGGACACGATCACCATGACCATCATGCGCATATGGCACAGGATTTTATAAAGCGATTTTGGATTTCTCTGGCTTTAAGTCTGCCGATTATCGCTTTATCACCCATGATTCAGGGCTTTCTTGGATTGCGAGACACATTAGCATTCTCGGGCGATCTCTACGTCTCCTTTGTACTATCCAGTCTGGTGTTCTTCTACGGTGGCTGGCCATTCCTGAAAGGGTTAGTGGATGAGTTAAAGAAAAAACAACCCGGCATGATGACCCTCATTGCCATAGCCATCAGTGTTGCCTATCTGTATAGCACTCTGGTTGTATTTGCTGTTGAAGGGAAAATCTTTTTTTGGGAGCTGGTTACCTTAGTCGACATTATGCTGATCGGGCACTACATCGAGATGAAATCGGTAATGAGCGCCTCCAAAGCTTTGGAAGAACTTGCCAAACTGATGCCTTCCGAAGCGCATCTTCTTCAGGAAGATGGCTCTACAAAAGATGTTGCTTTGGAAGAACTTAAAAGTGGGGATCGGGTTCTCATTAAACCCGGTGAAAAAATTCCGGCTGATGGTATTGTTATAAAGGGCAATAGCTCTGTCAATGAATCCCTCATGACGGGGGAATCCAAACCCGTTTCTAAAAGCGAAGATGATGAAGTTATTGGCGGTTCGCTCAATGGTGAAGGCTCTTTGACGATTGAGATTAACCGCACCGGAAAAGACTCATTTCTCTCCCAAGTGATCGATCTGGTACGCCAAGCTCAAGACAGTAAATCTAGGACACAAGACTTAGCCAATAGAGCAGCATTCTGGCTAACCATCATTGCTCTCGGGGCAGGTTTTCTCACTTTCTTTGTCTGGACGGCGCTAACCTCAGAAGATTTTGTTTTTGCTTTAGAACGAACTGTAACTGTCATGGTCATTGCCTGTCCCCATGCACTTGGACTTGCTGTGCCCTTAGTGGTGGCTGTATCAACAAATCTGGCAGCTGGAAATGGTTTCTTAATCAGAAACCGTACCGCTTTTGAGGAAGCAAGAAACCTGGGAGCGGTTATTTTTGATAAAACCGGAACCCTCACCAAAGGTGTATTTGAGGTGACATATGTCATCAATTATTCAAACGATTATAACGATGAGCAGATCTTACGATTAGCCGCTTCGTTAGAACAAAATTCCGAGCATCCTATTGCTCAAGGGATCATGAATGCGAGCGATGACTTGTCTGAGATTGATGATTTTAATTCCATCACAGGTAAAGGGATTGAAGGAAAAGTAGATGGGATATCTGTCAAGGTCGTAAGCCCAGGGTACTTAGAAGAACAAGGGATTGACCAACCTAATGATGAATATCAAACACTCTCTTCTCAAGGGAAAACAGTGGTATTTGTGATTGCCGAAGACAAACTGATAGGCGCTATTGCTCTTGGCGATACCATTCGCGAAGACTCCAGAAAAGCAATAGAACAACTCCATGACATGGGCATTCAATGCATCATGCTCACTGGCGATAATAAACAAACAGCTGCCTATGTAGCCAAAGAACTTGGTCTGGATGACTACTTCGCTGAAGTTCTCCCCAACGAAAAAGCAGATAAAATCAAAGAGGTTCAATCCCGTGGGCTAAAAGTTGCCATGACCGGGGATGGTGTGAATGATGCCCCGGCACTTGCCCAAGCTGATGTCGGTATTGCCATCGGAGCAGGATCAGATGTGGCTGTTGAGACAGGCGATATCATACTCACCCAGAGTAATCCAAAGGATGTCGCAGCACTTGTTGCGCTTGCCAAAGCGACCTACAAAAAAATGGTGCAAAATCTATGGTGGGCAACCGGGTATAATGCTGTGGCTATTCCCTTGGCTGCCGGAGTTCTATACAGCTACGGCATCATTCTTAATCCTGCTCTTGGCGCAGGACTTATGTCCCTGAGTACTGTGATTGTCGCAGTTAATGCACGTTTATTAAAATTAGATAAGTAGGAGTAAAAATGAATGAATTTATACAACTTTATGGAGAGTCAACAAAAACAGCACTTGGTTTCTTCTGGAAATCTGGCTGGGCTTTTATTCTTGGGTACTTTGTATCAGGAATGATTCAAGCCTTTGTCCCCAAAGGAAAAATGACCAAATATATGGGAGACGCTGATTTTAAGAGTATCTCACTCTCTACATTATTCGGTTCAGCATCCTCATCGTGTTCCTTTGCGGCTCTTGCAGCAGCGCGATCCTTGGTTAAAAAGGGGGCACATTTTGTGGCTGCTGTTGCATTTATGTTTGCTTCCACCAATCTGGTGATCGAGCTTGGAATCCTCATTATGATTTTTCTTGGATGGCAGTTTTTGCTTGCCGAAATCATCGGTGGGTTAATTCTTATTGTGATTAGTAGCATACTTATAAAGCTTACTTATCCAAAAAACTGGATTCATCAGGCTAGGGAGAAGTTGGAAGATGAAGATCAGGCGATGTCTGATGATTTTAACTGGAAAGAGCGGATTACCAGTAAAAAAGGATGGCATTTGGTCGGACAAAAGTTTGTCAATGACTGGAAAATGGCATGGGAAGATATCCTCATAGGCTTTACGATCGCAGGCTTTGTAGCGGTGCTCGTTCCAGAGAGTTTTTGGGCAAGCTTATTCTTAGTTGATGCAACAGGTATTCCTGACTGGCTGGTCACCTTAGAAAACGCACTTATAGCGCCATTTGTAGCAGGGGCAACATTCATTGGCTCTATGGGGAATATTCCTTTAGCAACAGTTCTTAATGAAAACGGCGTTCTTTTTGCGGGAATTATGGGCTTTATCTACTCCGATCTGATGGTTCCACCATTGGTACATATCAATGCCAAATACTATGGGTGGAAAGTGGCACTCTACATTGCCGGAATTATGTTTGTGAGCATTGTTGCCACAGCGCTGATCCTTAATGCAGTCTTTGGATTCTTTGGCATCATTCCAGAGTCAGCAAAAGTGGTTCAGGAGGTCACTCAGTTTAAAATCGATTATACCTTTTGGATGAACCTGGTCTTTCTCTTTATAACTGGCGGTATGATCTATCTCTACAAACAACATAAAAAAGAGCATGGTTCAGGAATGGATATGCAGATGGAAGGCGGTGGAAAGATCAAGAAAACGGCTGTAACCCTGTTTATTCTCATCAATGTCATCGGGTTATCCATTTTTGCTTACTCAACATTTATTAACTGAAAAATAAAACTATGAATGAATTATTTGATTACGCACCAAACATTCACCCCATGATCGTTCATTTTCCAATCGCCATACTCATATTGGCAATTGGATTGAACCTTATTGCTTTTTTTCTGCCTGAAAAGTGGTGGGATGAAAAGAAAACCACGTTCATCTATGTACTTGGCTCTATTTCAGCCATTGTTACTTATTTCACTGGACGATCAGCAGCTGACACCGTGTTTCTGCCAACCGAAGCACAATCTGTTCTCACAGATCATGCCGATTGGGCACTTTGGACGGTTCTGTTTTTTGGAATCTATTCATCTCTTCGTATTGCTCTGCATTGGTTTAAAAAGCTGGAAACGAAATCGATACAGGTTTTTGCATTTGCTCTCGCCCTTCCCGGTCTCTTATTCTTATTTGAGACAGGAGAATACGGAGCAACCATGGTTTATGGTTATGGGGTTGGAACAGGGCAATACTTAGAAGCAGAAGAAACGATAGCCCCAGTTCAAACTGAAAATGCTGACTTAGAATCCCTATTTATAGAAAAAGAAAATGGGGATTGGACATGGGAAATGTCTTCTAGTTCAGTTAATGATCTGAATGAACAGTTTCACTGGCTTGAGGGGAATATGGAACAGCTTAACCCAACGGTTTCAATAGCTGACAATCAAACGTATCTCAGCTTAAATCTGACAGACCATATAAGCAATTTCTTTGTAACACATTCAGGCTATAAAAATATTCAAGTTGATATCTATGTAGATATGACATCCTTTACCGGAGATGTTAAAATTGCCCACCATATTCAAGATGCCCAAAACTATGATTTTGTCTCTCTCACTTCTGATGGAGAAATTTCGCAAGGACGAACTACAAATGACAAAATCGAACTTTTTGATGAAAAAGAATTTGAGAATGAAGGTGTGAAATTTATTCGGGTGGTTAGTGATGGAACGCACTTTAGAGGCTATATCAACAAAGAAATGGTGGTTCATGGGCACGGAGATGAACCAGATACCGGGAGTATTGGCTTAAGAATAAATGGTCATGGAAAACTCTTAATCAAGAACATTGAATTATCACAACTCAAATAATTAATCCTTATGAAAACACTACTAACCTTAGTCGCAGCCATCTTTGTTATGGCTGCTCCACAGCTACAGGCTCAAGATTTGAGCGATCAGGAATCAATTAAAACGGTACTATCAAATTTTGAAAAAGCCATTGTTGAGAATGACTCTAAGATAGCATCATCTCTTCTCCATGAAGATGTAACTATCTTAGAAGGTAGGGGCAGCGAGACCAAAGAGGAATATTTATCTCATCACTTTCATTCTGATGGTAAATTCCTAAGTGCAATTGAACGAAACGAGCTATCTCAAAAGATCAATATCGAAGGAAATATGGCTTGGGTTTCAACCATTACATCAATGAAAGGAACCTACTCAGATCGTGGGATTGATCTGACCTCCTTGGAATTAGCGGTACTAAAGAAAGAAAACGGTAATTGGAAGATTGTCGCTCTTCACTGGTCTTCCCGCTAAATAATACCCGCTTTGAAAGATCATATTAAAGAAATACGCCCAATTGTAATTTGGGCGTTTCTTCTCAATACCATTTGGGAGTTTGGGCAGTGCCTATTCTTGTATGACATGTGGGACTGGCCATTCTGGAAAGCAACGTTCTGGATGTGGGCAGCCATTATTGGGGATGTATTTATCGTTCTGGGGCTTTGGAAGATAACAGAGTTTATATTTTCGTCTGTCAATTTTGAGAAACTCAAACTGAATGATTATTTATATTTCATCTTCATAAGCTTTATTGCCAGTATAGTCTTAGAGTGGGCGGCAAAATTTCTTGAACTCTGGACATATTCGGACTTAATGCCTGTCCTTATCATCTTTGATTACGAAGTAGGTTTATCTCCTATTGTTCAAATTACTTTTCTACCAGCTTTGAGTGTTTATTTCTCCAACGCACGGCTATACAAAAAGCTTCATCAAACATCTGGATAGTACAAAATGTGCGTTTTATTGCACTTCTGATATCTATAGACCTTTTGTGTATCGGTTTCTCTGAATCGGGTCAATTTATCCAAATCGACTTCATGTCAATACGCTTGCCCGCTTAAACGTGTGGCTCATGACATCTCGTCTCTGACTTTGGATTGGTCATTTCTCGATTTCGAAACCAATAACAACAAAAGGAGTTTATTATGAAATCAGTCGATCAAACTAAAAAACCTACGCACACTGTCTATACCGTATCAGGTGAAGGCGACAACGCTATCTGGAATAAAGTTGGTGTTGCTTGGACTCACAAAGATCAGAAAGGTTTAAATCAAAGTATTAGCCTACTTGGATTAGAAACCAAATTGGTCATCCGTGAAAATAAAGATGAACAGGAGAGAGCCTAGTGCTCTCTTCCTTTTTTCAAGAAAGGATAAAACAATGAATACACCACGTATTTATGTAGCCTGTTTAGCCTCATACAATAACGGCATACTTCATGGTTCATGGGTTGATTGTGCTAATGATCCGGAGGATATAAAAACAGACATCCATCAGATGCTAAAAGCGTCACCCATTGAAATGGGTGAAGAGTGGGATATCCATGACTACGAATATTTCTGTGGATTTGATCCAAGTGGCTTTCTGCCAGAGAAACTGAGTCAATTTGCACTATTCATAGAAGAACATGAAAGTCTTGGGGCTGAATTGTTAGATATGCATTGTGATATTGATAAAGCGAAAGAGGTTTTGGAAGACAACTATCTTGGTTGCTATGAAAGTCTATCTGATTATGCAGAAGAACTAACAACCAGTTGTTGTGATATCCCAAAAGATTTGGAGTATTATATAGACTATCACTCAATGGCTGAAGATATGGAACTCAATGGGGAGTTTTATTCTATTCAAACCAAACATGATGAACATCATTTGTTTTTAAGCTAAATAAAAGCCCGAGAAATCGGGCTTTTTCTATGTGCGTAGTTAACTTTTAGACTGTATGAGATATTTCTACTCCACCAAAAAACAAAGGAGCGAAATATGTCAGATAATGGACAAAGTAAACAACCAACGCACAATGTGTTCTTTATTAAGGATAATAAAGACGGAGAACAATTTTGGCAAAAGGTCGGAGCCGCTTGGGAGCATAAAGATGAAAAGGGTATGACCCAGAAAATTGAATTCTTTGGATTCAATGTTGAACTGGTTGTGCGTCAGGTTGATGAACAAAAAAATGAGGACTCTAAGGCAATAAAGAGTCAGGAAATGACCCCATGAGTTATTCAGTTGAACATATCCTGAGTAGAGCGAAGTTTTCTCAAAAACAGGTCAAAGCCATAGTCCGAGTCATTGAGGCTCGAACAAATGGTCTTTTAGATAGTGAAGACTTAGAAACAGCTTTGGCAAAATTGGAAGTTCGTATTCTAAATAGGATATATGTAGCTTTTGCCGTTCAGATGGGACTTTTATTGACGATGATTTTTGGGGTGTTTAATATCTTTTCGTAGAAATAGACGCAGTTTTAAGAAACAACTGGCTCTTTATCAGTCCTAAATTCGGGATGCAGTTTGGCAAGATGCTCTCTCATTTGCTCTTGTCTAACTATTTCTCTTGGACGATAATGTCCTAAGTAGCTTTTTCCTGCCTTTTTACGTTCCTCTTCAATCTTTTTATTATATACCGATTTTTCTGTAGTGCTCATATTTTCAGTTCTATAGCTAGATAGCGTGGTTTTTTTAAGACCACAAATTGATTTAATGCTATCTTTCAATAATCCTATTAATGAAGACATATACAAAAGCTCTTAGTTAAAAAGGTTAATACTGCTAGAATGAAGTTCAACATATCTTTTGTTGCTCTGTCACTTAAAAATCTTTCATACTAGAACTAATGAACTTTTGGATAATGAAGACTTAGAAACAGCTTTAGCAAAACTGGAAGTTCGTATCTTAAACAGGATATACATAGGATTTGCTACACAGGCAGGAATATTAATAACAATATTATTAGGACTACTTAAGTAGGTTTAGAGGGAGATTACTTCAGGCTGAACTGTCTCATTTTCGTTGTCTTCCTCAAATTCCTCGAAAAGATCAAGTGTCTCTCTGAGGTTGTCATAAACAAAATTACTATCAGGTTCTAACACACCAATAGACTCAACAAATTTATTTTTTTCCTCATTTGAAACTATGGTAGTATTATTTTCAGCCATCGGATGTATGTTTGGTTTCGTCTTGAACAGATGTTTTAATTGGTTTTTGAATAAAGTTAAAATTGAAGACATATACAAAAGCTCCCAAAATGGGGGTTAAAACTGCTAATGTAGAGTCTATCATATCTTTAGTAGCATCGTCACTTAAAAAATCTTCTCTTTTACTTTCTACGTTCAATGCACCAACAAGTTGTTTGTTCCAATATAATGGTATAGAGATAAAACTTCTTGGAGAATTTTTTTCAGAAAATATTTCAAAAAACCTTGTCTTTGCTTCTTTAGATACATCTGGATAAAAGCCATCAAAATTACCTACGTTCTTAACTTCTTGAATATTGTTCAGTAATTTAGGGTCGTCACTCTTGAAAGAATGTATTCAGCGTATTCTTTTGCTTTATCTAACTGATCTGGAAATTGAATCTGAATCTTTTCACATAGCTCTTCTCTAAATTTATAAGGAGCATATACTTCAACAAAAATTGAGTTCAACCCAAACCCTTCAATAGATAGAAAGCTTCTACGAATTTCTTCTTTAGCGTCATCAGGAAAATCAATTCCAACACTTTGAGTAAGTTGCTTCCATTCATCGCTTAAGCCCGGAAATCTCTCTTCAATATTCCCTGACAAATCGTTTCGTAAGTCTGTAAGTATTTTCTGCTTTTCCATTGTGATATAGCTTTTTCTGAATTTACGGCTTAATTATATTCCTATTTCATTGATTATTCCCAAATTTCTTTGTGCGTAGTCAACTCTTAGCCCATATGAGACATTTCTACTCCACCCACAAACAAAGGAGTGAAGTATGTCTGATAACGGACAAAGTAAACAACCAACGCACAATGTCTTTTTTATTAAAGACAACAAAGATGGAGAGCAGTTTTGGCAAAAGGTTGGAGCCGCTTGGGAACATAAAGATCAAAAGGGTATGACCCAGAAAATTGAATTCTTTGGATTCAATATCGAACTGGTTGTGCGTGAAGCTGATGAGCAAAATAATAAGGCTTCCGAACCAGTGAACAGCCATGAAATGACGCCATGAGTTATTCAGTAGAAAACATACTGAGAAAAGCCAGATTTTCTCAAAAACAGATCAAAGCCATTGTCCGAGTTATTTAGGCTCGGACAAATGGTCTTTTAGATAGTGAAGACTTAGAAACAGCTTTGGCAAAATTGGAAGTAAGAATTCTAAACAGAATTTATGTGGCGTTTGCTGTTCAGATGGGGTTGTTAATCACTTTAATCGTAGGTATCTGAAACTTAGATCAATTCTTTTGAGCAAAATTTTTGATTACCTTAATCTGAGTCTAATGAATAACAGACAATGATATGAGTGATGAAAGCGACCAAATAGCTGAACAAAAACAACAAGGATGGTTTAAAAAGAAATGGAAAGCCCTAAGAATTTTAAGTTCGAATAAGATAAAGCAGTTACTACCCAAACGATTAGTTAATCATTTTGAAGAGAAACCCAGTCGCTTAAAACTTATAAGAACTATAAGTACTATAATCACACCTTCGGCTCCAATTTTTGCCGCATTTGCAGGTATTTGGATGGGGCAGGAGTTTTTAAAATCATTCACATTTATTTTTTGCCTAATATTATTGATGGCATTACCAATGTTAGGGCACTTCTTTGTTTCAATATTTTCTAAACGAATAGCAACAGTTCTAACTATAGGTCGACTTTCTGAGTACATCGAATATTTTACTGAAATTAAACCAACAGATGGATGGCAGGATTGGGATATTGCAAAATGGGATTCAGAGTTCAAAGAGTTTTCAAGGTTACTCGAAAATTCTATTCAATTTATAATAGGAGATTTGAGTAAAAGAAATAATGAAGCTGTAGAAACCTCTTATGACATTGCGTGTAATTTAATGGTTAAAGTTTCAGGACAAAAAGCAGAGAAAGATATTATCAAAACGCTCAACAAGTGTTCTGTTTCAAACTCAAGTGGTATTTATGATTTATATGAAGGGAAAGATGAAATTTCTAGGGAAGAGACACTATACAATCTATTATTGATTGGATTTAGCGAAAAGGCAGAGGAAAGAGGGCACGAGCCATGTTTTTTTAAAGTACCTAATTCAATAGATAAATCTTTGCCCGGAGCTCAAGTACTTTTGCAGAGATGGATTTCAAGAAAAGACAAAGTATCAGAGAAGAGAATTTTTTCTCAATATGTACCAGATCCTAAGAATTACAGTTCGTTCAGGAAAGATGTTCCAGAAAAAGCAGAAGAACGCTTTAAAGAAATATTCCAAGATAAAGAGGATCATTTTAGAAGCTTTATTTCAGTTTTATTGATGTGGGGCGAGGGGGAAAACCGGAAACCAGTTGGAGTATTAAATATTGAGAGTAAAAAAGAACGCTTTATTGTTGATACAAGGACACTTAAGCTGGTACAGTATATGTTGAGTATAGCCTCTCCAATTGCAGGAGCATTTGCTTATGTGTTCTTTAATAACTTTATTGAGAAATAATCTAAAATCATTTTTCATGGTAAAAGAAACAGAAACTATCCTCGATTCTGATGATACAATTGATATCACTCAAGAAGAGTTTGATAAAATAGTTGAAAGCATGGGTGATCCAGATGACCACCGCCCAGATGGTGAATGGGCGGGCAAAAGAGTAAGAGCCTTCTTGGAGAAAGAAGAAAAAAGAGGTCCTATACCCACGCTTGAGATTTAAGATAATCTTTCTTTTCCATTCCCCTTCCACTCGATATCAATTTCAATGACATAAGGTTGATTGTCTTTCGAGGTATTTAAATACCGCTCATCTTGAGCTATCACAATTTCTAAATTCTGTTGTCTGATAAGCTCATACAACGAGTTTAAGTGGTACCCTTTCAAGGTTACATGATGAGTGGAGAAGAAAAGTTTGATGAGATTATGCTCATCTGTTTTTTCTGTCCAAGCAGTGATAAGCTGAGAGTAGGGAAACATCTGGCGTGATCCATCTTGCTTGATAAAATCTACAGTCCCACTATTCCCTGACTTAAAACCATTCTCTTCTAACTCCTCTTTATCTTTTCCATCCAGTTCAGCCAATATCTCTTTAGATATCCGGTTCATAATCACCTTTATTTAGCGTTTTAGATTTATTTTGAGTTCGGCTTTGATCTAACGCCTCTAGCTCATGAACCGACATACGATCACCCTCTTTATGGATTGTTTGTAAAAGGTCTTGCTTATCATCTGTATATATTTTCACAGCCTCACGTCCACGGGATACCGATACATAGAACTGTTTCATGTTCGACGCAGGGAAGGTGGCAGACGGTTGAGCAATCAATACTCTATCTATCGTTTTACCTTGTGAGGCATAAGAGGTGATACAATAGGCATGATTGAAGTTGCCGAAATCTCTATCAATTTCATAAACTGCCCCATTCTTGCGATCAGGGGTTTTCAATCGGACATCACCCTGACGGCTAAAGCTATCCACTTCTAATATTTTACCATTGTTCAGGCGACGGCCATTCTTATCAAAGCTGTTCTTAGTAATACGAATGCGATCACCTTTTGAAAGATTAATTTCAAAAGAATGGTAAACATCAAAGTCATCGGGACGAGCGAGATCAAGCGTATGAGATTGAACATTTTGCATCATCTCTATGCCTTCTTTATCGGCTTTGATAATCTTGGCTTGTGAGCCTTTTTTCAAGCCAGGCATATTTTGATGAAGCTGAATAACCTGACCTACACTATAAGAACGCCAGTCTTCTTTTTGAGCACTAGAGTAATAAAGATTTTTCAGACGAGAGTAGGAGCGGTCTTTCTTTTCTAATGAGCCATTATCCTTCAGCCCTTGGCGGATATTCTCTGTCACTAATTGGGCTTGCTCATTTGTAGGTGAAATCACCAGTGCAGTCCTATTTTCTTGTTGAGTTTTTAAGTAATCTTCTGCCAATCGCTTGGATACATCTTTTGATTCAAGCTCTTCTATTGATCCCAATGACTCCAGTTTGTTAAAACCAGTCGATATATCTCCTGCACTGATCGCTTCAACAGCTTCTCGATATTCTTTACCCTTTTGACGATAAATACGATTGACCGAAGGAATTGGTATTCCTGCCACCTGTCTCAAAATTCGCATGGCATCACCACGTTGAACGGCGGTGTGTTGACGGGTATCGCCCGTCAATATCACACGGGCATCCAGATCATCAGCTAACTCTAAAATGTCACTCATATCTTTAGTGCCCAGCATTCCTGCTTCATCAACCCAGATGACTTGGTTTTGAATTTCAGCTTGAATCTCCACGTCTTTTAATAAACGTGCAACGGTATCAGCCCTTTCAAAGCCCTCAGAGCGCAACATATCTCTTGAGGCATCCGCAGTAGGGGCAAAGGCATGGACTTGTCGTCTAGTCTCTTCTATGAGCCTTACAGCCGTTTTCATCATGGTGGTTTTACCTGTGCCGGCTCCACCACGAAGCATCATTAAACGATCAGGAGATTTTAATACATGATTGACGGCAACGATCTGTTCATCATTTAAATTACTCAGCACATTATCAGCAATATTCGGGCGAATAGGACTAACCGTTCCACGCATATCTTTAGCTAATTTTACCATGCGTTTTTCTTCCGCTTGCACAGGAATAGTCGTACATAACTTATCCTTCCCATCAGGCACTTTGAACACTCTATCATCCGTGTTAAAGGTGTGGTCAATATCACTTAAAGTAACGGCTCTTGAATCGATGCCATGCAGGTATCCTTCAGCTAAGATTCGGCGATCTCTTTCAACCGATTTTCTGGCAAATGAATGAGCCAAAGCATGGTCAATACATTGCTCTGAATTCAGGTTTCGAATAGTCGTTTCAGTCTCTTCATTTAAGCGGTGATCTATCCCTGCATTTTTAAGTTGCCCAACCCATAACTTTTTAAGCTCGGGCATTGATCTTGACGATTGTTTTTTGCCTCTGGTGCGTGCCCCTAATTGATCCAATTCTTCTGGATCAGTAATACCTAATTCCTTTGCCGTCTGACCAATCGCATTGGTGCGTTTTGAGAAGTGTTCAATCGCTTTTTGGGGAACGATTGACACCTCAAAACTTCTGCCCGTTTTTCGTATCCCATAACCCAGTTCAGACAGTTTATCGGCAAGGCGTTTCTGAAATCTGGCTTGGTACCAAGGCATATCTCTTTTGATGTTATGGAACTGTCCTGCCTTGATCCGATTTTCAGTTTTATCCCACGTTGCATTGAACGTAAAACAGTGACAATGCAAATGTGGATCAGGGGGATTGTCATCAACTGGACGAGCCGTTTGATGTATAAAATCTGTCCAAAGTAATTCCCCCGTATCACGATCATGATTTTGTCCGTCAATTCGAACTCTGGTCTGCATATCAGCTTCCATTTCTCGCATTGTCTCATGAATACTTTTTCGAAATGAATCTAAAACTCTGTCGTCATCACCGAAGGCGTGAAGGATGGAGACAGACTTTGGACAATGAAAAGAAATGTCATATCCAACCCTGCGATTTTCTACTGTTCGGGGGGTAAGGTTTTCCCCTGTCTTGGGATGAATATTATCACACAAATTGTGAAAAACATCACGATCAACAATGTCATTTTCAATACCAAGACGAGCGGACAGTTTTCCATGAAAGCGTCCGTTTAATTCTTGGTCATTTATATAATAGTCAGCCTTACTGAGAGCCTCATTAAAATAAGTTTTGGCTTGCCCAGCAGTCTGGCTCTGAAACATTCTAATCATGCTGAATTCATTCTTTGTATCTTGGTGAAACGAGGCGGTATTATTTCATAGATAAATACTGAATGTTACGCCCACCACGTCCGCTATACACGATGTGCGGAACGTGGTTTATAAGGTGTCACTAACAAGTGACAGTGCGTATGGTTGAACAGTGCGCAATTCTATCAGACATCTCCCCTAAGCAGTGCTTTGGACAGATGGAACATGGCTTACGCACTGTCATTTCTATTCGGCGACTGAAGTAGGCTCGCCAGATTTATCTCGCTTTAAAATCAGTTTGTAGAGCTGTTCTCTATGCTCTTCATTCGATGGTATTGGTGAGCGGTTTGTAAAGCCTCTCGCTTCATGTCCAGAAAACCCAGATTTAAGAGCTTGTCCCATTTCCTCTCCGGCAATTTTTTCATCAATTTTATCCATGATGAAATCTCTGGCAAGGGCATAAGCTCCCATGTAACTCAATGAATAAAGGATGCTACAAAGGAGAAAGATTAATCCGAGCAATCTGCTAATTGGGAACAATAAAAGAACCAATCCACCAACGAGAAAGGGAAGGGGTTCAAGCCAAATCTCAATCGTTCGTAAACTTGCTCCATTCTCTTTTTTTGACTTAAACCACCCTGTCAATTCACCTGTTGATAAACTGAATTCATCAAAGCTTACATGGGTTGGATCACTATTTATTTCAGAGCGTCTTTTGTTCGCAAATACAAAAAATAATATGCCGAAAATACCTAGAGCATATCCATTACTGCCAAGAGCAGAATAGGCAGCTGCCTTAGAAAATGCACTAAAAAGTAGCGTTACGAGAAAGAATGAAAAGAGAATAATACTAAGACCAAAACTGAAGTATCTCGATCCCATATTTTTTCTTAAAAAGACCTCAAGGAGAAGTCGGGGAACTGAACAAATACTATAAAAGAAAGACAGAAACCCGAGTTTAAAATTTGTCCGTCTAAACACTTGTTTAAAGTATGATTTTTGTTTCATGTTGTACCTCGTTATTTGTTGTTATTAATGGATTGTTTAAAGGATATTTTTCTGTCATTTCTTGAACTGGAAAACCATGGAAATCCCTGTCTGTGAATTCTGGCATCTACCAGATATTTATTAATCGGTCCACCCGTTCTCATAGCTGTAAAATCTTCGGGGTGAATAATAAAATCTCTGTCTTGAGAAGAACCTTCGGACATGGTGAATCCGCCGACAAATTGAGAGCCTTTATTCTCCTTCCAAATCTCTTGTTGACCGATCAAATCAGAAGCATATCTATTGGTCTCCATATCAGCGTTCGCATGAAAGATTTTAGTCCCCATTGTCCCAAGAAAACTCTTTACTCGAAACTCACCTGATCGCCCTCCCAAGTGAGCATAATAGTTGGGAATATTTTGTGTCAGATAGACGGTACATACTTTAGAACTTCGGGCTGTTGCTTGATAATCAATATCATGTTCATGTAGAAAATTCTGAGCCTCATCTGCCCATAGAAAAACAGGTGCTTCATTATTGGATTTTGTCCTGCGCTCCATGGCTCTTTGCCAGACGTACTTGAATAAGATTTGTGCATCACGACCAACCTTGTCGAACTGCTTAATCGGTAGATTAATCAGTATGATTTTTCCTTTGAAACAATCATTAGGGGAGAAGTTTGGAGTAGGGGAGCATATCAAAGTTTTAATCGGTTCTCGAATAAGACGAAAGAGTAAGCCAAAGAAAGAGTGCTCAACAACTGAGCGTGTTTTGTCGCTTAGCCCCGGAAAGTCAGACATAAAATAATGCATGACTTTTTTAAAAGCGGCCAACTCTTTGTCTGTTTTGACATCGTAGTCTAAGCCTGGATTGCCTTTTAAGTACTGTCGTTTTCTTTGCTCTGCTTTCCTAGCAATATTCAGCTTGGCTTTATAAAGAATACGGGCAAAAGGATCACTACTATCTGCCGTCGGTTGGACAACTTCTGATTCAGACTTAGGAAGGTTTTGAACTGCATGGTAAAGGTCATCAATTTTTAGTTTTCCAAAAGCCAATACACAAAGGTCAACGGTATTGAACAAAAGCATATCGAGAGCATCTTCCCAAAACCCTTCATTAGTCCGTTGTCCTTGATCTGATTTTCCAGAGTTTATAACAGTTTTTAGAACATTGACGATATTATCTGTAATCCCTGAGCCTTCACCTGTTCTATTATATTCATAATCAAGAAAGTTGAATTGGTGATCTCCGTCTCTTTCTAAGATAATAAGATCATCTAGGCGATTGGTCTCTTTACAATACTCAACCCATGTATTTTTCTCATCAGGTTTTACGGTAAGAACCAATCCACCAAGCCCAAGTTTTAGATATTTCTTGGCGAGTGTAGCACCTGATCCAGATGTTTTACCTGAACCAATACCACCAAATATTTGAATGCCTTCAACAGCATTACGAAGTGTCCATGTGTCATCTGGGAGTTCACCAGAATTTGGAAAGGTTAATATGTTGGTTTCAAGATCGATAGTTTTATGACCTGTCTATATCTTTACCTTTGTCCACTTCTTTTGACGGGGAGCGTCCAGATTCTATTTCACGTTTGTTTGTGTCTAATTCATCCCATATTTCGGGTGAGATTTCAGAGGATGGATCTAAAGCTTTGTCTTTAGTATGCTGATTGCGAGCTTCAATCATTCCTTTCATGCGTTCATCATTGCGGTCACCTGAATTGATAAGAACGTGATTTATTTCAGGGGCTAGCTCTTGAAGCTTATAACCTTGAGTAAAGCCCTTGAAATAATCAGACTGTGCATCTGGTTCTAAAGGACGTTCTTTACCTTCGGCATACTCCATTAACCCATAGGGATCATCTTGGCTTAATTCATTGGATATCTGATCGTAGTTATCCGTGGCTTCTAGCTCTTTAATCCATTGTTCTCTTTTTTGAATACCCTCATATAAATCTTGTCTTTGCAGGTCAAATTTCTGATCCAATTCTTGATCTTCACCAACTTGTATGCCTTTGGCGATATACTCTGCCTGTTGACGCAGACGAAGCTTTGCGAATGCATCTGTCTGTTGATTAGATAGGACTTCTTTTATGTCATGAGGTTTGAGTTTAGACTCCATCTGTGGTAGAATTATGAAAAAGGTTAGGGGTTATATTATGGCGATTGAAATGAAAAAAGAGTTGGCAAAACACAACGATGAAGCGGTCAAATATTTGAAAGCTCATTTTGGAGGAGAGTATCCGCCATATTTCAAAAACAGTCTTGGCGAACAGTGTTACAGAAAAGAACTCACGCAGTTTCTGTTTAAACTTGAACGTGGTGAAATATCCCCACAAGAATTCGATATTGAGCTGAAGAAAATCTACACTCATATAGATGGTCTGCGTCCTTGGGATGAAGCGTTCTTCAATACTACTCCTGGTAATTTTCCCAATTACCCAGATACTGACCGTACGACTTTGAATTGATAGTATTTTAAAAGGTCTCTTTCGCATTGCCCTCCAAAAAATCTAAAATAGATTCACGATCATAAAGAATGAGCTTCTTACGAGGTTGAGTGAAACGTATATCCCCATTATCACGATAACCTTGTAACGTGGTTTTAGATTTAATACCAAGAAGGCTCATAGCTTCTTGGCTATCTATCCATTTATTTTCAATATCCGGTGATTGTGACTCAAGACGTTCTACAACTTTATCAATGAGGTCATAAAACGCCTCTGTCTCAAGACAGATGACTTCCATTTAATTGTATTGAGTAAGTGGTCAGTTTACGAAGTGTGGCATGCAGGAGAACAATGTTTGCATCCATCTGCATCGGAATCTATTGTTTTAGCTTTAGAAACTGCCCCATGACAAGATGAGAACTCACCTAAATAAAGCCTGTTTTCTGATTTAGGCATCCAAGAGCAACCTTCTCTATGGACTTCATTGTCACCATTTGATTGAGAGTTCTTATTCATGTAGTAGGAAGCCATATATCATCTCCTTTTAATTGTCCAGATTTTATAATTTTATCATACAGTTAGACCGTTTCAAAGAGTATTCCTTACAAAGTTTTTAGAAAAACTTTGTTTTCGTCTTAATTATTTGTCTGACAAGGGCTTATACGGTATCAACTTGCGATTATATGCTAGGACAGATCAATTATTTAGAAGTCGATGACCTTATCTAGTGCGTCATCAGCTTCTTTATTAATGAAATTCGCCTGATAGTTGATAGTGGTTTTAAGGTCAGTATGGCGATAAAGCTTTTGAAGCATAAGTGGATGAATTTTCTCTCCTGCTATATTCCCAAACGAATGACGTGAAATATGATTGGATAAATTCTTATCAATTCCTGCTTGTTCGGCAATTCGTTTAAGCCATTTATTAAGTAGTCTGGAAGCATTACGAGATTTTCTAAATATATCTTCAGGATCATCCTGATTGGCTTCCTTTAAATAAGGAAAGATATAATCATCCGCAGAATTTTTGTCCTTTATATATAACTCTATAATGGCTAACGCTTTCTCAGGTATTTTTAAAGAAACTGGTTTATCGTTCTTACTCATTTCATAATAGAGACGCTCATTTTTAATATCAGACCATTTAAGCGAAAGTACGTCTGATACCCGTACCCCTGCAAAGTAAAAAGAGAAGAGCCATATATTTTTGGTGTGCCAGATTGAAGTGCCTTGTTTGAATTCCATTTCCTCAATCAATCTTATTTCTTCTTCGGTTAATCCAATTTTATTCCCAGAGTTAAGTTTGATTGAGATATTATCACCACCGAACGGATAATTCTTTTCATCAATAATGCCTTCACTGATCGCTCTATTGTATAAAGTCCTGATAAGCATGAGTTGATTGGTGGCCGTTCGCTTTTTGTGATTGAGCTTAGTAACACAGTAGGTTTTGAATCTATCTAAGAAGGAGACAGTTATATCGCTAAAGGATAGATTCTTTCCACCGTTGAACGCCTCAATATTATTTAGAATAGATTGGTCTGCACGAGACACAGAAAACGTGCCTTTTTCTTCATACTCTTTAATTCGTTTCTCACCCAAATCAAAAAAACTAATATCTGCATTACTGTTGGTAACCTTATTTTTGATCTGTTTAACGGAAACGGGATTATCTTTACTCTCCAATTCTAAGATCGTGTCATTAGCTTCTGATAGCTTTTTTAGAATTAGATTGTTCAGGCGTGCTGAATTAGGATGAGATTTCTTAACTCGTTGAGTATCCTCATTCCAATGCTTCTCTAATATATATTGCCCTAAGAATATATATCGTGTCTTACGATTGTGCGTAATTCTTAATGCCAAAGGACACGTTTGATCTGATTTTTTCTTATTTTTGCGGAGTAGTACTTTTAATGAAGCCATAATCTAAGTGTTTTGAGGAGCTACACTTAGAAGATAAGGATTCTTTTGTACAATGGGTACAACATAGGTACAACAATTGGCGGTTTTACTTGAATTATTGTGGTTTCAGATGAGTCGAATAAGTGCTTTAAACAGCAATTTAGACACATTTAAGACCATATTGATACAAAATGGGTAGGGCTCATAACCCGAAGGTCGCAGGTTCGAATCCTGTCCCCGCCACAATAAAGCCTCTTCAGAATTTATGAAGAGGCTTTTTTTATTTAAAAAACTATGTTTTTGGTATATGTACTCTATTCTAATAATTATGATAAGATCTATATCGGATACACATCTGATTTAGAGCAAAGAGTTATTTCACATAATCATGAAAAGAATAAAGGTTGGACAAAAAACTACCAGCCATGGGCAGTAATCCATACAGAAGAGTTTGATACTAAGCAGGAAGCATTAAAAAGGGAGCAAGAGCTTAAGAGTTCAAGAGGCAGAGCTTTCATTAGAAATAAGATACTACATCAAAAATAGATAGATTTGGCTCATATCCGTCAGTTGACAGACGCAGGTTCGAATCCTGTCCCCGCCACAATAAAGCCCCTTCAGAATTTATGAAGAGGCTTTATTTATGTTACCAGAAAATAAGTGCAAAAAAAAAGCTCTGAGTAAACTCAGAGCTTTTTAAATTTAAAATCTAATCTAATTAAGATCAGAATCTGTTACCTCTACCTGTAGCGATAGTTCTATTCAAGTTGTGTTGAATAGTTACTTCGAAAGTTGCTGCATTATCCGTAAAAGCATCATGCTCACTTATTGGAGGCAAAAATGCAGGTACAGTTGCTACTCGATCAGAAGCGACAATATTTGGATTAAGCAGAGCTTCACGCTCTGATACTGGCCATCTAATACCTAGGTCAAACATTCTACGTCCTTCAGCGAAGAAAATTTCTTGGCGAAGTAGATATAATGTTGTTAGTGCGTCAACATCATTGGCTATTGCTGTGATATCAGCAGCGGTTACAGAAGTGGCAGAAATCGATGGCGTTGCAAGTGTAGCAACTCTATCAAGAACCAATCCATCTACAAACGGATCAGAAGCACTAGCTCTAACGCTGTATGCACTAGTATCAGGGCGTTGTGCTACCGTACCTTGACCAGATCGACCTTCACCAGAATCATCTACTGTAGATTTAGCTCTAGAATTAGCCAGGTTAGCTACTGCAGTCATAACTGTTCTAGCTCCTGGTAGATCACCATCAGCTATTTCGGCTTCCGCTAGAATCAAATGAGCTTCTTCAATTTTAAGAAGAGGAACATTAGAATCTACAGATCCAGAAATATCAAAGAATTTTGGATCAAGGAAGTCTAATCGTGGAAGAGGTTGGAGGTCATCAAAACCACCACGATCATGTAGTGCATCCTGAATAGTGTTTGTAGGTCCGTCAACACCATCAAAAATGATGTATCGAACATACGTTCCAGAAGCATCTGCAGTTATAGCTGCGTTTGCATCTGCTACAGCAGCTGCTTGATTGCCCGCATCATAGTTAGCTCTTGCTCTTGCAAGCAAGTAGCTAACGTTCGTTCCGTCAATAGCTAGAGCAGCAGTAAAATCTGCAATTGCTTCAGCGAAATGAGTTGCTGGAGGTACTGCTGCAACAACGGCGTCATTTGGAAGAGTGGTGAAAATTTCACCTGACCAAAGGCTTGCTATTCCTCTAAAGAAATAAGCCTCTGCTTCCTTCGCAGGAACTGGATCAATTGTAATTACATCAGTAAGTACGTAATCTGCTTGTTCTCGAAGTGTTCCAATAGCCGCTTGGCAGTTACGGAAATCTGTATCGATATCTCGATAAGTACCACCGTCAACATTCTGATTATAGAAAGTTTGGGCGTTCATATAGTTATCTGTTGCAAGTTCTTGGGTAGTAAGACAGCTGTTTGCTGTACTTGCTAATTGTTCTTGCAAACCATTTACAAAAGCGGTAGCTGGGTTGGGAAGATCCCGAGCAGCGTCTAATGTTAAGTTTGGATTTTCAACACCTGTTCCGTCGATCAAATCGCACGAAGCAAATACCGAAAATACAAGCACGGTAGTTAAAATTATATTCTTTTTCATAGTGTTATTGTCTGTTTTGAAAATTTTCGATTATCAATATCAAAAGTCAATTTTGATACTACCTAAGAATTGTCTTGGCTGTGATTCCGTACCATATACGAATCCACCTACACCCACTTCAGTTGCTCCTTGTCCACCAATACCTGCTCCTGATACTTCAGGATCTACATTATTAGCAACAAAGTTGAAAGGGTTTACTGCGCTTGCACCAATGTTGATGCTTCGTACAATACCTGAATACCATTCTTGTGGTAAAGTATAATCGAGAGTAATAAGACGGACTTTAACATAAGAAGCATCTTCTACCCAAATACCAGCTAGATCAAAGAAATTACTTCCAGCACCTTGTGGGTATCTATCATCCGGTACACCTCTGATAAACTTAAGTACTTCGGTAGTATTTACAATGTTTCCACCTGATTGATAATCACCAGTAACATTAAAGCCTAAACTCTTGTAGTTAAAGTTAAGACCAAATGATCCAAATAAATCAGCAACAGTGCTACCTAAATCAGCATTTGGCTGGACTTCTACTAAGTTTCCAGAACCATCAAATACAGGATTATTTCCTCTGAAATATCCAATAGGCTTTCCTTCTTCAACCCATGAACCTAAGAATGAGAAACCACCTACACTAAATGGTGCTCCACCAGAGGCAGTAACTTCATTAGTAAAGCTATTTACAGAACCTCTAATAGAAAGGCTGTAATCTCTTTTCTGGAGTACTAATACCTTACCAGCTAATTCCCAACCCTTGTTTTCGATTTCCCCTACGTTTTGTAGAGAAGCACCAAGTCCAGAAGAAGGAGCGTTATTTGAGTTAAATAGTGCATCTTTAGTAACTGTACTATATGATGTAAATTCTAAATTCGCACGGTTATTCCAGAAACCTAAATCAACACCGAACTCTACAGTTTCAGAGCGTTCTGGTTTTAGATTAGGATCACCGGCTGTACCAAACTCGATTGACTGTCCACCATTAAATGGGTTAACATTCGCAAGAACTTGATTAGAGAATGGAGTAGGGAAGTTACCTGCTGCACCGTAGTTAGCTCTCAATTTAACATTAGATAAAATGTTTTGAGGAACTAGGTCTTGGAAGAAACTTTCTGAGGAAAGTGAGTAACTAACACCAACTTTCGGGAAAAATTGAGGATCAACATTTTCACCAAATGCTGTGTTATCATCAATACGAGCACCAAACTCAACAAAGTATTTGTCTTTGAACCCAACGTTTTCTTGGAAGAAAAATCCGTAGTTAGCTACCGTTCTTCTAAAGTCAGAAACTGCAACATCAGAAGCAGTATTTAATGTTTTTGCACCATCTGGAACTTCTGAACCAACAAGTCTAACTTGACGGTCATCCGTTCTGAAGATTTGACCACCAACTACAGTAATAGTAGAAATATCTTGGAAGTCTTTTTGATACTGAATATTACCTTCAACGGTTAATCCAAGATAATCGCCTTCAAAAACAGTGATTCCACCTTGATCAGATGTACCTATAGGAACTGCCCCTAAAGCGATCAAATAAGCATTTGTTTGAATCTGGCGTTGACGTGAAGTACGGTTATCTGCACCAACTACAACTTTAGCAGCCAATCCATCCATAATACTAAACTGTAAATTATGAGAAGTCTGGAAGCGTTTGATATCTTCAAGGAAATCCACATTATTTTGAATATCGGTGATTTGAGCATCCAGAGCATCGAAAGCAGTAGCATCTAAGGCGTCAACATCGCCATAACGTGCACCTTCAAGACTACTATATGACCCGAAAGAACTATTTGCATTATCGTCTCTGGAAAACTCAGAACTAGTAAAGCCTAAAGAACCTGTATAGTTCACAACATCATTAACTTGTGCTGAAACTGTAGTTCTTAAGTTGTGGCGTACTTGATCTGTATTTGCTTTAAAACCATCGTTATCAAGCATAGATCCTGAAAAAGAATAAGTAAGATTTTCAGTACCACCACTTGTTGAAAGCTTGTATTCCTGATATGTACCAGTTTTATAAAGAATATCAGCGGTACCATCAAAAAATAAGAAGTCTTCTGTTCCCTTAATAGCGCCAAGTGTACTTTCGAAAGTTAATCTGTTTGCACCACGTACACCTTTTTTAGTAAAGATTTGAATTACACCATTTGCTGCATCAGCACCATAAAGTGTAGTAGCGGCACCACCCTTAATAACCTCAATACGTTCAATGTTTTCAATAGGTATATCAGCTAGTGCAGAACTTTGAGCTCCACCAGTACCAATTGCTCTGTTTGAACCGTTTGTATTATCAACACGTACACCATCAATGTAAACTACAGGAGTTGTTGAAGTAAGTGCAGAGTTTACACCTCTACCTCTAATTAGAGAAGATGTACCCGGCTGACCGGATGATAAACGAACTTGAGAGTTCGGTAGGTTTGCTTGAAGTACCTGATCTAATCGTTGAGCAGGAATTTTCTCAAGATCTTTCGCTGTAATTACATCTACAGTTGTTGACAATCTTTTCTTATCGATTGCCTGTCCTTGACCGGTTACAATGATTTCTTCTAAACCGGCTATATCTTCTTCTAGAAAAAGATCTAGATTTGTTTCACCGCTAACAGTTACTGTAAGATCTTGTCTTAAATAACCGATATAGGTGACTCTTACATTGTAGGTACCATTTGGGACTGCAGAAATGGTGAAATCACCATTTATATCTGAAGATGCTCCTTTTTCGAGTTCTACAATATATACGTTTGCACCAGGCAATTCTTCACCTGTTACATTATCAACAATCTTACCTGTTATACTTCCAAATTGAGCAAATGCCAAACTAGAAAATAAGACACAGAAAAGACCTGAGCTTAATAGCTTTTTAAACATAGATGACCTCTATATTAATTAATGTTTATTACTGAAAGCTAAAGAAAGGCAATTGGTAGGAAATAGGCAATATGTTTTCAATAAAGAAGCACGATTTTTAAAGGGGCCTTTTCAAAGGTTATCTTTTAGAATGTTACCAGTAAGCCAAAGTTGAATCTGGCGATATTCTACGCTGTGATATTCTTGAGTTCTAAGCAATAAATAGTTGTCAAAAGGAAAAAATTTACTATTCAGTCTTGGAGCTTTAAAATAAAAATTGGTTTCAAAATCATTAAAATTATAAGAATAACTCCAGGCGGTTGTGTCTAAAGAGGAGTTTACATACCAAGGTGGTCCAAATAAGATATAGATCATTCCCATATCTGTTTTCCAACCTTCTTTATAGCTAGCAAATTGTTTATTGGCTTCCTCAACTCTTTCATAGAATAAAGAGATTACATTTTGAGCTTTTTTTGAGTTTTTTATATTACTCAACCAAAATCTATCGATCGCTTTTTTAAGCTCAATATCATCTTCAATTTCCATTAGTTGATTGTATTCCTTTTCAGACATCAAATAGTAGAGAGGAGAAGCTATTTCTTTTGGAGATCTTAGTGTAGGGTAATTCATACTTTTGACACTAAAATCTCTAGCCTTAAAGAGTTCATTATCATTATCCAAATCTGCGCGAACTTCGAAGCGATAGTTACCTCTTTGTAAATTTGGGAATAAAAATTCTATTGAAACACTTCCTGATTGACTAATAATTCTACGAGATGAATTTACTATCTCATACTTATCGAAATAAATCCCTTTGTAAGAAATATGAGAACTATTATAGTTTGGGTAACTCATAGGACGGGCAATACTTGTATCCGATTTAAATTTTAATAATCGAGTATTAAGTGTCATTGGTTCCTCAGTTCTATTATTAGTAACCTGAAAAACGAATCGTATAGAATCCGCGTGATTTGAAATATCATAAGTTGTAATCGGATCATAACCATCCTTGATACTTTCATCTTTAGCTGAGACTTGTATATTGGTAATATTCGAGACAGGGTCAAAAGGATCTGGTACAAAAACTTCAGATGAGCGGATAACTTGTTTACCAGTATACGAATCAGTTACCGAATAATTTACTAGATAGTTGCCTGGAGCTACCGAATAAGCTTCTTCAAAAAGATACTCTTCCTGACTAGTTACCAGTAAATTATTTTTCTCAGTAATTGTGATTGGATAATTTCTTGTTTCTATGATATTAGTTTGATCTATCTGATCTAAAATTTGAACATCAACAAGAATGTTAGCTTCAAAAAATTCATTTATTTTTTTGAATACAAGACTAGCATAAACAATTTCACCAGTAACAGTAATTCTAGTACTATCAGTTAATTCATCAACAATACCAGCAGTAACTAATCTGACTTCCGGATACCCAGGCTTATATTGATATCCTCCACTTCTATCAATATCATCTATATAAGCATTTGAACAGCTCAAAAAAAGACTACAAACAAGAACAGTAGATAAAAACTTATATATAGATTTCATTTTGAGAGCAGTAACAATGAGCCAAAACAGATTCATAGACTTATTAAGAGATTTAAAAAAAGTTAAAGACAAAAAATTTTATAAAACATTTCATTATGATAACAACATTTAACCTATCTTTAGTATCGGAATATATAATTAACGATACACACAAGTACAAATTTTTGGATTTATGATTACTCCACTTAGAAGAACAAAAATTGTTTGCACCATTGGCCCAAGTTGTAATACTCAAGAAGGCATTACAAATTTGTTCTTACATGGAATGAATGTTGCTCGAGTTAATTTTTCACACGGCTCTCATAAAGTACATGAGCAAACAATTAAATACATTAGGAAAACAGCAAAGGAAAATGACTACAGTATTGCTGTATTAATGGATTTGCAAGGTCCGAAAATTCGAGTTGGACAAATGAAAGATGGTGGTCAGGTTTTAGAAGATGGGAGTGCTATTACTATTACAGGAGAAGAAGTTGAAGGTACAAGTTCAATTATTCCAATTGACTATAAAAACCTAGTAAATGAAGCTGAGGTAGGGAATAGAATTTTACTTGATGATGGATTACTTGAATTTAAAATTACAGCAAAAAAAGGCGAATCCTTAGAAGCTACTGTAATTGTTGGTGGACTTTTAAAGTCTAGAAAAGGTGTAAATCTGCCTAATGTTAAAATTTCGATTCCAGCTCTAACCGAAAAGGATATTGAGGATCTTGAGTTTGGATTAAGTCAAAATGTAGATTTTGTAGCACTATCTTTTGTTCGATCCGCGAAAGAAGTTCTCGATTTAAAGAAACGAATAGCAGATTCAGATTGTGAAGCAGGAGTTATTGCAAAAATTGAAAAGCCAGAAGCTTTAGACGCAATTGATGAAATTATCGAAGCTGCTGATGGTATTATGGTTGCTAGAGGTGACTTAGGAATCGAGATTCCAACCGAAGAAGTTCCTTTTGTTCAGAAAATGATCATTGAAAAATGTAGAGCGTATGGAAAGCCTGTAATTACGGCTACTCAAATGCTGGATTCAATGATTCATAATCCTAGGCCTACCCGAGCTGAAAGTTCTGATGTAGCAAATGCTGTATTAGATGGTACAGATGCTGTAATGCTTTCTGGAGAAACAGCTGCTGGTAAATACCCTATGGAAGCTGTAAATGTAATGGATAGAATTTGCAGAAAGATTGAAGAAAGACGTTTACAACTTTATAATAGTCTTGAGTACAAAAAGCCAAATCTAAAAGAAAAACAAATTATCGAATCGATTGCATTTTCATGTATTTCGATGGCGGATAATGTGGAAGCAAAGGTAATTAGTACAATTACACATTCAGGAAATACTGCAAGGAGAATTGCTAAATTCAGACCAAAAATGCCCATTTTTGCTTTCACCGAATCTCAAAAAGTTCGCCGACAGTTAAATTTGGTTTGGGGAGTACAATCAGTAAGATTAGGTGAATTATTTGATACAGATAAAAGTGTTAAAATAATGGAGCACTATTTAGAAGATAGAGGTATGGTAAAAAAAGGAGATAGGATTATTATTGCTACTGGAATGCCTATTGCAAAACGTGGTCGTACAAATATGATAAAAGTGAGTACGATAGACTAAGAACTCCCGTTGTTAGTTGGAATAATGTAAAAAGAACAATGAGAAGAATTACAAGTATTATTTTAGTGATGGTGTTTTTCATGGGATGTAAAAGCTCATTTAAAACTAATTTCACTGATTTTAATGCTTACTATAACACGTTCTTTAATGCCAAGAAAAGCTTTAACCTTGGTGAGGATAAATCAGAAAGTCAGGCACGAAATTATAATACACTTCAACCAATAAGGATTTATGAAACACCATTAGGAGCAGGTGCTGCTGATTTCCAAAATGCAATAGATAAGGGTGCCGATATCCTTAGAAAATATGATGATTCTAAATGGGTAGATGATGCTCTGTTAATAATTGGGAAATCATTTTTTTATAGGAAGGAATACTTTTCAGCTGATCAAAAATTTGATGAGCTTTATCTATCCTCCGAAAACATTGAAATGAAACAGGAAGCAGCTTTTTGGAAGGGAAGAGTTTTGCTTGAGCTTGAATTATATAATCAAGGCGTTCAGTATTTAACTGATCAACTGTCTATTTTTGAAGGAGATTGGGAGAATAGAATACAACATCAAGTGCAAACTGTTTTAGCAGAGCACTATGTAGAAAGGGAAAGCTGGGTAAATGCACTTGATTTACTTAATGAATCAGTACAAAAGTTGCCTAAAAAAACATACAAAGAACGAGGGTTCTTTTTAATAGGTCAGTTAAATGAAATTCTTGGGAATAGTGAAGCAGCGTTTGAAGCTTATAATGAAGTAACGAAAAACTATACCAATTACGATTTACAGTTCGAAGCACAGAAAAAGCAAGCAGAGGTAGCTCGTTCATTGGGCAAGTCGGACGAAGCATATAGAGTTTTTGCTAAAATGGTTAGAGATGACAAAAACTCTGAGTTCATTTCGGAGCTTAATTTTGAACTGGGTAAAACTGAACAAGACCGAGGTAATTATAAGAAAGCGGAAGAAATCTATATAAAAATTTTAAGGGATAGTCGGGTTAAACCTAAACCTGTTACAAAAGCTAAGGTATACAATGGTTTAGCAGAAATTAATAGATTTAATTACAATGATTATGTATTAGCAGCTGCTTATTACGATTCTGCTGCAAAAGTAAACGCCCCCATTGACGAACTTCCGGATGATTTTAATGCAACTGAGTTTGCTATTTCATTTGGTGATTATTCTAAGATCAAATATGAGATACATTTTCAGGATAGCCTTCTTTGGTTGGGCAGTCTTCCTCAAGAACAATTTGATTCTGTATTGGTTGAACTGGAAAGATTGAAAAGAGAAGAAATTGCAAGATTACAAAAAGAACAAGAAGATAGAAGAAACACTCTAATTAATGTAAATGCTACAAATAATCAGGTTAATGGTGCGGAAAGTATCGAAAAAAATGGATTTCTAAGTTACAAAAACCCTGTCTTGTTAGCTGAATCAGCCCAACAGTTTAGAGCACTTTGGAATGGAAGACCACTTCTGGATAATTGGCGAGTTTCATCTTTAATTGTAGATATTGTTCAGGAGCAAAATGAAACAAATTTGAACAGAGGAAATAGCACTAAAAAAGGGACTGATAATGAAGTTTTTGTTAGTATAGACTTAAGTCGAATTCCGTTTACTCCTCAGGATCAAGATTCGGTAAGAGAGGACATTGCGTACCTAAACTATGAATTGGCAAATCTATTTTTTCTTTCATTAAACCTTCCTGACAGTGCAGAGTACTATTTCAATAAAGTACTGGATGAAAGACCAAATAGTAAAGTAGCGCCGGTTTCTTTGTACTCCCTATCTGAGCTATATTCAATTCAAAACAATAATGGGAAAGCATTTGATGAAGCAGAAGAACTTGTAAATCGTTTTCCAAATACGGTATATGCAGATCGATTAGTTGAGAAGTTTAATATTGAAAGACCATATATTCAGGAGATTTCAGAATCAAATCCAAGGGTTGAATACCTGAATATTAAAAATAATCAAGAGATTTCGTTAGAGAATAAAGTAGAAGCTTTACTTGATTTTGAAAGTTTATATTCAGGAACTAAGCTTGGTGCTCAAGCTTTATATGATGGTATTGAAACATATATCTTACTTGGTAAACAGGATTCCATGTTTATTAAAAAAATTGAGCTATGGAACCACGTAAATAAAACATGGGAGAAACAAAAAGAGCAACTTGAAACTCAAAAAGACTCAGCTCAAGTTTCACTAGAAGACTCTAGTATAACAATAGCCGATAGCTTATACTTTACTTTACTAATAGACTCAACTTTAAGCCAACCAGATTTTAAAATCGAATTTCCATATCGTGGAGAATACTGGGATTCAACCAGATCAACGATTGATTATTTTCTGGCTGGATATTCAAATTCTACATTAAATAAAAGGGTTAGAAGGCTAAAAAACGAGTTTGAACTCCCAATAGAGGAGGCTGAAACTGAAGAAGAAATTAGTAATTCTATCTCTGGAATAAATGAACCTAGCAATTACTTAAGTTGTACCGAAATTGAACAAAGTGTTTTAATAAGAGGTGGGACTGAGAACTTTCTTGCCCTCGTAAACATGCCACAAAGTGTGCAGGAAAGTGAAATATCTTTTCTTTTCTTTCTAAATATACGTGGTATAATCGATGAGTTTAAGCTTGTATCAGATACCAGAAATCAAAATCTTATAGATGCGTTTATTTACGCAATAGATGAGAATTTGTCTTTCGAACCAGTCTTGGTTAATGGAGTTGCTTCCCCTGTTAGCTGTGAGGTCACCTTTCAAATTCCTACTGATTAACTAAAAATTCTTTCTTAATTTTTTTTATTAAACCTGGACCCTCATAGACCATTCCAGTGTATATTTGAATTAAATCTGCACCAGCTTTTATCTTTTCTTTGGCCGATTTAGGGTCATCAATTCCACCAACACCAATAATTGGCTTACTATCATTCAGGATCTCTTTTAGCCAAGCTACTACTTGTGTACTTCTCGAAGCTATTGCACGACCACTTAAACCACCATTCCCAATTTCTTCAAGTGTAGAAGAAGGAGTTCTAAGATCTTTTCTAATAGAGGAGGTATTCGTAGCAACATAACCTGAAACAGCATGCGCCTCACAAATTTCTACTAGTTTTTCTAAAGTGGGTTTGTCTGTATCTACTGAAAATTTTACAAAAGTTGGCTTTCTATTAGTTTGAGAGATTTTTAATCCTATTAAAAGCGCCTCAAGTGCGCCTGGGTCTTCAAAAGTTTTCCCTTCACCAGTATTAGGACAAGAAACATTAACTGTAATATAATCGGCAACCGTATTAGCCAAATCGTAGCTAAATAAATAGTCCTCAATTGCCGCATCGCCATGAATCGATGCATCATTAGTTTTGGCAATATTTATTCCAAGTGGAATATCCAACTTCAACGAGGATAATCTTCTTATAACACTTTCAGCTCCTTCGTTATTAAGCCCCATTCGATTAATAAGAGAATGATCTGCAGGCAATCTAAATGCGCGGGGTTTTGGGTTGCCTAAAGAAGGTTTTGCAGTGATGCTTCCAATCTCAACAAAGCCAAAGCCAAGTGCTTGCATTGCTTTTGGAGTTACACCATTCTTATCAAAACCAGCAGCAAGTCCAACAGGATTAGGAAAATTAAGACCAAAAAATTCTTTCTTTAATCTTGTGTCATCAAAGCCATATGCTATTTTAGCAAGACCAATTAAAATATTAGAATGGCTTGTTTTAGAAGAAAGATGAACTGCTAGCTCGTGAGCTGATTCAGCATCTTTTTTGAAAAGAAAAGGCTTGACGAATGATTTATAGAGCATCTGAAGAATTTAATGTTTGATGATAAGCAAAAGCCTGCAAAAAAATCGATGAGAAACCGTATCATTTGCGTCTAAAATATGCCCAAAAATTTCGATTACATATTAAACTTACTTCGCAATTTCCGCCGATTTGGAAACTTAGTTTTGTTGGAATCCCAAAAGGAAGACCATCCTGCGAGCACTAAATCATATTTAGCAGCCAAGCCTAAAGCATGGATTAAGAGTAAAGGAAATAAAATAACCATTTTTCAAGATGGTGTCGAAGTATATAAACAGGGCAACCCTTTTGAAGTGCTTCAAGAATTTAGGGCAAAGCAAGAAAGCTGGTTATTTGGGTATTTCGGATACGATCTGAAAAATAAAATTGAAGAGTTAGATTCAAAAAATCCTTCCTTGAATACAGCACCTGATATGTTTTTTCTGGTACCGGAAATATTAATTGAGTTTTCCAGAGAAGGAAGTCCAGAATATTTACTTGGCGAAGAAGAACAAGTTAAATTGGCGGATGAAAAAAAGTCCGAGTTTAAATGTTCCAAAAGAACCCAAATAAATAAAGAGGAATATCTTAAGAAAGTAAAGGTTGCTCAGGGGCATATTGAAGAAGGGGATTATTATGAAATAAATTTATCTCATCCTTTAGAATTCAATTTTGAAGGAGATCCAATAGATTTATATAAAGCTATGCGAGAGATAGGACCTGTTCCTTTCGCATCCTATGTTTTTGTGGATGGGATTTCAGTATGCTGTTCTTCACCTGAACGGTTTATTGCAAAAAAAGAAGATAAAGTGTGGTCTCAGCCAATTAAAGGGACATCATTAAAAGGATTGGGAAAAGACGAAGATGGAATGAATTTACTTCTGCAATCAGAAAAAAATCGAGCCGAAAACCTAATGATTGTTGATTTGGTGCGAAACGATTTAGGTAAGATTGCCAAAAAAGGGAGTGTTAAAGTAAAAGATTTATTTGAGATTCAGAGCTTTAAAACTGTGCATCAAATGGTATCAACAGTCGAATGCGAAGTTGAGCCTGAGGTGGATTCTATCGAAATTATAAAATCATGTTTCCCTATGGGTTCAATGACAGGCGCACCCAAGATTTCGGCTATGCAATCCATTGAAGAATTGGAAGATTATAAGCGAGGAATTTACTCGGGAGCTATCGGTTACATTTCACCCAAGGATGATTTCGATTTTAATGTGGTAATTCGAACAGCAATAATTGAAAAGAATACTTTGATATACCCAGTTGGAGGTGCAATAACGAGTGACTCTGATCCTGAAGAAGAATGGGAAGAAACTTTGATAAAAGCCCGCGCCCTTACAAATTCCATAGATTAATTTTAGAAACAGTGAATAAAAACGGAACTGCAAAAGTTAATTATAAAAATTACTGCAAAATAAAGGCATGAAAGATTTACAAACAAAAGTAAAGACCATTAAAGAATTACGAAAGAGTGGTTGGGAATCAATTTCTGTAAAGGATGAAATTCGTAAAAATTTGATTTCCAGAATAAAAGAAGGAGGCACTTTATTTGATGGAATTTTAGGATATGAGAAAACAGTTCTTCCTCAAATCCAAAATGCAATTCTTTCTCGGCACGATATGATTTTGCTTGGCTTAAGGGGTCAGGCAAAAACTAAAATATTACGAATGTTAGTACAATTTTTAGACGAGTACATGCCCATAGTAGAAGGTTCGGAAATTAATGACGATCCTTTCAAGCCATTATCTCGGTATGCTAAAGATATAATTGCAAAGAAAGGAGATGATACTCCAATTGCTTGGGTTCATCGTTCACATCGTTATGGAGAAAAATTAGCGACACCAGATACTACTGTTGCTGATTTAATTGGAGATATTGACCCGATAAAAGCGGCAACCCAAAAACTAAATTTAGCAGATGAAAATGCCATTAATTTTGGATTAATACCCAGAACAAATAGGGGGATTTTTGTAATTAATGAACTCCCCGATTTACAACCTAGAATTCAAGTAGCGTTGCTAAATATCATGCAGGAAAGAGATATTCAAATTCGTGGGTTTAATGTTCGTATACCGCTTGACATCTCGATGGCATTTTCTGCAAACCCTGAAGATTATACCAATCGCGGTAATATTATAACACCTTTAAAGGATAGAATTGATGCACAAATTATTACCCATTATCCAAAAGAAGTTGAAATAGGAATTAATATTACAAAACAAGAAGCTTGGGACAATAGGGATGAGAATGTGAAAGTTCACATTCAAGATGTTTATCGTGAGGTATTAGAACAAACAGCTTTTGAAGCTCGTGATTCTGAATATGTAGATCAGAAAAGTGGAGTTTCTACAAGAATGAGTATCACAGCCATGGAGCAAATAATTTCCTCAGCTGAACGAAGGGCTGTGATTAATGGAGAGTCAGAAACTTCAGTAAGAATTGCTGATATTTATCACATGGTACCTGCTCTTACTGGGAAACTAGAATTAGTTTATGAAGGTGAGCAAGAAGGAGCTATTAGTGTGGCAAAGCATATTATTGGTCGAGCTATAAGTAAAGTTTTCAAAAAACACTTTCCAGATCCACAAAGTCGTTCTGAAGAAGAGAAAAGTACATACAAAGAAATAACTGACTGGTTTTCGAGCGGAAAAGAAGTGAACCTTCCAGACACACTTCCAAATGCGATGTATAAAAGCATTTTAAGTGAAGTTGACGGTCTCCAAAAGTTGGTGAAGAAACATATTAAACAAACCTCTGATGAAGCATTAAACGCGTGGATGGACTTAATTTTAGAAGCATTACATCAAAATTCGATGTTAAGTAAGCAAGACCTAGATGACCAGACTTCGTATTCTGATATGGTTGGATCCATGTTTTCTTCATTCGGAAATTTAGACGAAGAAGATTTTAGAGATTTTGATGTATAAAAGCATTGAATTCGCTTAGTAATAATCTTATATTTAAAGCCTTTCCAAAAAATTGAAGGAAGAAGCATTATTATGAAAAAAGGAATACATCCAGATTATAAAGAAATCACTGTCCTAATGAGTGACGGTACTGAAATTCAGACTCGTAGTACACTAAAGGCAGATGGTGGTATTTACAAGAGTGAGATTGATTCTACAAATCACCCTTTTTATACTCAAAAGTCTTTTACTGCTAAAGCTGGTCGTGTAGATCGCTTTAAGCGCATGTACGACGCAAAGAAGAAATAAGTACAAATTTCTTATCAATATTTTAAAAGGATGCATCACATTTGATGACATCCTTTTTTTATTTTTAGTATATGAAGATTAAAAAATTCGAAGTCGGACCCTTTTTAGAGAATACCTATCTACTCTCAAATGAAAATACCAGCATAATAATTGATCCTGGATTTTCAAATGAAACTGAGTATCAGGTTTTCAAAGAATACCTCGCCGATTTGGAAAGTGAATTAAAAGCAGTGGTACTTACACATGCTCATGTAGATCATGTATTAGGGTTGCAACGCCTTTGTAAGGACTTTGATGTACCTGTTTATCTAAACATTGATGATCTCTTCTTATGGGAGAATTTTGGAAATCAAGCCACCATGTTTGGGTTAAATCAGGTCGGGTTTAGTTTTACCCCAAAACTACTTCCTAAATCCGGTAATTTTAAAATTGAATCCTTTGAATTTGAATGTTTATACACACCAGGGCATTCACCGGATCATACTTCTTTGTATTTCGAAAAAGAGAATTTAGTTATAGCAGGCGATGCTTTATTTAGAGAAAGTATTGGAAGAACCGATCTATATAAAGGTGATTTTGAGCTACTTCAAAAATCCGTCAAGGAAAAGCTATACGTATTACCAAATGAGACGGAAGTATACCCAGGGCATGGAGGAACTACTACTATTGGTCACGAAAAAATGAATAATCCTTTCGTAAAAAGTTAGCCCTCTTTAAGCTTAGAGATTTCTGAGTTATACACCCCGGCTTTATCCTCATTTATGGTAATAAGACGCTCATACATTTTTATGGCTTCCTTTTTATTACCCTGAGTAACATGAATTTTGGCAAGTGTTTCGGAAATAATATCCTCCACTTCTGTAGAATCTTCACTTAAGTCCGTATCGTCAGCCTCATCATCCAATGAGATTTGAATGCGCTGAGATTCAACTGCTTCAAGCATCTCAATAAGTCGATCTAAATCCAAGATTGGAGAAGTTCGAGATGCATGTAGAAGTTTTCGTTCCGAACTATATTGAGCTGAAGGCAATGAAGCTTCAAATAGTTCAGGATGCACAAGGAAGTAATGTAAGTGCTCCATCAACGGGCTACCAGGAGCATAAGTTTTTGCAATTAATGCTTCTTTAACGGCTGCTTTATTTTGGTCTTGGAGATGATGGAACCAAGCTAGGAGAAAATGTCCTACTGCATCAGGATCGCGTTTCTTTACATGCTTCTGAAGCTTTTTAGTGATTTTTTCAGGATCATCTTGAAACTTTTCTACATACGAGGAAAGTGATTGTGGTATTTTGAAAGGGAGCGTTTGCATAACTATGGGCAATAATACACTGCTTGAATATTACTTACAATGAAAATTACCAACTACTAACCGCATCGTTAAACATATTGTTGGCGATTTGTTCGAGGGCTTCATTAGCTGCGCTTTGTTCACCATTTATAGGATCATCAGTTGGATCGAAAGTAAAGGTACCTTCAAATGATTTATTGGTCCATAGAGCTTCGGCATCTGTCTTATATTCGAATGTTCCTCTAACACTAATTCGAATTTGATTTTGATTGGCTTGTTCATCTCCTCCAATACTAAACGGACGATTGCTGTATGTAATAATACTTCCGTCTAAAATGGCATCAGCGTCTTCTTCATTATTAGCAAGCTGAAGTCTACTTTGATTTACAAATCGTTCTATTAATGCTTGATTTAAACGATCGCTCAAATCCCCAAAACCGCTGTTAGATTGGTCCGGAAAAAATGGTATATAAATAGAATTAACATCCTCAGGAATTGAAGTGCCAGTAAAACTGTATCTCAGGCAACTTAATTGTGTGAATAAGATCACCATAACCCCAAAAGATAGAATTCTACGCAAGGCCATACTGATCCAATTTTCGATAAAGAGTTCGCTCGCTTATACCGAGTGTTTCTGAAGCTTTTCGGCGATTTCCATCATATTTATCAAGTGCTTTTTTGATCAAAAACTGCTCTGTTGCTTCAATGGAAGGAATTTCATCATCAGCAAAAAATCGCATCAATTCCGATTCTTCTTGATCAATAATTTCATGCTCTTCGTCATCATCATCAGAAGGAAATGAGCTCATTCCTAGAGAGGCTTGATTTCCTAAATCTATATTAAGATTCGATGGCATTTCTTGTTTAGCAATATCCTCACGAACCGCAGGAGGTAATGCTTTTATTCCCTTGTCTGAAATAGAAGAGTATAGAACACCGCCAAGCATACGCTTTACATCCCCAATATCATTTCGAAGTTCAACCAAAGCACGATACACAAGTTCTCGATCGCGACGGTCAAAATCCTGATCTTTTTCAGTTTTTTGAGTTGAGTCTGCAACCATAGGAAGGTTATCAGCTGAACCTTCATGTTGACGACCTTTTAGATATTTTTGAAGACGTTCTACATCGATAAATTGAGATTTCTCGAGTACAACTAATTGCTCAGCTACATTTCTAAGCTCACGAATGTTTCCTGGCCAGCGATAGGAAATTAGTAACTCACGGGCTTCATCAGAGAACCCCTTGAAGACAGAATCGTATCGTGCAGAAAACTCTTGTACGAATTTTCTAAAAATAGGAATTACATCGTCTTGGCGTTCTCTTAAAGGGGGAAGATGAATCTGTACAGTATCAAGTCGGTAATATAAGTCTTCTCTAAAAGTCCCTTCTTTTACCATTTGCCATAAATCGCGATTTGTTGCTGCGATCAAACGAACATCTACTTTTTTAACTTTACTTGACCCTACTCTAAAAAACTCACCGTTCTCTAATACTCGAAGAAGTTTAACCTGAACATTTTTTGGAGTATCTCCAATTTCATCTAAGAAAATGGTGCCTCCATCGGCTTTTTCAAAATAACCTTCTCGGGTATCATTGGCTCCTGTAAAGGCCCCTTTTTCATGCCCAAAAAGTTCGCTCTCTATAATGCCTTCAGGGATAGCACCACAGTTCACAATTACTAAATCTTTATGCTTGCGTTCACTAGTTCCATGAATTGCTCTGGCTGTAACATCTTTGCCAACACCACTTTCTCCCTGCAATAAAACCGTAATATCGGTTTTAGAAACCTGCATTATTTTATCAACTACTTGCCTTACTTCTGGTGAGTTCCCTAGTAGCCCAAATTGTTCTTGAAAAACTTCGCGATCCATACTTATTTCCTTACGTCTGTCATTATGGCGTAAAGGTAACGAATCCTAATGTGTTTATTAACTCTTTTATTAAGTAAAAGAGTTTATTTAATCAACTCAGTTGCTTGTTCTATTGGTAAGGCTCGAGTTTCTTTGAAACTTGACAGAACAAGGTTAGAACGGGTTTTATCAACTCCTTCCCAAGATTGTATGGTAGAAAGTAGCCGTTCAAAAGAAGCAGTGTTTTTTGTACGAACTTTAAGTAGGTGAGAACCGTCGCCAGTTATGGAATGACATTCTAAAACTTCAGATTCATTTGATACTTTCCGAACAAATTCAGGATAATTTTCTGAACCATCTACTTGTACAAAAAGGAAAGCAGTTATATCAAAGTTGAAATCTTTACTATTTAAAATAGCATGATAACCTTGAATAAGTCCGCGTTCTTCAAGCTTTTTCATACGCTCTGAGACTGATGGAACGGAAAGCTTTACAAGCTCAGCAATCTTATTTCGTTGCGCTCTTCCATTCTCTTGAAGATGATTTAAAATAGCGATGTCGATATCGTCTAAAAGATGAGTCATGTAAAAATCCCTTTTTTCCTAAAATTTCTTTGATAAATATAAGATTGCCTAATTTATTTAGGTTTTAAGTTAGATAAGCCCAATGAAAAATAAAAGATAAAAGTTCAACTATGTGCAAAAAAATATTAATCAAATGCATATTAGGTCTTATCTTTAGGTTCTTTAAAAATTAAATAACGTTTAAGAATGCTAGACATCAATTTTATTAGGGATAATCAAGAGCAAGTAGAAAATGGAATGCTTGCAAAAGGTGAAAAGGAGAATTCAATTGTTGCTGATGTACTAGCCAAAGATGAGGAATGGAGAGCAATTGTTCACAAAGCTGACAATATAAGAAGTGAAAGCAACGCCAAGGCAAAAAAAATTGGTGCTTTAATGGGACAGGGCAAGAAAGAAGAGGCTCAAACTATAATTGCGGAAACATCATCACTTAAAGAAGAAATAAAAAATCTTGATGAACAAGTAAAAGCGATACAAGAAGAGCGAGAAAATTTGTTGTATAAAATCCCAAATGTTCCTCATTCAAGTGTCCCTGTAGGTTCAAACGAGAGTGATAATAAAGTGTTTTCAACTTGGGGTGAACCTAATATCGAAGTGTGGAGAAAACCACATTGGGAAATTGTAGAACGATATGGTTGGGTAGATTTTGAGCGAGGGGTGAAGGTCACCGGCGCTGGTTTTCCATTTTATATTGGTCCGGTTGCACAGCTTCAACGAGCTTTAATTAACTACTTCATAAACGAAGCAGGAAAAGCAGGATACACAGAGCTTCAGGCACCTTACTTTGTGAATGAGGCTTCGGCTCGTGGAACGGGGCAAATTCCTGATAAAGAAGATATGATGTATGTTGTTCCAAGAGATGAGTTTTTTGCTATTCCAACTGCTGAAGTTCCAGTTACTAATTTCCACCGTGATGAGATCGTAGCGGAGCAAGATCTTCCAATTAAATATGTATGCTACACACCATGCTGGAGAAGAGAAGCGGGCTCATATGGAAAGGATGTTCGTGGTTTAAATCGACTCCATCAATTTGACAAGGTTGAATTGGTTAAAATTGTAAAGCCGGAGACTTCATACGATGAGTTGGAAAGTCTTCGTGAGCATGCTGAAAAGTTATTACAAGCACTTAAACTTCCTTACAGAACTTTGTTAATGTGTACGGGTGATATGGGCTTCACACAAAGTAAAAAGTACGATCTTGAGGTTTGGAGTCCAGGTCAACAACGTTGGTTGGAAGTAAGTTCATGTTCAAATTTCGAGAGTTTCCAAGCTAGGCGAATGCAACTTCGTTATAGAAAAGAGGAAAAGAATACAGAAATGGTACATACCTTAAATGGTTCTGCATTGGCATTACCAAGAGTTGTTTCTGCAATCTTGGAAGCTTACCAAGAAGAGAATGTTAAGATAAGAGTACCTGAAGTATTAAAACCGTTTATTGGAAGAGATTATTTATAATCAGTTTAATTGGTAATAAGTTGACGTGCTTCTAACTTACTAGCTCTTTGATTTGGTAGATATAGTATTATATTTGGGCTTTTATTAATCAAAGTTCACTATGCGTCAAGTAATACTTACCCTTTTTGTTTTAACTATTTCAATTAATGTTTCAGCTCAAAAAAGAGCTATGACTACCGACGATTACCTAAATATGGTAGGCATAAGTTCTCCATTAATTTCTCCAGATGGGGAGTCAGTTATTTTTGGTAAAAGAGAATTGGATTGGGATAAAAACACGTATAAGACCAAGTATTTTTATATCCCAGCTGGTGGAGGAGAAAGCTATCAATATTTGGGTGAAGAAGGCGGAAGTAGTATTACATATTCACCCGATGGAAAATATGTTTCTTTGAAACGTAGAGTTGGTGATGCTTCTCAAATCTTTCTTCTACCCACTTCGGGAGGAGAAGCAGTTCAGCTTACAAAGCACAAAAATAGTGTGGGCAGTTACAAGTGGTCTGATGATAGTAAAGCAATTTATTTTACAGCTGAAGTACCAAAAAGCAGCGAAGAACAGAAAGAATATAAAGCCGGCTACGACCATTACTTTATGGATGAAGCTCCTAACGGCCAAACAGAAGGTGACTGGAATCAACTCTGGAAGTTTGACCTTGAATCAAAGGAAGAAACTCAACTAACTAAAGGGGAGCAAATGATTGGCGGGTTTGATGTTTCTCCAAATCAAGAAAAAATAGTTTATACCCAAAGGTTCGAGAACCGTAGAAATCAAGGAAATCTTTCCGAAATCTATATACTCCAAGTTGGAGATTCAGTTGGAACCAAACTCACAGAGAATATGGCTCCAGAAGGAGGGCTTACATGGTTATCAGATAATGAGCACTTTATTTATTCAGCTGCGGATGACAAAAAGTGGGAGTTACGCCAATCTAAGCTTTGGAAGATGAATGCCAATACCAAAGAGTATGAGCTTATTTCTGGAAAATTTAATGGAAACATTAGAGGCTACTATATAAGTATAGATGGTAAGAAAATCTATTTTAATGGACAGGTAAAAACCAATTCAAACCTATATTCCTTAGATATAAATACAGGAGATATAAGTCAACATTCAGATGTTAAAGGTACTCTTTCGATTGCAAGTTTCGATGAAAAAAGAGAAAGATTTTTGTTTACAAAACAAGATGCTATAACTCCTCCCGATTTATATACTGCAAGTATTGATGACATTGAAAACTCGGTAAGATTAACGGATTTGAATCCATTCATCCGTGATAGCATTAATCTTGCAAGTTACGAGGTTGTGACTTGGAAAAGCTCCGATGGTTTAGAAATAGAAGGAATTAAATACACACCATCTGATGTGAAAAAAGATTCTAAAGCACCTTTTCTGCTACATATTCATGGTGGTCCAGCTGGAGTTTTTACAAATAGCTTTAGTACTCGATATCATGTGTGGGCGGGACTTGGATACGTTCAGCTAGCACCCAATGTAAGAGGAAGTACTTCTTATGGAGACGATTTTCTTCGAGGAAATATGAATGATATTGGGGATGGAGATTATCAAGATTTGATGTCCGGTGTAGATAAATTAATCAAAGAAAAAAATATCGACCCAAATAGAATGGCGGTTAGGGGATGGAGCTATGGAGGAATTCTGGGAGGTACTGTAATTACTAAAACAGGAAGATTTAAAGCAGCTTCTTTAGGCGCGATGGTTTCTGACTGGACATCAGAATATGGCGTTGGTTTCAATTTTGATATTAGTCTTTGGTACATCGGTGGAACACCATGGAGCAACCCTGAAGGATATAGACAACGTTCTCCGGCAACACATGCTATGGATGTAACTACACCAACTCTATTTTTACATGGATTAAGGGACGCAACAGATACACCAATGCAAAGTCAAATTTTCTTCACGTTCTTAAAAGACATTGGTAAAGTTGATACACGATATATTGCGTTTAAAAGAGAGCCACACGGATTCAGAGAACCTAGAAATCAGCGAACCAGAGATATAGAAGAGATTAAGTGGATTCAGAAATATACTTTGGGAGAAGAATGGACGCCTTGGGAAAGACCTTCCAAAAAAGAGAAATAAGCTAGTTATTTTTTCTTTGTGAAAAACCAGATTGCCCAACCTATTCCAAAAATAGCGAGGGCAAGACCAAATCCACCTAGAAAAGCATAAAATAAATAGGGTATAATCAAGCTTACCACAATTCCCGTGATAGCTTTTACTGGGGATGCGGCAACTCCCGCCGCTCCTAAAAATGATCTGAAAACCATTGCTAATCTGGATAACATAAAAATCTCCTTTGTTTGAACAGAGATTGGGTACGATTGGAAAAAAGAAAAGATTCAGAACTAGAATTAACTAACTACAAAAAACTCTTCTTCCTTATAATTGAGTAAGATTTCCAGAATAGGATCCATTTCCGAATGACTCATCAATTCCATTCGCAATTTTTTTCCATTTCGGATTCCTTTCAAATATTGACCGTAATGTTTTTTCATAATTATAACACCGTATCGCTCCCCTTGATGGTCTACGGAAAGGCGAAGTTGCTCTGCACAAAGCTCTAGCTTTTCATGTAAAGTAGGTTCTGGAATAAGCTCACCAGTTTCAAGGTAGTGCCGAGTTTGTTGAAAAATCCAAGGATTTCCAATTGCGCCCCTACCAATCATAACTCCATCAACGCCTGTTTCATCAAACATCTTTTTTGCAAGTTCAGGGGTAGTTACATCACCATTTCCTATGACTGGAATTTCAAGACCGGGAGTGTTCCTAAGTTTCTTTAGCCATTCCCAACGAGCATTGCCGGTATATTTTTGAGCTCTTGTTCGGGCATGTACGGTTAGTGCTTTTACCCCAATGTTTTGCAACATTAAAGCTACTTCCTGAATCTTGATAGTATCATCATCCCAACCAAGTCTGGTTTTAACAGTAACAGGTTTATCTTGGACGGCGTCTACAACAGTTCCAGCCATTCGCTCCATCATACCAATGTCTCTTAAACAAGCTGCTCCTGCCCCTTTGTTCACAACTTTATAAACTGGGCATCCAAAATTTATATCCACCAAATCTGGATTATTATTCTCTGCTACTTTAGCGGCACCTTCCATTGCTTCTTCTCGTCCACCAAAAATTTGGATACCAAAAGGACGCTCACTCTCATTATAACTCATCTTATGAAGAGCAATATCTGAATCTCTAATTAGTGCTTCAGAGCTTATGAATTCTGTAAAAACGATGTCTGCTCCTTTTCTTCTGCAAATTTGCCTAAAGGATGAGTCCGTAACATCCTCCATAGGAGCGAGGAAAAGCGGTTTTTCGGGAAGAGTAATAGTATCAATTTTCATAGTTCATCAAATATTTACAAAAGATAAGGATTTTAAGGCGTTTGACGTAACCGAATTACATGCAACTTATAAGTTTGGTTAGTCATTTCATGGATTATCTCCTATATTTTCCAACCTCAAATTTAATTTCAAAAAGTATAGATATGTCACTTGTTACATCGAAGATTGAAGAGATGCTGGGCGATGAAGCCTCTTATCTTTTAGAACATGAAAGTAAAACCATAAGCAAAGATCGTTTAGCTTTGCCTTCCTCTACTTTTGTAGATGATATTTGGTCTCACTCTGATCGGAATAACAGAGTGCTAGGAAATTTACAATGGTTATTCGAATCTGGTAGACTTGGTGGTTCAGGTTTTCTTTCAATATTGCCTGTAGATCAGGGAATTGAGCATTCAGCAGGTGCTTCATTTGCAGCAAATCCTGATTATTTTGATCCTGAGAATATTGTAAAACTAGCTATTGAAGCAGGATGTAATGCAGTAGCATCTACTTTTGGAGCATTGAGAATTGTTTCTAGAAAATATGCTCACAAAATCCCTTTTGTTGTGAAAATTAATCACAACGAGCTTTTGACGTATCCAAATACCTTTGACCAAATCATGTTTGGTAATATTGATCAGGCTTATGATATGGGCGCAGCCGCTGTTGGAGCAACTATCTATTTTGGATCAGAAGAATCAAATAGACAGATTCAGGAAGTAGCTCAAGCTTTTGCATACGCTCACGAATTAGGTTTAGCTACTATTCTTTGGTGCTACACTCGTAATAACGGCTTTAAAGTTGATGGAGTAGATTATCATACTTCTGCTGACTTAACTGGTCAAGCAAATCATATTGGTACAACAATTGGTGCTGATATCATTAAACAAAAACAACCAACCAATAATGGTGGTTATAAAGCGCTGAATTCTGGAAATTCAAGCTATGGAAAATTAGATGAGCGCATTTATACTGAATTGAGTTCAGACCATCCAATCGACCTTACCCGTTACCAAGTAGCTAATTGCTTTATGGGACGTGCTGGTTTGATAAACTCAGGTGGAGCTTCTGGCGACAATGATTTTGCTGATGCTGTTAAAACTGCAGTGATCAATAAGCGTGCTGGTGGAATGGGGCTTATAAGTGGTCGTAAAGCTTTCCAACGTCCTATTGGAGAAGGTGTTAAGCTTCTCAATATGATTCAGGATGTATATTTAAACGACGAAGTTACCATAGCATAATTTTTTGGTAAAATATTTACAGCCACGCACATTCTTGTGCGTGGCTTTTTTTATACTTACCCAAAATAAAAATTGTTGAGTATCGACGGAACAGACATAACACAACCGCAGAGTTTAATCTCTAAGAAATATCTTTTTATATCGATATCTCTTAGTGTATTTACTATGGCTGCAGTTGTTTACTACACTTATACCCCAGGTATTTTACAACATTTAGCTCCTAAAAGGCTTCCAGGCTTAGGAATTGCTTTAGTTGTTTCTTTTTTAAGAGTTTGGTTCACAGCAGCAAAATTCAGAGTTCTTTCGGAAGGAATAATAGGATGGTTTGGCGCTTTTAGGATTGTGTTGACTTGGGATTTTACCTCTGCAGTTACGCCATCTACAATCGGAGGTGCTCCGATGGCTACTTATGCAATGACCAAAGAAGGACTAAATCTAGGTGAATCAACCGCTATAATTTTATACAGTGTGTTATTAGATCAGATATGGTTCGCAATAGCAATTCCAATCTTACTGGTTACAGGTATTTTTTATGAAGTAATTCCTTTGGAAGCAGGTTTGATAGGCGAAGCTTCAATGATTTTTTTGTATGTATTACTACTTAGTTATGCCAGTATTTTAGCGTATGGTGTCCTAGTAAATCCAGCAGCTATTAAAAAAGTAGTGAAAGCAGTTTTTAAACTTCCTGTTTTAAGAAGGTTTGAAGAAAAAATAAATGCAGAAGCTGAGAATCTAGAAAGCTACGCCCACCAACTTCGGAAAAAACCTGCTAGTTTCTTATTTAAAGCATTTTTCTTTTCAACTATGTCTTGGTTGGCTAGAATAGCACTCGCAACTATTGTTGTTTTAAGTTTACTTCCAGCTCCTGAGATTTTGTCTGTTTTAAGAAGCTTGGCCATGAACTTAGCATTCTTAGTTGTTCCAACCCCGGGTGGAAGTGGTGGCGTTGAAGGTCTTTTCGTACTTTTTCAAGGTCCTTTAATTGATAGAGAAGCATTTATTGGGCTAGCGCTATTTCTTTGGAGAATGATAAGTTACTACATCACCGTGGCCGTTGGGGCAGCTGCAACAACCTGGTATATCAATAAACAAGTAGTTGAGATTGTGAAAAAGGATTGATCTAGTTTTCCTGAAGAGTATAAGTATAAGAGAGTCTTCCCGAACTGTTGTAAGAATACTGAATAAACCTCGTTATTCTTATAATACCTCTTTCTTTAGATAAAGTAATGCTGGTTGAATTAAAGGGTGGTTGTCCGTTATTGGGTTCAATGTAAATTGTTTCGGTATGCGGATTTTCAAAATCAGATGGATAGTAAGTATAAAAGTCGTTCGCCGTAGCACCCACCTCAGGAAAAAAATCTAGAGATTCGAACTGTTTATTTTTTACTATTAGTGTTACCGTATCGATATCAGCAGAATCTAATCTGGATCCTCCAAAACCGCTAGGAATCCAAGTTATATGTCTTTCATAGGTTATAGTAGTATCTGGAGAAGTGGAAATTGATAATGGAACAAGATAAAAATCGTATTCAATTGTTCCTGCAAGTTCTTCATTACGAGTATGAATGAATTTTAAACTATCACCAATGGTAGGTAAAGGGAAATAATTCTCTGTACGAGGTAACAAAGTATTATTTACATAATCATTTTCGATCTCTTCCCGTGGGATGTTGATTACATTAATAAATAACTCCCAATCAAAGCATCTGTCGGGATGGGAAACCTCTTGAGAATTAAACGGTGCAATCCCCATTTTTCGGGTGAACTCATAGCTTAATCCATTTATATTATTAATTCTAAAAGTTAGTGTAGTATCAAGTGGTAGGTCATTAAGCATAATAAACGCTGGGTAGGGCTCACCACTTGAAGTGTATATTTCATTAAGGCAATCACTTTCATTTAACATTGGCTTCCAGACACCATTTGAGTAGAAGTCAAATCCATCAATACCTTCTGTAATTCTTGAATCCAGAAAATCTGGAATCCTGATAACAAATGCGGCTAAATCAATTTTTTTTGCTTCAACAGTAGCTCCAATCCCAACATTATTATTAAACTGACCTTTTTTAATATTTTGTTTTTGAATTAGCTCTTCAAAATTTTCCGTTTTATTTATTTTGAGAGTAATATCAAAATCCTCAGAATTAGAAGGCCATTCTACCCGAATGCCTTCCTCTAAGAAAGAATCTCCTTCCCAAATTGGGCTTGGAGGACCATAAACAAAATCCTGTTGCCGTGAAGAGTCTGATATTGAAAAACTTCTCCCATCAAATGAAGATTTTACCAGTAGAGGAGTACTAATTTGTCTAAGGTTAGTATTGACAGGATTTTTATAAATATATTTATCAAATATTCTAACTTTAAAATTATAAGTGTAGAATGGCGCAAAGCTAAGTTCGTCTAAGTCTATTTCCAATGAGTTAACAAGAAGGCTATCTGTTGAGCAATCATTTGAGGAGGCTTTTTCTAGAACATTATGCACCGTAAATCTTCCAAACGGTAAAACAGCGGTTGTAATTTCAGCTAGTTGTTCTTCACCAAAAGTGTTGGTCAATTTAAGGGTTAGTGTTTCGTCCAAATTTAAGTCAGAAAGTTCCGCGAAAAATGAATAGTTAGTCTGATGTTGTTCATTAATCTCATCGAGGCAAGAAGCTTCCTTTAGCATCGGAATCCATTCTTCATTTTTTTGAATGTGAGCAGATTGAATTAAGTCATCTTCTCCATTAGCTGAGGTAAACTTTAATATAAAAGCTGCAGTATCAATTTTTGAAACTTGTACCAAAGGATTTATACTGTATTCTTTACCTTCTTCTAAATTTTCTGAAAACACCACTTTGCCTTCTTCGGTTCTGGAAGTAGGAGGAATAGTAATTGTTATTGGAGAATTGGTTCCTTCCCATTCAATATTAAAACCACCGTCAGGAGCGACTAGAGAATCTTCATAACTAAATTCTTTAGAAAAGCCACCGTTTGAAACAGTAAATATTCTTCCATCAAAAGGAGCCTTAAGTTTTAAAGACGGGCTAACTGGGTGTATGGAATTAATGGGATTAGAGAATGTGTAATCTTCTAAAATCTGGATTTTAAGATTATAAGTCTCTAAGTCCTGATTAGTAGAAGTACTATTCTTTTTGCAGGAAGAAATACCAATAATGATGATTAAAAAAAATAAAGCTCTCTTAAACATATCAATATTTTTTTGCTAAAATAATAAATTTTGAATCAAATATATAGTTACTATGTATATATTTAATGGAGTTATAACAAGTATTTAATTAAAATAATTGCCTAAAATCAAAACACAATTCGAATGTTCAACATGTGGACACGTTTCTCCAAAATGGTTAGGAAGCTGCCCATCTTGTGGTGAATGGAATACTTTTGTAGAGAAAGCATCCTCATCAAAAAAAGATGTTGAACACAAAGCAAAAGTATCCGGACTAGATCAAGCAGAAGCTCCCAGAAAACTTTCTGATGTTGAAACTTCAGAAAAATCACGATTCTTAAGTAATATTACAGAATTCGATCGTGTACTTGGTGGTGGGTTTCTTCCTGGTGCCTATATTCTAATTGGTGGAGAACCCGGAATAGGAAAAAGCACGCTCACTCTTCAAATTGCCAAATCAAACCCGGAGCTAAGTATTCTATATTGTGCTGGAGAAGAATCGGCGGGACAAATAAAACAGCGTGCTCAACGCCTTGGGGTGAAATCCGATAAATTGTTGGTATACAACGAAACTCAAGTTGATAAGATCATAGAGGAAGCCCAAAAAGTAAATCCAGATTTATTAATTGTGGATTCTATTCAAACGGTTTACAGAACAGAATTATCAAGTATGCCCGGAAGTATTCAGCAGGTGAAAGAGTGTGCGGCATTATTCCAGCAAGTGGCAAAGAAGAAGAACATCACGACCATTGTAATCGGGCATGTAACTAAGGAAGGAGATATAGCCGGTCCAAGAGTTTTGGAACATATGGTTGATACCGTTCTTCAATTTGAAGGAGATAAAAATTATACTTATCGACTACTTCGAAGTTTAAAAAACCGATTTGGACCGGCGCAGGAAGTAGGCGTTTTTCAAATGAATGAATTAGGACTTACAGAGGTCACCAATCCTTCAGAACTTTTCATTTCCGATCAAACGGAAGGAGTTAGTGGAAACGCTGTAGTATGTACAATGGAAGGTTCTCGACCACTTTTAATTGAAGTTCAGGCTTTGGTAACAGCTTCAGCATATGGAATGCCTCAGCGAACTGCTAACGGGTTTGATCGAAATCGATTAGCGTTGTTATTAGCAGTTTTGGAAAAAAGAGCGGGCTTTAGTTTTAATAACCAAGATGTTTATTTGAATATAGCTGGTGGATTCAGACTAAATGATCCTGCTGGTGATTTAGGAGTGTGTTGTGCATTAGTTTCCAGTTTAATTGATAAACCTATCAATCAGCAAACGGCATTTATCGGGGAAGTTGGTTTAGGTGGAGAAGTTAGAACGGTACCTCATATCGATCAGCGTAGAAAAGAGGCTGCTAAATTAGGCTTTAGTAATTCGATAATTCCATCAGGAAAGGGTTTAGATGGAGTTAAATATATTCGGGATGCCATAAAAAAAGCCCTTGGTTAAGAAAACCAAAGGCTTATAAAATGTGAATCAATTGTTAGAAATTTTCACGTGTACGGCGTCGCTGCTCACGTACGGCTTTTTTCATAGCCTCACGTTTTGCAAAAGAAGGCTTGATAAACTGTTGACGTTCCTTGTATTCATTAAGAACTCGGGAACGAGTTATCATCTTCTTAAAACGATTAATCGCACGTTCAACACTTTCATTATCTTTAACTTCTACTCCTAGCATTGAATCTCACTTCCTTTCATTTTATTATTTCCCATAATTGGGAGCATTAAATATAAGAAATTTTGTGTGAAATCTTAATTTTTGATTTCCTAAGTTTTTCTTCAAATTTTAGGGTTAATGGGGTTAAATAAACATGCGAATAGGGGGACTCTTATTTACTTGTTCACGTAAAATCTTTCATCAACAAACTCAGGGTAAACACCAAGCCCAAATAAAGCAAAATCATATTTGGCAGGATCTGTAGGATCGAGAAGACTTAATTTATGAGTTAACTCTACTACTGATTTCCAATCATTTTGAAGTCTTGAGAGTAATCCTAATCGACGTGCTTGCCGGGCTACATGTACATCCAAAGGAACCTTAAGCTCAGCTGGTGACATAAAATTCCAAATCTCCAGATCTACATCACTTTTGCGAATGCACCATCTCAGATACATATATAACCTTTTAGCAGAACTGTTTTTCTCTGTGTTTGAAATATGTTTTCTAGTTCGTTGAGGAGTTTCGGGATGAAGCTCAAAAAAACGTTGATGAAAGACAGCAATCAGTTCACGCTTTTCATTTTTTGATTGGTGGTAACAACTTGCCCAAAATCCTTCAAAATCTCCGAACTTTTGTAGGATAGTTTGTAACCCTTTTATCAACCAGTAAATATCTATTGGTTTGAAAGTGCGATGCTTGAATGTTTCTAGTTCCGGCACATCCGATTCACTGAAGTTCTTCACATACTCAGTCGGTAGGTAATTCATGCGTTTTAGCAAGTCATCCACTTTAGCAATTACAATATCTCGGCGACCCCAAGCCATAATAGCCGCAAAAAATCCTGCTAGCTCTTGATCTGTTTTTTTTTCAAAAGCATGCATGAATTGAATAGGATCATTATCGATAAATTTCGAAGTATCAAGTTGCTGAACGAGGGAATCGAGGTAGGGTTTGAGTTCTAAGATTTTGGAAATGGATAGATATTTGTTCTTTCTCATGGTTAAAGATACAGTTTTGATTTGGGGAAGAAATCTCAAGTTTTAAATTGGCAACAGCATATGAATCAATACAGACAGTATGAGGAGGATTATCAAAAAATGTTGTATAATTATATCTTGTAACTATTTATTATTAAAAATACTTGAACTATGAATTCCAGATTCAATAATCCAATTATTTTTGCAGTAATTTTGAGTTCAATATTGATGGGCAGTGAAGTAAATGCACAGAGTAATGAGATCAGAATCACTGGGGTTTCACCTAAACATGTAGCCGAGGGGTCTAAAGTAACCATTTTTGGTAGTGGTTTTCTGAATGAATTGCCTCTTTCTGTTTTTATAGGTGATACTGAGGCCATGATTATTAACAAAACCAATATTGGTGTGATGGTTGAGGTCCCAGCAACTTCTGTAGGAGTAAATAATGTAACCGTATTAAGTTCTATTGACGGAGATACTCTAATTTCTGCACTTACCATTTTAACAGATCGATTGCCTAAATTCAGTTTTCATAGAGATTTGCTCGATACCTTTTATCCTAGCCAAAAGATAATTATTGATATTGATGCAGATGGAGACCTCGATATAGTATTTGGTAGCGGTAGTTTGTTTTTGCTGGAAAATAATGGGAACGGTCAATTCAGTGACAAAGTAGAATTATATGATCAGTTCAATTATGAAAGCCCAAAAATTTTTCCAATCGATATGGATAAAGATTTGCGTACCGATTTGCTTGTATCTACTTCGTATAGCGTTGACCCTCATGAAGATACAGTTTATGAATTAGTTTGGATTGAACAAAATGAAGTAGGCTTTTTTGAGTTGCGAGAGAACTTTGGAAATATTGGACCTTTTGCAGGGGGGTATATCAATGACATTAATAATGATGGGCATAATGATCTTATTAGTATAAGAACAAAAGGGGAAGAATTAGGAATACTTTTAAATGATGGTGAAGGTACAATAACTGAATCTAGTACTTCTATAAACTCAATTAATAAGAGCTTTGCAAATATACGGTTATTTGACAGTGATAATGATTTTGATATGGATATTTTTATTGATGAATCAGTAGGTGCTGGGGATGACTCATTTAGCATTGTGGAAAATCAAGGAGGGTTGAGTTTTAAAATTGACTCAGTATTTACTGAAGAAGGTGTTGGAGTATATAATAAATACACTGCTGATCTTGACAATGATGGTGATCCAGATATCTTATCCTTAAAGGATTACAAGCTTACGGTTTATATCAATACTGGATCAGGAGAGTTTATTAAGGGAGATGAATTATATGATGGTATTATCAGAGATATGTATTTGGTCGATTTTGATGGAGATGGAGACATAGATGTAATACCTAAAAGTGAATATATCCCGAATTTTATTTATTACCCTAATCAGGGAGATGGTAGTTTTGGGGAAGAAATCCCATTATTACCTACAAGAATTGAGATTAGTAACCTTGCTGATTTTGATGGAGATGGAGATCTGGATGTATTAGCTGAAAGCAATGATTCGAAGTTAGTTTGGTTTGAGAACGGTAGTAAAAATATGATCGGGAAAGCTCCTCTGATAACCAATATTAAACTCCGCACTATATCTGGCAATTCAGTAATTTCGATTTATGGATCTGGTTTTATTCCTGATTCATTATCGCTATTAGTGGAAATCGGAGGAATTGAAGCAGATATAATTTCAAAAGGGGCAAATGTTATAAAAGTAAAAGTTCCAAATTTGGCTTATGGTTCTTATTCAGTTGAAATTTCAAATACATTTGGGACTTATATTACTGCTTTGCCACTTAATATCGTGGAAAATATTACTCCTGTTTTTAATAGTGTTGTTGAATTAGACGCCTTTGAAGATTTCCGATACTTAGAATTACTGGATATTGATCTGGATAGTTTACCAGATATTATCTACGGAGCAGGTGTTATCGAAGAAGAGAGTTCCTCTACTGAACTTGGGTTTTATGAAAATTTGGGAAATAATAATTTTTCAGGTCAGGTAGAAATCAGTGAGAAAGACTATCCTTATAATTCTCAGGAAAGCTTTTATACTGCTGATATTAACCTTGATGGTTATCCGGATTTAATTACTAGCCTCAATACTTCTTATACAACTATTTGGATAAATGACCAGAATGGTAGTTTCTCTGATAATGTAATTCTTGGAGGTAATATGATTGGGAATCAAGATATCGATTTAGATGGTAATCTTGATTTCATTAACAAGAGAGGGAGTTGGTTTCGAAATTTAGGAGAACTAGAATTTCAGTCTGTTCAGGTACAAGAACCATCAGTAGTTGATGCAAATTTATCTGAGGATTTAGACAATGATGGGAACATAGATTTCATAATGACTTTAAGTGGAGTAAATTTTACAAGTATTTCATTATACAGGAATATAGGCTCAGGTTCATTTAAAAAAATTGATCTTTATGAAGGGTTTGAAAATGAAATCGTAAAACTATATTCAGATGATTTAGATAATGACGGAGACAACGATATTTTGGCTGTTCATCAATTATCAGAATCATATGGGGACTTATATTGGTATGAATTTGAATGGGCAGATAGTTCACTTATTAAACCTTATTTGATTGAAAAAAATGTAATTATATCGGGGTTACCTATTACCGTAGATATGGATGGTGATGGATATATGGATATAATGCCAAGCGACTCTGAAGGGGGTATTTATTGGTACCATAACCAGAGAAATGGTGAATTTCTAAAAAAAGAAATTGAAATATTCTCATCAGAAGGAATATACAGACCTAAAGTGGCAGATATGGATAATGACGGTGATCTTGATATTATCGCATTATTAGAGGGGTCAAAAATATTATATGCAGAAAATAAAGCTATTAGTACTTCAAATGAAATTGAAGAAGGAGTAGCTAGTAATTTCTATCTACATCAAAATTATCCAAACCCATTTAATCCCACCACTACTATTAGATATGCTATTCCAGGTAGCTTTTTCGTAAATATTACTGTATTTGATCTAGCTGGAAGAAAAGTAGCAACTTTAGTAAATGAAAAAAAATCAATCGGAACCCATACAGTAAAATTTGATGCTTCAGGCTTGGCTAGTGGAGTTTATTATTATCGAGTTAGTACCAGAGATTTTGTGCAAACAAAAAAGTTAACCTTAATTAAATAGTACTATTCTTTGAATTGGCTGTTTTGTTTAATCTCTGTGCTTTTAGTTTTAGTAAAGTTGGCTTTCAAGAGTGAAACATCCTCCCAAAGTATTTTCTGCATTAATTAAAATCCAAGTAGTTCTTTTTTAACCTTAACTACCACTTTTTTGATGTGTTGAGATTTGTCTCCGACTATTAAAGTTGGCATATGAGCATCATGGGGATATAAGAGAACAAAAGAACCTGGATATAAATCTAGATAAGTTGTTTCTGGCTCAGGTGAATAAAACATTACATCCGTTGTTTCGTCATATGCGGTTTTAACTTTTAGTACATCACTAGAGACTATTTTAAACCCTTCTGCCCCATCAAGAACAGCCTGTACATCAACGTATTTTTTATGAGATTCATATTGAGCTTGTTCTGAAGTCCGAGTTTCATAACTCATTACCGTAGCAAATATATCAGATCCCTGAAGCTCATATTTTTTTTCTTCTGCGTTTGCGTTTAGTGATTTTAAAAAGTCGAAAATTACTTTCCCTGTTTTACCAAATCCATAAAGCTTACTGTTTTCTAAAGAATCGATTATCATATCTATTTATGTATTAATTCAAATTTTTTATTTTTCCAAAAATTCATGATAAGGAAAAGTATAGAAAACAAACTAATGAGAATGGAGTAATTTTTCAGTTAACTGCTTATTGGCTTTTGGGAATGGGTATTCTTCCAACTCAAAAATATCTACCCATCGGATTTCTTGGCTGGATTTCGGTTTAGGTTCGCCTGAAATCAAGGTGCAATTATAAGCATGTAGTGTAATCGAAAAGTGAGAGTATACGTGCTTCAACTTCATGAATTCTTTATAGGCATGAACTTTCACTCCCAGCTCTTCTAGTAATTCACGCTCTACGGTTTGTTGAATGGTTTCGCCTTCTTCCTGTTTACCTCCGGGGAATTCCCAGAGTCCGCCAAGCATCACATTCTCCGGTCGGAGAGCAATAAGCACTTTCCCATCCTCCCGTTGAATAATCCCAACTCCAATATGCTTATGGGGCTTTTTCTTAGCGGGAGATTTAAAGGGAATAGCATCTGTTTTCGCCATTTTAGTAGCCACACAACTAGATTGAATTGGGCAGTTCAAACAATCAGGGTTTGATGGTTTGCAAACTAAGGAGCCAATTTCCATCAACCCTTGATTAAAAGAAGCGGGTTCTTCGCGACTAATTAATTCATTCACATGTTCCTGAACTTGCTTTACAGTTCGGGTGCTTCTTATATCATCTTCAATACCAAAATAGCGGGTAATTACACGAATTACATTTCCATCAACTACCGCATTGGGTTTGTTGAAAGCAATACTTGTAATTGCAGCCGCTGTGTACGGACCAATTCCTTTCAGCTTGATAATTTCATTGTATTCTTCAGGAAGTTTTCCATCAAACTCCTCCACAAGCATTTTTGAAGCGGCATGTAGATTTCTGGCTCTGGAGTAATATCCCAATCCTTCCCAAGCTTTAAGAACTTGCTGTTGGTTAGCCTCAGCCAAATCAAATACGGTTGGGAATTGAGAAATAAATCGCTCAAAATAAGGCCAAGCTTGATGAACTCGGGTTTGTTGAAGCATGATTTCCGATATCCAGATTTTATATGGATCACCCGAATCTCTCCAAGGCATTTCTCGCTTATGCTCTTTATACCAGTCTAGAATTTGAGATACGAATTGAGTTTCCTGCACAGCCTATTATTGTCCTTCTCTCGAAATATCAAGAACAGTAAGTGTAATGTCTTGAGATGATGCAGCTCCTTGCTCATCGGTGGCAATAATTCTAAATGTAATTTTGCCAATTTGCCTTTCAGATGGAGTCCAAGAAAAAGCTCCAGTTCTTTCATTTAAATTTGCGCCCTCAGGTAAATCAACTCCTAAATAACGAATCAAGGAATTTGAAGGATTTTCAGGATCGACAGCGTTAAAAATAGTTTGATAAGGATCATTTACTACGATGGAAGAACTTCGAACAGGACTAAATCTTGGTGGAGAATTAAAAGTTCGAACATCTACTGTAAATCGTGTGCTGTCTGTTTCACCTTTGGTATTTGTAGCGATAATAGTAAACCAATTTAGTCCAACCTGATTAACCGAGGGTTGCCAAAACAAGCCTTGTTTTCTGATAGAGGCATTTCCAGCTCTAGAACGATATGATAATTCAACATCAGAAGCTGGATAGTTTCCTTCAAACTCAATAGCCATAAGTAATGGTTTAGGGTAAGTAAGGATGATATTCTCGATGGGTTTCAGCTTTAATTGTGAAGGGAATTGCGGTTGATTGAGGGAAGTTGCTTCAGTAGCTTGTACTATTTTTAATGGACTAAGATTACTATAAGCATTCATCCAAACGGTATAGCTACTTTTGGTGATGTGATTCCCAGCCGCCGCATCATTTTTCCAAATTCTAAAATTTTGTTCATTGGTAGAAATCCAAACTCTACCAGAGGCTCCTCGGGCAAATACCGTATTTCTCCAACTCACAACATCTGTTACAAATTCTTCAATATTCCCAAGGTTTTTCCCCAGTCCGTTGGCGTTTACTTGAAAGATATCTCCAGCTTTTGAAGCTCCCCAGATTAAGCCTTCATCTAAAAATAAATGATGAATTTGAGTTAGTAGGGTTACACTAGATTCAAGCTCTAGAACACCTTCATTAATCGAGAAAACATGTACTTTAGAATCATTGGTAAGTACAAAAAGTTGGTCGCTTATAATCGAAGAAGCTACATCAAGTACATCAGCTCTACCAATAACATTATTTGCTACAAGCTCAGTTTCTGTGTCAACAGTTTCGGGAGTATTAAGAGATAGTTTCCCCAAACCTCCATTTCCGAGTGCAATAAATAAATCATTTTGAAGTCGAGCTACACCAAGTGGTTTTTCTGGTAAAAGAGTAGAAGAATAAACTCCTAATACAGAGGTAGGCTCAAGAACTGTTAACCGCTTTGAATCGCCATATAAATATGCAAATCGAATATCGGTGTCTATAACATAGCCACGTCTTTGCATTCCTGAAGAAGTATACAGCCATTGTAAAGAATCTTCATAGGCTCTAAATACAGCCATACCCTCCGATTCCGAGAGCACATATAAATGGGAAGTGGAAGCTTCCATAGTTTTGATATTGGGTATGTTCAAAAGTTTTGTAAAATCTTGAACTATCTGATTTTGTGCGAAGCTAATTCCACTGGTAAGTAAGAATAAGCAACTAAGAAGCGATAAAATTCGTTTAATGCTAAGCATAGATGATTATAGCCAATTGTGTTTTTTATACCAACGTATGGTTCTTGAAATTCCTTCTTGGATGCTTACCTTTGGATTGTATCCAAGTTCTTTTTTTGCTTTTTGGGATGAACAGACCCATTCTAGTATCATTTCGTTGGCCTTTTCTTTATTTACAACGGGATACTTGCCAAATAATGATGCACCACCTTCAATTACTGCTGCAATCTTTTTTACCCAATTAGGTTTAATTTTGATTGGGATTGCTTTTTTATTCATCACAATAGAAGTAATTTTTCGAATTTGATTCCAGGAATATTCGTCTTTCTCTCCACCAATAAAATAAGTATGAACCCCAGGTTCGTTTTTTTGAGATGATAACATAATTCCTTCTACTAAATCTGTCACATATACCATCGAAAGGGTTGGATGGTTCCCATCACCAACAATCGGGCAAAATCCTGAAGCAAAAGTTTTAAAGAAAGTATAGATATCGGTTTCTCTAGGACCATAAACGGCAGGTGGTCGAATAATTTTAATACTATCATTTTTGCTAGCAATCTTATGAATAACAGCTTCCATTTCTTTTTTTGATTCTCCGTACATACTAACAGGGTTCATCCTGGTTTTCTCTGTGAGTGGAGTTCCAGAACTTGGACCAACCCCTGCTAATGAAGAAAGAATCACGAAGTTTTTAACCCCTTTTTTTTGAGCAATTCTAATCAGGTTTTCGGTAGCATCAACATTCGCCCGATTAAATTCTTTCTTGGTAGGTGCGCGAAGAATTGCAGCATTATGAAAAAGTATATCAACTCCTTCAAGTGCTTTTCCAATAGTTTGAAGATCAAATAAGTCGCCTTGAATTGGAGTGAAATTTAATCCAGTAAGCCATTTCTCAGAACTTCTAACTAAGCAACGTACCTCAACGTAGTCGGGAGAGGCGATAAGAGCCTCAACTAGATGACTTCCAACAAATCCAGTTCCTCCTGTTACAAAGGCTTTCATAAATGCTTATATTATTACGATTGAAATTATGTGAATCTAACCAGCAAATTTCCGACTCTTTCACTACATGAAGATACGAATCTGGATTTTGCTTTTTTAATTTTTATGACAGAACTAAGAGTTGCTCTTTTTACGGGCAATTATAATCATATTCGAGACGGAGTATCGCTTACGTTAAATAGGTTGGTTTATTATTTAGAAAGCCAGAATATACCTGTTTTAGTTTTTGGACCGAGTAACAAAAACCCTGCAATCGACCACTGTGGAGAGTTAGTAGTTACTCCATCTATTCCAATGCTGGTTCCAGGAAGAGAAGAATATCGTATTGCAACTCATTTAAGTAAAAAAGCCAAAAAAAGACTAGAAGAATTTAAACCGACTCTTATCCATATTGCTACACCAGATGGATTAGGTATAGGGGCTTTGAGATGGGCAAAAAAACATAATATCCCAAAAGTTACTTCTTATCACACTCACTTTTTGAGTTATACAGAGTACTACTCTTTATACTTATCCCCAATAAAAAAACCATTCAAAATGATGATGAAATGGTTTTACAAGCAATTTGCACATACTTATGTACCCTCTAAGTCGATGATTGAAGAACTTAATAGAGAGGGAATTCCAGGAAATATGAAAATATGGGCACGTGGAATTGATACTGAGCGCTTTAATCCATCAAAAAGAGATATGGAATGGAGAAGATCGGTTGGTTTTGCTGATGACGATATTGTTGTCACATTTGTATCTCGCTTAGTTTGGGAAAAAGAACTCCGTACTTTCATAGATAGTGTAAAAAGGCTACAAACTAGTAATCCAAAAGTTCGGGCACTTGTAGTTGGAAATGGTCAAGCTGAAGAAGAAGCCAAACAACTTTTACCCTCTGCACATTTTACAGGATTTGCAAAAGGAGAAGAGTTGGCTAGAGCTTATGCTAGTTCTGATATTTTTATGTTTCCTTCGCATACTGAGACTTTTGGAAATGTAACCTTAGAAGCAATGGCAAGTGGATTACCGTGTATTGTTGCTGATGCAATTGGAAGTAAGTCTTTAGTTGATGATGGGATAAACGGGTTTTTGGCTAAGAAAGAGAGCGTAGATGATTTCACTCATCAGCTAGAGAAAATAGTTTTAGACTCAGAGAAAAGAATTGAAATGGGTAAAAAATCTCGCGAAATGGCAATGGGATATCAATGGGATTCGATTAATTCAGGCTTAGTTGAAAATTACTTAGAAGTGCTTCATAATTCAGAAAAATACTAGGTTTGCGAATACTTTACATTTCACATCTTCACCCTCCTAAAAACGCTCCATTAAAAAGCATAGGCGGTATGCAACGAGTAAGCATGCAGTTAGTGGAAGAACTCGAAGACCGTGATGATATCGAAATCAAATCAATCATTCAGCACGCATCTTGGAAAGGGATTGAGCTTCGTACCTCATTATTTTTAGCCCGATTAGCTAGGAAATTACCTAAAATTGTAGATGAGTTTAACCCAGATGTAATTTTATTTTCTTCTATGGTTACGGCAAGTCTTGCTAAGTTAACCAGATCTCGAATTAACGTTCCAATGGTAACTATAAACCATGGACAAGATGTTAAAATGCCAATCGGTATTTACCAAAAATTTGTCCCCAAAATTTTCGAAGCTCTGGATGGAGTTATCTCAGTTTCACGAGCAACCCGAGATGAGTGCATAAAAAGAGGAATGAATCCTGATAAAGGTATCGCATTGCCAAATGGCTTTGATATGTCAGATTTTAAGGAAGTTCCTTCAAAAATAGAGGCTATAGAAACTATTGAGTGTGCGTTTTCAATTTCACTAAACGGAAAGAAGTTATTACTAACTGTTGGTAGACAGGTAAAGCGAAAAGGGCATGAGTGGTTTATTAAGGAAGTACTACCAAAAATTAAATCGGATGTAATTTATCTAGTAATTGGAGAAGGACCAGAATATCAAAAACTTTTAGAAGTACGTTCAGAGTCAAAAGCTAAAGACCAAATACTATTGGTAGGTAAACAACCAGATTCAATTTTAAAACAAGCTTATTCAGCGGCAGATATTTTCGTGATGCCTAACATTCCTGTAGAAGGAGATATGGAAGGATTTGGTATTGTGTTATTGGAAGCAAATTTAGCAGCTACACCTGCAGTAGCGTCCGATTTAGAAGGCATAAAGGATGTTGTTGAGGATGGAAGCAACGGATTCAAAATCCCGATTTATGAAGCAGAAGAGTTTGCAAAAAAAATAGACAAAATATTAATCGAAGACATTGCAGAGCTTGAGAAAAGCAGTAGGAACTATGTTGAGGAAAACTTTGCTTGGAATAAAGTAGCTGAACGATATATTAACTACCTTAAAGAAGTAGTAGAAATATATAAAAAAAGCCACTAGCCAGTCTCAAAGCAATTCAATTTGAAAGAAATTGATTACTAGCTATATTGCAATGTTTATTTAGAAAATTAGGTAAGGATAGACCCTATGGGTGAAAACAAAAATACAGCCTCAAAAGATATTTTTTCGAAGGCATTTAACTTTACAGAAGCAGATGAAGTTAAAGAAATGGGTTTATACCCTTATTTCAAGCCACTTGAAGCAACCGATGGAACCATTGTAGAAATTCAAGGTCACGAAGTTATTATGGCTGGTTCAAATAATTATTTGGGGTTAACAAACGATCCCAGAACTATTAAGGCCGCCCAAAATGCATTAACTAAATATGGAACTGGTTGTACTGGATCTCGCTTTTTGAATGGTACATTAGACATTCACCTTGAGTTAGAAGAAAAACTAGCAGCTTTTATGGGGAAAGAGTCATGCGTGCTTTTTAGCACTGGGTACCAAACCAATGAAGGTTCAATCCAAACTATCGCAGGTCGAAATGACATTATTTTTTCTGACCGTGATAACCATGCATGTATAGTTGTAGGAACTCTTTGCTCAAACGCTACAACCGTCCGTTATAAGCATAACGATATGGGTCAGCTTCGTAAATTTTTAGAAAATGCAGATCCTACTGCAGGAAAAATAATTATTACTGATGGCGTTTTTTCAATGTCAGGTACACTAGCGAAAATCCCAGAATTGGTTTCATTAGCAAAAGAATTTGGTGCACGCTTATATTTAGATGACGCTCATGCAGTTGGTGTAATTGGTGATGGTGGCAGAGGATCAGCTTCAGTATTTGGGTTAACAGATCAAGTTGATTTAATAAGTGGGACTTTCTCTAAATCTTTTGCTTCTTTAGGCGGATTCATTGTTGGCGATAGAACGGTAATTGAATATATCCGACATCATTCGCCAGCACATATTTTTAGTGCATCAATGCCTCCGGCAAATGTTGCCACAGTACTTACTGCTCTAGAAATTTTACAAGAAGAACCATGGAGAATTAAAAGGCTCGAAGAAATTTCATTGTATATGAGAACAGAACTTAAGAATCTAGGATTCAATGTTTGGTCAAGTGAATCTCCGATTATTCCTGTAGTAATTGGTGATATGATGGATTGTTTTAAATTTTGGAAAGATCTTTTTGAAGAAGGTGTGTATGCAAATGCTGTAGTTCCTCCAGCGGTTCCTCAGGGTCAGTCATTACTAAGAACAAGTTATATGGCAAGTCATACCGATGATCATTTAAATCGGATTCTTGAAGCTTTTAAAAAAGTTGGTATCAAACATGGTATCATCAATAATAATGGGCATTCTTAAATTTTAAAAACTCGCGGTATGAGCATGAGTGGGGTTACCATTGTAACGACTGAGGATGAGAAGAAGAAATTCATAGAGTTTCAGTATGATCATTATAAGACGGATGGTTTTTTTGTTCCACCACTTCGAATGGATCAAAAAAAACTAATCAATCCTAAGAAAAACCCCTTCTTTAATAATGCTGAGATGGCATTATTTATAGCTGAATATGATGGAGAAATCGCAGGCAGAATCTCGGCTGTTGTGGATCATAGATTTAATGAATACCACAATTCAAAAACCGGTCACTTTGGGTTTTTTGAATGTATTGATCATCAACCTACCGCTGATTTATTATTACGAGTAGCTGAAGATTGGCTTCGAGATAAGGGAATGATAGATGTACTAGGACCTGCAAGTCCTGGTATGATGGACATGATTGGGTTTTTGGTAGACGGTTTTGACAAAGATCCATATGTCTTAATGCCCTATACTAAACCATATTATGAAAAACTTGTGACCAGTGCTGGTTATGAGCAAGAGATGGATTTACTTGCCTACATTGCAGATAAATATACTGCTGATCTGGAACGAAGCAAGAAAGCAAAAGCAATTGTTTTAAAAAGAAATCCAGGAATAAAAATTCGGCCCGTTAATCTTAAGAAGATTAATGAAGAGGTTGAAATTGTACGTGCTATTTATAACGAAACCTGGAAAAATAATTGGGGTTTTCTACCTCTTACGAAAGAAGAGTTAGCTGCGACAGCCGAAGACTTTAAACTTATACTCGATCCAGATCTCGCCCATATCGCAGAGCTTGATGGAAAACCCGTTGCTTTTTCAATCGGTTTACCAGACTTGAATGTCATTTTTAAAAAAATGAATGGGAATTTATTTCCATTTGGTATTTTTAAACTTCTATTTGGCCGCCGCAAAATTAAGCGATATCGAACGGCTTTAATGGGTGTATTGCCAGAGGTGCAAAGAAAAGGTATTGATGCACTATTACATCAGGCCGCGATTGAGAAAGCTTTCCCAAAAGGTATTTATGAATCAGAATTGAGCTGGGTATTAGCAAATAATCCAGATATGATTAGAACCGCCGAAAGATTGGGCGCAAAACTCGATAAGAGATACAGGATGTTCAGCAAAAAGCTTTAAAGCTTAAGATCTGATTTTCTTAACAAATTCATTCAAATTTCATGATACTAGCTTAACTATGGTATCATAAAATCAGAAATCAAAAAAAACGAAATAGATGAGCGATTATAGAATTGAAAAAGATTCAATGGGCGAAATTAAAGTACCTGAAAATGCTTTATATGGTGCTCAAACCCAACGAGCACACGATAATTTTCCAATCAGTGCAATTCGATTTAGTAGAGAATTTATTCAAGCACTGGGATATATAAAAAAGTCTGCTGCTTTGGCGAATAATCATTTGGGATTATTGAGTGATGAAGTTAGAGAAGCGATAAATTTTGCGTCTCAAGAAGTTATAGAAGGAAAGCACGATAAAGAATTTGTAATAGATATTTTTCAAACAGGCTCAGGAACTTCAAGCAATATGAATGCGAACGAAGTTATCAGCCATATCGCAAACGAATTAAAGTCTGGAACCGAAGTTAAGATTCATCCAAATGACCATGTTAATTTTGGACAAAGTTCAAACGATGTGATTCCAACGGCGATCAGAGTATCAGCACTAATTGCAGTAAAAAATAGTTTAATCCCAGCGCTTAAACATCTTCAAGAAGCGTTTTTATCAAAAGGAAAAGAGAACGCAGATGTAGTTAAAACCGGTCGTACACATTTAATGGATGCAATGCCGATTACCATTGAACAAGAATTTAGTGGTTATGCTCGTCAAATTGAGCTTGGTATTCAAAGAATTGAAGCAGCACTTGAGCGAGTTAAAGAACTCCCACAAGGTGGCACTGCAGTTGGTACAGGAATTAATACACATCATGATTTTGGTAAATATTTTGCCGAGCGTATCTCTGAGCTAACAGGGGAAGATTTTGTGGAAGCAGAAAATCATTTTGAAGCTCAAGCAACAGTCGACGCACCTGTTGAACTTAGCGGACAATTAAAAACATTGGCCGTTAGTTTGATGAAAATTTCTAATGATTTAAGATGGATGAATTCAGGTCCAAATAGTGGTATTGGAGAAATTCAACTTGCCGCATTACAACCTGGTTCATCAATAATGCCCGGTAAAGTAAATCCAGTTATTGAAGAATCAATGACAATGGTATGCGCTCAAGTAATTGGGAATGATAGCGCGATTACAGTAAGCGGACTTTCTGGAAATTTTGAGTTAAATGTTATGCTTCCGGTAGTTGCTCATAATTTGTTAGAATCGATTAGAATTTTAGGAAACGCAGCAAGGAATTTAGCTGATAGGTCTGTTTCTCAACTTACAGTTCGAAAAGATAATATCGCCGATATGGTAGGTCGGAACCCAATCTTGGTTACCGCGTTAAATCCTATTATCGGTTATGATCTGGCAGCAAAAATTGCAAAAAAAGCATATGCAGAGAATAGACCCTTAAAAGAGGTTGCTAAAGAGATGACTGATTTATCGGAAGAAGAACTTGATCAAGCGCTTGATCCGATTAAGATGACTAAAGGCGGATTTACTGAGTAAAATATCGCCTACTTGCTTGTTTTATAATTAGTTGAAAAGTAAATCTTTAATACAATCAAAGGTTTTTTGATTTTAAAAAGAGATACGATTGCCCTATATTAATTTCCCTTTCTTTAGGGTAAGTTAATTCAAAATCGAAATATAGGTATGGCGGAAGTCAAGGCACCAAATACTAGAAAAACTTATACCGAGGCTCAGAAAAAAGAGATTCTGGAAGATTTCCGTTTAGGTTGGGTAAGTAGGTATATGTCCTTGGTAGGTAGAAAGGAAGTTTTATCTGGCAAAGCTAAATTCGGTATTTTTGGCGATGGCAAAGAAATGCCTCAATTAGCTATGGCTAAAGTGTTTCGTGAAGGTGATTTCAGGTCAGGATATTATCGTGATCAAACTTTTATGTTGGCAGTTGGTGAATTAACAATCGAACAGTTTTTTGCTCAACTTTATGCGCATCCAGATATTGAAGCAGACCCTTTTTCTGCAGGTCGACAAATGAACGCTCATTTTGGAACGCGTCTTGTAGATGATCAAGGAATCTGGATTGATCAAACTAAATCAAAAAATTCAGCTTCAGGGATATCTCCAACAGCTGGGCAAATGGCTCGCCTAGTAGGTTTATCTCAGGCTTCTAAAGTATATAGAAATAGTAAGGATCTACAAGAAGGAGAATGGAAAAAATTTTCTAATGGTGGAAATGAAGTTGCATTTGGAACTATTGGAGACGCAAGTACTTCAGAAGGAGTGTTTTGGGAAACCATGAATGCAATTGGCGTATTGCAATTACCTTTTGTGATGTCAGTTTGGGATGATGCGTTTGGAATTTCTGTCCCTAAAGAATATCAAACTACTAAAGAAAGTATTTCAAAAGCACTTGCGGGTTTTCAGAGAACAGAAAATGAATCTGGTTATGAGATTTTCAATGTAAAAGCGTGGGATTATTCTGAATTAATTGAAACGTATGAACATGCTGTAGAGATCGCAAGAAATGAACATGTTCCAGTACTAGTTCATGTTGAAGAAGTAACTCAGCCACAAGGTCATTCAACATCAGGTTCTCATGAGCGATATAAAAGCAAAGAACGCTTAGAGTGGGAAGTTGAGTACTGTTGTTTAGCACAGTTTAGAAAATGGATTCTAGCCAAAAAAATTGCGAACCAAGCTACTTTAGATCAAATTGAAGCAGAAGCCCTACAAGAAGTGACTAAATCAAAAGCGAAAGCTTGGGAAGCTTATATCACTCCAATGAAAAAGGAGAAAAAATTTGTAACTGATCGTATCAATTTACTGTTAGATGCAACTGGCGATGAGCGATTGGAAGAGCTAATTAAAAAGCTAAAGATTACTCCAAATGCTATCCGGAAAGATATTTTGCCAGCTACAAAAAAAGCGGTTAGACATACTATTGGCTTAAATCATGAAGCTAGAACCCAGCTGATTAACTGGTTGCAGAGCAATGAGTCAGTTAATAAAGAGCGCTATAATTCACACTTATATAGCGAAACTCCGAATTCTCCTTTAAAAGTTAAGCATATTCCAGCTACGTTTTCTGATGAGCCGGATATGATGGATGGACGCATTATCATACGTGATAATTTTGAAAAGCTTTTTGAGAAATACCCAGCACTACTCACTTTTGGAGAAGATGTTGGAGCACTTGGCGATGTAAATAAAGGGTTAGAAGGACTTCAAGAAAAATTCGGAAAACTGAGAGTTGCTGATACTGGAATTAGAGAAGCTACTATTTTAGGACAAGGAATTGGGATGGCACTTCGTGGTTTGAGACCAATTGCCGAAATCCAATATTTAGATTACCTACTATACTGCTTTTTTGTACTTAGCGATGACTTAGCAAGTTTGAGATATCGTACCAAAGGTGGCCAGGCAGCGCCTGTTATTATTCGTACTCGTGGACATCGATTGGAAGGAATTTGGCACTCAGGTTCGCCAATGGGTTTGATAATGAACGGAGCTAAAGGGGTGCATTTATGTGTACCAAGAAATTTAACCGAAGCAGCAGGTTTTTATAACACCCTGCTTCAAGGTGATGACCCTGCAATTGTAGTCGAACCTCTAAATGGGTATAGATTAAAAGAAGCAGTACCAAATAATATTGGAGAGTTTACGACTCCATTAGGAGTTCCCGAAGTATTGAATGAAGGGAAAGATATTACCGTAGTTTCCTATGGATCCACACTAAATATTGTACAATCTGTGGTTCCACAACTTGAAGAGGTAGGAATTTCAGTTGAGTTAATTGATGTTCGCACCCTTATGCCTTTTGATATTAATCATTCTATTGTAGAATCGGTTAAAAAAACTAATCGTCTATTGGTAATAGATGAAGACGTACCTGGCGGAGCATCTGCTTTTATTTTAAATCACATAGTACAAGAACAAAAAGGATTTTACCATTTAGATTCGGAACCTCATTGTATGACTGCCAAAGATCACAGACCGGCGTACGCTTCCGATGGTGATTACTTCAGCAAGCCCAATGCTGAGGGTATTTTCGATGAAATCTACGACATGATGAGAGAATGTCGCCCAGAAGATTTTCCAAAGATATATTAGTCTTATAAGACCAATCTCATATTTAAACACCTGAATGTTTCTCCTTATTAAGTCTTAATCATAATTACAATATTATGAGTTTTAAACTCAACTGGAATGAGACTTAATACTCTAAAGTCATGATGAAAGCTTCCATTTTCTGTGCAGACACCTCTCGAATTGTTAAGGAGATTGCTTGATTTAAGCTCGTAAATGTTTCCATCAACCTATCTGCGTAGGATTGAAACCCTTCGCTTGTTTACTTTAATTCAGTTTTGAGTACACACTAAAACCTATTATGTGTGCCTCTTAGTTAATAAGCACCGAACCGTTATCTACACAGGGAAGACAGAGATATTGAGAGAAGAATAGTGGAACAAACATTAAAATTATCCTAAATCAATCCTCTTGCTTTTAATTCTAGATATTTATTGATGGCATTTACAGATAGTTCTTTAGGTGGAGTGAGGATAGAATGGATTCCATGTCGAGCTAGGGATTTTACGATCTGCTTTTTCTCATAGTTGAATTTTTCTGCCACGGTTTTAACGTAGATATCACCAAGACTTTCGGAGTCTTTCTCAAGAAGCGAAGTCAGCTCGGTGTTTTCAAAGAAAATGGTAACCAATAAATGATCACGAGCAATTCGTTTTAAATAAGGCAGCTGTCGTTCTAGTGCTGAGAAAGTCTCGAAGTTTGTATATAACAATACCAAACTTCGCTGGTTGAGATGTGCCTTTAAATACATCAATAGTCTCTCGTAATCGGATTCCATGAAATTGGTATCCAGATTATATAAAGCTTCCTGAATTTTTCGAATATGAGTACGTTTCTTTTCAGGACGTACAATCACAGAATCCTTATTCGAAAAAGTAATTAACCCAGCTTTATCATCTTTTAGTAACGCAATGTTGGAAATAACCAGACTTGTATTAATGGCATATTCGAGCAGATTTAATCCATCGAAGGGCATTTTCATTACACGCCCCATATCAATTACATTCACAACTTGTTGAGAGCGTTCATCCTGAAATTGGTTAACCATCAGGTTTTGAGATCGGGCAGTTGCTTTCCAATTAATAGATCGAATGTCGTCTCCATGCACATATTCCTTGATTTGATCGAATTCCATCGTGTGACCAAGTCGGCGGATTTTTTTAATACCAATATCGGTTAGGCGATTCGAAATGGCATACATCTCAAATTTGCGCATTTGGATGAAAGAAGGGTACACGGGTAAGGTCTCTTGTTCATCAAAAATAAATCGTCGTTTAAAGAGTCCAATGTTCGATTTCACAAACACATGGATGTTCCCAAAATCAAATTCACCCCGATTGGTAGGACGAAGTTCATAAGTGAACGCTTTTTCAGATTGCTTATCCAATATGGAACGGATTTTAAAATCACGAATCTGAAACTGATGAGGAATTTCATCAATTATGGAACACACAGTTGTAAAGGTATACTTAGAACTGACGGTTATTCGAATCGTGTTTTCATCTCCATTGGAGAGTCGTTGTGGGGCAAATCGTTTAGCTATGATTCCTTCATGTTGAGAATAAAGTAGTAGAATATCAGCGATAGCAGAAACGGAAAGAATGATCAAAATTACATCGCCAAGAGCTTCAAAAGCGACAAAGAAAAATCCTAAGATATACGAAATGCATACCAGCGCAAGCGCTAGGAAAAATCTTTGATCTACAAAAAAGCTCTTGAGGAAGTTCACTATCGAGGAACCTCTATTTTATCTGCCAATTGTTTAAGAACGGCATCAGGAAGAATTCCTTCCATTTCCTTCTCGGGAGTAAGCGTAATTCTATGTCGCAATGCTGGAGCGATTATTCGTTTCACATCCTCTGGAGTTATGAAATCTCGACCTTGCATAGCTGCCCAAGCTTGGGAAGCTCGCATTAAATAAACAGAGGCACGAGGAGATGCTCCGATATAAATTGAACTAGAATTTCTGGTTTCTTGAATAATTTTTGCGATATAGTTCATGAGTTCTTTTTCTACATGAATTTCAGTAACCAAAGCACGTTGAGCGTTTAATTCTTCAGAAGAAACTACGGCATCAATATCAGCAAAATCGGAAGCTGTTTTTCGTTCATAACTTCCTTCAAGAATAGAAACTTCATCTTCTAACGTAGGATATCCAACTTCAACTTTAAATAGAAAACGATCAAGTTGAGCTTCCGGCAATCGATAGGTTCCTTCATGCTCAATGGGGTTTTGAGTGGCAATTACAATAAAAGGTGGTGCCATTGGATAGGTGGTTCCGTCTACTGTAATTTGCTTTTCTTGCATTACTTCGAATAAAGCGGATTGCGTTTTTGCAGGGGCTCGATTTATCTCATCAATCAAAACGATATTGGAGAATATCGGACCTTTTTTGAATTCGAAGTCAGAGTTTTTTGCGTTAAATACGCTTGTCCCGATAATATCAGCAGGCATTAAATCGGGGGTGAACTGAATACGAGAAAAATTCGTGTTCAAGGTTTTAGCGAGTAGTCGAACTGTTAATGTTTTTGCAACGCCAGGAACTCCTTCAACCAGCACATGACCATCGGCTAGTAAACCGCAGATTAATAGGTCGATCATTTCATCTTGTCCCACAATCACTTTTCGAATTTCTTTACGGATTTTAGAAACAACAAGTTCTAATCCTGATAAGTCAATTCGATTTTTGAAAGGGACATTCGTTTCTTCGGTGGATGTTTCCGGTACAAATTCCGGTTCTTCGTTGGGTGTTATTTCTTCGCTCATCGCTGTGATTGTTTGTAGAATCTGTCGATTCGTTCGGTGATTCGTTTAAGTTCGGTATCAGTTATTTCTTGTTTCGATCTGAGTAACTCAATCAACATAAACAATTGATTGATTTCTTCTTGATCAATACCAGATCGGTTAGCAATATCTTTGAGTATGGATTCATCAAAATCAGTAGCTCGGATATTTAAATTGGCTCTGATATATTCAAACAAAAATAGAATTTTCTTCTCAAGGATTTCTTTATGAGTTCCATTATTGAGGTACAAGTTACCTATGGTTTGCGCAAAATCGATACTGGAATTAATAGGAGGGTTAATTACAGGAATAATTCTCTGTGATCGCCTTCCATTGAAAATGAGGTAAGCAATCATGCCAAACAACCCAATAAACCAAGCCCATTTTAAATTTGAGTTAGAGACCACAAACTGAAGGGGAGAAGAGAAAGATAATCTGCCTGCTTTGTAGTATTCATCCCATAAAACGGGTTGGGAAGGAAGATAGGAAAGAGCTTTAAATGCATAATCGAATCGCTCAACATCCCGTAAATAATAGTTGGTGAACAAAAAAGGATTGGAGTGAATGAGATAGAAACCATCTCCGGAATCTACCTTAATAAAGTTAACCTGATCTTTTGCATTATATCCCAAAATGGTTGTGCGAGAAGTATCAAAGCTGCTGAAATAAGATTCAGTAAGAGTTCGTGGGAAACTCCATCCGCCTAGTTTTCGAATATGTTTATTAGTGAAATTGACTGAATTCGAAATCAATGAATCGAGCGATTTTGCTTGGGGATCTATAGCAGGAAATGAACCCGTAATTTCCAGATTTAGAGAGTCTGCAAAAGCTCCCCCAAGTTGGCGAGCTGAAATAAAAACAATATCTCCTAGAGTCACATTTTCGTTAAGTATTTCAGTTTCAAATTCATCCAGAGCAAAATTCGAGTTGATGAAAATCCAGCTTTTGTGAGTATCTCCTAATTCATTTTCAAAAATGGGAATGTTGTTGGTTAGTATTTCTTGACCGCGAAAAGCTTTGGGAATTAAATCTTTCAGAATGAATGCCCCAAATGGAATTTTATCGGTTGCAGAATAACTCTCTGACCAATCTAATGGTTTAGGCTGAATAATTTTGATTACAGCTACTAAAAGGGTGATCAATATGAGAGCAACAATATATTTACGCTCTGTTTTTTTCATGACTCCACCCGATTTTTTAGATCGTTGTAAAGATCATCAACGAGTTCGTATCCAACTTTATCTATTTCAAAATCACCGTATTCAACAAACTCATAGTAAGAAGTAAGTGAGATAAAAACGGAAGAACCGGAATGACTAGAAAACTCTCGTTCGTAGTCAATATTCGTTTTTTCAATTCCCCAGCTAATAAGATTATGCTCGTTAAGCATTTTTAAGGTGATTAGGTATAAATATCTTGTTGCAGCGGGGAAATCAGATTTCGAGAGTGAGCTATCGAGCAAAGCTTCTAAATCAAGGCTTTCAAGTTCTTCTTCTCCAATATTCAGAGAAAAAGAAGGTCCTGAGTTTTTCTTATTAAATACATTGATAAGGTTTCCACCAATGAGCTGATTAATAAGCACCAACACCAAAAATGCAATAGTTGCATAGAGTACTAGCCGAAGGAAGAAATTTCCAATTGGGTTTCCGAAGATAAAATTCAGGAATCTGATTACTTGATTTATAAACCGATCTCTAAATGAATCAGGATTTCTTGGTGCCCCTTGATATTGAAAATCGGAATCAGCCGCATAGCTTTCTATAGTAAAAGTATCCGGTGTGCGTTGATAAAGCTCTGAGTCTGTATCTGTTGCAAGAGAATCTTGGGCTAATATTGGAGCGACAATACCAAAAGTAAGAAGTAGAAAAAGCGATGCAATTTTAGATATCGAAGTCATAGAATGCAGTTAGTCAATCAGGCCTTCAATTTTTGATCTGAGTCCGCCACCTTCTTTTCGCTCAACAATGTTAAAGAACTGTAAGCCGAAAGAAAGGTGCAAAATTACAACAAAAAGCGACGCAAAAGCTGTTGACAGAGTCATGAAGCTAGTGATGATTGTAGAGAATAAATTTGCATCAGTAACGGTGCCAGTATCAACAAAGAAAATAGAGAGAATGGTTGCGGGAAGAATAAACGCATATGATGAAAAAATTACTATGATATACATTATCACAAATAGTGCGAACGTAGCCCACCAAAAACCTTCCGTCAACTCCCACGATCTGCTTATGGATTTTCCAATACTAAGATTTTCAAGTACTAATGAAGTAGGGGCTAGACTTAATCGTATCCCAAAAAAGAGTGCAGGAAAAAAGAAAAAGAAGGCTGATAAAATAATTATAAAAAAGAGAATGATATAAAGGATAGCTAATTTTATGAGCAGAGGAAGCACTCCATCCAATAAATCGCTCGGATCCGGAATTTCATCGGCGTTTGTAAGCTGCATATGCTTTAATGCAACAATAGTGAGCATTGCATAGGCAACCATCGATAAAAATATGCTCAGTATATATCGTGCAGAGAAAAACGTTTCAAACATCGAGAAATCGTTTGGTTGAAAAATGCTGGACATTATCTGATCAGAATATCCTTGAAGCAAAAAAGCTTGAACGATATATAGTGGCAGAACAAAAAAGAGAAGACCTTTACCTAATGTTGGATAATAAATTCGAACATATTGAAAGGTATCAGTAAGAATGTCTCCGAGGTCCCTAGATTTGTTATGATTGAAACTTTGCATAGATGAGTTTTTTTCTTTGTAAATAAATTCGAACAGGCATTACAATGTAATACCCAATGATAAAAGTGAATGATCCAAAAATTATAAAAAGACTGAGTACTAATGGCATATTTGTGTAGCGTGTCACAAACGATTCAAGAAAACCAGCTACTATAAATACTGGAATTAAGCTAACTAACATTTTAATTCCATCTTTTACTCCTCTAACAAAAGAAACCGATCGTTTATAGGTTCCCGGGAAGATGAAGCTATTTCCTAACACAAACCCAGCAGCTCCCGAAATAGTTATAGCGCTTAGTTCAAGTGCACCATGAATGAATATAACAAGCATTGCGTCAGAAAGGAGATCGTAACCGTCAAAAAAAGTAATAAAAACACCCACCATAATCGCATTTTTCATCATTACCCAAGCAGTTCCAAAGACGGTAAAAATACCTAGAATAAAATTCACGAATGAAACCCGAATGTTGTTAAAAGTGATTTTAAAAAACATATCCATTTGTGTATGCATCCCATAAATGGCGAGAGGGTCACCTTCTTCAATATTATTAACCGTCAAGTTTACATATTGATCGCCAAGAATTAGGCGAGCGAAAGAAGCATCATTTTGTTGAGAAAGTACCCCAACGCCACAAAATAATAAAAAGATAAAAATAGCAGCACCAAGCTCTTTTAAACGATATGAGAACAGTTCGGGGATTTCTACAGTCCAAAAAGTAAAGAACCTAGATGCATTTTCTTTTCGATTTTTATAGATGGTGTTATGCGCTTGAATGGAAAGATCATTCAAATACTGAGTAGTTTTAGATCCTGAAAAACAACTTTGTGCGTAAGCGAGATCGTTATTCAATTCTATGTATAAATCGGCAAGTTCTTCTGCTGATTCATTTGTATGATTTTTAAGCTTGGTTTCAAAAGACTGCCATTTATCCGCATTCTTCCTTAAAAAAGTTACCTCACGCATGTATTATTTTTTCTTGATGTTCTTTTTTTCACTGAGGATAAATCGTGTATCTTTTGGCAAATAGTAAGTTTTTTAACCGTAAATAGAAACCGCTTTGGCGTCTAATCAGATCGGGGTTGAAACAACCCAACATGTAAAGTTAAACTATAATCCTGCACCCGTTGGAGATAGGGTCATCGCTTTTTTCATTGATGGGATTACGTTATTAGCATTTCAATTATTAGTACAATTTGCTTTTGGGGTTATAGCTCGATTTAACGAATCGTTCGAACTATATACTGATGAGAATCAGTGGGTGATAATTCTCATTTTTGCAATTCCCGCCTTTTTCTATCATCTCACTTTTGAGGTGATGTGGAACGGAAAGTCATTCGGGAAATGGTTATTGGGTTTACAGGTAGTTATGGCTGATGGAACAAATCCATCACTTGGTAATTATGTAATTCGTTGGATGTTTCGATTGGTTGAAATTACGTTTACAAGTGGAATGGTAGCCTTTATTACCGTTTTGGTAAATGGAAAAGGTCAACGCTTGGGAGATATTGCTGCAAAAACTTGTGTAATTAAAATCCGAAAAAAAGTAAAACTGAGTGATACGATTTACTCAGAGTTAAATGAGGGTTATGAAGTGACATATCCTGCAGTAAGTGAATTAAAAGATGAACAGATTAGAACCATAAAAGAGGTATTAGCTTCTAAAAAAGATTACGAACATTCTACTTGGTTTGTAATGGTTCAACGAACAGCCAATATCATTCAAATGAAGATTGGAGTTCAAAAGTTGGAATCAAACGCAGATGATTTTCTAGAACAAGTGATTAGAGATTATAATCACATTCACCGATTATAGAAAAAGCATATCTATAAAAACGGCGACCCAAATCATTGGTAAATATATGATGGAAGCAAACATAAGCTTGCGAGCGTTTAACCGTGTTCTATCATTTGCAAAGCGAATACCATAAAGAAAAAATATCGCCGCGAAAATAAAGCTGAGAATTAAAAATACCATCCCTGATATTTCGAGTGCATATACTATATAGCTAACTGGAAATAATAGTAGTGTACAAAGAATAGCATAAAATGCGGTTTTCTTTCCTTCAATATCATTTTTCGGAAGCATTTTGAAACCTGCACCTGAATAATCATCTTTATACATCCAAGCAATTGCCATCACATGCGGAATCTGCCAAAGGAAAAGGATTCCAAAAAATAACCACATTCCCGGTTCTGTAATCGTACCAGTTGCAGCAGCCCAGCCTCCAACAGGTGGTAATGCTCCAGGAATGGCTCCAATCAAAATATTAAATGCTGAAACTCTTTTCATGGGAGTGTAAGCAGCAAGGTAAATTAGTGCTGTTGCGAAAGAGACAAGTCCAGCAACAGGATTTACCATAAGCACCAAATAAGTAAGCCCCGAAAAGAGTAAAGTAAGTGAAAATACCACACCTTTTTGCGCAGAAATACGATGTGTTGGAAGTGGTCGAAGTTCAGTACGCTTCATCAAACCATCTAATTTACGTTCCATAAATTGGTTATGGGCACCAGTTCCTGCAGCAATCAAATAGGTACCTATAAGAGCGTGAACCATGGTTAAAAAATCCAAAGAGCCTGCACTACCTACAACAAAACCCACTAACATACTTATTAAAACAGCAAGAGTAATTCCAGGTTTGGTAAGTTGGTAGTAGTCTGTAACGATTTCAGAGATGGAACGCTGAATTAGTACTTTTTCTTCTTTTGTATTCATGTATTTCTATAAATAGAAGCGTAAATTTAGCAGTCCTAAAACTAACCATTTTATCACAAATTTGGTATCTATTTCCTTATGAAATTAAATTCCTATCAAAAGACAGCCATCACCACAGTTATAGCAACTCTATTCCTAATTTTAGTTGGGGGATTAGTTAGATCAACGGGAGCAGGAATGGGCTGTCCCGATTGGCCTAAATGCTTTGGGCAATGGATTCCACCAATAAGTGAATCTGAACTTCCCGAAGATTATCAAAGTATTTTTGTAGAACAGCGTATAGAAAAAAATGAAAAAATAGCAGGGTATCTAAATTCACTTGGGTTTAATGAATTAGCAGATACCATTCTAAATGATAGTAGTGTTCGGAATCCGGAGGAATTCAATGCCATAAAAACATGGATAGAATATCTAAATCGATTGGTTGGCGCAGTAATTGGAATATTGGTATTTGCCACTTTTATCACCTCACTTAAATATTGGAAAACAAAAAATTCGATTCCAGTTGTTTCCGCTGCTGCGGTACTTCTCACGGGATTTCAAGGTTGGTTGGGATCGATTGTGGTGAGCACTAATCTTTTACCTGGAACCATCACCATTCATATGATATTTGCTTTGGTGATTGTAAATGTGCTGCTTTATGGTGCTTTCAAGTCAACTTCTGAGTTTGTTGTTATTGACCTTAATAAGAGCTTGAGGAAAAAATTGTATTGGGCAACCATTGCATTGCTGGTATTCACAATGGGACAATTGGTTCTGGGTACTCAAGTTCGCGAAGCTATTGATGCTGTAAAAATGGTTTCAGAGCGATCAAGTTGGATTGAAAAAGCTGGCGATATTTTTCTTATACACCGAAGTTTTTCTTGGGTGATTATGATTTCTGGGTGGTACTTATTTAATCTTATCCGTAAAAATGGAGTGAGAGGAGTGATTTATAAACTAGGACTCCTAAATATTTTGCTTATTGTTGGGCAGATTATGGCAGGTGTAATTCTTGAATATTTCAATATGCCGCCCGCTTTCCAGGTAATACATTTAGTTGGAATAGCGCTTATGGCTTGTGCGCAGTTCTTATTAGTTCTTATTCTTCGATTAAGAACAGAATAGCTAGAGTTTCTCAAGCAACTGATTTAAAAATACTTTCATTTCGGTAAGGTCTTTCTTTAAATCGGTTGAGAGTTCAATTTGATTTTCATCGTCATCAGGTGCTCCATTTAATACCTTTCTTACCCCTTCACTAGTGTATTTTTTATCTTCTAAAAGCTCTTTAATCCTGAAAATCAGATTTACTTCTTCTTCTTTATAGGCTCTATTTCCAGCACTATTTTTTTTTGGGTTAAGTTGAGCGTAAGTTCTCTCCCAATTACGCAATACATGTGGCGCCAAACCAGTAAGATTACTTACTTCGCCCATTGAGTAATACAATTTTTTCATAGTATCTAGAAAGTGTATTTTAACTTCGTTTTTAGTGTAGATAAGAAAATCATTTCTAACCTTTTTTAAAAGAACCCATTTTGTCCGTTTCCGAAAAAAAATATCCGGTTGATATAAGCGTGGTAATTCCTCTTTACAACGAAGAGGAATCCTTACCAGAACTAGAAAAAGCTATAGAAAAAGCCCTTATAAGCTCCTTCTCATACGAAGTAATTTTCGTTGATGATGGATCTTCTGATAATTCGTGGCAAGTTATTAAAGAGCTAACTAAGAAAGGAGAGTTCATAAAAGGAATTTCTTTTAGAACTAATTATGGAAAAAGTACGGCTTTGCAAGCTGGTTTTGAGCGAGCAGTAGGTGAGTTTATTGTTACAATGGATGCCGATTTACAAGACGATCCAAACGAAGTTCCAGAGATGGTTCAAATGCTTAAAGATGGAAACGATTTAGTAAGCGGTTGGAAAAAAGAACGTCATGATCCGATAAGTAAAACGGTGCCTTCAAAGTTTTTCAATTTTGTAACTAGAAAATCAGCGGGTATAAATTTACATGACTTCAACTGTGGGCTTAAAGCATATAAAGCAGAGTTAATAAAAAGTATTTATCTATATGGAGAGCTTCACAGGTATGTTCCAATGTTAGCCAAAAGAGAAGGTTTTAGGAATATTACTGAGAAAGTTGTTACTCATCATCCAAGAAAATATGGACACACAAAGTTTGGTCTGTCCAGATTTATTAATGGGTTTCTGGATTTGGTCACTATCCTTTTTGTACAAAAGTACCTTCAAAAGCCAATGCACTTTTTTGGGTTAATTGGCGTATTGTTACTTTTTACTGGCGGTGTCATCAATGTATATCTTGCTTTTATAAAAATAGTTTATGGAACAGGGATAGGAAATCGACCATTACTTTTTCTTGGGATTTTATTAATGGTACTTGGAGTCCAATTCTTTTCTACAGGTTTTTTGGGAGAGTTACTCAACAAAAATCATGTTGAACATCAAAAACCTAATATTAAAGAAAGTATAGACTGATATCTGCGCAGAATTTCTCTATAAAATGAGTTCGTTTACTATATTATGTTTGCACATCTTTGTGCTGTCATTTAGAGCGGAAGCGAGAAATCTAATGGGTAGCCTTTCTACCAATTTGCAGATTTCTAGAAGCACTACAGTTAAGGGGTTACCCCCCTTTTATGAGACCAATAAAAAAAGCTCTCAGATTTCTCTGAGAGCTTTAGCACGTACCGCGTACGGGATTTGAACCCGTGCTACCGCCGTGAAAGGGCGGCGTCCTAGACCCCTAGACGAACGCGGCGAATAAAATCAATAAAATGGGGAGCCTGATGGGAATTGAACCCACGGCCTCTAGTGCCACAAACTAGCGCTCTAACCGACTGAGCTACAGGCTCCATGTAGTGTACCGCGTACGGGATTTGAACCCGTGCTACCGCCGTGAAAGGGCGGCGTCCTAGACCCCTAGACGAACGCGGCGTATACAAAATCAATAAATCAAAACCTTATGGAGGCGACAGGCGGATTCGAACCGCCGTACGAGGTTTTGCAGACCTCTGCCTAGCCACTCGGCCATGTCGCCTTTAAGTATAAGTACGCCCATCAGGACTCGAACCTGAAACCTATTGCTTAGAAGGCAATTGCTCTATCCAGTTGAGCTATGGGCGCTCAACTCTTCAATATGTCAAAACAGGTGGTTATAAAACTAAGTTTTGAAACCGTCCCTAAAATCAATGCGCCCAAAGCAAAAGCTATGGGCGCTCAACTCTTCATTATGTCAAAAAAAACAGGAAATTCGGTTAAGAATTCCCTTTTTGTCGGGGAGACAGGATTTGAACCTGCGACCCTTCGCTCCCAAAGCGAATGCGCTACCGGGCTGCGCCACTCCCCGTTTTCGAAAGACGAGTAAGATAAGATTTTCTTTATTCCGTTACCAACACAATTTCATAAAAAAAATTAGAAATATTAAAGGCGTTTGTTAGTCATATAGAATTGCAGAAACGTAATTCTCCCAGCTCATTTTAGAGGCTGATTTCTTTACATTTGCGCCTGAGAGAGGGTGTTCTAAAAAGCGAAGCATTTGTTCAGCCATAGAATCAATATCTTTTGCTTCTGCTAAATATCCATTAAAACCATCGTTAATAGTTTCAGGAAAATGACCAACTCGTGTAGCGAGTATGGGTAATTCAAAGTTATATGTAAGAGACTCAACCCCAGATGGAGTAGCAGTTAAGTAATACAATATACTGCAATCAGCGACTTGAAAATATTTATGAACGTCCTCGTTTGGTACGAATTCATTCTTTACAATTATGCTTTCAGTTAAACCAAGTTCTTCAACTAATTTTAATGGTCTATAATCCTGTTCGCTTTCTTTATTTTTTAGGAACAGTTTTTGAGCAATTCCAAATAAACCACGTTTTATTTTAGTTGTGATTTTTGAAGTATCTAAAGTGGCCCAAAATTCTTCACCACATATCAAAAACGAAACGTCATCTCGCTGTTCGGTTACCTTTTGGAATGCTTTAATTGCATTATGGAGACCTTTGTACTTGCGGATGAAGCCAAAAAATAAGAATACATGCTTCTTTAACCCTAATTCGTTCTTGAAAGCTTTAGTATCAAAATTTGGGTCAGGTTGATACAAGTCATATACGGGATGAAAAAGTTTTATAACAGTAGTCGAGTTATTAGTAGTTCGTTCACCTGTTTCATTTACTACAAATGATTGGTTATGAAAGAGAGTCTTAAGCTCCTCAACGGTTTTATACGCATGAGCGATATAGGTATCTGCATGCTTAATACCTAATTTCGTAAGCCTTTCATCTATTGTACTCCCTTCTTTCTGGACTACAAAGTGAAGATCGAAAATGATTTCAGCCTTAGAATGTTTCTTCAACCATTTAGCGATAGAACCCATTGGCAATCCTTGAATTGAGATCGCCCATTGAAAAATAACTTTATCTGGGTTTAGCGACTTTATATACTTCGCTGTCTGTTTCCAACTCAATGGATTATTGTAGTTGGTGATGTATTTGACTTGAATTCGAGTTCCCTCCAAAAAATCAGATTGACTAGATTTATCAACAAACTCTCGTGGAATAATTGATGGGTATTGGTTGGTCCATGAAACAATATGCACTTCATTTTCAGGATTTTTATCCAAAGATTTTGCTAAAGAGGTATTGTAGTTAGAAATACCGCCTTTAAACTTAGGACCAGGACCAAAACAGACAATCTTAGGCATATCAGGTATATTTCTTTACAGCTACATCATATACTCTGCGCATGCCTTCCTCAACTGAAATCCTAGGCTTCCAACCAAGTTTCTCACTGACATAATCCATATTTCCATACCGTGAGTGTACCCCAACAGGCTTATCAAGTAAAGGTTTGATATCTGGTGAATATCCTGCAAAAGAGGTAAACACTGAAATCAAATCAAGGAAACTGGTAAGCTTTCCACTTCCAATATTAATTGCTGAACCGTCTTTAATATGATCCATAGCTAAGAGTGTGCAATCCATTACATCATCAATATGAACAAAATCACGACCTTGTTTTCCACTCCCCCAAACTTCAAATGGTGCTTCTTTTAGAGCAGCACGTCTTGCTATAGCAGGGACTGGGTAGCTTAGGTCCTGGTCTTCTCCGTATCCAGAAAAAGGTCGAATACAGGTAACTGAAACTCCGTAATATTCTGCAGCAATAGAAGCTAAATACTCACCTGTTAATTTAGACCATCCATAAGTCATATCAGGTTGACCCATTCGCTTAAAGTCGATGTCACTTTCACTTAATGCGATGGCATCAGATTCAGTCTGAAGATCCACAGGATAAGCTGCACTTGAACTTGGATATAGAACTCGTTCAGGCTTAGTGAGACAAATCCACCTAAAGAAAAGTGCATCTATTGCTAAATCGAGTGCAACTTTCATAGGATCACCGTCTATAGTAGCACGTCCTCCAACAATAGCAGCAAAATGAAATACATCTTTAAAATTTTGGATTTCTAGGCCATATTTAGATGTAAAGAATGCTGGATTCTCAATTAAAGCTTCAAGAATAACTCTAATATCATCTTGCAGGAATACCATTCGTTCATCTTCCCCAAAATAAATGAGTCCATTTTCTTCTCGTGAGGGAGTTTCTTCAGGTAGCCATGTTGAAGGGTGAGTACCAACAGAAAGGTCATCAATAAAAAGAATAGTGTCTTTGGTAGTATTATAAAGTCGTTTAACAAAATTGCGGCCAACAAATCCGCAACCGCCTGTTATAAGGTGATAGTTCATAAAATTATATTTTCCGCTAGTCCAAATTGTGTCGTTCTAGTTTTGTTAATAAATCAAGTTCTAGATTGAAAATTGATATACAAAGATAATCATTTTAGTAGAAGCACTTTTATCTAAAAATCCCGTTCTTTGAATACAAAATTTAAGGGAATACTCACAATGAAGCGAACTACGATTTTATCAATACTTATATTTTTTTCTGGAACATTAACTGCACAAACATTAAGCATTACAAGCTCTAATGTTACTTATGATTTATTGACATCAGAGGTAACTAGTACAGGTGTTGTAGTTTCTGAAGTTTCAGGGGAAAAATTGATCACTGGCAACTATAAAGCTCCTATAGGTGACCCATCACTCGAAACTTATACTTTTCCAGATGGTTCGTTTATTGTAAGAGAGAATATTGCGAATTTTTTGGTTTATGATTCTTTTGGGAGGGTACAGAAATCGATTTCAAACAGTTCTCAAAGTGAAGGTGGCGAAGCCATTTCACAGCTTGCAACCGATCAATTCGGTAAAACTATTGTTCTTTATAACCCGAAGGTAATTGTAAATGGAGTATCAGGGTCGAGAGCAAAAGTCATTAATTCTAAGAGTATTCCACTTGATATCTTTTACAGTCAAGATAGAGCACTTTCAGTTGTAGAAGTTTCTGCAAATGGAGAGTTTATAGCTTTTACCTCTGTTAAATTAGGTGCTGATGACGAAGTACAATTGATGGATCGATTTGGAAATACTTTGAATACAATCCAATTTGATCAACCAGTAAAAGGGGTGACGTTTTCAGGAAATGGATTGTTCGTAACCATATTTTCAGGAAGCAGGGCTGCTGCTTATGAAGTTCGATCAGGAGAGCGAGTAGGAAGCACTAGTTTTAGAAATACCTCGGTTATTTTCGCTGGGTATGATCCAACAGATAAAACTATTATTGGGTTAACAGGAAGTGTGAGTTCTACAATTTCAGAAGTTCAACTCCATGCCGTTAATGTATTTGCTCGAAAAATTGCACGCGAAAATTATTCTGAACCATTGGAAGTAAAAGGAAAAATAGAATTAGAGAGAACAGGGGAAAGTAGGTATACTATTCTTGGATTCGATAAAGAATTAAATTTAAGAGCTAGTTTTTAAAAGCTATAATTATTTGGTATAGAAATAGAATTCTATTTAGTCTTGACTAAATGGATGCTTTGCATTTCTTTAAGCACTTAACAATTGGCACAGTGAAAAAAACTTAATCTAAAAAGAACTAGAGATAATGAAGAGAATAACTTTGTTTGTACTTTTTATAACGGTTATAACAACATCACTACATGCCCAAACTGAACTTTTTCAAAAAAGTGGGTTTCTTGGAATTACTTTAGGAACAGCAATTCCAATAGGCGATTTTGGAGATGATGATTTAAATAATGAAGATGCAGGGCTTGCAGAAAACGGGTTCAATATTACTCTCCTAACTTTTGGGTATGAATTCATGGAAAATTTCGGAATGGCAGCATCTTGGTTTGGTGGAGGTCATTTAATAGAAACTGATTTTGGGGACGGAATTTGGGCATACGGTGCTTTAGTAGTAGGACCAATGGTTACTGTTGAACTAAGCGAAAAAGCCGATTTAGATTTTAAGCTGATGATAGGTTCGACAGCAGGTATTTTGGATTTTGATAATTTAGATGAGCAAGAAGAAGGTGCCGGTTTTGGGCTGGATATTGGGACCTCACTTAGAATTGGAATAAGTGAGAAAATTGGGTTCATCTTCAATATGGATTACTTCAATACCAATTCAGAATTTGATGATTTCGAGCAAAAGATGACTGCGCTGAATATAAACGCCGGGCTGTTTTTTAGACTCTGATGCGATTCCTGAGAATAAAGACTAATTGATATAGAAAAGCCCGACTCAATGAGCCAGGCTTTTTAATTCTTTATTGAATATTTCTTGTTAATATTCTTAATTCATCATGCTTCCTTTGCTTCTTCCGATTCGTCTTTGGTTTCTTCAGATTCAGAGGTAGCTTTTTCTTCAACCATTTTTGGATCTGGTTTAACCCAGTCGAATTCAAGATCATCACGAGATTTATTCATTTTGATCTTAATAGTCGAGCCTGTTGCTTTTTTGTGCTCAAGGAGTTCTTCAGCCAATGGGTCTTCAATATATTTCTGGATTGCTCGTCTAAGTGGACGCGCACCATATTTTTGATCAAAGCCTCGATCTGCGATGAAATCTTTAGCACCTTTTGTGATTTCAATTTCAAATCCGACTTCTCGAATTCTTCCAAAGAGTTCTTCACTTAAGATATCAATAATCTGGAAGATGTCTTTTTTCTCGAGAGGACGGAAAGTGATAACATCATCAATACGATTCAGGAATTCAGGATTAAATACTTTTTTTAAAGCATCCTGAATAGTGGTTTTCATTTTGGCATAATCGAATGCAGATTCATTAGCCTCACCAAAACCAATCCCTTTACCCATATTTTTAATATCTCGAGCTCCGATATTTGAAGTCATGATAATAATCGTATTTCTGAAATCAACTCTACGTCCAAGACTGTCCGTTAAGATTCCATCATCCAGAACTTGAAGTAGAATATTGAATACATCTGGGTGAGCTTTCTCGATTTCATCCAGAAGTACAACACTGTATGGCTTACGCCGAACTTTTTCAGTTAGAACTCCACCTTCTTCATACCCAACATATCCCGGAGGTGCTCCAATTAATCTAGATACGGAAAACTTCTCCATATACTCACTCATATCAATTCTAATGAGTGTGTCATCTTTATCAAAGAGATATTTAGCCAGAACTTTCGCCATTTCTGTTTTACCGACGCCAGTTGGACCTAAGAAAATGAACGAGCCAATTGGTCGAGAAGGATCTTTCAATCCTGCACGAGTTCGTTGAATAGCTTTAGTAAGTTTTAGGATTGCTTCGTCCTGACCAATCACTTTACCTGAGAGGCTTTCCTTCATTTTTAGAAGTTTAGCACCTTCATTCTGGCTGATTTTATTCACAGGAACGCCACTCATCATAGCTATAACAGAAGCAACATCTTCTTCAGTTACATCAAATACAATACTTTCGGATTCTTTTTCCCACTCTCGTTGAGCGACTTCTAAATCTTCAATTAATCGCTTTTCATTGTCTCTGAGACGAGCAGCTTCTTCGAAGCGTTGCTTTTTCACCATCGAATTTTTTTCGATGCTGGTAGTTTCAATTTCTTCTTCTAGCTCAATAACATGCTTTGGAACAGTAATATTTGCTAAATGAACTCGAGCTCCGGCTTCATCTAAAGCATCAATAGCTTTATCTGGTAGAAAGTGATCGGTTACATAGCGATCGGTCAACTTCACGCACCCTAGGATGGCTTCATCAGTATACCTTACACTATGATGCTTCTCGTACTTTCCTTTAATTTGGTTCAGAATTTCAATAGTCTCATCCGCAGTAGTTGGATCAACCATAATTTTCTGGAAACGACGTTCGAGAGCTCCATCTTTTTCGATAAATTGACGGTACTCATTTAAAGTTGTAGCACCTATTGCTTGTATATCGCCACGCGCGAGAGCAGGCTTTAGCATATTTGATGCATCCAATGAACCACTTGCTCCACCGGCTCCAACAATAGTGTGAAGCTCATCAATAAAGAGTATAACATTATCAGTTTTTTCAAGCTCGGTCATTACGGCCTTCATACGCTCTTCAAACTGACCACGATATTTAGTTCCAGCAACAAGAGCAGCTAAGTCTAGAGCAATAACTCGTTTGTCATAAAGCACACGAGAAACTTTTCTTTGAATAATACGGGCTGCCAATCCTTCGGCAATTGCTGTTTTACCAACACCAGGCTCTCCAATGAGAACTGGATTGTTTTTCTTACGTCGACTCAAAACTTGAGCGACACGTTCAATTTCTTTGTCTCTACCGATGATAGGATCTAATTTTCCTTCCTCGGCCATTTGAGTGAGATCGCGTCCGAAGTTATCGAGCACGGGTGTTTTCGATTTATCCATTCTTTTTTCTCTCGAGCTTCCTGTTCCTGATGATCCTTTGGAAGAAGATGGTGTGCTTGCCGAAACTGAAGTAGCATCATCAAATTCTTCACGCGATTTTCCTGAAATAATAAGGTCGAGTTCCTCACGAACTGCGTCGTAAGAAACACTGAATTGTTGTAAAATTTGAGCGGCTATGTTCTCGTCATCTCTAAGTAACGAAAGAAGCAAATGCTCTGTACCGATGGTATCACTTTTATATAGCTTAGCTTCTAAATAAGTTATTCGAAGTACTTTCTCAGCTTGTTTTGTAAGCGGAATATTTCCGACAGTTACAGAACCTCCAGTACCACGAACAGTATCTTCAATAGTCTTTTTAAGTTTAAAGAGATCGCAATCTAAATTTTTGAGAATTCGAACTGCAACGCCGTCTCCTAATCGAACAATACCTAAAATTAAATGTTCCGTTCCAATGTAGTCATGACCCAAGCGCAAAGCTTCTTCTCTGCTAAACTGGATAACGTCACGCACTTTACTAGAAAAATTACCCTCCATGTGATAAGTCCTTTTAAATAATATGAAAATTCATTCCTACTAGGGCAAAAAACGAGCCAAATCAAGATTTAGTTCATTCCTTCACGAATGTAGTAGAGCACATAAGTAAAAGCAACTCAAATGACGAGATAAAGCTTAAAAAAGAGGTGATCCTGTCATTTCTTCAGGTTGATCTAATCCCATTAACTTTAGAAGGGTAGGGGAAACATCTGCAAGAATTCCGTGATGAAGTTCAATTTCTTCAGGATAATTCACAATAACAGCGGGAACTGGAGCAGTAGTGTGAGCAGTATGAGGACTTCCGTCTGGTTTTATCATTTGATCAGAATTTCCATGATCGGCAATAATGAGAGAGCGGTAACCATGCTTTGTTGCTGTTTTAATTACTCGTTTTAATTGAGCATCAACAGCTTCAACGGCGGCAATGGCTGCATCCATAAATCCTGTATGTCCAACCATATCTGTGTTGGCGAAATTCAATATGACAAGGTTGTATTTTTCAGAAGCTAATGCATCAACTAAAGCATCTCCTACAGCAGGAGCACTCATTTCGGGCTGAAGATCATAAGTAGCTACTTTAGGGCTTGGGATTACTAATCGATCTTCACCTTTATTTGGAGTTTCTTCTCCTCCATTAAAAAAGTAAGTGACGTGAGGGTATTTTTCAGTTTCTGCAATTCTGAATTGGTTCAGACCTTTTTTACTAACCCATTCCCCAATAGTATTTGTTAGCTCTTGAGCAGGATAAGCAACATGTGCGAACTCAAAAGTTGCATCGTAAGAAGTAAAGCAAATATAATTTAGATTTAAATTCGCTTCTACAGGAAACTCGTTAAATTCTTTTTCGTTTAACGCTCTTGAAATTTCTCGTGCTCTATCTCCACGAATATTGTAGAAAATAACGGAGTCATCTTTTTCGATTCTAGAGTCCTCAGAATCATCCAGTAAAATAGGTTTGATAAACTCGTCGGTAATATCATCTTTATAAGTGGCATCAAAGGCTTCATCTGAAGATGAAAAGTGTTCTCCTTTACCATTTACAAGCAGATCGTAAGCAAGTTGAACCCGTTCCCAGCGATTGTCTCGATCCATGGCATAATAACGTCCAATAATAGAGGCTAATTTTCCAACTCCAATCTCTTTAGCTTGTTGGTTGAATTCTTGAGCATATTCTTTCCCAGATTGAGGTGCAGTATCACGACCATCTGTAAAGGCATGTACATAAACTTTTTCAATACCATGCTGTTTACAAAGCTTAAGGAGTGCGAATAAATGTTCATTATGGCTATGTACACCGCCGTCAGAAAAAAGTCCCATTAAATGAATCTTACCTTTTTTCTTAGCTTCTTCTATTCCTTGAAGTAGTTGCTCATTCTCAAAAAATCCACCTTCTCTAATATCTTTGTTAATTTTTGAGAGGGCTTGCCATACAATTCTACCCGCACCAATATTGAGATGGCCAACTTCAGAATTGCCAAACTGACCTTCAGGAAGGCCTACTTCTTCTCCACTTGCCAATAATTGAGTATGCGGGCATGTAGCGATTAAATAATCGTAAAATGGTTTGTGCGCTTTGTCAATAGCGCTAACAGATGGGTCGACAGCAATTCCGAACCCGTCTAAAATTACTAATAAAGCTTTAGATGCAGGTTCGGACATGATGTTTAATTATAAGTTGTTTACAAACTTTGTGAGCTGAGCTTTTTTTCTTGCAGCAGTATTTTTGTGTACCACTCCTTTAACGCTCATTCTATCAATAAAAGAAGTAGCTTCTTTTAAAGCAGTTTCAGCTTTTGCCTTATCAGTAGAATTAAAAACTTTTTTTATTAAAGTTTTCATTTTTGAGCGCCTGTCTTTGTTGTGCTCATTTTTCTTTTCGTTCTGACGAGTACGCTTAATTGCAGATTTATTACGTGCCATGAATTTTTAACAGTCGATTATACATTTATCAAATTCTTTCGAAGACCTCAAAATTAAGGGTTCCATAAATCTTAAACAAGAAATGATTGAATAATTAAAGGAATAAACTTAATTTAACTGTTCTGTTATGATAGTAGTAATTGATGGCCCCGCAGGATCGGGAAAAAGTTCAACAGCTCGTGCAGTAGCCGAGCGACTAGGAATCCAGTTTTTGGACTCCGGGGCATTGTACCGTGTGGCAACATTAATTTATTTAAAGGCAGAAAAGAATAAAGAATTGTTCTTTGAACTCCTGAAAGAAAATAAGATCTCGTTTCACTTCAAAGAGAAAAAATTCCATGTGTTTTTAAATAACACTAATGTGTCTGAAGAAATACGAACTATGGAAGTTTCTCAAGCTGTAAGTGAAGTTGCATCAATGTCTTCCGTGCGTTCTTTTATAAATGTGCTAATGCATCAAGCTGTAAAGCAAGGTGTATTTGTTGCAGATGGTCGTGACTTAGGAACTGCTGTTTTTCCAAATGCCGCTTTGAAATTTTTCATGGTTGCAGATTTAAAAACTAGAGCTAAGCGCAGACTTGTTGAGCTTCAAAATAAAGGAAGTTCAGCTACTTTAGAAGAAGTAATGGATAACATTTCAGAGCGAGATGAGATCGATTCAACCAGAAGTGCAGATCCGTTAAAGAAAGCGGATGACGCCATTGAAGTTGATACTTCCGCTCTCAATTTTGAGCAACAAGTGTCAATTATTTGTGATCAGGTAAAACCCTTGATCGCTTCATAACTTGAAATATTAACCCTATCCCATAATCGAAAGTCGGTTATGAGGTACAACTTATAACACATATTTATAATGTCAGAAGACTTAAAAAACGAACAAACTGAACAGGAAGAAGTTGCAACTGAGGAAGTTGTAGAAGAAACATCTCCTGAAGAAACTGAAACAGCTGAAGTAGAAGAAACAGCAGAAACAACTGAAGAAGTTGTTGAAGAACAAGCTATTAGTGAAACTGAAGAAGCTCTAACCCACGTTTTTAGTGGAGAAGTTGAAGGTGAAGTATATACTTTCGACCAATTGGCTAGCCCATCTGATGAGTACACAGCTGATGAATACAACGAGCTTATGGGTATGTATGAAAATACCCTTAATGAAATTGAAGAGAAAGAGATTGTAATAGGACGTGTTGTTTCTATTGATGAAAAATACGTGGTAATTGATATCGGATTTAAATCTGAAGGTATCATAGCTGTTAACGAATTTTCGAACAAGGTACTTGAAAGCATGGCCGCTGGTGATGAAGTTGAGGTTTTCCTTGATCGCGTTGAAGACAAAGATGGCCAGCTTATTCTTTCAAGAAGAAAAGCTGATATTCTAATTGCTTGGGAAAAAATTGAGAAAGCTCATGAAACTCAAGAAGTTGTTGAAGGTCTTATCAAGCGTAGAATTAAAGGTGGTATGGTTGTCGATCTATTTGGAATCGACGCGTTCTTACCAGGCTCTCAAATCGATGTTAGACCCGTTCGTGATTTTGATGCATATGTTAACAAAACCATGGAATTCGCTGTTGTTAAATTAAACATGGCTGCAGAAAATGTTGTTGTTTCTCACAGAGCTCTTATCGAGTCTGATCTTGAAGAGCAAAGAGAACAAATTCTTGATACCATCGAATCTGGTCAGGTTCTTGAAGGTGCAGTTAAAAATATTACTGATTTCGGTGTGTTTATCGATCTTGGTGGTGTTGATGGACTTCTTCACATTACGGATCTTTCTTGGGGACGTGTTGACAATCCAAACGAAATCGTTCAATTGGATCAACGCTTAAACGTAGCTGTTATCGATTTTGATGAGCGTAGCAAACGTGTTTCTCTTGGTCTTAAGCAACTACAACCACATCCGTGGGAAGACATTCAGTCTAAATACCCAGAAAGCATGAAAGTACAAGGACGTGTAGTTTCTATTGCTGATTACGGTGCGTTTATCGAGCTTGAAAAAGGTGTTGAAGGTCTTATTCACATTTCTGAAATGTCTTGGACTCAGCACATTAAACATCCATCTCAATTAGTTGAGAAAGACGATGTAGTAGAATGTATTGTATTGAACATTAACGAAGATGAGAAGAAAATTTCTCTTGGTGTAAAACAACTAACTAAAGATCCATGGGCTGATATCCTTGAGAGATTCCCAATTGGTTCTAAACACAAAGGTATTGTTCGCAACCTAACCAATTTTGGTGTGTTTGTTGAACTAGAGCCAGGTATTGATGGATTGATTCACGTTTCTGACCTTAGCTGGGAAGATAAAGTTGAGCATCCAAACGAAGTAGTATCCAAAGATCAGGAAATCGATGTGGTTATTCTTGGTGTTGATTTCGACAATCGTCGTATCACTCTTGGTCATAAGCAAGTTCTTGAGAATCCTTGGGAGCAATATGCACGTGAGTACACTCCGGGAACATCTGTTGAAGGTGAAGTTGTAAAAGTTACCGATCGAGGTGCTTTTGTTAAACTCCCTCTTGGTGTTGATGCATTTCTAAATCTTACAAAAGCTGTAGAGCCTGAATTTAAAGAAGGCATGAAAGTAGAAGCTTTTATTTTCAAATTTGATGAAGCTGGAAAATCTATTGATTTAAGCCAATTAGATTCAGATAAGAAAAAAGCTAAAACAGCTAAGAAAGAAGCTGACGAAAAAGCCAATATGGAAACAGGCGCACCTACGTTAGGTGAAATGTCTGGACTTGGTGCTTTGAAAGAAAAAATGGAAGCTGAAGAAAAAGCAGAGGCAGAAGCTAAATCCAAAAAAGCGACGAAGAAAGCTAAAGCTGATAAGAAACCAGAAGCTGACGACGAAGAGTAAGAATTAACATACTCTATAAAAAATTGAAACCCATTTCGAGAAATCGAGATGGGTTTTTTTATTTCAAATAGAAAAAGACGGATTTATTAACAGAATCTTTTCGGCTTTTAACTTTCTTGTTTGTCTCTCTATTAAAAGCATACACTACATTACGTGCAGAGCTCAGCTCTTTTTCGTTAGCGTATTTAACTTGAATTGCATCTCCTCCTGCCTTTAATCTTACTAAAGCATCAAGCAGTGGAGCGTATTTAGAACTCTTTTTCCTGGAACTCGAAATGTCATCCCGAGGAACCATTTTTATCTTCATTATTTTATGAACTTAATTGATACCAGTACTAAGATAAATAATGAAATAATATTTAAGAAAACAATACGTAAAAAAACTATGGAACTTGAACGGTTGACATGATTTTTTCTACAATATCTTCCGAAGAAATATCTTCCGCTTCAGCCTCAAAAGTAGGGATAATTCTATGCCTCAAAACATCCATTGCAATAACTCTAACATCCTCAGGGGTAACATATGCACGGTGTTCCATAAATGCTTGGGCTCTGGAAGCTAGATTGAGATTTATAGTTGCCCTTGGAGAGGCACCAAATCCAATAAGATCAGTAAGATCATCTAACCCGTAATTCGAAGGTTTTCTTGTGGCGAAAACTAAATCGACAATATATTTTTCAACCTTTTCATCCATATAGATTTCATTCACTACGCTTCTAGCTTCTAAAATTGTCTTTGGATCAACTACATGTGAAAGATCAGTTTTAGCTCCTGTTTTTGCCATCCTTCTCATAATCTCAAGTTCCTCTGATTCTGTAGGGTAGTCGATTTTTAATTTGAGCATAAATCGATCAACCTGTGCTTCTGGGAGAGGATAAGTACCTTCTTGTTCTACTGGGTTTTGAGTTGCTAGAACAAGGAATGGCTCTTCAAGTTTGAAGGTGGTTTCACCTATGGTAACCTGCTTTTCCTGCATAGCTTCAAGAAGTGCACTTTGTACTTTAGCTGGAGAACGGTTTATTTCATCAGCAAGAATGATGTTAGAAAAAATTGGTCCTTTTTTAACGAAGAAATCTCCTTCTTTCTGATTGTAAATCAAAGTACCGATTAAATCGGCTGGGAGTAAATCGGGAGTAAATTGAATTCTTTGAAACGCTGTATTAATAACCGTTGCGAGTGAAGAAACCGTTAATGTCTTAGCTAGCCCAGGAACACCTTCAAGTAATACATGGCCTCCTGTGAGTAAGCCTACAAGTAATCGGTCAATCATATACGATTGTCCAATTATAACTTTGTCTAACTCTTTTCTTACGTCTTCGATAAAAGCACTGCTTTTTTCAATTTTAACAGTCAACGCTTCCATATCTATTGTTTGTTTAGTCATTTTTTAAAATTCGATGTTAGTATTTGAAGATGATATCCGTAATTTCCGATTCTTCTAAATTATCGTCAAATATAATACTTGGTTATTTTATCATATGGACATTTTACAATCTTTTTTATTGGGATTAATTCAAGGCTTAACAGAGTTCTTACCTATTAGTAGTTCAGGTCACCTAGCATTAGGGAGATATTTTTTAGGTGCTGATACAGAAGTAGGCATTACATTTGAAGTAGTAGTTCACTTTGGGACACTTTGCAGTATCATTATTTATTACAAATCAGAATTGGCAAACCTTCTAAAAGCGGGTTTTGGGTTTCTAGCTTCACCATCAACTAAAAAAGATGATCCAGATGTTCGAACTATACTATTTATTTTGGTGAGTATGATTCCTGCCTTCATTATTGGTTTTACACTCAAAGATTATGTGGAAGAAATTTTTATGACCCCAGTATTAGTTTCAGGAATGTTGATTGTAACAGGGTTTATTCTATATATGACAAAGTTTGCAAAGGCGCCTGTGGGTAAAGTTACTTTAGGAAAGAGTTTTTTGATAGGTCTTGCTCAAGCTTTTGCAATGATACCGGGTATAAGTAGATCTGGGTCTACAATTTCAACAGCGCTTTATTTAGGAATTAAAAGGGAAGATGCAGCAAATTTTTCTTTTCTAATGGTTATTCCAGTAATTGGTGGAGCTATGTTACTGCAAATTAAAGAAATGCTTGAGAGTGGAATGAGCGATGCACAAGCAATGAGTTTGATTGTTGGATTTCTAACTTCTTTTATTTCTGGATACTATGCTCTAAAGTATCTCATCATAATCCTGAAGAAAAAAGGGTTTCATTATTTTGCGTATTACTGCTGGTTAGTAGGCGCTGGAGGATTAGCATATTTCTTAATATAAAAACTAGTTCAGTTTTCACTAACTAAAGCAATTCTAAAACATATATCCAATATTGATATAGACTCCTGTATCTTCATCTGAAAAGCCAATATCTGCACTAATGATGAAATCAGGAGTGAATACTGAAGTGGTGGCTCCAAAACCATAAGTATATTTTAGGCCGCTAGTTATTGCATCAAAGGGAGTATCATTACTAAAAGTTCTGCCTACATCAGCAAAAATAGTTCCGCCCAATTTTGTGCTTACAGAGGGGAAATCGAATAGCCATGTCCTTAGTTCATTATTCAGAATAAAAACATTGTCATCTAAAAATCGCTTTGCAGGATATCCGCGAAGAGTCTCTGCATCTCCGGCATACGAGAGTTTCCAATAAGGTACTGTTCCCGAAGTATGTTTTAAATAAAACCGATTTGCGAAAGTGATGTCCTTGATAATTGTAAAAGTAAGGTAATGTCTCATATCATGTTTTAAAACCAACGTATTAAATGAACTACCCCATACTTTATTACCAAGCTCTACAGATGTTTCGGTGTAAACACCTTTTGTTGGGTTAAATTCACTATTTCTAGCTTCCCAAATTAAACCCGAACCTATCATAAATGTTCTTCCTCCTTCAAAACCAAGGGGTTTTTCAAATGAAATTAATCGCTCTGAACCATTATCAATTGGGGTTTCATAATCAAAGTTTAAAATAGCTAGTACATCAAGTTGGTTTAATTTAGAATCTACAAATAATGGAAATCTAAGTGTTCCATTAAATCCCAATGAAAAAGATTGAAACTCATAAAATTGAGGTAAATTTTCAGGAATAGAATTAATCTTCTGATAATTTCTTAAGCCGAAATATGAATCCTGTAAAAACTTTGAAGCATAAATATTCGAAGTTAATCTAATATTAGTTTCAAATACTTTTGGCTTATCCATGGAAACTTCAAATGAAGCGAGTCCTCTTGTCGAAAAAATACCAGAAATATTTGTGTAAGAATAGAAAGGTTTGGCCCCATCTCTATAATCATATCGATTACCAATACCTCCAAAAATAAAACCTAAGTCACTATTAAAAGCTAATGCAGGTAGAAATGCGTACTTAATAGAGTCCGAGCTTGCTACTGTTTGTGCCGATCCAAACTGTAGAGTAAGCAGAAGTAAACAAAAAGTTAAAATTCCTTTTTTTAGCAAAAGGGGTATAAAATGAAGTTAAATAAATAGAAATGTAACCAGTAAATAAATCGGTACCAATATACTTACCGACCAAATAAGATATGCACCAAAACTGGGCATTTTTACTCCATTTTGTTCTGCTATAGATTTTACCATAAAATTTGGAGCGTTCCCAATATAGGTAAGAGCTCCAAAGAAAACAGCACCAGTAGAAATAGCCATAAGAGTGTGACTCATTTCGTTCATTAATAGCTGTGCATCTCCACCAGCTGCATTAAAGAAAACTAAATAGGTTGGGGCATTGTCTAAGAATGCTGAGAGTAAACCTGTAATCCAGAAAAACATGTAGTTAATAGGGTCGCCAGATTGATCAAATACTGCATTATTTACAAATTGAAGTGCTCCTTCACCATTATTTGCAGCTTTAAGCATTGCAATTGGAGTTATAATAGTGATGAAAATCCCTGCGAATAACTTTCCAACTTCTTGGATAGGAAACCAGTTAAACCCATTAGCAGCACGGCTAGCTTTTGAAGTTATTTTCCAGCTAATCCATGTAATCAAAAGTAGAGCTCCATCCCTAACCAGATTTTCTATATTAACGTGAACATGAAATATTGTTAATTCACCAAGATGTACAAGCCCAGAGAAAAGTACTGCCCCAACAACTGCCAAAATCAATATCATATTTTGACTTCCTTCGATACCTAATGGTTCAGTTCCATCATCTTTTGGAGCGGTATTAGTTTCTTTATTGTATAAATGTCTATCCCAGAAATAATAAATTACAAGTAGTACGACTGCTACAAAGGTCATTTCCCAAAATAAATGGGAAGTTGTCCAGAAAAAATCAACTCCTTGTAAGAACCCTAAGAAAAGTGGAGGATCACCAAGTGGAGTTAAAGACCCACCAACATTAGCTACCAAAAAAATGAAGAAAATTACAATATGTTTTTTAGTGCTTCTCCATTCATTAGCTCTAAGAATAGGACGGATTAAAAGCATTGCCGCTCCAGTTGTACCCATCCAGCTAGCAAGTATAGTTCCAATTAAGAGTATAGCTGTATTTACTTCTGGAGTACCTTTCAAATACCCTTTTATTCTGATCCCACCAGAAACGGTAAACAGTGCTAAAAGTAAAACGATGAAGGGAATGTACTCGAGTAAATAGGCATGAAGCACTTCATAAAGTGCTGCTTCAAAACCAAAGCTAAAAATTAGTGGGATAACAAGGGATGCTGCCCAAGCTGCAGAAACTTTTCCGAAGTTATGATGCCACCAATCTTCCGCAAATAGAGGGAACAAGGCAATAGATAAAAGAATGCCTGCAAATGGAAGAGCCCAGAGTAACCCTAAGTTACTTCCATCAATCCCATACGAAGCACTAGATTCAGCTGCGGTGGCGATTTCTGAGAGTAGAAATACAACTATGGGCGCTAAAAAGAATTTAGTTTTCCGAAAAAGGGAGCTTAGTTTCACTAAATGGGCATTATTAGTTCGGTAATTCATTACTTGGAAAATAAAAGAAGAAATATCGTTTCAAAAAAAGGAAATACATATTTAGTAAAAAAGTCTGTTAAAAGATTGTAAAGAGGAAATATTTAAATGTGTTTCGTCATTAATGAATGGAAATAATATAGGATTCGTTTATTAGGTAAATATCAAAATAAAAAAAGAAATTATGCAGCAATTAAGCGAACAAGAAATAAAAAGAGAATTGAAAGGATTGTCGGGCTGGTCTTTTGATGATGATAAAATCCGGAAAAAATATGAGTTCAAAAATTTTAAAGAAGCACTGGCTTTTATTGTTAGGGTTGGCTTTGAGGCAGAAGGGTTTGGACATCATCCAAATATTTTTAATATATACAATCAAGTAAATATTGATTTACAAACTCATGATGTGGGAAACAAGGTCACTGAGAATGATATAAACCTTGCTAAAGCAATTGAATCTGTTCTTTAATTAAGGTTAATGAGTAAGAAATATTTGAGCAAAAAATATAGCAATAAGAGATAAAAACTCTTATATTTTAAGCCTTCTGTTGTTTTGGCAAAGTGCTGAAATGACTGTTTTCAGAATGAAGACATCCATAGAAACCTTACATATACTATGAGCAAGAACAATTACGAATTAACGTATATTATAAATCCTGTCTTAGAAGAGGATAACGTAAAAGCTGCTGTTGAGAAAATAAACAAGCTTATCACAGACAACGGCGGAGAGATTGAAGAAGTTGAAGAGTGGGGACTACGTAAGTTTGCCTACGATATCGACAAAAAAGGTAACGGTTATTATATCAATGCCTACTTTACTGCGCCAGCAACTACTATTGCTGTTATTGAAAGATACATGCGAATTGAAGATGAATACATGAGATATCTTACTCTTAAGTACGACGCTAAAATGCTTCGTCATAGAGAGTTAGTTAAGAACAATGCTGTTCCAAATATCTTCGCTGTAGAAGAAGATGAAGAAGCAGAAAAAGAAGATTAATCCTCATTATTAAAGACATTCAATTATGATTAAGAATCCATCACACCCAAAGAAAAGTATTCGCAAAGTAAAGCAGTGCAAGTTCACAAAAGCTGGCTTAGAATACATCGATTATAAAGACGTAGAAACATTACTGCGATTTACCAATGATCAAGGAAAAATTCTTCCTCGTCGTGTAACAGGAACTAGCGCTAAACATCAGAGACAGTTAACTACTGCTGTTAAAAGAGCTCGTTTCTTGGCATTAATGCCATATGTAGCTGAAAATCTTCGATAATAAAGGAAATTGAGACCATGAAAGTTATTCTTAAAGAAGACGTAGAAAAATTAGGACAAGCAGGTGAGCTTGTAGATGTAAAAGACGGATACGGTCGTAATTACCTTATCCCTCAAGCTAAAGCAGTACTTGCTACCAAAGGTGCAATTGCAGAAGTAGAGTTAATGCAAAAACGTGCTGCACTTAAAGCTGATCTTACTGTGAAAGAAGCGAAAGAGTTAGCAAAATTATTGGAAGCTACTTCAGTAACAATCCCAGTAACTACTGGCGAAGATGATAAAATTTTCGGAACAGTTACTAACGTACAAATCGCAGATGCTCTTCAAGAACGAGAAATCCTTGTTGATAGAAGAAATATCACTATCAACGAAGATGTTAAAGTTCTTGGTGAATATACCGCTACTGTAAGTTTGATTGGTGACTTAAAGCCAACAGTTAAGTTTTGGGTAGTAAAAGCTGAATAACTCTGAATTATCGATTCGATAATTTGTTTACTTTTGAGTGTTAAATGTTACAGAAATGTTATTTTCGAAACTTTGATGCTCAGCAAATGTGATTTATCATTGGCTTAAATAAATAATTCAGAATCGACCAATATCAGATGAAAGTTTTTAAAACATTATTAGTGGGAATCATCCTTGGGATGCTATTCCCACTTTTTGTTTCTGCTCAAATACCAGATCCAGTAAAATTTCAGGTTACAGAACTTCCAGATCAGGTTAAGGCTGGAGAAGTTTTTACAATCAAAATTGATGCTTCAATTGAAGGTGATTGGCATCTATATTCAGTATTAAATGCTGAAGATGCAGGTCCTTTTCCTACCAAGTTTTCTGCAAAATCTCCTAATTTTGTGTTTGCTGGTGATGTGGTTGAGTCTGATGCCGATGTTGAGTTCGATCCTAACTTTGAAGCAGAGCTTGGGTGGCACTCCTCTTTTGCAGGATTCACTATTCCTGTTGCAATTAAAACAGAGCTTTCAGGTAATCAGACATTGGATATTGAAGTATTCTATCAAGTATGTGATGACCGAGTATGTCTTCCTCCAAAAAGTAAATCCATAATAGCGGGAATAGAAGTAGTAGGAATCTCAGATACTCCATTCGAAGCCGCAATTGGTGGAATAGATTCTGATTCTTCAGAAGAAATATCAGGAGAATATTCTTATGATTTAGCTACGGAAGGTGTTTTTTCTTTTATATGGATTGCTCTTCTGGCTGGATTTGCTGCATTATTAACGCCGTGCGTTTTCCCAATGATTCCTCTTACGGTTTCCTATTTTTCTAAACAGGATGAGAGTAAAAAAGGAGTAGGACAGGCGCTGTTTTTCGGTTTAGCTATTATCATAACATTCACATTAATTGGGGTGATTTTAGCGGCTGTTGTAGGAGTTTCTGGTGCTCAGAATTTTGCATCAAATCCATTTGTGAACTTCATGATTGCAGTAGTTTTGATTGCATTTGCTTTCAGTTTATTGGGAATGTATGAGCTACAACTTCCCCATCAGCTTACTAATTTTCTAAACAAAAAAAGTAATGAGAGCTCTGGCATAGTTGGCATATTGTTTATGGCAATGACCATTAGTGCTGTCTCATTTTCTTGTACCGCACCATTTGTAGGTGTTGTATTCGCTGCAACTGCGGGTGGTGGGCAATGGCTGTATCCTATTATTGGGATGATTGGATTTTCGGCAGCTTTTGCAAGCCCTTTTGTGCTTTTTGCAATGTTCCCACAATGGCTCAATAAACTTCCAAAGAGTGGTTCTTGGATGAATGTAGTAAAAGTACTTCTTGGATTTATAGAGCTAGCAGCAGCAATTAAATTCATTTCTAATGTTGATTTAGTTATGGGCTGGGGGTTAGTAAGTCGCCCATTCGCTATTGCTGCATGGATAGCAATTTTCTTAGTTGCAGGATTATATGTGTTAGGCGTTTTTGTACTTAAACACGAAAAAAAGCCTGAGTTTGTAACTACAGGTAGACTACTGCTTGCTTTACCATTTCTTTTATTCAGTTTTTATTTAATTCCTGGCCTGATGGGAGCCTCACTTGGAATTTGGGATTCATGGCTGCCACCCAAAATGCAAACAGATGTTAGTGTTGTAGGTACAATAGCTGCAATGGGAGGTGGAGCATCAAATTCATCATCAGGTGTAGAAGGCTGGACTGAAGACTATAAAACAGCAGTTTCAGAAGCGAAATCAGAAGGTATACCAGTTTTCATCGATTTTACAGGATATACCTGTACTAATTGCAGGGCAATGGAATCTAATGTATTTCCATTAGAAGAAGTACGTGAGAGATTTGGACAAATGAAGCTCGTTAAGTTGTACACTGATGGTGGTTCTGGCGCAAAAGATAATCAACAGCTACAATTTAAACTTACAGGAAATATTGCACTTCCAACTTATGTAATTCTTGATCCATCGGGTGAACGGGTAATTGCTCAGGAATTAGGATATATAAACGCCGAAAAATTCTTATCCTTTTTAGATAAAGGAATCAATGCTTACAACTCAAAATAACTTATCGAATAGAGTTACTGTTTAAAAGTCTAGCAATTTTATATTTATGTTGAGATGTTGAACCTATCTGCTGAACGGCAGGTTAGATAAGCATCTAAAAAGCTTAGGTTTTAAATTCACAGATTACATTCAAGAAATCATCGGCATAAACAGTAGCGGTGCGAAAACCCTTATTTTCTTTTATATGGATTGCCCTATTTAGCACAATTCTCTTTTGTGTTGAGGATGCAATTGCGCAAACAACTATCCGGACAGAGATTACTATTAATCCACTAAAACCAGATTCGAGCTATTCGTTAGATGATTGGGTTATTCCAAAGACAATTACAGTTTTTGTAGAAGATTCTTTGATCTCCAATTCGTTATGGCATTTTGATACTGTTGAAAGAGTATGGTTCATTAAGCCAGAAGCAAGAGCTCAATTTAGGGGAGTTCGTTCTATCAGAATTGAATTTGAAGCTTATCCCTTAGCAATACGACGCGTTTATCAAAACAGAAAAGAACAAATTTTAGACTCCTCTTATTATAATTTTGAGAATGATTCACTAGGGCAAGAATTAATTCAAGCTTCAAACAGATATACCTATGATGACTCCAATCTTGAGCAAAGAGGGAGTTTAAGTAGAGGTATTATTGTAGGTACAAATCAGGATTTTGCACTTGAAAGTGGACTTCAATTCGAATTAAATGGACAACTAACAGATGATGTGTCTATTAATGCTTCATTAACTGATAAAAGCATTCCTATTCAACCAGATGGGACAACTCAAAATCTTCGTGAATTTGACCGAGTTTTTATTCAACTCCAATCAAAAAAAACAACGGTAGAAATGGGAGATGTTGATGTAAGTTTAGAACAAAGTACATTTGCCCGACTTAATCGACGTTTACAAGGTGCTGCAGGATATACTTCCTCAAAATATGGAGATTATGGCGGTGCACTTTCTGTAGTTCGGGGTACTTACAAATCACTGTCATTTAATGGACAAGATGGAGTTCAAGGTCCTTACCGATTATCGGGCAGAGATGGCGAAGAGTTTGTAATTATTTTGGCAGGAACAGAGCGTGTTTATATAAATGGGCAAAGGATACATCGGGGAGAGGAGAACGACTACATCATAGATTATGGACTTGGTGAAGTTTTTTTTACCAATAATCTTCTCGTTAAAGATGAAACTCGAATTGTAATTGAATATGAATATATAGATCAGAATTTCAATCGTACTTTAGTAGCAGCAGAGGCCAGCGATGAATTTTTTGATGGTAGATTTAAATTTGGAGCTTCCGTTATTCGTCAAGCAGATGGTGATGAACTACTGGCTCAACAATCTTTAACAGAAGATGATATAGATATACTAAAAGGAGTTGGCGATGACTTGGATCAAGCCATTGTATCTGGAGAGCGAATAGCAGATGATGAGGATGATAACAATATACGATATGCTCAAGTTGATACTTTATTTAATGGACAGATTTATACCATTTTCAAAAGTATACCAGGTTCTATTCAGTCGAAATATATTGTACGTTTTTCTAAGGTTGAAGAAGGTATAGGAAGTTATCAAAGAGTAAGTGGAGCTATAAATGGTTTATTATATGAATGGGTAGGTCCAGGACTAGGTGACTATGAGCCATTTAGGAAATTGCCTGCTCCCGAAGAACAGCGTATGGTAGCTTTGAATAGTTCATTTGATCTTACTCAAAACATAGAAATTTTTGGGGAATGGGCTGTAAGTAGCTATGACCAAAACAGGTTTTCTAGGTTAGATGATAATGATAATAATGACTTTTCATATCTATCTGGTTTGAAAGTAATGGAACTAAATTCAGGATTAGGTAAAATCAACGCATCTATATCGCGGAGATATTCAGGAGAGCGGTTTCAATATTTTGAGCGTACAAAAGAAGTTGAATTCAACAGGAAATGGAATATTAATAGAAATATTCAAGCCCGAGAAACTATAAATGAAGTTCAACTAGAGATCCAGCCATCAACTTATACAAGCATCTCAGGAGAATATGGGTTTATTAATCGAAGTGACTTTAAAGGATATAGGCAAGGGGCAAAGTTAAGAAGTAACGAGCCAGGAGTTTTTAATGTTGATTATACTCAAGATTGGGTGTTATCAGAAGACGAAATTCTAAACCGAAAAGGAGATTGGTTTAGGCACCACGGTACGATTGGTAAAGAAGTGGCAGGAAATTGGACTCCTTATATTGGGTTCCAACAAGAAAGGAGAATAGAAGAGTCTCAAATAAGTGATTCATTATTATCCTCTTCTTTTTCTTTTTATGAATTTGGTCCCGGAATTAAGTTTGAATCAAGCAGACTTAAAGCGGATGCAAGCATTGTATATCGGGCAGAAAAAGGAGTTTTAGCAAATAAACTTGAAGATCAGTCCACAGCAATTGAACAAAGAGTAAAAGTCGACTATAGACCTAATAATTATATAGGAACAAAAAATGAAGTAGCATTACGGTCCAAAAACTTCTCCAATGATTTTGAAGAACTTGGAAGAACTAATCGGAGAGGCTTATTAATTCGTTCAGTCACAGATTATGAAACAGAACCGGATGTATGGAATGGGCAACTATTTTACGAAGCTAATACAGAACGTAGAGCTTTGCTACAGGAGGCTTATATAGAAGTTGGTCCAGAGCTTGGTCAGTATGTTTGGATTGACTCAAATGATGATGGAGTACAGCAGATCGATGAGTTTTTCCCTGAATTAAGTCCTAATGAGGGGATATTTGTTAGGCAGTATTTACCATCAGATAATCTTTTCCCAGTAATTGACTTAAAAGCTCGCTTGAGGAATGAATTAAAACCTTTAAAATTTTTAGGGGATAATGAACCTATTGATCATTTTCTTTCAAACATACAGCTTCGTTCTCGTTTTGATATCTCAGAAAATTCTACAACTGAAGAATTAAGTGATATTTATTTACTGAAGCTTAAGAAGTTTCGAAACGATTCAACAACTCTTCAAGGACGTTTAATTTGGGAAAAAGAATTAGATATGTTTCCTGAATACAAATCAATGGATGTGCTTTTTGGTTTTAATCATAGTAGAAGCCTAGACCAAAGAAGTAGCGAATCTCAGACTTTGCTTTCCTCTCTATTATATATGAATAGTTCATTTCAGGTGGCAAAACGAATCAGACTCTCAGGTGATATTACTTCAGGCGAAAATAAATCTAAAAGCGATCGGCTTTCAAGTCGGAATTATAATATCCAATCAACTACAATAACTCCAGGTGTTGAAGCTACTATAAATAGATCATGGCAAAGTTCACTTTCTATTTCCTATGCTTTAAAAGAAGATCGGTTTCCAGAGGATCCAGTAACGGCAAAGATTTTTAAAATAATAAATTCACACAGAGCTTTTTTATGGAGAAAATTACAAGCTAATTCAAGGTTAGAACTTCGAAATGTTTCTGTAAATGGTAGTTCATCCTCGGTAGGTACTTTTGAACTTACCGAAGGTACAGGGATAGGGACAAATCTCATTTGGTCGTTCACAGGATCGTATCGAGTAAGTGAATTAATTCGTCTAAGTTTTAATTATGATGGTAGAACTGTTAGAGATAGGGCTGATATACATACATTGAAGTTGGTAGTAAGTGCTGTTTTTTAAGAAAAATAGATCTGTGAGGTTAGATTTGTTATAAGGAGTAAAAAGCCATTTTTATTAAAGAAAAGTTAACTTTTCGATGTGTTAGAACTTTGACATTTATTTCAAAATGACCTATCCTTTCGATTCACTAATCTTAGACACTAACAATTAAAACTATTCGGAGTGAACATGACATCGTCGATTGCTCTATTTCTTTTACAAGCACCGGCTGCTGACGCAGGCTTCTTCAATTTAATCGTAGAGAAATTCAACCAAGGTAATGACGGAGGATGGATGTGGCCAGTACTGATCACGTTAATCTTAGGTCTTGCCATTTTCCTAGAAAGAATTATTACACTTAACCTTGCAGATATTAACACTCGTAAATTCATTGTAAACGTTCAAGAAGCGTTACAAGAAGGTGGAGTTGAAGCCGCTGAGCAACTTTGTGCTCAAACTCGCGGTCCTGTTGCTTCTGTTTTTCAAGCAGGTCTTATGCGTGCTCATGAAGGTATTGATGCCGCTGAAAAAGCAATTGCTGCTTACGGCTCAATAGAAATGAGTTTCCTTGAAAGAGGTCTTGTTTGGCTTTCATTATTTATTGCGATCGCACCACTATTTGGATTCCTTGGAACGGTAGTAGGTATGATTGCTGCTTTCGATGATATTGAAGCTGCTTCTGATATTTCTCCAAGTATTGTAGCGGGTGGTATTAAAGTTGCCCTTCTTACAACTGCTGGCGGTCTTATTGCAGGTATTATCCTTCAAATCGGATACAATTATTGCGTATCTAAAATTGATCGTTTGATAGCTGAAATGGAAGAAAGTTCAATCACACTTATCGATTCAATTATTTTATTGCAAGAAGGTAAGCCATTGGTTGCTCCTGCAGCAGATGCATCTGAAGAATAATCTATAATCTAAATCTAAAGGAGATAATATGATTGTTCAAATTGCAGTTATTGGAGCATTTGGCTTAATAGGTCTTGGAATTATTGCTACTATTGTGTCAGGGATCAAATCCATGACACAAGGTAAGCAAGACATAAAACGTATTGGCATAATGGCCGTACCCTTTGTAATCTTTGCAATTTCTTACTTAATAGTGCAAGGGTCAGATCTACCATTTGCGAAAGCAGGTGTTTTGACCGCAGCGATTATGATGGGAATTATGGTGGTATCAGTATTTTTTACTGGACTCCGTGGTACTTTTAAATTTTAATGGAGCATAAATATGCTACTTAAAAAACGTGAAAGAGAAGGCGCAGAAATAAATGGGTCATCAATGGCCGATATTGCATTCTTACTTCTTATTTTCTTTCTCGTAACCACCACAATTAATGTGGATACTGGTATTGGGATGGTTCTTCCTCCGCCATTAGATCCGGAAGTTGAGCCTCCACCCATTCGAGAAAGAAACTTGATGAATGTTCTTGTGAACGCTCAAGGTTTGATTTTGATGGATGAACAACCTGTTTCAATTAATGAAGTGAAAGACAAATTGATCGAGTTTATTGATAATCCAACGAACAACGATCAACTTTCTATTTCGCCAGAAGCGGCTATTGTTTCTCTTAAAACTCAGCGTGAGACTCCTTACAATATTTACATAGATATGTTAGATGAAGTAATGTCTGCGTATAAAGAACTAAGGGATGCTGCTTCAAGAGCAAATTATGGTGTTGAATATTCTCAATTAAAAGAGAGTAGTCCACAGCAGGAGCAGATTAAAGACATGTATCCAAAGAAAATTTCAATAGCAGAACCGGATAATTAATTATGGCTCATTTTAAAAAGAAACAAGCCGGAACAAAGCAGGAAGTGCCAACTTCAGCAATGCCTGATGTTGTATTTATGCTTTTATTCTTCTTTATGGTTACCACGGTACTTCGTGAAGTAACGCTAAAGGTTAAGCTTGATCTTACCAAAGCGAATAATATTGAGAAAATTGAGGAAAAACGACTAGTTTCGTATATCTATATGGGACCTGAACGTTTGCCACAAAACAAACTTGGTGACGATAAAGTACAGATTGACGATTCAATCGTTGATGATATCGGAGCTATTCGTAATATCATGTACGATAAGCTTATAGAAGAACCAAGGTTAATTGTTTCTCTCCGTGTAGACCAAAATTCAGAATTTGGCTTGCTTACAGACGTTCAGAAAGAACTACAACAGGCAGGAACTTTCAGAATTAATTATTCTACCAAACGAGAAGATTAAACTTTAGGTTTACAGAAATTAAAAACCAGCACATAATTTATGTGCTGGTTTTTTTATATAAATACTATGTCAGAAGAATTTATCACAATACAAAGCATTGGCCGCAAAGGGCTTCTTGAAGAACTTTCAAAATTTAAAGGAGCAGAACAAAATTCCACTGTTTTCGGCTTGGGTGATGATGCAGCAGTTATAAAAGAAAATGATAGTACATTAACTTTATTAACAACAGATACTTTTGTTGAAGGTGTAGATTTTGACCCTTCATATACTCCGTTCACACACTTTGGTTTTAAAATCGTTTCAGCTAGTGTAAGTGATATTTATGCGATGAATGGATCACCAACTTCACTAATGGTTAATCTAGCTCTACCAAATCGGTTATCAGTTCAAATGGTAAAGGATTTATATGCAGGGATAGATAAAGCGTGCAAGAAGTATAATGTTGAGGTAGTAGGTGGAGACCTAACTGGGAATCATAATCATATGGTTATTTCTGTAAGCGTGTACGGAAAAGTAGAGCCTAAACAAATTACCTATAGAAAAGGAGCTAAAATTGGTGATGCAATTTGTGTAACTGGTGATGTTGGTGGTGCTATTGCTGGTCTAAGAATATTAATGAGAGAAAAGAAGTTTTGGGAGCAGCATGGAAGCGATGCAATCCAACCCGATTTACAGGATTATAAATTTGTAGTTCAAAGGCAGTTAATGCCAGAAGCGAGAAAAGAAGTAATTGAACAACTTTCAAAAAACAAGATTGTTCCATCTTCAATGATTGACATTACTCAAGGCATTGTTAACGAACTTACTGAATTATGTACTTCTTCCAATCTAGGTGCATATTTATATCAAGCTACTCTTCCCATAGCAATTGAAACCCGTCATGTTGCAGACGAAATGGAGGAAGATGTAGACCGTTATGCGTTATTTGGTGGGGAAGATCTAGAACTCCTTTTTACGTTGAGTGAGAAACAAGTAGAAAAACTGATTGAACATTTTAAAGATTTTACGGTTATAGGTCGGATGACGCCCAAAGATGAGGGATTACTCATGCAAACCGCAGAAGGTGATGTCGTAAGTTTTGATGATTTGTCATAAAAAACTTGATGGCACGTTTTTTGCCAATCTTATGTTAGCTTAAGAGCTAGAAAAATATTTGTTATTCGCTATATTGAAAAAAATTAAGACTAAGTATTAATGGCCGATAAAAAGCCCACTCCAAAAAAGCAGATTAAACCACCTCTAGGAAATCAAAAGGGATCGAATCCTAAATTCCCAACGTGGGGATTCTTGGTGATTATTTTATTACTCATTTTTGTACAATTTATGTTCCTAAACCCGGAAGGGGGAAATAACATCAAATACAGCAAGTTTCTTGATGATGTTAAAGGAGGATATGTTGAAGAAATTATTATTAAAAATGGCGTAAACATATATGGGAAATATAATGAGAAAGCCATTCAGGAAGGAATCATTCAACCTCCTGTTCAAGATGATAGCCCATTAAATTTAAGTTCAGGAAGTTCCGAAGAATTCAAAGCTTTTGTAACTACAATGCTTCCAGGGGATGAGATTCGACCTATCCTCGACGAAAATAACGTTGAATATGAAGTCCGTATAGAAGAAGAGTGGTTTAGCGGAGTATTCATGTGGTTGATTATGATCGCTTTGGCAGTTGGATTCTGGGTTTTCATTTTTAGAAAAATGAACCCAGGGCAACAAGTCTTGAACATTGGTAAGAATAAAGCAGCTCTATATGATCAACAGACCGACACTAAAATTACGTTTAAAGATGTTGCTGGACTTGAAGAAGCCAAAGAAGAAGTAAAAGAGATTGTAGATTTTCTTAAAACTCCTGATAAATTCACAAACCTTGGTGGTAAAATTCCAAAAGGTGCACTTTTAGTAGGAGCTCCAGGAACAGGTAAAACTCTACTTGCAAAAGCAGTGGCAGGCGAAGCTGAAGTTCCATTCTTTTCGTTGTCAGGTTCAGATTTTGTGGAGATGTTTGTTGGTGTAGGTGCAGCTCGTGTACGTGACCTTTTTAAGCAAGCTAAAGAAAAAGCTCCGTGTATAGTTTTTATTGATGAAATTGATGCCATTGGTCGCTCTCGTGGAAAAGGACAAATGCCAGGATCTAACGATGAACGTGAAAATACACTTAACTCACTTTTAGTAGAGATGGATGGTTTTGCAACCGATTCAGGTGTCATTATTCTAGCAGCTACAAACAGACCTGATGTTCTCGATAATGCACTTTTACGACCAGGTAGATTCGATCGTCAAATTAGTATTGATAAACCAGATTTAAATGGGCGTGAGGCAATTTTTAAAGTTCATTTAAAGCCTCTTAAATTACATAAAGAAGTTGATCCCAAGAAATTATCAGCACAAACACCGGGATTTGCTGGTGCGGAAATAGCTAATGTTTGTAATGAAGCGGCACTAATTGCTGCTAGAAGTAATAAGAAGTCTGTTGATATGGAGGATTTCCAAAACGCGATTGATCGAGTAATTGGTGGTCTGGAAAAAAAGAACAAAATCATATCACCTGAAGAAAAGAAAATTGTTGCGTACCACGAAGCTGGACATGCTGTTGCAGGTTGGTTCTTGGAACATGCAGATCCATTAGTTAAAGTTTCTATTGTACCACGTGGACTAGCGGCACTTGGATATGCTCAATATTTACCAAAAGAACAGTTTCTGCATCAAACTGAACAATTGTTAGACCAGATGTGCATGACACTTGGAGGTAGAGCCGCTGAAGAAATTATTTTTGGTAAGATTTCGACTGGAGCGCTCAGTGATTTGGAACGCATTACAAAAATGGCATATAGCATTGTAACTGTATATGGGATGAATGATAAGATTGGTAATGTATCCTATTATGATTCCAAACAAAGCGATTATACTTTTAATAAGCCATATTCAGATGCTACGGCTACAATCATTGATGAAGAAGTAAAAAAACTTATTGATGAAGCATATAAAAGAACATTGAAGCTTCTGAAAAGCAAAAAGAAAGAGTTAGAAATTTTAGCTAAAGAACTTTTAGAGAAAGAGATTCTCTTTCAGAATGATTTAGAAAAGCTAATCGGAAAGCGTCCTTTTGAGCAGCAAACTACGTACGACGAATTTACAAAAGGCAAAAAAGAGGAAGAAGTTGAAGGTGCAAAGGAAAAAGAAAAGGCAAAAAAGAAAGCGCCTGCTAAAGCAAAGCCCAAAAAAGAGACCAGCAAAGAAGCTGATGACAAGAGTGTAGAAAAACCTAAAGACGAAAAGTCAGATGAGAAGTAGGAATAGAGTTCCTGTTAACACTTAGTTAATCTACTAGTAACAAAAGGATAAAGCCGAGATAACAGTACGGCAACGCGTGTATGTTAGTTTTGTAACGCAATGAATAAAAGCGAACAAAACAAAAAATCAGCACACACGTGAATCTTATAAAATCAGCACTTGTCGTATTCTCTGCGCTTTTTATTCTTACCACAAATATAAACGCACAGAATACAGGAAAAATCGTTGGTACCGTTGTAGACGCCGAAACAGGCGAAACTTTAATAGGTGTTAACGTTGTAATTGAAGGTACCATACAAGGTACAGCTACCGATATAGATGGAAACTACACCATCAGGAATGTATCGGCTGGAACTTATAATATAGTTGTAAGTTATCTATCCTACGCAACCCAGACGATTACTGGTCTTATAGTAGCCGAAGGAGAATCCAAAAAACTAGACGTTGCATTACAACAGGAATCTGAATTCTTAGATGAAATTGTTGTAAGCGCAGAAGCTATACTGAATAATGAAGCAGGTCTTCTACGCCAACGCCAGAAATCAATAGCCTTTAGTGATGCTATTTCTTCAGAAAGTATCTCAAAGACTGGCAGTGGAGATGCTGCGGGAGCACTCAAGAAAGTTGTAGGGGCTTCAGTAATAGGTGGGAAATACGTTTATGTAAGAGGACTTGGTGATCGATATTCTACTGCTCATCTAAATGGTTCTGAGTTACCAAGTGCAGATCCTGACAAAAATGCTTTCCAGTTAGATTTGATACCAAGTAATGTTATAGAAAACATTGTTACAATTAAATCTTTTACACCAGATAAACCGGGTAATTTTAGTGGGGGTTTAGTTGATGTAACAACCAAAGAGTTTCCTGAAAGGTTACTTTTTAACTTATCTACCTCAGTAGGGTATAACGCCAGAACTACCCTAAAAGATGGTTTTGGTTCAGAAAGAAGTAATACAGATTTATTAGGTTTCAACACGGATAGAAGAAATTTACCAGATGCTATCTCTAATCTTGAAGGCGACATTCCTAATCTATCAGATTCATTTTTAGCATTTGATGCTAACCATGTCCAGAGTGCAGATACATTGGATAGAATAAGTAGAGCATTTAATAGTGAAATGACTCCTAGAAAAATTACCATACCGTTCAATACAGGTCTCTCAGTTTCTGTTGGTAACGAGTTTGTAGCTTTGAATAAGGAGTTTGGTTTTATTCTCGGTTTCTCTCATAATAGAAGCTTTTCGGCTTATTCAAATGGCCAGAATGGCATTTATCAACTAATCGGTGGCTTAGAATCGGATACAGAGCTTAATGCTTTAAATGAATTGAGTGATACTAAAACTGAAGAAAATGTTGATCTCGGAGGATTAGCTTCACTTTCCTTTAAACTAACCCCAAACAATAAAATTAATGCTACATGGGTTCGTACCCAAAGTGGCACTAATCAAGGCAGAATATTGAATGGTTATCGTGAAGAGCCAGCTCAAGGGGGTTTTGATTCATACTATAGTGATGTATTAGCTTATACAGAAAGAAAGCTAAGTTCATTTCAATTAAGTGGTAAGCATGTAGCTACTGGATTAGGTAACCTTACATTAGAGTGGAAAGGCACCTTTTCAAATAATGAACTTGATCAGCCTGACGTACGATTTTTAGAGTATGGTATTAGAACGGTGGATTCTACCTTTAGTGTCTCAACGGGGGGTTACTCAAGACCTCAAAGGTTTTTCAGAGAGATGACGGAAGACAACACAAACTATACGGTAGACTTGTCTTACCCAATAGAGTTATCCAATGGTTCGAATATTCTTCTAAAAGTTGGAGGGTATTATCTAGAGGGAAATAGAACATTTAGAGAAAATCGATATGCATATGGTCAGGATTTAGCAAATCTGAATAACTTTAAAGATGATTTCGATGGATTCTTCTCCTACACAGGAATTGATGAATCAAGATCGAATAATGTTTTTATAAAATACGGGCAATATATTTTCGACAGATCTAATCCAACAAATAATTATGGCGGAAAGAAAGAGATTTCGGCAGGATATTTTATGGCCGAAGTACCTTTTGGAGATCTTAAATTTGTTGGTGGGTTAAGAAGTGAAAACACCTTAATTAGATCTGAAAGTACAAATTTAGTATTAGCTGATTCAGTTAGAATTGGTGAGGTTGATAAAACGGATTTACTTCCTGCAGCTTCTTTTATTTATAGTATTTCAGATAACGTAAATATTCGAGTTTCATACTCGAATACAATAGCTCGTCCTAATTATAGAGAAATTGCGCCATTTTCAAGTTTTGATGCTTACGGTGGAAGTATAAATATCGGTAATATTAATCTTGACAGAACTCTTATCACAAACTATGATGCAAGATGGGAATGGTTTATCGCTTCAGGTGAACTAATTGCTGTAAGTGGATTTTATAAGAACTTAGAAAACCCCATTGAAAGAGTATTCGATACTGAAAGAGTAAGAACCAGAACTTGGCAAAACGTTGACGAAGCCATTGTGTATGGGCTTGAATTTGAGGTACGTAAGAATCTTGGATTTTTAGCCAGCTCACTTCAAAACTTGTCGCTTGCTACTAATTTAACATTAGTTCAATCAAGAGTAGATGTACCAGAAGACGAGTTATTTACTGCTAGACAAAGTGACCCTGATTTTAAGGATACCCGTCCCCTATATGGTCAATCTCCATTTATCATCAATCTTGATTTATCATACCTGAATCCAAAGTATGATTTCTCGGTAGATTTTAATTCAAATATTTTTGGAGATCGGTTATCAGATGTAACCTTGGGTGCTAACCCAGATGTTTTTGAACGAGCTTATTTGACCTCAGACTTAATTATAAACAAGAACTTTAAGTCTAATATGTCAGCAAAATTATCTTTGAAGAATATTTTTGATCCACGTGTAAAAGAGTCCTCACTATTAAATGATACTGAATATCTGTTTCAGTCATACTACCGTGGTAGATCAATTTCAATAAGTGTTTCCTATAAACTCTAATTAAAAAACAACAAAAAACACTATGTTAAAAAGATACCTACTAACACTAGCACTTGGACTATTTACAGTCTCTATATTTGCGCAAACCGTAAATGTATCGAGTGTAGATTTTGCGGAAGACACGGATTACTACTGGACAGCAGACAAGACATATATCTTGGATGATCTAGTATTCATCAAGAATGGATCACGATTATTTATTGAGCCAGGAACTTTAATTAAAGGTGGTTCAGGAACAGGTAATAATGCAACGGGCTTAGTCATTACACGTGGCGCTCAAATTTTTGCAGAAGGAACCCCGAGTAATCCAATTATATTTACGTCAATTGCAGATCAACGAGATGGCTCAGCCAATTCATCCCTCCGTGGGCTATGGGGTGGAGTTGTAATGTTAGGCTCAGCGTCTACAAACAATGCGACGGAAGGTGGTGTTAAGTTAGTAGAAGGAGTAGATCAGATAGCTTCTCCAGCGTCGCTAGCAGAATATGGTGGAAGCAATGATGAAGATAATTCAGGAGTATTCCGATATGTATCTATCCGTCACACAGGAATTCAAGTAGGTGATGTAGATGGGAATGAGATTCAAGGGTTAACTCTTGGTGGTGTAGGCTCAGGAACTACAATCGAATATGTAGAATCGTTTGCTTCAAACGATGATGGATTTGAATTCTTTGGTGGAACAGTAAACACAAAATATCTAGTGTCTGCTTTTAATACCGATGATGGATTTGACTGGGACGAAGGATTTAGAGGAAAAGGACAGTTTTGGTTTACCATTCAGAACAATGAAGTAACCGATGGTTTTGGTAGAGGAATGGAAATGGATGGAGCGACAGGAGATGAGAATACTACTCCATATGCGCATCCGATACTAGCGAACATCACTATATTAGGAGCAGGAACAAATATTGAAGGAGCAAATGCAGGTGATGGCTCCCAGTTATTAATGTTCCGAGACAACACAGGTGGAGAAGTATACAACTCTATTTTTGGCGAGCACAACGGATACGGCATTGTAGTTGAAGATGCGTCAAGCAAGTCAACCGATAGCGAAGCAAGATTGGCTGCTGGCGACTTAGAGTTCCAGAACAACATTTGGTATGGCTTTGCAGCAGGTAATGATGTGCAGTCTATTGCCAATGATGTGGATTACGTAGAAGCTTACCTTAACGATGCAGCAAACGCTAACGTTATTGGAAATCCAGGTTTATCAGGAACAGGAAGAGTAGACGGCGCAAATGGTCTAAATCCAGTTCCAACAGTAGGTGGAATCGCATATACTTCTTCTAGAAAAGAGCTAAATGATTTATTTTTTAGCAAAGTAGCGTATTCAGGTGCTTTTGGTGCGAAAAACTGGTTAGAAGGTTGGACTGCATTAGATGAGAATGGTTATTTAGCTACTCAAACCGCAAGTTCTGTTGTAAATGTATCGAGTGTAGATTTTGCGGAAGACACGGATTACTACTGGACAGCAGACAAGACATATATCTTGGATGATCTAGTATTCATCAAGAATGGATCACGATTATTTATTGAGCCAGGAACTTTAATTAAAGGTGGTTCAGGAACAGGTAATAATGCAACGGGCTTAGTCATTACACGTGGCGCTCAAATTTTTGCAGAAGGAACCCCGAGTAATCCAATTATATTTACGTCAATTGCAGATCAACGAGATGGCTCAGCCAATTCATCCCTCCGTGGGCTATGGGGTGGAGTTGTAATGTTAGGCTCAGCGTCTACAAACAATGCGACGGAAGGTGGTGTTAAGTTAGTAGAAGGAGTAGATCAGATAGCTTCTCCAGCGTCGCTAGCAGAATATGGTGGAAGCAATGATGAAGATAATTCAGGAGTATTCCGATATGTATCTATCCGTCACACAGGAATTCAAGTAGGTGATGTAGATGGGAATGAGATTCAAGGGTTAACTCTTGGTGGTGTAGGCTCAGGAACTACAATCGAATATGTAGAATCGTTTGCTTCAAACGATGATGGATTTGAATTCTTTGGTGGAACAGTAAACACAAAATATCTAGTGTCTGCTTTTAATACCGATGATGGATTTGACTGGGACGAAGGATTTAGAGGAAAAGGACAGTTTTGGTTTACCATTCAGAACAATGAAGTAACCGATGGTTTTGGTAGAGGAATGGAAATGGATGGAGCGACAGGAGATGAGAATACTACTCCATATGCGCATCCGATACTAGCGAACATCACTATATTAGGAGCAGGAACAAATATTGAAGGAGCAAATGCAGGTGATGGCTCCCAGTTATTAATGTTCCGAGACAACACAGGTGGAGAAGTATACAACTCTATTTTTGGCGAGCACAACGGATACGGCATTGTAGTTGAAGATGCGTCAAGCAAGTCAACCGATAGCGAAGCAAGATTGGCTGCTGGCGACTTAGAGTTCCAGAACAACATTTGGTATGGCTTTGCAGCAGGTAATGATGTGCAGTCTATTGCCAATGATGTGGATTACGTAGAAGCTTACCTTAACGATGCAGCAAACGCTAACGTTATTGGAAATCCAGAATTAAATGGGACTAGTAGAACAGATGGAGGCAGTTCACTAGATCCTCGTCCAAACTTGAACGGTATGGCTTATAAAGTTGCACTTAAAGATATGTCTGGAGACTCATTCTTTACTGCAACTGATTATGTAGGTGCATTTGGTCCAAGTCTTTGGATTGCTGGTTGGACAGCTTTGGATGAGCATGGTTACTTAAGTGAAGGCGGTGTTATAAGTCCAAATGAAGATCAAATTGTAGACTTACCAACAAATGTAAAGCTAGACCAGAACTATCCAAATCCATTCAACCCTACTACTAACATTAGCTTTGCGTTGCCTTCTACACAGAAAGTAACATTGAAAGTATTCAACATGTTAGGTCAGGAAGTTGCAACATTGATCAACAACCAAACTATCCAAGCGGGTAGCCAAACGGTTGCATTCGATGCTTCATTACTTTCAAGTGGTGTATACATCTACAGATTGGTAGGTGCTAACACTGTTCTCACAAAGAAAATGACTCTGATTAAATAATCATTTTCTACTCAAGAAACGTCTCACATATTGTGAGGTGTGCTGATCACAAGGAGAGCTCCGGGGAACTGGGGCTCTCCTTTTTTATATGATTTTTGTTTGTGTGTGCAAATGGTAATACCCTTACAAATTATTCATTTTATTAAATTCTTTTGTGTATTAGTGTTTTCGTGGCTAAAATAAAGTATGAATTGGAACCTAGAACAGCTTCTTTAGGTTTGCTAATATCCAACTAATAAGGAAGAGCCTTGATATTCGTAACACGAAAAACTCATTTTAATGCTGCACACCGACTTAATAATCCTGAGAAGTCAGAGCAATGGAATCAGGAGACATTTGGTAAGTGTAATTTCCCAAATTGGCATGGTCATAACTATGTAATTGAAGTCACAGTAGCGGGAAATCCTGATCCCGAAACAGGATTTGTCATAGATTTAGGGAAACTCAAAAAAATTATCAAAAATCGAATTACTGATCCTTGCGATCATAGAAATTTAAATATAGATGTTCCTTTTCTTGAAGGAATTATTCCTACTTCAGAGAATTTGGTTAAAACGTTCTTTCAACAATTGGAAGAGGATGTAAGGCATTCTGCCTCAAAAGGTAGCGTTCTTTATTCGGTTAAGCTTTTTGAAACCGAACGAAATATAGCCGAATATTGTCCTTATCGAAGTATATAAAATATTATTAATTACTGATCTCTCTAATATGATTTCTAACCAAGTACGCAGATTTTACGACCCAATTTTTACTATTACACCCGAATACAAAGAGTCGTTACCAGATTTACAAAACGGACCTTCCTCACTAATCGAGGGTGCCAATGTTCCTATTCAACAAGTAGGTATCTCAAATTTTAAACTTCCGTTACAACTTAAAAAAAGAGATGGGAAACCAATTACTCTTGAAGTTTCAGTAGATGGATATGTGAGTCTCGATGCAAATAAAAAGGGCATCAACATGAGCAGAATTATGAGAACCTTTTACACTTTCAAAGACAGGGTGTTTTCTCTCGATATGCTTGAGGAAGTGTTAAAAGCTTACAAAACTGATTTAGAATCACAGGAATCTTTCCTAAGACTTTCATTTTCTTATCCAATGGTTCAGAAAAGTCTCAGATCAGGAATGGAAGGTTATCAGTATTATGAGGTATCGCTAGAAGGACATTTAGATAGTTATGATCGTTTTAATAAACACATGCATCTGAAATTTGTTTATAGCAGTGCGTGTCCGTGTTCGTATGAATTAGCTGAACACGCCAGAGAAAATCGTGGTGTTGCAGCTATTCCTCATAGCCAAAGAAGCGAAGCAGAAGTTACTGTTGCTTTAAGAGATGAGTTTTTTGTGGAAGATTTGGTTCAAATTTGCAGAACTGCTTTAAAGACTGAAACTCAAGTGATGGTAAAAAGGGAAGATGAGCAAGCGTTTGCAGAACTTAATGGTGCGTATCAGAAATTTGTAGAAGATGCTGCTCGACTACTTTATGAAGAACTGGATACCTACAATAGTATTAGAGATTTTGTAGTTCGATGCACTCATTTAGAAAGCCTACATAGTCACGATGCAGTAAGCCGTATTTGTAAAGGCTTGCCAAACGGATTGAGATAACAAACAAAATAGTTCACCTGAACTTGTTTCGGGATCCTATGAGCAGGGCTAAAATCGGGTTTCAATCCTCGGTAAAAACAAGGGCAATTTTAGTCCGATCCGAATTCAACGAAATTCTAGAAATTGTTCCATTAGACTGAAATACAGGAACTTTTGCAGTATAACCATGACCTTCTTTCCACATCAGTAATCCGTTTTCCTGACCAATTAGAAAGGAAGAAGAATCAACCCAGAACATATCTTCAGATCCTTCGGGGGTAGTAGTTATAGTCTGAATCTGCTTAGACTCAGGATCGTAAGTTTTTACTACCCACTGTGTAGAATCATTTTTATCCACAAAACTGATTTCTTCTTTACCTGGGATTTTGTGAATAGACCGACCAGGATTATTAATAATAATTGATTTGGAGTCATCACTCAAAGAATGTTGTTGTAATGTTGCCGGGTTTTCTTCATCAGATAGAACAAAACAAAAATAGTTTTCAGCGTCATACCAAGTGTAATATCCAATAATTACATCTTTCTCTAGTACTACCGGATTAGGATTCCCCCCTACAAGTTTCCAGAATTGCTGTTCACCTGAAGTAGAAAGTGAAATGGTAGATATACTGATTTTTTCAGGTGTCTGAACCGGTGAATATTCACTAACACCTTGAGAATTTGTCAACCAGTTATTTTTTTTATTGGAGATGTCGTATAAAACAATATCAGTTTCCCCATAATCACGACTTGATGAGTACAATATAGCACCACCATCAATCAGAAAAGAAGGTTGATTATCATAGCCTGGGTTATTGGAAATATTTTCTAGGTTGTATATATCAAACCCATTTTCAGTAAGCTCAAAATCTCCAAGATACACTTCGGGGTTGGATTGAGCATTAACATGTATTGCTAGAAAAGGAAGTAAAAGTATAGAAAGTAATTTAATGTTCATTTAGTTAGTCTTAGTTCGTTTCATTCGAGAAAAAGGGTAACCACCACAACCTGTTTTTGGGTTTTCACGATCAGCAGAGGAAGCTACTTTTGCAGAATCTAAACTGGGAGCATTATAAGCGCTCATACAAAATCCCCATTCGAAGGGTAGCATATTTTCAAACTTCATCCAATCAATTCTTGTGAACAGCAGTGGATCATAGGGATTTAAAGAATCATTTTGACCTACAAAATATTTCTCCTCCAAATTCCACTCTAAAATGTGAAGTTTAGTATGGCCTTCCATCGTTAATATTGAATCAGATATTGAATATTTAACTCCGTAATCATCTATAAATTCACCTAACAAGAACTCTGGAATTTTAAGACTATCCATTTCTTGTTTAGGAGAATTGCAGGTAGCTAATAAAAATAGAGAAGTAACTATTATGAAGCGCATGAATTTGAATTTTTGTTTTCAATGAAGTTAGCAAAACAGGTATTAAATTATGCGTATTTACGAAGTAGTTATATTTTAATGAGTTGTGAAAGATAAAACATCATTAAAGCGAATTATTAGCAAAATAATACATGGCTTCTCGCAAAAACTTAGCTAACCCGGCTTTATGCTTATCATAAAACTCTGTGAACCTAGAATCAGATACATACATATCTGCTAATCCTTTATAGATTTTTGCATTGGTTGTATAAAAACGTTCGTTCGTTGTATGATGTCTTTTTATTAATCCCTGAACTACTTTGGAATCGATAGCTTGATCCATTATTAATGCTAATTCTTTGGCAATATTTTCCTGTTCTTCTTTTATAGTAGAAAATTCCTTTTTGCTCATTTTTTTGATGTTACTATAAGACTCAGCTACCATTTTCGAGTCATATTTTTCGTCAACTTCTTTTTTCGTAGCCAAAATTTCTTCATCAGAAAAACCTTCATATAATTCTTCGTCCGTAATCATTTTATTTTCCTCTTTTAATCGTTGAATGGTCTTATCTATTGTATTCAGCAAGAGATCCAGCCTTGTCTTTCGTTGTTCTAAGGTTTGTCTTTGATAGGATAACGCCTCTTCTAGATCAAAAGTTGGATCATCTAGAATGTGAGCAATCTTCTTTAGTGAAAATCCAAGTTCTTTAAAGAACAATATTTGCTGCAATCTATAGAGTTCATCTTTTGTATAGTATCGATACCCAGAGCGTGCTCTTTCAAACGGTTTTAATAATCCAATTTTATCATAATGTTGAAGAGTTCGAATAGTTACACCCGAAATCTTAGCTACAATACTTACTGTATACTTTTGCATAAGTTTTTTCTTCAAAGTTAGGCTATTACGTAAGGGTAGGGTCAAGTACTTAATTTAAAATTGGTATATTATTTTATTAACCCAAAAGAATTATAATCATGAAAAAACCGATATACCTTTTACTTACTGCATCATTAATGTTCTTTTCTGGCTGGATGGGTTGGGAAGGACGAGAATTTATATCTGATATTGAAACCGCAATTATTTCAAAGAATGATGCGGCAGAAGTAGTTGAAGACTGGGGTAGTATATTTATTTATACCGATGAAGCCTCTGCATCTACCTATGGTACAAAAAATACATTAACAGCAATTGCAGATATTAAACCGGGAATGGAAATTCATCCACCACATCAACATACTGCTGAAGAATTCATGTATGTGATCGAAGGAAGTGGAACCTGGAGTTTAAATGGAGTTGAATCTGAAGCAAAACCGGGTGATGTGATGTATGCCAAACCTTGGGATATGCACGGTATTACAAATTCGGGAGATCAAACACTGAAGTTCTTTGTTATGAAATGGGATAATAAAGGCATGGAATTACCCGTCTTAAAGGAAAACTAGATTAGTTATGATGTCTTAACATCTACTTCTTATCTTAAAGCACAATCCAAATTAGCAGTCTATTCTTTATGCAAGCAAGTCGTACTCTCTTCGCACTTCTCTTAATAACACTAAGTTTTTCAACAATAACGCAAGCACAGCTTGTCGAAGATTTTGATACGGGTGATAAATCTGGCTATCCAGGCGGTTCAGTTACTTTGTCAACTGGGGATTGGTACTTTGAGGAGGCTTTACTTGGGAATTTGACTAATGACAAATGTAATGGAACACAGTGCGTTCGAATGGACAGAAGAGATGGAGTAGATACTGAAATCTATATGCTTTTTGATAAAGCCGATGGTGCTGATGAAATTTCATTTTCTATTGCCAATTATGGAAATACAAGTGGAAACGGAGTTCAAGTACAATATTCGACAGATGCAGGATCTAGTTGGGAGAATCTAGGAGATCCAATTCAGGCAACATCATCACTAGTACAATCTGTTTTATCCGTACAGAAAAGTGGTGCAATCCGATTCAAATTTGTTCAATCTGGTTCTGAAAGATTGAATTTAGATGATCTAACAATTACTGATTTCGTTGAAGCACAAGATTCAGCTACATTGGCTGTTACCGTTGATGCATTAGGAACAGAAGATAATGCCGTAGTTACATTCCCTAAAACCTTAATTGGAACAACGATAACCAAAACCATTCAACTCAAAAATATTGGAAATACCGTGCTAAGTATTTCTGATATATCCTTAGAAGGAAGTGCCTTCAGTCTCACTGAATTAAACGATGATAGCTTAGAATTTAATGAATCAGTAAATCTAACCCTCACTTTCGAACCTGCTGATGTTGGTGTTGCTCAAGGTTCCGTAAGTATTACTAGTAATGATAGTAATGGACCTAATTTTATGCTTAGTCTCTCGGGCGAAGCATTTGAGGATGGAGACATTATTTCTATTTCTGAAGCAAGAACGTTGCCTTTAGGAACTAGAGTTTCGGTGGCTGGAAGAGTAACAGTAGCTAACGAGTTAGGCGGTCCATTGTATTTACAAGATGGAACAGCAGGACTTGCCGTTTTTTGGGAACCATTGCATTTAGCATCACAAATTGGGGATTCAATCTCCGTTACAGGTCCACTTACTGTCTTTAAAGGTGGGGTTCCAGGACCTGACTCGGATTTCTTACTTCAAATTTCTGGAAGTGAATCAGATAATATCTTATTCGAAGTATTTGATGTAGAAACGAAGCCAGTCATTCCAACTCCAGTAAATCTTAGCCAATTAAATTCTGGGAATTATGAAGGTCAGCTCGTTATTGTTCAGAATGCAACAATAAATCACACAGGAGCTTTCGGTTCAAACCAAAACTATGAAATTAGTGATAACTCAGACGCGGCCGAACTTCGAATCGACAACAATACCAATTTAGTAAATGCAATTGCACCAACTGGTGAGACTAATGTAGTTGGGGCGGTGGGTAAGTTTGGAGGTATTTATCAGCTTATTCCGAGATTTACTTCAGATTTAGGAGTAGAGGCTATTGTTTATCCTGGAGACAGTGTTTCTAAAGAATTAACTCTTGATATAGTTACGTGGAATATAGAGTGGTTTGGTGATGCAGGTAACGGTCCAACTGATGATAACGTACAGTTTGATAATGCAAAAACGCTGATTACAACCATGGATGCTGATATTTATGCATTCCAAGAAATTTCAAACCCTAGCTTATTTGAAGCTTTAGATGATGATTTGACAGAGTATACGGGAATACTAGCAACATTTTCTCAAAGTCAAAAGACAGCATTTCTATATAAAAATAGTACGATTGAGATGTTAGACTCTAAGTTGATCACAACGGGCATGACACAATCTGACTGGGCAAACGGTAGATATCCTTTACTCTTACATTTTAATGCAACCATAAATGAAGAAACCCAAGAAATTTATGCATACACCATTCATGCAAAAGCATTTGGTGAACCCTCTGATTATTCTCAAAGAATAAATGCTTCTGGTCAATTAAAAACATATCTCGATAACAACCGCGCTGATGATAATGTGATTGTACTTGGTGATTTTAATGACGAAATCCTCCAATCCACAGCAGGAGGAATTGAATCTCCGTACAAAAACTTTGACGACGATACAGAATACACCATCATTACAAAAAATCTTGAAGAAAAGGGGTATACATCATATTCAAGATTCTCAATGATTGATCATATTATTTTTACTTCAGAATTGAGCGATGAATATTTCGTGGGAACAGAACGGATCGAGAATCCATTTTATATTGGAAGTTTTTTAAGTGAAACATCCGATCATTTTCCAGTGTGGGTTCGTTTCAATTTTGGAGTTCAAGTCTCTAATGAAACTGAACTCGAAGATGTTGCTACAGAATTTAGATTGGATCAAAACTATCCAAATCCATTTAACCCAAGTACAACAATTAGCTATAATTTAGCCGAGAATAGCAATGTTAGCTTAGCTGTATATGATTTAATGGGAAGGAAAGTAGCAACCCTAGTGAATAGCAAGCAATCTGCAGGCGAACAATCTATTAACTTTGATGCGTCTAATCTAGCAAGTGGAGTGTACATATATAGATTAAATACAGGAAATCAATTATTCACTAAGAAAATGATACTTCTGAAGTAGTGGGTGTATTCGGCGGGTTCGGCTAGTTCGACAGGCTCACTATCCTCACATACCTTGCAATTGGCAAACTCACTGTCCCTAGAAATTTTAGCTATAATATTTACATCAAACCAAGCCCCCCGAGCCTGCTGAAGGGGTGCTGAGGAATGTGTAATAGAACGACGATAAATCAAAAATTAACTACTAAACCAATAGAAGGAAGTATATTGGCTGTGTTTTCCAAGTTTACTTGAACGAGTTCTCTTGGTGTAATGATTTCTCCTGTATCTGTTCTATTCAAACCATATTGAGGAGTTTGGGGATTTACTGTACCAAGTATGTTCTGAATTTCAAGGAATAAGTCGATACTAAAGCGATTGAAACTCCATTTCTTATCACCACGGATATCAAGTTGACTGTAAGCATCTAATCTATCATCACCAAGTCTTGAGTAATCAAAAATTTCTGAGGGATAGTTATTCAAAGTAGCAATTTGATCTACAGGGACAAATGGTGTTTTTCCTAAGTATCGGAATCTTGCACTAATATCCCAGTTCCTTGGAAGCTTATATCCACCAAGTAGTGAAATCAATATATTATTATCCCAAAGTGAAGGCCTGAACTCTCCATCTAGCCCAGAGAATTCGCTTTTATAAAATGTAAATGCTGCGATTCCATAAATACGTCCGTTAAATTTCTGTTGAAATAATAGTTCAGTACCGTAGGTCCTTCCTTTTCCAGAATCTATGACAGGTTCACTTCCAAATACTTCAAACCCAGCGCCTTTATTTGCGAGTGAAACGCTATCACGAATACTAATTGGATAATTACTATACCATTTAAAGAAGCCTTCAATAGTTACCCGAGATCGCTCATTAAAAAGATATTCGACTCCAGCAACAGCATGATCGCTTCTAATATAGTCGTTGTTTTGATTTACATACTGTCCCAAATTATTTTGATATCCAAGGATTGTGTACGTAGGAATTTTATAATATCTACCTAAAGAAGCATTTAATGTCCACTTTCTATTCTCGGTTAAAGAGTATGATCCAGAAATCCTAGGACTCAACGTGCGGTAAACTTCATTACCAGAATTAGTGAAAGAATTTCCATCTGCTCTAAGTCCAAAAGAAACGTTTAATCGTTTTTTTAATAATGCACCAGATGCCTGACCAAAAACGCCATATCTATAAAAGTTTAAAACAGTATTGAACTCGTTCGTAATAATTAAATCTACGGTGGAGTTGGAATAATCTAAATTTTGGATGGAAATGCCCGAGCTATACGTCCATGAACCTTTAAAAAAGGAAACCTGAGAACGGAGTTTAGTTTCTAATTCTCGGGAGTCATTTTTGAAATATAAACCCTGTTCATTTACATTATCCTCATAACGGAAAAAACGATTATTCAATAAGTTATTGCTCAATGTAGTTTGGAGTAATCCATTTGAGTTATTGAATCGGTGTTTCCAGCTTATTCCTACAGTATTTGTTTCTTGTTCAATAATTGGTACTTGATCTTGTGTTGCCTGTTGTTCAGGATCGTATTTATCAAGAGGATTTACCTCATAAGTATCGATAGAACCAAGACCTGTTATAAGAATCTCATTATTTTTATCAATCTTGTGATTTACTTTGTATTGATAGTCCCAGTAATTCGGCAGAATAGGCAATCCAATCAAACCAAATATGAACTGTAAATAAGAACGTCTAATCGAAGCAATTACGGTAGTTTTACTTTCTTCATTACTGCCTTTAAATAGTGGTCCTTCAAGTGTAAGTGCTGATTCACTCGATCCAACTCTAAAATTTCCTTGAAATTCGCGAGCATTTCCATTTCGTTGATCGAACTGCAAAACTCCAGATAGAACGTTGTCATATTTTGAGTCAAAAGAACTAGAGGTAAGTGTTACACCTTCAAAAAAGGAAACATTAAGCAATCCTACAGGTCCACCAGCGCTACCTTGAGTTGCAAAGTGATTAATATTGGGAATTTCAATGCCATCTAAATAATAGACATTTTCATTTGGCGCGCCCCCACGAATTATAACATCATTACGAAATCCACCTACAGACCCTGAAACACCGGGTAAGGTCTGTACCACTTTAGCGATATCATTATTACCACCCGGATAGGATGTAATTTCTTCCTGATTTAATTTCTGAATAGAAAGCGGTGTTGTACTTTCTTTTATAAAGGGATTTGGAGTAACTAAAACTTCACCCAATATTTCATTCTCAGCTTCTAGTTCAAAATTAATATCAATGTTACCCTCCGAACGAATTACAATATTGTAACGTGTTAAGGATTGGTAACCAAGGTAAGAAGCTTGAATATTATAGGTTTTTGGAGGAATGTTTTTGATATTAAATCGTCCATCAATATTAGTAGCTGCTCCAGTTGTGGTCCCTTCAAGAATAACAGTAGCGCCTATTAAAACTTCTCCAGTTTGGGCGTCGGTAATTGTACCCGAAAGAGTTCCTGATTGCGAAAAAGCCTGCTGATTTAGTAGAATTAAAAAAGAAAATAGAAGTAAAGCTTTGTTAAGCATATAGAGAAAATTTTTGATTCGTGATGATAAATCACTTTGGGAGCCATAGGGTTCCTGAATTATTAAAAAAATCCCTTTATTATGGAGCTTTAATCTTCCCTACGATATTTTCATGAGTCGTAAAGTGTAGTAATTCAATGAAAATCTGTCTAAAATTCCCTTATCTTTAATACATGAACATCAGACTTCAGCAAATTAATCCAACTATTGGAGACCTTCCCGGAAATCAAGCCCTGATTCTCGAGGCAATGCAAGAGGCAGAAAAAGACGGTATCGATATGCTACTTCTTCCCGAGATGGTAGTTTGTGGATATCCGCCAATGGATTTGATTGAACGAAAAATTTTTCGAGAAATGTGTTATGAAGTTAATCGAGAAGTGATTCGGTCAACGAAAGAAACAGCGGTCGTTTTTGGTTCAATTACAGATAACTTGTCTGGAGTTGGAAGAGTTTGTTTCAATTCGGCGATTGTTGCTCAATATGGGAAGGAAATTGCAAGAGTTCATAAAGCATTGCTACCAACCTATGATGTATTTGATGATTTAAGATATTTTGAGCCAGGAACCGAATTTGAACCCGTAGTTATAAATGGAATTTCGTTTGGAATCACAGTATGCGAAGATATCTGGTTTAACGATAATGAAATACAATATCATACTTATTCCACCAACCCAGCTCAGATACTATCTGGAAAAGGAGCTCAGGCTATAATCAATATTTCTGCGTCTCCATTTACAAAAAGGAAACCGATTTCAAGGGTTGGAATGCTTCAGAAACATGCACGAGAACTGGGTTTACCGCTTTTTTATGTAAATCAGGTTGGTGCAAATACAGAACTTATTTTTGATGGAGACTCGCTGGTACTTGATCCAACTGGTTTCATCGTAACTCGCGACGAGAGATTTAAATCAACTTTTGTAGATGTTGACTACAATCCTGAAACTCAAAATCTAGATGCAGGAAAATATGCCGAGTGTGAACGTTCGATCCCAAACCCGATTAAAACAATGTTCGATGGGCTGGTATTGGGAGTTCGAGATTATCTTTCAAAATCTAAGCTGGGCAAAAAGGTAATTTTGGGTTTAAGTGGCGGTATAGATTCTGCACTAGTGTGTGTAATTGCAGCAGAAGCAGTTGGAGCTGAACATGTACTTGCTGTTACAATGCCATCCGAATTCTCGAGCAAAGGAAGTGTTTCAGATTCGGAAAAGCTTGCTCAGAATTTAGGAGTTGAACTGAAAGAAATAGCTATAAAGCCAGTATTTGATTCGTACTTGAAGCAATTAAACCCTCTTTTTGAAGAGACAAAGTTCAATGTTGCTGAAGAAAACCTGCAAAGTAGAACGCGAGGCGATTTGTTGATGGCAATCTCAAATAAGTTTGGGCATATGCTTCTTAATACGGGTAATAAATCAGAAACGGCAGTAGGATATTGTACATTATATGGTGATATGGCGGGCGGCTTGGGAGTAATTTCAGATCTATATAAAACCGAGGTGTACGAAATGTGCCGATGGTTGAACGAAGAATTTTATGAGAAGGAGATGATTCCAAATGCCATTATTACTAAAGAACCAAGTGCCGAATTAAGGCCAGATCAAAAAGATTCAGATTCTTTACCAGATTACGGAACTTTAGACTCCATTTTGAAATACTATCTTGAGGAACAATTATCAAGAGAAGAAATTCTTTCCAAAGGTTTCGAAGAAGCAACAATAGACCGTATACTTCGTCTTGTTGACAGGAATGAACACAAGCGATATCAAACAGCTCCAGGACTTAAGGTTTCGGCAAAATCATTTGGAGGAGGAAGGCGTTGGCCAATCGTTCAGCAGTGGACAGGAGTAGAAAAATCATTTACAGAAAGTAAAAAATCAAAAAAAGAAGATAGTTCAAGTTTTTAGATGCTTTTTTGCATACTTGTTCGTTGCAATTTTGTTGAATAGTTGCATTCCTAATTAAAGCCTATAATTATTACCTTAAACGAAATTTAATCTATAGAAATTTATGATCAAGAAGATACTATGTGCTAGTTTTATACTGTGTTTTACAGGTTCTGGCTTAGTACATGCACAGGATTCTACCACAACTATTAAAGGTAAAGATATGCCATTTAGGCTCTTACCATATACAAATCCTATGCAAGGTGTTGAAAAAGAAGAAACGTTAACAGAAACTCCTACACTTGCTGAGCTCGATAACTTTCAGAAAGATATAATTAGTAGAATCTCTGATATATATCGTCTTCACGTTTTTGCTCTTGATGCTCAAGTTGATCAGGATGCCATCCAAGCTGAAACTTTTATTAATGATGCAGTAGCTGCTTCACAGGAGCTTTTAGATGATTACCCCGAAATTCGTAGCGATCGAAGGTTCGCCGAGTTATCGAGGGCAGTAGTTGGTGAGTATCGAAATTTTTACGGAATTACTGATTCAGAAAATGAACCTGAAGGAGAAATTTTTACCATTCAGGAAGACTTCCTTGATGATGAAACTTTGTTAACTGCAGATTTTGAATTTCCAAAAGATGCGGAGATTCAAAAAACGGCAGTTCCATTAGTCCAAAACTCTCAAGTAAATCGTCATTTGGTATACTATACACTTCGTAGACCAGAGGTAATGGAAACTTGGAGAGAACGTGCAGAAGTGTATAAACCGATGATGGATGAGATATTTAAAGAGGAAGGTTTACCACCAGAATTAGTCTACCTGTCTTTTATTGAAAGTGGGATTAATCCTACAGCAAGGAGTTGGGCAGCTGCTGTTGGAATGTGGCAATTTATTGCAGCAACGGGTAGAGTTTATGGATTGGAAGTAAACTGGTGGATTGATGAACGAAGAGATCCTGAAAAATCAACCCGAGCAGCAGCTCGGCACCTAAAAGATTTGCACAATATTTGGGGTGATTGGCATCTAGCAATGGCGAATTACAATATTAGTCCAAGAGGTTTAAATAGAGCAATTAACAGGGCAGGTGGAGTTAAAGATTATTGGGCTGCTTACAATTACTTACCAAGAGAAACTCGTGGATATGTTCCTGGTTTTATTGCTACAACAATGATTAATCTGAGTCCAGAAGAATTTGGATTTAAAAAGAGCTACGGAAGAGAACCGTATTCTTACGATTTAGTTGAAGTAGATGGATTAATGCCACTTGATGAAATGGCGAAAATCATAGGGATTTCAACAGACGAATTGAAAGAATACAACCCAGAATTGTTACGATGGGCAACTCCTCCTGGAAATAAATACCCACTTAAAATTCCAAAAGGTAAGAAATCAGAATTCTTAGCTTCTTATGATGATATTCCAAAAGAGTCTGTTAGCCAAAGTATAACAATGCATACAGTTCGAAGTGGGGAATCAATTGGATTGATAGCTCGAAAGTATGGAACAACAGTTAGTGGTATTTATGCAAGTAATGATAATCTCTCGAACGTGATTTATCCTGGACAAGTTTTAGCAGTACCATTACCTGCTGGAAGTGCCTCAAAAATTTCTGCAAACCGCCCTACAAATCAGCAAAGTGGAACAAACACTTCAAGATCTTCTTCTAGGTCTAATGTTAGTGTACCAGCAAATTCTACTAAACTTACCTATAAAGTTAAAACCGGAGATACAATCGGTCATATAGCTGAATGGTATGATGTAAGAGCTTGGAATATTAGAACATGGAATGGAATAGGAAATACAATTCGCGTTGGGCAGAATTTAAGTTTATATGTTCCAAACTCGAAGAAAGCTCATTTTGAGGAAGTGAATGAACTTTCGTTTAGAGAAAAACAGGATATTGAGTCTCGTCAAAAAAGAGGGGAGAATATTTTCCTAGCTTCAGCAACTACAACTTCTAATGATGGCTCAGTGACATACACTGTAAAAACCAATGATACGCTTAGCGAAATAGCGGAATCTTTTGGAATATCGGCTTCTAAGTTGCGTAGTCTTAATAATCTAAATGGGTCACGCATTTTTGTTGGTCAGTTATTAAAAATTAAATAAAGTGCCAATGAGGAAAAGAATAGCCAAAAGTAAACTGTTCATATTATTAGTTGTGGTAGGCTTAAGTACGGTAGCTTTTCAAGTCACGGATATCTATTTCCTCATAAAAAAGAATTTTTCCATTTTCAGTAAAGCGTATGAGAATGTTGCATTAGAATATGTAGATGAAGTTGACCCTGAGTTGTTAATGAGAAACGGAATGGAGGCAATGCTTGAGACACTTGATCCTTACACTGTATTCTATAACGAATCACAAAATGAACAAGCAGAGATATTTTCTCGAAGTAATTATGCTGGTGTTGGAATTGAAGTAGGCTTCAGAGATGGGGAAATTGTTATAGTAGCACCTACAGAGGGAGGACCAGCAGATCAAAAAGGGATTCGAGCCGGAGATCAAATAATTGCCATTAATGGTGTTTCAACAGAAGGGTTACAGCCTGATGAAGTTCAAACTCTTACGATAGGTGAGATTGGTTCAAGTTTGTTTCTTTCGATTCAACGTTTTGGATTTGATCAGCCTATCGATTTCGAATTGACAAGGGCAAGTATCGAAACGACGAATGTAACACATACAACTCATTTAGGTTCAGCGAGTGAATTTGGTTATATAAGGTTAGCTCAGTTTGGAGTTAATTCAGCCAATGAAATCCGAACTTCTATCGAAGAGCTTTCCTCTGAAGGAGAATTAGAAGGGTTAGTTCTAGATTTAAGAGACAATCCCGGTGGGATTCTACAAGAAGCAGTGGCTATTATCGACAAGTTTGTAGAACCTGGAATTACCGTTGTTGAGACTAGAGGAAGAATAGCAGAATATAACGAAGCTTACGAAACACGTGAACCTATATTATTTAATAAGCCAGTAGTAATCCTAATGAATGGAGGCAGTGCGAGTGCATCGGAAGTGGTAGCCGGCGCTCTTCAGGATTTAGATAGAGCGGTGATTCTAGGAGAGACAAGTTTTGGAAAAGGTTTAGTGCAAATTGTAAAGCCGATGCCTTACAATACTTCAATGAAGATCACCATTTCAAGATATTACACACCAAGTGGTCGAAGTATTCAATCATTAGCTTATACTCATCAAAGTAGAAATGCATCAGTTTCAAGAGAAGTAACTGCAAATCGAATCTTTAAAACTCGAAATGGTAGAGATGTAAAAGAAGGAAGAGGTATTGAACCTGATGTTTCATCTTCTGTAGCTATACCAGGTTTGCTAGAAGTGTCTCTATTTCAAGAAGGTAGCTATTTTGATTTTGCCACACAGTATGAATCTAAAAACAGTAGTTTTGAAGCCCAACGACTTCCTGATAATGTTTTCGATGGTTTTATTGCGTTTTTAGAAGAAACAGATTTTCAATATAAAACAGATTCCGAATTATTACTTAATGAGCTTGCAAACAAAGAAGAAAGCGAAGAGATTAGTAATCATATAGAAGCGATAAAAGGGCTAATTCAAGAAGAGAAAAAGAATGATTTTACTGAAAGTGAAGCTCAAATTCGAAAGACCTTATATTTAGAACTATTATCACGTTTTAAAGGGCAATCAACTAAAGAAGAAGCTACACTGCGGTTCGATAACCAACTTAAGGAAGCCATAAATCTATTGACAAATTCTAGTCAAATCTCTTCCATCTTGAACGGTCAGGGTTAATGCTCCTTAAAGCTGACTTACATATCCATACCAAATGCTCTGATGGAAGGCTTCAACCCGAACAAGCGGTAGAAGTAGCACATAAACGAAAACTTGCAGCCCTTTCTATTACAGATCATGATACTTTTGATGGCTATTTTAAAGCTATTGATAAAGCTAAAGAACTGGGAATTGAGTTAATTCCCGGAGTTGAGATTACTAGCTCTTTCAATAATAAGGAAGCACATATTTTAGCCTATTACTTTGATGTAAATACAGAATACTTCTCCGACTTTCTAAAATCTCAACGAATAGCCCGTAGAAATAGGATTAAAGGAATTATCAATACTCTTAATGAAAAGGGAGTAGAGCTTGATTATGAGGATGTAAGAGCAGAAGCAAATGGTGCAAATATTGGAAGACCTCATGTTGCAAAGGTGTTGATTGGAAAAGGATACGCTCGAAATCATAACGATGCTTTTATTCGATATTTGAGTACTGAACGCCTTGGAGAAATCGAAAACAGCTATCCTGATTACAAAGAAGTAATAGAGATCGTACGTAATATTGGTGGAGCAACAATTCTTGCACACCCCGCAAAACATTACTCAGCTATTGAAATAGATGAGTTTATCGATGCTGGTATTGATGGATTAGAATGTATTCATCCAAGTCATAATTTTGATCTCCAAAAAAAGTATACTAAAATTGTGGAAGATCATTCACTATTATTAACTGGAGGGAGTGATTACCATGGAGGAGTAGAAATGGCAGAACGTCATTTAGGTGTTGTAAGTGTTGCTAAAAAGCATATAGATAAAATGAAACGAATGACAGATCAGCGAAAACAAATAGTAGAAATTAAAACATAGTATAAGCATGGAAACGATAGAAGGAAAAACATCAGTAAGTGGAGCAAAAATTGGAATTGTTGTTTCAAGATGGAATTCAAGTATTACCGAGAAAATGTTGAATGGAGCGCTCAAGGTTTTAAAAGGAAATGGGATTTCAGATGATGATATTCTAGTAGTTAGATGTCCGGGTTCGTTCGAAATCCCACTTACAGCGCAACATATTCTAGAAGAAAAAGATGTTGATGGTGTAATTACGTTAGGTGTTGTAATTCGTGGTGGAACTCCACACTTCGAATACGTTTGCGATGCAGTAACTCGTGGTGTGCTTAAGCTTAATCTAAAATATCAAAAACCAGTCGCTTTTGGTGTTCTTACTACTGATGATGTGAAACAAGCAATGGTACGATCTGGTGAGAAAGGAAACAAAGGGGGAGAGGCCGCGTTAGCCTTACTTGAAATGATTGATATCAAGCGAAAGCTATCTAATAAATAAACATACTTTACCTTGATTAAGGAAGCTTAAAGCTCTAATTTTGGGAGCTTGAAAATCAGCTAGAAAAATCCCCTTTGAAAGAGCTTACGTTAACAAATACAACTCAGAGTACCCAAGACAAGGACAACCAGTTTCTGTTGAAAGAAAATGGTGAGATTCCTGAGCATATAGCCATAATAATGGATGGCAATGGAAGATGGGCTAAGAGTAGAGGCAGTATCCGACTTCACGGTCATAAAGTTGGTGTAGATTCTGTTCGTGATATTACGGAAGCTTGTGCTCAACTTGGAGTACAATATCTAACTCTATATGCATTCTCAACTGAGAACTGGGGGCGACCGACTGCAGAAGTTAGAGGGTTGATGAGAATTCTAGTTTCTTCACTTCGAAAAGAAGCGGATAATTTGCATGAAAATAATATCCAGTTGGTTACCATAGGTCAGATGGATCGTTTTCCGCATGATTGCCAAAAACAGTTAAAAGAAGCTATTGATCTAACAAAAGATAATACAAGATTACAATTGTGCCTTGCACTTAGTTATTCAGGAAGGTGGGATATTACCCAAGCAGTAAAGAAAATTGCGGGACATGTTAAAGAAGGTCGACTTGATCCTGAGTTAATTAATGATCAAATGATCAGTGATCACCTCTCAACTGCTAATGTTCCAGATCCCGACCTTATTATAAGAACAAGTGGTGAATATAGGATTAGTAATTTCCTACTTTGGCAATTGGCATATTCAGAATTATACATTACTCAACAATATTGGCCTGATTTTAGACGTAATGAACTTTATAAAGCAATAGCATCGTATCAGAAACGGGATAGGCGATTTGGAAAAGTAGAATTATCCAAAGACGAAACCGATAGTAGTACCCGTTTACATAAAAAATGAAAAATCAATCTTTGGCTAAATCACACGTGTTCAAATTGTCGAAACGAATTTTATTAACGTTCCTTTTCTTATTAACTGTCGGTATTTGTTTAGAAGAAACTAAGGCTCAAGATTTCCAAATTACAGACCCTACACTCGAAATTCCTCAAGAGTATACTATTCTTGGATTAGAAATTAGAGGTAATGAATTTACTAGAGAGCAATTTATTATTAATGCGAGCTCTTTAAGTGAAGGTACAACAATTACTTACCCTGGTACTGAAATTTCTGATGCAATTAAACGTCTCTATAGAGTGGGACTTTTCTCAGATGTTAAGGTATTTATTACTGAGAAAACATTAACGGGACTTAGGATAATAATTGACGTTACAGAACAACCTCGAATGTTTGAATATAAAATTGAGGGTGTTAAAAGGTCTGAAAGAAGAGATCTCAAAAAAGAAATATCTTTGGTGGCTGGTATTGCAATTACTGAAGCAAATATAGCACAAGCCAAAAGTAAGATTTATAAGTTTTATAAAGAGAAAGGACTTTGGTTTACTGAAGTAGAAACAGAAGTACTTCCTTCAAAAGTTGAAAATCGATCTACCCTTATCTTTAATGTTAAAAGAGGGAAAAAGCTTGAAGTGAAGGATATACAATTTAAAGGGGCGGAAGCATTTTCAGATAGGAAGCTAAGGAAAAAAATGAAACCTCTAAAAGAAGATGCTTGGTGGAAATTCCTTTCAAAAAAGACCTTTAAGCAAGAAGATTTTGAGGAAGGGACTGAAAAAGTACTTACTTACTATAGAAATAATGGATACACAGATGTTCGGGTTGTGTCTGATTCTGTTTGGGTTTTTGATTATGATGGGGACAAAAGAGGAATTAAAGTAAGACTTAATATTGAAGAAGGACCCCAATATAAAATTCGAAATATTACTTGGGATGGAAATACCGTTTATACAGACCAACAACTAAGCTTTTCTCTTGGATTTGAAAAAGGAGATATATTTGATGAAGAAAAATATGAACAAAATTTAAACTTCAACAAAAATTCAACTGATATAAATAGCTTGTATCAAAATATTGGGTACCTATTTTTTCAAGCAATTCCTACCGTTTCAAAAATTGGAGAAGATTCGCTAGATATTCATTTTGATTTGTATGAAGATGAAATTGCAACAATTAGAAATGTTTCCTTTTCAGGAAATACAAATACTCATGATGATGTTGTACGAAGAACACTAAGAACCGTTCCTGGGAATACTTTTAGCAGGGATGCAATTGTTCGCTCAATACGAGAGTTAAGTACGTTAGGATATTTTGATCCTCAGAATATTACTCCTGACTATGTACCACAATTTCAAACTAAAGAAGTAGATATATCCTTTAACTTAGATGAGTCTCAAAGCACAAGTAATTTTGAATTCTCTGGTGGATATGGAGGACAATCAATAGGTGCTATTATTTCAGCAAGACTAAATTTCAATAACTTTTCTTTAAAAAGAGCAATTGAGGGTGATTTTACACCTTTTCCTTCTGGAGATGGGCAAACATTATCGCTCGGTGTACAAGTTACTGGAACTGGGTATCAAAGCTATAGCTTCGGATTTGTTGAGCCATGGCTAAATGGAAAACCAACCTCACTTGGTGTAAACTTATCTTATAATTATATAAGGTATCGAAATTCTGATGCACGAAATAAATTGTTCTCAGCAAGTGTTTCTCTTGGTAAAAGATTAAAGTGGCCAGATGATTATTTTTCAACACGTAGCGTACTTAGTTATCAATTGTATGATGTAGTTGATGGATTTACAACTGGATTAGCTAAAGGAACTTCAAGTGTTATATCATTTAAACAGGTATTAGAAAGAAATTCTCTCGATAATTTTATATCTCCTAATATGGGATCGAAATTTACTCTTTCTGGTGAAATAGCTCCTCCAATTCCTGGTTTTTCTGAGTTCTACAAAATTAAGACAGATTTTCAACACCATGTTCCTGTTGTGGGTAAGTTAGTGTTAACTAGCCAGGCCGACTATGGATTTATTGGTTACCTAACAGAAGACAGGAGAAGTAGTTTCCAGAGGTTTCTTGTAGGTGGAACTCAGCTACAGCAAAGACAAAGTTTCTTATACGATAATATTGATTTAAGAGGATACCCTGGTGGCTTAAACGAAAGTATTGCACCAGTTGTAAATGGGAGACAGATTGGGGGAAGACTTTATACTAAATATTCACTAGAATTGAGATATCCGGCTGTAAGCACTGAGCAATTACAATTAATACCATATGTATTTTTTGACGCCGGTAATTCATATGCAAATTTTTCTGATTTCGATCCTTTTAATTTAAAAAGATCTGTTGGACTTGGAACTCGACTATTTTTACCTGTTCTTGGTTTAGTTGATTTAAGTTATGGATATAGATTAGATGGAGTCGATGGAACATCTGTTACTCCTGGTAATTGGGAATTCTTATTCAATATAGGGGCACCTTTCTAATGAGAAACATACTTTGCTTAATAATCTTTTTATTAGTTGGAATAAGTGGGAATTATACTCTAAAAGCACAGGATCAAAAAATTGGGTATTTCGAATCAGAAGTAATTCTTGCTCAAATACCTGAGTACAATGGAATAGAACAACGTTTGCAATTATTAAGTGATGGTTGGAACCAAGAACTTGAAGAATTTGATGAGGAGATAAACGCTCTTGAAGAAGATTATCAAGCAAAAGAAATACTCTATACTGAAGAGATTAGAGAACAAAAAATAAATGAAATAAAACAAAAGAAACAGTCCAGAGATGCGTTTTTAAATCAGAAGTTTGGACCAAAAGGAGAATATTTTCAGAATCAAAGGGATTTATTGGAGCCTATTCAACGCCAAATTTTTTCAGCATTAAGAACAGTAGCACAGAAGCAAGGATTTGATTTTGTATTTGATCGTTCAGGTGATATCTATATGGTATTTGCCAGAGGAGAATGGAATCTTAATGAAGCTATTCTACTAGAACTTGGAATAGAACTAGAATAAGTAATTTTAACTAAAAGGCGTTATTTTACGCTGAACAAAACACAGATATGAAAAAATATTTTTTAGTATTCAGTTTAGTAGCGGTTTTCTCAGTTACAACATTTGCACAGTCAAAAATCGGCTATATGAACCCATCTCAGATTCTTTTTGAATTAGAGGAGGTATCAGCAATTGAGCAACAAATAGAATCGTTAGTTGAAACTCGCGATCAAGATTTAATTGCTAAGTCAACTAAACTTCAAAATGATTTAGCAACATATGAAGAGGGTAAAGCGGTTCTTTCTGCAGAGGCACGTGCAACAAAGGAGCAAGAATTTTTAAATAGAAATAATGTATTAGAACAGGAAAGAGAGACTTATTTGAATGAGATAAGACAAAAAAGAACTCAAATGATGACTCCAATTTTACAGAAAATGGACAACGCTATTAAAGCAGTTGCATCCGAAATGGGATTAGATTTGGTGCTAAATGAAGTAACCTCATATGGAGATGCTATCATTTTTTACTCGAACGAAGAAAAACTAAATATAACACCGCAAGTACTTGCTAAACTAAAGGCAGAATAAAGTAATTGAGAATTAACTTATGAAAGAAAAAATGATACTACGATTTAATATGATTTTAATGACCGCTTTATTGGTTGTTGGAATTTCCAATAGTACACAGGCGCAAACCTCTGAGCTTAAAATTGGTTATGTAAACCCTCAGGCTATACTTGCAAGTATGCCAGAGATGAAAGCAGTACAACAACGCCTTCAAAACTTTACCGCTCGTAAGCAACAAGAGCTTACAACTAAAGAACAAGCTTTTCAGCAACAGGTTAATGCTTACCAACAGAAAATAGGTGTTATTTCATCTGAAGCTCAAAGACAGGAAGAAGCAAGACTTGGTCAACTACAAAATGAATTAGTTCAAGCTCAGCAAACTGCAGAGCAAGAACTTCAGGATAAAAGAAGTGAATTACTAGGACCACTTTTGGAGCAGATTGGAACAGCAATCGATACAGTAGCTGAAAACATGGGATTAATTTATGTATTGAATACGACTACTAGTACCGGAGATTTAGTAATTCTATATGCATCAGAAGAATATCAATCTAAGTATGACATTACTGAGAAGGTGATGGAACAACTAGGAATGTTCTAAATTAACCTTTAAAAAGATTTTTATTTTAAAAGCCGTTAGTGATTGCTATCGGCTTTTTTATTTCACATTTTTTTTACGGTTTTTGATATAGTCTTCAAAAATGTACCCACCTAGGTTATCGAGAGAAGCAAAATAAGCTTTTCCTTTATTTGCTTCTGTCATTTCTCGAACGAAGCTCTGAAGGTATGGATCGCTTGCAATCATAAAGGTAGTAATGCTAATTTGATCTCTACGACATTTAACAGCTTCATCGAGCACTTTGTTAACGATCTTCCTATCTAGGCCAAAGCTATTTTTATATAGCTTTCCATTTTCCATCATGCAGGAAGGTTTTCCATCAGTAATCATGAAAATTTGTTTATTTGCGTATTTCTTTCTTTGTAAGATATGGCGCGCTAATTCTAGACCCTGCTTTGTATTTGTGTGATAAGGACCAACTTTTAAATATGGTAAATCTTCAACAGAAATTTGCCATGCTTCATTACCAAATGCTACAATATCTAAAGAATCCTTAGCATAGTTAGTCATTATCAATTCAGAGAGAGCCATTGCTACTTTTTTGGCTGGTGTAATTCTATCCTCGCCGTATAAAATCATTGAATGGCTTAAATCTATTAAAAGAACTGTAGCAACTGAAGTATAGTGGTCGGTTTCATAAACCTCTAAATCATCCTCTTGTAGTTCGAAATTATCCAAACTACTGTGGTGAAGCATATTCAACATTGTATTTACGCTATCAATCTGCCCGATATCATCATTTTTGCTCCATCTTCGGGTTTCAGGTTGACGTTCAGCTCCCCTTCCTGTATGCTGAGTTTTATGGTTACCAAACCCACCTTTTTCAAGGTTTTTGAATACTTCTTCTAATGATTTTTTTCGAAGACTACGTTCGGTTTTTTTGGTAATAATCGGTTGGCCACTTTGATTACCATCATCAATATAGCCCCGTTCTTTTAGCTCATCGATGAAATCTCCAATTGAAAAACCATTTTTAAATTGCTCAGTTATCTTATATTCTTTATCTAGTTCGGTAAGCCAGCGTATAGCTTGAGAAACATCTCCGCTTGAAATGGTGAGTAGCTGTTGGAATAAGTCCCAAAGAGTATCAAAAGGTTGAGCGCCATTCTTAGTATTAAGACGTTCATCCCATTCAAAATATCTTAAATTCATAGAATTCTTTTTTTAATAAGAATATAACTTTAACCAAATCAGTTCCATAAAATTTGATTTGAAAGACTATATTTTATCATATGAACAGATTAGAGTTTGAAGAAAAATTATGGGATGAAGGTTTTTCCAGAATTATGGGGTTGGATGAAGTAGGTAGGGGCTGTCTTGCAGGTCCTGTTGTTGCTGCGGGGGTAATATTCAAAAAAGGAACTAAAATAGAAGGAATAAGAGACAGTAAGAAGATACCTAAGCGAAAAAGGGAGGAGTTAGCAAATCAAATTAAAGAGAGGGCACTTTTTTGGACTATAAAAGAAGGTAGTATAGAAGAAATTGATCGGCTGAATATTCTTTGGTCTTCGCTAGCAACAATGCAAAAATGTGTTGATGAAGATGAAGCTTCACCAGATTTTTTATTGGTTGATGGGAATAGATACTTAGCTTCATTAATACCTTATACATGCCTTATAAAAGGAGATGATAGATCTATGACGATAGGAGCAGCTTCTATTCTAGCAAAGGTCTACAGGGATAATTTGATGAAAGAACTTGGGGAGAAGTATCCAGAATTTGGTTGGAAAACGAATGTTGGTTATCCAACCTCTCAACATAAAAACGCATTAAAAAAGTTTGGAAAAACTAAGTACCATAGAACAACTTTTAAACTTGGTACTAATAAAAACTATAGATTAGGTTAGCGATAGATACTAAACTCACGTTTATGAAAATCCATATTTAGACAAAGTGCTAACATTAAAGTATTAGTTAAAAAGGCAGAACCTCCATAGCTAACAAATGGAAGCGGAATCCCAATAACAGGAAGTAACGCGGTTGCACTCCCAACATTAATAAAAAAGTGAATGAAGAATACCGCAGTAACACTAACGGTAACTAGTTGAGCAAAAGGGTGTTTATGATTTCCTGCCATTCTTAGTAGTCTGATAAATAAAAACCCAAATGTAAAAACTACTAGACCCGCCCCTAAGAATCCAAATTCTTCACCAATTACACAGAATACAAAGTCTGTCCATTGTTCAGGTAAGAATCGGAGTTGAGTTTGTGTGCCTTCAAGAAAGCCTTTACCCGTTAGCCCACCTGAACCAATTGCAGTTTTTGCTTGTATTACATTCCATCCTGCTCCGGTTGGATCATAAGCTGGGTTAGTAAACGCAGTTATTCTAGCAATTTGATGTGGCTGAAGAATACTACTTAATGCAAGCTGTACCCCAACAACAGTAAGAATTCCTGTTATAAAAGATGTTATCGTTAACCATGTTCTTCTTTGAATAAAGAAAATAACTCCTGTAAGAATAAGTGCAGATATGAGTCCAAATTGCCACCCAAGTACTGTTAAGTATAGGATTAAAGCTGGTGATATTATAAATAGTGAAACTCCATATGGAAGACCAGACCAAAACAACATTACAGGTATAAGGGCAAGAAATATAATTGCTGTTCCAAAATCATTTTGAAGAATAACTAAAGCTGTTGGAAGCAAAATTATCAATACAGAAATGAGAGCGTAGCGAATATTTTCAGCTGAGATATTTCTTCTGCTCGTTAGGTAATTAGCAACTGCAAGAATTGTAGCTATTTTCATAAATTCGCTACTTTGTATTCCAAAAGAACCTATTCTAAACCAACTTTTTGCTCCATTTATTTCAGCACCAAATGAGAGCGTGAGAATCATTAAAAGAATCCCAAAAGAGTAAAAAACAAATGAAAGCTGAAGGAAACTACGAGGGGAGAAGAATTGGACTCCAATCATTATCAACACTGAAGCAATAACAAAGCCTAATTGCTTATTAAAGTTACCTTGAATATAGTCTGGAAGAAACTCAGAGACTGGACCTTGAGTAGCACTATAAATAGCAGTTAATCCAATTACGGTTAGAATAACCCAAGCAATAGTAATTGACCAATTAAAATCACGAACATTATTCATTCAGCCGCTCCTTGAGAATTATCTACTTTTGGAACCCAATTCATAACGTAATTATATACGTTGCGTCTTTTAATCTCTTTATTTAAATATTTTTCAATTACAAGAGAGGCTATTGGAGCGGCTGAAATTGAAGCAAAACCGGCATTTTCCAGGAATACAGTTACTACTATTTCAGGGTCGTTATAAGGTGCGAATGAAGTAAACCAACCATGGCTAAAGCCATGTGGATTTTGAGCAGTTCCAGTTTTTCCTGCTATGTCAACAAGATCTGTTTTTGCATAGAACCTACCACTACCTTCTTGTACAACTCCATGCATCCCCCTTTTTACCAATTCTAGATACTCTGGTTTAGCCCAATCAATTTTCTCATAAACAACAGGTGTATATTGAACTGAACCATCACCATTTTGAATAGAATTAACTAAGTGTGGACGAATTCTATATCCTCCGTTAGCGATTGTACTTGTCATTTGTGCAATTTGGAGAGGGGATACAGAAATAACCCCCTGACCAATCCCAAGATTAATTAAATCGCCAAGTCCCCATTGTCTTTTACCAAACCGACGATCCATATAACTACTATCAGGTATTATACCTTCCGTAGCACTAGGAAGATCAATTGCATTTGGGACCCCTAGACCAAAATCTTTAACAAGCTTGCTCCATTTGTTGAAATCTCCTTGCGTAGCAATCCTATCCATGAGCGAATAGAAATAAGTGTTACTCGAAAATGTAATAGCTTTTTCAAGATTATAATCACCTAAAGGAGCAATGTCACGATATACTCTACCTCTTCTGTAACCTCCAATATTTTTAACGGTAGTTTCAGAATTTAAATATCCAAGATGAAGACCAATTAAGCCCATTAATGGTTTAAATGTTGAGCCCGGTGGTTGTCGGCTTGAAAGTGCTCGATTATAAAGCGGACGAGTTGAATCAGAATTGATATGAGCCCAATAATCTCTATCAAGTCGTCCTGCGAGTTTGTTTACATCATAATTAGGCGAACTAACTAATGAAAGAATTTCTCCAGTTCTCGGGTTCATCGCTACTACCGCTCCAATTTTACCTTGCATTAATACCTCTACAAAAGACTGGAGCTCAGAATCGATAGTAGTAATAATATTAGAGCCTTGTATAGGGTTTTGGGGAGATCTTTCGCCTTCATAACTTCCAAGCGATTGTCCGTATGCATTCACTTTCAAGAATTCAACTCCCAAATCTCCCCTAAGAGCATCTTCGTAAACCATCTCCAAACCACTTTTCCCAATTTTGTCGCCTAGTCGTAAGTCAGTAGATTTTTCATAATCACTTCGGTCAGCTTCTCTTAAATAGCCAAAAATATGAGAAGCTTTCATATTAGTGGGATAATGTCTTTTACTTTCAATTTGATGACCAATTCCAGGTAATTGCCAAATGTTTTCTTGAATAAGAGAAAAGGTTTCAAAATTTACATCGGTAAGCAGTGGAGAGGTTCTATACCACGAATACCTTTGAGCTTCGTTAATCCTTTCAACGATAACACTGTCTTCAACTTCGAGAAGATTAGCAAGTAGTGGAATTTTGTCTTTATCAAATTTGGCAGGAGTAACTGTTATTGAAAAAATTGGTTCATTATCTATAATCAAAATGCCATTTCGATCATAAACTAAGCCTCTGGCCGGACTTACATATTCCTGTCTAATAGAGTTCTCTTCTCCGAGACTAGCATATGTTTCGTATTGAATTATTTGTAAATAGAAAATTCTCCCTAAAACAACTACACATAAACCAACCATTATCACTTGTAGTGATATAATTGATGTTCGTATTCTATTATTATGATTCTTATACAAGATTACTTGACTCTGAAAACAAAAATTAACGAACCTATAACTGCAGTATAAATAGCATTTCCTATTGTTATTAAAAAAGGAGAGTAGCTAGTTGCATACGCATCAAAGAAACTACTTAAACCAATAAAAATTATATTATGAATTAATGCTGCAATAAAAATAAATACAAATATTTGCCATACAAGTGATTGAACCTCAGATCGGCGTTTTACAAAATTGTAAAAAAGAAAGATAAGTAGGGTTTTTGAGAACATAAACATTCCCCAAAAATCAAAAAAAGCATCTTGAAACAGACCTAAAAGAGATGCAATAATTAACAATTTAGGACGATCATATTTTGATACTAACCAGAGGAGATAGAAGGTAATTGGATCAGCAGTTGTACCTAAGATGGAGAGATGTTGAAAAAATAAAACTTGTGCTATTACAAAAATAACTCCTATCCCAAAATCTTTAAGTACTTGCACACTCATCGGAATAACTCGTTATAATCTTCTTTTAAATTTTGTATTGTGGAATCACCTTTAAAGGTAATAACAAATCCTTGTGCAATATCAAAAAGTGAAGCGTAAGGTTTTAGATAGATTCTCTGGGTATCTTTTCCTGATTCTTCTACTGTTCTAATTACTGAGCCAATTGGAATTCCTGCTGGAAACTCATTCCCAAATCCTGAAGTTTCAATCACAAAACCTGAATCAACTGGTATTGTTTTAGGTACAAAGTTCATAACTAATTCAGACATATTCTCACCTGTCCAACTTACAATTCCGGTAGATCGTGTTTCGAGAATACGTGCACTAATTCTGAATAAATTATTATAATAAGGCATTACTTGTGAATAGTATCCACTTGTAAGCACAACCTTACCTATCAAGCCATCAGAAGTTACTACAGGCATTCCAGCTTCTATTCCATCTCTAAACCCAGCATCTATAGTAAAGTTATTATTCAACCCTGTAAGCTCTTTATTTACAAATGTAATTGGTTTAAGATTGAATTCACTTCGTTCTTGATAGGCTAAAAGGTCTCTTAATGCTTTATTTTCTTGTTCAATTGCACGCAACCTACTTAATTCATCTTGTAAAAGAATATTCTGACGTTGTAGGTAAGTATTAGTATTTAGGGCTTGACGATAAACTCTAACATTGGAAAGAGGTTCTTCTAGTAAACTTACCACCGTAATTGATAGCTGACGAAGATTATTTATACCACCTTGATGACGATTTATAGCAATAGAAAGTGCACAAACAAGAAGAAGGGCAGTTATTATATAATCGGTAGCATTTTCAACTTTAAAGACTCGAAATCGCATTCAAATCAATTCCAATTAGTCTATTACTGGACGATAGTATTCTAGATTTTCCAGAATTGCACCGGTACCACGAACTACTGCTGTCAACGGATCTTCAGCAATATGGACAGGAAGGTCGGTCGTTTCCATTATTAATTTATCAAGATTCTTAAGTAGTGCACCACCACCTGTAAGCATGATTCCACGATCAAGAATATCAGCGGATAATTCTGGAGGAGTCTGCTCAAGAGATTTAGTGATTGATTCAACAATGGTATTAACAGATTCTGCCATTGCTTCTCGGGCATCTTTTGAAGTAATATGACGTGTTCTTGGCACACCATTGACGAGATCCCGCCCTTTAGTAATCATTTCAAGTTCTTCATCAAGTGGTGCAGCAGAACCGATTTCACACTTAATTTTTTCAGCAGTTCGTTCACCAATCAAAAGGTTATGGTTTCTACGGAAATAATTAATGATGTCTTCATTCAGTTCATCTCCACCTAAACGAACAGATTGAGCATAAACAATTCCTGATAGAGCAATAACAGCAATCTCAGTAGTACCACCACCGATATCTACAATCATATTTCCCACTGGCTCATGAACATCTAATCCAATACCAATTGCTGCAGCCATTGGTTCATCCACAAGGTGGACTTCTTTAGCACCAGCGTGTTCCGCACTATCTCTAACAGCTCGTCTTTCTACTTCTGTAATACCACTTGGCACGCAAATAACCATTTGTCGAGTTTGTGCATACCACTTCATCTTAACTTTCTTGATCATTCCGCGGATCATTTGCTCAGCAACTTCAAAATCAGCAATTACTCCATCTCTTAATGGTCGAACTGTTCTAATTTTTTTGTGAGTTTTTTCATGCATCAATCGTGCTTCATGTCCTGTAGCTACTGGAATATTTTGTTGATTGAGAGCCACTATTGAAGGTTCATTTAAAACAATCCCTTCACCGCGCGAATAAATCAAAGTATTTGCCGTTCCCAAATCGATAGCAATATCGGTATATAAAAAATCAAAAAGTCCCTTTTTTGGTGGGGTTTTAGATGATTTTGGGGATGGAATTCCAAACCTGTCGGACATTTTAAGTAGTTATTATGTTGAAATTAATGCTGATAAATTTTGGATGGAAAATACAATATTGAGACTCTATTTGCGAATGATTAAATGATCAAAAAATTAGTGCTTAAAATGACGTTTTCCAGTGAAAATCATAGTCATATTTAGTTCATTAGCTTTTGCAATTACTTCCTCATCTCTAATGCTGCCACCTGGTTGAATTATAGCTGTTGCTCCTGCACTTGCTGCTGCCTCAATTCCATCTGAAAATGGAAAAAACGCATCTGATGCAATTGAAGAACCTTCAAGATTTAATCCTTCTTTTTTTGCTTTAGCTACTGCAATCTCAGAAGAATCAACTCTACTTGTTTGACCAGATCCAATACCTAAAGTTTTTCCACCTTTTGCATATACAATAGCGTTTGATTTAATATGTCGAACTACCTTCCAAGAAAATAGTAAATCATTTAATTCTTCTTTCGAAGGTTGGCGATCCGACACTACTTTAAACTCAGATTCCTGAGAAGGTTCCAAGTCTGATTCTTGTTTTAATAATCCACCAAAAATTGATCTAAAAGTAAATCCTTTTTTACTCGCCAAGGTTTTTTTAATACGAATTAATCGGCGGTTTTTCTTTTGTATGAGGAGTTCTTCAGCTTCTTTAGAAAAAGAAGGAGCAATTATAATCTCAGTAAAAATTTTATCAATTGATTTAGCAGTTTCTAAATCGAGCTCTCTATTCACAACAACAATTCCACCAAATGGAGAAACTGTATCTGTACTAAAGGCTTTTGCATATGCCTTATTCAATGATTTTGAAACACCAACGCCACATGGGATTGTATGCTTTATAATTGCACAAGATGGGGCACCAGTTTCAAAATCTGAAATTATATTTAGTGCAGCATCAACATCTAAATAATTATTATAACTTAACTGTTTACCATGAAAGCAATCAATAATATTATCTTGATCTCCGTATACAGATGCTTTTTGGTGTGGATTTTCACCATATCTAAGCTCTTGTGAAAGTGGAAGGGAAATATTGAATTGTGATGATGGTTCGTCTCCTACTATGCTATCAAAATAATTTGAAATTGCAGAATCGTAATCTGCTGTATGAGCAAAAGCATCCTTTGCTAGCTTTTTTCTTGTATCAAAACTTATTCCTTTGCCCAAATTTAATTCTTCAATAAATTCCGAATATTGATTTGGCGAAGAAAGAATACTTACATGCGCAAAGTTTTTTGCCGCAGCTCTAATCATAGTTGGGCCGCCAATATCTATAAACTCTGTTGCAATAGCAGGTGTAACATCAGGATTACCAACTGCAACTTTAAATGGGTACAAGTTTACAACAACAAGCTCAATAGGTGTAATCTTTAGTTTTACAAGTTCTTCATTATCAGGAGTGTAACTTGTTCGAGCCAAAATTCCACCATGAACCATTGGATGAAGCGTTTTTACACGTCCATCCAGACATTCTGGAAACCCTGTAATTTCTGAAGCGTCTTTAACTTTAATTCCTGCTTCTGATATTACCTTTGCTGTTCCTCCAGTTGAGATAATTTCTATGCCAGAATTATCTAATGTCTTTGCTAACTCTAGTAAATTTGTTTTATCAGAAACTGAAAGTAAAGCACGTTTAATGTTTAAAGGTGATGTAGGAAGGGATGTGAGCGGTTTTAAAGCCATTGAATTAACTAAGAGTTGTTAAATAGTTAGAAATTACTTTTTGATAGATAGCATGCTCTTGCTCGAGAACTCTTTCTGCAAGACTTTGTGGAGTATCATTCTTATATACAGGAACTTCAGATTGTGCTAAAATTCTACCTTTATCATACTCTTCTGAGACAATATGAATTGTGCAACCAGAAATAGAATCACCTGCATCAAGTACTGATTTATGAACTTTTAATCCATAGAATCCTTTTCCACCATATTTCGGAAGTAAAGAAGGGTGGATATTTAAAATTCGATTCTCAAATGCGTGAATTACGCTACTCGGAATTTTCTTTAAATAGCCAGCTAAAATAATTAGATCAGTATTCCATTCTTGTAATTGTTCAAGTAGAGCTTTAGTGTATTCATCATAAATCTCAAATTCGTTCTCTGAAATAATTCTGATTGGAATTTGATGGTTTTCGGCTCTCTCAAGTGATTTAATACCTTGTTTATTTGAGATAAGTCCCGTAATGCGGGCGCTTATTTTGCCAGCTTGAACTGCATCAATAATAGATTGAAAGTTTGAGCCTGATCCTGAGGCAAAAACAACAATATTCTTCAAATGGACTATGTTTTAGACGTTGCAGATGTGCAACAGAAGGTAACAAAACTTTTGGATGATAGGGAGTTAGAATTGGAGAATTTACACAGAACCTGATTGGGGGTTGGGAGCTTGAATTCTAAATACTTGATAGTTATTAAAGCTCCAGGACACCTGGTTTATTGAAATTTTGACAACGGTAGCAATTGGAATGGCTACAAGCATCCCTAAAATTCCTGCAGTCTCAGCACCAATTAAAATAATAAATAGAATTGCTACGGGGTGCATATCTGCTGATCTTGAAAATAAAAGTGGTTGTAATAATAAATTATCAAGCATTTGAACTGCAAAAATGGCAAGCATACAAACAAGAACAAGCGAAAAATCACCTGTTTCAACTATAGAAACAACAATTGAAAGTACATATCCTATAATAGGACCAAAGTAGGGTATTGTATTAGCTACGCCAACTGAAATACCAACAGATAAAGAATTATCTAAGCCAGCTATGCTAAGTGTAGACCATGAAGAAAAAGCTACAATAATACTTTGTAGAAGAACACTTCTAAAGTAGAGCCCTAGTCGACGCTCAATTTTATCAATTAACGTTAATGTAGTTTCGAAGTATTTATTTGGAACAAGAGTAAGAAGATCACGTCGAATTTTAGTTCCATCTTTAAGAAAAAAGAACGCAGCAAATGGTACAACTAAAACGGCCGAAAAAATATTAGTGAAAAGACCTACAGCATCACTTAAGACCGTAGATAATTTACCTAGATCAAATAACTCACTTAATACAGCAGATACATTATCTTCTAGAAACCCATCTGGTATAAATTGATAATCCTCTGAAAGCCTGGCTTCAATTCTACGAGCAATCATTTCAAGATTATCTATGTTCAGATTATTTGTTAGCTCAATCATTTCGGAAACAAAAAGTGGAATTACATTTGTTGATATATACACAACAACTAATATTACTGCAGATAGAGTAAGAGTAATGCCCAACGTTCTATTCAAGCCCATTCGTTGCAGACGGTTCACAACAGGGTCTAAGACGTAACTCAAAATCATTGCTAGTGCTAAATATGCAACTAGAGTGCTATAGTTATATAATATTAGACCAACTACACCTATGGCGGTTGCACCAATAGCAAATCGAACTACTCGTTCAAGTGTGAGATTTTTCATTCTTTTAAAATAACTAACAAAGTTGGCATTTGCTTTAAAATAGTATTTGAATCGTACCCTTTTCGTAATAAAAAATCGAATATTTTCTTTTTTCTTTTTGAAGCCTCTGCTCGTGCAAACTTTCTCTTATTTTTTTTAACTAAATATTGCAGAGTTTTTGCAGATTTTTTGGAGTCTATTTCTCGGAGAGCATGGTTAATTTCTTTTTCAGAAATACCTTTTCTAAATAGTTCGGCTTTAATTTTATTTGCTCCCCAACTATTGAACTCAAATTTATCGCGAGTAAATTTTTTAGCAAATTCAAGATTATTGATATACTTTTTTTCTACTAGTTCATCAAGCACTTCTTCAACAATACTAGATGGGAATTCTTTTTTTCTAGCTTTATCTCTCAACTCATTGCGAGCATGGTCTCTACGTCCGAGTAGTCGAATCATATATTCTCGAATTGCCCATTTACTTTCTTTCTGAACAATTTGTTCTAATAAAGAAGGCGTTAATAAAACGCCTTTAGAGAGCTTGAATGTAGTAAGAGTAGAATCAGAAACTCCAATAAGAAATTCATCATCTATAAAGATTGAGAAACGGAATGTGTTCTTTTTCTGAACGCTAATTTTCGAAATAAGACAAGGAAGTAGCTGAGCTACTTCCTTTTTATATCCTAATTTGTTTTTAGACTTCTGCAACCTCAGGCTCTTTTTCTTTTTTATCAGCTTTAACAACTTCATCCTGAGGGACGATTCCTCGTAAACGATCGCGTACTATTTTCTCAATTTTATCGCATAATTTTGGATCTTCTTCTAAGAATTGCATAGCAGCATCAGCTCCCTGTCCGATGGGTTCACCATCATAGCGAAACCAACTTCCCCGCTTTTGAATAATATCGTAATCAACGGCTAAATCGAGTATCTCAGCAATTTTCGAAATTCCTTTTCCATACATAATATTGAATTCAACAACTTTGAATGGAGGGGCAACTTTGTTTTTAGCAACTTTCACCTTAGTCCGGTTTCCAATTACCTCGTCACCTTTTTTCAAGGCTCCAATCCTACGAATATCCAATCGAACGGAAGAATAAAATTTAAGGGCACGACCACCAGTAGTAGTTTCTGGGTTTCCAAACATCACCCCAATCTTCTCTCGAACTTGGTTAATAAAAATACATGAAGTAGATGTCTTACTTACAATACCTGTAATTTTTCTTAAGGCTTGAGACATCAATCTTGCTTGTAGTCCCATATGAGAATCTCCCATTTCACCTTCAATTTCTGCTCGAGGAACTAAGGCAGCAACAGAATCAATTACAATAACATCCAGAGCACCCGAACGGATCAAAGTCTCAGTAATTTCAAGTGCTTGTTCACCGCTATCAGGTTGTGAAACCAGCAATTCCTCGGTATTGATACCTAGAGCTCTTGCATAACGTGGATCAAAAGCATGTTCTGCATCTATAAAAGCAGCATAGCCACCATTTTTTTGAGCCTGAGCTATAACCTGTAATGCTAAAGTAGTTTTACCACTAGCTTCTGGACCATAGATTTCAGTGATACGACCTCGTGGAACGCCTTGAACGCCTAAAGCATAATCTACCATAATTGAACCTGTAGATATTACATCTATATCTTGGGTAGCAGAGGCGTCTCCCAATTTCATGATGGTTCCCTTTCCATGTTGTTTTTCGATTTGCCCTACTGCGATATCGATTGCTTTTAATTTATTTGCGTCAGCCATGATGTTACCGTTTTTTTTTAATTTTTATTTCCCACAAGCTAAGCAGGAAGGGTGTCAAAGTGTGTCACTTTATAATCCAAAAAGAATATATGTTCGATATATGTAATTACAAAATGAAATTTTAGAATTACCTGTATGTGTTATCTATGTAAGACCCGATAAAAAGTGATTCCTTACAAAATTATTTTTCGGAAGGAATAAAATTGATTGGAAGCATATCAGAAACTCTTTCAAATCCCCAATAGCCATCTAATAGGAGTTCGTTTGGTTGGTAAAGGTATCCGGATTTATCCATCAAAACTGAGTCTGTCGATAAAGTAAATGATGAGTTTTGAAAAGTAGTCTCAGTTCGCGGATTTCTATCTAAAGGACTCCAAATATAATCTAGATAAGACTTATCCTCTTCTTCATTTCGAAAGGAAACATTAATGAAGTTTATGAACTTGAACATGTATGTACTACTATCTACCTGACTAAAATAAATATAAGAAGGAATTGTTGTATCACCAATATATCTAGCCTTAGGCCCTCTTTTTTCTCCTCTTGAAATGAACCCTTCTTCTTCAGTAAGATTATTGACCAAAGCTTTGCTGAAATGTAAAAAAGATCCATAGTAAGCTTTGTCTCGATTTTTCTGCCAACGATTATTAATTCGTTTTCTACTGCTTTCCATGGGAATGAAAAATGTGCGTCCATAGAAAAAAGACGATCCCTTACGGTAATTAATCATGAAATAGTTGAGGTAATAATTTAAGGTATAACCAAGTGCTTTATTTTCGATAATCAGCATATCTGCAGCGCTAGCAGAAAGAGTTCCTTCATATGGGTCGAAATCAAACGAAAGCACTTCGGGGTTTTTGATTTTTGTATTGTCAGAAAAAGGTCCTGTACCAATAAATGTTTTTTCGAATTCTTCAAAATTTTCTTTCCACTTGTCAGGATCTGGTCTGACTGTAACTTCATCTAATTCGTAAACCTTGGGCTGTAAAAAGAGAACATACTCTGGTTCAATTGCATTAGTATTAAATGTTAGACTTACAGATTCGTATCCTAGAAATGAGGCACTAAGTTCAAATATCCCACCCGGAATATTTTTTAATGTAAAGTTCCCATCGCTATCAGCTGCAGTTCCTATGGTAGTACCAATTAAGAATACTTGAGACCCTGCCATAGGTTCTAGTGTATCTTTTTCCAGTACTGTGCCTTTTATAGTATAAAAAGAAGATTGTGCATTAAGTGTGAGGTTAATCAGCATACAAAAAAAGCTTGTGAAGGCTAATACTCTATACTTCATCGATACTTTTTGATAACTCCACAATCACAGCTTCTATTTGTGCTACTGTAGTATATGGTGCTGGACCTAATCTCAAAATCTCATTTCTGGCATCAGTAAAAACTCCTCTGGATAATAAATCTGCCCGGATTTCTCTTGCTTTTGGAGATGTAAGAGATAAGAATCCTCCATTCAAAGAAAGAGGCTCTGTATGTGTAAGCTTGATAACTTTAGGATCAAAATCATTCTCTAGAAATAACGACCTGAGTAGACCAACCTGAGCTTCGTATTGATTTCGTAGAACTTCTGGTGTTAATCCTTGCTCCTGAAAAAACTCTACTACTTTAGCCGCTCTGAATTGGGAGGAGGGATCATAAGTAGCGCTGGCAAAGCGTTGATCTGATTTATCATATTGTACACGATCATCGCCTTGTGGCTGTTCTAACGTGCTGAATGAGGCAAACCAACCTGTAATAACAGGGCGTAGTTCACATTCTTTTGGAAACCTTAGGAAGCAGTTTGCTTCACCCCATTGTAAATATTTATAGCCACCAATCAGAATAAAACAATCTTCTAAGCCTTCTTCTCTGAAAGAAAGCGGAACTACATTGGTGCCGTGATAGTCATCAATAATAACTGGAATTCCATGAATACGAGCCGCGGCTGCAATATCAGAAAGATGAGTGTTTATCAGACTGGTTTGAAAATATATCCGGGAAAGCATAATAGCGGAAGTTCTGGCATCAATCTCAGAGATGATACGCTGGGCAAAAGTCTCATCCGGATTAGTAGCAACACGAGCAATCTCTAAGCCTTCTTCTTCAAGTCGTTTAAGCTGACGATGCATTGAATGGAATTCACCATCAGTAGTAATAACCTTTGGTTTATTCTTTAAATCAAAACTACTCATCAAGCTAACCATCAAAAAGTGAGTACTTTCTTCCCTGCAGTACAATCCCTCCGGATCATCGTAATAGTCACGAAGATAATTTCGGAGTATCTCTGTTTTCTCAAAACCAACTTCCCATTTGTTATCAACACGATCTGCACAAACATCAAAATATTCTGTTTGTCCTTCACGAGCCACATCTGGCCAAGCTTGGTGAGAGTGCCCTGTGAATAAAAGGCGCTCGGAAACACGAAAATGAGAATAATGAGGAATAAGTCGTTCTGCTAGCTGGTCTATTTCTGACATATCTTAAAGATGTCATTCTGAGCGAAAGCGAAGAATCTTGTTGGGTATTCACAAAGATCCTTCGGAAGTATCCTCAGGATGACGATTAGTTTGGATTACAATAAAATTAAAACTCTGATCTGATTGCCCAAAGATCAGGGAAAATGGCATGGTTTGTTGTTTTCTGGAGATATTTCACTCCGGGAGATCCCCCGGTTCCTTTCTTTCTTCCAATAGTACGTTCCACCATTTTTACATGGCGGTATCTCCATTCCTGAAGTCCTTCATCAAAATCTACGAATAACTCGCAAACCAGAGCCAGTTCAGGTTCGGTTTGCATCACTTTAATCAGCTTTTGTTGAATTTCTTCGGAAGGACTGAACATCAATCCTACTTCATTTTTCCTCTTGGGTTGTACAGAGAATCCTTTTTTAGTGAGATACATTCCAAAACTTTCCCATAAAGTATTTTCATCCATTCGAGATTTCAGTATATCCACATGCCTTGGATTATCTTTATGTGCATCCATCATTACAGGAAGGCGAAGTCCACATAAGATCTCTATTTCTCTAAATTGTAGGGATTGAAATCCACTAGATTGACCTAAAAAAGCACGGAAACTATTGAATTCTAGCGGAGTCATGGTTTCCAAAATATCAACTTGAGAAACCATGGTTTTCATAATGGTAAGAATCCTGCGAAGAGTTTTTACTGAGTTCCATGTATTTCCAGATTCTAGCTCTTTCCGGAGTTTCCCGAATTCATGCAGAACCTGTTTAAACCATAATTCATAGGTTTGATGGATGATAATAAACAGCATCTCATCATGTTCTTGTGGATTTGATTTTAGTTGCTGAAGTTCAACAAGTTCATCAATTTTTAAGTATTTAGTATAGGTAATATTCATAATGGCTCCTTAGCCGAATGATAGCCAGAAATATTATTATCGTTGAACAAAAATCATGCGCATACTTATTGACTATTCTGGTTCTACTAAAACTAGTTGGGCAAACCTCATTGATAGTAAGTAAATCATAATAAATACATCGGGTTTAATTTTTTTACTAAAGGTGGATATTTGCAGAAGAAGGAGTTGAAATCAAAGAGAGTCAGCAAAAACTATTACAAGTATTAAAAGCTTATTACATGATCAACACATGATTTATAATTGATGGCAATTGGATGAATGTTGTAAATATATTATTGAGAGGATTCTGTTCAATTGTGATCTATGAAATTAGCTTATTTAGAGTTTTTTTTAATATTGCGCACAAATTATTAGAAGAGCTACCCAAGTAAAAAAAACATTGAGCAAATATGCACAAACTATACCGAAAATAATTTTACAATACTTTACTGATTCGTATTTATCAATACTCTTAGCTAAGTATCAAATGTAAATAGAGATAGTTTAAATTGATTAAGTAGAGTTATCTAAAAATAAAACGAAAATTTTACCGTGAAATTAATTCTAGAAAAAAAGCGTAATTAATAGTTTCCAATGTAATTCAGATTTTATAATATAACGATCAAACATCTGCAGTAATGTTGAGGTTTAAAGATCAATGTTTAATCGGCAAAAAAAATTTATATGATGGTAAAAAAGCTACTGTTTTTTTTCTTTCTCTTTTTTCTTTCACAATCATCGTTTGCCCAATCTGGAAAAATTGTGGGTTTTATCACCGATAGCGATGGCGAACCACTACCGGGTGTTACTGTTATCATTCAAGGAACAACGCAAGGTGCAGCAGCAGCATTAGATGGATATTTTCAGATTCTTAATGTAAAATCAGGGACATATACTTTACGTGCTTCCTATGTTGGGTTTGCAAATGTATTAATTCAAAATGTGGAAGTAAGCATAGATCTAACCACAGAAGTAGATATTGTAATGGTTGAAGAGACCATTGAGGGAGAAGAAGTGGTTGTAATCGCTGAAAGACCAATAGTTCAAAAGGATGTTTCTTCTAGTCAATCTAATATTAGTAGAGAGAGTTTAGATGCCCTCCCTATTACTAGTGTTTCTGACGCTGTTGGTTTACAAGCAGGTGTTGAAGGTTTAGAAGTTAGAGGAAGTGGTAGTGATGAGGTTTCTTTTAACCTAAATGGATTTACCCTAAGATCAGGAAGGGATAACACTCCTTTTACTGGAATAAGTATTACTTCCATTCAAAATGTTCAAGTCCAAACAGGGGGATTTAATGCAGAATACGGAGATTTAAGATCTGGTTTGATTAATGTGACAAGTAAAGAAGGTGATAGAGATAAATACACACTTGATGGCTTAATTCGTATAACCCCACCGCAAGCAAAGAATATCGGTCAATCAATCAATGACCCAAACTCGTATTGGTTACGTCCTTATCTAGATGATCAAGTTGCATGGACAGGTACTGATAATGGAGCTTGGGATTCATATACGCAAGAAGAGTATCCATCATTTCAAGGGTGGAATGCTTTTTCTCAATCTACATTAGCGGATAATAATCCTAACAATGATTTAACCCCAGAAGCAGCTCAGCAAGCTTTTTTATGGCAACATAGAAAGGATTTTGCTATACAAGATCCTGATTACGAGATCGATCTTACTTTTGGTGGTCCAGTACCTTTTATTAGTAAAAAGCTTGGAGACTTAAGATTCTCAAATTCTTTTAGAGAAACTCAAACAATGTATTTAGTTCCTCTTTCTAAGGATAGATATAAGCAAACTACATTTCAAACTAAGATCACGAGTAATATCGCATCAGGGATGAAATTTTCAATTGATGGACTTTATAGTAGACAGACAGGTACATCAGCGAGTCAGGCTGGTAATCCAGGTTTCTTTGTTAGCCCTAAAGGAATTTCAGGAAGTCTGGATAATGTTAGTTTTATTGAATCAAGAATTTATGCTTCAGATTATTGGGCTCCTACTGAGCAAACTACGTTCAATTTAGGTGCACAATTTACTCATTCAATTTCGGATAATACATTCTACGAGATAAAAGTGAGCAACCAGATTTCAAAAAACAGCACAAATCCTAGTGCATTAAGAGATACATCAAATGTAATTTCGTTTGGTGGGGTAGGTTTTGATGAAGGTCCTTTCGGGTTTTTTGATGAAACATCTTTTGGGCTGGCCTCTGGAATGAGAATGGGGGTTGGAATGAGTACTGCAAGAGATAGCAGTGAAATTTCAGAAATTAACGCAAGTTTTAAAATTACAAGTCAGGTAGATCGAGTTAATGAGGTAAAGGCAGGGTTTGAAATTATTCGAACCAATAGTAGAGTGAATTACGGCTCTTTTGATAAAGTATTGCCTTCTGGTAGAACTCGATCTGAATGGAACACTACCCCGATTAGAATGGCTGCATTCGTTCAGGACAAATTAGAGTTCAATGGAATGATAGCAAATATCGGTTTGCGACTAACTTATTCTGATCCAAATATTAGTTGGTATGATTACACTGATTACACGGATTTATTTAATGCTGGTAATGGTTCTGCATTAGATACTGCAGCTACTTCAGATGTAAAACCACAGATCGTGTTGCAGCCGAGATTAGGAGTTGCTTTCCCAATTACTGAACAGAGTAAATTCTTCTTTAATTATGGACATACAGTACAATTGCCTGATCCGGAAAATTTATATTTAGTTAGAGTAGAGCCATTTACCAATACTGTAGTTCGTGTTGCTTCACCTGAAAATAAATTACCTAAAACAGTTAGTTATGAATTAGGGTATGAGCATAATATCCTGGAAAACTATCTTGTTCGTATAAGTGGTTATTATAAAGATCTTTCAAATCAACCAATACAGGTAGAGTATATAAGTAGAGATGATAATAGCTACACTGTAAGTAGGGCTTTTTCTTATGCAGACATACGTGGAGCTGAATTTACTCTACGGAAACAAAGAGGACGTTTTTTCTGGGGTGAAATAAATTATACTTATAGTATACTATCAAGAGGCTTTTTTGGAACGTTGGAAAATTATGAAAACCCAGTTTTGCAGCGTCAATATGATAGAGGAACAGGAGATAATGATATTTTCAGACCAATTCCCCAACCATATGCTAGGATTCAATTATATTTTCAATCTCCTTCAGATTTTGGTCCAGAATTACTAGGAGGAAAACCACTAGCAAATTGGCAAGTTGTTCCACTTATTTCATGGAAAGCAGGATCAAGGATTACCTATACTGGAGGAGGATCTATTCCAGGGTTAGTTAATAACCTGCAGTTAACCGATACTTGGGGTTCAAGTTTAAGATTAACGAAAGATGTAAATCTTAATAATGGAAGTTCAGTTAAGTTCTTCGCTGATGTTTCTAACTTGCTTAATATAAGAAATTTTGATCCATACAATTCTGGCTCTGTAACTGGTACGGACTTTCTAGACTATATGGAATCCTTGCATCTTCCTAAAGATGTTTTAGAAGAAATTAACCTTTTAAATCAAAGGGTACCCGGAGATGATAAACCTGGTGTATACAGACCTTCTGATGTAACCTATGTTCCTATTGAAGTTTCTGTAAACCTACCAAATCAGGGTAATACAAGAGCGCTTTATTACAATACATCAGAGGCTAAATATTATCAATGGGACGGAAATGCATTTGTAGATGCAGATAAAGGTTTTGTTGACAAAGTTTTAGATGATAAAGCTTACATAAACATGCCTGATCAAAGATATTTTAACTTTCTAGATCCAAGAACAATCAGATTTGGTGTGAGATTTTCATTTTAAGGATGATCAAAAATAATATGTTATATAAATACTCAAAAAAATTAAGTGTCTTTGTATTTCTATTTTTGCTTTTTAGTTCACAAAAAGCAGAAGCTCAAATAGAATACAGATGGTTATCTGCAGGTTCTTTTCATAATTTCTATTCAAATATTGGATCAGAGATAGAAGAAGGCTTTATTAAAGAGCAACAAGGTGGTTGGCAATGGCCAGCGATTTATAGAGGTCAAGATGCACAGGCTATGAAAGGATTGTGGCTTGGAGCAACCAATTTTACTGATGATCAACAAACTTGGGATTATCGAGTTGTTCACGTAGGTCCGAGAGTTACTGGTTTAGGAGAGTTTTATCCTATTTCAATGGAAACCATTAACAAATTTGATCCACCAGAAGTTAGCGTAGATGGACTTGTTTCATTTAGTAAAAATGTTGACAATGATTTAGTTGATCCGAATATGAAAGCGGATAGAAAAATAGTCACCGTTATGAATACCTTATTAGGGGTAACTGTAGAGAGAACGATTAGCCAATTTAGTCAGCAGTACCATGATAATTATCATGTAATCGAATATATCTTTACGAATACTGGAAACACAGATGATGATGCAGAGATTGAATTCCCAAATAGAACGGTGGAAGGATTCGTTCCTTACTTTTTAAATAGAATGGCTCCTGTTTCTGCATCAAGACACACGATTGGAAATGGCACAGGTTGGGGAATAAACACGATGAATGATCGAAGAGGTGATGGTTTAAGACCCGAAGAACCTGAAACCTTCAGAGCTCAGTTTGCTTGGCATGGATATTTCTCTCCATTTGCTGGTTCAAATTACGATAATATAGGTGCTCCAATTTTTGAACCTAATGCTTCGACAGTTGCACTAGGTTATCTCACAACTGCTGATACAACCGGACGGCTTGAAGCGTATCATTTTGTTGGTACCGTTACTTTACATGCCGATGCTTCAGCTTCTGATGATTCGGATGATATTAATCAGCCATTTACAATGACAGAAGAGCATAATGATGATGGGTTATATTCTAATAATAGTGCCTTTAATTCAAATAAAATGGCCGCTGAGTATAATATGATTACAAGAGGAAGAACATCTCCTAGACATGCTTATCGAGTAGAGCCGTCTGGACTTAGTGGATTTGTTCAGCCTCCTGCAAACCAAGACCCAAGTCTTGGAGATGGTGGCGGCTATGCTTATAACTACGGGTATGGACCTTACACCCTCGCCCCTGGTGAGAGTGTACGAATTGTTATTGCAGAAGCGTCAGCTGGTATTTCCCGAGAAATAGCTTTAGAAGTTGGAAAGCAATTTAAAGAAATAGTTAAATCTGGAGGCGATCAGTATCAGGATATTGAAGTTGAAGTAAATGGTGAGCCTATCAGTATGACTAAAAATAGATGGGTGTTTACTAGTCGGGATTCTTTATTTCAAACATTTGAGCGTGCAGTAGCCAATTTTAACTCTGATTATAATATACCTGAAGCACCAGTTCCACCAAGTATTTTTTCCGTGACATCCGCTGGAGATGGTATAAACCTAGATTGGGAGTTTGATGGAAATGAAGGTGATATACAGGGTTTTCAAGTTTATCGAGCCGCAGGTCGGGTTGATAGCACATATAGATTGCTTGCAGAAGTACCTGCTACAGAACGATTTCTTAGCGATGGAGAAGCAGGACGGATAGATGATCCCGCAATTTATCAATTGGATGTTCCAATAAGAGGTAGAGATTATTTTTATTATATAGTGAGCGTTGGTAATCAAAATAATGATGGTACTGGCTTAACACCAGTTGGAACCAATCTCGTCAGTAATAGGTATTTTTCGCAATCTTATGATCCTGCGAAGCTACTGAGAGCGGCAGGAGAGACAATGGAAGAGATTAGAGTAGTACCTAATCCTTATAACCCTAATATTGATAATGACTTATTACTTGATCAATCAGGGGGAGATAGGATAGCTTTTTATGAAATTCCAGGAATTTCAACCATACAAATTTATACTGAAATTGGTGAACTCATCAAAACTATTGAACATGATAATGGTAGCGGAGATGATTTTTGGGATTTGAGAACTGATTACAGGCAAAGGGTAGTTAGTGGTATTTATATCGCAAGAATTATAAATAAAGACCCAAATGATGACAATTTTGGGCAAGTAGCAGTAAGAAAAATTGTAATCATTTTATAGGTTAAAAAGTGAGAATAAGTAAATTAATTTTATTCGGTCTGGCTTTACTTCTTACAACCACTCATGTGTATGGTCAAAAGAAGAGGGCTCAAACAAGCATGAAATTCTTGAGTGTTTCTCCATCAGCAAGAGCATCGGCACTTTCTGATGCCGTTACATCTTTAGAAATGGGAGCTTATAGTGCATTCTATAATCCAGCCACTATGACCAATATCGATTCAAAATTTTCTGCAACCGCTGGAGCTGTTCAATGGATAACAGACATTAATTATAATTCTGCAGCATTCATTTTCAACCCAAGTGAGGGCAGATTTGGAGTTTTTGGAGTAAATATTATCTCAGTTGATTATGGAGATATTCAATCTACCGTTTTTGATGGCAGTGAAAGTAAAGGATATAGAGATAATGGATTTATAAATCCCGTTGCCATGGTTTTAGGACTTTCCTATGCGAATGCAATAACAGATCAATTCTCAGTGGGGGCTAATTTTAGATATGCCAAACAAGATTTAGGATCTGTAGTTACCGGCTTTGATGGTTCTGGTGGTTATACAAACAATTCATATTCTGCTTCAACGGGAGTACTGGATTTTGGAGTTCTTTATAAAACTGGTTTTGAAAGCTTGAATTTTGCAATGGCACTTAGAAATTTCTCACCTGAAGTTACTTATGATGAGGAAAGCTCCGAACTTCCACTCACTTTTAAAATCGGTATTTCAATGAATGTTCTTGATCTTACTGATATTGATGATCATTCACTATTAGTAAGTATTGACGCAAATCGACCCAGAGATTATGATGAGCAACTTCTTTTTGGTTTAGAATACTCCTTTATAAATCGTTTTATAGTTAGGGGAGGGTATGGATTTCCAAAAGATGAAGAAGCGTTAGCTTTTGGTTTTGGTATTAATCAGCCTTTCGGTGGTATCGATTTAAGTGTTGATTATTCTTACACCCAATTTGGTGTATTCGGCGAAGTTAATAGAATAAGTGTTCAATTAGGATTTTAATTCTTTATTTAAGCAATGATAGTAAAAAATAAATTCTTACCAGTTTTTTTAGTTCTTACAACAATTTTTTTCTCTAATTGTAAAGAAGGTAATAGCATCTACGACCCGAGTTATGAACCCTCTAAACCTGTTCCAGAAATTACTAATATCTCTCCTGAAGTTGGATATTTAGCTGGTGTAGATTCCGTAATTGTTACTGGGTCTAATTTTTCTTTCGATGCTGATAGCTTAACTATAAATTTTGGTGGATCACCTGGAATAATAAAAGAAGCTACAAAAACTAGATTAGTGGTAAGACCAGGAACAAATTTTGGAGATGATTTAAGCGTTAGAGTATCGATAAGAGGTGCTGAATTTTTTAGCAATTCATATGCATATGATTTGGCTCAGCCGTTTGGAACATATCCAGGTTTAACTTCCACAGATTCTCCAAATGCACCAGTTGCTGTAGATGCTGAAAATAACGTGTACTCTCTTATTTCCTCTAGTGGGGTTCTCAGATATACCAAAATTTCACCAGATGGAACCAAAGAAACTGATGGTGTAAAGTTTCCTGGCGAGCCTAGACCAGATCCGGAAGATAAAAGACCTTATCCAACGGATAGTACGATGAGATTTACAGCTTATTCAGATATTGAAGTCGGTCCAGGTGGTCTACTGTTAATGACTCAACAAAGCCTTCAAGCGATTTTCCAAAAAACATTCGGTGATGGACTCCGTGAGGGAGTTTGGGGGGTTTCTTCAACTAGTTCGTTAGATATACGTGATATGATATTTGATAACAACGGTTATCTTTGGGTAGTTGGTTTAGGTAGCGATCAGATACATCGTTTTACGGTTGCAGATAAATCAGAAACTAAATTTCCTTTCGCAGGAGACTTTTCTGCGGTAGCCTTTAATAGTAATACAAATGAACTTTTTGTTGGCGGATTGATTAATGAAAAAAGAAGTGTATGGAAATTCACTATTGATGGAAGTGGGAATATAGGAGCAGGTGAACTTTACTTTGATCTTTCAGAAAATTATGAAGGGATAGTATCTTCTATGGTATTAGCTTCTAATGGAGAACTTTTGATTACTACTGGGGGACAATCTGCTGATGTAATAAAACCAAGTATTGTAAGAGTGTTCCCAGATGGAACACATCAAGAATTGTATGAAGGAATGATTAAGCCTGGTGCCTATAGCATAACTTGGCGAGATGATAATCTTGCAGTTGTAGCCATTCTAGGAGACGAAACAAGCATTAATTTTCTAGATATGTATGACCGAACTAGGTCAGGTATATTTGGATTTTAACAATACAAACAAATAACTGATAATTATATTTATATGATAAACAGATACAAAAGGAGAATTACAATGAAGATTAAAAATTTAATACCCTTATTAGGACTACTTCTCATACCAGCTATGGTAAGTGCTCAAAATTGGGTAAATGATGATACCTTTGGCCCAGCAGTGGACTCAGGTGATGCATTTGCCGAAGTTCATGGTGTTGCAGTAGATGCTGAAGGCAAAATTTGGATCCAACCATTTGGAGCTACTGAAAGAATCGCTGTTTCTCGTGATATAGGAGAAGTTGGACCAGATACTTTAAGTACTCGAGCCATTTATGTTTATAATGCTGATGGAACTCCTGCAAGTTTCTCTCCATTAATTATTATTACATATGCTGATGGAACAACACCAGCAGATACACTTGGTCAAGTTTGGACTGGTGAGGCTTATGAAGGATACTCTGGACGTGGTATCGAAGCAGATGTTAACGGTGATATCATTATCTCACAATTCAACCGCTTATATAAAGTAGATCATAAAACAGGTGAAGGCCTTGCTAAAGTTGATCCAACTTCAGGATGTTCACTTGGTGAAGCTAGTTCAGATGCTGAAGGCAATATTTATGTTGGATGTGTTGTAGCTGCAGACTCACCTATCTATAAGTACGATAGCAATCTTGAAAACGAAGAAGAATTAGTTACACTAACTGGAAGCTTCTCACGTGATGTACAAGTTTCTCCAGACGGTAACACTATCTGGTGGGCTGGATATACTTTAGGTTCTGTATTAAAATATACAAGACCTGATGAGTTTAGTGGTTTCAGTGCTACTCCAGATACCGTACTTAGAGGTATCAAATCCGAAGTGTTCGATATCCATCCTGTTACAGGGTACTTATGGGTAGGTGGTGGTTCACTATTAGATGTTCCAGGCTCCCCATATAACCCTCAAACTTGGTATGCGTTTGATGTTGCAGATCTTGGAACAGACAATGAAGCTCCTATTGATAGTATCAATTGGGTTGCTGGTGCTGACATTGCAGCAGGATTTGACGATGCTCGTCCGCGTGGATTGGATTTTTCTGCTGATGGTAAAACTGCATACATAAGTGCTTTTAGTGCAGTACAAACCGATGTTGATGTTCAAAAGTTTACAACAGAGCAAGTATTTACTTCTAATGAAAATGAAAGAGTTGCTGGAGTTCCTGAAGGTTATAGATTAGAGCAAAACTATCCTAACCCATTTAACCCAACAACTAATATTCAGTACTCTATCAATGAGTCTGGTGCAGTTTCGCTAAAAGTTTATGACTTAACTGGTCGTGAAGTAGCTTCTCTTGTTGACTCAAGAATGAGCGCGGGACAGCATACTGTAACTTTTGATGCATCAAATCTATCATCAGGAGTTTACTTTTATATACTTCAATCTAATGGTGTTCGTTTATCTAATAAACTTACTCTCATTAAATAAAATTGATTTTATTTAAAAAAAGGCAGCGTAATGCTGCCTTTTTTATTTAACACATAATCACTTTTCTATATGCAGTCCAAAAAACCCTTTTTACTAGTCATAGCTATATTAATTTCAGCCAACCTAACAGCACAGGTAACAGAAGCACCAAAAAAAGAATTTAGAGCAACCTGGATGGCTACCGTTATAAACCTTGATTGGCCAGCTTCAGGTTCACTACCAGTAAATTTTCAAAAAATAAGTTTAACTGACCGGTTAGATGACATGAAAGAAGTGGGTATAAATGCAGTGTTTTTTCAGATTCGAACTGAAGGGGATGCTTTATATGACTCTGATATTGAACCTTGGTCAAAATATCTAACAGGTGAAGAGGGGAAAGCCCCAGACCCATATTGGGATCCATTAGAATTTGTAATAGAAGAGGCTCATAAACGAGGCATGGAGCTACATGCTTGGTTAAATCCATATAGAGCAATGCGATCAATTCCCAATGATTTTACCCAAAAAGTATCCACTGAACTTGATCCAAAATTCGAAAGCCTCGAACCGTTCCTAAATAGATACTATGATGAAAACTCTAATTATAAGCTTAAAGGAACTACAGCAAGAGACACACAACATGTTGCAAATAAACACCCAGAATGGCTTTTTGTGATGAATGGAGCTATTGCAATAATGAATCCTGGTTTACCTGAAGTTATCGATTATAATCTTAGGGTGGTAATGGATGTAGTTAACAGATATGATGTAGATGGAATTCATTTTGATGACTATTTCTATCCATATCCTCCTAATAATATGACAAGCAATGAAAATGATACGTTAGATGATGCTACTTTTGAAGCTTACCCACGTGGTTTTGAGAATAAAGGAGATTGGCGAAGGAATAATATAGATATTTTTGTAGAAGCATTAAACGACTCTATACAGCAAGTAAAACCATGGGTTAAATTTGGAATAAGCCCATTTGGAATTTGGAAGAGTGGTACTCCATCTGGAATTAGTGGAATGGATGCGTACAGCGTTATTTATGGTGACGGGCTTGCTTGGCTTGAAGACCAAACTATTGATTATATCACTCCTCAGCTCTATTGGGCATTTAGCAGGTTTGGGACAGGACAAGATTATGGAAAACTTGCAAATTGGTGGGCTGATCAAGCCGACTTAAATGGAAGACATACGTATCCTGGGCATGGTTTATATCGATCAAGTAGTAGTACATTTACAGGTACACTTTTTTCTGAAAATGAAATTCCAAGACAAGTTCGTCATAATAGAGAAAATGATAAGATAACAGGGAGTGTTTTTTTTAGATCTAGCAATATAACTACATATAGTTCTAAGGGATTTGCGGATTCTCTGAAAAATAATTTCTATAAATATCCAGCCCTACAACCAACAATGGAATGGAAAGATCTTTCTATTCCAAATACTCCAGAAAACCTAATCGTGAATCGAGATTCTGAGAAAGAATATATCTTCAATCTTAGTTGGGACCGTCCATCCGTTGATGTAATTACAAAAACGAGCTCATCTAGTCATGTTGATACTCTTTTAAAATATGCAATTTATCGAGTTGATTCTGAATCAGCCCCTGCTGAGATTTCAGAAATGGAAAAAGTAGAAAATCTAATAGCTGTAACAGGGCAAACAGCATATACCGACATTGCTCCACCATCCAATAATAGTTATTGGTACTTTGTTACTTCTGTTAGTAGAAATAATGTGGAAAGTGAACCTACTGAATCTCAAGAAGCTGGTATTGTAATTTCGAACGAAGATGAAGAATTTATTCCTTTAAATTATTCTCTTAATCAAAACTACCCTAATCCCTTTAATCCATCCACAACTATTTCTTTTAATTTAGGAGAAGCTGGCTTCACAACTCTTAAGTTGTATGATTTATTGGGAAGAGAAGTGAAAACGTTAGTACAAGATGTTAAGTCAGCAGGTGAACATTCTGTAAGTTTTGATGCTTCAGGATTATCTTCAGGGATTTATTTGTATCAGTTGAGAAGTAATAGCATTTCTTTAAACCGGATAATGACTCTACTTAAATAATGGGGGGTCGCAAGAGTTTCCTGAAAAAAATTGGACTTGGAACTCTAGGGGTTGGTGGAGTTTTATCATGCGACAATAGTGAAGAGTATTTTAAAATAATACACCTTACGGATATACACGTAACATCAAGAAGAAGAGGGGATCAAGGTTATCGTAAATGTGTAGAGTCTATTAATAATATGACACCATCTCCAGACCTAATACTTATGGGTGGAGATATGGTGTTTGATGGCTTATACACAGAAATGGATAAGTTTGATGAACAAATAGAGCTTTTCAAGAATATCAGTTTAAATCTAAAAATGCCTTATTATCCTTGTTTAGGTAATCATGATGTATTAGGCTTGTCATCCCGTCGTAAAGTTGATGCTAAGCACCCCGGAATAGGAAGAAAATACATAATGGATGCTCTTGGAATGAGTGAAGCTTATTACTCTTTCAATCACAAAGGATGGCATTTTGTTGTTCTTAATTCTATTAACGAGTTTGAAGGAGAGAATGGACCAGCTTATGAACAACGTATAGGTAAAGAGCAGCTTGAATGGCTAAGATACGATCTCGGAGAACACAAAGGTATGCCAACAATTGCGGTGTCTCACTACGCTGCATTTAATCATAATGGGCAAATTAATGCCGATCAAGAATTAAAGGCGATGAACCACTTGGTGTTAAAAGATAATCGCGAATTACGATTCATCTTAGAAAGGCATGGAGTAAAAGCATTGCTTCAAGGTCATACCCATGTTGGAGAAGATTTTAGATTTAACAATGTATGGTATATAACTTCACAAGCTGCATCTGCAGCTTGGTGGGGAGGGAATTGGTTGGGTTTCGAGCCAGGTTATACGGTACTTACACTTGGTAAAAATGAGATTATCAATTGGAAAGCAGAAGTTTATCAATGGGATCATCAATTGGAACCTGAAGATACGCTAGAAGAAGACCGTATTTTAGAGAGAAAAGAATTTGAGGAACAACAGGATAGCTTATACAAGGCCGAAACTATTAGTGTAAATCTCAAAATTGACGAATAAGTGTAAATAGTAAAACTGGATGATATTCCCTTTTACTATACTTTAACTATAATTCCTTTTTTCTTCATCCAATGTGCAAGTAACCAAAACAAAATAATCCAAACAATGGCATACATTATGGATGCATTTTGAGGTGTATTAAAAACACTGAATATATTGTTGAAAATCCAGGTTTTGAGGGCTATTGTTTCTCCGTTTACATTAAATCTTATTAGTATAAGTAATCTTCCAATTATGCCACTGAGGAAGAATACAGTTATCGCATTTAAACCAAATGACACACCCCAATTTGTGTACTTAGTTCGTTGCTTTACATCGATGAACCAATAACTTAACGCAAAAATACTCATAGCTTGACCTCCTGTAAGAAGAGTGTACGAACTGGTCCAGATATTCTTGTTAATTGGAAACAACCAGCTCCAGCTATAGCCTACTATTATTAGAATAAACCCCCATTTAAAAAACTCTAGAGTTCGTGCCTCTTCTGACTTTTGATCACTCACTAGTAATCGTCCAGTCCAAATACCAATTAGCGTAGTTCCTATTGCGGGTATTGTACTTAGTAGACCCTCAGGATCCCAATTTTCTTTCCACATATGAGAACCCAAGACTAATTGATCAATAAAAGCGGCAAGATTTGAATCAGGGGCATCTATTGCACCAGCTCCAAAACCAGGCACTGGTACTAGTTCCATTAAAGCCCAATATCCCAACAACAAAGATGCGAGCGTTATCATTTGAGTTTTAGGTTTTGTATAGAGAAACAAAAAAGCCCCAACAGCATAACAAATGGCTATACGTTGTAAAACCCCAGGAATACGAATATCAAATAGATTTGGGTGAAGTGAGAATCCTGAATTAAGAGTGAAATAGGGAAACGCAGCAAGGGCTAGACCTAACCCAAAAATTTTAAGAGCTCGGATAAGGGATTTATTTAGGAGATCTTTTTCTGAAGCTCCTTTAGCCTTTGCTTTAGTGAAAGCCAATACAATAGAGACGCCAACAATGAATAAAAAAAATGGAAAGATTAGATCAGTTGGTGTCCATCCATGCCATTCAGCATGTTTTAATGGTCCATAAATATGAGACCATGATCCAGGGTTATTCACAAGTATCATGGCTGCAACGGTAGCTCCTCGAAAAAAATCAAGAGAGACAAGCCGTTTGCCAGAAGATATTCCAGTGGATGTATTCATAATTACTCCTTGTTAAGTGGAATAGTATTAAAAAAGCAGACAAAGTGGTAATCAAATTATCCGTTAGCTATCTTAATTCAAATAAATAAAAAAAAGGAAATGTACACACTTATAGCAGACAGCGGATCCACAAAAACAGAGTGGGTTTTGATAAGAGATAACAGAGAAACAGAGACTTATTTTACAGAAGGGCTAAATCCTAACTTCATGTCTTATCAAGAGCTAGTTGAGGTAATTGATGATGGATTAGTAGTCAATTTTGAGAATAATCTTGTTGGAGAAGTGTATTTCTATGGAGCAGGATGTGGGACCGAAAAAAATATAAAAAAACTAAAAGAGGTTTTAACCTCCAGTTTTGAAAAGGCAGAAGTACATGTAGATTCTGATTTATTAGCAGCTGCCATAGCCTGTTTTGGAAATGAGGCAGGTGTTGCTTGTATTTTAGGAACTGGTTCAAACACATGTATCTATAACGGGGAAAAAATAGTTAATCAAATTCCTTCATTGGGCTTTACACTTGGAGATGAAGGATCAGGAGGATACTTCGGAAAAAGAATAATCCACTCGTACTTCTATAATGAAATGCCTGAGGATCTAAGAAAGGAACTCTCAAATAGATACGATATGAGCTTATCTCATATTTTAGATAAAGTGTATCAACAACCAAATGCTAACCGATTTGTAGCATCATTTTCTAAGTTGCTCGCTGAATATAAAGATCATCCATACATTCAACGTATTGTAAGAGAGGGTTTTTCAGATTTTGTGGAAAAACAATTAGGCTATTTTGGAAACCTTTCGGGTCAAAAAATTGGATTCGTTGGTTCAATCGCTGCCATTCATCGAGAGATACTTACACAAGTGCTTGTGGAAAAAGGATTAAAAGCAGAGATTATTATTCAAAAACCAATTGATAGACTAGTAGAAGCCCATAAACTTAAAGCAGATAATCTGATTTAAGACCAAGTATTCGTTTTACGGATTGATCAATTCTCTCTAAACTAATTTTCTTATTTATAACCAATTCTTCAACAGCATCTATTGCTTCAGATAGTTTTACTTCTGTTGGCAGAAGGTTGTTTCCAAAACAGAACATATCTAACCCACCGTTTAAACCATGTAGAAGGGAGTCTTTAAGACTATAAGTGTCAGAAATAGCTCTCATTTGCATATCATCAGAAATTACAACCCCGGTAAATCCTAATTCATCCCGCAGAATTTTTTGGAGAACTTTTTCTGAAAAAGTAGCTGGAAGCGAGGAATCCCAATCAGAATGAAAAATATGAGCAGTCATAATCATTGGGCATTTTTCTTCAGCAATTAAATTTTTGTATGGTTTTAACTCATTTTTTTGCCACGTTTCCGTTACATCTACGAATCCAGCATGGGAATCACCTGCAGCACTTCCATGGCCAGGAAAATGTTTGCAGCATGTAAGAATTCGATATTTCTGATGACCTTCTACATACGCCATTGCATGTCTGGTTACCAGCTCGGCAGAGCTTCCAAAAGAGCGTTCTCTTTTTGAGATGATGGAACTTTTCTTGTTTGATTCCAGATCAACTACTGGAGCAAAGTTCAGATTAATACCCACTTCAGAAAGCACCTTTGCTATTTCCTCAGATTTAGTACGGGTATAAACTAAATCATCCTTATTTCCCATATGTTTATGAGAAACTGTTTCTGGAAATCCATATTCAGGTTTTAATCTGTGAATCAAACCACCTTCCTGATCTACTCCAATAATAAGTGGTAATTCAGATTTCTCCTTTAAAAGTCGTGTAAGATTTTTAACCTGTTCAGGAGATTTAATATTATGTACTGGTTTATTATGAACCATATCCTGATCAAAAAGGATAACTCCACCTGGTTTCTCAAGTTCTATAGTTCGCAGGATTTCAGAATCGTCGGAAATATCACTCCCTTTAAATCCAATAATAAATAATTGAGCTATTTTTTCTCTTAAACTGAGTTTTCGATTATACAATTTATTGTCAAGCATTTGGTTAGTGTAGAAAAGAATTTTTACGTAAGTAAACTTACTTATTCATGAAGTTCAGGGTTAGAATGTATAAATTCAAACTAAAGAATAAAAAATAACAAAATAGTATGATGGTAAAATTAACTCTAAGCATTTTTATTTTATTTTTTGGTTCATTTTCATTGGTTAATGCTCAAGATATTGATCAAGTTAAAACAGGGGTAGAAGTATTAATAGAAACTCAATTTGAAGCTTTAAAAGGAAAGAGAGTAGGATTGATTACCAACGCTACTGGAGTAAACTCAGATTTAGTTTCCACAATAGATCTGCTTTACGAATCTGATGCCGTAGAACTGACCGCTTTATATGGACCTGAACATGGAGCTAGAGGGGAATATGCAGCAGGTGATAAAGTAAGTACGTATATAGATGATAAAACAGGTGTTACGGTTTATTCACTTTATGGAGATACCCGAAAACCAACCAAAGAAATGTTGAAGGATATAGATGTTTTGGTTTACGATATTCAGGATATTGGGGTGAGATCCTATACTTACATTAGTACTATGGGTTTGGCTATGGAAGCAGCTGCCGAAAATGATATTGAGTTTTTAGTACTTGATCGACCTAATCCGTTAGGAGGAGAAAAAGTAGAGGGTAACATTGTTGAAGATGGCTATTTTTCGTTTGTCAGCCAATTTCCAATACCATATATATATGGATTAACACCTGGTGAAATTGCACTCATGTTAAATAATGAAGGGTGGCTTCAAAATGGTGTTAGTTGCGACCTTACAGTAATTTCTATGGAAGGGTGGCAACGAGATATGACATTCGATAAAACAGGACTTCCTTGGGTTCCTACTTCTCCGCATATACCTCATGAATACTCGGCGTATTTTTACGTAGCTACTGGAGTTATGGGGGAACTTGGTGTTTTTTCAGAAGGAGTAGGATACACATTACCTTTTCAAGTTTTTGCCGCAGAATGGATTGATGAATCGGCACTTTCAGAAAAAATGAACCAGCTTGAAATACCTGGAGTAATATTTAGACCTTTAGTATTTAAACCATTTTATGGAAGAGATGAAGGCAAAACACTGCATGGGGTGCAAATTCATTTCACAGATTATAGTAAAGCAGATTTAATGAAATTACAGTTTTGGTTCATGCAGGTTCACTATGAAATGTATCCTGATAAAAATATTTTTGAACTTTCTAAGAAAAGATGGTCTATGTTTGAGAAGGTTACAGGTACTGACCAGATACGTCAATTATTTGGCGTGAATTATAGAGTGTCAGATATAGAAAATTATCTTAACAAGGACGCAGATTCATTTAAAGAAAAATCTTCCAAATATTATCTCTACAAGTAATTTTAGTATGAAAAAAATCACTTTTTGCTGGGCATTTATTTTATTTTTATCCTACACCTCTAATATTTTTGCACAAGCAGACTCTTTAACCAATAGTAGTGTCTTAAATAATTCAGATTCTCTTTTTCTGAATATTACAATTCCTGAAACAGATACTGTAACTTATAATTTCTCAAGGTATAGAGTAGCAGCGCACACAAACCCAAAAGCAAAGGCGTATGTTAATGGGAAAGAATTGAAAGTCTACGAAAGTGGTGCTTTTATCGATTTGGTAGAACACCTAAGTGATACAACTAAAATCGTATTCTCAGTAGGTCTGAATGGAGAAGTATTAACCAAAGAAATGCTATTAATTCGTTCTGTTGATGAGCCATTGGATGTAACAGGTAAAGTTATTTCAGATCGTATGATGAAACCTGAAAGTGAGTTATGGCTCAAATCTGGCGAAATTTTGGAAGTACAGTTTCAAGGTACACCTGGTGAAAAAGTTGTTTTCAACATCGACAATTTTAAAGAAAATATACCTATGCATGAAGTTCCTGAAGATGTTGCAGGGATAAAAGGATTTTATAAGGGGTTTTATATCGTTAAACCTGGTGATGTTGTAGAAAAGAGATATATAACTTTTAAAATGAAAAAGGGGTTTCTGGGATACAAAAAGAAAAAAAGTGCTTACCCGGTAAGTTTTATAGGAATGTCTAGAGTTGCAATAGTAACCGCAGATGATGCTTATTTGAACATTGGTATGGGTACAGATCGATTAGGTGGAGCAAAATATGGTAATATCGAAAAAGGTGTTTTTCTTACTATAGATGGATTAAAAAACGATACCTATAGAGTACGTTTAACGGAAAATTTAAGTGCTTGGATACCAGCTCGTTTTGTAGAACTTCAAGATAAAAGTATTTCCTCTGTTTCTTCACTTACCGGAAATATCAGGGTTTCTGGAAGAGGAGATTCTGATGTGATTACTGTATCTCTATCAGAAAAATTACCTTATATAAGTACTCAGGAGATTCATCCAAATAAAATTATTGTAGATATTTTTGGAGCTACATCAAATACAAATTGGAAAATTAAGCATAAGAGTAGCTTAGGTATTAAAGACATAACTTGGGAGCAAATTGAAAATGATAGGTTCAGAATTGAAATAGAATTGAACCACAGCCAAAATTGGGGATATTCTGTTGGTTATGGATGGGGTTCTCAGTTAAATATATCTGTTAAAAGACCACCTGTAATTCAGGATGTAATTAATCCAATTAAAGGGAGAATAATAGCTGTTGACGCTGGTCATGGTGGAACTAACAACGGGTCACTCGGTGCAGCAGGTAATTTAGAAAAAGTAATTACTCTTCAAATAGCTACGAGGTTAAAGAACTTATTAGAAAGTAATGGAGCTGAAGTTATTATGCTTAGAGCTGATGATAGTTATGTGTACATGAGTGACAGAAGAGAGCAAACTCTTAAAGCCAAAGCCGATTTATTGGTAAGCATACACACCAATTCGATAGGTTATTCTAGTGATGCATTATCTATTCGAGGAACTGGTTCCTTTTATAAGCATATTGCTTTTAAGCCACTTGCAGAAATTATGTATGACAAAATGCTTGAATTAGGGTTGAAAGATTATGGTCTTACTGGAAGTTTTAATTTTTCACTTAACGCACCAATAGAATTCCCGAATGTATTAGTAGAAACAGCATTCCTATCAAACCCAGAAGAAGAAATCTTATTGACCAACCCAGAATTTCAGGATAGGATAACTGAACAAATAACTGAAGGTCTCAAAGAATTTTACTTAAAACATAGTTCAATCGAGTCGGTATCAGATATGCCGGATCATTAGTTAGTAAAACTTACGATCCGGTTTATTATTTAATACCTATTTCAGCAGAGTCATCTTTCTGGAAATACTACCTGAACTTGTAATCAACCGATAGATATATATTCCACTCGCAAGAGCGGATGCATCAAATTGAATGGTATGATACCCTTCGGATTTTACGCCTTCGAATAGGGTAGCAACCTCTCTTCCAAGCATATCATATATTTTGATATTGACATTGCTGGTTTTCGGTAATGCAAAATTTATATTCGTTGAGGGATTAAATGGATTTGGGTAGTTCTGATCTAGTTTTAAAACGGTTGGAATATCAGCTATTAAATTTTCTTCATTCGATGTAGCAATCCCCATGTCAACGGCTATGAGATCATCAAATAGAATGAATCCAGTAGATGGTTGTCCATCTACATAGGTGAGTTGGTAACTGTCGAGATAAGCATTTCCGTTTACTGTGCCGTTTCCATTTACCCAAGGTACTACTTCATCAGTAGCTATGTTCCAAGAGATCAATCTCCAGCCTAACCAGTCAACAGTGTACCATTCGCTAGCTTCCAGTTCATTATTTTCGTCTCGTATTACGTATCGGAATTGATTACCGTTTCCATCTCCGAATACATAAGATTGTAAAATTCTTGTATTATTGAATTTTGGAGTAGTAACACTACCTCGATATTCTCGGATTAAATGTTCGGAATCAGAAGTTCTCCAGCCATAATTAACACGTAGAGATTGAGTACTACTTGTAAAAAGGTTCACAATGTCGGTCTCTATTTCCAAACCGGTTTCTTCGGCTAGAATTCCTATTGTACTACCTGAAGCAGCAGGAGCCCACCACGATCCAGCTCCTCCAGATATTTCGTTAAAAGTTAACCCTTCCATACTATCGACAGTAGTTTGAGTACTTATTTCTTGATCAGTAGTTGGAAATGTTCGAAGAATATTTGATCCAATACTATTCCCTGATGTATCACTTATAGTACCTGAGAACTGTAATTTATAATTTTTGTTGGGTTCGAGTCGCTCACTAGGGAAAAAATTCAACACACTTCTTTCACCCACAGGGTAGTATTTTACCGTTCCAGGAACAGTATAAGTTCCTAGTCGTATTTCAATGGTTGAGCTATCAATACTGGCGGTGTCAAGATGTTCATTAAAAGTTGCACTTGCTATAGGCCAAAGCTCATTTAATTTGGTATTAGTTGGATATAAATTTGATATCTCTGGCGAAACAATATCTTCTTGTCCGGTTTCGATTTGCAGTATAAATGAATCACCACCGATTCCATCACCATTGCCATCTAAATGATGCATGTAAGTAGATTGATCAATTGCAGTTGAGTCAATTTTTAAGGTATAGTTACTTATAAAATCAAGCTCATTTGTAATTATCTCAAGTCGGGAATCTGAAGCCCACACCAATCGAATACTGTCTGGAGGAGTAATTGAGAGTGCATCTTCAACAGATGTTTTCACCATTTTTCTACTGAATTGAATCACTAAGTTTTCACCTGGATTAACAAATGTAGGTGAATCAACTTCCAATGCAGTAATAAATGGAGGTACGGACGAAACTAGAGCCGCATCATGAAAGGTAAAATCGTCAGTTAACACATCAATGAATGCTGTGTCTGGATAAAACCCTTCGGCACTTACGATAACTTGTTCATTTCCATTTGAAAGATTTTCTAAGTAGTAAAATCCATTTTTAAGTTCTTCAGGATCAGATGAATACTGATTAAATAAAGATTCAAACGTATCGGTAATGTATGTTTGCCCATCCAATTTTATTGACGCACCATTAATTGGTTCATCATCATCATAGTCACTAATTACTCCCGTAGCAATTCCTACTACTGGCTGTTGATCTCTAACATCAAAATAATCTAGGAAACTCCAATAAGCAGCTTGTGCTTCTAATCGTTTATATTCAGCATTTAAATTTCTTTTTTGCTGAAAAGGAACGGTATGGAATCCACCTTCACTTAGGAGTGAAGCCATATTAGTGGTCCTGTTTACAAACAAATAAGGAAACTGATTTGAATGATTAGATGCACTTCCGCCTAGATAAAAATTCCTATCTGCAAAGTTTCCAATGGTAGGTAATCTCATTGCGTCGGTAAGCTCTACAATAAGAGCATCACCATATGCTTTACCACCATTTGGAGATTTCTCTACCGTACTACCGTTTGATCTCCAGCCACCATAAAGTGTAAGAGTATAATTATTAGATGAGTTTGGAGCATTACTATGAATCGAGTAGAAAAAATCTGCCCCGGTAGTGTTTGCTATATCATCTCTTTGCCCTAGTGGTACTTGTTGAGTATCATTAGTTCTAGTAATGTAAACGGTATCTATATCGGTTTGGGTGAGTAGCATTTCTTTGAGTGCTAAACCAACTCGGAGCACTTTTTCAGGTTCAGAATAGCCATAAAGGCCTTGGTTTTCTGTTTGGCTATGTCCTGGATCTATGAAGATAGAAACTCCTTCAAGTCCAGTCACTTCTTGTGCAATTAGTGATGTTGAAAAGCTTACTAAAACAATACTTTGCAAACATAAAAGCATTAATGGCTTTAATGCTTGTTTTAATGATTCGAAATTCATAATGGTGTTCTCTCTCGTAATTTACTGCTGAATAGTGAGGGTGTAAATGGCTCCTTTATCAGGGACATCAAATGCAATTTTTGAGCCGATTGGAGACCAATCAGGATTTTGGGCGATTAAATCTGAGTTCTCAGTTAGGTTAACTCGATAGGTGCCATCAATACTAAAAGCAAAAATATCGCCTTTGGTAATATTATAGCCATTGTCTTCGCTCACAGAAGCAACAAGGTAACGGCTATCAGGAGACCAAGAAGGACGGTTGGCTTTACCAAGATCTATTAAGTTAGATCCATCCACATTCATTACAAAGAGGTTTCCTGCATATACTTCAAAAGCTAGTTTTTGTCCATCTGGAGAAACTTCAAGATTTAAGTATTGAGCATCATCAAAAGGGGAGATATTTTCTGTAGAATTTGTTGGGATCATTCCTTTTGCAATCGCATTATTCTTTAATATGTAAAAAGCCTGACTTGGTCTATTTTTAAATCGCTGTGGGATTTCCATTCCTGAATCAAAAGCTTCAACCTTATCATTTTCAATCAACACTACTTGCTCTCCAAACTGAGCCCATTTTGGTAGAGCGTCCATTTTCTCACGAGATTCTGTAATCTGATTAGGAGTACTACCATCAGCATAAAAAATAGTAATAGCATGATTACGACGACGATTTTCTGTAGAATTTAAACGAGTTAAAATCGCCTCAGAATCGTTTGACCAGCTTAATCCATAACCAGCGTCAGCATCAGTAAGTTGGCGAAGATTAGAGCCATCTGCTTCTGCAAGCCAGATACCAACATATCTATCAGCGGTAACAGCAATGGTATTTCCATCGGGTGACCAAACAGGTGCTTGAAAATTCACACCATTTTGTTGTATCAAAATTTCTGGAGTTCCAATGGTTCTGGGTTGTGCAGAAACATTGAGAATTGTTGTGATCGCAAATAGAGCAATAGCGATAATTTTGTATTTCGTAATTCTCATGAGTAAATATTTATTTAGATGATCTTATTGTATAATTTGATGTTTTATTTTGTTCCTAGAGCTATTCAATGTTCTCTTCTTTTTTCTTGCCAAAATCTGGATCTATTTTAACAAATGGGGTAATAATAAACACAGGAATAGATGAAATCAGAACCCAAATGAAGAATTCTTCATAGCCAACTGATTCTTGAATAAATCCACTTACTGCTCCTGATAATGACATTCCAATTGCCATTAGAGCTGTTCCAAAAGCATAATGTGCAGTTTTATAATTACCTCTGGCAATGTAAATCAGAAACATAAGAAAGGCAGCGAATCCAAAACCGTAGCCAAATTTTTCAATCCCAACTAAGGAACTAATTAATAGATATGATTCAGGTTGAAAATGAGCCAGATACCAGTATGATGCATTAGGAAGATTCATGATGATAATCATAGGCCAGAGCCACGCTTTTAAACCGTGTCTTGAAATTACAATTCCTCCAAGTATCCCACCAATAGTTAATGCAATGAGTCCAAAAGTCCCATTTATTATTCCAACATCAGTTACTGAAAGGCCTAGTCCTCCAATATCTCTAGAATCAAGAAGAAATGGTGCTGCGAGCTTAACAAGTTGCCCCTCACCAAGTCGGTAGAGCAGTACGAATAAAATAGCCAATACAATTTGTTCTTTCTTAAAGAAATCAGAAAAGGTTGTGATTACAGCCTTAAGAGGAGACTCTCCTTCATTTTTAACAGGACGATCTTCAGCAGGTTCAGGTAAAATAAAGCGATGATAGAAAGACATTAAAAACATTAATACTGCAACAATTCCAAGAATAGAAATCCAGGAGAAAGTTGAGCTTCCAGTTTTAGTTGCAATAATTCCTGCAAGTACTACAAATAGACCTTCACCACTTATCATTGCAAGCCTGAAAAATGTAGACCTTATCCCAACAAAGAAAGATTGTTTATCATCACTCAGTGCGAGCATGTAAAAACCATCTGCTGCAATGTCATGTGTTGAAGAACTAAAAGCGGCAATAAATAGAAATAACAAAGAAGCTTCAAAGAAATATGGAGTTCCAAGAGTAATTGCAGCACCAGCAAATGAAACTGCGATTAAGCTTTGCATAAAATAAGTCCACCATTTTTTGGTCTTATAAATATCAATAAAAGGACTCCACGCTGGCTTAAATCCCCATGGAAGTGAAAGCAGACTAGTGTATAGAGCAATTTTAGCGTTTGAAATACCAAGGTCCTTATACATTATTACCGATACAGTAACGATAATAACATATGGAATTCCTTGAGTGTAATATAAAGATGGAATCCATGACCATGGATTTTTTTTAAATTCTGCTAAAAAAGTCATAGTCTAAGTCCTTTCATTACTTGATTAAGGTCATTTTTTGAATTTTGGTAAAGTGATTTAATGGCGTCTGAAATTGAACTTTTACAAAGTAAACGCCGCTTGAAATATTAGTTGCATTCCACATAAGCTGATGGCTGCCTGAGCTTTGAGTGCCATTAAATAACGTTCCAGTAAGTTGACCATTAATATTAAATACCTCAACTTTTACTTTTCCATTTGTTGGAAGCTGATAGCTTATGTTGGTTGAGGGGTTGAACGGGTTTGGATAAGCTGGATACAGTTTAAAATCAGAAATCCTTGAAAACTCCTCATTAGCTATTACTTGTTTTTCAATTCCTACAAAACGAACGGCATCTGCTACTACATAATTTTGAGAATCATTTCCTGTATTGGAAATAATTACTTTATCAGAATTTGTGCCTGAAAATTGGAACTCGCCTAAATTGACCCATTGCGAGTTATCAGTACTTTGATCGGCATATACTGTATCTATTCCTCCCTCATGATGAACTATATATGCAGCTTTTTTACTTCTATTTGAAGAAGAAACCCACCATCCGAATAACTCATACAAATTTGATTCGGGTAAATCTGGAGTAAAAGTAACTGTTTTCGATCCATCACCTCCTAAGGTGATAAGTGAAGGGGTATCACTATAAAAGCCTGCATTTGCAGATTCTACCCAACCACTACTTACTTCAACGTTAGAATCGCCAGTATCAAGAATTTGTTCATATCCAACCGCTGAAGTTTCAGGAATTGAATCAACAGGAACTACTGCTAAAAAGGTTGCAACTGATCGTTGGAATGTACCGCCACTAGGTCTATTAATTAGAGAGTCTCCAATAACCATCTGGCTCGATCCGCCGCCATCTAAGTTTATTGCCTCAGTTGCTCCTAAAGAAATCATAATCTCTGCAAGCTCGTTTAAACTTACTCCAGCTGAAACAGATCCTTGTCTTCCATCTATAACCATTAAGATTGCTTTTCCGTCATTCGTGTAGCCAGCTGCAGTTCTTGGATCAGAGTTACTTTGTCCAACACCAGATCCCCAAAAAATTTCTTCATTATAAGTTACCATTGAGCTGTCACCTTTCACCAAAATCGGTCCGCCTCCAACTCCCATATAAGCATCAGAATATAATTCTCCGCTATCTTTAGTTGGTGCAGGCAATGGGCTACTAAGAGAAGAAGTATATTCCATAGGATAATCAAATCGATATAAATTATCTAACCCTCCACCAAAGTGATAAATCCAATCTACTGACATACTCCGATTTTTTTTAATCCCAAACATACTCCTTATTACTGGATAGGATTTGGAGTTTCTAGTTAAAGCTGTAACATTTTGGGCTAATACATGTCTGGGTTGAATAAGAGTAGAGTAGCTTATATCTCCTCCAAAAAAACCACCATTAATTGCCGCGTAAACATTTTTTCTTTTTGCAAAATTTGAAATGGATTCAAGCCCATTTTCGGCTAGATAGGGAACTAGTGCCAGATCTACGTTATTCATATCAACTTCAATGTACCAGCCTTTAAGAGCTGGGGTTACTCTTACTCCCTCAAAAAAGCGAATACCATCAGGCAGATTGACAAGGTCAGTTTTATCAGTCCACGTAATATCTTGAGAAAATGATGGCTGAGTTAATAACATTGTATTTATAAGCGCAAGGAATAGTAAGGGTTTTTTCATAATTCAATGTATTTTTTCATACATACCCAAAGAAAAAATAAATCAAGAAGTATAAGTTTCAGTAATATTTGTAAAGTGATTGTCTTATTAATTCAGTGTAATAAAGAAAAGGCGAAAGCTATATGCTTCCGCCTTTAATAGTAAATAGCTGAATTATGGTTAGTCTAACTCTTTCCATCGAACAAAGGCTTCCATTGCTTCATATTCAGCAAGTCCCAGTCTATCGTAAGTTCGGGCAGTTTCCTCTGTCCGATCATCCGCTCTTTGCCAGAATTCTCTTTTATCTGTTCCAGGAAAGAGAGGTCTGTCTTTTTGAGACTGATGCTTAAATATAGCTTTTCTCTTTCTGTCCTTTTCTTCAGGACTAAGGGGTACTGCCATTTCAATGTCTTCAATATCCCACTCTTGCCATGCACCGCGGTACAACCAGGTCCAACAGTCTTTCATCCAAGGTTCTTTTTTAAGCTGTCTAAGAGCTTCAAAAATTGCATCAAGGCAAACGCGGTGGGTTCCGTGTGGATCAGAAAGGTCACCAGCTGCATATATTTGATGAGGCTTAATTTTTTTGATTAGCTCCTTAGTTATTTCAATATCCTCTGGCCCGATTGGGTTCTTTCTTACTTTACCTGTTTCATAGAAAGGTAAATCCATGAAATGCATATGTTCATCAGGAATTCCTACATACCGACATGCAGCCTTTGCTTCTCCACGTCTAATCATCCCTTTGATAGTTTTAACCTCATCGGAGTCAACTTCACCCGCTTTTTTGTTACGTATCGAATTTCTTACTTTTTCAAAAAGATCAGAAGATCCGGTATTTTCGAGTCCAAACTTATTATGGTAATCAGTTACAAAGTCTGCGAACCGAATGGCTTCATCATCAAATACAGCAATATTACCTGAAGTTTGGTAGGCAACATGAACTTCATGGCCATGATCAACAAGACGAATAAATGTTCCTCCCATTGAAATCACATCATCATCTGGATGTGGACTGAAAATTAATACCCTCTTTGGATTCGGTTCTTTTCGTTCTGGACGACTAGAATCATCTGCATTTGGTTTACCACCTGGCCACCCAGTAATTGTGCGCTGAATTTCGTTAAAGATTCGAATATTTACGTTATAAGCTCTTTCAATTTCAGTGAGTACATCATTCATTCCATGCTCACTGTAATCTTGATCAGTAAGTTTAAGTATAGGTTTTTGGAGATGTGTGCTAAGCCAAATCACTGCTTTCTTTAATAATTGATCCTTCCATTCAATTGGGCCTAACAACCAAGGCGTATTACTTCTTGTAAGTTTTGCGGAAGAAGCGGTATCTAATATGAACTCAACATTTGGATGTTCTTGTAGAAAAGTGGCAGGAATTTGAGTGCTAATTTCACCTTCAATCGATTTTTGGACGATACCCGCTTTTCCTTCACCCCAAGCCATAACAAAAATTTTGTTTGCCTTCATAATAGTTCCAACACCCATGGTAAGTGCTCGACGAGGAACATTTTCTGCGCCAAAAAAACTACTTGCGGCATCAAGAATAGTTACACTATCTAATGCGATCATTCGAGTTTTTGAATTTATTGAAGAACCAGGCTCGTTAAAACCAATATGACCTGTTCTTCCAACTCCTAAAACTTGAATATCTAAACCACCATGCTCATCTATCTTCTTTTCGTAGTTTTCACAAAACTCGTAAACTTTATCTTTATCAAGTGTACCGTTAGGTATGTGAATGTTTTCTCTCTTAATATCAATGTGGTCAAATAAATACTCATTCATAAAATGAACATAACTATGAATGGAATTGGGGTCCATTGGATAGTATTCATCTAAATTGAACGTAACAACATTTTGGAAGCTCAAACCTTCTTCACTATGCATTCGCACAAGTTCATCGTACATCTGAGTAGGAGTAGAACCAGTAGCCAAACCAAGTACGGTTTGTTCTCCTTTTTTATCTTTAGAGCGAATTAAATCAGAAATTTCTTTTGCGGCGTAAATAGAAGCTTCTTTTGCGGTTTCAAAAACTTTGGTAGGAATTTTTTCAAATTTCTCAAACTCTGGTCTGATAAGATGAGATGAAGACATATAAATTAATTGATTTTATTAATCAGAATAACTGACTGTATGGTTAGGTAATGTGAAAGGTTAAAATAAAAGTAAAAGCAGACAAATACATATAATGTTATGTATAGTAACAAAAACTTGAAGAACCAATTTCTTAAAATATTGACTAAGATAAAGTTAAAGAAATGTAAATAGTATATTGTTAAGAAAATGAAAACACATTCCTTTATTTTTAAAAATAAAAAAGATTAAAATTTTTTATGATAGACACTCATTCTCATATTTACGTAGATCAGTTTGACGAAGACAGAGAGGAAGTAATGTCCCGGGCAGTGGAAGCCGGAGTAAAAGCCATTTTTATGCCTGCAATTGATTTTAATTCTATTGAACAGATGGAGAGATTAAGTCACCCAGAAATAAAGTTTTATAAAATGGCTGGAATTCATCCCTGTGATGTGGAAGGAAACGTTACCAAAAACTTTGAGCAGGAATTACACGAGTACTGTATAAGGGATGATTTTTACGGTGTAGGCGAAACGGGACTCGATTACTACTGGAGCACCGATCACATTGAAGAACAAAAGGAAAGCCTGAAAATCCACTTTAATGTAGCTAGGAAAACAGGTAAACCTATAATTCTGCATAATCGCGAAAGCACGGAAGATTTGTTGAACATAATAGAAACCGAGCAGGATGGAAGTATTAAAGGAATTTGGCATTGCTTTAACGGGACTGTTGAAGAAGGCAAGCGAGCCATTGATTTAGGATTTCATTTGGGGATTGGAGGGGTTGTAACCTTTAAAAATGGTGGAGTAGACAAAACCGTAGCTCAACTTCCACTCGAAAAAATGGTACTAGAAACAGATGCACCATATCTTTCCCCATCACCAATGAGAGGTAAACAAAACGAACCAGCATTCATAAAATTCACTGCCCAAAAACTCGCTGATATTTTTGAATTAAGTCTTGAGGAAGTGGTGGAGAGTACTAGTGAGGCTGCGAAGAAGTTGTTTGGGATTAAATAGTAGATAAGCTCAGGTTACGATGCTCCGCGTTGTAATCAATTGCGCACTGACTCAGAACATCGGAGCGAGGAGAAACGAGGCTAATTTATTTTGATGAGTTTAGAATTAATCGCGGTTAGATTTTATATATCTATCAGTTCAAACAACTCTTCTACAGGGATTTCAAAAAAGTGAGCTAATCTAATTGCTAAAATAGTTGAAGGAACGAACTTACCATTCTCGATGGTATTTATGGTTTTTCTTGTAACACCAATCTCAGAAGCAAGTTCTTCTTGAGTAATACTTTTGATTGCCCTTTGAACCTTAATTTGGTTCCTCAATTCTTGATTTTCCATATTACTGTTTGTAGTAAATTAATGAAGAGATTAAGGTTGAAAGAACTCCAATAAATAACATTGCTTCGCAAACAAGCAGGGCGGATATATCAGTAAAAGTAGATAGTCCCAGAAACAAAACGGTAAGAATTAAAAATGTCCAAAAGCCAGTAGCAATCGACTTGTCTCTGTTGTGAATCAGTAACTCATCTGTTAAGGCTTTTTTTAGATGATTATCTGACTTTATAAGATTTCCAAGTTTTATTAGACGGAGAAGGTTGACAAACCAAAGTGCCCATCCAACAAAACCAAAGATGGAAAGAACTCCAATAGTAAATGTATTGGTAATTAAATCTTTGGCAATAAAGGCTCCAAACCATCCTCCCCAGCCAATAGTAAACCATAAAATCATTTTGTATCTGGATGCGTCAAGTTTCTCAATTAATGTTGTTTCCATAATTATATTTATTGTAACGTTTAGGTTTCTATTTGTAACCTTAAGGTTACTTAAATTATCAATAAAAACTCAGTATTCAAAGAGTGATTAAAAAAATTTCATTAAATGTGATTATATGAAATAGGTTTGGATCGTTTCTTAGGTAATCTAATATGTTGAAGCTTTAAGCTGGAAAAATCCGCTAAGCTTTCAATTATCCAATGAGTTGTAAATGAGGTCAAGCGATGGGTTAAGAAATAGACCTTGTTTGAAAGCAGATTGAAAGCTTTCCCAGGAAGTCTTAAAAACAGAGTGCTTTTCTGCATGTGTAATTGGACTTGGAAATTTTTCGCTTTCAAATTTAAACTCTAGTGGGATTTCTGAGACTGTTAAAGAATACTTTGAATCCAAATATTCTAATAATTTGGTAACGGAAGAAAATCGATAAACATAACTTTCCTGAAGGGTATCTCCATATAAATCCAGACCTAAAGACATCCACTGTAAATCAAGATCGAATTGAGATTTCTGAGTGTCAAATACAATCATGATAGCCAAAACCATTCCTTCATAATCTTCACAATCAAAGTAACCTACAGTCAGTTCTCCCTTTATTTTGGTGGATAAGAATGTATTAAATTCATTCTTATCCGAAAATTTAGGTTGAGGATTCATCTTAAAGCTTACCTTTTCTAAGTTTTCTCTTGTGATAATGTAGCTGAATTAAACTTCAAATTGAAAGATTGAAAAATCAATCAAAAAAAAGCCCTTTCAGAAATTCTGAAAGGGTGTTGAAAAAAATAGGGTATTAAAAATTAGCGTTATTTAATAAGCGTCATTTTTCTAATATTTTGGCTACCACTTGCTATAATTTGGTAGATATAAATCCCACTTGAAAGGCGAGAAGCATCGAAAGAAACTGTATACCAACCAGCTGCTTTTTGTTCATTTACAAGCGTAGCAACTTTTTGTCCTAACATATTGAAAACTTCAAGTCGAACATCAGAAGCTTCATTAATCCCAAAACGAATATTGGTAGTTGGGTTGAATGGATTTGGATAATTTTGAGAAAGATTAATAGCATTAGAGAATTGGCTATCAATATCCTCTATTGCCGTAACTACTGAAGACTCAGGTACGTTTATTACGTTTTGCTGTAAGGTTACGTTTTCGGTTAAAGCTAATGCTCTACCATCTAATGTTGCCCCAGTTGCAAAGGTAACTTGTGTACCAGCCATGATAGTTCCTTTCATAACGGCTGTTGTTCCAAAAGTAGCTGCAGAACCTACTTGCCAGAAGATATTACCGGCCTTTGCTCCATTAATAAGAAACACTTTTCTATCTGATGTCATGTTGAAACTTGAAGCGATTTGAAAAATCCAAACTGCATCTTCATTACCATTAGCATCAAGTGTTAAATCACCAGCAGATATTTCAAGTGTACCAGTAGATTTATACAAACTAGGGTATAAGGTTTGGCCACCAATATTACCAGCTATACCAACAGGTGCAAGAGTACGCCCTGCAGCGTCGTTATAAGCAATGGTTAAGTCTCCTTTCGCCTCAGTCAACATAACAGCTGATTCAACTGAACCAGCAGGTCCGGAAGCGTCAACAGTAAAGATAGTTCCTGTTACTTCACCTTCCGTTAAGTCAATAAAAGAACCTGATGTTGGTGTTAATCCTATATCTCCTTTTATAGCCGAAGAAGGAACATTGGTTACCGCTGAGTATGCAATTATTGCAAACGAATCCAATAAACCAAGATCAACAGGGTCGGGACCATTTGGTACAGAATCCCAGGTAGTAAAACTAGCTAGGGAAGAAAAATCACTTGTTCCGGAACCGTTTGAAGCTGCTACTCTCCAATAATAGGTAGTGCTAAAATCTAGTACATCAATAAACTGAACGGAATCAGTAAGCTGATTTTGGTCATAAACGGTAGTTGTAAAGCTGGAAGTGTCTGATATCTGCAAACGATATGTTTCAGCAGCTTCTGATGTATTCCATATTAACATCAATTTATGGGGCAGATTAACAGCCGCACTATCAGGTAATGAAAGAGAAGGTATAGTGGGTTGAGCAATTGCTGCTGTAGTAAACATAACTATCATTAAGATGGCAAAGCGAAAATAGCTTAAACCTCTAGGATAGTATTTTGAATGTTTTTGGATGTTATTAAAGTTCATTAGTAGCCTTGTTTATATGTTATAAAAAATTAGTTTTAGTTAGACAGGTCGTTCTTAGAATTCTGCCAATTATCTATTTAGTTAGCGGGAGCAACTACGGTATTACCTTCAAGGGTAACAGCAGCTATTCTGGCGAGTAATCTTCCTTCAATGGAAGCGCCGGTATTTAAAGAGATGGATTGGTCAGCCATAATTGTTCCCTTCATTACAGAAGTCGTTCCAAATGTTGCTGATGTACCTACTTGCCAGAAAATATTCGATGCTTTTGCACCACCGGCTAGAATTACTTTTCGACCAGAGCTAGTTGAAAAAGTTGAAGCAATCTGTATGATAAATACTGCGTTTGAATTTCCCTTCGCATCGAAAGTAAGATCACCTGAAGAAATTTCAAGAGAACCACTGGATTTGTAAAGCCCGGGAGTAAGCGTTAGCCCTCCAATATTACCTGATAAGAGAACTATGCTGGTTGATGTCCTACCGGCTGCATCATTGTATGCTGTAGTTAAATCACCTTGAGCACTTGTTAAGGTAACTGGTGTTGGAGATGCATAATCAGCAGCATGTACATTTCCTGTAATTTGTGAAGAAGTAGCTTTTTGATCACCACTGGTATAAATCAATGAAAACCCAGTTATAAATGAGGCTGAGGATGGGCTTAGACCAATATTTCCGGTAATGGAGGAAGTTGGGTTATTGGATATTCCTGAACCCGCCAAGATAACGTAGTTAGCGGCTGTTCTTAGGTTTACTGATAATTGAGTTACGGTTTGGATTGGAATGACTACATCATCATTTGGTCCGGTACTGGAGTCTTTGCAACCACCAATAAACACAACCAGAAAAAGGGTTATGAGTGTGATTGTCTGTAATAATCTTTTATATGTTTTCATTTTAATACTTTGGGTTCCCATAGCTATGGGAGTTTTGTGAAATTATTTTCACAGTATCAAAATGAAGATTGTTTCTCTAAAAACTGTTACAAAGCGCTGTTAAAGAGTTACATATATCACATGTTTTAAGTACTGAACGAATAATTAATTAGCTAACCTCTTCATATCCGCTTTTAATGATCGTTGATATCATCTTAAACCTAACATTTGCTTTGATAGTGTTTGTAGAGTGTGCGGGTATAATAATAGATTGCCCAGTTAGTAGAAGGTTGGATTGGTTATCAATAACTATTTCAGCGACTCCATCGATCACTTGAATAAAAGTATCAAAGGGTGAAACTTTCCCCGATAAAGCTTCACCTGAATCGAAGGAAATTGCACGTACATTTCCAGTAGTTTTTTTGATTATAGTTTTGATAACTATCGAATTTGGAACGTATTCAATAATCTCTACAATGATAAATGACTTAGCTTTTTGAAATATAGAATATTTCATTGGATCCAAGATAATTATTGGGGCTGTGTTTTCTCTGCCTGGTATTAAAATGGATAATCTGTAACTATAAACTGTTACATCTTAGCATATGATAATTACATATATCACACGTTTTCTAAATTTTCATTCCGTTTTTTCTTCAGGTTTTTGTAAAAGGTAGGGGTTAAACCTGTTACTTTTTTAAACTGGCCAGACAAATGTGCTACGCTGCTATAATGTAATTTATAAGAGATCTCAGTGAGGTTTAGTTCATCATAAAGTAGTAATTCCTTTACCCGCTCTATCTTATGATTAATAATGAACTGCTGAATAGTAATACCTTTAACTTCTGAAAAAGTGTTAGCTAGATAGGTATAATCGTAATCTAATTTTTCGCTGATATAATCTGAATAGTTTACATTAGGTATCTCATCGGTATAGTGAATCAGTTCAATTATTACACTCCTTATTTTTTCAATCAGAATAGCTCTATGGTCATCAAGCAACTCTAAGCCTGATTTTAGAAGATTTTTTTTGAGTTTCTCTCGTTGTTCAAGAGTTATATCCTCCAAAATTTCAACTGTGCCAAGATCAACAACAACATAATGCAGCCCCAGCTTTTTTAGCTCTTCTTTAACCATCATTTTGCAACGCAAACTGACCATATATTTGATATATAACTTCAAATTTTTAAGATGTTAATAGGATTGGGAAATCCTTCAACTGATTCTGTCAAAGGGTTATTAAAGTAAAGCACTATAGGGGGCATTTTGTTTCGATCTTTTTGGAATTAGATTAATAACAGAATATAAAAGCATGGTAAAAGAAACCGTTAGAAGTCAAGATCAAGTATAGGGCTAAGTACTAGTATGAATGCTCAATTTTTTTAAACCCGTAAATTCATTCAAAATTTCTTTTTCGGGATTTAATGCAAAGAAAATTACCCTAATATTTTCTCGCAACAAACGCTCTCCCAAATAGTAACAGATTCCATTAAGGTGATTTATTGAACCTTCACATTCGATAGCTACCCTGAATATCAAATCATAAACAAAATAGAAGACGATGAAAAAGAGAGCTCTGTTACTGGTAGGAATAGTATTTCTAACTTTATCTTGTGCAGAAGTAGTTGCAATAGATCCTGCAGTCACAACTGTACCGTATGGTTTTTGGAGTGGACTTTTGCATGGTATTATTGCCCCTTTTAGTTTCGTAATTAGTTTGTTTAAAGAAGATATAGCAGTTTATGCAATAAATAATACCGGTGGCTGGTACGATTTCGGCTTCTTGCTGGGTGTGGGTACTTTTTTGGGTGGAGGAAGTAAAGGGGCGAGTAAAAGGAAGAAAAGGAGTTAGGAACTATTTTTAACTCCTAGCCTCTTCAAATCCTCAAATCCATTTAATAAACTTTGCTCAAGTTTCAAGAAACCATACTCAAAACGGTAAGGACGGTCAATACGGAGTTTCTGGAATAAAGTAGTTTTATCGGATCGATTTACTAAATCTCTGAGTGCAGCATCATATTCCTTTATAGGATGAAGCCTAAGTAATAATTCCTCAAAAGAATACCTTAAGTGCGCTGGTTTCAGTTCTTTTATAGGATATAGATTTTTTGTTGGTGGACAATTCAATTCAAAAAACGAACAAAGTTTAGCACACACCATTTTACTGGCATTAAGCTTCGATTGCTCTGAATATCCTGCAATATGTGGGGTAGCAATAAAGGCTTGGCTAGCAAAATCGGGATTAAAATCAGGTTCGTTCTCCCACACATCAATAATGATGTTTTTAACACAACCTAGATCTATCGCGTTAGATATCGCGGTTTCATCAATAATTCCACCACGGGCAGCATTAATAATCAATTCAAAAGATCGACCAGAGAGTTTTTCTTCATCTAACCAGTGAAAAGTTGGATTTTCCCCGTTTGTAGTTAATGGTGTATGAAAAGTAAGAACGTCACAACTCAGCACGTTCTCTAAGCTTGAAGATATAAAATCAGGTTCTCTTTCAGCTCTTGGGGGATCATACAAAACCACATTTAAACCAAATGAGGCAAAAATTTTAGCAACAGCCGAACCTGCTTTTCCTACACCAATAATTCCATAAGTAAAATCAGAAAGTGATTTACTTTTCTCCTCTCTCCAAATGAGAAGAGCCGTTATTACATATTCGGCAACGGCCTGAGCGTTATTGCCAAGAGCATCTGTAAATTCAATATTATTGGATTTGAGGTATTCAATATCTACATGATCGCTTCCGGAAGAACCAGTTCCGACGAACTTTAGAGAAGGAGGTATTGAAGGAAAGGTATCGGAATTTAATTTTGAAACTGTTCTTATAAGAAGGGCATCAAAACCAGAAGTTTCTGGAAATCCTGAGTTAGGATCATATGTGGTTAAATCAACATCCTGAGGAAGAAACTCTTCAAGTCTGTACAGATTTTGATCGGCAATTACTTTGATCAAAGAAATTTTGGTTAAAGTGAGAAAATAATGCTGAATTGACCTATACTTGGTCATGAACTCCAAGTATAACATAGTTTCGCTTATTCGCAAAAAGCGAGAGGCAAAAACCCTCACTTCCGATGAAATAAAATATATCATCAAGGCATATACACATTCTGAAATCGAAGATTATCAGGTAAGTGCATTCTTGATGGCAGCTTTTTTAAACGGACTAAATACCGAAGAGTCTGCGGCATTAACTGAGTCGATGTTGAACTCAGGAATTGTTGTTGATTTGTCGTCTGTCTCTGGTAAAAAAGTTGATAAACATTCAACAGGTGGAGTTGGAGATAAACTTTCTTTGATTTTAGCACCTGTTGTAGCTGCTGCTGGCGTTCCAGTTCCTATGATATCTGGAAGAGGATTGGGGCACACGGGTGGAACTTTGGATAAACTAGAATCTATTCCAGGATTCTACACCGATATGAACTTAGAGCGGTACATAGAAATTATTGAAAAACACAATCTAGTTCTTGCGGGACAGACTAAAGAAATAGCTCCCGCTGATAAGAAATTATATGCTCTGCGTGATGTTACTGCTACTGTTGAGTCTATTCCATTGATTGCAGGAAGCATTATGAGTAAAAAACTGGCTGAAGGAATTGATGCGCTAGTCTTGGATGTGAAATATGGTTCTGGCGCTTTTATGAAAAACATTGACGATGCCATTCAATTAGCAGAAACATTGGTTGGAATTGGAGAGCAATTCAATAAAAAGACGATTGCCTATTTAACCAATATGAACCAACCTTTAGGTTATAAAATTGGGAACTGGTTAGAAGTAGAAGAATGTGTTCATGCTCTCAAAGGAGAGGGACCTGACGATATTATGAAGCTTTCGAATTTGCTTTCTGGAACAATGATTTATTTAGGAGAAAAAGCAAGCAGTGTGGAAGAGGGAATAAAAATCAGTGAGGAAGTAATTGCAAATGGAAAAGCTTTTCAGAAATGGATTGATATAGTTGAAGAACAGGGAGGAGATTCATCTGTAATAAAAGATACTTCAACATATCCAATTGCTACGTATGAGTTTGAGCTTTTAAGTAAAGAGGAGGGCTACATCACCTCAATGAATTCTTTTGATATTGGAATGGGTTCTCTAGAATTGGGAGCAGGAAGAAAGAGTATCGAAGATGTTATCGATCCAGTAGCTGGGATTACCTTAAAAAAGAAAGTTGGCGACAAAATTTTGAAAGGTGAAACAATTTTGACAGGATATACGAACAAGCCAACCATGATTGAAACTGTAACCGAACTTTTATACGGTGCGGTTGAAATAAAGAATGAGCAACCAAAATCGGAACTTTTGGTTACTCATGTTTGTGACAGCAAAGGCACAAGGGCATTTGAGCTTTAGCATGTTGAATTACTATAATAATCGGTTAACTTAGTTCCTGATACTAAAAGGGCATAAAAAATACGGTAAATACAATGTTTAAAAGATTTATTCGCGCTATCAAATCCATGTTCGGTGGAGTTATCAGCTCCATGGAGAACCCAAAACTTATTCTAGAGCAAAATATTCGGGATTTGAACGATCAAATTCCGCAGATGAATGAAAATATCGCTACAGTAAAAGCGAATCTTATCATGCTCCAAAAAGAAGTAAATCGCAATGAAAAGCAGATTGGCGAACTTACTTCAAAAATTAAATCTGCAATTAATGCAAAAAGAGATGACATCGCTGAGGGTTACGCACTTCAACTAGAAAAAGCTAAAGAAACAATCATTCATTCTAGAGATCAGCTTCAGTTTGCAGAGCGAGCTTATGAAAAAGCTTTGAAGGTTAAAAAAGTGTTTATGCGTGAAAAAGATCGTAAGATTCAGGAAGCGAAAGAAGCTTTACGAGCAAGTGAGCGTGCAGAATGGCAATCAAAAATTGCAGATACTTTAGAACAGTTTGAAGTAGGCGGAATCGATCAAACTCACGATGAAATGATTTCACGCATAAATGAAGAGTCTGCCAAAAATGAAGCTCGAATGGAAATTGCATTAGATAGTATCGATACTCAAACTATGGAAATCGAAGCGAATGCAGAGAAAATAAGAGCGCACGAATTAGTAGAACAATTTAAAATGGAAATGGGCGAAACATCAGGCTCAATTTCAATTGATGAAGAACCTGCTGAAGAAGAAGCTCCTTCAAAATCTGTTGGTAGTAAAGAGAAAAGCTAACGGATTCCCACCATGAGCTCCAAAAGTGAACAAGAACGCGAACGCCTGAAAGAAGAATACAAGGATCATTACCGTCGTATTAAAGAGGCAAAGGAACGTTTAAAACATACCGAACAAAAAGGAAAGATTGCTCAGGCATTAAATAATATGAATGCTGATAATCTGTTAGATTCAGTAGATGAGTTTCTGGGGAAAGTAAAAGATAAAGTTAATTTTGCAGAAGCTAGATTGGATGTAGCTATGGATAGTTTAGATGAAGACGATCCTACATCGACGGCAGGCAAAATAAAGCAGGAAGAATTGGACGCTGAATTAAAGAAGAAAAAGGCCAAAGAAACCTTGCAACAAGTAAAAGCAGAAATGGGTATGCTGTACTCAGAAATAGAAAAGCATGCTGAAGAAATTCGCGCTGAAAAAACTATAGGAACTAAAAAAGAAGCCACTTCCAAAAAAGAAGACCCTACTACCAAAAGTTAATGTCTACAGAAGAACTAAATATAAATTATACTCGGGAAGCTTTCCTAAACCCTATTAATCTTGGGGTTCTACTGGTTTCTACACTAGGAGCGCTTTTTTTTAGCAATTTAAGTGTTGATGTATCTAACATCTTATTAACCACAGTTTTTGGGATGGAACTGATGTATTTGGGAGTAGTTCCAAAGTTACCAAGGTTTCGTAAAAAAGCAGAGTTGAAAAAGATAAAAGAGAGACATGCTTCAAGCAATGAAAAAGAGCTATTTCAATCGTTAGATTCCGCAAGTCAAAAAAGATTTTTAGTACTAAAACATCTTGCAAAATTAGTGCAAGAAAATTTTGAAAAGCTTCCATATAGCTCTCAAGGTTTATTAGATAATATTGGCAAAAAGATAGAAGAGCTATTGGGGAACTATCTCACATTGCTTGATTTAATCAAACGATACGAGATTTATCTCAATACTTCGTTAGAGACAAATTTAAAAGAAGAGGTTGTTCGACAAATTGAAGAGATCAGAACTATTGAGTCTGAGAAGTTGAAACGAACAAAGTCGAGAAGGGTAGCTATTATGCAAAAACGACTTCAAAAGTTTAAAATAGCTAAAGAGAAATACCTAGTTTGCGAAACTCATATTGAGACTATAGAAGACGCAGTTCGATATATTTACGAACAATCGATGACTATGAGTAACCCAGAAGAAATTGGTTTCCAATTAGATAACTTACTTACTGAGGTTGATGAGACTTCACAACTAATTGATGATTTGGATCAGGATATTTTACCTGAATATACAACTGAATGGGAAACTGAACTTGATTTCGATTCTATTTTGGATGAATTTTCTGATGATGTAACTTCAGAAACAAAACCAAAGAAAAGAGTTCAAGAATAAAAATGAGTACAACTTTCGAAACGTTAATTCTGGAAATAAATGATTCCGGAATGGCTACGCTTATCATAAATCGCCCAAATCAACTCAATGCGCTTAACGATCAAGTTTTTGTCGATCTCACAGCGGCTCTCAACGAGATAGAGCAAAATGACGAAATCAAAGCATTAATTATAACTGGTGCTGGAGAAAAAGCTTTTGTTGCCGGCGCTGATATTAAAGAATTCGCCGAATTTAGAGGAGATGAAGCTGTAAAATTATCTTTACGTGGACAAGCTGTATTTCAGAGAATTGAAGACTTAACAATTCCTGTAGTTGCAGCCATAAATGGATATGCTTTAGGAGGTGGATTCGAACTTGCATTGGCATGCCATCTAAGGGTTGGATCAAAAAATACAGTTATAGGCTTACCAGAAGTGAGTTTAGGTTTAATACCTGGATATGGGGGCACTCAAAGACTTACTAACCTAGTTGGAAAAGCAAAGGCTTTAGAATTAATTATGGCTGGTCGATTTGCAAAAGCTGAAGAAGCACTCCAGCTTGGACTACTAAATTCCATCGCAGAAGACAGCGTATTAGACGAAGCAAAAAAATTACTTTCAGGAATTACAAAACAAGCACCACTAGCCATAAAAAATGCTATATTAGCGGTTAAAGAAGCAGGTAAAAACACTGGTTTTAAATCTGAGGCAAATCTATTTGGAGATTTGTTCAACACTGCTGATTTTAAGGAAGGGACTTCGGCTTTTATTGAAAAGCGAAAGCCAAATTTTTCCGGTAAATAAGAACTAATTTTGTTTGCATGAGCGACGAGCCTCCATCGGGTAGCACATCTTTAATTAAATGTATAGGAGCCAAATAATATGGAATGGCTTCTTATAACAGCAACCATTGTATTAAGTGGTTTTTTCTCGGGATCTGAGATTGCCTTTGTAACAGCTAATAAGCTAAAGTTAGAAGTAGCTTCTCGTAAGAATAGTTTAATTGCTAATTCACTCGAGTTTTTTAAAAGCAATCCCGAAACTTTTTTAACAACTACTCTGGTTGGGAATAATATTGTAAATGTACTTTATGCTACATTTATGGCTTTATTTTTGGTAACTCCAATTACCGAATACTCTGAACTATGGTTTAGTCACACTCCAACAGAAGTTCAAATTCTGATAGTTCAAACGATTATAGCTTCTATACTGATTATGATTTTTGGGGAGATTCTTCCAAAAGCAATTTTCAGAGCACAAGCTGATGTGATGGTAAACATCATTGCAATCCCACTACGAATATGCTACTTCACTCTTCGTCCATTAATATCGGTTGCAACCAGTTCATCTAATGTACTTATAAAGTGGTTAGTGCCAGATGCAGAAGCGGCTGTTTCACTTTATCGTCGCCAAGATGTGGAACTCATTTTTAAAGAATTAAGGGAAAGTGGGGGAAGCGAGGATATAGATCAGGATGATTCGGAAATTTTACACAACGTTCTGGAGCTTTCAACCAAGCGTGTTAAAGATTCAATGATTCCACGAATTGAAATCGAAGCGGTAGATAAAAAAACATCGTTGGATGAGGTTCTTAACCTATTTATAAAATCAGGGCACTCAAAGTTGCCGATTTTTCAAGATTCTATTGACGACGTTATAGGTGTTGTATTTGCCTACGATCTTTTCAATAAACCCAAAACCTTGAGTGAAATTATTCGCCCAGTTAAGCTTGTTCCTTATAGTAAGAAATCAAAAGATTTGCTTACCGAGTTCCGGCAATCAAACATGTCGGTAGCTATTGTGTTGGATGAATATGGTGGAACAGCAGGAATGATAACCATCGAGGATTTACTGGAAGAAGTGGTTGGGGATATTCAGGACGAACATGATGTGGATGATGAAATTATGAAAAAGCTTTCTCCAAACACTTTTGTGGTTTCGGGAAATGTTGAAATTCAGGAATTAGTAGCAAAGTTTGAGGAAATTAAACTACCGGTGGAACCTTCGGAGTATGATACCGTAGCGGGCTACATAATAAACCATTTGGGGCGCATTCCTACAGTGAATGAAGAAGTACTTATTGAAGAAACAAAATTCATAATTAGTAAAGCTACTCAAAGCAGAATTGAAACTGTAAAACTTATTTTAATTGAGTCTTAACGATGTTTGACAATTACCCAGCTTGGTCACAAGATTTCGCCAGAAAATATTTAAGCCGTACTATTAATACCTTTTTAATACATGGTAATGTACACGATTTGGTTCCACTAAAGAATGATGAAGGAACTGAATTTCACCGTTTAAAAAGTTTCTTATCTGATGAATTTTTTGGTGCTAGAGACTTTGTTGTTTTTTACGATCGTTCTTCCGGTATTTATTTTAGGGATAAAGATTCTCAAGCAGACTTCAATCAAGCAATTGCAGGTAGAGATAGTTTAATTGGGACAGACTTTGCTACTAAAATGCCAAAAGATCCTGTACGGGTATTTTCTTTGCTCGAACAATATTTCCGCCTTCGTTTAGATCAAAAGAAGAGTGTTGCTCTTATTATCGATTACGCTGAGACTTTAATTCCTATGAGTGATACAAGCTCAACTGGAAGTGAAGACCGAACTTCACTCGTATATTTATCTCGGTGGGCACATGACCCAATGTTCCTGGCATCTGATTTTACAACAGTTTTAATAACAGAGAATCTTCCTGATTTAAATAAGACGTTAATTCAAAATCCGTATACCACTGAAATTAAGATTACCATTCCCGGAGAAAAAGAGCGTTTAGATTTTGTGAAGTTTGAAACCAAAAATGATGATTTCAAGTCTATATCATCGGTTAAACCAGAAATCATTGCTCAGCAAACCGCAGGTTTGAATTATGTGAATATCCGAAGCGTACTTTCGAATGCACGTGAGAATAAGGAGAAGATCACTTTCGACAGTCTTTCCAAGAATAAGAAAGAATTGATTGAAGCAGAAGCTTACGGTCTTCTTGAATTTGTTGAAAACCCATATTCTTTAGATAATGTGGCAGGACATAAGCATGTAAAAATACATCTTCGTCAGGCTGTAAAAGCATTGAAAGAAGGACGACAGGATGTAATGCCAATGGGATATTTAGTCTGCGGACCTGTTGGAACAGGTAAGACTTTTTTAGTGACGTGTTTTGCAAGTGAAGTAGGCGTCCCTATGGTAAAGTTGAAAAACTTCAGAAGTCAGTGGCAAGGGGTTACTGAAGGAAATCTCGAAAAAATACTTTCCCTATTGAAAGCTATGGCTCCTGTAGCCGTAATGATTGATGAAGCCGACGCTTATCTTGGTGATCGAAGCTCAAGTGGTGATAGCGGGGTTTCTAGTCGTGTATTCTCACAGATTGCTACCTTTATGAGTGATACTGCTAATCGAGGTAAAATCATCTGGTTCTTGATGACTGCACGTCCTGATTTAATGCCTATCGATTTAAAACGACAGGGTAGAGCCGAAGAGCATTTGGCATTATTCCCACCCCATACTAATGAAGAACGGGTAGAGCTTTTCGAAGCAATGCGGAAGAAAACAGGGCTTAAGCAAACCGAGGATTACATTCCAGCTATTATCGAAGAAGGGTTCAAAACATTCTCCGGCGCCGATATGGAAGCAGCTTTAACGAGAGCTAAATTCAGAGCGGCGGCTGCTGGTCAGAAAAAAGTATCTCCCGAAATGCTTGATTTAGCATTGAATGATTTCATTCCGCCAACTTATCCTGAAGAAGTAGAGCTACAAACGCTGAATGCAGTATTAGAATGTACTTCTAAGGAACTACTACCAGAGCGCTACCGCGAGATGGATAGAAATGAACTCATGTCTAAGATTGAAGAATTAAAGTTTAGAGTAGGGTAGTTACAGTGAACAGTTAATTTTTTTTACACATTGGGGACGCATTACTTGTATCCCTTTTTTGTTGACATCATCGTTTAAGTGGGAGCGAAGTAATTTCAGAGTATAAAAGTCCCCTTTTGAAAGGGAATTTAGGAGCTTGTTGCAAAAAAGTGAAGATCATTAATTAATGCAAGATTCAGCCTCATGGAACTGATTGTTTTATTGATTATCACTATCTAAATATTCAAAAAGTTCGTTTGTGAGAGTCTGACCCATTTCGGAGTTTGTAAAAAGAACGAAGCCCCAGTCTTTTTCAGTATCAAGAACGAAACCACATGTAAATCCTTCATTATCACCGCCATGTAAGTATAAATTATTATATGGTTCGTCAAGGGTCATGAACCCAAGCGTGTAATACTGATTCTCTTGAACAGTAGAATGTGATTTCAGTAGTTCATCATAACTACTTTCACTTAACAACTCTTCATTCATAACAGCTATCATCCATTTAGTAAAATCCAAAGGTTCGGAATGAAGTGAAGCAGGAGCTACGAATCTGTTATTGTCTTTCTGATACCAATAGCTATTTCTCCAATCAATCAAATTACCATCGTTATCGTAAGGTTCTGCTTTGTTAGCTCTGGTATATGGAGTTTGGATAAAAACGGAATGTGACATGCCTAAAGGCTTAGCTACTTTTTCTTGAAAGATGGAATCCAGACCCTTCCAGTCTGTATTTTCAATATGTCTTAAGACCATCGCCAGATATTGATAACCTTCCCCTGAGTACAAATATTCAGTTCCGGGATCAAAATATATTTTCAATTGTCCATCAGCTTCAATTTCTCTCCAATTAGGGAAGCCTGATTGATGGGATAAAACCATTCTCGCTGTTATTTGTTTATATCTTTCATCATAGGCTATGTCAGGGTATTCGAGGTATTTATACAAGGGGGTGTCAAGGTTTAATTTTCCTTCCTCCACGAATTGCATGACGAAAAAAGAAAAAACTGATTTTGACAAGGAAGCAGCCTCGAAAATAGTTTTTTCGGTGACAGGTAATTTCTCCTCTTTGTTGGCATAGCCAAAGGTGTTGTGATAGACTACTTTGGAGTTATTGATGACGGCAATGGAAAGACCAGAAATATCCATCGACGAGAGTTTATTTTTTAAAAAACGCTCCAATTCAGTTACCAAAATCTCTTTTCCTTGATAGTTCATGATGGTTGTGTCATTGCAGCTTCCAGTATGATTGGCAGTACATAAAGAGAAAGACGCAACTAACAATATGAGAACAAAGTGAATTTTCATGCTAATTTTCGTTGATGAGGTTCAGGGAGTATTCTAAGAGCACATCCTTTTCTGAGAAGAGTTCTTTCTTTGATAAAGAAAATAAAAAATCTGGTTTCACCCCACTTCCTATGGGTAAAGTATTCTTCACATTGGTTTCATAACGAACTAAAGGTAATTGTAACTGAAAACCGGTGTTTGGTAATGTTACCTGTGTAATTATCCCACTTGTGTTCCCATAATATCCGCCGCCCGTTTCCTCTCCTATGAAAGTGGCTCTGCGTTTAGAGTATAGAATAGCGCTGACATCAGCCGCGGTTGAAAAAGTATTTCCATTGATGAGTATAAATATTCTTCCTCCAAAAAAAGGTTTTGAAGGTGGAAACGGTTTAAGTGTAATTTCATCAAAGAATAAAAAAGTGGTGTCATTTATCTCCCGAGTTAATCGCGGAAGTCTCTCATAAATGTCTGGCATCAGATCACTGTATTTCTTTAATAATTCGGAATCAATGGTTCGGAGGTACATTTTATTAAATTCTACGACTGAATCAGGAACCAAATAAGATAGCAGCAATAACCCTAACTCGTCACTTCCCCCACGATTTTCCCGCAAATCAACAATGAGATTTTCAGCCTTGTAATTTTTAAGTGACACGAAAATATCCCTAAGCTTTGATTGAAATTGTTCGTTTTGGTTAATTTGTTCGTTCGAGAAAGTGGTTATTTTTAATATCCCTGTTTGGGAACCCTCCATGTAGGAAAACTGAATAGGGGTTTCATTTTTGGTGACTCTGACAATTTTTTTAGGAGACAATTTGGCTATTCCTTCACTTTTGTTATTTGTAACGTAGCGCACCTTATAGTCCTTATTAAACCCGTAGAGAAGAGCATAATAAAAACCAAATGTTCGTTCTACCATTCTTATTCTACCAGTTTTAATAAAGCCGTCTCCGGTCGAATAATTTATCATCCTTCTTATAAGTTCTTGAGACGAATGTCCATTTATAGCAAGAATTTCATCCCCACTGCTGATTGAGTTGGGAATGTCAGACCCTGTATAATAGAGCCTTTGGTTGACTATTTTAACCTTCATGGGAAAGTCGTCAATATTATTCCAGAGTGAGTCAGATAAGGAATTGGAGGCATTTAGCCAAGTGTGCCCACAATTAATTTGAGCTACCAAACCTAGTGCTTTTCTATAAAACTCAATCTCCGTTTCGTCTTCATTCAAAGAACCTAGGACTTGATTGAAAGTACTATCCAATGAACTTTGATTATTATACCAAAAGATTCCAGGGTGAGCATCAAGGAGTATTTCCTTTAGCAAATTTAGATCTTCCGTGAGTTCCTTTTTACTAAATTCTCTGTGGTTATTCGCAGTTTGCGAATTGGCGTTCAGGTTAATGCAGAACAGGATTAGAAGAAAAGTAGGAATATTGCAATTAATGATGGGCATTTGTGTTTAAGAAGATGGTGTATAACGATATCATTCTTTTAAAAAAGAATGTACCGGTGGATACCAGAATGGCAGCTCTAAAGCTACTCGAACGATGTTATAAAAAACCAAGGCATAGTATAATAGGACGGCTACAATAGCTGTTAAAACAGGTAATATGAGTATAGAAAGCAGGTTTGCCAAAAATAAAACGGCCAGCATATTCAACTGAAAGTTGATGCTGGCAATGGCATGCAACTTGATATCAGGAACAGTTGATTTTTTCCAGAGCCAAATTCCTAAAGAGGGTAGAGGAATGATAAAAATTGCACAGGCATGAATGGCGATTTTCCATGCAAGTCCATTAGCTAACTCTAAAGTTGAGTTATCCTGGCTTACAATATCTTCATAGTTGATTTCGAGCGCTTCCGCAATTTTATGAATACTATGAGCCCGAGGTTCTACCTCTCCATTTTCAATACGCTGGATGGTCCGTACACTTATGCTGGTTTCCTCAGCCAGTTGCTCTTGCGTCAACCCTTTTTTAATTCTAAGATTCTTAATCATAGGTAATCAGTTGGTATAGCAATGTATTACTTTTTAGTGATGATTAAGTTTCGGAATGAACCGTCAGAGACATCTACCCAAAAACCGATTTTCTCGCCATCAATCTTTCTAAGCTTTTCGATGGACATGCTAGGAATATCAGAGTGATTGATATAAACAAGAATTTCGGGAGTATTAACTTCAATTCGGACATGAAACCATTCCTCAGGATCAGGAACGGGATATACTTCATCTTCATATTTTTCAGGGAAGTTCTCCCTAAGAATGAACCAAGGATAATCCGGTAACGAGATATACTGAATAGAGTTTTTAAGCCTTTCGGGGTTATCAAAAGTAAAAGGACGGAAATAAATGGCGTTATAGGTTTTGAGATCCTTTCCATGGAATGCAATCCCGAGGAAACTCTGACCGTTGGTGGATTTACCTTTCGCTTCAAATTCAATGGTTCCATCCACAAACTGTTCATCTTTAAGCCATAGCAATCCGATTCCGGGGCGACTATCAAATTGGTAAACTGTTCCATCAAAAGTAACCCCACGATTATTAAGGGTCCAGTTTTCGGCTTCTGCACCACCGGTGAGATCACGGAAATAATCCTTTAAAACATTTAGCGAAAGCTGACCTTCTTCAAAAGCCTGAAGTCTTACATCATTGGTTTTTTGATTTACAGTAAATTCAATCCGAATATCATATTCTTTTGATTTGAAAGAGGAATCAGATTCTGGCCAGAATTTTAATTCAGGAAGACTATCACCAAAAACAAAGAGGTAGTCTTCTTTCCAATCGATTTGTATAACCCCGCCTCGGGGATCCGCATAATTGCCGGTATAAAGGTTAATCAAATCCATAGATAAAGAAGGCTTTTCTTTTTCTTGCGCACATGCACTATTCAGTAAAAGGAGAAAGGGAAAGAGAAGGGGAAGAAGTATTCTTATGTTCATTTTAAATCAATAGTTAAATAAGATTTTGATTTAAAATTGAGAATAAAGTCTGGGTATTACCACTACGAGTACCCGACATTAGCACGTCATTTATAAATTGAGCCTAAGTTTTGACATGCTGAATTTAACTCAGCATTTGTTGGGGGCAGCGTTGTTCCAGGTAAGAGTTCTACTAAGGCTAGCCCCTGAAACGAGTTCAGGGTGACGACTTTATGAGGTAGTAAAGCGCATAAGCTTGCACTAGGTGGAGAACAAAGGAAATAGGGTAAATCTCAATAGACTTGCTTAAACGTACAAATAAAAAGTCGTCCATGTAGGTGTTAGATAAATCGCTGACAGAAATAACTATTTGATTCCTCACAAAGCACCTAGTTATTTTCAAAACCCAGAGTGTCAATGTGCCCACCAAACCACATCGACATTTAGAATTATTGGCGAAAAAAGAACGCAATGGAATCGATGTCTCCGACAGGAGCAATCATTCCACACAGGCTCGGGCTTGAATGTGGCAAAAAGCGAACGTGGACCTTTGGAATAATTGAGTCGATGCAATGAAGTTCGCGCCAATTATTCTTGTCGAGAGTTTTTGGTACTTTTGTCGGCACAAAAGTACAACCTTTAAAAAGATGAGTGTAAAAACGAGTACTGAAATAATGTGAAGGTAAGGTCGGTTATCGCCTACGAATAAAATAATTGCTTTTTAATGACTGTGAAGATCCTTCAGAGGTATCTTCAGGATGACAGTGGCGTTGTTTAATTTACTAAAACCGTCAACGAATTATCTAACATCTACAATCCTGAGGATACTTCCGAAGGATCTAGTTGGGTAAAAGGCGAGAGTTAAATATTTGAGTATGCAAGAATTCAATATCCAATCCGATCCTTCGCTTTCGCTCAGAAGGACTGGTTTTTGTATTAAGGAAGAGAGTCTTTTTGCTTATTACATATTCCGCAACCACCTAACTATGTAGGTAGCACGTACAAAGGGGAGATGAAAAAGATACCTATCTAAGTTTATTTTGATACGTATCTAATTATATTATGATACCTATCATAAAAACAAAATGTAATTACAATGGCAATCAAATATAAGGTAGTTTCAAAAAGACCAGGCGGAATGGCTGGCGAAAACGAAGCAAAGTATTATCCGGTACTAACAGGGCGGGAGATTACCGATTTGAATGAGGTGTGTTCCATTATTGCAAAACGCTCAACATTTAGTGGAGCCGATGTGGTTGGAGTGGTTCAGTCGTTTATTGAATTGGTACCAGAATTGTTGATGAATGGTAACAGTGTTCGATTAGATGGATTCGGAATTTTTAGCATTCATGCTTCAGGAAATGGAAAAGAGCGCCACGAAGATGTATCGGCGCAGGACATCACAAAATTAAAACTAAGCTTTTTGCCCGACAAGAAAATAAAGAAGAGGTTGGAGAATACGAAGTTTATGAAGGAGCAGTGATAACCAGTACTCTTGTACTATAACGCTGTAATGGATTCTTCTTTAATGGTCACGGTTATGTGTTGTGTGGGATTTCGAAGAACTAAACTTTCAAGCGTCATCGATGTTTATTATATCTTCATATTGTCTTTATTACTTCAAAACCCCGCATTATATATGAGCCTTTGTTGGTGTTTCGTGTTTATTCTATTTTTTTAATTACGTAGTCTATACCGTAGTTTTCAAGTAGTTTTTTGATGTCGAAAATTCTTTCTTTTCGTTTCTCAGTCATTTTTTTATAAGTATCAATTATTATCAGTTTTGGATTTTTACTGACATTAAACTCAGTTTTTATAATCGTTGTTAGTTTCAAATCTTGCTTAATCTCTAAAAGTTTTTCGTAATACTGTTTTATATCATTTTCATATAATTTGATGAACAATTTATATTTTTCCATTTGCTCAATAATCTCTGGAACATTTATATTTCGTTTTTCATCGTTCCTTAATCGAGTATCAGTAATTCCTTTTAATTCAACAAATGATAATTCACCAGATAATAATTCAACTAAATCAATCCTTAATTTACCTATTTTGGGATTTTGATTAAATTGAAACTCTGAGTCTATATAATTTGATTTTTCGGTAATTAATTTCCCCTGAATCCATTTTTCCGCTGGTTTCTCATTATTGATGTTTTTTAAATACTCTTTTTTAATACGTTCTTTGATTTTCTCAATTGATTGTTTATCAAGTAAAGACAAGTTTATTTGGTCATATTCAAATTTATCCTTTCCTTTTTTTGTTTTTCCACGAGGTGTTAAATCACCTAAATATTTTTGATGAATTTCTGCAACAAAATCATTTTTAAATTGAATTCTTGCTATTGAACCCCCGAAATAATAAACGTTTATTGAATTGTCTTTTCGAATATCTATATACAACTCATTATCATTTCTTAATTGGATCCACCAATTAGGCATTTGAGTTTTTATTTCTTCAAATATTTTTTCTTTTGGATTTAGTAATGAAAAACTTCCTTTACTTTTATTAGTCATAATTAGCAGTTTTACTTTACAATGAACGCCAACGTTTAGTATATGAAAAGTAGGCGATTTCGATGTACGAAACTTTCGGTTAAGCACAAAGTTTGATTCGAGTCAAAACCCTTTATTTCCTTACTTTAACCGCTATTACTTATACACAATGTTGGCGGTAGTTTTTCCTTTTTTCAGTTTAAATTTCAGTGGGTTCCAATCTTTAATTTCGGGTTGTTCAATATTTTCGCTAAAAAACAATATTTCTTTCCCTTCTCTAATTTCATAAGCAGTATGCTTAAATGAGAATTCTTTTTTAGGACATTCTGCGTAAAGTTCTTGTATTTCTGGAACATTGTCATACGAAACTATCCACTTAATATTTTGAATTGACTTAATCTTGTCACTAACTTTTTTATGGTTCTTATCTTCGTAATGGTTCATATAAAGCGTACTTGCTTTTAAATAATATGGTGGGTCGAAATAAAAAACTATATTATCATTTTCGGCTTCTTGCTCTATTTTATCTATTAATTTGACAGCATCTTTTTTATAAAGACGTATGTTTTTTTTGTGGTAAGCAATGTTTTTGATTCTTTTTATTAATTCGGTTTTATTAAACCTGCAATCCATTAAATAATTTCCTGTCTGTTCAATTCCTCCCATTACTCCAGCGTTTATAATACCTGAACGATTGGTACGATTTAAATAAAATGTAGAAAAGCCTAAATCAAGTAAATCGGACTTTTTTTTATTTGATTGAACTGCTTTTTGTTTTTTCCACTCAGCAATAGTTAATTCAGTATTTTCAATTTTTTCGCATAGTTGCTCAGTTTTATTTAGTACTGAATGCCAAAAAGCATAGATTGAACGGTCTCTATCATTTATTGTGATTTTCTCAACGAACCCTTCCATTAATAAAAACAAAGCAACAGACGCACCACCAGAATATGGTTCAACATAATGTCCATTTATATTGTTGTCGATACAAATTTTTGCTATAAATGCAGAAAGTTTATTTTTTCCGCCTGGATATCTTAAAGGTGAATAAAACATATTATAGCTTAGTTAAATCTAAAGAGTTCAACAAATCAGTTTCATCTTGAAGCATAAACTCGATTAAATCAATCAAATTGTCACATAGAGCCTTAGCAGTTGCAGGAACAGCCGCTACACGATAATTATGGATTATTTGGTGAGGATTTTGAATGTCGAAGTTTTCGAATGCTTTTCTTATTCCTGTGTCTTTGATTAATTCAGAGAATTTGGATTTTAATGTATCAAAATTTGTGTAGGGCAATGGATTGCCTTTTCTATCTTTGAAAGCTAAATCAAAATGATTGGCTGTTTTTATCGGATTACCATTTGTTTTATTGGTATTTTCCACTACAAACTTAAGCGTGCATTCAAGAGTAACCCTAGTTAATGCGGTTTTCGCATTCGCAAAATTATTTTCATCTAGATTATAACACTCATCAATCAGTTTTTTCAGCGGACTATGTATCTGTTTTCTCTTTAAAGTTGGTTTTGATTTAACACTATATCTACCTGAACCACTACCAGAATTATTTGTGTTTCCTGTATTGGACGAACCTGAATTACCGCTTCTCGAATTACTGTTAGTATTACTTGTTCCAGTGTTGCCTGAACTAGAAGTGCCACCAAAAGCATTGCTACCTGTTGAACTACCATCAGATTGAGTATTTGTTGAAGAATTGCTTTGTGCACTTCCTGTTGCTGAGTTTGTTGAAGTGGGTTTATTAGGTGGAAATCCAAAAGGTTTGAGCAAATCTAAAAAAGAATTCGCACCTATTTTATCAATTGTTCTAGAAGAAGTTTTTGGATTTTGAATGAGATATGGCACAATGGCATTAATATAAGACTCAAACAAATCCTTGTCTTTAATTATTATCTCACTAGTCTTTCGTTTAAAATTATATCCGCATTCTTTTCGCACTGCAAAGAGCCTTTCAAAAACAATTGTTTTCCCTCCCGCTTCTCCTCTTCCGTCTCTTACTAATTTTTTAAAATCTTCTCCTTTAATATCAACAGCCTTATAGTAAAATGTTGCTGTTTTTATGAAATCTCTAGGCTTTGAATCTATATCAGAGAGAGATTCAATTGAACTTCCAGTTGAGAATAGTCTAAAAATTTCTATTGCTTTGGCAATTCTGCCCCATTTCTTAAATAAGTTACTATTATGCTCTAGTCGAATTCTTTTGTCCAAATCCTCTAGTTTATTGTATTCTAAAACTGGCATTTTTTTTATTTCGAAACGTGATAAACCCAAATCATACTTATTTGGTGTCTGTAATGCTTTAACGGCAGCACATCTTCGGTTACCATCTTTAACAAGAAAATTTCCATCATCTAATTTAAAAACCCAAAGAGGTCTGTCTTCATAAAACTCTTGGGCTTCAGAAATTGCCTCAGCAACTTCTTCAGCTGATTCAGTAAATAGAAGATATTCTACTATGTCACTCTCTTTGTCACTTCCATTATAGAGTTCCGCAAAACGTGGATTCTCTTTGTCTAGGATTAGCTTATCAAGTTCAATTTCTTTTTGAGTATATTTTTTAGCCATATTTTATAATGGTTTTTAGTTCATTTCCGTTTGTCAAATTACCGCCAACATAGGAATAACACGCACTTTGTTCATGATATCCCCATTACATGTTTAAGTGTTATTCATCATATACTTAATAAGCATAAGAATATCATGAATTAACGGATTTAAAGAGAGAATACAAACATCACTTTACCCTTAAATAAAATACATTCACGAGCGATGCGAAGTGATCTCCATTCGAATTTCGGAGATTGCTTCGTCAAATACACTCCTCGTAAAAGGTTCTGCTAAGTATAATGCTACGAGTTATTTAGCACCCAACACATAAGTCGTCCTGAGGATACTTCCGAAGGATCTAGTTGGGTAAAAGGCGAGAGTTATATATTTGAGTATACGAGAAATCAATATCCAATCAGTTCCTTTGCTTTCGCTCAGGATGACGAAAAGCTGCACTCCAACGCAGAGCATTGGAGTGAGGTTTAAGAATTGTTAGAGAAGGTCAGTTCAATTCCCCAAACCCCGGGCTTTCATTTCATAGTCTAGTTTCTTGCTTGCCCAAGGGATAAAGTATTGGTAGTTGGGTTGGTCGGTGTGGCCGCCCACGTGTTGCCGCCACGCAAGTTCACCGTCCATAAGATTGGTTTGTGGTTCAGGCATATCTTCGGTCATATAATTGATGGATTTGCCAAGTCCTTCTGCGCCTAACAAAGTAAAAGCAGGTTGAGCAGCAATGGTTGCCATGTAACTTCCTGTTTGATCTAACCATAAAGCATCACCTTGTTCAGGAATTCCATAGCTTATGAACGTAAGCCTTGGAGCCGTAAGTGCAATCAGTTGATGAGAATCTACGGGAAGATCACAGCCAGTCATTTTTCCAAAACTGGATTTTTCTGCTCCATATTTCACATAGTTACCAGCCATCCAATGGTATTCCCCTGAACCAGCTAGACTTTCAACGGCTTCCCCAAACACACGTCGGTGTAGTGTAGCTCCACCTTTTCCGGAAGAGCCAATCAACCCAACGGCAAAGCGTTCTTCAAAAGCGAGGGTGACTAAAGCCGCTTTTCCATATCGGGAAACGCCTTCTATCCCAACTTTGGTGGCATCTACCATGTCATCGGTTTCCAGATAATCGAGTCCACGTGCAGCGCCCCATGCCCACGCACGAAGTGAACCCCATTGTTCGGGAGTTCTGGGTTGACCTTTATTCGTCAATCCAATAATACCGCGTGTAAGTCCTGCGCCATTATCTGCTTGAATGCTTGCTGGTGAAATAGTTGCATATCCCCAGCCATTGGCTAGTAATTGTTCTGTTCCGGGAGATTCTCCATTTATTGGAGGAGCAAACCAACTTGGTCCACTTTTACCGGCTTGAATCGGCTGGTAAGCAGGGTATTTCTCGAACATTTCTTTCATCGCCGGATCGTTTTTGATCATAGTTGCTTTGAAGGAATTGTTGATTTTTTCGAGATCATCGCGATTTGGCTGTGCAGGTGCGGGGAATTGTGGAAAGCCAAACATCATAAGCACAGGAACAGGCCCTTCCACATTGGTTGGTAAAACCACCATCATTTCAATTTCAACATCAATTAAAGGATATGCGCTATTATCTACATATCCAGTTACTTTTTTAGCAATCACAGGAATTCTTCCAATCCACTCGTTATCGGTAATTTCGACTTTCCAGTCTACACTGGGAACGTTTTCAGGGATTCGTCCATAGACTTCTTTTTCAAACCCTTCGATTATTTCTGGTCGGCGTTGATTCCACCACATAGCTGGAGTGGTAATTTTTTTACCATTTTCTGTGATCATTAGAGCGGGTAAATCTGGGCATGGATTGGCAATTGACTCATCGTAATTAGCTGCATTCGGAGCAGATGGATTTCCGCTTGGACCTGATCGGAGTTCGGTGATCCCCAATTGCTTCATCATGTCCGCATGATCTTCTTGCGTGGTAAAGGTAGTTAACGGCGGATATTTACTCGTATCAATAGAACTCTCTTGAGCAAATGAGTTCACTAAAATAAATTTCAAAAATAGAAAGATGAGTATGCCTGATTTTTTCATAATAGATAGTTAGACTGAATTTTAAAGTATCTGAAATAAGCACTTTTTGATTAGCTTTCAAAGGAATAGAGTGTAAAACTTGTTCTTATATTGAGCAAAATTCTCCCACCATCATTTTTAAACACTCAGACGAACATTTATTTTTTATGCTAGATTTTACAAGCGTAAAAGCGTTTTTTTACCTACACTCACTTAAAGAAATAATTTAAACATCGGAGTTATGAAAAAAATCTTACTAAATCTTCTCTCAATTATAATACTAAGTACGGCTACTGTTTTTGCTCAACAGTTCAATGCTCTTCTTTTTACCAGAACCGATGGGTGGCATCATCAATCAATTAGTATTGGAGTTGAGGCAGTAAAAGACCTTGGTCAGCGCCATAATTTTTCAGTTGATTGGCAAGATTCTCCACGACTTTTTCGCGAAGGAAATCTGGATAAATATGACGTAATCATCTTTTTAAGTACCACTGGAAATATCCTCGACGACGAACAGCAGGCAGTGATGGAAAAGTTCATTCAATCAGGAAAAGGCTTTGTTGGAATTCATGCTGCTTCAGATACTGAATACGAATGGGAATGGTACACACAATTGGTTGGACGAATGTTTAAAACACATCCAATAAATCAAACAACCAGAGTTACGGTTGTAGATGACAGCTTCCCAGGTTTGGAACGAATGCCAGATACTTTTTTATGGACCGATGAATTATATGAATTTGGTGAAGAAAAGGTAGAAGGGTTAAACTATTTACTTACCATTGATGAATCGTATTACGAAATACAAGCACCATGGAGTAGCAGAAAAACAGAAGGAATGGGTGAGTTTCATCCATCAGCGTGGTATCATGAATTTGATGGTGGAAGATCGTTTTATACGGCATTTGGACATATGCCCGAAACCTATTCAGATATAATGTTTCTTGATCATATTTATGGCGGGATTTATTGGGCAGCTACAGGAAAAGGAATTAGATAGTTTCTGCTTCAGTATTGGTTGAGCTTTTATCGCCTATCAATTTATAGGTGATGAAGCCTCCAATTAAAACGGAGAAGTCTATCATCATACGGTTTATCATTCGGGCTAAGCTAAAGTCAGAATTTGAGAAAAAGGCAATACAATCCATGAGTAATAATGAGCCTACTACAAATAGTAAGATTCTAAGTCGACGTTCTTTACTCACATAAACGGTAAGAATGCCCGTGACCAAGCCTGAGAAAATACTAACCAAATAGGTAATATTTGTCGTTGAGCCAAGTTCAAATAAGCCTATCCAATAAGCTAATCGTATAAATCCCACTACTAGTATATAGGCGCCAAGCATGCCCACTAGAAATCCTAAACCCATTCTCGATTTATTTTTTGGTTCTACCATAAACTATCAACTATCCTCTGTTTCCTTTCTGATTTTCATATCTGCCACTTTCAATCAATTTAAGTCCATCTAAGTTCCAATTGTAGAGATAAGATGATGCTTCAATAATTCCATTATTTGTTGTTACTGGAACCATTTTACGAATGTATTCATTGGGTTGCTTAAATTGAGTTCCAACCCTTTCAAATTCATCAAGAAAGCGAACTAAATCTTCTTCATTTTGATCGATTCTATAGACTTCACCAAATACTAAAGATGAAGATGAGGGATCAAAAACAGCGCCTGGATAGGTTCCAAGGTCGAAGAGCATTCCAGGAATGGAGCCTTCCTCTATTAGTGTACAATTCTTACGAATAAATTTAGCGGGCTCGTTGTCGTACATTGACTTAAGAAGGCCGTAAACGAAGATGTATTTGTTGTTCATTTTTTTAGGCAGAATTTTATAGAGCAATTTTCGATACTTTAAAATAGCAAATTTGATTTCTATATACCTTTGCTGTAAGATTACCAAAACCCATTAAAAATTTAAGGCAATATGCGTCAATTAGCTGCTATTATGTTTACCGATATAGTAGGATATACGGCCATCATGCAAAGTGATGAGAAAGAAGCAGTTCAAATTAGAGCTAGACATCGTGAAGTGTTTGAAAAAGAGCATATCAAGTTCAATGGAACTTTAGTCCAGTATTTTGGTGATGGTACTTTGAGTATGTTTAAAAGCGCCGTTGAGGCAGTTTCATGCGCTGTAGAAATTCAAAAACAGTTAAGGTTTGGGGAAGTAACGGTTCCGGTAAGAATCGGAATCCATTTGGGAGATATTTTTTTTGATGGAACCGAAGTTTTTGGAGATGGAGTAAATGTAGCTGCAAGGGTTGAAAGTATTAGCGTTTCAGGGGGAGTACTTATTTCTGATCAGCTAAACAGGGAACTAAAAAACCAGAATGGTTTAGCAACAACATCTCTAGGAAGCTTTACCTTTAAAAATGTTACTGATCCTGTAGAAGTTTTTGCGGTATCAACGGGTGATTTGAAGATCCCAACACTTGAAGAACTTCCTACTGTACTTTCAGAAAACAAATCTGTTGCGGTACTTCCGTTTGAGAATCTAAGTACATCTCTAGAAAATGAATATTTATGTGATGGTATTACGGAAGAAGTAATTAATGCACTTACAAAAATAAGAGAGCTAAAAGTAACCTCAAGAACTTCATCATTTCATTTTAAAGGAAAGAAGTTGAGTCTCAAAAAAATTGGAGAGGAACTCAACGTTTCAACTATTGTAGTTGGCAGTATACGTCTAGCTGGAAAAAACATTCGGATTTCTACCCAGTTAGTAGTTGTGAAAGAGGATTATAGTTTTTGGTCTGAGACGTTTGACAGAACGTTAGAGAATATCTTTGCTGTACAGGATGAAATTAGTCTAATAATTGCTGAACGATTACGGGAATATCTTGGAGATTTACAAATTGACCAACAGCTGGTAAAGAAACCAGATATAAGTGTAGATGGGTACACCGCTTATTTGAAAAGTAGATATTACATACTTAAAATGAATCCCAGAGATATTGAAACTGGGATGGAGATCCTTGAGGGCGTAATAAAACATTCTCCGAACTATGTATATGGTTGGCTGGGTATGCATATGGGGTATATCTTATTAGGCACTTTAGGAATTATGCAGGCAGAATTAGCTTTTGGAAAAGGACAAAGCTATTTAAAAAGAGCAATAGAACTGGACCCTGATTTACCAGAATGCCAGTTACAGATGGCTTGGATGAGTTTTTTGCAGGAGTGGGATTTAAAAGCTACGTATCATCATCTCCAAAAGGTGCATAAAGAACGCCCTATTGTAGACTATTATCAAACGATGACTTCAGTTGTTATTACAGAAAAGAAATTTAAAGCTGCTGAAAACTATATTGATACAGCTCTTATGATGGATCCATTTTCGGATATAACGCATCATTTAAAAGGCTTCGTTTGTTATGTTCAGGAAGAATTTGATCAAGCAATTAAGCATTATCAAAAAAGTATTGAGTTAAAACCTGGGGCCGAGGTTTCTTATATGGAATTAGGACAGTCTCTTATTATGATGGGAAAGGGAGACGAAGCATTGACATTTTTTTCCCAATTACCTGAAGAGGCGTCACTGTTGGTTAAAATTGGTGGTAAGACACTTGCCCACGCTTTACTAGGAGATGAAAATGAAACAAAGAGGGGGATCGACAAGTTAAAAGAAGCGTTAAAGTCTGACCAAATGGAACAAGCTTTAAATTTTCTGATTTTGATCGAAACTAAGCGTGGGAATTATAATGAGGCATTAGATTACATTGCACAAGCTATCGATTATCGTTTGCCTATGCTGTTGTATTTAAAAGTAGATCCACTACTTAAACCATTAGTGGAATTACCCAAATTTATCGAACTGATGAAACCACTTCCTGAAGAAGTATCAGACGATCTTAATTCGGAAAACAAATATAAAAAGTCACTCATTTCGGATGAAAATCTTGAGCAGTATCGAAAGCAATTATCAACTTTAATGAAAAATGAGAAGCCCTATTTAGACCCGTTTCTTACGCTTAGAGATTTATCAGAAAAGATAGGAATTCCAGCCAATCATCTTTCACAATTATTAAACAAAGGGTTTGATCAGAATTTTTCAGAATTTGTAAATACTTATCGGTTGAGTCACTTCAAAGAAGAAGTCCAAAAGCCCGAAAAACAACACTTCACTTTGCTAGCCCTAGCCTTTGAAAGTGGCTTCAATTCTAAAACCGTATTTAACAGTTTCTTTAAAAAAGTAGAAGGAACAACTCCAAGCAAATATTTGAAATCCGTACGTAAACAATAGGTTCGGATATAAAAACCCGTACGTTTAGAAGTTTTAGCAGTCATAAGTTTGTGTCAGAAATTAACACAATTACAAAATACTTCTATTATGACTGTAACAATGAACGCAATTGTAGCAACTGGATATGGTTCTCCTGATGTTTTCGAATATCAAAAAGTTGAAAAGCCTAAAATCGGAGCGGATGAAATACTTGTAAGAGTTCATGCGACTTCAGTAACTAGCGCCCATACATTTATAAGAACGGGTTACCCGCTAATCGGAAGATTATTTATGGGCTTATTAAAACCAAAGAACGCTATTTCTGGAACCGATTTTGCAGGAGAGATAGTAGCAAAAGGAAAGGACGTTACAATGTTCTTTGTTGGCGATCGAGTATTCGGTTCTACAGATATAGATGGTGGAACCTACGCTGAATATATAAAAATAAATCAGCATGGAGTTATTCATCGAATACCAGAAAACTTGAATTATGCTAAAGCTTCGGCGATTATTGATGGCGCTACCACGACTTTCCCTTTTTTGGTTGAACAAGCAAAAGTTAAAGAAGGAACAAGAGTTTTAATAAATGGAGCTTCAGGAAGTATTGGAACAGCGGCAGTTCAACTGGCGAAACATTTGGGAGCGGAGGTTACAGGAGTTTGTAGCACCTCAAATGTAGACTTGGTTAACTCTTTAGGAGCAGATTATGTTATTGATTATACCAGAGAAGACTTTACAAAAGGGGTAAACAAGTACGATGTCATTTTTGATACAGTTGGTAAATCCAGTTTCAAGCAATCTAAAAAAGTGCTTTCAAGAAATGGGATTTACATGAGCCCTGTACTTGGTTTAAGGATGTTGGTTGATATGATAAAATCGTCTTTGTTAAGTGGAAAGAAGGCTATTTTTCTTGCTACCGGTTTAAGAAGTGACGAAGCCAAATTAAAAGATTTTCAACAGCTAAGAGATTTGTTGGAAAAAGGTATCATAAGTCCAGTAATTGATCGAACCTACCAATTACCACAAATTGCAGAAGCACATAAGTATGTAGAAAAAGGACATAAGAAGGGAAATATAGTAATAGATGTCACGGGGGAAGCATATGACTGATTATACTAATCAAAAAAATATGGACGAATAGCTGAAGTAAGCTTTGCAATTTGGTTAACAATCAAAGGAGTTATCCCACAACATAAAGGCATAAAAAAAATCCACTAAAAGATTAGTGGATTTTAGAAATGTTAGATAGAAAGTATACTTACTCTACAATAAACTTTCCTTTCATTAGAGAATAATGGCCTGGAAAGCTACAAATGAAATCATATTCTCCAGAAGCAGGAGCTACAAATTCAATGGTAGTTTCTTCTCCACCACCAATAAGTGCAGTATGCGCAAGTACTTGATCTCCTTCTGGAATGTATTCAGTGTCTCTGGCTCTTACAGCTTTATTTGCAAACTCATTTACTACCGTACCTTTTGCAAGTAATACCCAATTATGTCCCATTGCTGCCTTCGGGAGTTTACCAACATGCTTAAGAGTTAATACTACTGTATCACCTTCTTTTACTGTGATTTCAGATAGGTCGAACTTCATTTGATCATTACCTTCAATTACAATCTCAACTTTATTAGAAGATTCTGTTGGGGGGATTTTTTCTGTTGAAGAAGGATTGCCAATAAATAATGAAAGTAGAATTGCAATAAATAAATACATGATTCCTCTATTAATTTGATTAAAAATTATACTGATTAAACTTGTGATTTTAATATGAAGATACTGTGAATTTTAGAAAAGTGACTGCTCAAAAAATAATTATAAAGATCAGAAATATTATTCAATAAAAAGTGAACCTTTTAACTTCTTGTCCGACTATTAGATAGTTATGAGTAATAAGCCCGAACATATTTTAAACGATTATTTGGTTGCCAGATATCAGGAGGGAGATAAGAACTCCCTAAAAATTCTTATTCGGCAATTCAATCCTAGTTTGGAAAGGCAGATTTATGCTCAAACTAGAGATAAAGATTCTTTGGAAGATTTAGTTCAGGAAAGTTGGTATGCGATTATTGGAGGATTAAAAACGGTTCAACTTCGTATTAGTTTTGAGGTTTGGGCGCTAAGCATTGCCCGAAGAAAAGCTATCGATTGGATTAGAATACAGCAAAGCGCGAGAAAAAAAACGCAAGAAATGTATCTTATAGAACAAAGAGAAAGCATATCGAATGAAGACGCGGTGGATACTATTCTCGAAAGAAAGGCAAGATTAAGAATCGCTATCACAGAGTTGCCAAAATCGCAGCATATAGTATTAACGATGTTCTATTTGGAAAACTATTCTGTGAAGGAAGTGGCGGAAGTTTTGGAGATATCTACGGGAACTGTGAAGTCGCGGTTGTTTAATGCCAGAGAACATTTAAAAGAAATTCTTAACCCCTAAAATTTAAGGTGAACGATATGAAAAAAGAAGAAATCGATCTATTAATTGAAGAATCATTAAGTATAGAAGACGCCGAGTTTTATCATAACTTAGATGAACAAGGTATGTTTAAACAATGGGGAGGTCTTTACAAAGGTAAGCTGGGAAAGTGGGCTATTTTAGTAACTACTTTTCAAATCATAATTACAGTGTTCGCCTTTTGGCTTGGCTATAAATTTTTTACTGTAAATGATACTATTCTGATGGCTAAATATGGAGCAGGAATGTTAATTGGTGTTATTATGAATGGATTATTAAAACAATGGCATTGGATGCAAATGGATAAGAATACCATCCTTTTGGAAATGAAACGTATTGAATTTCAAGTTGCTGTTTTGATGGAAAAAATATCAGAGAAAAAAAGCATCTGATTTTTATCGAATTTTAATCGAACCCGGACATGCTTCACCTTTAGGGTAATACGGGTCGCATTCATAGTAATAAAATTCCATATCTACTAAAGCAAGGTAGGTAATAAAGGTATTAATAAAATCAGTTTTCAAAGCTTCATCAATCGTTTCAATAAAAAGAAAAGTATAGGAAACTCCATAATTTGCTTTAATTCCTGATTTATCGATTACAGGACTTCCCTGAATTATTTCACCTATAATCACATCGTTGAAACTGATACTCCAGGTTCCGCCATGTGGAAAGTGATGCCATTCTGTACCATCAGGCCCTTTTACTTTTTTTACTTCAGGCTCCCAAAAATTAAGAGCACTGTAACGGAATATGTTTTCTCCATAATAAACCGTTGCATCTTCTACCAACCCTTCAATAAAAGCAAATACCGAGTCTGATCCGCCCTCATTCATAGTTACAGTAAATTCATCAGCTTCAACATCCGAGTTATACTTAACCGAAGCATTAACGGTATATTTAATCTTGCTAATCGGGTTTATGAAGTGGTCATTTTTTGTCCATGCAGGATCATTATTAGGCCATTTCAGCACATAAAGTGATCCATTAGAATAGGAAAGCGGGAGTCTGGCAGAGGTGTCAGGATCGATAAATATGTAATCATTAACATCATGTATCTCGAATCGGTCAGTGGCTTCATCCGGGTTCCCATCATATTGATATGGCAAGGGATGAACCACTGTTTTGAAGGAACATCCCGTTACTGTTAATATTGAGAAAAAGAGAAGTAATTTTCTCATATAAGTGATTATTAATTCTTGATAGCTGGTTTATTATAAGGTGGGGGTACTACTTTTATTGTGCCTTGCTCATCCAATAATCTCAAGACTTCCTGAACGGCACGTTCAAGTTGTGGGTCTTTACCTTCAGAAAGTGCTTTTGCATTTTGGCGAACTGCTATATCTGGTGCCACACCTTCATTTTCAGCAATAAATTTATTGTTAATTGGATCAAAAACCGCATTATCTGGAGCAGTTAAAGCGCCACCATCTACAAGCGCATAATGAACTGAAGATTTTACTAAGCCTCCCCATGTTCGGGCACCAATTAGTGGGCCAGCATTTTGTTGGCGGAATACCCAAGGAAAGAAGTCGCCACCTGAACCTGCTAATTCATTTATCAAAAGAGCTTTTGGCCCTAATATACCCGCAGGTAATCTAAAAGCTTTACCGTTTGGAACTTCATTTGTAAGACCGGCTCGGAGCGAACGAGTCATTAAATCTACCATATAATCATCGAGTAAACCACCTCCGTTAAAGCGCTCATCGATCACAGCTCCTTCTTTATCTTGCTGTGCGAAATAATAGCGGTTGAAGGATACAAAGCCCGGACCTCCAGTATTTGGAACCCAAATATAAGCGAGTTTTCCATTTGAAAGTTCATCTACCATACGGCGATTATCTTCAACCCATGCTCGTTGTCGCAATGCATTCTCACTTCGAATAGGTTCTGCAATTTCTGTCCAAGAATCATCAAATTCAGGTTTTTCGTTCAGATGAAGAAGGGTTTGTTTACCTGCGGTTCCATCAAGTAATTTATATGGATCATCTGATGCTTTTAATTCTTTGCCGTTTATTCCAACTAAGTAATATCCTTCTTGAACTTTCATTCCTGGTCGATCCAAAGGACTAGAAAGGCTTGGGTTCCAACTTTCGGTTGTATAGATGCGGTTGATTTTCCATCTATTTTTTTCAGTTACTAAATCTGCTCCAAGTAAGCCAACCGTAGATCGATCTGTTGAAGGAAAGTCACCGCCAAATACAAAGCTATGGCCAACAGATAATTCACCATTCATTTGATCAAGAATATAAGTTAGATCTGCTCTATGTTTAATAAAAGGCACAAGAGGAGCGTATCTGTTATATACAACATCCCAATCGCGGCCATGTAATTCTGGATCATAGAAATAATCACGCTCGTAACGCCACGCTTCCTCGAACATTTGTTTCCATTCGGCTTGTCGATTTAAATTCATCTGTAAATTGATAGATACTGCATCACCACTTTTACCACTTGCTCCAGCAGTACCCGCAATACTCCATCTAGATCCAGCTTGAGATAAGATTTTACTTCCATCAGAAGAAATAGTGAAAGACCGGATTCCTTCTAAAAATGTTTCAGCCTCTCCACTTTCAAGCGAAAACTTATGTAGAGTTTGATTTCCAAAACCTGCTCCTCGCTCACTTATAAAAACTGATCCAGCGGGTCCAGCTTCGGTGTTGGTATAATTCGCTTCTGGAATTGGAAGAGCAATCGTTCGTCGATCAATTCTATCGTAGTCAATTTGGATAATTTCTTCGCTTTCATCATCCGATTTCTCTTCTTCTTCTCCATCTTCCTTGTCTTCCGTAGATTTATCCTCTTCTTCTTTTTCTTTTACTTTCTCTTCATCACTTTTTGGAATAAATGGAGAATCTTGATCTTTTTGAAGAACGATTACATATGCTGCATAAGTAGGGTCAGCAGTCATTGCACTAGTATTTGCCCAGCCAGATCCCAAAGCTACATCGGTACTTGCTAGAAAATAGAAGTGTTTTTTATCTCTATCCCAAGATGGGGCGAAGGCATCAGCAAAAGGATTGGTAATCTGATTCAGAGAATTATCTTCACTCGACCAAATCATGATTTTTTTGAAATTATTGGAACCAGATGTTGCAAATGCGAGCTGTTTCGAATCTGGTGCCCAAGTAAGATCCATTGCCCCACGATCGAGGTTATTGCCACCTATAGCTACTGTTTTAATAGTTTTAGAAGTTAGCTCAATTACTCTAACCCGAACATCGTCATCAACGAAAGCAATTTTACTTCCATCGGGCGACCAAGTTGTTTCCCAAGCCATTTTAGACTCACCAATATCAATCGTTTCATGATTTGAAAGTCCATCTTGATCAATCAGATGAAGTGAATATCCTTTTTGACCTTCATCTGAGAACCAGGCAATTTGATCTCCATTTGGTGACCAAACAGGCTCTCGGTCAGCAGCATCTGAAGATTGAGTAAGGTTTCTAGCATCTCCATTTTCGACAGGAATAGTATAAATATCACCTCTGGCAGATGCTAAAACACGTACTCCAGTAGCAGATAAAGAAACAGATTGAGCACGATCACTTACGTCTTCCCATTTAGTAGATGCCCAAGGGAAATCACCTTTTATCGTGATTTCTAGTTGAGTAGTATTTCCAGTTGCTGGGTCAACGGTATGCAGGTATCCGTTTTGTTCCACAATTAATTCGTTATTTCCTGCCGAAAGCCATTTAACATCAGTGCCTTTAAACTTTGTTATTTGCTTCAATTCTTTACTAGAAACATCGAATGACCAAACATTTGTTGTCCAATCACGGTCAGAAAGAAAGTAAATAAGTCCACCAACCCAAACAGGTTGCAGATCGATGGTGTTTTCGAAGGGTAGGAGTGTTTCGTTTTGATTTTGCAAGTTGAGGATAATAAGAGGAGTATTCTGCCCTCCTTTATAATTCCGAAACTCAGACTCCCAGCGGCTCATTTTATCAACTACAAGTTGCCTGCCGTTTGGCGAAAAAGAGCCATCAAATCCCCATTGTTCAGAAAGTTTGGTTGAAGGGCCTCCATCGGTTGAAACTGTCCAAAGTCGATTAATTGATGTTGGAGCAGATTCTCTCGAAGAAGCATAGAGTACTTTTTTACCATCAGGAGACCAACCTCGAGAATAAGCGGATGAAGGATGCCAAGTTAGCCGTGTTGGTTCACCACCTTCCGCAGAAACAATATATACAGCAAAACTACCAGATCGGTTTGATGAAAATGCAATCCATTTTCCATCTGGAGAGAAATGTGGATCAGACTCAATAGCAGGAGTACTTGTAATACGTATTACATCACTTCCATCGTGATTAGACACCCAAACGTCACTTCCGTAGGTAAAAGCAATTTGATTTGAGCTAATTGAAGGTTCTCGTAAAAGCCGAGTGCCTTGTGCAATACTAATTGAAGTAGATATTAAAAAAGCGAAAGTAAAAGCTGAAAGCAGCTTGAATTGTAAATCCCGATACATGTTGGTAGTATTTGTGTTATAAAGTTTTATCCCAAATAAGACATACAATTAAAGAAAGGAATGAACAGTTTACAAGAGTTAAAGCCTGCTTTTACAAAATTAATTGTAATTAAAATCTTTGCAGAAAAATCATTCAATTTCCCAACAATCTTACTACATTCTGCCTTCACACTCATTCATGTTGATTTTGTAGTTATGAAAAAAGAATTGGAGTCGATTAGAAAACGACTTGACGACATTGATCGCTCAATATTAAAAGCCTTAGCTGAACGCCAAGGTTTGGTAAAGGAAGTATCTTCATTTAAACTTGAAACCAATACAGGTATTCGAGATCTAGAACGAGAAGAAAGACTTCTCAACAAAATACGAGATATTGCTGCGGAAGTGGGCTTGGATAGATACTATGCAGAACACCTGTTTAGAGAAATCATCACCAATTCAGTTCGATTTCAAACGCATTCTCTAGTTGATCACCAGAATAAGAATAATGCAAATTCAGTTAGAATTAGTTATCAAGGAACAGATGGAGCGTATAGCCATTTAGCGGCGGTCCGTCATTTTGATGAGCGCTTCGATCATGTAGATTGTTACGGATATAACACTTTTGAAGAAGCCGCTAGAGCCGTTAAGGAAAATCACGTTGATTACGCAGTTCTCCCAATAGAAAATACCACGGCAGGTTCAATTAACGATACCTATGACATTTTAGGAGAATCTGATCTGCACATTGTTGGTGAAGAAATTATCAAAGTTGTACACTGTCTACTAGCGGTAGAACAGGTTGAAGTTTCTCAAATACGACGCATTCTTTCCCATCCAAAAGCGATTGAACAATGCACGCATTTTCTTGCGAAGCTGCCAAGATGTACAGTAGAATCGTATTTAGATACAGCGATCTCGGCAAAGAAAGTTTTAGAAGATGGTGATTTATCTCAAGCTGCAATTGCTGGTGCCCATGCTGCAGATCATTATGGATTACATGTTATAGCTCATGATATCGCCAATCAAAAGGAAAATTTTACTCGATTTGTAGTTGTATCACCGAAGCTGGTACAAGTTGATCTTCAAATACCCTGTAAGACATCGATTATGATGGTAACATCTCATAAAGAAGGCGCACTTGTAGATTGCTTAAATGTGCTTCATAAGCATGGAGTAAATATCTGTAAGTTAGAATCTCGACCAAGAATGAATGAGCCATTCCGCTATTCTTTTTATATAGATATTGAATCGAACACAAACGATCCTAATACGGCAAAAGCACTAGCTGAACTTTCGAAAGAAGCTGAAGAAGTGAAAGTGTTTGGAAGCTACGCCAAGCAAATTAATTAAGTGGTACTTTCTCATCTTTCCATTGTAATTCAAAATTTTCTTTCGTGGAAAAAGAATCAGATTTTCGAATCCATTTACCATCTTGCCAAACTCGAACAAACCCTTTTTCAAGAGGTTCGTTAGGGTTTTGCCTATCCAGCCTATGAAGAAGATCGGTTAGGATTTTGTGCTGGTTTTTTTGAAACGAATCGGTGTTATGTCCCAGTCGATCTGTTAGGTTCTTAATGTTAGATCTCGCTTGAGCCATTTTTTGTTGTACAGCAAGGAGTGCATATGATTTGGCAAGACTAGAAACTCGATCTTTATAATATTGGAGTGCCCCTTTTGTATTGAGCTCAAGTCTCCGGAAAAGATCTTCTACAAACATCTTTACTTCGTTAATGTCAGGAGTCGCAATAACAGCTGCTTGAGTTGGAGTTGCAGCTCTTACATCGGCTACAAAATCGGATATTGAAAAATCCACTTCATGACCAACAGCACTGATAAGTGGAATTTTGCAATCAAAAACTGCACGTGCTACTGCTTCTTCATTAAAAGACCAGAGATCTTCAAGCGAACCACCACCTCTACTTATTATGACTAGATCAACAGAGTTTTGTGTTGAGAAATATTCAATTCCACTTACAATTTCGGGAGCTGCATTCACACCCTGAACGCTCGCATGAAAAAGCTTAATCTCAGCTAAAGGCCATCTTTTTACTAATGTTGAACGAATATCTTGAAAAGCTGCAGTAGTTTTAGAAGTAACTACCCCAATAGTTTTTGGATATTTTGGGAGTGGCTTTTTATGGATATCATCAAATAATCCTTCTGCCTTTAGCTTCGTTTTTAATTCTTCAAATGCTTGTTGAAGCTTCCCAATTCCTGCTTGTTGTACTAAACTTACAATCATTTGATAGCGACCGTGAGGAGCATAAACCTGTAAATCGCCACCAATTACGATTTGCTGACCATCGGTAAGTTGAATTCCAGCTCTTTGAACAGTGCTTTTCCAAATAACACAGGGGAGTTGAGCACCAAAATCTTTCAGTGTAAAATAGATATGTCCATTCGCACTTTGTTTAACATTACTCGCTTCACCTTCAACTAAAATATCGTTGAAATTTTGCTCCAGAAGTGCCTTAATTTTACCTGTGAGTTCGGTAACGGTAGGGATATCAAAAAGAAAAGGGATTTGATCTGCCATTATTGATTTTTAAGTGCTTTCGATGTTATTTAAAGCTTCTTCGTTTCAGTTCAACATTGATTTATATTCTACAATGATACAAAAAGCTGTATCCATTTTTGTGTTGATTTTATTTCCTTTTTTGGGCTTTTCTCAAGAGAATGATTTTGGGGATGAGCTAGAAATGATTTATACAAAAGTTTCAGAAGCAATGGGAGGTGAAGAGAAGTGGCGAGATATTTCTTCATTTTATGCGGAAGGTAGCTGGAACTTTCCTGAAGGAGAGGATCAAATAGATTTTGTATTCAAGAACCAGAAACCTGATTTATCTCGATTTGATTTTAGAGTAAATGAAGAAGTGCACACCATTTCTAGATATGGACGGAGAGGTTGGATTGCTGATCCGGGAAATTTTATTTCTGATTACGAACGCTTTGATGAAGTTGAACAAATGGTAGCTAGGAATGCTTTTCTCTATGAAAACAATCTCATTGATTATAAAGACAAAGGATTAGTACTAAAATTTGAAGGCTCAGTTTTAATTGGGGATAAAGAAGTTTGGTTGGTCAGGTTAGTAGGCTTCTCAGATAAAGAAGAACTTTATTACATCTCAAAAGGTGACTATAAGCCTTTCATAAAACAGAGTTATTACTATCGAAGAGGAAGAAATGGAGTAGTTAACTATTATATAAAACGATATATGACTGCTGATGGATTAGAACTTCCAAGCGAGGTGTTAATTACAAGCAAGCATATTAATATAATCCAGAATTTTTCTTCTTATGTTCTAAATACAAGTATGGAGAAAGATGATTTCAGAAACCCGAATGAACCAGATTTTACTACTAATACATTGAGTTTTACAGAAGAAAAAGCGCAAAATTATTTACACACTGAAATCCCAATTACTAAACAAATGGGGATTGAAGTACAACGGCTTTCGACGAACGAGGTAAAATTGAAAGCTCCTATTGAGTTAAATATAAATCATCGCCGATCTGCGTTTGGTGGAAGTGTCGATAGTTTATTTTTAACAGCTGGATGGTCATACATACGGTTAGTAGTTGATCACATAAAACCTCTTCCTGTAATAGTAGGGAGTAAATCTCAAACAACCTTCCAACGCCCGATTACTCAAGATTTTGCAGCTCAATTAGTAATTCCGTCTAAAAAAGAAGTAGACAAATTTTTGGATGCTTACCAACGGTTCGGTAAAGCTAGGATTACTCTTGAAGCAGTGATAGAAGATGAAGGGAAAAGATATGCTGCATTTAAGGGTGACTATGTTGTGGTAAAGTCTAAGGAATAAAAAATTATAAGTATTCTTTTTTTAACAGTCTTACTTGTGGTTGCGAAGGAATAGAAACACCATCAAAACCAATCTTACGTACAAGAGATAAAGACATTAAGCAGGTAGTCTGTTATGCAAGCGAAGGAATTCTATTCCTTCGTAATTTAAAAGCACAAAAATCACACAACTGGGCGAACCATAATTTCGAAATAGTTCAAAAGAGGACAGGTTTTTGATAAGAAAATTGCTTCATCCAGGCCTTTAGCAGCTATAATGGTGTATCCGAGAATAATCTCCTTGGCTTCAATAAAAGCACCATCTGTTTCTACCGTATTGTAGTCTAGTATATGTGCTCCGCTATTCTCAAGTCTTTGAGAATCGATATGCTGATTACCAAGTTTTTCGATCCACTTAATGTGTTGATGAATACGTTCCCGCAACGCTTCTTCTGAGGTATCTACACCTTCTTGACCCCGAAATAATAACATGTATTTTTTCATGTAAAAGCTTTGTTTAAAAATGAATGTAGAGGCTGTATTACTCTATAGTATCCTAAGAGTGTTTCAGCCTGGTTAGATTCATTAATAAACTCAGAAGTTGGCAAAGTTGCCATAGCATAGAATTGCTTGTTTAGAATAAGATTAGTTTTCTCGATAATAGGCTGAAAATCTGTATCAATTCGTTTGTTTTGCTCACCTTTTAGAACATCAAAGTGTTTTTTGAAATCCTCATTTTCTAGTATGGAGAGTAAAGCATCGGTATCACTTGCTATCAAAGTCCGTACATTTTTGAGCGCATTTTTATCCAGTTGATAGAGTCCGCCACCCAGATGAACTTTTTCAGCGTCTATTCCTAAATAGAATCCTGGTAGCTCAGACTTTCTACCACCTCGAGAAAGTCCTGCTTTCATTATTATGTTATAAGGTGTTTTGTCTTTCGAAAAACGAATATCTCTATTAATTCGAAATAGTGACTTCTTGGCATCAGGGAGAATAGTCGGCTCGATTTCCATTAACCCCGGAATAAGAGATTCTATCAATTCAATGAATGGCTTTCTTACAAATTCCTCGTACTCTTTACGATGATCATCGAACCACTCTTTGTTATTATTGTTGGATAGTTCCTTAAAAAAAATGATGTATGGTTGTGTGATCATGAGTTTTCATTAAGAGCTTCGAGTGTTAAGTCTTTCCAAAGATGTTGTTCAGAGAATGGAACTTCAAACCATCCCGGTAAAGGACCTTTTTTTTTGAATGGATTAAAAGGATAGATTTCAAAATCCTGAGTTTCAGGATCAAACTCTTTTCCTAGTTTAAAAACCATTCGATACTTTTTTGAAAGGAATGCAAAAACATTTCCATTTATTGTAATAGCTGGAGAGCGCATCATATTACCAACTTCAATATTAGTTTTTGTGGAGACTAGCTCTTCTCTTATTTCTTCAAAAAGTTGTTCTTCGGGTTTCATGGTTTTTTATGTAATAACAAACTCAGACAAAAAAAAGGGACATCGAATTAAAGAAAAGTGAGAATCAATTGTAATAGGTGTATTTTAATTCCCGATGAAATCACAACATGAAAATATTAGAGTACAGAAGTTCATTGTAAGCATTGCAATTGTTCTTTTTGCAATTAAAGTAATTGCGTGGTATCTCACACAATCAGTAGCAATACTAACTGATGCCCTCGAAAGTATTGTAAATGTAGTAAGCGGAATTATTGGGTTAATAAGTCTTACAATCGCAGCTCGACCTAGAGACGAGAGCCACCCTTATGGTCATGGTAAAATCGAGTTTATTTCTGCTGGAATAGAGGGGACACTTATTCTAATAGCAGGTTTTTTTATTATATATACAGCTATAATAAGTTTCGTTGAACCTCCTGAATTAGAGCAATTGAACTGGGGGATTGGGATTATCAGTTTTTCTGCATTGGTGAATTATGGCTTTGGTACTTGGGCTTATCGAACAGGGAATCGAAATAACTCGTTGGCTTTAATGGCAAGTGGTAGACATCTTCAAACCGATACGTATACCACACTTGGGATTATTCTCGGCTTATTTTTGATTTCATTCACAGATGCAATTTGGCTGGATGGAGCTGTTGCAATCCTTTTTGCACTATTCATTATCAGAATGGGATATAAGATTTTGAGACGAGCCATTGCGGGCATAATGGATGAATCAGACCAAAAATTATTAAGAGAGATGGTAGGATATCTACAAGAAAACAGGCAACGGAACTGGGTAGATTTGCATAACCTTCGAATTGTTAAATATGGAAGCGTACTTCATATTGATTGCCACCTCACATTGCCTTGGTATTTCAATATTAAACAAGGTCACGATGAAACGGATAATCTCGAAGAGCTAATTTTGGAAAAGTTTGGTAGCCGAATAGAGCTGAATGTTCACACCGATTATTGCCACGATTTCTCTTGTCCGTTATGTGATATCACAGACTGTAAAGTCCGTAAAGCACCTTATGATGGCGAAGTTGAATGGACAGTTGAAAATGTTGTTTCCAAAGACAAACATCGGTTGTGAGGAATTGCATTAAGGTTTGTTACACATCTCATTTTGAGAATTCGCAACCTTTAGCTTGACAAAAAGGATGAATTTCTACCATAAAAGCCTCTACTTCAATTCCTCAAAACCCCTATATTTATTCCGAATCGAAATTCTTAGCTAAATAAATATGCTCCTCAAAAACCTTCGACCTGTAAGTAAAACCCAAAAAGGGGATGAAACCGTAGATCTTCGAATTAAAGATGGAATCATTAAAGAAATTGGAAGTGGATTAAAAGAGGAAAAAGGCGAAGAAAGTCATGATTTTGCAGGAGCGTATGTAAGTCCCGGTTGGATGGATATGCATATTCATTTACGTGAACCTGGTTATGAGCACAAAGAAACGATTAAAACAGGAACTGATGCGGCAGCTTTTGGAGGGTTTACCGCAGTAGCTTGTATGCCGAATACAAATCCAGCTACACACACTCGTGATGTCGTTGAATACATCATTAAAAAAGCCGAAAAAACAGCTGTTGAAGTGCACCCAATTGGCTGTGTGACTAAAGAACGTAAAGGAAAATCCATCGCAGAAATGGGAGATATGAAAGATGGCGGTGCCGTAGCTTTCAGTGACGATGGCGATCCAGTTTATGATTCTCAGGTAATGCGTGTGGCTCTGGAATATTCTTCTATGTTAGGAATGCCGATCATCAACCACGAAGAAGACTTAGCACTTTCTCGTCCAGGGCACATGAATGAAGGAGCTGTTGCAACCCGATTGGGATTAGATGGAACTCCTGGAATTGCAGAAGAAGTGATGATTGCTCGTGATATTTTACTTGCCGAGTATACAGGTGGACATATTCATGTGGCGCACATCAGCACCAAAGAAGGTGTGGATTTAGTACGGAAAGGAAAAGCAAAAGGTGTGAAGGTAACAACCGAAGTTTGTCCGCATCACTTTGACTTAACCGACGAAGAAATTGATCGTCAGAAGTTTGATACCAATTTCAAAATGCATCCTCCACTAAGAACTCAGGAAGATGTAGACGCCATGATTGAAGGATTGGTAGACGGAACTATCGATGCCATTTGTACCGATCATGCACCTCATGCTATTGAAGAGAAAGAAGTAGAATTTATTTACGCACCTAATGGTATAATTGGATTAGAAACCGCGTGGAGTATTTCCAATATGCGATTGTTTAAAAGCATGAAACTTAATCTCCAGCAATTAGTTGATAAGTTGAGTTACAACCCTAGAAACATTTTGAGCTTGGAAGAATTAAGCTTGGATGTTGGAGTCAAAGCGAATCTTACTTTTTTCAATACTGATGAGGAATGGACATTCACTAAAAAGAATGTTCGTTCAAAATCGAAGAATTCCCCTTACATAGATAAGAAATTAACAGGCAGAGCCGTTGGTATTTTCAATAAAGGGCAGTTGGTGCTTAATAAGTTGAGATGAAAAACAGTAATACAATACTTTTTTTCTCTTTTTTACTCATATATAGCTCGTGCTTTGCTAAAAAGGATTCAAAAGAACGAATTTCGAGTAACATAAAATCTAATGCAGATACAGTTCAGAATACTGTAAATATAGTAGATTCGCTTTCAATTGAATATAATAATAGAGCAGCAGAGTTATGGCCACAGTTACATCCCGATAGAATTCCTTTAGCACTTGCTTATTTAGATACAGCGTTAAATATAGATAGTACTAATATTACCGCCCATAGCTATAAATTAACTCTTCTTCATCTCACAGATTCAGTTAAAGCAAGAGATTATTTTTTTGAAAGTTCAATTACAGACTCAAGCAACTATATTATCCAAGATATTCAGGAAAGAAAAAACTAATGATCCTCTCATTTCAAATCTCAGCTAATGTATGTTCATTTTCTTACTTAACTCATCATAAATTAAATCTTAAGTTCCCCTAACTATTCTCCATGAAAAAACTAGTCCTACTTCTTGTATTCCTAATTCCAGTAATAAGCTGTACGGCTCAGGAAAAAAAAGCCAATAAAACTGAAGAATACACACTAGTCACATATAACGTAGAAAACCTGTTCGATGCTGATGGTTCTGCTGTATTTGATGATTACAAATCAACAGATACGGATGGAAATGACCTCTATACTAAAGAAGATCTGTTGACTAAAATTCAAAACATTGTTCAAGTATTGAAAGAATATAACGAAGGCAAAGGTCCAGATATCGCGGTTTTGGTAGAGTTGGAAAGTGACTATACCCCAAATGGTAAAGTTTCTTATGCCGATGCTGGAGATTTTCTTGGAAGGTATAGTTACACCACTTTAGTAAAAATGCTTGGGAGTGAATTTGACGAGAATATAGCTGATTTATCTTCCGAATGGTTACTACTTAAAGGGATGGTTGACGCCGGAATGTGGAACTATCAGGTGGAAGTTGGCTATAGTGGAAAAGATGAAAAAGGACTTCCAATTACCACTCAAAAAACAGCTGTTTTTTCAAGGTTCCCAATCCTGAAAGAGAAAACTCAAATTCATCCTATCCAACAAGCACGTCCTATTTTAGAAACATGGATTGATGTGGTGGGAAATGAACTTGTGGTTTTTGCCAATCACTGGAAATCCGGCGCTAGCTCATGGGAAATGGAACAGATTCGAATTCAAAACGCAGAAGTTCTTAGAGCTAGATTAGATGAACTGATTATTGATAATCCCAAAGTAGACTTTGTGCTTGCGGGCGATTTCAACTCTGATTACAATCAAAAAGTAAGATACGAGTTTGAGAAAACAGCCATTAATGATGTTTTAGGTTCTTCAGATACCCAAAATCTATGGTATTATTATCCAATAACACACAGAGGTTCAGATACTTATCGTGGGTATTGGGGAACATTGATGCAGATTATTATTTCCAAATCAATGTTGGATGATTCCGGATTTAGTTATGTGAATGATTCTTTTGATAGAGGTGATTTTGGTTTTAACACCTTTAGTACTTCAGGAGAACCAAAGCGGTGGAGTTCTACATTTTCGGGAAGCGGTTATTCTGATCATTTGCCAATAAGTATGAAATTTCAACTTGCATTAGGAGGGTCGGAGCTACCATATCCTTATGATTTAGATGATATTGAGTGGAAACCAATTCCTGTTTCATATAACATTCCTACCGAATTTTTAACCGAAACAGAATTTACATCAACTGATCCAACTACCAATCAAGCGTTTTTTAACGAGTACTTCTATCTCACTGCTATGGTAACAGATGATTACGATTTTGTGGTGAATGGAAGGACCTATGATGCCTATACACCTTCTTTTAGGTTAAACGAAATTCTAAGCGGCGTGAAAGGAACAGATAAGGAGATTAAGTTTTATGGTCGCTTTTCTCAGTTTCGTGGTAATTGGCAGTTTGTGGTAGAAGACCCAAGTTTTATAGAAATTGCAGAATGATTCTAGCTTACGAAACAGCGACAGATATTTGTTCGGTATCCTTTCAAAATAAGAACGGAGAGATCTTCGAAAAAAAAATTCAGGGAAGGAGTGTTCATTCGGACAATGTTTTTCTTTTCACCCAAGAGTTAATGAAGGAACATAACTTTAGTATTGAAGAATTAGAAGCGGTATTAGTCAGTAATGGTCCTGGTTCGTACACGGGTCTACGAATAGTAGCTAGCGCTATTAAAGGGATTTTGTTCCAATCGAAAGTGAAGCTATTTGAAGTGAACACGTTGGCTGGCTTTGCTCAGTCGGTAGTAGAAGTTCCAGGTAATCTAACCGTTCATTCAATAATAGATGCCCGAAGAACCCACATATATCACCAGTCATTTAGTGCGAATGAAAAGTTAATCCGAAATTCTGAAATGTCTATTAAAGAGATCATCGAGTTTGAAGAGGAAATTACTGAAGGAGATTATGTAATTGGGACGGGAATCAATCGGCTTTCAGAAAGTACTCTTGAGAAAGTTAGTACATATGGTTCGGGAGTTATCTCGGCTTCGAACCTCATCCATTTATTTTCGAATCAACCCAATTCCCAGTTCTTCAAAGAAACCAGTTCCGAAGCTCTAAACCCGAATTATATAAGTAGTAGTCAGGTTAATAATTCGTAAGGTACACTTTATCAAAATTTACTGGGTGAAGTTGTTAATTAGATTTAAAAAAGTAAGCGAGATTCCAATTCAGATTTAAGGCAAAGAATCTTTATTTTAACTGAAATAAGAAAAACGGAGTTTATGTCCTGGTTTAAAAGAAAAGACGAAAATATTCAAACCGCTGAAAAGAAAGAAATGCCTGAGGGCGTTTGGGTTAAAGTTCCTACAACAGGAGAAACTATTCACCGGCGCGAGTTAGAAGAGAATTTATTTGTAGATCCGCTTAGTGGTCACCATTTTCAAATTGGTAGTAAAGAGTATTTTGATATTATTTTTGATGGTGGGAAATTCAAAGAATTAGGTGGAAATATTGTTTCTACTGATCCTTTAGAATTTACTGATCGTAAGAAATACACCGATCGACTTGAAGATTCTAAGAAGAAGACTGGACTTACGGATGCGGCTCGTGTTGGAGTTGGTAAAATGAATGGTCTTGATCTTGTTGTTGGCTGTATGGATTTCAGTTTTATTGGTGGAAGTATGGGATCTGTTGTTGGTGAGCGACTTGCAATTGCCATTGATCATGCCCGGGAAAAGAAATTTCCTTTAATTATAATTTCACAAACTGGTGGCGCTCGAATGATGGAAAGTGTTCTTAGTTTGATGCAGATGGCAAAAACATCAGCAAAACTTGCTCAGCTCGATAAAGAAGGAATTCCTTTTATTTCCTATCTAACCAATCCTACGACTGGTGGTGTTACTGCCAGCTATGCTATGTTGGGAGATTTCAATGTTGCTGAACCTGAAGCTTTAATAGCTTTTGCAGGCCCAAGAGTTGTACGTCAAACCATAGGACGTGATTTACCTGAAGGGTTCCAAACTGCAGAATATTTGCTTGAGCATGGTTTTCTCGATTTTATTGTTCCTCGAACAGAGATGAAAGAAAAGCTATCTCAGCTGCTAAAAATTATTCTTCACAAGAAATAAGCGGTAGCTTTTGCTAGACGTTTTTGCTATCCGAAACTTGTTAATGGTTAATCGGAGTTGACAAATATCAAATAACTATTAACACATAACGAAACTATGAGATTCGCAGATTACGCTAAAATTTATGTTACCTCTGGAAATGGTGGAGCTGGTTCTTCTCACTTTCGTCGAGAAAAATATATACCAAAAGGGGGGCCTGATGGCGGTGATGGAGGAAAGGGTGGGAGCATTATTCTTAAAGGAAATGTTCAGCTAAATACTATTCTGGATCTTCGATATAAGAAATTTATAAAAGCCAAACCTGGTGTTGACGGTTCAAAAAACAAAAGAACAGGAGCAGATGGTCCTAATGTTATTCTTGAAGTACCACTAGGTACGGTAGCTTTTGATGCTGATACTCGAGAACGAGTTGGTGAGATTACCGAAAACGAACAAACACTCATAATCGCAGAAGGTGGTCAAGGTGGATTAGGAAACTGGCATTTTCGAAGTTCTACGAATCAAACCCCTCAGTTCTCTCAACCTGGAAAACCTGGCGAAGAACGTGTTATTGAACTAGAGCTTAAATTGATTGCGGATGTTGGACTTGTTGGTTTTCCAAATGCAGGGAAAAGCACTTTACTTTCAGCATTGTCTGAAGCAAAACCGAAAATTGCTGATTACCCTTTTACAACACTAGAACCTAACCTCGGAGTTGTAAAATTTGCCGATTATCGAAGTTTTGTAATGGCAGATATTCCAGGAATAATTGAAGAAGCACATCAGGGAAAAGGTCTTGGAATACAGTTCCTACGACATATTGAACGAAATAATGTGCTCCTCTTTATGGTGAGTGCAGATACAGACATTGAGTATGAATACAAAGCGCTCTTAAACGAATTAAAGTCCTATAGAGCAGATTTATTAGACAAGCCTCGGGTGTTAGCTATCACTAAGATGGATTTAAAACAAGGGTTTAAGTTAGAAGAAGAGTTGTATTTTGAGGATGAAATTCCCGTTATTCCTATTTCATCTGCTACTGGACACGGTGTTGATGAGCTAAGAGAAACACTTTGGGAACGAATCCAATATACAAAAACCTTGGAATCGGACATCTAGATGTAGATTTTTTGAATCAAATTTCTAATTAAATCCAAAGTGTTAATTATTTTGAATGTAATTAATAAAGAAATGGATTTTAAGAAAAGCTATGATGGTTCAATTTTTTCTAACTCTCGAACGATAACTGATACAATTTCAATTTTTAATAGCAGGAATCCTGAAATTACTATCAAAGAACTGTTTCAGGTATTGGAATTTATAGAATGTATCGCTCTATCAAATACCCTCTATTATGATGCTGCTATTCCAAAAAAGTCGCTTGGTAAATTAGTTCAATGTATTGAACAGATTACGAAAACTACTGATATAAAGTTAAGTAACATAAAAGCATTTGAGCCAGACTCAAAAATAAAGGAAGAATTGTCTAGTGAGTCTTTTTCTAGTGCCATTCAAAGTATCCATCAGCTAATAGATGATGAGGAACTACTCAATAACACGCCTCTTGCAACTTCAGGTGCTTTTTCAAGAGAGAGAGTTGAAATATTTGATAAAGTATTGATAGACAGGTCGTTACTTAAAAATGAGAGCCTTCTTGAACAATTTATTCATGATATTCAATCAAATAGAGGAATAACTGGAAGGCGTTTTATACTAAATCTTTGTAAGAAAGAGTATGAGCAAGATTTTATTAAGTTCTATAATTTTAGCAAATCGTTGAATGTGGATGAAAAAGGGGATTTTTATAGTAAAGTAATTAATACCTACCGCTCACATCTGTTGAACAAGTATGCTGAAAATGCTAAAAGTGCATATCAACCAACAGACTATTCTAAATGGGCTATCTCAGAGATGTATTCTAAACTTGCTTGGAGGGATATTGCATTAAGGATAAATAAGGAAACTCAGCTAAATAAGTTGATTAAACAAGAAACCGAAAATGGTTTTTCAGGAGAACCTTTGATCCCTCCATTTGCATTGGGTGCGTTAATGCTTTCAGGTCAAAAGGTAAAAGGACTGGATCTGATTAATTATGCAATTGAAGATTCAAAAAAAAGAGAATTTAAAACCTATCGGAAAAAGTTATGGGAGGCTTCTTTTTCATCGGATGAGGAATATAAAGATTTTATAAAATTAGTAGATCAATCAATGGAGGAGTATGAGTTAGAATTGTTTGACGATAAAAGGTTTTCAAAAAAAATATCAAGAGTTGTTTTGGGAACAAAATTACCTAAAAATGTAATCATTGATTCCTCGGTAAGTATAGGCATCGCTGCTGCTGTTGCTGGGTTGCAAGTTTCAACAACACTAGGATTAGAATCTGTTGCATTTGCAATTGGTAACCTCATTTATAAAACTACTGGTAAGAGAGGGTTTATTAGTCTTTATAAGGATCAAAGTAGAAGTTTTGAATCTGTTAATAAGAGTAGACTAGAAAACAGAGTTAAACATGTATTTGGAAAAAAGCTTGTTTTTTGATCAAAATGAGTAACTCAAATAACAATATAAAAAGAACATTATTAGCACTTAGCCTAATCTCTGGGTTGGGTTCAAAACGTATAAAGCTTCTTGCAAAAGCGATTGATGATCCTTCAAAAATATTCAAGCTTTCGAAAACAGAGCTTCGCAGTGTAGAAAGTATTGGGGAAGCTTCAGCACTTTCAATTCTTACCTTTAACAAATGGGATGAAGTAGATCATATACTTAAAGAAACTGGAAAGAATAAATCTCAAATTATCACCATTGCTGATCCTGAGTATCCAACATTACTCAAGCAGATTTATGATCCACCAGCTTTATTTTGGATAAAGGGTAATCCCGAGGCTCTGTCAAAAACTGGAGTTGGTGTAATTGGCACACGCAATGCTACGCCATATGGTAAGAAAATGGCAGAAAAACTCTCTAAAGAAATGGGCGAGGAAGGCTTATGTATTTTTAGTGGTTTGGCGCATGGTATCGATGCTATTTCTCATAAAGCCGCTTTAGATGTTGGGGCGCTAACTGTTGCAGTGTTAGGGTCAGGAATTGATAATCTTTATCCGAAAGAAAATGCTGCTTTAGCAAATAGAATAGTTAAAGAAGGAGGGGCTGTAATCACAGAATTTCCACTTGGTACTAACCCTGATGCAGGAAATTTCCCAGTTAGAAATAGAATTGTAAGTGGAATGAGTTTAGGTGTTTTAGTTATAGAATCTGGAATTAAAGGTGGAAGTATGATTACAGCCGATCTTGCCCTTGACCAAAATCGAGAAGTGTTTGCAGTTCCTCATTCGCTAGATAACCTATCAGGGTCTGGATGTAATTATCTTATAAAGACCGGTGCCGCAAAACTAGTTCAGACAGTAGGTGACATTCTCGAAGAATTACCGATAGAACAAGGAGATAAAGCCTCTTCACCTAAAAATAACTTGCCCGATCCCAAACTATGGAGAAACGAAGATCTTGATGATGTAAGCAAAAAAGTGTGTGAGTTTCTCGAACTTGGAGAAGCGCAAATTGATACTATTAGTGATGAATTGGGTTTAAATACAAGTCAGTTACTAGTGATCTTATTACAGCTTGAAATGAAAGAATTGGTAATTCAGAAAGTGGGGAAGAATTTTATCTTGAAGTGAATATAATTTTTTTCGAGTGTATTAAAACTTCAATTAGAATAAAAAATTCTACAATCTGGTAGCATAGAGTTTACGTATACTTTTAATGTATAATGATCTCAATTAAATAAATTGGTGTATTGTGGAAATTAATAAAGAGTTTGAGCGTGTATTAAATTTATCTGATTTTGATTTAGATTATGAATCTCTTAAAAATGAATTTATTGATTTAAATAAGCTTGCTGCACGAATTGCGGGAACTGAGATTTCACAACTTAATCTTATTGATCATTTCACTCAATGGTCAATTTCTCAAGTTGGGACAAAAAAATTACAAGCTGAAAGAGAAGAAACAATATGTACTTATACGATTAAAGGAAAAGAACCTCTTGAGGTAATAGATCTCAACAAAGATGAAAGATTTCAGCATTTAGAAAGTGTTAAAAAAGCTGGAGCAAAATATTATTATGGAATACCTCTTGTTTCAAAAGAAGGGTTCAACATAGGCTCTTTGTGTGTGATAAGCCTAAAGGAATTAAGTTTATCTGAGGAAAAGAAAGAATTATTAATTCTCGTTGCTGAAGAAATTGTTCACAGACTTGAAGATTTAAGAGTGTTAAATAAGTTGAAAAATGAGAATCACAACCTTAAATCCGCCAAAAAAGAAATAGTTCATGATTTGAGAGGCATGATTAATGGAATCATGGGATTAGGAGATTTAATAAGCCTTGAGAATAATAGCACAAATAAAGAGATAGATAAATTTTTAAAACTTCAAAAAGGAAGTTGTAAGTCTATAGTTGAATATGCGGAAAGTATTCTAGATCGATCCCAAGAACAAAATAAAGTACAAACAAACGTAAAAGAGCTTTCAGAAAAATTGGAACGACTATACTTACCGCTTGCGATAAGAAAAGGAATCGAGTTTGAAGTCGTTTTTGATGAAAATGATATTGATTTGTCTTTTGAAGGTAGACTACTGGTACAAATAACTGGAAATCTAATCTCTAACGCTATGAAGTTTAGCTCAAAAAATGGACGTGTAAAAGTCGAATTTCAAATTTTGAAAAAAACAATTAATGAAGAGGAAAAAGATTTTAAACGAGAGCTTAAGATTTTGGTAAAAGACTCTGGAGAAGGAATGGATTCAAATAGGGTAGAAAATATTCTGAATAAGAAAAATATTTCAACAGAGGGAACAAGTGGGGAGCAAGGCTTTGGATTGGGTTTAAATTTTGTTCAATATCATATTCATGAACTCAATGGATCATTAGAAGTAAACTCAAGTTTAGGAAAGGGCTCAAATTTTTCTGTAAGCATTCCCATTAGTTAATTTCTTTTTATTGACATTATTACCAACAAAGCATATCGTTGGTGCGCAATAGGTTTTTCTTGTTTAGGCAAGAAAATTAATAGGGAATCCGGTGTAAATCCGGGACTATCCCCGTAGCTGTAAACTCTAACAAGCGTTAGCCAAATTTTGCCACTGTCCTTTTTGAGGTAACGGGAAGGCCGTTAACGTAGAGTAAGTCAGAAGACCTGCCTGTTTGCATTTCTATAATTCAGGCTTTCGGAGGAAGGGCCGGGAATGTAACATGTGTCGGGGTTATATTTCGGCATAATAACGTTTCCCCACTTTTTTAACGAGAGCTCATCGGTTAACACTTTAAATAAAAAACCATGAGCAAAATATTAACACTCATACTAATAGGCTTTTTGTGCGGCCTCTCAGTTCAAGCACAAACTAATCAAGAAGTATCAGATAGTCTCGAGTTTGATGAGGTAATTGTTACGGCTTCAAAAATATCCACTTCTCTAAGATCAACAACTCTTCCAGTCATAGTAATTGATCAAGGAATCATCTCTAAAAGTATTGGAAAAGATGTATCTCAGTTACTTACAGAACAAGCTGGTATTTATATCAACGGTTCATACAGTAATGCAGGGAAAGATAAAGCAACCTATTTACAAGGTGCATCCACAAAATACACACTCTTTCTTATTGATGGACTCCCAGTAAACGATCCATCTACTATTGGAGGAGTTTTTGATATCAGAAACCTTTCTTTGGAAACAATTGAGAGAATTGAAGTTGTAAAAGGGAGTATGTCTACGTTGTATGGTTCAGATGCAATTGCAGGGGTTATTAATATAATAACAAAGGAAGCTGACCAACAAAAGATTGGTTTGAATGCATCAGCATCTGTTGGAAGTTACGGGTCCTACAAAGAACAGGTTGGTATAAGTGGTTCTCAAAAAGGAGTTAAATATGGAGTAAATTTTACTCATGAGACCTTAAATGGAATTAGTGAGGCAAATGATTCACTTAACACAAATACGTTTGATAAAGATGGGTTTGAAAAGAATACGCTTTCGATTAAAACTTCAGTTAAACCAATACCAGAGTTGACGATAACGCCAAGGCTATTACTAAATTCTTTTGACGGAGATTATGATGCTGGCATTTTTTTAGATGCACCAAATACTTTTGAAACTGAATTTTTTAACCCTGGTGTTTCAATAAGCTACTCTAAAGATGCTTTTTCATTGAATTCTAACTACAGCTATGCAAAAACCAATAGAAAGAATATTGCAACATTCGGAGGTGAATTCGAAGGAAAGCTTCAAAATTTTGATACCTATGGCTCCTATTCTTTCAATCCAATAGCTCAAGTTTTAGTAGGTTTTAGTTATCAAAATATGCTTTTAGGAAATGCGTCACTTTCTTCAGATTTATACAGTCCATATGCTTCTGCGGTTATTAGAGAATGGAATGGATTTAATACTGAAACCGGAATTCGTTTAAATAAGCATAATGAATACGGCTCAAATGTATCATTTAGTCAGTCGGTCTCATTCAATTTCTTGGAAAAGTATAAGTTGTTGAGTTCATTTAGTACAGGGTTCAAAGTACCAACGTTAGATGAATTGTATGGACCATTTGGTGCGAATCCTGATTTAGAACCAGAAGAGAGTGTTTATCTTAATTTTGGAGCCGAATATTATAATTATGAACTAGGATTAACTCTTTCTGGAAATGTGTTTTCCCGTGAAATTGATAATGTTCTTTTCTACGGTTCAACAGGGTATATCAATCAAGACAAACAAAAAGACTCTGGTTTCGAATTCTCTTCAAGGTGGGTTTTATCCCCAAAAACAACAATTTATGGATCATTCGACTTAGTAGATGGAGAAATCACAACCAAAGATTTCTTCGGGGTTACTATAACAAATGATAATTTATACAGAAGACCTAATGTTAGTATAAGAGGTGGGATAAATATAACTCCTATCGAGAAATTGAGTGTTTCTTTAAATCTAAATTATTTCGGAGAAAGAGAAGATGTCTATTTCACTCCAAATTTCTCAAGAAAACAGATTACCCTTGATCCATATCTTTTAATTAATGCCTATGCCAATTATTCGTTATTCGAAAATAAAGCAACAATCTTCCTAGATTTAAAAAATCTTCTGGACGAAGACTTTCAAGAAACCTATGGATATAATACCATAGGATTAAGCTTTAATACTGGAATAAGGATACAGCTTTAATAAAAAAAGGTGCTTTTAAAGCGCCTTTTTAAAGTTAGCTCTCAAAAATTGCGAGCCCGAAGTAACAAGGCTCTACCTCACAAGAGTACATAGAAACTTTAATAGAATATGTACTTGATGCATCTGGCTCAAAGTAAATAATTGGATAATCATCTTCCTCAGTATCGCTATCCAATTGATCGCCATCAGAATCGAGAAGATATAGGTCTAAATCATCGCAATCTTCATCGCAAAATCCTTCAATAAGATATTCTTTACTACTTGAAAAATAGAATGTCCAAATATTGTCATCGTCTTCACTAATGGTTCCAATAATGTAGTTTTTAACAGAATACCCTTCATCAGCATTTTCTTCGTAGGCATTTTGGATTTGCTCCCAGACAATTTCAGTATAGGATTGTGCAATAATTGAGCTACTGGAAACTGCTAAAAAGAAAAGGATTAATAGATGTTTTTTCATAAGTAATTTACCCCGTTATTATAATAATTTTCGATCACATTATATTGAAAATAAAATCTGAAAGTCTGATTATTTTATTACTAAACACCTAAATCTTTCAAGATAGAGTCTATCACAAAATCTAATGAAGCAGCAGTTTCATAGTATTTATCTGCACTTTCTAATGCTGTGTTAACACTGCAATAGAATTTTATTTTAGGCTCTGTTCCTGAAGGACGTGCAGAAATTATTCCACCATCATCAGTGATGAATTGCAGCACATTTGCCTTAGGTAAATCGATTGGAGTAATTTTTCCAGTTACGAGATTTTTTTCTTCTTGGGTTTGATAGTCTTTTAGAGTTACAAGTTTAGAACCTCCCAAAGTTTTTGGTGGATTACTTCGGTAATCAGCCATCATCTGCTGAATTTCTTCAGCACCTGACTTTCCCTTCTTAGTTACGGAAACTAATTTCTCTTTGAAGAAACCATGTTCTACGTACATGTCTACCAAAGCTTCAAAAAGGCTACTACCATTATCTTTATAATAGGCTGCCATTTCTGCAATTATAGCCGAAGAAACTACGGCATCTTTATCACGAACATGGCCACCAATGAGGTAACCATAGCTTTCTTCTCCACCAACAATGAACTCCTTTTTACCTTCAAATTTGGTCATTAGCTCACCAATATATTTGAATCCTGTAAGTGTATTGTAGCACTCAACTCCATAGGAATCTGCAATTCGATCAATTAAATAAGAAGTAACAACGGTTTTAACGATGTATTGATTACCAGTCAACTTCCCTGCATTTTTCCACGCGGTAAGCATATAGTTGATGATCAAAGTGCCAGTCATATTTCCATTGAAAAGAATCCATTCACCTTTATCATTCTTTACAGCTATTCCCACGCGATCTGCGTCGGGATCTGTAGCCATGACTAATTCAGCATCAATTTCTTTAGCCTTAGCCATTGCCATACTCAAAGCATCTTGTTCTTCAGGGTTTGGGTATACAACGGTGGGGAAGTTACCATCTACAACCATTTGCTCATCTACTAATGTTACATTTTCGAAGCCGTAAGCTTTAAGTGCAGGCGGTACTGAAACTCCTCCGGTACCATGAATTGGTGAGAATACAATACTAATATCTTTTTGGTTTTGAATGGCCTCTTTAGAAACGGAAAGTTTCACTAATTCATCTAGAAAGCGATCATCAATTTCTTTGCCGATGGGTTCAATATTTTCTTCAACTCTATTGAATTTAATATCCTCAACATCGGTGATTCTCTGTACTTCTTCCATCACCATTTTATCGTACGGAGCTACAAATTGACCACCGTCATTACCATATGCTTTATAGCCGTTATACTCTTTGGGATTATGAGATGCTGTTAACACGACCCCACTTTTGCAACCTAACTCTCTAATTGCAAATGAAAGCTCTGGAGTAGGTCGGAGTGCTTCAAAAAAGTATACATAAATTCCATTTGCTGAAAAGACATCCGCAACAACCTTTGCAAGCGTGTCTGAATTATTCCGACAATCATAAGCAATAGCTACTTTGATCTCCTCATTTGGATAAGTTTTTTTTAGAAAATTACTCAGTCCTTGTGTAGCAGCTCCGAATGTGTATTTATTAACTCGGTTTGATCCAATTCCCATAATACCGCGAAGACCACCAGTTCCAAATTCTAAGTCTTTATAAAAGGCATCAGTGAGTTCAGTGTACTGCTTATTATCAAGCATTTTTTGTATAGAAGCTTTTGTTTCAGCGTCATATCCTCCATTAAGCCAGTCATTGATTTTTTCTTGTACAGCAGGATCTATAGTACTCATAGTTATTTTTTGAGAATTGAAAAGATTGAATAGTGAATATATAAATTTAAAATATATATCGAGAGCGTTGATATCGGGAACTTTATGTTAGCAAAATTTTCAACGAACTCGATATCGTAAAAAGATATAGAATCTAAGTTATGAAAATGGTTTTTCTCTTAGATTGAGCTTATTATAAGCTATTGTTAAGCAATCAAAGATTTCCACATAAAAAAGTTAATAACAGTGAGTTTTAGAATTAATAAACTATTCTTATCTGTGCTTGTTGTAGGCTTAGTACTTGCATGTAAAAGCTCAGAAAAAACCGCAACTGAAACATTAAGCGAAAGAACGCAAGAAAGTACTTCAACTTCCAATAGTTCTGATTTAGAAGCTCTGTACTGGGCTCGAATCGACAGTTCAAGAATGAACTTTACAGCCGCAGATGTTAAATTTATGACAATGATGATAGGTCATCATGCTCAGGCATTGATAATGTCAGATTTAGCGCCAAAAAATGGAGCGAGTCCACAAATTCAAACGTTGTCATCTAGAATTATCAACGCGCAAAAAGATGAGATAAAGACCATGCAAACATGGCTTAAAGATCGCGACCAACCAGTGCCCGAAGTTCATATTGAAGGCTTAAATTTAATGATACATGGACCAGGAATGGATCACATGAATCATATGACCATGGTAGGGATGCTTACACAGGATCAGTTAGTCGAGTTATCTGAGGCAAAAGGAAAAGAGTTCGACAGACTTTTTTTAACGTATATGATTCAACACCATAAAGGTGCAACTTCTATGGTAGAAGAATTAATTAGTACAGATGGAGCTGTACAAGACGAAGAAGCTTTTAAAATATCTGCAGACATTAATGTTGATCAAATCACTGAAATAGAGAGAATGAAACTAATGCTTTTCGAAATGGAAGCATCTAAAGATTTGAAATAGAAACTCTTGAACAAAGAACATTTCCAATAAATAAAACAAACTATAATAAGAAGTATGAAAAATTATACTATTAAAAGTCTTACAAGATTGGGACTTTTCACAATGCTATTAGTAGCATATGGATGCTCATCATCAGAACCAATGGTTCAGGTTCCGTTTACAGCTCCACAAGTAGCTACACTTAATGAAGTAACACCACCGAGCCCTGATCCGAGAGTTGGATTATCTGCGGGACTATTTGATGCTGGTGAAGCAATCTGGAATCTTGAAAAGCTTTCAGAAACACCTCCAGCAAAAGATTTTGTTGGAGTTACAAATTCTGACTTGGCTTTTAAAGGTTCATATGCTATCCAAGGTAATTACAATGGGGTTATGATTTGGGATATTTCAAATCCGACTTCTCCTGAATTAGTAAAAGATTATTTATGCCCAGCATCTCAAAGTGATGTATCTGTATATGGAGATCTTCTTTTTATCTCTGGAGAAGGATCAAGTGGTAGAATTGATTGTGGTACTGAAGGTGTTCAGGAAGCAGTAAGTGAAGTAAGACTTAGAGGTATTAGAATTTTTGATATTACTGATATTACCGATCCTCAATATATCGCAAACGTTCAAACATGCCGTGGCTCTCATACCCACTCTGTATTGAAAGATCCTGATGATAATGACAATGTTTATATCTACGTTTCTGGCTCTGCTGGTGTACGTCCTGAAGAAGAACTTGCTGGCTGTAATGATTTAACACCAGATGAAGATCCTAACTCTCCATTATTTAGAATTGAAGTAATCAAAGTACCATTAGCTTCACCAGAAGACGCAGCAATTGTAAGTTCTCCAAGAATTTTTGAAGACTTAGTAGCTGCTCCTAGTCATGGGCCAGCTCCTGCAGATATTGCATCAATGGAAGAAGCAAAAGCAAATGGTGCATTTACCTATATGAGAAATGGTTCTGAAAGAGTACTTTCGGGTGGTTTTGCAAGACGTATTCTTGCTGGTATTGTAGAAGAACGTGGTGGAGATGAAGTAACTGCAGAAGATTCCCTTTACTTAAGAGAAAATGCAACTGAGATAATTAATGCTTTATTCCCAAGTAATTCTGGAAGTCAAAGAGGTCCAGACCAATGTCATGATATCACTCTTTATCCAGAAATTGGATTAGCAGGTGGAGCTTGTGAAGGCTATGGTTTACTTCTTGATATCAAAGACCCAGCAAACCCAGTAAGAATTGATGCTGTTGCGGATTCGAATTTTTCTTATTGGCATTCAGCTACTTTTTCAAATGATGGTAGCAAAGTATTATTTACAGATGAATGGGGTGGCGGCGGACAGCCAAAATGTCGTGAAAGTGATCCAAAAGAATGGGGAGCAAATGCAATATTTAGCATCAATGATGGGAAACTTGATTTTGTAGAATACTATAAATTACCAGCGCCTCAAACTGTTCAGGAAAATTGCGTAGCTCATAATGGTTCTATGATTCCTGTTCCAGGTCGTGATATTATGGTTCAAGCATGGTATCAAGGTGGAATTTCGATCTTTGATTGGACAGACCCAAGCAATCCTACAGAAATAGCATTTCAAGATCGTGGACCTGTAAGTCCAGACAGAATGCAAATGGGTGGAAGTTGGTCAGTATACTGGTACAATGGTTTAATTGTAAGTTCAGAAATTGCTCGAGGTCTTGATATTTTTGATCTCAAACCAAGTCCTTACTTAACTGAAAATGAAATTGCAGCTGCAAAAACTGTTCAATGGGATTATTTAAATGCTCAAGGGCATCCAATGTTTGTATGGCCATCAACTACCGCGCTTGCTAAGGCATATGTTGATCAGTTAGATCGTGAAAAAGGTCTTGATGCTGCCAGTCTTACTTCTTTACGACAAGGGTTAGCTAATGCGGATGTTTCTTCATCAAAAGCAAAATCAAAGATATTTTCTCAACTTGCTGAAGAACTTGGTGAAATGGCAAGCTCAGCTAAAGATTCTGAAAAAGTGAATAAGCTTGCAAGTACACTAAAAGACTTAGCTTCAATGTAATCAATTGAAGTTTATTTAATTTAAAGCCTCTTGGAGTAATTCAAGAGGCTTTTTTTATGATTTCGTATTCTTTCGTTTACAAACAAATTTAAAATTTCGATTTATAGCTTAGCTTCGTTTTTAGAGAATGGAGGGTATAAAGGATTGACTTTTCAATACCTAGTTAATCGATGTATTACCTCTTTATATTCAGGAAAAGCTTCGATGAGTTCTTTTCTTTCCGCAAGTTCAAAATCGGCAAAATCAAAACCTGGGGAAACAGTGCATCCAGTTAGGCAATAGGTATTTGGATCTTCTATCTCTGAAGCAAACCATGTATTTTTTGGGACAGTAAATTGTGGTAATTCACCACCACTTAAATCCAGCCCTAATCTTTGAAAAGAATAATCCCCATTTTCATCAATCATATGAATAGTAAGAGGAGAGCCTTCATAAAAATGCCACATTTCATCTTGCTTGATTCGATGAAATGCTGAAAAAGTATCCGAAGTAAGTAAGAAGAATATCCCTGTAGAGTAATTACGATCACCACCAAATACCTCGAGAGTACTTCCTTTTTTTATGATACCAGAACTTCGGTACGTTTCTTTATAGAAACCGCCTTCTACATGTTCTTGAAGATTGAGTTGAGTTACAAGTTCTTGAATTCGGTGATGCATTTTTCTTGAGTTACCTTTACAAAGGTGAGTGATTATAAAAAAAAGAAGCAATCTCTTAATTATAAAAGAATGCTTCATCAATTACCTCTAAAATTAGAAGTAAAATATGCTACGTGTTTAGAAAACCATATTTAGATGTTATTCTAGTTTCCTTCTTTAAAGTCTTGACTTATCAGAATTGGTTTTCCAAATCCAAGGGCTTCAAGTCGATCTAATTGTGTTTTAGCATCACCAACTACTAGATAAATCATTTTATTCGGATTAGCATACTCCTCTGCTAATTCAGAAATTCGATCAATAGTAATGTCTTTAACAGTTTGCTCTCTATCTTTTACATATGCGGCAGACCATCCATAATCACTCATATTCTCAAGCATATTAAGTTTAGCTCCCAATGTTTCGAACCGGCGAGCATTACTTTTCAGTAAGAAGCTCTTTGTGGTTTCAAGGTCTTGTTCAGTAAATGTTTCTGGATAATTTGAGAGGATTTCTTTCACCAATGCAGCAGATTCATACGTAACATTGGTTCGAACACCACTACTAATAGTAAAAGGACCAGGTAGCTCTGAACCATTAAAGCCAGAACCAATTCCGTAGGTATATCCTTTTCCCTCACGAAGTTCCTGAGTAAAGCGAGAAGCAAATCCTCCACCTCCAAGTATATAATTCATAACGGTAGCAGAATAGAAATCAGGGTCAGTTTCTGGCATAGCTAAATAGCCAAACCGAATAACTGATTGTTTAGCATCAGGAACATCATAGAAGTACACTCTAGATTCATTTGGAGTATCAGCAAAAGTTAGTTCAGGAAGAATAACTTCATTCGATTCCCAACCTGATTCTATACCTGAAAGCGAGTTCATTACTTCTTTCGGAGTAACAGAACCTACTACTAGAAAACTGGCGAGGCTAGGGGAAAAGTTTTCTTCATAATATGCTTTTAGGTCATCTAGAGTAATTGATTCGACACTTCTAGTGGTACCAATTGGGTTATTTGAAAGAATGTTATCCTCTCCATAGAGTAATTTATTGTATGTGTTGTTTGCAATACTGTTTGGGTTTGCACTTTGTCCTGCTATTTGGCTTAGTGTACTTTGTTTTGCAAGTTCAAACTCGGTTTCATCCCAGCGAGGTTCCAATAACATTTCTTGAACTAAAGCCATCGTTTTGGCATAATTTCTCGAAAGTGTATTTCCAGTTATACTAATGCTTTGTTGACCAGAATTAATGTTAATATTAGCACCTAATTCATCAATAGCTTCTTCAAGCTGTTGCGGTGTTTTATTCGCGGTACCTCTAGTCATAAGCTCTGCAACAAGGTTAGCAACACCTATTTTCTGAGGGTTATCAAGTAATAAACCACCATCAATTTTTAATTCAAATTGAACGAGAGGAAGTTCACTATTTTCAATTCCGTGAATAGTAATGCCATTACTAAGTTCATCTTCCCAAACACTAGGAACTTTAACATCACTATTTGTACCATATGGAGGTTCAAGAGAGCGATCAAAACTAGATGGAGTTCTTTCATAAGCTGTCTCTTCTGGAAGGGTGAAAGATTCATTAGTACCACTTGTTGTAATTGCTTCTTCAACCACTTCTGCAAGTTCTGATCCATCTAGTGTTAGCTCTGCTTGACCTTGAGGAACAAAACTAGTAGCTACAAAGTCCTTGCCCTTTATATACTGCTCATAAACTCTAATAACATCTTCCTTAGTTACTGCAAGTGTTTTCTTGATATCTTCGTTTATGTATCCTGGATTATCAGCAAAAATATTATACTGAGCTAAATTAAAAGCTTTACCAAGTACGCTTGAAAGACCATTATAAAACTGAGTTTCAATTCCAGCTTTTATTCTATTCAAATCAGCCTCGGTGAATCCTTCTTCCTCGAACCTTGTGAACGCTTCGTCGATGGCATCTTCAACGGTATTTAAATCTGTATTTGGGAAAGCACGTACAATGAGAGAAACCTCTCCAGACAGTTCAGAATTACTATTTCTCATAAACACATTCGAAGTAAGCTCTTTCTCATCAATAAGTACTTTATTTAATGGAGCTTTTTTCCCAGAAGCTAATAGCTGTGATAAAATATCCAACGGGTAAGCATCAGGGTGATACAAATCAACTCCAGGCCATACCATCCGAAGTTCTGGAAGACGAGCAAAATTATCTTCATAATATAACTTCTTGGTTTCGCTTAAAGTAGCGAGTTGATCAGGGAGAGGAGTTATTTCCTCGCCACGTGGTATCTCATCAAAATACTTATGTACCCATTCTTTAGCTTGCTCAACATCAAAATCACCTGCAATAACTAATGTAGCATTGTTTGGTACATACCACTTATTATAAAAGTCTTTAACATCCGCAAGTGTTGCATTCTGTAGGTCTTCAAGCGAACCAATAACTTGCCAGTTATATGGATGATCTTCGGAATACAAATTCTTACCGATTACATAGTTAGCATGTCCGTATGGTTGATTGTCAACCCCTTGCCTTTTCTCATTTTTTACTACTTGCTTTTCTTTAGCAACAACTGCTTCAGTTACTGTATTAATGAAGTACCCAAGTTTATCAGCCTCAGCCCAGATCATTTTTTCTAACGCATCATTAGGTACTGTTTGGAAATAATTGGTTCGATCTCTACTAGTTGATCCATTTGCACCAGAGCCACCAATACGACTACTCATTTTATCAAGCCCACCTTTACCAAGGTTTTCTGATTCTAAAAATAGTAGATGCTCGAAGAGGTGTGCAAAACCCGTTTTCCCTTCTAATTCCCTAGAGGATCCTACATGAAATGTAAGTGCAACAGCAGTTACAGGATCTGAATCATCTTGGTGGAAAATTACTTCAAGTCCATTATCAAGAGTGATTTTTTCATACTCAACAGAGAACTCCTGTTTTTGAGTAGTACAAGAAGAGATTAAAAAGAATAGCGTAAAAATAGCAAAGAGAGTGAAATAGGTCTTATTCATAGGAGTAAAAAGTTTGATTGATTGACCAACTAATGATAGAATATAAAGTACAATAGTTTTCAAAATTGTTAAATCTTGATTTATAAATGAATATTTAAACCAAACCATATCGTGTTATGGCATGATGTTTGTATATTGGCTCCATGATTAAAGTAGGAGATACTATATTAGCCGATGAAATAGCAACTGCAAAGTTTGCTTGCGACCTTCCAAGATGTAAAGGAGCTTGTTGCGTTGTAGGAGATGCGGGTGCTCCCGTTGTTAAAGGAGAGATACCAGTTCTTCATAAAGCATACAGATTACTAAAAGATGAATTGAACCCTAGAGCAGTTGAAGTAGCAGAAAGAGATGGCGTAGTTATAGGAAGTGAAAAAGCAGGCTATGAAATTTCATGTGTTGATAAAGCAGAATGTATATTTGTAAAGTATGATGAGAATGAAGTAGCCTATTGTGCTATCCAAAAAGCTTATTTTGAAGGACGTTTTAACTGGGAAAAACCACTAAGCTGTCATTTATTTCCTGTTCGCTTGAAGAAGATAGCAGGCTTTGATTACGCAAATTTTGAATATGTACCTAAGATTTGTTCAGCAGCTTGCGAAAAGGCAGAAAAGGAAGGAACATATCTCGCGGAATTTTTAGAACATCCTTTAGTTAGAAGATATGGTCAAGACTGGTACGATGAATTTTTAGCTGCTTGTGAGTATGTAAGAGCAAAAGAAGATTAGGAATGCTTCGTAACCAACAAAATATAAGTCAAAAACTTCAACAAGGCTTACAACAAAAGCTTTCTCCACAACAGCTCCAATATATCAAACTGTTGCAGTTGCCTACCATAGCTTTAGAGCAGAGAATTAAAGAAGAATTGGAAATGAACCCAATTCTTGAAGAGCTAGATGTTATGGAGCAATCTCAAGAGAGGCTTGAAGTTGATGACCCGAAAGAAGAAAGTGAAGAAGCTTTAGAAAGCTTAGAAGAGCATGATGTAGATTGGGATGATTTCGACGAAAATACCGAGTATGATGGAGAAAGTTATTCTATTCCTACTCACCCCGACCTTGAAGAATGGAGAGATTTACCAAATCCATATAATGAATCTTTACTGGAGGAGTTAGAGAATCAGGTAGCTTTATTAAATCTTTCAGATGAAGAGCAGCTCGTTGCAGATCAAATTTTAGGATCACTAGACGAGGATGGCTACTTCCGACGCGAATTAATTGCTGTTGCAGATAATATCGCCTTCAATCATGGAATTTATTTAGAAGTAGAAGAGGTAGAACAGGTTCGGAAACAAATTCAGAAACTTGATCCCATTGGTATTGCTTCAACAAGTCTACAAGATTGTTTATTAGTTCAATTAGAAGAAGCTGGCGAGAAATTACCGGGAAGAAATCTTGCGATACAAATTGTAAAAGAAGCATGGACCGCATTCGAGAAAAAACACTTTAATAAACTTGTTCAAAAACTAAATACCAATGAAGAGTCTTTAAAAGAAGCCTTTGAAGCTATTCGGCATATGGACCCTCGTCCAGGTTCTGTAAGCAATGGAATGGAGGATACACAGAACTATATTGAGCCAGATTTTGAGGTGTATTGGAGAGGGGCGAATCAAAGTGAAACAGGTAAGGGAGAATTTTTAATTCACTTAAATCAAAGAAATGCTCCTTCGCTTCGAATTTCACCTGAATACAAACAGATGTGGGATGAAATCAAAACAAAAAAACAAAAAGCCGATGCCCAAACGCAGCAGTTTATGAAAGGGAAAATTGATTCTGCAAGTTGGTTTATCGAGTCTATAAGGCAACGTCAAAATACTTTGATGAATACGATGAAAACGATTGTTGCTTTGCAAGAGGATTTCTTCAAATTTGGAGATGGATTACGACCAATGATTTTGAAAGATGTAGCCGAACGAATTGGGATGGATATTTCAACGATTTCCCGTGTGGTAAATGGTAAATATGTTCAAACTAATTTTGGAGTATATGAGCTTAAATATTTCTTTAATGAAGGATTAGAAACTGAAAGTGGAGAAGAGGTATCAAATCGAGAAGTGAAAAATATTCTTCAGACTATCATTGATAATGAAGACAAGAGAAACCCATTCAGTGATCAAGCTCTAGCAGATGCTTTAAACGAAAAAGGTTATAAAGTAGCCCGGAGAACGGTAAGTAAATATCGAGAACAACTCAACGAACCTGTTGCCAGGCTTAGGAAGCAGATTATTTAAAGAACAATAATTAGTTCAAGCAAATCGAATAAAAATTCACTGCTGAAAATCAAGATTAGAAGCATAACATTTACCAGAGAATAAAGTCCAAAAGTATAGAGCATATAGCTTACTCTTTTTTGAATCAGATATTTTGAACTATCAAAAGCAGTAAGGAAAAAAGCAAGTAGCCAATTTATCAGAAACAGAAAACCTAAGAAAAGTATTAGGTTAGCACTTCCACCTGATAAAAGAAGAATGAGCATTATACTTACAATCAAGAAGTCGAGATGAAATATCCAAGTAAACATTGTTAAGGCCTGACTAAAATGAGTCATAGATTTACTGGGGAAAAAGAGCCAAACTAATGCAATGAGTTGTCCTAAAAGGCTAAATAAAACTCCATCAATAAAAAGAGAAAAATAATTTCTGCCAAAGAGTGCTAATTGTGGTATAGAAGCGAATAAAGCTTCTAATCCGATTTTAGAAATCAATAACGAGCTGAATACATATACAACAAGTCCGCTAAAAAGCGAATGTTGCAATAAGAGAAAAACCCCGCTCACATAAGATCTTTCACGATAACGCATTATATCATCAACGAAAAAACGATGACCTGTGAAAAATCTAAATATCAACGGTTTATAGGTTTGAGAAACAGAGATATGTATTCCCAAAGTTATCCATATACCTAAAAATATTACAACTGCCCAATTGAATGAAATTGGAAGTGCTACTTTCTGTGGCAAAGGAAGAATAAATTCACTCTCCGTATTATAGTCTAGGAGCGCTTTTTTTAAAGGTTGGTACTCTGAAATGGCTGCTTTTAACCATTCCGAATTAATGAAGAGAAGGGTTGGGTTTCTTTTAAATAGCTGATTTAGTAAATGATGGTCATTCAAAGAATAAGTCTTAGATAGCAAGAAAGCAGAAATATTATCAGGTACAGAATCATTTTGAATTTCAAAAATAGAGAAATCTAGAGCATTAAATGGTCCCGAGGTAATTTCATAAAACTCCCGGTTTGTAATTTCGCTCAACTCACTGGAAATGGATTCAAATTCACCGATAAACTCAGAATCGAAAGACTGACTAAAAGAATATAATCCATAGCCAATTATTGATTCGTATTCACTGTATTGGAGAATCAATGATTTGTACTGGTTAACAATTTCAGCCCTATTATTAAGTACTTCAGAGGTAATTAGAAATTTATTATCAAAGCGAATAAGTACTTGAAAAGGGTAGTTTGAAATAGAATCTAATACTGTGGAACTAACAGGATGCGATAATTCAATAAATTGAACATCAATTTGATGGTAAAAAGAAAGTTGGTCAGAGATTTCTTTAGTCGAGGACGGAGCTTCCCATGAAATCCCAAGGTCAATTTTAGTACGGTTTTGGGCAAACGAAATTTCTGATAAACTAGCCGTAACTAGTATGAAAGTTAATAGTATGCACGCAAAATATGTACTTTCACTTCTCACTTAGGCTTCTACAGCAGCTCTATAAAATTCAGAAATGGTGGTTTTTTGGATAGGCTTCCCTATTAATGTAGCAGAAGTACAATCTGTGATTTCAACTTCAATGTAATCTCCTTTAACAAAATCTTTTCGATCAAAAACAGCAATTTTGTTGGTGTCAGTTCTTCCACTAACCTGTTCTTCAGATTTTTTACTTGTACCTTCAACTAGCACAAGGTGACGCTTTCCTATTTCATTAAGATTACGCTCTTTCTGAATATTCATTTGTTGAGTAATGATCTCAGAAAGTCGACGCTTCTTTGTTTCTTCAGGCACATCATCTTCGAACTTACGGTGCGCAAGTGTACGTTCCCTTTCAGAATAAGCAAACATATATGCAAGATCATAGCCAACTTTTTTCATTAGCGACATTGTTCCTTGATGTTCTTTCTCAGTTTCACCGCAAAATCCTGCAATAATATCAGTTGAAAGAGATACTCCAGGGATGATCTCTCTCATATTTTCGGTGAGAGCTAAATACTCTTCACGAGTGTAAGGACGACGCATACGTTCAAGCATAGTATCGCTACCTGCCTGTGCTGGAATGTGAATATAACTACATAGATTTGAGCGCTCTGCGATCAAATAGAGTAAGTCATTTGGAAAATCTTTTGGATGAGGTGATGAAAACCGAAACCGAATTTCAGGATTTATTAAACTTGCAGCATCCATTAAAGCTGTAAATGTATTCTCTCCATCTCTATAGGAGTTTACATTTTGGCCAAGAAGAGTTACTTCTTTATACCCTTCATCACTTAACTGTCTAATTTCACGAAGAATGCTTTCCATTGGGCGACTTCGTTCTCTGCCACGAGTAAAAGGAACTACACAAAATGAACACATATTATCGCAACCACGCATAATTGAAACAAAAGATGAAACACCATTTCCTGTAGTTCTAACGGGCGCTATATCAGCATAAGTTTCTTCCAGAGAAAGAAGTACGTTTACAGCTTTTCTGCCATCATCAACTTCAGCAAGTAAACGGGGTATATCACGATAAGCATCTGGACCAACAACAATATCTACTAAACGTTCTTCATCAATAATTCGATCTTTTATTCGCTCAGCCATACAACCAAGTACACCAACAGTAAGTCCAGAATTACTTTTCTTAATAGACCGTAATTCTTTAAGTCGGTTCCAAACTTTAGTTTCAGCATTCTCGCGAATTGAACATGTGTTAACTAAAATCACATCTGCTGATTCAGCGTTCGAAGCTACCTTCATGCCGTCTTCAATCAGGATTGAATTCACAATCTCCGAATCTGCAAAGTTCATTTGGCAGCCGTAGGTTTCAATAAAGAATTTTTTGGTATTCAAGGGAAATAATCTGTTTTCTATTTGAAAGAAATAAATGAATGGCCATACTGAAACAAGTTCCGTATGGCAACTAAATTAATGAGAATTTTAGCTATTGGGCCAAGTATCGGGATGATTTCTCCAATCAGCCAAATGTTCTAAATCGTTACTCGTAACAAAACCTTTTTCAACAGCAACTTCAACAAGTGTAGTATAATCGGTTAGATTAAACACAGGCACATTTACAGATGCAAAATTTTCTGTGGATTTATCGAAACCATAATTGAAAATAGAGATAATTGCCTGAACATCTGCGCCAACAAACTGAAGTACGTTGATTACAGAAATTGCTGATCCACCCGTAGAAATTAAATCTTCGATAACAACAGTTGGTTGCTCTTTTGCAACACCACCTTCGATTTGGTTTCCCATTCCATAGGTTTTAGGCTTTGCACGTACGTACGCCATTGGTTTGTTTAAAATGTCTGCCACCCAAGCTGCATGTGGAATTCCAGCTGTAGCAGTTCCTGTAATAACTTCAGTTTCAGGAAACTCTTTAGTTATAATATCCGCGAATTTGGTAGCTATCTTTTTTCTAATTTCTGGATGCTGTAAGGTCAATCGGTTATCACAATAAATGGGTGAATTCCAACCCGATGCCCAAGTAAATGGTTTGTTTGGACGTAGTATAACAGCGTTAATCTCTAACAAATGAGCTGCTAACTCTCGTGCAAATGCAGTATCAATAATCATGCTTTCTGTAATCTTTTAATCTGACTTTTATAAAACCTCGCATTTATTAAGCGAGTTCAAAAAATTTTGAAGAAAGTAAAATAAGAGTTTTTAGGCAGATAAACGCATAAAAACCTGCGATTAAATCATCAACTAAAATACCGAAGCCACCTCCAATTTTTTGCACTTTATTTATTCCTAATGGCTTCCAAATATCAAATATCCGAAAAAGGACAAAACCTACGCTAAGTATCAATATATCAGGTATTAACTGCCCGTAAAGAGGGATGGAAAAGAATACAACTGCTTGTCCTGCAAATTCATCGATTACTACTTTTCCAGGATCTTTACCCCATTTTTCCTCACAAACTGTACTAACCCAAAGAGTTAACAGACTAGAGATAACAATGAATATGAGCGTGCCAAGTATTGGATCAAAGCTTAGTACAAAATACATTAAGATAACGGCAAACAGACTACCTGCTGTACCTGGAGCAAAAGGGAAGAAACCAGAACCAAATCCAGCGCCTATAAAAAGCTTAAGCGACTTCATTAACTAGATGATTTTTTGAACACCGATTTATTTATTACAATGTATTCTATACCAGAATACAAAGTAACAGAAGCCACAAAAATCATTAGGTAGAGAAGTATGTCTGTTCCCAGAAGCATTCGTACCCAATCACCAAGAAAGAAATCTACATTTTTAAACAAACCAACTACTAAACCGAGATATAGGAAGATCATTTGAATAGTAGTTTTAGCTTTTGCAGTAAATCTTGTGATCATTGGCTGCTTTTTACGGTTTGTATAAACACGGAAAATTGTGATCACTACGTCTCTAAAAATTATTAACCCAATAGCCCACCAAGGAAATTGTTCTTCATCGATAAAAGGGAGTACAAAAAAACCACTAAATGTTAAAAATTTGTCTGCTAGAGGATCTAAAAAGATACCTAAAGTAGTTTCAACCTCATACTTGCGCGCATAATAGCCATCAAAGTAGTCGGTAACTGCAGCGATAATATAGACTACCAATCCCACTAGTTTCAGTAGAAATTCATCCTGAAACCAAAGAAATAAGAAAATTGGTGAAAGTATTATCCTGACAGAACTAAGGATGTTGGGAATTCGGTGCATTGCCGAAGATAGGAATTATTTGGTAAGTAGAAATTTATAAACTGTTTTTGGTAGATATTTGTTCCAGATTAAGTGGCATTTTGCTTTTGGAATGCAGAATTTGATCACTATGAAAGCACAACTCGTCTCAATCGGCAACGAACTTCTTATCGGTGATACCATTAATACTAATGCATCTTGGATGGGGCAATTCTTAAATGAACTGGGGATTGAGATCACTCGTATTCACACTATTTCTGATGACAAAATGCTCATTAAAGAAACGGTACAGCAAAGTATGAAGGAAAGTGATCTAGTGATTACTACTGGTGGTTTAGGTCCCACTCATGATGATATTACTAAAACTTGTATTGCAGAGCTATTTAGTGCCAAACTTGTAAAAGATGAGTCGGTAGAAGAATATATTCGAGAGTTATTTAAAAGCAGAAATATTCCTTTTTCTGAGTCAAATTCATGGCAAGCAATGGTTCCTGAAAATTGTGAGATTTTATTTAATAAAGCAGGGACTGCGCCAGGAATGTGGTTTCATGAAAATGATTGTTATTTAGCAGTTCTCCCCGGGGTACCCTATGAAATGAAATATTTGATGGAAAAAGGAGTAGCAACGAAGTTGAGAGAGGTTTCAAATTATATTGGGTACATTCATACAGAGTATATCAAAATTGCAGGAATTGGAGAGAGCACATTAAGTGATAATATACTTGGAGACCTATCTTCGTATTTGAATAACCATGTTTCGTTAGCGTTTTTACCTTCATTTGGACAAGTAACACTTAGGATAACAGGTAATGGAAATACAAAAGAAGAAGCCATTATGCGATCATCAAAGCTGATAGCTTTAATTAAAGAAAAAGCTGCAGATTTTATTTTTGGCAATTCAAAGGATATCACAATTAGTGAAGCTGTTGGAGACTTGCTAACCGAACAGAAGCTCACTATTTCAACCGCTGAAAGTTGTACAGGTGGACTAATAGCTAATAATATTACAGATATTTCAGGAAGTAGCGCTTATATGCTTGGTGGAGTAGTCGCTTATGATAATTCTGTAAAAGTGAATCAACTTGGGATACTTCAAAAGGATTTGAATTCAGTTGGAGCAGTAAGTAAAGAAGTTGCTCTTCAAATGGCGAAAGGGGTTGCCAATCGACTAGGAAGTGATATTGGGGTATCAACAACTGGGATAGCAGGTCCAACAGGAGGAACAGAGGATAAGCCTGTGGGAACAGTATGGATCGGAGTTTTTGGGCTAGGACAACATTTTGCTGTTAAAGCCTTTTTTACAAAAGATCGATTAGTAAATAAAGAACGAACGGCAGTAATTGCTTTGGAAATTATCCGAAGGCTATTGATTGGAATTGAAGAACTGCCCTATGCATTAAATAAAGAAACAGCTTGATCAGATCAGCACTCTTTTTAGTTATTATTTTCGGAATGGGATTTGGAAGTCTCATACAGGCTCAAGTTACCTCAGATTCTACAAGTATAGATTCCGTAAAGATAGGTTCGTTAGTAGTAGATTCAATACCACCACCAATTCCAAAGCAACGAATTGATGAAAAAAAACCTGAAAGAATTGTGCCTTGGCAACAATACAAATCACTTGGAATGGATGCTGTAACCAATGATAGTCTTTTAAGATGGCAGATTTGGCCAAACTGGGGTGAATTTTATGCTTATAACAAAGATGTGATTTCATTTCGACAAGGATCAACTGGACGAATTGATGCTTTCCAAATTTCGGGTTTTAATCCATATGAACAATCATTGAGTTTAGAAGGAATTGATCTTTCAAATCCGATTACGGGGCTAGTAAATTATAATTATGTACCTCATCATAAAATTGGCAGTATGTATGAGCAAAAATCTGGCGGATACCATTCAGAAATTGAGTTGAAGAAATATTACATCTTGGAGCCTATAAGTTATTTGAATTACGATGAGGCAAAATACGACTACCGAAATCTGGAGTTTATGGTGACTCAGAATTTATCTGAGCGGACTAACATAGAACTTTCATTTTGGGATCGACGAGATGGTGGTAATTATCGAAGAAACGATGTACTGGGTAATCAAATAGTTGCTAGAGGGTATCATTATTTAAGCCAAAATACCCAACTGCGCACCATTTACCTGAGAAATCAATTCGAGAATCAAGAGCCTTTTGGTTATCAAATAGGTGATCCATTAGCTTTCTCATTCGATCAATTTTCTTCTAGTCCGAACGTAAGTAACGCCACTTCTAAAGCTACTCGTAGGGATTGGATTACAGGAATTTATCATCGGGCAGATAGTAACTCTGTTGAAGACGTAGGGTTAGAAATTGTCCTCACCAAAAACGAATACAATCTCCCATTTACTATCGATACACTAAGTTGGGATTTACGCAATTACTCTGCCAATGCATTTAAGATTATTGGAAGTGAATCCATTTCATTAAAAATAGAAGGTGGGGTAGGTTATCATTCTTTTAAAGAGAATAAGAATATTCTGGAATCGGGTTGGAGTGATTTCAATATCTCTTCAGAAATAAGTTTGAAGACCATTTCTAATCTGGATATGAATGGGAATGCATCACTAGTTCAACGAAGTGACGGGTTCAATGGATCAGAAGTTGGAGTAGGATTTAATTTATTTCTAAATGAGAAAATCCGATTAAAACTAGATGGTGCTTTATTTAATAGAATGCCATCTATTCAAGAGTTATACTGGAGTTCAGTTAATTTTTCAGGTAATCCAGATTTAGAAAATGAAAGTGGGGTTTCAGTATTTGGAGGAATCGAACTTACATTCGGTGAGTTTTTGAAAGTTGGAGCTTCGGGGAGAATCAAGCAAGCAAAAAATGATGCCTTTTTTGGTAATGATTCTACTTTTGTAAATAGCGGTGATATTTCGTCGCTCTCAGGAACCGTGTTTGGTAGTTTTCAAAATCATCGCTTTGAAATCGAGAGTTCTGCAACGGTTGATGCTTTCAATGATATAAACCCACAAGCCTCTGCTACTCCGCTTGACTATAATGAGCAAAAAATATGGTTTAGAAATGATGCTTTTATCAAAGGATATGCTTTTGATAGAGCTGCATTTATAAAAATGGGAGTTCGAACTACGTTTTCACCCCTTCCATATGGAAGTAAATTTTTCAATACCGAACTCCAATATTGGCAGGCAAATAGTTTAGAATCCGATATCCCAGCTTTTTTTCGATTAGATGCAGAACTTTCTGCACGAGTTAGAGCTATAATGGTTTTAATACGATGGGAAAATGCACTTGATGGAGTTGGTCAGTTAGGCTACTTTGAGACTGCAACATATCCTATGCCTGCACGAAGATTAATTGTAGGAATCAGAGCCCAATTCAGAAACTAATATGAGCTTAAAATACGTACTTAAAGAAGGTTTAGCTGGAATCAGACGAGCCAAACTCGCTGCTTCAACTTCCATATTTTCATTATTTGTTGCCATACTTTTGCTAGGCATTCTCTCAAGAGTTGCCTACAACGTGTATGTTCAGGCAATGTCGATTAAAGACTTAATAGAAGTGGAAGTTTTTCTTTTTGATGTTGATGATGAGACAAGGAATCGAATCGAGAACTCACTTGAGAATAGAGAATTTGTACTTTCAGTTTCATATATCTCAAAAGATAGCGCCTCTGCAGTTATGAAACGTGATTTTGGTCCTGGTGTGGAAGAACTAGTCGACTTAAATTTCCTCCCTGCTTCATTCCGACTTAAAGTGGATACAGAAGCAGGAGCTCCTCAAATTGAATCGCTTGTGTCAAGTATTCAAAACCTTCGTGGAGTTGATGAAGTGCAATACAATGAGGGTTTATTGCGCATTATGGAATCTAACCTAAATATGCTTTCCTTAATTGGTGGTGGAATTGGTTTGTTGATCCTCCTTGCTTCAGTGATTTTAGTATATAACACGATTCGATTGACTATCTATGCCAAGCGTGAACTTATTCGTGCTATGAAATTGGTGGGAGCAACCAATGGCTTTATTCGAAGTCCTTTTATAGTAGAGGGGATTCTGCAAGGAGTTTTAGCCGGTATTTTTTCCGTTGTCTGTGTGTTCTTTATTTTTGAATTTATGATTCCGCTTTATCTTCCTGAAATGGAGAGCCTATCTTGGCCATTTGGACGGTGGTATTTTTTAATAGGAGCCATGTTCGGACTTTCTGTACTAATGGGATGGTGGGGAAGTCGACTCGCTGCTCGTAAGTTTATCGAAGAGACCTATATTTCTGGATAATGTTAGTAATGGATTTGAGAATCTAGATTTCAATAACCCTGATGCTTTGATTAATGAACTATTAAATCAATCAAAGGGCTAAACCATTTTTCATTCTAAATGTGCCTCCGGATAAATCCGGAGGCAATTGATTATTAAATATCGATTTGTTTAATCTTTATTAGAATAATCAAAAACGAATACCTAATTAACCAAACTTCCCTTTTTCAAAGCAGATTTTCTTTTATCACATTCTTCTTTATCAGAACAAGTGCCATAAAAGTGAAGCGAATGAGATTCAATATTCATTCCGTGGATTTTACCAAGAAGCTCTTGAATTTCTCCAATTCTGGGATCACAGAATTCAAGTACATGTCCACATTCGTTGCAAATAATATGATCATGTTGTTGGTAAGCGTAAGCTCGCTCGTAGTAATACTGGCTTTTACCGAATTGTTGTTTTTGAACCAACCCACATTCTACTAATAGATCGAGCGTATTGTAGACTGTAGCTCGACTTACTCTTGTGCCAACTTCTTGCATCCGGAAAAAGATATCGTCGGCATCAAAATGACCGTCTGCACGGTAAATCTCTTCAAGAACCATGAACCGTTCAGGAGTTTGACGCTGGTTACCTTCCTTTAGGTAAGAGCGGAAAATTTCTTTTACAAGTTGTATAGTATCTTCGTGTGCTGGATGTGCCATATAGTCAAATTTATTTGGCTAAATATAACACTTGTTAAGGTGCTTTTGAAACTCGTGCTTTTGATAATAAGAATATTATATTCAGGTGGAATAAAACGGAATTAAAAAAAGACAATATGCCTATAATAGTCCCATTTGAGACTCTCACTGAGCTCTATAAAAATCTTACAAAGAAATATGTTGGGAACAAAAAAGCTGCTTTTCATCATAAACTAGATCCAAAAGGTAGTTACGAGCCCGTATACTGGGATCAGGTTGAGGATGATGTTACTTCAATTGCTGCATATATGTACGAGCAAGGTATTGACCACGGTGACCGAGTTGGGATTTTGAGTGAAAACCGATATGAATGGGCGGTAGTCGATTTAGCGATTCAACTTCTGGGTGCTATTAATGTTTCTTTATATACAACTCTTCCACCAAATCAATGTGAGTTTATTCTACAAGATTCTGATGCAAAGCTCTTTTTTGTATCAACTGGAATACAACTTAAAAAAGCAGTAGAAGTATTTGAAAATTGTAAAGAATTAAAACAAGTAGTGGCTTTCGACAAACCAAAAGTTACGAAGTTTAGTGAGCAAAAGTTCGTCTCCCTTTATGAAGATATTCTCGAAGAAGGTGGAAAACTTTATCCTAAGCATAAAAAAGCAATTCAAAAAAGGTCTGCTAAAGTAGAACCTGAAGATATCTCTACACTAATTTATACCTCTGGAACAACTGGCAGGCCAAAAGGAGCGATGCTAACTCATAATAATATTGTGAGCAATGTTAAATCAGCAACACAACATATTTATTGGGATGATAAAGATAGAGTGCTTTCGTTTTTACCTTTATGCCACTCTTTTGAGCGAACAGGAGGATATTATGCGATTATAGCATGTGGAGCAGAGATTTACTACGCTGAAAGTGTAGATACTGTATCTAAAAATATGCCTGAGGTTAAGCCCACCATAATGATAAGTGTTCCACGGCTTTTTGAGAAGATTTACAACCTTATTGTGAAAAGTGTTGAAGACGGCAGTGATACTAAAAAGATGATATTTAATTGGGCAGTGGAAGTTGGTAGAAAATACTCAGACGGAAAACGTGGCTTTGTATCCTTTCAAAAAGTAATTGCAGACAAGTTAGTATTTGATAAGCTTAAGCAACGAACGGGTGGAAATATTCGAATTTTTGTTTCAGGTGGAGCGGCACTTCCTCCAGATATTGATTTGTTTTTTCGTTCCGCAGGCCTCACTATTCTTCAGGGTTATGGACTTACTGAGACATCGCCGGTTATGGCAGCTAACTCGCCTGGTAAAGAAGTAGTTGGTGTTGTAGGCCAAATTATTCCGGGTGTTACAGTAGGAATTCAGAGTTTAAGCGATGGGAAAATTATAGCTGAGATCAGTGGAGAAGATTACCCAACGAAATTAACATCAGAAGCAGGAGAAATTCTTTGTAAGGGACCTAATGTTATGAAAGGTTACTGGAAAAACGAAGAAGCTACCAAAGAAATGATTGACGATGACGGTTGGCTCCATACAGGTGATGTTGGTAGATTTTTAAATGGAGATCTCCAAATTACAGATCGAATTAAGCATATGATTGTGAACGCTGGCGGGAAGAATATCTACCCCGGACCGATTGAGGATATGTTCAAATCGAGCAAATGGATTGATCAAGTTGTTGTGGTTGGAGAAGCACAAAATTTTATGGGTGCTTTGATTGTCCCCGATTTTGAGGCTATTCAAAAATATGCCCGAGATAGTGGCATTAAAACTGATTCAATTAATGAGCTAATTGTACACGAGGAAATTATTACTCTCTATAAAAAGGAAATGAGAGGATTTTCTAAAGACTTAGCTTCGCATGAAAAGATCAGAGATTTCAGAATTCTTGCCAATGAGTTTACAGTAGAAACTGGTGAGATTACTCCCACCATGAAGGTAAAACGAAGAGTTATTGCAGAGAAATATGCTGATGAAATTGCTGATATTTTCAAAAGTGATAAAGATTAAGTTTAATCTAAATCACCCTTCAATCTAGCAGCTCTAAAAGACTGTATAGCTTTGAAGATGAAAACAATACACATCAAGAACATAGCAACTTGAGCATAAATTGCTAAAGGTCGTTCCACAGTTTCTCCGCCAATAATTGTGATGAAACCGGGAATTCCACGAGCTGAACCTAATGCACCTAGAAGTGCTAGCCCTGCTGCACCATGCATCATATGTTTTCTAAGTGATTCTTTTCTGGCAAGAAGTGATAAAACAATAAATACTACTCCAAAAAATGTAGGAATTAGAGCTGTAATACTTTCTTGTCCTGTACCAAAATAAGAAGCGAGTCCAAGAATAGAGAGTAAAATTCCAAGTGAAAGTGTAAGCTTTTGCATAGTATTATGTTGATAGGTTTTTTTTAACGAGTTTAATTATTCGGCGTACTCTAATTCCATTTACCCAAATATCCCAATATCCTTCACGACTTGCACTTCGAATAAAAACATTGGTTGAATTTCCATCAGCTTTCATTGCAACAGAAACATCATCCTTAAATCCAAATACAGGTATTTTGAATACAGCATCAATTCTTTTCTTTTCTTTATGTGATGAAATTGATTCCGTATTCATTTTATCGAGTACCTCTTCGAATGACTGGAATACAGAACTAGAATCTGATTCCAAAACAAAAGATACACGTTTACAATTGGGTGATGATGGACAATTTGGTAACGGATTTTCTAAGTTGGACATTTCATAAGAACTACAACTAGTTAATATTAGGTATATGGAGAACGTTATTATTTGAATAAATGTAGTTTTCAAACCTTAATTATTGTTCCAACATTTCAATGCATTCTTCTAAAGAATGTGCAATTTGAAAGAGTTCAAGTCCCTCTTCTTTAATAAAATCTTCAGATACTGCTTTTTTTGTAAAAAGTTCAAGCCCATCGAAATAGCCATTAATATTTACTAGGATAATGGGTTTGTTATGAATGCCTAATTGCCTCCAAGTAAGAATTTCAAAGAATTCATCTAACGTCCCAAAACCACCAGGTAGAACTACAAAAGCGTCAGAAAGACTTTCCATCAGTGCCTTTCTAGTATGCATATCTTGAGTTTCATGGAGCTTGGTAAGGCCTGTGTGGGCAACTTCTGCTCTTTTAAGATGTGTGGGTATAACTCCAATAACTTCCCCATTATTTGAAAGTGAAGCATCTGCAATCAAACCCATCATTCCAACTTTGCCACCACCATAAACTATGGCCCATTTTTTTAGGGCAATTTGCTCGCCCAATTGCATTGCAAGACTTCTAATTTCAATATCTAATGGTTTTCGAGAACCGCAGTAAACACATACATTTTTCATTGAACAAGATCAAACATTCGAGTTAGTACACCATCCAATTTTTTAACAAAAAAGTGTATATCCTCTTCGGTATTTTTCTTTCCAAAACTAACGCGTATACTAGATTTTGCGTCCTTATCATTAACACCTAGTCCAGTAAGGACATGCGAAGGTTCTACTGCCCCAGAAGTGCACGCAGAGCCATTTGAGACACAAATTCCTTCAATATCAAGATTCAAAAGTAGCATTTCGCCATCTATTCCATGTCCGAAATCATCAGTGAAAGAGAGATTGATAATATGCGGGACTTTATTATTGTTAGTACCATTTACTGTATAACTACAGCTCGTAAGTTTTTCATCAAGAAGAGAGAGCAACAGGCTTCTAAGTTTTTTGAAACGAATGGTATTCTCTTCCATTTCATTAACAGCTAGCTCTAATGCTTTAGCAAATCCTATAACACCAGGTACATTTATAGTACCTCCACGTCTACGTCTTTCTTGAGAACCTCCTGTCATCCATGGAATCCATCGAGAACCATTTTTAACATACATGATTCCAATTCCTTTTGGTCCGTAAATTTTATGTGCACTACCACTTAAAAAATCCACTCCAAGTTCCTTAACATCTAGCGGGATTTTCCCCAGACTTTGAACAGTATCTGAATGAATTGGAATATTGTGAGCTTTAGAAAGGGTTGCAATTTCTTTAATTTGGTTGATGGAGCCTAACTCATTATTCACATGCATCAAACTTACTAACGCAGTTTGGTCAGTAATTACTTTCTCAACATTTGGAGCTGTAATTCTTCCACATTCTTCGGTTTCAACAAATACAGGTTTGAACCCATTCATCTTCGACATTTCGATGGGATGAAGTACCGCGTGATGTTCTAAGTGTGAGGTAATTACCTCTTTTTTATTTCCTGAAACAGCAAGAACACCTTTAATAATTGCATTGTCACTTTCAGTCCCACCACTTGTGAAGATAATTTCAGAAGGTTCTGCATTTATCAAATGAGCTATCTTTTCTCGAGCATCTTCTACCATAACCTTGGCTTGTTGTCCAAGATGGTGAGCGGAGTTTGCATTCCCGAAATTCTCGGTCATAAATGGGAGCATTGCCTCTAATACACGTTCATCGAGTGGAGTAGTAGCAGCATGATCTAGATAGAGAGTTTTCATCAAATAGGTAATTAATTAAGAATACAAAAATACTGAAATCGAGTTTGAAAATCAGATATAAAAAGAATGGAAAAACCATGAAATTAAAATGTGATATAAACATATCTTACAATAGATTGATGTGATAATTAAGTCAATTAGTTATGTATAAATATTTATGTATTTCAATTCTTTTAGGAAGTATATTTTCTTCATACGAGGCTAATGCTCAGGTTGCTATTACCGGAGTTCCATTTTTAGAAATAAATAATGACGCACGAAGTATGGGGATGGGTGGTGCAACTGTTGCTCTAAAAGGTGGAAAAGCTGGGTTACATTTAAATCCAGCTACTTTTGGGATAAGAAATACTATACAACTTTCAACGCAGTTTAATACTGATGATTCGTATGGTTTTTTTGGTACACCTTGGTTGTCTGGTTTTACTGATGATCTTCAAATCTACAATTCGAATGCAATCTTGGGTTTTGAAAATATTTCAGTTGGATACCAGTTTACGTTGCTTGATTTAGGTGAACAAGCTTCGACAGCTGAATATAGTCCTGAAATAATAGACACATTTAATTCCTATGAGTATGCTCATACATTTTCAATCTCAATTCCTGTAAGCGAATATTTTTCTTTTGGGGCAGGCTTAAATTATTTTAAAAGTAGTTTGGCTACTGGGCAAACAATTGGAGGTCAAAGGATTAACGATGCAACGGGATTAACTATTGATTTCGGAACCTATTTCGAATATCCCGTTAAATTAAATCTATTAAAAATAACACCTTCTTTGGCTTGGTTACTTACCGATTTTGGATATCCACTACATTACACTAAAATACCCAAGAAGATCCACTTCCTATGATAATGAGAGGAGGTTTTGGGGTGAAACTAGATTTAGAAGAAGAACTATTTAATCTTCGAATCTTAAGTGTAGGATTCTATGGTTCGTTGGAAAAATTGATGGCAAGAATGGAGAAAGTCGTAAATATTGTTGGTGGTACTAGCTTTGTAGAGTATGAAGCAGTTGGTCCTGTTGAAGCTTTGTTCAAATCTTGGGGACCTTACGAGCGATTTAATGGTCAGGAAACCATCACTTTGAATGTTTGGGATCAATTCAGAAGACAATCTGGTGTTGAGTTTACTTTACTTGAAATACTAAGTTTTAGATTTGGTCATTATTATGAACACCCTGAAAATGGAGCTAGAGAATATGATACTTTTGGGATAGGTATTCAGTACAAATATTTTTCTTTTGATTATGCGACTCTAAAGCTAGATAAAGAATATAATCCATTGGTTGATACTGATTTCTATGAACTCACTGTTAATATTCCTTTGGAAGTAATATCGCGAATAGTATATAATTTCTAAAAAAATCAAAAAAGCCTTCACTGTTTAAGATGAAGGCTTGAGAATTAAGATTTATAAAATTCTATTTCAGTAGAATAAGCTTTCTAGTTTGTGAGAAACCACCAGCCTGCATTCTATATATGTATACTCCACTTGCAAGGTTTCGAGCATCCCATTGAATATTGTGAGAACCAACTGGGTACAATCCATTTACAATTGTAGCTACTTTCTGTCCCAGAATAGAATACACACTTATTTCAACTCGAGAAGCTTCGCTAAGTGTGAATGGGATGTTTGTAGATGGGTTGAAAGGGTTTGGATAATTTTGTGAAAGATTAAATTCCTCAGGAGTTTCAGGGTCATCATCGTTAGATACAAGCAAGGATGAATATAAAACCGTTCCTGTTTCTGCATCTAAGTAGATAGTGAGTGAATCTTCAAGAACTTCCTCTGTCTCACTATTATAAGCCCAAGCATAATATTCTACTCTCCAAGAAATGGGCGCAGTAGGAGATTGGTCTAGAGGATAATCCCAGAAGTCATGCAACAGCTCTAGTTCTACGTCCCAGTACCAGTTAAACTCAGACTCTTCCATGCCCGTTCTAAATGCGAGTGCTCCCTCAGTATCCATTATTGAGGCAGCAGAATCACTATCTATGTGAGTAAATGGAAGTGGCCTTATGTCGTCGAATTCTATCGGGTCATCGAAATCATTTTCTCCGAAATAGCCAGTAAAATGCGCATCAAATTCAGTGACATTCAAAACTAGTATCGAATCTTTTACAGGATCATACGCAAAAAGCTCCCAACTATACGCATAGCCATCTGGCTGTACTGCAAAAGGAAGCTCGTCTTCCATCTTAGCAACTACTTTTGATTTTAGACTATTAGGTATTTCTTTTATAGCTCTTTTGAAAATTATTTCAACGTTTGTATAGTGGGTAGATCCTCCTAATAACTCTGGATTATTTGGCAGATCATTCATTAAAGAATCTGCAAGATCAACTGCCTCATTAAATGTGATGTGAGAAGTATTAGATAATTCTGATATTTCGGATTTACTAAAAATAATCTCACCTGTTTCTATATCTAAGTATATTTTGAAGTAACCTTCTACGAAATAATCAGTAAATGGGTCATAACTAAAGCCATAGTATTCACCAGTCCACATTACTGGAGCGTCTATAACGGTAGTGTCTTCGTTCAATTCCCAGAAATTATTTAGAGCAGTTAGCTCCATTTCCCAGAAATCGAAAGAACCACTGAAATGACTTCTAAATTCCCAACCACCATTCTCTTCAATAATTACTGCAGCTGAATCACTATCAATAAACGCTTCCGGTAATAATTCAATATCAGAGAATTCTAACTCTTCAGGTAACTCAGCTTCATCCGCACTTATATAACCATGAAATTCTGAATCAAAAATAGAAACTGATATTGAAAATACTGAATCTTTAACTGCATCATACCCATATAATTCCCATTCGAATTGTTTTCCATTTGGTTCAGATAAAAAGTTTAATATTTTTCCGGGACCCTCTTCTTCATTATAGCTGGCAAGAGCTTTACTTAGAGATTTATTCTGGAACTCTGATTGTTCACCATCTTCAAAAATACCCGCGGAAGCGTAGAAAGTACTACCACCAACTATTTCAGGAGTATTCTCAAGGTTATCGATTAGAGGTTGGGCAAGTTCAAGTGCTTCCGAAAAAGTAATTAAGGATTCTTCATTAAAGCCGCCGAATTCTGTATCTGAATAAATAATTTCACCAGTTTCTATGTCTAAATAGATAACGAAATATGCCTGGGTAATTTCATCGGAAAATGGATCAAAGCTATAACCTGAATATTCAGCGTACCACATAACAGGAGCATCTGTAATAGTTGTATCTTCATCTAAATCCCAGAAGTTATTTAGTGCTTGTAATTCAACATTCCAAAAACTGTTTTCATCACTAAATTCTTCCCTAAACTCCCATCCTCCATGTGCTTCAATAATAGTTGCAGCAGAGTCACTATCAATAAATGTCTCAGGAAGTATTTTTATGTCTGAGAAACTCACACCTTCTGGGAATTCAGCGTCTTCCTCACTTAAGTATCCTGAAAATTGAGCTCCAAATGGAGTAGCAACAACGCTAAAAGCGGAATCTTTTATTGCATCATATCCAAAAATAGTCCACTCTAATTGAAACCCAGAAGGGGTACTTATAATTTCAAAAAAGTCTTCTTCTGTTGACTCATCAGCTTCTATAGATGGGATTTTGTTTACCATACTTTTTATGGCGTTAGATTTAAACGCCATACTATCTTCTTCCTGATTCTCAAATGCAGAAAGAGAAGCATAAAATGTAGCTCCCCCAACTATTACAGGGTTATTATCTAGGTTCTCAATAACTTGTTGAGCAATTTCTAATGCATCACTAAAACTAATTGGTACGATTTCGAGAAGTCTTAAATCTATTCCAGATAGTGTATCAGTAGGAGCAGTAGTTTGATTTACTGTAATTGAGTTTGGGACTAGATTTTCGTCAGTATCATAGAAGTAAATTTCTGGAATGAAAAATTCGTTCTCTTCTTCTTCTAAATTATCTCCAAAAAAGTTTAAGCCTACTGGGAAGTATTCTCCTTCCCTAACTCCTGAAATACGGTAAGCGCCAGTTTCAGGATTAACAAAAGTGACATAAGAAGGCCTGAGGTCATCTTCTTCACATTCTTCATCGAAGCATTCATCATCATCATCATCAAATCCGAAATCAAAAGGAAACTCGCTAAGTACAACAATTATATCTTCATACGGATAATCTTCATGTATTTTTTCAAGCATAGGTTGCGGTAAAGTTCCCTCCACAATAAATTCTCCTACAGTAGAGGAGGTTGTAAATTGAAAGAGGTATGGCTCTTCAAGAGTTTCTCCATCAACTCCAATTGCATTTATTAGGAAGCCAGTATAGTCAGTATTTTCAGATAGTTCTATTTCATAAATAACAGAGAGGCTGTCATCACTTAGGGAGAAACCCGAATATTCTATAGAATCCTCTGGAATAAGGAAAAAGAAGAAATCTGGCTCTATACTATCTCCGAACATAATATTAAAATCAATTTTTTGATCGAAAGTTATTACAATAGAGTCTGTATCTACTGCAAAATCACCGTTAGCGGGGGATGTGCTAACTACATTTAATGTTTGTGCAAAAGCTGCACTACCGAAAAAGCTCAAAGAGCATAATAGTATCAAAAACTTCATAATACTATCCTATAGGTTAGTTAATATTGTAGGTGCTCTATAAGGTGATGAAATTTTCCTTAAAAAGCAGTAATTCATTTGGGTGCAAAGCTATATATAAATTAATAAACATTGTACCTTTCGCTCAATAAGACCAACTCAAAACCTATTCCTTACAAAAAAATGGCAAAACTTACTCTCAACGACATCGATGTAAAAGGAAAAAAAGTACTTATGCGCGTAGATTTTAACGTGCCCATCATTGATGGAGAAATTACAGATGACAATCGTATTGTTCAGGCACTTCCATCAATAAATCATGTTATTGAAGAAGGTGGATTGTTAATATTAACAAGTCACCTTGGTCGCCCAAAAGGAGAGCCAAATCCTGAGTTTTCTTTAAAACCAGTAGCAGAACATTTGGCGAAGTTAGTAGACACTAACGTACATTTTGCAGAAGACTGTGTTGGAGAAAAAGCAAAATCAGTTATCGATGCTGCTAAATTTGGCGAAATTGTAGTATTAGAGAATGTTCGCTTTCATAAAGAAGAAACTGAAAATGAAGAGATTTTTAGTGGACAACTTGCGAGCCATGCAGATATTTTTGTTAATGATGCTTTTGGAAGTAGTCACCGTGCACATGCATCAGTTGCTGGTGTAACTCGTTTTCTGCAACCTGCAGCTTCAGGGTATTTATTAGACAAAGAGATTAAATATCTAAGTGATAGTGTAAATGATCCAAACCGTCCTTTCGTCGCTATTTTGGGTGGAGCTAAAGTTTCTGACAAAATCCCAGTAATAGAAAACCTAATTTCAAAAGTTGATACCATTATTATAGGTGGAGGAATGGCGTATACTTTTCTTGTTGCTAATGGTAAATCAGTTGGGAAATCTTTGCTTCAAGAGGAAATGATTCCAACAGCTAAGAAACTAATGGCAATGGCAAAGGAAAAAGGAGTGCATCTTTTGTTGCCTTTCGATTTTGTTATTGCAGATGATTTTAGCAACGATGCGATTCAAGAAGTGGTGGACGAAGATGGTATTAAAGACGGTTGGGAAGCTCTTGATATCGGACCGCAATCTGCGATTTCATTTGGTAATATTATCAAGAATGCAAAAACCGTTCTTTGGAATGGACCAATGGGCGTATTTGAAATGCCTAGTTTTGCTGAAGGAACCAATGCAGTTGCTGAAGCTCTTGCCGAAGCCACAAAATTTGGAGCTACCACAATTATTGGGGGAGGAGATTCAGCATCAGCAATAAAAAATGCTGGTTTAAGTGATCAAGTCTCTCATGTGTCAACAGGTGGTGGAGCCAGTCTGGAATATCTTGAAGGAAAAGATTTGCCAGGGGTTACTTCGTTAACTGATAAATAAAAAAGACGATGCATATTAATTCTTTCTTTACAAAAGCGCTCATATTGGCGCTTTTTGTATTTATAAATTCAACTTCAATATTTGCACAGCCTAAAAATTTTGGGGATGTGAGTGTTTTAGACTTCTCCTCTTATAATCCTGAATATGATAGTACAGCTTCCGCTGTTGTTCTATTTGAGAAAGGTGAAATAGAGTTTGATTCTGATTATAACTGTATTTTGAAGATCCATAAAAGAATTAAAATCCTAAATGATGAGGGATTCGAATATGGAGATATAGAAGTAGCTATTTATAATGATGCTGAACAAGATGTATATGGTGTTAAGGCAGTTACTTATACCTTATTACCAAATGGTAGGATTGAAGAAAATAAGCTAGGCAGAAGAGATGTATTTAAGACCAGAGTAAATGAGGATTACGAAGTAGAAAAGTTTACAATGCCAGGTCTCAGTTCTGGGGTTGTCATTGAATACCAATACACAAAGAATATGGGGAATCCATTTTACTTACCAGATTGGAGGTTTCATGATTATATCCCAGTTCTATGGAGTGAGCTAGATATGATAATTCCGCTATCACTTAACTATCAGATGATCTTTAAAGGCAAAGATAAATTATTTATACATGAAGCTACCAAATTACCCGGGAAAGTAAATAATGTAAGTGCTCAAAGGGTTAGGCTAGCAAAGAAGGATCTTCCAGCAGTAGAGAATTTGCCTTACCTAATTAACAGAGATGACCATATTTCAGAAGTATTCACTCAATTGAATACCATTAGAATACCAGGAATGAATCCGCGAAACTATTTTAAAAGTTGGGAAGATATTGCAGAAGAACTTAATAATCGTGGAGATTTTGGTGGGCAAAAATCTAATGGAGCTATTCAAAATCAAGTAAAAATGCTTATTACTGATGAGATGAGCAACCTAGATAAGGTTGAAGCTATTTATAATTATATGATCAACAATTTTGAATGGGATGGATCATACAGATTAACTACTGAAAATGGTATTAGAGACACATTTCAAGAAAAGAAAGGTGATACTGGAGACTTAAACTTACTTCTTGTCGAAATGCTTAGAGAGGCAGGGGTAAAAGCAAGTCCAGCATTATTGAGTACCAGAGCAAATGGTACGGTATTAACTGAGTACTCGCTAATAAGTCAATTTAATATGGTAGTAGCTGCTGTCGAATTTGGCAATAGTGCTTTTGTTGTTGATGTTTCATCTGGATTAAGATCGTTCAGGTTTCCTCACCCAAAAATTTTATATAGAAATGCTTTTGTCATTCGCGAAGATGATTCTTATGGCTGGTTAACTACTATCCCAATAGATAAGACTTATGAAAGAATGAGTATGGAATATTCATTATCTGATTCTTCGCGCATTACAGTTAAGATGATCGGAAATGAAACGGGAGCATTTTCAGGGGTTAAAAGGCAAAATGTTAAAAGTATAAACTTTAAACAGTATTGGGAAAATGAATACAAAGATTTACCTGGACTTGTAGTCGATTCAGCAAATTTTGAGAATCTTCAAAATTTAAATAAAAATGTCACTTATGAAACTACTTTTTCTTTTGATAAAGATGAGTCTTTCAATTTAGATCAGGACGTTTTGTACTTTCAGCCTCTTTTATTCCTAAAGCTGGAACAGAATCCTTTTAAAAAACCTACTCGTGAGCTCCCAATTGAATTTTCTTATCCATATTCAATTCAACAAATGGTTAAGGTTGAAATTCCTGATGGATATGTTGTTGAAGAATTACCAGAATCGGTGAACTATATGCTTCCAAATGGAGGAGGGTATTATCGTTTTATTACAGGTGTTACAGGAAATATTCTTACCGCTGTTTCTACTACCAGTATTTCACAAATCTATTATAGTTCTGAGGAATACAGCGCTATAAAGGAATTATTTCAAGCTAAAGTAGACGCTACTACAGGAATGGTTGTTCTAAAAAAAGAAAGCCCAGAATAAAATTCTGAGCTTTAATTTTAATTAAATTGCAAAATTACATGGCAGTATACTCGCCTAATACTTCCTGCATTTGGAAAGTGTGGCGTTGACTATGAGCAGAAATAACCAACAATAACTGCACCATATCCACCTCTCCAAAAGGCATAGCCGCTTTAAAACTTCTTAGGTTAGCATCATTACTACTAATAAACTCGATCAAGTTATTACGAGAATCTTCTAATGCGTCAAGCATTTCAGCTTTTGAATCCCAACGTCCAGATGGCTCGAATTGAGGAGCTGTTGTTACTTTAGTGCCTCGATTTGCCATCATCCCAATTAACATTCCATCTGCACCAGATAAGTCTGCTTTTGTTGGTTCCGATTGTGCCAATGTATTCAGTGCCATTCCTGTAAAAGCTTCTTCAGTAACTAAGATATGTTCAAGACAGTTTGCAGCAGACCAGCCACCAGCTTTAGGTGTGTAGTTCCAGGCTTCATCAGAAAGCTCGTTTACCGTATCAACTATATTTTGATGAGTTGCCGTTAAATATTTGATAGCAAATTCTTTGTCAGCTTCTGAGGTTTGTGCAAATGCAGAAACCACAAAAAAGCTTAGTACGAAAAGTGAAGTTATTTTTTTCATGCGAAATCCCAATTTATTTATGTTGATGTATCTATAGTAACAAAATGATAGAAAAGAAGGGGACAAATTTGTGTTACCATATAAGAAAATAAATACTAACTTATTGGAAATACAAGAATACTACTCTATGCCCTGATAGCTACCGTTTTTTTTTAAACTAGAAAATGAGTTATGAGACTATCTCAGATTCTGACGGTATTTTTTGTATTCATGATTTCAAGTGCTTTACAGGCACAACTATCCCTTTCTGCAATACCAATAGCTACGGTAAATAATAATTTCAGAAGTCTGGCACTTGGAAATGCTGTTGTTTCCCTTTCGGGAAAGTATGGCGATTACCATATAAATCCGGCAGGAGTTGGACTAACTAATTCAATTCAGGTTTATGGGGGAAGAGATTATCCGGATGGATATGGTTCGGGAAGAACTTTTTTGATACTAAACTATGGCTTCAAAAAATCAGGATTCAATCTTTCCCTTCAGAAGTATCAATGGGAGGAGCAGCTTACACTAGTTGGTTCCTATAAAAAACTAAGAGGTAGGTTTAATTCAGATGAAATATTCATGAACGCCTCATATAGTTATTCATTCAATCCATATTTAAGAGCTGGAATAGGGATTAACTACATACATACTACACAAAGTAGTGGTTCGATTTATTCTCAGGCGTTAACCGATGATCTCAAGTTTTTCACTGTAGATTTAGGGTTTTTATATCAGGGGAGCAGCTATAAAATTTCTATGGGTTCAATAACTCCAAATGCAGGGTTTTCAATTAGCGACTTTGGTAAATCACAGTCCTATTATTCATCTGGTTATGGTGAACCGCTACCTACAACACTACGACTTGGTGCAGGTCTTACGTTTGAATCAGATAAAAAAGTCTGGAATCAACATCTGATAGGTTCAAGTGTGTTATTTAATACATCAAAGTTTACTGGTAGAAAAGAATTGAAGGGAAATGAAATGGATGGATACTATTACGAAGCAATGCCTGCTTTCAAAGCATTATTCAATTCTTGGGGGACATTCGAGTGGAATAATGGTCAGCAAATAAAAAACTATAGTTTGCCTGAACAGATTTGGCTGCATAGTGGTATTGAATTAACATTCTTGGAAACCTTCTCCCTACGATTTGGAAGAGAAAATGCAGCCAATGAAGAAGAATGGCTTTCTTACCGTTCAGTGGGTTTCGGAGTTGACCTGTATTACATAAGTTTAGACTACACATCCATTAAGTTAGATAGTGGGGAACCAAATCTATACTATAATTTCTATTCTGGTAATCATTGGCAACTCACTGGTAGATTCCCTTTAAAAGGTAAAAAGCCAAATACTATCCTGACTCAGATTTTAAAATAAAAAAAGGGACGCCTTAAAAAAGCGCCCCCATTGTACCTACGTATTCTTTGGTTAGTCAACCAAGTGAATCTCTAATTTGTAGGAAACCATACATACTTACCAGATTTGTTAATGTATCCGTATTGCTCTTCAAAACCATCTTCAAGAGGTATATAAATAGTTACCAAAGCCAATCCATTATAAAATGATTCAACTTCATCAAACTTCGCTGCGGTAATTTGTTTACCTGTTTTATCTATAAACGTCCATTTACCATTTATAAAAACTGGAGCTCGTTCCTCATTAAAGGAGCGGACTTCTTCAAACTGCTCAGAAATTACAAAAGCTCCATTTTTATCAATAAAACCAAACTGGTTACTATTTTTACGTGCTGGTGCGAGACCGTCACCAAACTTTCCTGCGCTAATAAATTGTGGAGAAATTATTACTCCTCCATTTGAGTCAATATATCCCCATCGGTCACTTACTCGTACTGCAGCTAGCTTGTTCGAAAATTGAAGAGCTTCAGAATATTTTAAATCAACAACGGTATTTCCAGAACGGTCGATGTACCCAAAAAGGTCATCATTTCTAACTAACGCGCGGCCATCAATAAATTCATTTTGTTCAATGTTGTCCAAATCTTCTGGCATATTTAATGATTCAATTTCTTTACCATTTTCATCAATATAGAGGTACTCCGAGTAGTCGATACTTCTTACAAAAGCTCTGCCATCGGAAAAATTATTGGTTGCTCGAAAGCGTGGATTTACAACAAAATGGCCTTTGGTATTAATGTATCCCCATCTATTATCGAGTCTTACTGCTGCTTTTCCTTCTGAAAAGTTTCGTATTTCCTGAAAACTTTCTTCAATAATAAACTCGCCGTTCTTGTTCATATATTTCCATCGATTTTGGTATCTAACGGCAGCTAAACCATCAGAAAATGGGCTTGCACTTTGTAAAGTTGGTTCAATAACTAGTGCTCCTTTTTCATTAATATAGCCGAAATCTCCATCTAGCAAAACGGGGTAGAGTTTTACGGTTTCATTATCGTTATTATTTCCAGTAATATCATTTACTACATCGCATGAGGTGGAAACGATTAAAAGGAATAGAGTGAAAAATAGAAGCGAACGGTTCATAATTCTGTAATTATCTAGTTGGATACCATACATATTCACCGGCTTTATCTATATAGCCGAATCTGGGATTTTCATCATTACCAATCTGTACTCTGGCAATTCCATTATTGAAACTCTGTGCACTAAAAAAGAGATCGTTGATTACAATTTTGCCTGAGCTTTTTGCAATATAAAACCACTGACCGCTTAAACGAACCGCACTCATATTTTCTGAGAAGGATTTAACTTCTGCAAATTGATAAGGGATGATAACTTTACCACTTTCATTAATGAAGCCTATGTAATCATCGTCCATTACCCAAGCAAGACCTTGAGAAAAAACTCCAGCTTGATCATAGTTTGGTGTAATCACTGGGTTTCCAGTTTTATCAATATATCCCCATCCTTCAGTGGTTTGAATTGGGGCAAGTCCATCTGAAAATTCGCCCGCTGCTGTAATTTGAAAATCAGGATTGATTTGCTCTTTTCCTGTTTTATCGATGTATATCCAACCTTCAAAAGTTTCAACTGCAGCAATTTCCTCCGAAAAAGACTGGGCATCACTAAAAGTAAGATCAATAACTGTACTTCCATCTGTTGATACATACCCCCAAAGCCCGTCTGTTCGAACCGGAGCAAGCCCTTCCGAGAAAGCGCCAGCAAAATCAAATTCAGGTGCAATAGTAAACTCTCCACTCGTATTGATGAAGCCATATGCTTGGCCTGGGCGTTGAGCTGGAGCTAAATCCCCAGAAAAATCACCCGCGACACTAAATGAAATAGGAATGGAAAGTGATTTACTTTCTTCAGACACATATCCCCAGTTTGTACCAACGCGAACGGCAGCTAAACCATCAGAAAATTCACGGGCTTCGTCGAAGTTTGGCTCAATTACCATATTTCCAGAATTATTAATGAAGCCCCATTTCCCATTTAAAAGAACGGGATGAAGTGTTTCAATCTTTTTATCATCATCACCTTTAAGTCCATCTACAATAGAACATCCTGAAAGTGCTAATAGACTAATGAGTGAGATAATTAAGGCAATGGTTTGTAGCTTTTTTCCCATTATCATTTATTTGATTAACGTCATTTTTTTTGTTTGAGAGCCAGATTTAGTATCAAGTCGGTAAAGATAAACGCCACTTGGAAGGCTTGAAGCATCGAAAGTAATTGTATGTTTGCCTGCCTTAAGGTTCTTTTCTATCAAAGTTTGAATTAAACTACCTTTTGCATCATAAATTTTGATTGAAGCTGGACTAGAAGCGGGTAATACAAATGATATGTTTGTAGAAGGGTTAAACGGATTCGGATAGTTCTGATGTAGCGTAAATTTTTCAGCTTTATTAACAGATTCAGTACCAACTGGAAAAGAATCTAAAAACCCTAAATCCTGAAACTCACCTTTAAGCACCGTTTCGGTTTCATTTACTTCTAATCCAAACCAATTATTTAGGATTGAGGTATAAATCGATCGATAATCGGTTCCAAAAATAGGATCGCCGGAATTATCTAAGTCAGTGAGGTTTGCATGATCGCCATAAAGTCCACCATTAACGGGACCAAATAGCATTACTGGAGCAGAAGATCCATGATCTGTTCCGTTAGAAGAATTTTCATCGAGTGTTCTTCCAAACTCAGAGAATGTCATGGTTAAAGCACGATTTTGTTGTCCATCGGCTTCTAAATCTGCATAAAATGCACTTACCGAATCAGCGATATCAGCAAGTAATCCTGCATGTCCACCTTCAGTATTTCCTTGATTGTTATGGGTGTCGAACCCGCCCTTTGAAACAAGAAACACTTTAGTTTTTAGTCCACCTCGAATTAACCGTGCTACTACAGAAAGACTTCGAGAAAGTCCTGAATTAGGGTATTCACCTAAATTTGTAGAAGAATCAGCTGCTGATTGGATTGATTCTAGATACTTAAAAGAAGAGTTCGCAATTTTCCGTGCGAAAGAAAGAGATCGACCAAATTCGTTTTCTGGAACATCTTCCTCATCATAAAAACCACCTTGTTCAAGAAATTGAGCAAACTGAGTAGCTCCACCAAAAGTAACACCAAGATTACCAAATTCACTTTGGAACAGAGTTGCCGATCCACCAATACGAACACCAAGAGGATATTCTGGGGGATTTAAAATAAAATCGGGGTTGTCTTCCACTAAAAAACGACCAGCCCAACCAGTACCAAGATTCACATTTTCATCACTAGCTGAAGTCCAAATATCAGTAGAACGTGCATGTGATCGGTTTGCATTTTCGTAGCCCACATTATGTATTACCGACATATTTCCATCTCCCCAAAGTGGTTCGAGGGAACCCATTGCTGGGTGCATTCCAATATCATCACTTAAAAGAATAGAGTCTTCTTTAGAAATTGCAATGGTTGGTCGTTTTTGGTAGTAAATGTCGTTTTCTACAGGAACTATGGTATTTAAACCATCATTACCACCCCCAAGTTGAATTAGGATCAAAATCCGATCATTATCAGCTGCTATAAGCCGGTTTAAAAACTTGGTTCTTGCCATTGCGTTTACCGGCATTCCTCCCAGCATTAATCCTGAGCCAAGGGCCCCAATTCCAAGAGTACTTAAAAAGCTTTTTCTAGTCCAAGCTTGATGATCATGTTCATGAGCATCTCCATGTTCAAGACTACTACCGTGGCGATTATGGTTAAGACTTTGTTTCTTTTGATTATGATGATCGCACATTAGTTCCTCCCTTAAACAAGTTGGTATGCTGGTAGTTGGATGAGGTAGGATATGTATTGCCTTAGATTCTCTGCAAAAGTCTCTTCATAAAAGAGATTATCGTCAGAATCAGAATTGGCAGTCCATTCGTACCAAGGAATATTCCCAAGCAAGATTTTAGTAAGGTTGATTTTGTAAGGAGGAAACCCAGTTAAATTGGGCGCTAAATCGGGATTTCCAGCAAAATCATCCTCTACTTGTCGTACTCCAGCTTTATCCAATGGGAGGGAGAGAACATGCTCGGCAATATCTTCGGCTAAGCTAAATGGATTTGAAGGATCAGATACTTTCTCAGCAATCCGAATAGGATTATATTGATCTCCAGCTTCATCATAGCCATAAATTAAATCGGTGAGATTATCCCATCGAGAAGGCATTAAGTTTGTATTTAGCCAAGCATAATGTCCTGGTGTACCATCCGAATCAGGAGGGTTATATCCTGACCAACCAAAAACGGTATCAGGTCTAAGTAATTCTTCATTCAGTTCCTGCATTCTTAGCCGAATGTATTCTTTAATTTCTGAATTAGGAGCTATTTCAAACTGTCGAAGGAAGCTTATAAATACTTCAATAGGACTTTTGATTCTTGAGCCAATAAAGCGTTCTTCATAAAAATGGGCACTACTAAATAAATTCTTAAGTACATCAGCAATATTGAAATTCACCGATATACAGTAGTCAGCCAGTTGTTGAATGGCTTCGTTGTTTGGTTCAGCACTGACGAAGAAAACATATAATTTTCGGCAAAGAAACCATGCGACTTCGGCAGAACGTTCTTGGAATATCAAATCAATAACTTCATCCAAGTTAAAGGTATCAGTTTGACCTAGAATAGTTTTTGAACCTGAATCAAATCGCGCCGCATCGAAATACCCATTTAAAGTTGAATCATTTACTCGCCAACCTGTTACCGCTCTAGCAACTTCAGCTACATCACCTTCTGTATAATTGGGACTTCCATTTTTATCTTCAGGTCCTAAAGTGAATAATTCTAGAAGTTCACGAGCAAAATCTTCATTAGGTTGACCAGCTCGGTTATTATAATTATTCAAATAGTAAACCATGGCCGAGTTCTTACTTACATCTCGGACAAGTTCTTTAAAATCTCCAAAGCCTTTTTGCTGAAGGAGTTTGAGATATTTATAAACATGACTAGCGTAGCTATTGGGCGCTTTACCTGGTAAATCATTCATGTTTTGGTAAGAAACTGCAAAATGATTACTCCAGAAAAGCATCATACGCTCCATTAAACCACCATTATACATACGATCCATCCATCGAAATTGAATATCATACATATCAAGAATATCTCCAGAATTACTATCAGTAAACCATGAAGGATCGTCGGGTAAAATTGCTGAAGCCGCTTCATCAACCAATGTTGTTGATGCATTAACGGAAGATCCCAATGCTCTGAGACGGTTTAAGTCACTTACTTTATTTCCAAAATGGGTACGCCTTGTTAAATGGGATGCTTGAGTTTTGCCCCATGTCCCTTGGTATGTTTCTAAACTTGATGAATATGTATTCTTAGTGAGAGAGACTGAATTCATAAAACGACTTTAAAATTAAGAACTCGGATGTAATAGATACTTTTAAGAGATATTGCACCCACAATCTGTTACAGTTAAGAACTCGTTTATTCTATTTTCTGTATAAAATAAAGTTCCCTGAAAATTAAATATTCAGGATTTAAAAGTTTTTTATTTGAACTCAAAAAATTACATTGAACAACAATTTCAACGAGTTAAGAATAGAATGAAAAAAGTGGTTTTTGTATTGTTACTGTTTGTCGCAGTTGGAGTTAACGCACAAACATACAAATTTGGAGATATACCAAGAGAACAGCTAGAAATGGAAGTGTATGAAAAAGATTCTACAGCCAGGGCAGTAGTTCTTTTTTCGAAAGGGGAGGCTGAGTTGGAGTATCATAATAATCAATTCTATTTAACTGTTTACCGACATATTCGGATAAAAGTGTTAACAGATGAAGGTCTTGATGAGGGGGACATTACGATTAGTTATCGTAATAGAAAATCAAATACGCCACAAAACGTAGGAGGGATTAAAGCAGAATCTTTCACTTTAAGTGATAATGGTGAAGTAATAAAAGAATCAGTAGGTAGGAGAGATCGTTTTGAAGATGACATATCAGAAACTAGATCTGAAATTAAGTTTACCATTCCTGGGTTGAAAAAAGGAAGTGTTTTTGAGTATCAATATGAACTTACTTCAAATAACCCACTTGATTTTCCTTCCTGGGTATTTCAAGATGACATTCCTGTAATGTGGAGCGAATACACGGCCAAAATCCCAGAATGGTTTAGATTTTTGACTGTTACAAGAGGCTATCATAGATATTTAGTAAATGAGCAAAATAATTACAACGACCGTATAAATTTTAATACTCGAAACGGGGTTTCGTTACTTGATTATTATGGAACAGAATATCACTATGTGATGAAGGATATTCCTGGGATCGATAATGAACCGTATATGAAAGCATCGATGGATTATCTGGCACATATACGGTTTCAATTATCCTCAATCCAATTACCTCAAAGCCTTGCAACTACTTATCTGTATACATGGCCAGAACTTGTTAATGAACTTGCTGATGACGAAGATTTTGGTGATAGATTAGAAAATAGTTCTGAATTAGATATGGCGTTAATTACTGCTCTAGAAGGTGCAGAAACTGAACTAGATAAAATGATAAGTATCTATAATCATGTTGCTAGCCATATGGAATGGAATGATAAATATGGATTGTATTCATTTGATGATCTTTCTAAAGTTTATGAAGAAGGAACAGGAAATGGAACGTCAATCAATCTGATACTTATTCAAATGCTTAGACAAGCAGGATTTGAAGCTCATCCGATTGCATTAAGTACTAGATCAAATGGAGAAATTATTGATTTGTTTCCATTAGCTGGTCAATTTAATCATACCATCGCTTATGTACAGTTTAATGATTCGTACTACTTACTTGATGCAAAGAACGAGTTAAGACCATATAACTTATTACCCTCTCAAGTATTAAATGGAAATGGATTAATGATTTACAAAGATCAAGTAATCTGGGTTCCTCTTGAGAACAAAGTGAATAATAATAGTGTAAATGTGGTGAACCTTGAATTTAATGAACATGGATATACCGGAAAATTGACGTCTCAAAATCAAGGGTTTTATGCGGTTGAGCATCGGGAATTACTTGACTTTAATGATCTTAATAAAAGTGTTGAAAATGAACTTTTCGAAATCTCAGATGCCGATTTTAGTGTTGATAGTGTTGCTATTACCAACGACAAACTAAACGAGTATTTTGGGTATGAAGCGAAGTTTAGCATTAGAGATTCTATTTCAAGTAATGTGATTTATTTTAATCCTATGATGTTAGGAAAGTTGGATGAGACACCTTTTTCCAAGAAAGAGAGAACATTTCCTGTTGATTATAACTTCACCTTTAACGAAAGTTTGATAATTAATATCTCAATACCAGAAGGATGGACAATAGATGAAATTCCAGAATCTGTATTAATTAGGCTACCCGAACGAGCTGGAGAGCTTAGAAGAATAACTCAGAATCAAGGAAATACTATCTCAATAAATTATAGATACCGAATTGATAAAACCCGATTTGTACCAGCTGAATATCAAGGACTGAAACAGTTTTATGACCAAATGGTAGAGAAGCTAGCACAAAATATCGTTCTAAAGAAAGGAACTTAATATGCGGAAAAACATAATTATTCTAATAGGAGCGCTAATACTTAGCTGTTCTTCCGGTAAAAATACTATTGACTTAGGGTATGAAGATTATTCAAAAAATAATCCATTACTTCTATTAGGTGCCAATTCAACGATTCGAGCAAGTGATATTACATTAGATGTTGTTGACCCATCAAAAGCTATTTATACTGTAAAAAAAGCTGTTACAATTTATGATAAAGAAGACAAGGATTTAGCCACGGTAGTACTTGATTATGGTGAGTTCAAAACCATTAACTATTTGAAAGCGAATATCATTAGCAAAAATGGGCAGGTAGTTCGATCGTATTCAATAAAAGATGCTCAGGACTATAGTACTGCATGGGGTTCAACATTTCTATCTGATGTTAGATTGAAAATCCTAGAACTTCCTTATAGTACCTTTCCATATACTATTGAAGTAGAATACCAACAAACGTATACAGGTTTATTAAACCTTCCAGATTGGCGTCCACAAGTGTTAGGTCAAAGTGTTGAATCAGCTAGATTTACGCTAATCGATAGGCAGAATAGTGGCGTTAGGTTTTATAATAAAAACATAGATATAGAACCGACTGAATCAACAACTGTTAATGGCAAAAGTTATTCATGGAATATCGCTATGAAACTTCCCGTGAAAAAAGAACCATATGGACCAAGTTCAAGTGATCTTTTACCACATATTTTAGTAGCACCAGGTACTTTCGAAATGGATAATTCAAAAGGGAATGCCTCTACGTGGAAGAATTTTGGGTTATGGTATTACGAGCTTGGAAAAGATACGCGAGAGCTTCCTGATGAAGCAAAAGCAGAAATCAACACTCTTATAGCTGGAGTTGATACAGAAGAGGAGAAAGTAAAAATCCTATTCGATTACCTTCAGCAGAAATCTAGGTATGTAAGTATTCAATTAGGGATTGGTGGATGGAAGCCGTTTTCCGCGGAATATGTGTTCAATAATAGTTATGGTGATTGTAAAGCTCTTACCAATTATATGCAGGCAGCTCTAGAGTTTGTAGGTATAAATGCTGAATCGGTACTTATTAAAAATGGTACAAACGAAGCTGGGATGGAAGTTGATTTTCCAAGCAACCAATTTAATCACGTAATAATTAGAGTAACTCTTGAAAATGGAGAGGAAATATGGCTTGAATGTACAAGTAAATATCTACCTCCAAATCACATTGGATCTGGTAATGCTGGAAAATATGCGTTGCTAATAACTGAAAGAGGTGGAGAGGTTATTAAAACTCCTGAAAATGTTTTCGAAGATAATAAAACGGAGCGCTATTGGCAGTTTGTAATAAATGAATTGGGTGTTACTGAAGTAAACGGAAGGATTAAAAGCGAAGGTATTTTACAGGATGATTTACTATATCAGATTCTCCCAGTTTCAGAAAAAGAGCGACTTGATTGGCTACAAGAAACGTTTGAGGTTGATGATAGTAATGTGCTAGAGTATGATTTTAGTAAAATTTCAGAAAATGATGATTATGCTTCCTATAGTTTTAAGGCTCAGCTTAAGAATTATGTTCAAACATCTAGCAAAAGACTATATATACCAGTGAACAAAATGAATAGATGGAGATTCTCAATATCAGAAGATGAAAAGAGACAGCAACCTCTATTACTCCCTTATGCTTTTGTTGAATCAGATTCTATTATAATTGAAACTCCTGTTGGATTTAGTATCGAGGCGGCGCCAAAGGATGTAGAATACAAGCATTCATTTGGTGAGTTTAAAGCTACTTTTGAGGTTAAAAGTGATGGTGAGATTGTATATAAAAGGTACTTTGCACTTCAAGAAAAAACTATTGAAGCAGAAAAATACGAAGGTATTCAAGATTTTTTCCAAAAAGTAAGAGCAGCTGATAATCAACAGTTGGTTTTAGTAAAAAAAGAAGGGTAGTTTTTGGCACGAAATAATTAACATTTTCGAAATTATTAAATAGATATAAAGGGATAACTTAATTCTGTATGAATACTATAAATTATCCAATAACAGTGAGGTACCTTATTCGAATTTTGCTCATTTTCGCAGTAGTAACTGTTTTGAGTATAACTAAACAACTTCTTGTACCTTTAGCTTTTAGTATTTTCTTAGCCTACTTATTGTACCCGTATGCAAAATGGTTTGAGAAGAAGGGATTTCCAAGAATAGCTACTAATTTTGTAGTTATTCTAAGTTTTATGGCAATTATCATAAGCGCCATTTATTTATTTTCTCAGCTTTTTGGAAGCCTTTCAAAAGATTTGCCACAGCTAAAATCTCAGCTCGCGCAAAATATCAACCTAGTACAATCTGCAATTTCAGATATCATAGGGATATCAATTGAGCAACAAAAAAGTATTATAAAAACAGCTGGATTGAATGGAGATTATTTTGGCTCAATAATTGAAGCTGGTAAAAATACACTTTTAGCTCTAGCACTAATTCCAGTATATACTTTTCTTCTTCTTTTTTATAGAGACAAGTTCAGAGAATTCGTTTCTATGATGGTGAAAGAAGAAAATGAAGAAAGTGCTGAAGTTATTGTTAGTAAGGTGGCAGAAATTGTTCCGAAGTACCTTAAAGGTCTAGTTGTAGTATGTGTTTTACTAATAGGGTTGAACTCGTTAGGATTTCAACTTATAGGAGTAAAATACCCATTGTTATTTGGCTTAATTGCAGCAATTTTTAATCTAATTCCTTACTTAGGTACCGTTCTAGGATATGGAATTGTAGCTCTAATTGTATTTGGAATTCAGTCGCCATCCATTGCCGGAGCTGTGTTAATTCAGTTTTTCATTATTCAATTCATAGAGAATAATATTCTTACTCCAAATATTACAGGATCGTACGTTCGCATTAACCCATTAATGATTATTTTTTCTTTAATAGCAGGTGGGCTTATTTGGGGGCTACCTGGTATGTTTCTTGTGATCCCTTCTCTCGGAATTTTAAAGATATTTTGTGAAAATATCGAAAACCTAAAACCATATGCTTTCTTGATGGGAACTCAAGGGACTGAGAAGCACTCAATCACAATTAATTCGCTCAGAAAAAGGTTTGGTTGAGCTGAAGAATAATTCTTGCAAATAATTCATTAAGTAATACTTAATGGAAATAAAGTTGAAAAAATTTTGTAAGGATTTATGTTGGAGTTAGTCTTACCTTTTAAACAAACATTAATTAGACAGCAGGATACGTAATGAGTTCACTAAATAAAGTAATGCTAATCGGTCGTTTAGGCCAAGATCCAGAAGTTAGATATACCCAATCAAATACAGCCGTTGCAACCTTAAATATTGCAACAAGCGAGCGCTATAAAGATGGAAATGGAGAGTACCAAGAAAAAACAGAATGGCACCGTGTTGTTGCATGGGGAAGACTAGCTGAGATTTGTCAACAATATCTAAATAAAGGTTCATTAGTATATATTGAAGGGCCACTACAAACACGCCAATGGGAAGATAACCAAGGGCAAAAAAAATACACAACCGAAGTAAAAGCACTTCAAATGACCATGTTAGACAGTAAAGGAAGTGGTGGTGGAGGAAATCAGAGCAACAAAGGTGGAGGATCACCTGCTAAACCAACAGATAATTCTCAAACAAAACCTATGTCTAGCAATGTAGAGCTTGGTAGTAATTTCGATGATATGGACGATGACTTACCGTTCTAACTTGAAATAGGTTATATTTAAGGCGATGTGGGCTTAGTCCTCATCGCTTTTTTATTTTGTGGCGATCAATAGCCTATGTACATTCAACAAAAAGAGAAATTTTTATTTTGACTTATATAAACGAGTCTAACAATTTATTTGAATTTGCTTATAACACACTTGGGTTAGTAACAACTACTGGAGAGGTTGATTTTTTGGTGATTGGTATTCAAGTTATCATCATGATTGTTGGTCTTCTCCTTTCTGCAGTTTTTTCAGGGTCTGAAGTAGCGTTCTTTTCGTTGGCAAATCGACTAGAAGATTTAAAGCAAGATGAGCACTCACACTCTGCAGACGATCGAATTTTGTTAATGCTCGATAAACCACGACGATTATTGGCCACTATTTTAATTGGTAATACCTTCTCAAATATCATGGCTTCAGTAATGGCTGCCGTAATTACCGGGAGTTTACTAAGTCTTATTGGTTTCTCAGAGTTCATTGTATACGCATTTGAAGTAGTAGTACTAACATTTGTAATTTTAATTATGAGTGAAATAACTCCGAAAATTATTGCTATTAACAATCCTCTTCAAGTTTCGAGAAGAATCAGCGGGTTCATATATGTCCTGTTTATTTTATTCAAACCAATTGCAAAAACTCTCGCTGATAGTGCTGTAACACTTGAGAAATATCTTCCAAAACCAACAAGTAAAATGACTTCTGATGACATAAAAACGATGGCAGAAGTAAGTGAAAAAGAAGGCTCAATTAAAGAAGACGAACGGGAGATTATTGAAAACGTAATAGAATTTGGGACAACAACTGCTCGCGAAATAATGACCTCCCGAGTAAATGTTAACGGTGTATCTATAAATGATTCTTTAAAAGACGTTCTTAAACTTATTAAAGATCAAAGTTTTTCTAGAATGCCATTATATGAGAATGATCTAGATACAATTCTAGGTGTGATTTATGCAAAAGATGTACTTCCATATCTTAATTCGGAAGACGAAGAACCTTCTCTAAATTGGAAAACAGTGTCTCGAAAAGCACTTTTTATTCCTGCAACAAAAAAGTTGGATGATTTACTTCGTGATTTTCAAAAAGAGAAAACGCATATGGCAATTGTTGTAGATGAATATGGTGGAACAGAAGGTTTGGTTACAATGGATGATATTTTGGAAGAAATAGTAGGTGATATTGTAGATGATGAAGGCGAGGAGGTAAGCTTATTTACCAGATTTAAAAGTGGTATCTATATTTTTGATGCTCAGATTGATTTGGACGATATGGAAGATATTCTTGAAAATGAATTGACTACTGAGACCGATGAATACGAAACCTTAGGTGGACTAATTTATCATCTAACGGAAAGTTTACCTACAGTTGGAGTTCGAGTACAGTTTAAGAATCTTGAACTCACGGTTCATTCTGTTCAAAATAATAGGATCAAAAAGGTCAGAGTAAAAGTAGATGAACCTAAAGAAAAGGTTTCTACATAAGAAGTTTAAAAATTATGATCTCGATAAAAGAGAAGTTCGACCTCTCTAAGCATACTACGATGGGCGTTAAAGCTAATGCGCATTTTTTTGTTGAAATCAATTCTCTAGAACAGCTAAAAGAGGCACTCCAATTTGCCAATTCGGAAAATATACCTGTATTTATTCTAGGTGGTGGAAGTAATATTCTTTTTATTGAGGATTTTTCTGGACTTGTAATTTTAAACAGGATTAGAGGAATGAAAGTCATATCTGAAAATGAAAATGATATTTCTATTAAATTCGGAGCAGGTGAGAATTGGCATGAATCCGTACTCTATTGTGTTGAAAAAGGATATGGAGGTATCGAAAATCTTTCATTGATTCCTGGAACAGTGGGAGCCGCACCAATTCAAAATATTGGAGCTTACGGCGTAGAACTTAAAGATGTATTTGTAAGCTTAGAGGCATTTTTAATTGATAAGGGATCAACTAAAATTTTTTCACAAAGTGAATGTAAGTTTGGATACCGAGATAGTATTTTCAAAAAGGAATTGAAAGGAAATGCAATTATAATATCTGTAACGCTTAAGCTAGATAAGAAGCCGTCTCCTAATGTTGAGTATGTAAGCTTAAAGGAAAAACTGAATAAAAAAGGAGTAACCGATCCAAGTATTAAAGAAGTTAGTAATGCGGTTATTGAAGTTCGCCAAAGTAAGCTTCCCGATCCAAAAGAAATTGGAAATACAGGTAGCTTTTTTAAAAACCCTATAATCTCAGTATACCAATTTGATGAGTTGAAATCACAATATCCAAATCTTCCAAGTTACCCAGTTTCTGAGCGTCAAGTTAAAGTTCCAGCGGGTTGGTTAATTGAAGTAGCAGGATGGAAGGGGAAACGGACTGGAGACGCTGGAGTACACTCAAAGCAAGCATTAGTATTGGTTAATTACGGTAGCGCCTCTGGGAAAGAAATATGGGCACTTGCTGAAGAGGTTATAGAATCTGTTCACCAAAAATTTGACATTCGCTTAACACCTGAAGTAAATATTTTACCATAAGTTTATTAGCTTTTTAACCATATAAGCGGTTCTAATAAACAAACAGTTATAACATCGAATAAGAATACAATGAAACTCACTAAATATATTTATCTCATCATCGTGGCTGTGATATTCAACTCGGCCTGTGTTTCTTTACAAGTTAGTCCTGTATCTGGCAATAAGCGAGTATATGGATATTCTTGGGAACAAGAATTGCAAATTGGAGAGGAGGCTGATGGCGAAATTATTGCTCAATATGGTTTGTATGATGACCAAGAACTGGCCAATTATGTCGACCAACTTGGACAGGAATTACTAGAAGTTAGTCACTTTAATAGAGAAGACACTCCTTCAGAATATCAGAACACCGAGTTTACTTTTCGTGTATTGAATAGCCCAGTAGTTAATGCTTTTGCTCTTCCAGGTGGTTACGTTTATGTTACTCGTGGTTTGTTAGGACATCTTGAAAATGAAGCACAATTAATGGTGGTCTTAGGGCATGAAATCGGTCACGTTGCAGCTAGGCATGCCTCCCAAAGAGCCGCTGAACAACAATTTGGACAACTTGCAATTATTGGGGGAGCAGTATTAGGGCAATCTTTTGGGCTTGATGGAGGAAATATTCTACAGTTAAGTTCTCAAACGGCTCAGTTATTATTCTTGAGTTATAGCCGAGATGATGAACGAGAGTCGGATAAACTTGGAGTTGAATATTCAGCGATGGAAGGTTATATGGCTTCAGAAGGAGGTGCTTTTTTTACTTCTTTAAAAAGGATATCAGAAAAAGCTGGGCATAGTATTCCTTCACATTTATCCTCACATCCTGATCCAGGTGAAAGAGAAGATAATATTCCAAGAATGGCAGCTGGATGGGCAGAACAAGGGTATGAGATGAATACCGTCAATAAAGAGAAATTTTTAAGTATGATTGACGATTTAATGTATGGTGAGAATCCAAGAGAGGGTTTTGAAAGAGATGGAGTTTTTTATCATCCAGATTTAGCGTTTCAATTTCTAGTACCGGAAGGTTTCGCCCTGTATAATCAACCTTCCTCAGTTATCTTAGTAAACGAAGCTCAAGATGCTATTGTTCAGTTTAGCATTAGTTCTGATAGCAAAAATCCTGAAGAAGTAGTGAAAGCATTTTTAAATCAGGAAGGAATAACAACGGTTGATCAGAGCGCCAAATCAATAAATGGATATTCGGGGTATACAGCAGAGGCTACTACTCAAACTGAGGATGGGACTTCTTTGTCTATTGATTTATCTGCTGTTTCTTATAAAGGTAGTATCTACCAATTTTTGAGTTATACAACTACAAGTCAATTCGATGAGTATAAAAGTAGATTTATTGCCGTATCAAATGGATTTGAAGAAGTTACAAATTCTGAAATTCTTAATGTACAGCCAGTTCGTATTAATTTGATTAGAGCGGAGCGAACGGCTTCTTTTGCAGAACTCTTACCTGCAAACTTACCAATGAATATAGATCCACTAGATATCGCAATCATAAATCAAGTTGAATTAAACGATACTATTCAAAAAGGAACTATTTTAAAGATTCCAGTCCAATAATAAAAAAGAGAGAGAGCCTTTCGGGACTCTCTCTCTTATTGTCAGTTAAAAAGTGATCAAACGATCGAACAAGGAAAAATTTTTCTTAGAAAGAAAACCCTGCTAGGATATAAAACTGCTCTGAATCAGGGTTTAAGATAGCTGACCCAAAAAATGGAATAGTGAAACTGTCTGTGATTACGATGTCTTTACTAGCAGTTACTCCGATATTAACAAGAGCAAAATCACCAGTAGTGGAATGCCATCCATCACCTGCACCGATAAATACATCAGCAGCGCTAAGTGAGTATCCAAGTTCGAAATACATATCTCCACCAGCAGAACCGGCTCCGCTTGCTTCATTTACAATGTAGTTAGCGGCTATAGAAAATGCATCCTTTCCATATCCTGCATTAATTTCAAAAGCATGACTAGATGCATCACCTGCGGCAGCATCTTCAGTGAAATCAAAGAAGTTAGTTCCTGGATAGTAATAATCAGTTAATCCAAGGTACAGTCCAAAGTCGAAGCTATATCCTGCATAAAGATCCATTTCTTGTGCACCAGTATAACCTTGAGAACCCCAAGCACCAATAGAAAAGCTACCAGTTGCAAGTTCAACCGAAGGTTGCCAAGCTGGACCATCGTATGCAACTCCACGGAATACATAGGTACTTACGAAATCTACACCTGCACTAACTTCTACTTCTTGTGCTTTTGTTACATCGCTGGCCGTAAGTAATAGTACTAAAGCCAGTACAATAAGGGATGATAATTTTGTGATTGTTTTCATTTTAAATTTGTAATTGAGTGAGTGTTAGGCTGTCCTAAAAAGGTTTTAGTACAGTTTTTAAGTGAACTCTATGATCGGGAGAAGGATCAACTTCTCCCGAAATTTATAGAGTAAGAGTGATTAGAGTGATGTATTTTTAGCCGATAACTTTTGGCTCAAATTCAGGGTAAGCTTCAGTGTCATGTTCGTGAAGGTCAAGCCCCATTTCTTCGTAGTCTTCAGTAACACGAAGAGGAAGAACCATGTCTATAGCTTTAAATACAATGTAACTTACTGGGAAAGTCCAAAGGAAAGCAGCTGCAATACCAATTAACTGAACACCAACAACGCTCATGCTAAATCCAGATGAGTCAAAAAGGCCAGCGGCTAATGTTCCCCAAGCACCACAAACACCGTGTACAGATACAGCGCCTACAGCATCGTCTACTTTTTTATCAAGTAGAATCATTGAGTAATGAACAAGAATACCAGCAATTGCACCAGCAAGAATAGCGAAACCTGGAGTTAAGTTTGCACAACCAGCAGTAATACCTACAAGACCTGCAAGTACACCATTTAAGGTAACAGCACCATCAGGTTTTCCACCAGAAATCCAGCTGATAAACATGGCAGCAGTTGCACCTGCACCAGCTGCTAAGAAAGTGTTTAAAGCGATAAGAGCAATTGAAGTATCTCCAGTAGTTGTTGAACCAGCGTTGAAACCAAACCAGCCTAACCATAAAATGAATACGCCTAAGGCAGCAAGTGGTAAACTATGACCTTTAATTACTTGTGGTTTGCCATCAATATATTTCCCAACACGTGGCCCTACAACAATAGCACCAGCAAGTGCGGCCCAGCCACCAACGGAATGAACAACAGTTGAGCCTGCAAAGTCAATAAATCCAAGATCTTCTAACCAGCCACTTCCATTAAATAAACTACCCCAAGCCCAAGAGCCAAATACTGGGTAAATAAAAGCAGTGATTACTATCGAAAAGATTAAATAAGCATTAAATGCTGTACGTTCTGCAACAGCTCCAGAAACGATCGTAGCTGCTGTAGCTGCAAATACTGCTTGAAAGAAGAAGAAAGTGTAGGACCACTCTAGAGAGTAATCTCCAATTTCCATAAGTAGGAATCCATCGGTTCCAATCCAGCCACCTGCTGAGGTGCCGAACATAATTCCAAATCCCACTAAAAAGAAGGCAAGACTACCTGCACCAACATCCATTACGTTTTTCATAATGATGTTTACAGCATTTTTTGCCCTTGTAAATCCGACCTCAACCATTGCGAAACCTGCTTGCATAAAAAAGACAAGGCAGGCAGCGATTATAGTCCATACATAGTTAAGATTATCTTGTACCGTTTCCGCTGTTAAATCTTGAGCCATAACCGTATCGGTTGCAAAAAGAGCTAACAAGCATAGAAGTAATTTATAACGAAGCTTCATTGTTTAATTGGTTAGTTATTGAATGAGTGTAGTGAGAGTAAAATTTACTCGGATTTAACATAATTAGGTAAAAGATAATATCAAACATAAAAAATTAATAAAAATATCATATATACATTAATTAGTTTAATTAAAAGCGCTTTTTTAAATGGTATTTCATCTTGAAAGCGCTTACCTATTTGGTAAAATTATTTAAAAAAAGGGGTGAAAAAGTATAATAAAAAGGGGTGAATACATGGGTTTTAATAAAATCATGTTGCACAAAGTCTTATCTTTGTGCGTGAACTAACTCCTACTAAAGAAAAATTTTCCTATGATTTCAAGATATGCCCGCGAAGAAATGTCAAGCATTTGGACTGAACAAAATCAATTTCAAGCTTGGCTTGAGGTTGAATTAGCAGCTTGTTGGGCATGGGCTAAGCTCGGAACAATTCCAATGGAAGATGTAGATAGGCTTTATGAAAAGGCATCTTTCAATGTAGACCGTATTAAAGAAATTGAAGCACAAACACGACACGATGTAGTAGCGTTTACTCGTGCAGTTTCAGAAACACTTGGCGAAGAAAAGAAATGGATTCACTTTGGTCTCACTTCAACAGATGTAGTTGATACAGCGTGGGGAGTTCGTTTAAAGCAGGCTAACAAATTATTAAAATCAGACCTTGAACGAATTATTGCTGTATTAGCGGAGAAGGCTAAAGCGCATAAATACACGGTTATGATGGGAAGAACTCACGGCATTCATGCTGAGCCTACGACTTTTGGACTGAAATGTGCGCTTTGGTATGCAGAAATGAAGCGAAATCTTGAGAGGTTTGAAAAAGTAGCTGCCGATGTTGAGTTTGGAAAACTATCAGGCTCGGTGGGAACTTTTGCTAATATTCCTCCAGAAGTAGAGGAATTTACATGTGAGAAACTAGGACTTACACCCGCTCCAATTTCAACTCAAACCTTACAGCGAGATCGACATGCTTATTACTTAGCAACTATAGCTCTAATAGGATCAACACTCGAAAAAATGGCAGTTGAAGTTCGTCATTTACAAAGAAGTGAAGTTCGTGAAGCAGAGGAAGCATTTCGGAAAGGTCAGAAAGGTTCATCATCTATGCCTCATAAACGAAATCCAATTAGCTCGGAAAATATTTCAGGATGCGCAAGGGTACTTCGGGGATATATGGTAACTGGATTTGAGAATATTCCACTTTGGCACGAACGTGATATATCACACTCCTCAGCTGAGCGTATAATACTTCCAGATGCCACTATTCTATTAGATTACATGTTGAGCCGATTTTCAAATGTGGTTGAGAACTTGGTAGTATTTGAAGAAAATATGGAAGCTAATATTTGGAAGACCCACGGATTAGTTTTCTCACAAAGAGTTCTAAATAAGTTAATTGAAAAAGGAATTGTAAGGGAAGAAGCATATGATGCAGTTCAACCTTTAGCAATGCAATCTTGGGAAAATCAGGAGCCTTTCAAACCTATTGTTGAAGGCGATGGATATATTAGCTCAAAGTTAAGTCAAGAAGAAATTGATGATGCATTTGATCTTAAACATCACACCCGAAATGTGGATGTTATTTTTGAGCGGGTGGGGCTAAATGCAGTGGTATAGAATTCCCATCTGTTTTATAGCCTACTTAATTTTCCAAGGAGTCCTTTATCCTGTTTTTGCTCAATCAGAGTTAGAATTGAATTATGAGCAAACAGCTGAATATTTTATTGAAAGGGTAAGCAATGCTCAAGAATCTTCTTATCAAGAAGTAATAGATTTTTATAGTGATTTACTTTTTAAAAAGAGATCGGTTAAACTCAAGATTCAGCAATGTACTTTCATTGATAAAGTTTTTTTCAATGAAGATGAATATTATAATCCAAAGTTTGAGGAATTTGGCGCTTGTTTAGATGAGTTGAAAAGGGAGTATACAAAATATCCAGAAGCTTCTATTTACTATCTTTATAATCAATATGGAGATTCTTCTATAGTTCAAATTGAAGAACTTTCTGACAGCTTAAAAAAATTAGATAAGGAGTTGCCAAATAATATCTGGATGGCATATTCAAAGCTTGCTAATCACTATTCAGGAACAGATTCGAGACTCGCAATATCATATGGGCTCGACGCAATGCGAACTAATGATAAAGAAGATTTAAGCGTTCTTATTGCAAAGCATTACTTAAAAGTAGATGAAAAAATAAAAGCAAAAGAAATTCTTTCGGAAAATATTGACACTTCTTCTACTTCTTATAATGAATATCAAAAAGCAGAGCTTTTTGAGGAGTTAGAGTGTTATAAAGAAGCATACGAAATCTATCTGCGGTTAAATAATGAATGGAATAATAAATCGGAAATTGGTAGGGTTCTAAAAAAAATAGGTAGAATAAAAGAGGCTAGAAAATATTTAATCGAAGCTTCAGAAAGCGAATGGAATAATAGAAAATCACTTGAAGAAATATTCCTATTTGATCTTGAGTATAGTTCAGGTGATTCTGTTTTGATTTCATACAATGAAATGAGAAATGAAGGTTTTTGGGCTGACCCATTTGGTATTTATAAAGCTAGAATGATTATTGAAAAAGGAGCTTTTGGATTTAAATTCAGAGATGTTATACCATTTTTCTCTTTCATTATATTAATTCTTATTTGTATAACAATACCTTATTTATTGGTTGTTCCGGTATATTCATTTGGTAAATGGAAACAAGATCAAGGTGCAATCCCCAAAATTTTTGATGATAGATGGGATCTTAAGCATTTTTGGTACATAACAAGTTTATTCTTACTTGTTTCTTTTCTTGCAGAGATATTATTTAATTATTCGGACTTTATATCCTCCTGGAATGATGAGTTTGTGGAAGAAAAGTTAGACCGTTTATACTTAGCAAAGACTGTATTATTTTCAGATATCTTTTTGATAATTGGCACATTTATTCTTTTTAGAAAAAAAGACTGGAATTATTTTTGGTATGGAGAAAGCTCAATTGGCAAAAATATTGGCTTTGGGATTGTTTTCTATTTCCTTCTTAGGATTGTTTACCTAATTAATGCTACTATATTTGATTTGAATAATACTGGATCAGGAATGGCAGCTTCTTTAATCGAAGAAGCTATTTTAGGATTAATTGACAACTATGGTATATTTTCCGCTTTTTTAACCTTGGTAATAATAGCTCCCATTTTAGAAGAAATTCAGTTTAGAGGAATTATGTTGGGGAGCGCTTCAAAATATATCCCCTTTTGGGCTTCTAATATTCTGCAATCTCTTTTATTCGTAGCTGTTCATGATAACTATAGTTTATCCATATTTTATTTCTGTTTTGGAATGTTTACAGGTTATTTGAGAAAAAAAACAGGAAGCTATGTTGCGCCGATCACATTGCATATGATTAATAATTTAATTGCATTCTTTGTAATTTTATTAAGGTTTTAACAGGATATCCTATCTCAGTCTAATGAAGCTGAAAGATATATTTTTAAGATGCTACACCCGAAATGTGGATGTTATTTTTGAGCGGGTGGGGCTAGCTTAATTAATTACCTAATCAAGATTTAATAATTTCAGAGCGCTTTACTTTACCAGTAGAAGTTCTAGGAATCTCATTAACAATTCGTAGTTCTTTTGGGAGTTTAAAGTCGACCAAATCGTCTTTTAGTTGATCGCGAATTTCTTGAAGCTCTGGTATTTTACCATTTGAAAGAGTAACAAAAGCGGTGATTTTCTGCCCCCATTCTTCATCTGGTAATCCAACTACAACTACTTCTTTAATTGAGGGGAGTTTCTGAATAGCTTGTTCAACTTCAAATGGATTTACATTTTCTCCCCCTGTAATAATTAAGTCTGTTCTTCTAGACTCAATAAATACCTGATCGAATCCATTTTTATGCCCATAATCACCAGTATTAAACCAACCTTTTTGATCAAAGCGGTCTTTGTTGTCATCTTTGTTGAAGTAGCCATCAAAAACTTGAGGACCTTTTAACCAGACTGAACCAGATTGATTTCTACCTAACACTTTTCCTTTATCGTCTCTAATCTGAAGTTCATTAGGAGGAAATGTTTTTCCAACGCTTTTAAGTGGAATATAAGTTCCAGATGGAGCTAAAGTTGGATTAGCCGCAATTTGAGCACAAGTTTCAGTCATTCCATATGAAGAAACAATTGGGATTCCACGTTCAACAGCTTTTTGAACGAGAGAAGGAGTTGTTGGTCCACCACCCAAAAGAATCGCTTTAAAATCTCGATGAGTTTTAAACAAAGGATCTTTAAGTAACCTTTGCAACATAGTAGGAACCATAGAGGCAGCTTGAAAGCGGGTATTCTCACCAAGAAATTCTTTTACCATTACTTCATGGAATATTTCCATTCTATAAATTGCAGTTCCGTAGATTAGGGAGCGCAAAATAATTGAAATTCCACCAATGTGATTTAAGGGTAAGCAAAGTAACCAAAAGTGATTCGGATCTGGTTTGAAGTTTTTAGCTGAAGACTTTGCAGCGGCAAATAGTTGTTTACGTTTTAGCGGTACAATTTTTGGTGTAGAAGAAGTTCCTGACGTAAAAAAATATCCGAAAACATCTGAATCTTTAAACTTTGATTCATCAGGGAGTTTTAGATTTCTGACATCGAATGTAAACGCGTTAAGGAAGAAATTTTCATCCATATGTATGACATCATCCCCTTTAAGTCGATTTCTATTCTTAGAATCACAAAAAATAAGACTAGGACTTAACTCAAGAATTTGAGCTTCTAGTTCCTTTTGTGGTTGTTTGGGATCTAAAGGAATAAATGGGATACCTAGTTTCCAACAAGCAGCGATAGCAAAAATTAACATGTCCGATGATTCTGAAAGAAAGGCTACAGGCCATTTTATAGAATCAGATTTTCGTTCAATAATATCCTTAAAAAAAGCTGTAAATCTATCAAGATCGCTGTAAGTAAACATACCATGTTGGGAAGTTAGGAAAACCAACTCAGGATCAGTTTTCTTGAACTCAAAAATATGTAATCTTGATTTAAACACTTTAAATGATTTCTTCCAACAAAGTTAAATTAATAGGATTCCCAATACCAGACGTCTTCTGAAAAATGTATTTACCCTTTTTAATTAATTCAGTTTCAGTTTTTTTTTCATTAAGTAGAGTACCTGTAGCCAAACCATGAGCGTATGTGCTCGAACCCAAATTAGATGCCAACACTGCCGTTATTTTCCTTCCTATAATTCCGTCCATCAAAGTTGTAAACACAACTTCCATGTTATGAGTTTCAGCAAGTTGTTTTGTTACGTTTATGTTATCAAAAAGCCCAATAAGTGCGGGTTTCAGAATAATCAAATCACAACAATTCTGCTCTATTAGCTGTTTTGTTCTATTCTTGTTCCCAAGTGATTCATCTGCGGCTATTTTTATTTCTGTATTTTCAGTTACTTTTTTTAAAGCATTGATATCTTCTGCAGCAACGGGTTGTTCACAATATTCGATACCAAGATTTGCAATAGAAGTTAGGTTTTCTATAGCTTCATTTACATCCCAAGCTTGATTTGCATCAACGCGTATTTTTATTTTGGGGAATTCAGCTCTAATTGTTTGAAGGATGGTTTTTTCAGATTCGAAAGCAACTCCAACTTTAATTTTAATGGTATTAAAACCTTCAGATACCTTAGTTCTAATAGTTGGAATTATTTTTTCTTTAGATTGCATACCTATGGTGGTGTTGCAAAAAGGGGAGTAAGCTTCCTTACCAAAGAGAAATAGACTTAGAGATTGATTTTCGCGTTTAGCTTTAAGGTCTACATTGAGTGAATCTAACCCAAAACTTAGAGACGGGAAATTGTGAATTTGATCTAAAAGTTTAATGATTTGGTCTGCATCATTCTCTTTATAAGCTTTACTTAAAAACTCTTTGTTTTGAATAAGTACTTGTTCGACTTGTGCAAAATTCTCATTTGAAAAACCTGGAAGAGGGGCTACTTCACCAAAAGCACTAAAATCTCCTTCTTCATAAACCAAAAAAATGCCTTCTCGGTATATAAAATCTCTAATTGCTGTTTTGAAAACATGTTTAAATGGAGTTCGATATTTAAAATAGCGAAGCATTAACTTAGAATAATTCCAATGGCAAAGAGTACTCCGAAAACAGCCATAAAGCGAGCAGTTCTTTCAAGCAAAGCATTTAAGTTAACTTTTTCAATTTCTGTCCAAACTTTGTAAGCATGTATTATTCCAATTGGAAGCACAAAAAAGGGGAGTAATATCCAAGTGCTATAATGTAATTGAAAATAGAAATGAGGAGGTATAGCATAAGCAAGAAAAAGCATTAAGCTAAATTCTAGTTTTAAAGCTGTATCACCAAATAAAACGCCTAAGGTTCGTTTTCCTACTTTTGCATCTTGTTCAGCATCGCGAAGATTGTTTACAACTAAAATATTGGTGCATAAAGCCCCAACAGCTAGTGAGGCCCAAAACGAATCTTTGGACCATTCTAATGCATTTACATAATAAGTACCCATTACAGCAACTATTCCAAAGAAGATGAAGACAAAAATATCACCCAAACCATTATACCCAAGCGGGTAAGGACCCCCAGTATAAAGTATCCCAAACAGTAGCGAGAAAATTCCGATAAGCAATACAATCCAGCCTCCAATCCAAACTAAGTATAATCCAAAAAGAAAAGCCAGAGTCATGCATAGAATTGTAGCATTTAGCATAGTTTTAGGAGGGATCAAGCCAGAAGCAGTTGCACGTGTAAATCCAATTCGCTCATCAGTATCTGCTCCTTTTACAAAGTCGAAATAATCGTTAGCAAAATTAGTTCCAATTTGAATCAAAAAAGCACATAAAAAAGCTACACCTGAACTACTTAATGAGAGCACTTGATCATTCCATGCAATTCCTGCTCCAATTAATACGGGAGTAAAAGCAGCAGCAAGTGTTTTAGGTCGGGCAGCATCTACCCAAAGTTGGATTTTTTTTGAACTCAAAACGTATGAATTTTTCTTATTGAAATGTGGATAAGTACAGAACAAAGATAAGGCATTTGAGTTCCTCTAAAAATCTAAAGACGAGCTTAAAAAGAACTTAATTTTATTAAGTAGAACCAAAAAAGTAACTGATTTGAAAAAATTTTTTAAAGTGAAAGCGCTTTTTCACCTACATATTTTAAATGTTGATAAATTTTAGTCTTATTTAATTGAGTGTTTCATTAAAAGTACATTATATTAACGCTCGAATTATCGTATTAACCTAACAAACCAAAGTACAAAAACATGTCGTTGTCTAAACTAGAATACATTTGGCTTGACGGATACAAACCTACTCAAAGCCTAAGAAGTAAAACTAAAATTGTAGCTGATTTTTCGGGGAAACTAGAAGACTGTTCAGAATGGTCTTTTGATGGAAGTTCAACAGAACAAGCAGAAGGCGGGAGTTCAGATTGTTTATTGAAGCCTATAGCAATATATCCAGATCCTGCAATTACAAACGGGTACTTGGTGATGACTGAAGTACTTAATGCTGATGGTACTCCTCATGAAAGTAATGGTAGAGCAACAATTGATGATCTTGATGATGACTTTTGGTTTGGTTTCGAGCAAGAATACTTTTTAATGGACCCAGAAACGAAACTACCAATTGGTTTTCCTGCTGGTGGATATCCTGCCCCTCAAGGACCATACTATTGTGGAGTAGGTGGACAGAATGTATTTGGAAGAGAGTTTAAAGATGAGCATTTGGATCTATGCCTTGAAGCAGGTTTAAATGTAGAAGGAACTAATGGTGAAGTTGCTGCAGGTCAGTGGGAATGGCAAATTTTTGCCAAAGGTGCACAATCAGCTGGAGATCAAATTTGGGTAGCTCGTTACCTTATGGAAAGACTATCAGAAAAATATGGTGTATATATTGAATATCATCCTAAGCCACTTGGTGATACTGATTGGAATGGTTCAGGTATGCATGCAAATTTCTCAAATGAGTTTATTAGAACTGCTGGCTCTAAAGAGAAAATTGAAAAAGTATGCGAAGCTTTTAGAGGTGTAGTTGATGAGCATATCGCTGTTTATGGTGCTTATAATGACCAAAGATTGACTGGTAAACACGAAACTGCTGCAATCACGGATTTCTCTTATGGAGTATCAGATCGTGGTGCTTCTATTCGCATTCCAGTTTATACTGTAAGTCATGGTTGGAGTGGATATTTAGAAGATAGACGACCTGCTTCTAATGCTGATCCTTACAAAGTAGCTGCTAGAATTATTAAAACAGTAAAAACTGTTACAGGATAAGAACTTCACTATTCATCGAAGTAATAGAAACCTCGCTTTCAAAAGAAAGCGGGGTTTTTTATTGTCTAATAAATAAATAACTAGATTATGAAAGAAATTAAATGGCAAGATTTCGAAAAAGTAGAATTACGAGTTGGAACTATTTTACAAGCGAATGATTTTAAGGAAGCTAGAAAACCTGCATATAAACTTAAGATCGATTTTGGGGGAGAAATAGGGATAAGGAAATCTTCAGCACAAATTACGAAACACTATTCAAAAGAAGAGTTGGAAGGAAAGCAGATTATCGGAGTTGTAAATTTTCCAAGTAAACAGATAGGTCCATTTATGTCGGAGTGTTTAGTTACTGGATTTTATGATAAAGAAGGTAATGTTATTTTAGCAGTTCCTGATTCAAAGATGAAAAATGGATCAAAACTTGGATAGAATAGAATTATTTTTAACACACAAACGTTAGAGAAGCTCTTTTAGAGAAACATATATTTCTAATAGTGGTAAAAGTTGTTAGTTTTTAAAATGCAATCAGAGACATGCTAAGACATCTTTTAATTTTTTCATTTATCAATGTACTTTTTAATTGTGGTTCGAAAGCTCAGGAACTTCCAGACTATATAACTGAGAACTCATCAAGTTTCACTTTAGAAGTCAATGGATTTGAGTATTCAAAAGGGGAGATAAGAATTGCAGTTTTCAATTCTGAAGATAGTTACACCAAAAAACCTGTATATGCAGTAGTTATTCCTGTTGAGGAAGACAGGATAGAATGGAATGTACCTGATCTCCCTTTTGGTGAATATGCCATAGCAGTATATCACGATAGAAATAAGAATGGTAAACTTGATACGAATTTACTAGGTATCCCTAAAGAGGATTATGGATTTTCAAATAATGCTCGAGGTAAGTTTGGTCCTGCGTCTTGGCAAGAAGCAAAGTTTATTATTCAAGAAAAAACTTCAACACTTAAGATTGAGGTTAAATAACGCGTAACCTCCTTATAATTAGTTCGTAGCTCTTCTTAAATTTAATTAGAGATTTATGAACTATTTCATCCAGTCCATATTTATCGCTCTACAAAATATTAGAGCAAATCCATTACATACTTTTCTTTCCACTTTAGGAATAATTATTGGGGTTGCAGCATTAGTTGGAATTTTAGCACTTGGAGATGGCCTGGAACATGCTGGACGAAACCAGATTTCGAAAACAACTTCAGTACAGAGTTTTTCATTCTATTCAAATGCTTTTACTCAGGTTAATGGAATTCGTGTTCCTTACAAAGAGCGTCCAAAAATAACATACACTCAAGCTAGAGAAATAGAAGGTGTTTATAAGGATCGTGCTATACTTGAGTATGTTCAAAATAGCACAGGAGAAGCAGTTTACGTTGATTCAGTAATTGGAATATATTTATACGGAAGTTTAGAAAATGGCCCCAAACTTCTACCGAATATTAAGTTTATAAAAGGGAGATATTTCACCAAACATGAAGTGGAAACTGCTGCAAATGTAGTAGTTCTAACTACGCAAATGGCCGAATTATGGAAAGATTCAGTTGGTGCTTTAGAAGGAGAGATTATATGGATAAATGAAAGTCAATTCGAAGTAATTGGTGTTATTGATGTAGATATGGAAGGTCCAAGGGCAATAATTCCAATATCTGTTTTAGATAAAGAGAATGAGTTTTATCCAACTGTTTCAATGGTAGTTAATAATGTGGAAGATATACCAATAATTAAGGAAGAAGTAGCAACATGGTTAGATGAACAGTTTGAACTAGGAAATGAGGCTTTCACAATGAGATCCGATGATTTTTGGATTGAACAATTAAGTGAAGGTATTTTACTTTTCAAACTTATTATGGGAGCCATAACGGGCATTTCCGTTCTTGTTGGTGGGATAGGAGTTATGAACGTTTTATTGATTTCTGTAACTGAACGTACTAAGGAGATTGGGGTGAGAAAGGCTGCTGGAGCCAAAAAAATAGATATCGTTCTTCAATTTATGGCCGAATCAATAACCATATCTTTAGTGGGTAGTACTTTAGGTTGGCTAATCGGAATGGCAGGACTTTTTGCCTTCATTCCCATAGTAAACTCTTTTGTAAGTTTAGACTTTTCAATTGTAATAAACGTTCAATCCGTTTTCATCATTTTTGGGATAGCGATTTTGATTGGAGTATGCTTTGGTACATATCCTGCATGGCGTGCTTCTCAGCTCAATCCAATAGATGCAATTAGGCACGAATAAGTTAACTCACATTAAGATGTGAGTTAACTTAATACATAGTTTTCGTTATTTAGTTGGCAAGTTCACATAATTAGGAGGAACTATGAAAAGGCTAATATTTACTACTATTTTAACCATTTTTACGATTAATATTACCAATGCTCAATTTGTTTCAGCTCAATATTCTGAATCTAAACAAGTTGATACTAGAATTAACTCAGAGTTAAGAGCGTTTCAGAATTTTGAAAATCAACTAGACCAATTTTCTTATGCAATGATGGTTGAAGATGTCTGGCTGGCTAGAAAAGCAAAACAGGCAATTATACATACTATGGAAATACAAATTCTAAGTACACAAAAAAAGATAAATGAGCTATCATGGAGAGGAACTTCTTATTCAAAAAGAGATAACTCACAAACACGATCAAGAAATGGAGGGATATATTCTAAGAGAAATGGAATTGGCTCTGACTTTGAGTTAAACCAACTTATCGATCAATTAGAAACTAAAAGATGGATTAAATATAATTTTGAGTCTACCGAGTTAATTCACTCGAGAAGAAGAGATATTGTGAATAAGAAAGATCACAGACAACTTATGTATCGGTTTAGAGATTTAATGAGAGACGACTTAGAAAAAAACCAAAGAGAGAAAAGATGAGGGTAGGAGTAACCCCACATATCTATTGATATGCGGGTTTTTTTTATTCTACAAAAACAGCTGTACCAGTTACAGAAACCATTAACATACTACCATTGGCACCAATAGTTTCATAGTCAACATCAATACCCATGATTGCATTAGCCCCGACACGGTTCGCTTTTTCTTCAAGTTCTGTAAATGCAATTCTTCGCGCTTCCTGAAGCTCTCTCTCATAAGAAGCTGATCTTCCACCAACAATATCTCTTATGCCTGCAAAGATATCCTTAAAAATATTCGCCCCTAATATTGCTTCTCCTGTAACTACACCTAAGTATTTTTGTACTTCTCTGCCTTCAAGATTATTAGTAGTTGTCATTATCATAGTAATTGCTCCGTTTTATTAACACTTCTCATAAAAATATAAAATACATTTATTTTACGCTCGGCTTGTACTAGAATAAAGTTCAAAAGTTACTTTTGGAGAGTAGCTTTTTAGTTTATGCTGTAAACAAAAAAAGCCTTTCAATTTAATGAAAGGCTTTTGATATATAAATCCTTTGGGGATTAGTAGCGATTTCCACCACCACCACCGCCGCCACGGAAGTTATCTCTTCTAGGCGGACGCTCTTCTCTTGGTCGAGCTTCGTTCACTTTTACGGAACGTCCATCAATTTCTGCACCGTCAAGCTGCTCAATTGCAGCGTTGCCTTCGGCATCATTGTCCATTTCAACAAAGCCAAAACCTTTTGATCGGCCTGAGTATTTGTCGGTAATTACTTTTGCAGAACTTACTTCTCCGTAAGCCTCAAAAACTTCTCTTAAATTGTCGTCGGTTACCCCATAGCTAAGGTTTCCTACATAAATATTCATGTCTACTAAATCTGGTTAAAAAAAAACGGAGAGGATAAAAACTCAAAGCTATAGGTCAAAAAGATACTTTAGTCTGATTATTGTTATCAATCCAGCATAAAAGTACGTTAATTAAATGGTATAGCCAATTATTTATTTATAGGGGCTTTCTGAAATAACACAAGTTTAAAAAAGACAATGAGGATTATTAAAGTATTAGATTTGAGAATAAATGATTATTCACTGATTCTCCGAAACGTAATACTATAGGAGGCATTAAATTCCAGTCCTTTTTTCTCATAGTAAGTCCACAAATATTTATCGTTATCAATAAACTCTAAGGTTTCCAGTTGTTGAACGCCATCAACATGTCCACCATACCCAATAAAGGTATTCACCATTTTTGTAGGAGTTTCAAAAGAAGTGGTATAGTCGAAGAAATCCATTTCCATTTCTATGGATGTGCCGTAGCCTTTTATAGCCTTTAATCCTGGATGCCAAAACCAAGTTATTTCTCCGACTAATTTCAGAGAATCATTATTAGTGAAATAGAGCTTAGAGACGATTGATTTCTCACCTATTCCCCATTCAAAAGTTTGTTGTGTATTGTTGGTTTCCCATGTCCCGCCTACCAAAAACTCAAAATTCTGAAGTGGGTTAGAAGAAGAATCTGATTGTGTATCTTGGGCTTTTAAATTGGTAGAAAAAATCAAAAGCGTGACTAAAAAAAGGAATTTCATAAATACTTTAGTTCAGATTATCCGTCTTTTTTCTCGACTCATTTGCCATACTTTCATGGTATTCTTTCAATTGGATGGCAATTCCCTTGTCCTCTATTCCAAGCATACGAAGAGCTAGTAGTCCTGCATTTCGAGCTTTCCCAATTGCAACTGTAGCTACAGGAATACCATTAGGCATTTGTACTATTGAATACAAACTATCAACTCCACCAAGTGCAGAAGTTTGAATAGGAACACCAATTACTGGAAGGGTAGTGTGGCTGGCTAGCATTCCAGGAAGATGAGCAGCACCACCTGCACCAGCAATAATGATTTTAATACCTCGATCCCGAGCTTCTTTACCATAATTCGCCATATCATCTGGAGTTCTATGAGCAGAAACTACTTTCTTCTCAAATGGAACGCCAAATCGTTCCAGAATATCAGTTGCCTGTTTCATAGTAGACCAGTCGCTGTCGCTGCCCATTACTACGCCAATTATCGGATTGCTCATTAATGTAGGATAAAGTTGTCAATGACTTACTTTAAGTTAGTAAAAAAATAGTAAGGTTATTGATCAAAGAGCTTATTTAAGCAGGATCATTTTTTTAGATATCGTTCCAAATGAAGTAGAAATTTTATAAAAGTAAATTCCAGAACTTAACGAGCCTCCGTCAAATCGAAGAGTATATTCTCCAGAAGGTTGAAATTCATTGATCAGTGTTGAGACTAAAGCTCCATTTATATTATAAATTTGAAGCTTCACTAAACTTTGCTCAGGAAGTTGATAGCTAATTACTGTTTTTGGATTAAATGGGTTTGGGTAATTTTGAAAAAGTCTAAGTTTTGTAGGTTTTGAAGATTCCTCTTCAAGACTTACTGCTTCACTAGAACTAATGATCAATTTATAATTTGATGCTTCAAAGCCATTTAAGATAATATTGTGGGGATCGTTTTTAGAGAGTAACCGACTTTCTGAAGAATTAGTATCCTTAACTATAAAAGAAAAGTTATCGGGTATATTTACAGCTTTTTCAATTTCAATCTGTAGTTTATTTCCAGTATTTAAAGCTTTTAATAATAGAGGGATTTCAATTTTTTCCAGTCCATTGAAATCATTCGGAAGAGACATTTGAGTTTGAACGATTTCCTTTTCTTCTTTCAACCCAATTCCAGAGAATGAAATTGCAGTAGAACTTAAAGGATTGAGTTCTTTAGCATCGTTAGAATCCCATTCAATCTTTGAGTGATTGGAGAAATATATAACGAATTGATCTTTTGCTTCAGTCTTAGTGTCTTTAGCTGAAAGTACTAAGTAGGAATTTGAGGACTCAGTTTTGAAAAAATTAGCGCTATCAATTACAGAAGAAAAGGGAAGTGTAATACTTGATGCTGTTGAGTTTTCAATCATAATACCTTGCCAAGCAGCAACAGAGTCGCCAATTGATGTTGTTGTTTTATAAGATTGAGTAATAGGATCATAGATTTGACCAACATTGCTTTCTAAAGTACCGCCATTTAAGATAATCATTGAGAAATCGATTGCTTTATCAAATGGGTTCCCAATTAAGTTCCATTTATCACCATTGGTATGCAGATTTACTGAAACATCTGAGGATGTAATAGTTCCAGTCCCTCTCAGTATTATAGGAAGTGCAGAGCTTTCTGAATTGGTGTTATCGAAGAAATAGAGAATAAAGCCTTCAGCATTATCTAAAGAATCTGATAAAGAATTAGGTGCAATCCACTCGGTACCATTCCAAGTGCTATAAAAGTTTTTTGTATGCCCATCACCAAAACCTTGAATGGGTGTAAATACGGAAAGATCAGAGATTGGCATTTTCTGAGTTGGTATGGCCATCATTCGCCAGCCAGCATCTCCAGAAATTTCAACAAATGGAAGAAAAGGAGCTCCATTTATTTTAGTGCCAGGTGAAAAAAGAGAATTATCATCAGTATCTGCAGTAGAATGTGCTACAAATGTAGAACCTGTAATATCAGGATTTAAAGTAATGGATTCGCCACTTACATCACCTGGATAGTCTATCATGGTTATAATGTTATTTGCTGGAGATTTTATAAATATCTTCTCCCCTGAATTGCTAAGACTCAATGCGTTTGTTGATGCTCCTTGAACAGTAGCACCTCCAAAAGTTCCTTCAAAACTAGCTTGACCAAAAACCAATAAAGCTTGGTTTGGTAACAGATTTGTAATTGCTGGTATGATATGTCTATCTGAAGAGTTATCAGCAATAATCCAACTATCCAAATTAATTGCCTTCGTTCCTGTATTAATGATTTCTAAAAACTCATCCGATACACTTCCTACACTTCCATTTTTGTTGGCATCACTAGCTGGATTAAAGTGAATTTCATTGAAAATTAAAGATGGGTAATCCGGAATGGTAAATGTGTTGAATGTTCTAGGAATTAAATCAGCAAAAGCATCAATAACTTTCTTATGACCATTTAGCGATCTTCTAATATTTTGACTTTGTTCCATGTGAAAGAAATATCCGGTATTACTAACAGGTTGATCATCAGCAGGATTTGTTGAACCATTCATAAATCTACCCTGCACGTTTGTAGTACCTGCTAATGTACATAAAGAGCCGTCTCCAGTCATTGCAGCATCAACTCCATTAGATATTAAATTGTCTCTTAATGTTTGAAGAGAAGATTTTGGGTCATCAGATCGTCCATTTGATAAAAATACATCTTCACAGTCAGAATCAGCATGTCCATGAACATTGATAGCATATACATTTGATGAAAGTTCTTTAATTGATTCATGAGCAATTTGAAAGGCTGAACTATCGAAGTGAGCCATATCAGAAACTTTAAATTTCTCGGAAGAATTTGAAACGCTACAAACAGTAGTTGTACCATCGCTAAGTGCCTCTTCCTCATTTGAACATCGATGAGTTCCAGCCATGGTTAATACCCGAGCTCCGAGGTATTGAAAAAGGTTAACACCCTCTTGTGGGGTAAATGAATCATGAAGCGGATGTGGAAGAGCAATAATTGCATCTCTTTGATAATCAGGATCAGAGACAAATAACCCCCAACCAAGCGTAGGAGGATTTTTCTCTTGTATCAAATAATATTCTCTGTTAACAAATGAGGTATCAGTAAGTAGTACCATTTCGTAATTACTGAAGTGGGTAGTTAAACTATCTTCAGCTTGAGTGTATGATTCAGCTACAAATAAATCCATCATTCGCTTCCACTGCTTAAGCTGCAGAGAATCGGGAACAATAAACGCTTCTGAATCTTCATCGGGCATCAGGTTTTGTTCATAATTGATAAACTCACCCATGAGGTTACCTTGTTCAGAAAGAATTTGTGCATGTATATAAAAAGGTGAAAGCAGGGCAAAAAAGAAAAAGAAATATCTCATTTCCTTAGATGTGAAATTTATAAACCAAAAACATAGTAAATCCTAGTAACTCAATGATACTAAGAAGTTTTCAGGTAATAAGTACTGTGCGATTACTAGTTGTCTACTTAAATCTCTATGTTTTGAGTAAGGTGTTTTGCTTTTAGATATGTTTTATCTAAATCATCTCCTAATAAAGTATAGTGCGCCATCTTTCTACCAACTTTACTTTGAACTTTCCCATACACATGTAAATGTCCATTTTCAGTTGAAAGAGCGTCAACAATCTGATCTGTTTGTGCGGGTCGATTATGAGTTCCCAGAAGATTAATCATTGCAGCAGCAGGCTTGGTCATTGTTGAAGAACCCAATGGTAATCCTAAAACACTACGAACATGATTTTCGAATTGTGAGCTAATACATCCTTCAATAGTATAATGACCAGAATTATGCGGTCGAGGAGCAGATTCGTTCAATAAAACTTCACCAGCTTCTGTAAGAAAAAATTCAAAAGCGAAAATTCCTTTTCCATCGATAGCCTCAATGGCTTTTACGGCTAATTCTTGTGCTCTTTGTTGATATTTTTCTTCGATGGGAGCTGGCGATAATACCGCTACACAAATATGGTTCTCTTGTACAGTTTCACAACAAGGATAGACAACAATTCCAGTTTCGTTGCGGGCAACCTGAACCGCTAATTCTTTTGTGAAAGGGACAAATGCTTCCGCTAGAATATCATGATCGGAATCACCACCTAACTGTTCGAATCCCTTTTTGGCGGATTCTAAATCGCTCGCTTTGGCATTTCCATATCCATCATATCCACCTTTTGATGATTTTAATAAATAAGGCCAACCAAACTCCTCACCAAAAGCATATAAGTCAGTTTCATTTTTAACTAAACGATAAGGTGTTACAGGAATTCCCGCATTCTCGAAGGTTTGTTTTTCGATGAGCTTGTTCTCTATTAATGCAAAACTTCTCGGAGAAGGGTAAATAGGAGTGCCACTTCTTTCCTGTACTTCGAGAAGAATTTCTGAACTTATGAATTCATTTTCCAGCGTTACCACATCACAAGTTTTTGCAAACTCGACCATATCATCCACAGAGTCAAAAGACCCAGAATATGAAAAAGGAGTCATAAATTGAACAGGCTCATCCTCTGATCTGTCGGAGAAAACGGCGACTTGAATACCGAACCGAAATGCTTGGAGCGAGCTCATTCTAGCAAGTTGACCAGCGCCAAGAAATCCGATTTTTATTTTTGCGGGGAGTGAAGTTTGAGACATCGAGCTTTTTCTTTCTAAAATACGAATATGAAATTATGAATTACGAATTTGGATTAGCTTTTTCGAAAAATACCCTAATCTGTAAATTTCAGATTCTAAATTCTCTTTATGGTAACATTATTCTTAATTTAGGACTTCAAATTTTAAAGAGTCAGCACGACCAACCTTTCAATGGATATAGAAGAAAAGCTTAAACAAATCAAATCCCGATTTCAGGAAGTAAACACTGCCATGAGTGACCCCGCAGTTTTTGATAACCCTGATAAATATACTCAGCTTACCAAAGAGAGAAGTGAACTTGAGGAGCTGGTTGATGATTATGATAAATGGGCAGATTTAAAGAATCGACTGGACGGGAACAAGGAGTTGATTCAAGCCAATGAAGATGCTGAAATCACAGAAATGGCTCGGGATGAAAATAAAGAGATTGTAGTTGAACTCGAGCAGTTAGAAGATGAAATCAAGGTTAAACTTGTACCTAAAGATCCTGAAGACTCAAAAGATGCTATTATTGAAGTACGAGCAGGTACAGGTGGAGATGAAGCGGCAATTTTTGCAGGTGATTTATTTGATATGTATAACCGCTACGCATCCAGTGAAAATTGGAAATTGAGTTTATTGAGTATAAATGAATCTGAAAAGGGTGGGTATAAAGAGATTGTATTTTCTTTAGAAGGAAATGAAGTATTCGGTAAAATGAAATATGAATCTGGAGTTCACCGTGTACAACGTGTTCCGGCTACCGAAAGTCAAGGAAGAGTTCATACTTCGGCTGCAACTGTAGCTGTATTGCCTGAGGTGGAAGATGTAGATATTCACATTAATCCAGCCGATTTAAGAGTTGACACTTTCAGAGCAAGTGGAGCGGGAGGTCAGCATGTTAACAAAACCGATTCGGCTATTCGAATCACGCATGAACCGACAGGTATTGTTGTTGAATGTCAAGAAGGACGATCTCAACATCAAAACAAAGATCAAGCTATGAAAATGTTGCGTTCTAAAATGTATGATATTGAGCTTGAAAAGAAGCAAAAAAACCGCGCAGCGGAACGAAAAAGTCAGGTTTCGACAGGAGATAGATCTGCTAAAATTCGAACTTATAATTTTCCACAAGGTAGATGTACTGATCACCGAATTAATCTAACACTCTATAATTTGGATGCCATAATGAAAGGGGATATTGGGGAAGTGATAAATGCTCTTCGTGTGCAAGATAATCTTGAAAAATTGAATGAATTAGCGGAATAAAAAAAAGCCTGCCTCATTTCTGAGACAGGCTTTTACTCACTCGAACAACTACGAAATAATTCTTGGTGCAGCTCCTAATATTGCAGAGCTTGCATTTTCTTCGAATTTTTTAAAGTTATTCACAAACATTTTAGCTAGCTCTTGAGCTTTTTTATCATAATCGTGAGCATCTTCCCAAGTATATCTAGGGATTAATATTTTAGAAGGAACACCTTCAACTTGGATTGGAACTTGGAACCCAAACACTGGATCTTTCACATATTCCACATCTGCAAGATCGCCATCAATAGCTTGAGCAAGCATTTTTCGTGTGTAAGAAAGCTTCATTCTTGAACCTACACCGTATATACCACCAGTCCAACCAGTATTTACCAACCAAACATTTGCTTCATGTTTTTTGATTTTTTCTGCAAGTAATTCAGCATAAACAGTTGGGTGTAAAGGCATAAATGGAGAACCAAAACAAGCTGAGAATGTAGCTTGCGGTTCAGTAACACCACGTTCGGTACCAGCAACTTTAGCGGTATAACCGCTTATAAAATGATACATCGCTTGTTCTGGCGTTAATCTAGAAATTGGAGGCAAGATTCCGAATGCATCAGCTGTAAGAAATATTACGTTTTCTGGATGATTTCCTTTTCCTGTTTCACTTGCATTAGGGATGAAGTTAATAGGATAAGAACAACGAGTATTTTCAGTTAAACTAACATCTGTAAAATCGGGTTTTCTATTTTCATCCAAAATTACATTTTCAAGAATGGTACCTGGCATTTTGGTAGTTGCGTAAATCATAGGCTCGCCTTCTTCCGAAAGATTGATGGTTTTTGCATAGCAACCACCTTCAAAGTTGAACACACCATCATCACTCCAACCGTGTTCGTCATCACCAATAAGTGTTTTGTCAGGATCAGCAGAAAGTGTGGTTTTACCAGTTCCTGAAAGTCCAAAAAACACCGCTGTTTTTCCATTTTCATCATGGTTGGCAGAACAGTGCATGGCCATTACCCCTTTTTTAGGAAGTAGGTAATTCATTACTGCGAAAATACCTTTTTTCACTTCACCGGAATACATAGTTCCACCAATCAAGATGATTTTTTTCTCGAAGTTGCAGAGGATAAATGTGCTTGATTTAGTTCCGTCTATAATTGGATCGGCTTCAAAAAATGGTGCAGCAACTACAGTGAATTCAGGTATATGTACAGCTAATTCATCAACCGATGGGCGAATAAACATATTATGCGTAAACAATGCATGGTAAGCCACTTCACTTACAACCCGTACATTAAGACGGTTATTCTCATCTGCGCCAGCAAAAACGTCTTTAATAAATAGGCGTTTATCTGACAGGTAATCAATTACTTTATCATATAATTTGTCGAAAACTTCTTCAGAAGCTGGTTGATTTATGTTTCCCCAATCAATGTCATCTTGAATAGATGGTTGTTCTACTACAAATTTATCTTTGGGAGATCGACCTGTAAATTTTCCTGTGTGTACAAGAAGGGCATGATCTTTTGTTAAAATTGCTTCACCATGAAGAATGGCATGTTCGTAAAGTTCTGAAGGATTTAAGTTCCAGTAAACTTCTGAGTTGTTTTCTAGGCCTAAATAATCCAAGCCAATATGACTTCTTGGATGTACATCGTAGTCAGCTTTCATAGCTCCTGTTTCAATTGGTTTGTATGGTCCTTTTAAGATAAGCATCTGAGTGAAATTTTAACCTCTATTAACGAGATTGGTTGTGAGTTAAACCGTTTTTGGGACTTTAAGAATTCCCATTGATTATTTACGTTGAATCCTGAAGTCACCTTAAAATCAATACTCAAAATGAAGATTTTATGAAAATAAGAAGGGAAAAAATTTCACTTGATATTTTAAGAAATAATAAACTGAATTAAATACTGTGCGAGAAATAAAAATCTATCCTTAGGAATTGGAAAAGCGGTTCCAATATGAATTCTTTATGAAGAAATAAATCGAAAAATTTTTCAAAAAAAGTTAATTATTTTTTGACCAAACCGAATATCCGCCCTCAAGATTTTTTACATCTTTAAATCCTAGCTCTTGAGTCATAATTTTTGAAGCTGCAGAACTTCTACGACCAGATTGACAATAGACCACATAGGTTTTATCAGGATCTAGTTTTGAAACTTCATCTTTAAAATCAGGACTCATAAAATCGAGTTGTACAGAATTTGGAATTGCTCCGGCTTCGTATTCACGTACAGTACGAACATCTAGAATTACGGTATTGGAATCTGGTGAAGTAAAAGTAGTGTTGAAATCAGAAGCAGAAATATTTACATATTCTGATGTTGTAGGTTTTGCAAATTCTGTTTTACTAGTCTCAGTTTTTTGATTGCAGGACGTGAATAGTAGGAAAGCTGAAAGTAGGAATAAATTTTTCATAAAGTAATTACTTAATAAATGTCATTTGTTTAGTGAGCACTGTGAATGGTTCGTTAACCGTAATACGGTAATAATAAATCCCTGAGCTAAATCCGTCAAGATTAAATCTTACAGAATGCTCACCTGAATTCTGAAATTCATCTACTAAAGTTTGAACCTTTCTCCCTAGATAGTCAAAGACATCAAATTTCACATTAGTAGCTTTTGGAATTGCATAATTAATATTCGTACTTGGATTAAAAGGATTCGGGTAGTTTTGGAAAAGTTTAACCGAGTTTGGAAAATCTTTTTGCTCCTCATCATTAGATACAGAAAGTTTTTTGAGGGAAGTAGCTGTATTAGTTAAAGTATTTACTTCGAATAGTTCAACTCTTGTTAATACATAGAGAATATATGAATTTGGTTTTTTGTAAAGACCTGTGATTCTAGAATCCATTTCTCGAACCAGCTCAAAGCTTTGCCCGAAATCTGAAGACTTAAAAATACTTATAGAGTCGGTAATAAAAACAGACCCTTCGATTTCTGAATCAGTATCTAGCCATTGGAGTTGCTTCATATGCTCTGGAATGGAAAGTGTTTTCCATGAATCATTAAAACCAAAGTCGGTAGATTTTTTCAGGTTTCTTTCGTAATTCTCATCTTGATTCACGGTCACAATCGAATATAAAATCGAGGAATCTGTATCAAAAGCTAAATGGTAAAAAGCGGAAGTGGAATCAGCCAATCCAAAACCTGAAGAATATTTTTTACTTACTAATAAATGCCCAGAGTCATTTTTTGTGTAAAAAAGAGAGTCTATAGTTGGGTGAATTGTGGATACGCCAAATACATTCTTAACGGAACTGATATAGTTATTATAAAAACCATATTCTTCCTCATTAGTGTAAGTCAAACTTGGGCTAAAATCCTCTTTAATCGCTACCCGGAAACCAAATCCTTCAAGTGTACCATTATAGTATAGTGAGTCTTCTTTATTAGATAATAGAAAGCCTCTCTTATTATTAGGTTCCTCATTAAAAATCGGTTTTTGTATAGTTAAACATGCACCAGGCACTTCTAAAATCCTCCCTAAATAATCTGAAACTGGATAAGGATAGCACCCATAAAGTTTATTCTGAACAATCCATTTTTTGGGGTCTTTCTCATAGAAATCAAAATCTGCAATTCCTTCAGCATCAACTTTACCATAGAAACACCAAGGCTTATAATAATCATTAAACTTTATGGAATCGGATGAGAAAGCAGTATTTATATGATAAACATCATTATAAATATTATAAATGAGTTCACCATGTTGCTCTTCAGAACATTGATAAGGAATTCTTTCATACATCCTGTAAAACAAATGTGTTGTCCCGGTAGAATCTTCCATTCCTTTGAGTTCGTGGAAGTATTTTTCTTGAGCAGAAAGTGAAATAGGTAGGAGAAAAAAAAGCAGTAACAGTTTTTTCATAATCACTTAATCAGAGTTAACCGTTTAGTTTCAGAAAAAGCCTCAGTTTCTAACCTGTAAAGATAAACCCCACTTGAAAGATTGGAAGCATCAAACCCGACTTGATGAAGCCCAGCTGATTTCTGTTTGTTCACTAAAACGGCAACCGTTCTACCCAAGGCATCAAAAACGGTTAAAGTAACTTCAGCAGGTTTATCTAGTTCAAAAGAAATGGTGGTACTTGGATTAAAAGGATTTGGATAGTTTTGGTGAAGAGAAATGGAATTGGGTACTTCTTTCGGTTCTTCATTTGAAACGGGAAGTTTTTTGAGCGAAGTAATTTCTTTTGATTCAATGTTGACTTCAAAAAGTTCGTCGGTTGTAAGTACGTATAGAATATTAGAGTTTGGCTTTTTATAGAGACCTGTTATCTCTTTTGGGAATACATTTAAAAAAAGCTCATTACGTGGTTCAAATAAAGTTTCAATTTTTGGATGTACAAATAATGAATCTTTATTTGAATAATAAAGTGTGTCACCATAAGATGTGTACTCACTGAAATCTAAAATTTCAGCGAGATCAAATATCATAAAATGTTTTCCCTGCCAATCATTCAGCTTAACTAATCTTAGGTTGCCAGAGTACTTATCCCTTAATTCGAAGAGTAAGAAACTTCGGTTTTCGCTTCCAATTATGGTAGATTCATCTAAATAAAACTCATTTCCAAACCAATCTATCAGGGTTTTTCCATGATCCCCGGCAAATACGAAATTCGAATCTTTGGCACCGTAGTAGGTTCCTGGATAGTCGCTTACCCCAAGAACCGAAAAGTCAATGAATAAGGAGTCAGGAATTTCAGAATAAGAAGTAATACTATCCCAGATAGGGTTTTTTGGATCATAATAAAATGATTTTCTTAAGTATTCAGAAGGTTGTGCTTCTTTAACTACTACTTCTTCAACAGGAGTAGTTACTACAAAGGATTCTAATATTGGATCGTAAAAAAAGCCCAAAGGGTTAGAATACCCCAGATATATACTGTGGCCAAACTCCTTACCAAGAGTATAACCTCCATATAATCCACCAAAGGTTCCTCGAATTACAATTACAGAGTCCGGATCATTTGTGGGATGTAAGTAAGTACCCACGGTATTGAATTCATATTCGCAGAAAGGGAGGATTCTTTCGTAGTCAGTTAAATACAACTCCGATTCGCCATTCTTGGAATCATAGTGATAGATATCATTGAATTGTTGAGTGATTTGAGAGGTTTGTTCCGTTGTAGAACATGTAGTTTCCTTATTCTCAAAAATCCGATAAAACAAATGCGTAGTTTCGGTAGAATCTTCTATTCCTTTGAGTTCGTGGAAATACTTTTCTTGGGCAGAAAGTGAGATAGGTATGAGGAAAAAAAGTAGTGCCAGTTTCTTCATGACTATTTGATTAGTGTTAGTCGCTTAGTTTCTATAAAATCACCCGCTTCCAGTCGATATAAATAAATACCACTGGAAAGATTGGAAGCATCAAAATTGACAGAATGTGTGCCAATACTTCGGGTCTCATTCACTAAAGTTACTACAGTTCTACCTAAAGCATCAAAAACGGTTAAAGTAACTTCAGCAGGTTTATCTAGTTCAAAAGAAATGGTGGTACTTGGATTAAAAGGATTTGGATAGTTTTGGTGAAGAGAAATGGAATTGGGTACTTCTTTCGGTTCTTCATTTGAAACGGGAAGTTTTTTGAGGGAGGTAACTTCTTTTGATTCTGTATTAACTTCAAAAAGCTCATCGGTTGTTAATACAAACAAAATATCAGAATTGGGCTTTTTGTAGAGACCCGTGATTCTGTAATCCATTTCTAAAAGTAGCTCAAAGCTATTTCCATAATTTAAAGATTTAAAAATGGCGGTGTTATCTGAGACAAATAAAGATCCGTTGATTTCAGAGTCTGTAACAACATATTCAATTCGATTAAGATCTTCAGGTAGTGAAAGTGTTTCCCATGAACCTGCTGTACTAAAGTTGTCAGATTTTAGAAGTGCACGAATCTGCTGATTATTTTCTTTTCTAGTAGTCATCGCATATACAATGGATGAATCAGCATCAAAAGATAGATCTAAAAAGTTCCATTCATTATTTGAAAGAATATACTCTTCAAGTCTTTTTTCGCTCATATATAGATGACTATTCGCATTTAGAAAAAAGAATAAAGAATCAATTTTAGGATGAATAAAAGAGAGTTGTTTTTGTACGCTTACTGAGTCAAGGAAAAAGATAAATTTATCATAATCATATCCATATTTAGGCCATTGTTTAGCATCAATCGATAAAGAAACAGTATGATTATCCAGCTGTAAATAAATTGAATCACTAGTAATAAACGTTTCCTTAGGAAATCCATAATTATGATTTTGGGACTGTTTTATAATAATCGGATAAGGAAAACCTAAGGTAGAGTCTTGATAATTAGAAATAAAAGGTGGTTGCCAATCATATGCCCCTTCACCTTTAATCAAGACAAATTTTGAGAAGTCATTATTTAAGAAATTAAAGCTAATAATATTAGAATAAGAAATATAACCGGGAAGACACCAAGGTCCATAATAGTCTCTGAATTTGACTGTGTCAGATAGTGTCTTTGTATTAAAATGATTTACATTATTGTTGGTGTTCGTAATTAATTCCCCACCATTCAATTCACTACATTGGAAAGTAGTTTTCTCGTGCATCCGGTAAAACAAATGAGTATTCCCCGTAGAATCTTCCATTCCTTTTAACTCATGGAAGTATTTTTCTTGTGCAGAAAGTGAAATAGGTAGGAGAAAAAAAAGCAGTAATAGTTTTTTCATTGTTCCAATGGATTGGTTTCTATGAACATACAAAACGATATCTAATTAGTCATATTAACTTTAAGAACTGTCTCTTAAAGTTAATATCATAAGGCATGAGCCGATTTCATTCCTACTTAAATTCAGCAGTACAAATTCTTTCAGAATATGACGGTAATACCCCATTTTCTTTATTCATAAAACGGTTTTTCTCTAAACATAAGAAATATGGTTCCAGGGATCGAAGGCTCATTGCAGACTATTGTTATCAATACTTCAGAATAGGTAAAGCTTTCCAGAAACTTCCAGTGGAAGAAAGAATACTAACGGGGATTTTTCTTTGTTCATCTGGTCCAACTCGTATGATGGAAATCCATAATCCAGAATGGAATCAGATCACTAATAAGAGCTTGGAAGAAAAAATCATACAGATTGAAATTACTGAACAGCAATTACTTAACACTCTTTTTCCATGGGAACAGGAGTTAAGTGATGGAATAGAATTTGAGCGATTTGCGAAATCCTATTTTGCTAAGCCAAGCGTATTTATCAGAGTACGATCTCAAAAAAGAGAAACTGTACGACTTAAACTGAAAGGACATCATATCCCTTTTAAGGAGATTTCAGAACATACATTTTCGGTTGAGGCAAATTCCAAACTGGATCAGTTACTTAAATTGGACTCAGAAGTAGTTATCCAAGACTTAAGTTCACAAAAAATCCGGGAGTTTTTACCTGAGGTTTTAGGAAATAAAGAGCTAAAGGTTTGGGATTGTTGTGCCGCCAGTGGTGGGAAGTCGATATTAGCTTTCGATATCAATCCTATGATTAAACTTACCGTTTCTGATATACGAACATCAATCCTAAAAAATTTAGAAGAACGATTTCTGAGTGCAGGAATCAACAACTTTCAGAGTTATGAGATCGATTTAACTCAAGAACAAACTCAAATTCCAAATGCTCCGTTTGATGTTATAATCGCAGATGTACCTTGCTCTGGTAGCGGAACTTGGGGGCGCACTCCAGAACAATTGTTCTATTTTGAGGAATCTAAAATTGAAGAATATGCAAACTTGCAAAGGAGCATTATTTCAAATGCAGTGCTTCATCTTAATAATGGTGGATTTTTGGTGTACATAACTTGCTCAGTGTTTAAAAAGGAAAATGAAGCGAATATTGAGTTTTTAGTTACTGAATTTGGATTGAACGAAATTAGAACAGAAGTACTAAAAGGGTATAATCAAAAGGCAGATTCTATGTTTGTGTCAGTATTAAAAAAAGACTTTTAGCGCTTAGTTATTAGCTTTTAGTCTCAGCTTAAAGCTAATTGCTAAAAGCTAATAACTAAAATACTATCTCACCCTCAACTTTAATATCTTATCGCCCTTTAATGCATACGAAATGAAGATTGAATGAGCACAATTGCGCACGAACGATTTGAGGCAGTTATTGGCCTTGAAGTACACGCCCAGCTATTAACAAAAAGTAAAGCTTTTGCTTCGGTAGCACCCATTTATGGGGAAGCCCCTAACACACAAGTTACTCCGTTATGTTTAGGACATCCAGGAACGCTCCCTGTAGTAAACGAAAATTTAGTTCGCTACATCATCAAAATGGGGTTGGCGACTAATTGTGGTATTGCTCCAAGATCAATTTTTGCAAGGAAAAACTACTTTTATCCTGATTTGCCGAAAGGCTACCAAATTTCTCAGTTCGATACTCCTATTTGTCATGATGGATTTCTGGATATCGAATTAGAGGAATATGATAAGAGAATTGGAATTACACGTATTCACATGGAAGAGGATGCAGGAAAATCTATCCATGATCAGGATCCATATAATACCTTGGTTGATTTGAATCGTGCTGGAACTCCATTGATTGAAATCGTATCCGAGCCTGATTTACGAACACCACAAGAAGCATATGCTTACCTCACCAAGATCAAACAAATTGTTCAATATTTAGAGATTTGCGATGGGAATATGGAGGAGGGAAGTCTTCGTTGTGATGCTAACGTTTCTGTACGTCCTCGTGGCCAAGAAAAGCTTGGCACTAGAACTGAGCTTAAGAATATGAACTCGTTTCGCAATGTTGAGAAAGCGATTGAATATGAAATCTATCGCCAGATTGAATTGATTGAAGGTGGTGGAGAAGTAGTTCAACAAACTAGACTATGGGATACTTCTAAATTGCAATCTCGAGCTATGCGTTCTAAGGAAGAAGCACATGATTATCGGTATTTTCCTGAACCAGATTTACCTCCAATTATTGTAACTAGCGAGATGTTGAATGAAATAAAAGCGGAACTCCCTGAGTTGGCTGATGTTCGTCAAAAGCGTTTTGCGGAAGAATATGGAATGAGTGAAGTGGATGCAATTACGCTCACAGAAAACCGATATTTGGCCGATTATTTTGAGTCAGTTGCTGAATATTCTGGTAATCCTAAAGCCGCTTCCAATATGGTATTAAGTGAAGTACTTAGGGTATTAAATGAACGAAGTATCGATATAAGTGAGTTCTCATTAACTTCGCAACGCCTTGCAGAGCTTATCAAACTAAAAGAAGATGACAAGATAAACTCGTCTGCAATGCAAACCATTTTCAATGCTATGCTTGATGGGGATAAATCTCCTGAAGAATTCGCAAAAGAAATGAATCTGATTCAAGTTTCCGATACTGGATTCTTAGAAGAATTGGTAGATGAAATTATCGCAAATAATCCAGATGAAGTGCAACGCTATAGAGATGGCAAGAAGCAATTAATGGGATTTTTTGTCGGTCAAGCAATGAAGGCATCAAAAGGTAAGGCGAATCCTAAAATGGTTACCCAAATGGTTTCCAAAAAACTTGAAGGGTAGAAAAGAAATGAAGAAGATATTTTGGGCATTCACTATTTGTGTCATGTTTGGAACAGCCTGTTCCGCAGAGCAGGAAAAAGAAGTTAAACCGACATTATTTTCGGCAAAGATTTCAGTTGCTGATTCCATAGATCAAACAGGAGATTATTCAGGATTTCAGGTACTAATTTTTAGTAAAAAAAGTGCCTCAGCCTCAGCTGACACACTTTTTTGGGGGATTACTGATAGTACTGGATTTGTAAATGGAGTGATCGATTTAAAGGACGAAGGTGCTTTCCCTACTCAAATATCTCGTAATGGTGTGAATTTAGGAGCAATACGTTTGCTTCTAGCTTATGATGACACCGTGAAGGTAAGTGGTGAGTTTCCAGGTTTTCAGGAAACACTTGTGGTTGATTCACGCGAATCCAGAGCAATGAAATTGTATGATCGTGTTGATACAGGGTATAAGCGTACTAGTCAGTTTATTATTTCAGGTCAAATAGCAGATTCTTTAATCCCAGGAGAACTTCAAAAATGGGTGAATTTATATTGGGAAGTTTATCAGGATCATAAAGGGACTTTCGCTTCTAAGTTTGCACTAGAAGCAACCATTAATCTGCTTAGACAATATGATTCGCCACAAATGTTTTCAAAACTGAATCAAGCTTTTGATGAAGACTTGGCTTTTGGTCTAGCGATTACTAAAGGAAAGGAATATGTTGCAAAGAACTTTGGTCTAGAAAAGGCAATTACTTACTTAGATTCTGTTAAAGCACTTACTAAAGAAAAAGAAATTATCAGAGCGATAGATCAGTCTGTAATTAAAATAAATTATGACAGCTTAAGGGTAGAAGAAGCAAGGGAATTACTCGAAAAGTATAATAAAAAATACAATTTAGATGATTCGGAACTTTCCTTTTGGTATAAAAACATGCGGTTTGATCTCACATATCTAGCACCAGGTATGGACATTCCCGAATTTAGTTTTCGAACTAGTGATGGGGATACTATCACGAATTCAAGTATGATTGGGAAGTCTTATTTGTTAGAATTTACTTTGATGGCAAATCAGTTGTATCAGTCGCAGTACGAAGAGGCAACTGTGATTTATCAAATATACAATATCAATGGCTTGGAGTATTTTACTATTCCTTTTGATCAAAGTACCAATACCATTATTGCATTTTTTGAGGAAAGAGATAGATATTGGGAAATCGCTGATCCTCCCTCGTTTGACAGGAAAGCCTTTGTAGAAAATTTCAATATTCAATATTTCCCTACTCGTATTCTCGTAAATAAGCAGGGGAAAATTGTTAGGAAATATATTGGAGAAGAATTTGATGGGATTATTCCCGCAATTACAGAAACGCTAAAAAATAACTAAAGAACATACGTACTATGCGCCGATTTTTAATAGCAGGAAACTGGAAAATGAATTGTGGACCTTCAGATGCAGCCGAGCTTCTAGAAGGCCTAAAGAAAAAGAAAGCAGAAGTTTCGGAAGATGTAGATGTTTTGGTTTGTCCTCCATCTGTTTCGTTATCAATGTCTGTAAACTATCTACACGATACTGATATTCAGGTTGGCGCTCAGAATTTCCATTATGAAGAGAATGGAGCTTACACAGGGGAAGTAAGTGCATCAATGCTTACCGAAGCCGGTTGTTCTTATGTGTTAATTGGTCACTCAGAACGAAGAGAATATTTTGGGGAAACGGATGCTAGTGTAAACAAGAAAATCCATAAAGCTATTGATCATAATTTAGGGCCAGTTCTTTGTGTTGGAGAGTCTTTAGGGCAAAGAAAGGAAGGAATTCATTTTGACTTAGTTAAAGCTCAAATTAAGGCGGCATTCGAGGGAATTAATGAAATCGATGCTCTAGATGTTGTCATCGCATACGAGCCTATTTGGGCTATTGGAACTGGAGAGACTGCAAGCCCAGCACAAGCTCAAGAAATGCACGCTCATCTCAGGTCTGTAGTTGCAGATTTGTATGATGAAGATATTTCGGAAGGAGTTAGAATTCTTTATGGCGGAAGCATGAAGCCTGGCAACGCAGAAGAGCTTCTTAGCCAAAAAGATGTGGATGGTGGTTTGATTGGTGGTGCTAGCTTAGATGCCGCTAGCTTTGCACAAATCATAACTACTGCCGAAAAACTTTCCTGACTGTAATCATAAAAAAACTAAGTGTCACCCTGAACTTTATTCAGGGTCTGTAGAATAAGATAGGACAATTAATCAGGTCACTAAATCAAAGCACTACGGATTCTGAAATGAATTCCGAATTGTAGATATCAGTAATTTATTGACGAAATATCTGTTACTAGTTACGATACTTTGCGTCTTAACTTAGTGCTCCAACGCAGAGCATTGGAGCAAGGGCAAGATAGTTCTTTTTATGAAAGTGAGAATATTGATCGTGTATAATGTCAGTCCCTTATATCAAACTTTAGATCTCTGCCTTCGCAGAGATGACTTATGTGTATCCAAGAAAATTATGATGAGGTTAGAGAATCAATTTACCCCAAAGTTAGTCATTCCCACGAATGTGGGAATCTAGAACGTGAACAACGTCCGAAGCCCATACAAATTCTAGATATCTGTCAACGAATTATCTAACTTCTACAAGAATGACCAAAGTGATTTTTAAAAATATGTCCTTAAAAGTACTATTAATAGGAAGTGGTGGAAGAGAACATGCTTTGGCATGGGGAATTTCTAAGTCTGCTAAGCTTGATAAATTGTTCATTGCTCCAGGAAATCCAGGAACGGCTCAACTTGGAGAGAATGTGTCTCTGGAAGTTTCGAATCATGAAGCTGTTTGGGAGTTTATTCAATCCAATAAAATAAATTTAACGGTAGTTGGGCCCGAGCAACCTTTAGTAGAGGGGATTTCCGATTTTCTAGAATCAAAAAATCACGCTGTATTCGGACCCAAAAAACAAGCAGCGATGTTGGAGGGAAGTAAAGAGTTTGCAAAAGACTTTATGAAGCGACAATCTATTCCTACCGCTAAATATGAAGTCTTTAGTCAAAGCGAGTTTGATAAAGCCGCTGAATACATCAAAAAAGAAGGAAAATACCCCGTTGTTTTAAAAGCGGATGGATTAGCTGGTGGAAAGGGAGTGTTAATTCCCGAAACCGAACAAGAAGCTCTTGCCGCTCTTGAAGAATTAAAAAGTGGATCGTTAAGCGGAGCAGCATCACGATTAGTGATTGAAGAGTTTATGTTTGGCGAAGAAGCTTCGGTATTCGCAATTTGTGATGGTGATACCTTTAAAGTGATTGGTAATGCACAAGATCATAAGCGTGTTGGAGAAGGAGATGTCGGGCTTAATACGGGTGGAATGGGCGCATATTCCCCGGCACCAATTGCTACTTCAGAAATCATAGAGATTACAGAGCGAGATATTATCAAGCCAACTATTGATGGAATGAAAACGGAAGGATATCCTTACCAAGGAATTCTGTATATAGGATTGATGATTACCAATGATGGACCAAAAGTAGTAGAGTATAATTGTCGTTTTGGTGATCCTGAATGTCAGGTTATTGTTCCAAGGATGAAGTCAGATTTACTAGAAGTGATAGCATCTTGTACAGAAGGAAAGCTTAATACCACTGAGATTGAGTTTGATAACCAATATAGGTGTACGGTTGTAATGGCTTCAGGAGGATATCCAGAAGCATATGAAAAAGGCAAGGAAATTACTGGTATCCAAGAAGTCAAAAACGCGATAGTATTTCATGCTGGGACTAAAATAGAAAATGGCTCGTTGTTAACAAATGGCGGAAGAGTTTTGAATGTAGTAGGCTCTGGATATACTCTAAAAGAAGCTATTGAAAATTCTTATTCCGAGATTAAAAAAATTCACTTTGATAAAGCATTTTACCGAAGTGATATCGGAGCCAAAGGCTTAAAACATTTATCATAGATTATAAATTGAGAAAACAGGGGGCACAGTCAAGATTTTTAAGAAATCCCCTCTTGAGAGGGGATACAGGGGTGTGTTTAATTCTAATGCTCATTTTATTCTCAACTTCAATTTTTGCACAAAAGAAGTCTGTAAGTCCCGAAGCAATTTTCACAAATCTAAAGAAACCAACCTCTCTTTATGTTACTCAAGATCATATATTTGTAGTAGAATCGGGCAGAAATAGAGTAATCAAACTTAATCATCTTGGTGAAATTGTAAATACAGTTGGTTTTCTGGGGAGTGGCAACTACGAGTTTGATACGCCTATTGATATTGATGCCACCAATGGACTTAAAATCTACGTTTCAGATAATCGAAATAATAGAATTCAGATTTTCGATAGACGATTTCAATATCTTACATCACTTCGAAGATATCCAAGAGCGCGTTCAAGTCGACCAATTCGTCCAACTCATTTAAGTGTGAATAGTTTTAATGAGTTGTTTTTTTATGATCAGGATTCGAATTCAATAATTAGCGTTGACGATTTAGGAAATAAACTAGATGAGTTTCAAATTCCAAATGTAATTAGAGAGGTAAGCGACTTACAATTGGTTGGTAAAGACCTCTACATTTTAGATTTAAAATCAAAACAATATCACCTTTTAACATATAATGGAGTTGAGATTCGGAGCTATCCGCTAGAAGGTGCCATTCAAATATATGTAGATAAAAAAGGGGAAGAATGGTTGATTAGTTCTTCATCCATCCGAAATTCCAGAGAAACAAAAGACGAGATTTTATTCCCTGAGGACATAGTAATTGTAGATGTGACAAAGTTAAATGGAGTATTCTATATACTCACAAATAAGTCGGTGTTAATTGTACAAGCTGATTAATTATGGAATTCAATTCAAAAATCATTTTTGATGGATCAATCTCTTTTGAAGAAAAGGCACGTAGAGTTTTTGATTTTCAGAAAATGCATAATCTGGTGTATAATAAATTCTGCAAAGCTATAGGGATTCAGGCAGTTCAAGAAGTACATGAGATCCCATTGTTTCCAATTCAAGCTTTTAAAGACGTAACGGTTGTTTCTCAACCGAATTCAAAATTCAAAATTCAAAATTTAGAATTTTTTGAATCAAGTGGAACAAGTGGGATGAGTAGAAGTCGGCATTATATCACGGATCCTGAACTTTATAAGCAATCCATTCTTCAGGGAATGAATCAGTTTTATGAACTTGATGACTTTGTTATTTTGGCATACACCCCAGGTTATAACTCCAATCCTAATTCTTCTTTAGTTTGGATGCTAAACGTGCTTATTGAGCAAGATAAAACGAGAAGAAGTCGGTTCTTAGAGTTAGGCGAAGCTATAAACAAAAATTTAATTCAAGAAATTAAATCAACTGGAAAAAAAGTAATGTTATTTGGAGCAGCTTTTGGTTTACTGGATTTGATCGAACTTGGTGGTGTCGATCTACCGAAAGATTCTATCATTATGGAAACGGGAGGGATGAAAACCCATCGGCGGGAAATGACTAAAGCTCAATTGCACAAACAGCTAGCGAATGGCTTTAATCTACCCAAAGAGAATATACATTCTGAATATGGTATGACGGAGTTATTAAGTCAGGCTTACAGCTTTGGAAATGAATGGTTTGAATGTGTTCCATGGATGAAAGTCTCAATTCGAAATCCAGAGAACCCTTTACAAGAAATGCCATTCGGTGAAGAGGGTTTGATCGGTATCATTGATTTGGCAAATGTATATTCCTGTTCTTTTTTGTTAACAGGAGATAAAGGACTTCAGAATGAAAACGGAGAATTTCAGGTTTTGGGAAGGTGGAATCCCATGAACCTACGCGGTTGTAATTTTTTAATCGATCAGGATTAGATTGTAGCAGACTCAAAGTAGCAGAGATACAAAGTGACAAAGAAGAGTGAGGGTCTAAATATGAATTTTCAACAACGTATTTGTCATTTCGATCCCGAGAATTCGGGAGAGAAATCTAAAAAGTCATATTTAAATTCATTAGACCTCAATTAAAAATGAGTTGATAAATAGTAAAATCAAAGTCATGAATAGATTCTGACCTCCCCTAATGTATAAATGGTTCAGAAAGACGAAGTAGAGCTTCCCCTCCTTATGAAGGAGGAGACAGAGGGGAGGTCAGACTTTAGCAATTTGCTGTATCAATTAAGAATGATTCAATTAAAAAGTACTAAACTAATATGTTGTCATGCTGAACTCGTTTCAGCATTTGTGTAAGTTTGGTTTTAGATTATGAGAATAAACATGCAACAACATATTGAAAAAGTATCAGAAGCAGCTAGAAAATGGCTCCAACCTGATAACAGTCAGCTAAAAAAAGCCATTGAACAAACTGTAGAAGAGGGATTATTTAGCTTCGAAGACATTAAGTTTCAAATCAGAGCTTTGAAGCAGAGTATAGATTCGGGTCAAATTGAAGAATGGGCAAAACGGGCTGGACTTGGAGAGGAAAGGAATTCATTTGGACAAAAAGTACTTTGCTTACATGCAGGGAATCTTCCTTTGGTAGGATTTCAAGATGCACTAGGAACTATACTTTCCGGAGCGGACTACTATGGAAAGCTCTCCAGAAAAGACCCGTATTTACTAGGTACATTTTTAGAGGAATTGAAAAGCTCAGGAATTGAAACAGATATAAAGTATTCAACGGATTTACAAGAATTTAAGAATTTAGAAGCCGATAAGGTTCTATTTGCGGGGTCATCGGAATCAGTCCTTAAAGTAAAAGAAGAGCTAATAAGATTGAATGCGGTTAGCGAGCAAGTCGAGCTCGTAATTCGCACCGCAAAATTCTCAATGGCGTATATAACCAATGAAGAACCTGAAGTTATTACCGATCTAGTTGAAGCCATTTTCAGATATGGGGGACAAGGATGCCGTTCAGTAGCTGTGGTTGTAAGCCCGATAAGATTCAATAAGCTTAAATGCCATTTCCAAGATTATATCGAATCTTTTTGGTTGAAGAATCCCCAACTCAAAAAACCATCAGAAGCACTAGCTTACCAATTTGCATACAACAAAGCCATTGACCGACCTCAAGCTTGGCTAGATGATTTCCTAATCCAAGAAAGCGAAGATTTCCCCGAATTAGATTTTACCCTTCACTGGGTTGAGGGAGATGAGAATAAACAAAAAGAATTGAAGGAAAAATATGGATCGGCGGTGCAGACTGTTTATACCGCAGGAGAGAAAATAGAAGGATTAGAATCCGAATTCCTAAGCAAAGCCCAAACTCCAGATCTGTGGTGGGAACCTGATGGGATTGGGGTTATTTAAATCTTTAGTACAATAAATTTAGTTTTTACGTGATATTTCAGCCCAGCCTTTATTCAGCGTATAAAATTTGCTTAATCCATTTGAATTTCTGTGGGTAGTCATTATTCTCTTATTATCAGGGTGAATTGCAACATGTCTAATGTCATCATGTATATTTTCATTCCCATTATTAACTTGCTTAAAGGATAGATAATCACCGGATTCTTTATCAAAAATGATCATTATTCCGTAGTTGGTTCCAGCTAATATCAAATCCGAGCCCAAGAAGTTTAGAGAAATAAATTCAAAATAAGGTATTTCAAGTTTTTCAGGTTTACCAATTTTGAGAAGTAATTCTCCTAGACTACTAAATAGAAATATGAAATCATCATTCTCAAATAGGACTTCTCCCACTTCATTCGCATCTCTAAATTGATAACTACCAGTCTCTTCAATTATAATAAATGATTCTTTCTCAAAATTATAAGCGATGAATCCCTCATTTGTTTCCAGATAAATAGTTTTATCTCCTACTTTATCATAAACCTCAAAGATTTGAAAGTATTCATAGTCTATCTCGTTAAAGTCTTCGATCATTGATAAGTTTCCATTATCAATGTTGAACGTGTATAATTTGAAACCATCTGTAATTATTAACAAATTCATACTTATAAAAACGCCTTCAATTCTATCAGCTTCATCAAATATATTTATAAAGCTATAAATAGGTTCGGTAACAGAATCAGTATATTTGAAAAGCCCAGGGTTATCACCTGAAAATATAGCTACAAATTCTTCATCGAAAGAAAATGAAAAGCCTCTAAAATCGGAATCAAAATAAAGATTTTCCACTTCTTGGCCAGTTTCAGAATCAACTAGTACTAATCCATAAGAACCCGCAGAATGGGAATATTCATAAACAAAATAAGTTCCTTTAGGTGTTATATCTAAATGTGAAACACTACGCCAGGAATCTATATTGAAATCAAGATCATCTACAATAGTAGAAGTAAAACCTATTTCAGTTTGATCATAACTCGAACTTAAACTTCGGACTCTTATTTTATAGTTCCTTGAAGGGTTCAAATCACTTAAAGTATAAGAATTTTGGTTAGCTTCTATTTCTTTTAAGAATTCGAAGTCATTTTCAATTTCGGACATCTCAAAAACAAACCTTTTTGTAGGAAAACGAAAATCATGAGGCACATTGTAGTTATTATCTTTCCAAAAAACTCTGGCCTCAGAGTTTGAGATGGTTTCAATATTCGTTATTGATGGATGTATTGTTAATATAGTAACAATTGAAGGCTCAATTGTATTACCCAATATACCGTTCTTGAGAGGAGCAATATTAATATCATAGTGAAATCCATTATAGTAGTTAAGCAATACATTATTTCTACTGGTTAGAGTATCTAGAGGTATGTACTCACCATTTCCAGCTGCATATTGATTACTTGCAGCTCTTTGAAAAATTACGAACTCTTCTTCAAAAGGAGTATTATCTTTCCAATTAACTTCAATAGTTCCTTCATCTATAACATTCACTAATAGATTTGATGGGAGATTAAAGGGGATAGAAATATTACTTGCAGAGCTCAACTTTACTAACTGAGCATCAAATGCTTCCAAAATAGAAGAAACCCTTAAATCAATTAAGTAGGATTCATTTAAATCATTAAACGAATAACTTGTCAAATCTCCATCTATAGTTTCTACAATCTCCCAATCTTCAGAATCAGATTGTTTTTTTTCAATGAGAAACTTATCGGCAAACAATTCACTTGAATCCCAACTTAAACTTATTTCATTCCCCAGTGTATTAGATTCAAAACCAGTCAGACTTCCAAAATCCAATTGATGAGAAATACCTGATAAATCCTCTTTGTTAGAATTACTTGTAAGTGCTGCAACTTTATAGAAAGTATTTAAATCTAATTCTTTTGAAGTATCTCTATAAAATTCAGTATTTATCTGAAGAGTATCTAATGCTACAAAATTACTATCTGAACCAAATGACTTACTTACAATAAATCCTTGTTCAAAATTTGTGTCGTCACTCCAATTTAGTGATACAGTTTTATCAGAATTTATAACTACGGTTAGGTTTGATATATCCGGAATGAATTCAGAAGAAGTGGGATCATTTTCATTTTCTCTATCAAAATCAGGTGCAGTACTACAGCTTCCTATAAAAAGAAATAATATAAAAGTTAAATATTTCATCTAAATAAAGCCTTTTTAAAATCTTGATTCTTGATCAATTAAAGACCAGCTTTCTTTTAATTCAAATAAAAACTCTGCGTCATAAGAAATGACTGAATAAGTTCCATCTACATTACGATTAATCCATTGAATTCCAGAACCTCTGTTTTTTGTATAAGAAGGTAGAGAAATTAAAAAATTATTGTCGGCTGTTAAATCATAAATTAAATAACTAGAATTGAAACCATTTCGAATAATTAACAAATCATCTTCTTCCAAATACCACAACGATCTAATTTCATAAGGATCTACTTGGTCTAGATTTAAAAGTGTTTCTTGAGTTGAAAAAGATTCAATATCTAAATTTTTAATTGATGAAAGACCTATATAAGAATAGAGATTTAGGTTTTGGTTAATATAACCTCTAATACAAAAGTCGTTATTTTGGTTTATGATATTTCCCGAATTAAGGTTGTATTCATAAATTCCACCTTCATTGCATAAAATAGCTCGCTTTTTATCTTTGGTTAAAGTCCACTCTCCATTTAGCACTCTAAATTCGCGAACAAATTGTCCGAGTTCGGTATCAAAAAACTTAAATTTACCATCTAATGATACTATTATTGTTTTATCATCATCAAGTAATTCAATATTCCATCCAAAACCATTATATCCAGGACCTAATATATATTCAAAAATAAACTGTCTATTTTCAAAATCATAGATTGAAATATAATCGCCAGAATTGTCAATGGAGTGATTGTCGCCTATAAATATTACAGTATTATTCTTTTCAGAGACAACGAAATCAAGTATGCTAGGTCTATGACTATTTGGGTAAACCACCATCTCTATTCGGTAATCTTCTTCAGTTTCAGTATTTGTAACCAATATATCCCCACTATCATATGAAGTAACTTGATCTAAGAGATGCTTTGCTTCATATTTACCATTTTTACTGATAGTATACTTACCACCATAACCAAGTTCCGTAAATTCTAGTTGGGAAAAAGAATTTTGGAATCCTACTGTTATCGATGGAGACCACTCCGAAGTATAACTATGAACTTTAAAATTATATTTTTTACTCTGATCTAGATCATTTACAGTATAAGAGGTAGTATTTTTATCAACGGTATCAATTGCAGTATAAATAGTTGAAGGAAGAATACTTTGCTCGATAATAAACCCTGCATAATCTTCAGAAAAACGAGTATTCCAAGAGAATTCAAAAGATTGATTACCTATTGTTGAAAAGCCCTCTATATAAGGAAGACCAACATCAGGGTATCTATCAAAAGACTGATCTGTTGCGCTATAGTTCTCGCCAGTAAAGAGCTGAACGGATATTTGAATAGGAGGAGTAGGAGCAGGATCAAAATGGATATCAACTCTAGATGTTGGGTAATCAAGCGTATCGGTTACTGACCCACTTAATATTACACCACCGAATGAAAAAATACTATTTCTCCAAGTTAAAGTTCCACTTAGTTCATCAGTAAACTCAAAATTTACATCATTTGGTGTATGAATAAATTTCGTGCGTGTTATAGACTTTAAATACTTTTTTGTATTAGTTGAATCATATATAAACTGAGATATACGAAGCTTTAAATCAAAAACAGGAATATTTTTTGTTCTAATAATCTCGAAAGAGTTGGAATCATTACTTATTAAAATATCATCAAGCTCATAAGTTTCAAAGGGCTCCCAGTTTTCGCTTAAGCTAGATTTATTTATTTCAACATCAATTCCATCAAAGTACTTTAACGTAGCATTATCATTTGAATTTGAGTATGCAGAGCTTATATATAATTGACCTGTGTCTTCATTATATGAAAAGTCGATATAACTAAAAGGTTCAAAATTCAAAGTTATTTCAAGAGGATCTTTAGTTAAAACTCGTTGTGATTCTCCAACTCTTCTAAAAAAATCTAATTGATAGGTGGTCCCTTCTGTAAAAATCTTTGAAGAATCTATAAAAACGGAATCACGGCTAACTACATTTATCAATTCCGTGAAACCTGAATGAGTATCATATCTTTTTTTAATTATAAACCCATCTACAAATCGTTCAGGGCTCCAAGTAAAAATGATGTTTTTTAAAGAATCAATTTCGAAAGTTACACCATCAATAGATGGACTATCTGGAATGAATAGTTTTGAGTCAGGATCATTTTCGTTTACTCGATCAAAATCTGGAGCAGTACTACAAGACAAGTAAAGAACTAATATTAAACTCAGAACCAATATGTAAGTAAGAATTTTCATTTTCTGGAAAAATTCACTCTTAGGGTTGCAGTATTAACACTACCAAAAGTTCCGTCTTCTATTGAAAGATAAAAATTCAAGGGTTTTGCATTTTTATAGCCCCCTTTTGGTGTACTTGTATAACCGTCGTAAATATTAAATGCATACATAAGTAAGGCAGAACCAAACAGTAATTTACGCTGGGTGTCTAACTTTGTAATTATATCATGCTGTTCTTCAGTTAGGTTTCCGAGTAGGAAAGCTTCTTGCTCATCGGTTGCATCATTATATCTATTTCTAAGAGAGATGAAGTTTTTTTCCTCGGCTGAGTACTCTGTGGTTTTACTTATTCCAAGTGCGACTAGAGAAATAGTGGCAGCAGATAAACCTAAGCCTTTTAATACCTGTTTTTTATAGAATTGAGATATTCCAGGTAAGACAGATAACGATTTTGCTAAACTCTCAGACGGCCTACGATAATACTCATATACAGCAACACCGTCCCCGATTGAAAAATCGATGGACTTTGAGCCGAAATCAGGATTTTTGACCGTAAGCTCAATTGCTCTGAATAGTGAGTTTAATTTTACAAAGCCTGTTCCAATTAACTCACCTCTTAAATAAATCTCAGAGTCTCGATCGGTTACTAACATGAAATTTGAATCAAAATAATCTTGAGATGCAAAATTTCCGTCTACTGCATTAGTTGAAATGTTGGTATTCGAGAAATTAAACTTCATAACAACTGTAGAATCAGGATAAACAAATTTAAACGATTCTTGTTTTTCATCTAATGGAGGATAAACTTGTATTAAGTGAGTGCCTGTAATTAAACGTAAGGAGTCCCCTGAGCCAATAGTTTGCCTTCCCAAAAGATCACTATCTAGAACTACAACTGCAGAGTCAATATTGAATTCAAACTTTATGTAGCCAATTTCTTGGGCATTGATAGACGAAATGGTGAATAAAAGTAATAGAAAGCAAGGCTTCTTCATTTTGATATTTACTCGTATAAGTTCCATTTCTTTTCAAATGTAAATGCGATGAATTTATTTCGAAAAATTAAGATAAGTTCATTGGCATCATCAGAAAGAACGGATGTTAATAAGGAAGTTTCATTTATTGAGGTATAGTGAAAGTATTGTAAGGGTCTATCAGAATCGATGTAGCAGTCAATAATTGCCGTTGGTAAATTCCTGTCGCTTTTTCTTATCGAACTACAAACTTCTAACCCAGATTTCGCAACATTTATTCTTCTATAATCTAAAGGATAATCAATACTATAGTTTCGATATGTAGTCCCAGTTTTTGTATTTGTAACGACATAATCTTCATCATCGTAAATGTGTAAGTACTCACCTTTTGCCCCAAGCTCTACGTTAAATGCTTCAGCAGATACTCTATGTTCTATTGCGTTAGAAAGTACTTTAGTATTTAAATCATAAACAATAGAATGAACATATGAAGAAGGCGCCTTTTGGAAGATTGCATAAATTTTATTATTGAATTCATCATAAAAAATTCTGGACAAATACGTGTTAACACTATTGATGCTAAATAATAATTCGTGAGTTTCTTTTTCAATGTTATACTTAGAGATTCTAAGTGATCCAATACCTACATTTTTACTTAAAACGAATAGTTCATCCTCAGAATAAAAATCAAAATCGGAAGCTACTAAGCCATTTGAATACGAGGGTATATTATTTGAAAGACTTAGTTCTAGGTTATCAATATCCCATATTGATAGGGTAGGAGCATCTGAAGAAGTAATTAGTTTACTTGAAGAATTAAAATTTTCAGGAATAAATTTACCTATTTTTTTCTCCCCTTGATAAAAAGTTGATTCGTATCTACCTCGCTCATAATCAATAATTGTGAAATCAGAACTTATAGATTCTCCACTTGAACTAGATGACAAATATATCAGTTTATTTTTCGAATCAATATCAGTTACAATATCATTAAATCCATCAAACGCAAAATTATACTCTCTTTCGCTAATCATTTTAGGGGTGTAGGCTAATCGAAATCTTTTAGTTTCACTTTCATAAATTCCTTTTCTTCCTTTAATCGAAATATCATATTGATTTAGTGAATCTATACCATCTAAAAAGATTGGGGAGTTGAATTCAAAACCAGTTGACTCAAAAAGAACCGTAGAATCACTGGACATTATTAAAAGGTCAAATTCGGAAAAGCTCTGATTTTGCTCAAAGTAAGATGTATCTGTAAATGATAAATCAGATAAAATTAAGTTAACTGAATTATCAGTGATACTTTTTAAGGTTAATTCTTTTTTGAGTGTAAGGTCTATCTCTTGAATTTCTTCAACTAATAAAAACCTAGATTCATACTCATCGTTTAAAAATTTATAGAAAAATCGTCTAGTAGGTAGGTTTACATCCAAAGGATATTCAATAGAACTGCTTCCTTCACTTATAGAATTGATTAAGCTTTTTGATGAATCAGAGTTTTCAATATAAAAATTTGTAGTAACTGAGGAATCTTCCCATAGATTTAATTCTATTTTATAAGTTGGATTAGTATTAAAAGGTTTAATTATTTGGGAAACTTGATGGGATGGGATATTTGATTGATCTGTAAAAACGGGTTCTGAGTATACAGTATCAGAAGACTGTTTGATATAAAAACTCTGTATTTTATATAAAGTATTAAATGTTTCTGGTATGAATGGGTCTTGTGCGGAGTAGCGATCACCTCTTGCATTTGCTTCAAGAGTTCTTATTCTTTGATAAGAATCACTATCTGAATATGACCGATAAAGAAGAAAGCCAACTATGTAATTTGATTGATTTCTAGGTAGCATCCATTCCAATCTGTTTTTTCCTTGAGACGTGTGCACATTAAACTCAGTTGGTTTAGGAACTATAAAGTTTTCACTTTCTGGGTCTAATTCATTTTCAGTGATAAAAGTTGGGGCTTCTTTACAACTTGTTATTAGAATGAATATCAGCGCCAAATGAAGTATCTGTTTCATCAAAACCTCTTCATAAAACCGATTTCAGCAAATAGATTCCCATTTAACGAGTTTCTGTTTAGCCCAAATTGGGGATTTAAAAAATCGGGACCTTTGTATCCACCTTTAGGTTTTCTGAATCCATCAATTGTAGTAATAGCATAAAATGCTATAGCACTTATTGTAGCGATGTTAATTTTTTCATTTATGCTTTCCATGTCACTTATAGTTCCTTTTGCAATATTTCTCTTTAAAATTGCTTCTTCGGTAGAAGTGGCTGCTAAATACTCCTCGTTTTGTAGCTGGAATAGGTCGTTTTTTTTATTGTATTCAGAATTAAAATATAATGCAGTGCCAGAAAGTAATGCCAATCCCGAATAAGTGATAATGGCTTTTTTAGATTGTTTCGTAGAAAGATAACTGAGACCAGGTATCAGCTTTGCAAAAGCGGGTATAGGGTTAGGATTCTCATTATAGCGAGCAACGGAAGTGAATTCATGATAGCTTACATTCACTGTCTTTTCTAGTGAACCAAATTCGGGATTAATGATTGATAAATCATATTTACCTGGATTTAAAAATAGTTCAGCATATTGTGTACCTACACTTTCTCCATCAATAAATATTTCTGAATTATTATCGGTTGAAATACTAACATTTTGCCTACTCTCAAGTATTTGATAGGAACTTTTTGGGTAGCTAGTAAATTGAGCAAAATTTATTCTTTTCAGTACGGTTTTATTAAGGGGTATATCCACAAGTGTGACATAATCATTAATGTTTCTCCATACAATTCTTAATTCATGTCCGTATATAGGCAATTTCAGACTATCGCCAGAAGTAAGGAAGTAACTATTCTGGTAATCATTATCTACAACTAAGTAGAACTTCTCCAAATTCGTATGAATTTGTACCCAACCAAAATTTTCTTTTTCCTCTTGAGCATAAATAGAAGTGCTCAAAATATATACCATAAAAATAAAGTAAATATGCAGTTTGTTATTCAATGGAAATTACTTTAAAAATTAACGTTCAAATCTTAGCGGTACAGTAAATTTTGTTCTTACACCATCTGATACAGCTAGTAGCCAAACACTATAATCAGAAAATCCTAACTCATTAATCAATATACTTGTAGGAGTATCATTTTTTACAATTTCTTTAAGTGCAAATCTTCGTCTTTCATCTACAACATATGCATAGACTTCTTGAACATTACATTTTGGTGACCACTCAATTAGTAATTGTTTGTAATTAAGAGTTGTGGTTAGATCTTTCGGATGGAAGAAAATAGTTCCTGATTGATTTTCTATACAGTCATTTTGATCAAAATCTATTTCAAACACCTCTGTTTGATTTTTGTAATAAAGTGGAACAGAAAGTGAAATATTTTCATAGTCATTAATAGAACTAGAATCTAAATCAATCCTACCATTATGTAATACAACAGAAGTAAGTGTATCATAGGTTTGTGAATCAATTTTCCCTAGAACAAATGCAGTTTGTGAGTATTGGTAACTACTTTGAAAGTTAATAATGTTATTTTGTCCCGAACTTGAGTCAATTCTAAAATTAAATACGTTCGTTTCAAATGTAGATAAACTTGGTTTAGAAAAAAGAGTATCGCCATCTTTCAAATAAAAATGTTGAGCCATGAAAACAGTACTTTTATAAGGTAATTGTCGAATTTGAAAAGTATTTGTTTGACCTTCACGCCACGAAGTTTTCACTATATTTTCTAAAGGCATAAGAGATTCTGATCCTTCGTAACTGTAATAAGATTTGGTTCCAGAAATTGGAAAACCATCATTTGTTCTCCAAGAAATAGCATTACTTCTATTGTACTGCCCTAATGTGGCAAATAAATTAAGAGGAGCGGGAACTACATAATCAGGACTTTCTGGATCAAATCCTTCAAACTCTTCGAAAGTAGGAACTTCTTTACAGCTAGTAATACAGATAAAGAGGGCGAAAAGTAAAAAAAGAAATCTTCTTGAAATCCACATTCAATTTAAAGACGGTATAGTATTATTATTGAGATTTTGAGATGATATCCTTTATCCAAGAAAATTAAAAACATAAAGCGTAAATAAGGTCTTAAAAAAAGGAAGAGTTAGAAATCGAACCCGTTTGTGAAACCAACACTCGATCTATGATGGGTGCAGGATGGGAATATCATTATCTAATCTACATCAACAATAAAGCTTGATAAACGACTTAATACCTATTAGAATTTCTAATTTCACTATTCTAAAACGGTTCGGAAAGAATTATTGAATCTACAATCAGTTCTTGGTCATTGAAGTCGTTAATGACAATGCCGAATCTCATATTCTCTACCTGATCGAGTTCGCTTTCAGGGTATTTGAATAAGTTTTGATTAGGTAATAATGAAGAAAAACGTTCCCAACCTTGACCTTTATCAATATCAAGAATGATAGATTGAATCGCTGGATTAAAATCATTTATTCTGATTCGAATTTCTAAAAATTCATTTCTTACAGTAGGTGAGTTTAAAGCAATGCTCCCAAAATTTATTGAAAGCGTTTCTTTTCTTTGATCAGTTATATTCCCATTGCTATCAATATTATTGGATGAAATAATCGCATAATGTGGAAAACCATATTTCTTATTTGTTTCTAAATAATGACTGGCCTCTCCAGGAAGTGCCAATTCTTTAATTAAGCTATCACTACCACTATATAATTTTTGAGTTAATATATATTCATGATTGTCTAAAGAACCATCAATCCAACCGAAGTATAAACCATTAGGTGTAAAATTATATTGAAAATTCCGAATATATGGGACTCCACCTTTCAGATCATATTCACTCGTTCTTGTAAAATCAGGAGCTACAATGCATGTGGAAGAAAGAATAAACAGAATTAGAAATAGAAATATTTTATTCATATTCAATTACCTAGCTCAAGATTAAAGTTAAAACTTAAACTAGATAATTCATCTGATCCTAAGTAAAAAGAGTAGGGTTTAGTTTTACGATATCCCGATTTTGGCTTATTAAATAACCCATCAAGAACATTATAAATATAAATACCGGATAAGGCATAAAGCGATATATTTCTAATTAATGCAGCGTTATGAAGTGATTTTTCTTTCTTTACTAATTGATCACCTAATGCTGTTACTTCAGAATTACTAACTGAATTATTATAACGATCTAGCAGGTCGTCATATTTATTTTTATCTAATCGATATTTGATCGAAAATGTTGATAAGCTAAGAAATGTAGTCCCCATAGAAATTCGTATTAAACTAGCTTTATTACCTTGGTACTTATAAGCCTGACTAAAACCTGGTAAAAATGCTAAAGCTTTGCTGGTCGATTCTTTCGGTTTAATATAACGTTCAACTATTCTGAAATAATAAGCTGAGTTGGAAATCCTAGATCTATTTGAGATGTACAGTGATTGATAGGAGGTGGAACTTTTAGCTTGGATAGAATTAGTTCCCGTTGGAGCGTCTAAATATGCAAATTCTCTTCCAACGAGTTCATCATTTAAGTATATATCTGATTCTTCATCAGTTATTACGAGCAGGTTAGCATTAAAAAATTGCCGTGCTGCCAAATTTCCATTTAATACTTTTTTTGTAAGGGGTAAAAACTCAAAATCATGACTTATATTATAAATACTATCCTCAATTACATTAAATATTTTTTCAAAAATATAATCATGAATGACCGAGAGTTTAATAGAGGTGTTCCCCGTTTTAACTTTTATGGAATCTCCATTTTTAACGAAGAGTGGTTCTTGATATTGATTATTTACAACAGCTAATGCAGAATCTGTATTAAATTCTAGGATTACTATTCCATATTTCAAAGTATCAGAACTCATTTCAGTAGAATCCTGAGCTGAAACAAGTATTCCCGTAGAAAAAAGAAAGAAAAATAGAAATAATATTTTACTTGAAGCTAACATTCAATTTAAAGTCGGTATAGTATTAGTATTGAGATTTTGAGATGATATCCTTTATCCAAGAAAATTAAAAACATAAAACTTAAATAAGGTCTTCAAAAAAGGAAGTTTTAGAAATCGAACTCTATTGTGAAGTCCAACACAATCTGTGAAGGGTACCTACAGGAAATCAATTTTCTAAAAGTTAAATCTAAGGCTGGTTACGGGAATCAAATTTTTGTTTAAGCCGATACTAGTAAGCTCAAAACGGTTAGGTTTACCGGGATATCCTGTTTTAGGTTTACGTTTACCATCAAGAGTAGTGATAAAATAAACTACACCAAGTCCAATTAGCGATGCAGTTTTAAGAGATTTAAGTTTGTGAACATCACGAATATTACTTTGAGTTCGTATTTTATGATCTATTGAAAAATAAGAACCAGCAAGAAGAGCCATGCTTAAATAAGTAAAAATTGCCTTATCTTTTTGTTCCGTTATGATATAACCCGCGCCAGGAAATAAATAAGTTGATGAAGAGTAATTATTTTGGGGCTGATTATATTTAGAAAAATACTCGGTTTCAGCCCAATCGACTTCTACTTTTTGTTCTAAAGAACCATGACTAGGATGTGTAACTTTGACTTGATAAGTGCTAGGATTAACCAGCATGGATGCAAAGTGCTTTCCTACAAACTCTCCATTTAAATATATAGATGACTCTGGATCGGTAGAAATAACTAGGTTTTCTTGATTCTCAATTTGTTTGAAGGATGATTTATGATCAATTCTAAAAACTTTGAACGTGTGGGAATAGGTTGTCAGTTTATTAGGTTTTATCTGAACTTTAAACGAATAGTCATCAATAAATTTTGAAACAATAGTAAGATCATAGATTCCTGATCTTAGATCTATAACTATACCAGAATCTACTTTCTGAGCTTGTTCAAGATTACTGTTAATTACTACATAGAACGGCTCTGGCAAGTTTACATTGATTTTTAAATGTCCTAAATCTGAATCTTGAGCAATGCCAAACGATGAAATTAATGAAGTAATTAGGATGATTAATAAGAGGAGAAATTTTTTAGTAATCTTCATTCGAGATAAGATCAGCACTCCGTTATTTAAATGATTAATCAAGAGAGACGGTATAAGTTGGACTGACATAAAATGGTTCAAGATATCCACTGTGGTTTAAAAGAGAGGCTATAATTCTAAGATTATAACTTTTCCCTATTGGCAAGAGAAAATTAGTTCGGAAAAAATCTGTAGTGATCTCGTCTTGCGTAATGGTAAGAGCTGTATTCCAAACAGAATTAGAAGTTGGTTTGTATTCAATAGTTATTACATCATCAAATGCAGTTTTTCTAAACCATTGAACAAACACCGTATCGTTATTTGAAAAATATCCTATGTTTGTAAGGCTACCAAAATCTAATTTATCTGTCTCGAGATCCATTCCTTTTTTATATAATCCATCTTCTAGATAAAATGAAGTAACTCTATACTGCAAGTCGATAGAATATTCAGTAGTAGTTTCTGAAAAAAATGATGTTTCAATAGTGTTAACTTTTTTATAAGAATCATTTTTTGAAAATTTTTTCTCTATGTAAAACCCATCATTAAAAAGAGATTCATCTTTCCAATTTAAAGTAATTTGTTTTTCCAAAGATGAAACATTGGCATCAAGATTGGATAGCTTTGGATGAAAAAGAGGAGAGTCGGGATCATTTTCATTGATACGAGAGCCATCGGGAATAGATAATAAGCACCCAGAAAAAGAAAATAAAAGCCAAATAGAAAGCAGTAAAGGTTTTATGTTCATTTCATCAAAAATTGATAGAAGCACCCATTGAAAGGTATTTTTCAAGTTTAGGTTCTATAAAAAATTCAAACTGTTTATTACTTCGGGTTTCAATTTCACGGTAAAATCTGACTTTACTCAGAAAATCAACAGTAAAAAAACCTACAATACTATAAAGAGCTATGTTTCTTTTAATATTTACCGAATTAAATTTGTAACGCTGAGCTTTCATTTGTTTTGCAAAATCTAAAGCCTTTAGTTCATCCGTCTCTTCAAGGTATTTATTCCGGATGGCAATATATTCTGGTAACATAGATGAATATTCATTCTGATATTTTATAAAATATCCTGTTGATAAGGCTAAACCTGAAACTACTAAAGTGAGTAGACCATAATTTTTATCCTTTAAATATGTAACTCCGGGTAATACAGCGTAAAAAGGAAATTTTTCTGAACGTGAGTAGAAATTAAATTTCTGAACACTTATTGGTTGAATTGGTTTCTTTTTAATAACAATTTCGTGGGGCTTAAATAAATTATTTTCGAACTTTATCTTATTTTTTTCCTCTTGAATAAAAAACGAGTAGTATTCTTTAGTTTTATACTCTTCATCTATAAATATTTGTGTGTCCTCATCTGTAAGTATAAATGTATCTCCATTTAACAAGTATTTTAGAGAGGCGTTTGATGATTCTATATCAATAGTTTTTTTTGTTAGGTCAAAATTGTAATCGATAATATAAGTTGAGTCTTTCAGTACATTACGAGTTATATAATAATCCTCGTTGGTTGGATATGAAAGGAAGATATGGTAGAAGCCATTGCTTACAATTAAGGTATCACCGCTAGCAATTTTTTTAATAGAAGGTTTTGCAATCCCAAATTGAACAAAAGCAGTGTCGATATTAAAATTAAAGACAAGTTTACTTTCATAAATTCCACCGACTAAGCTTTGTGAAACTAATATGCTGGAAAAAATAAATAGTAAGAATACTGGTGCTAGTATTCTGGACTTTAAGAAATTCAAAGTGCTACTAATTTTTCATGATTACCAACTTATGATAAGGATTTATTTTTTTAATTAGTTAAGTCTTTTTTGTAGTTGGTATTTTTTAAAGAACTCACATTATTTGATCTTAAAATCCCTATTTTCACGGAAATAGCAGACACTGATAAGTAATAATTCATGCATTCCTACAATCCAGCAGATATCGAGACCAAATGGCAAAAGTACTGGCTCGAAAATAAGACATTTAAAACTCCTACAGACAGAACTAAACCAAAGTTTTACGTGCTGGATATGTTCCCATATCCAAGTGGATCGGGATTGCATGTTGGCCACCCGGAAGGATATACAGCAACTGATATCATCGCTCGCTATAAAAGAATGAAAGGTTTTAATGTACTTCACCCGATTGGATGGGATGCATTTGGATTACCAGCTGAACAATATGCGGTTAAAACGGGAACGCATCCTAAAATCACTACCGAAAAAAATATCAATCGATTTCGTGAGCAGTTACAAGCCATCGGTTTTAGTTATGATTGGGATCGCGAAGTAAATACTACCGATCCGAATTATTATAAATGGACACAGTGGATTTTTCTTCAGTTGTTTAAAAAGGGATTGGCTTACGAAGATGAAGTGGCAGTGAATTGGTGTCCAGAACTTGGAACCGTTTTAGCTAACGAAGAAGTAATTGATGGTAAAAGTGAAGTAGGCGGATATCCCGTTATTCGAAAGCCCATGCGTCAGTGGGTGTTGAAAATCACAGCCTATGCCGAACGTTTGCTTCAGGATTTAGATGAATTAGATTGGCCAGAATCACTGAAAGACATGCAGCGAAACTGGATTGGCAAATCAGTGGGTGCCGAGATTGATTTTCAAATTCAAGGGGCTGAAGAAAAGCTCCGAGTTTATACTACTAGACCTGATACTATTTTTGGTGCAACGTATATGGTGATTGCTCCTGAGCATCACCTGGTTTCAAAAATTACAACAAAAGAGCAGAAAGATGCGGTAACTGAATATCAACATACGGCTTCTTTAAAATCTGATCTTGACCGACAAGAACTTAATAAAGAAAAAACAGGTGTTTTTACTGGAGCTTATGCAATCAACCCTGCTAATGGAAAGCAGATTCCAATTTGGATTGCTGATTACGTATTAGTGAGTTATGGAACTGGAGCAATTATGGCAGTTCCAGGTCAAGATGAACGAGATTGGGAGTTTGCAGAAAAATTTAATCTTCCAATCGTGAGAACCGTTCAACCTTCTGAAGGATTTGATGGAAAAGCATATACTGGTCATGGAAAAGCTATTAATAGCGATTTCTTAGACGGTCTTGAAATCAAGCCCGCCAAAAAGAAAATCATAGCTTGGTTAGAAGAGAAGAGAGCTGGAACGAAGGCAGTGAATTATAAACTTCGTGATTGGTTGTTTTCGCGTCAGCGTTATTGGGGAGAACCTTTTCCAATAATCCATGTTGATGGAGAAGCTAAAGCGATTTCAGAAAGTGAACTGCCACTCGAACTTCCAGAAGTTGAAAAATATCAACCAACGGGGGATGGCGAACCTCCTTTAGCAAATGCTACTGACTGGATAAAAACCACCGATCCAGAAACTGGAAAAGCAGCGTTAAGAGAAACTAATACGATGCCTCAGTGGGCTGGATCTTGTTGGTACTACTTGCGATATATTTCACCAAATTGGGATGGTGGACCTGTTGATCCAGAGTACGAAAAATATTGGATGCCCGTAGATTTATATGTTGGTGGAGCTGAGCATGCAGTTCTTCATTTGCTATATGCTCGTTTTTGGCACAAAGTACTGTTCGATTTAGGAGTGGTATCAACCAAAGAGCCGTTCCAGAAATTAGTAAATCAAGGGATGATTCTTGGTGAAATGGAATACACTTCCCAAAATGGTGTCAAACTTTCTGACGATGAAGTAGTGAAAAAGGGAGATAGCTTCTTCCAAAAAGGAACGGATATGAAAGTAGATGCCCGAGCTCATAAAATGAGTAAAAGTCGTGGAAATGTAATTAATCCCGATCATGTAATTGAGCAATTTGGAGCTGATTCACTACGATTGTACGAAATGTTTATGGGACCGTTAGAACAGGTAAAGCCTTGGAGCACCAAAGGGGTAGATGGTGTAAATAGATTTTTAAATAGAGCTTGGCGTTTATTAATAGATGAAGAGTCAGGTGCATTGAAGTCATCTGTTAAAGAAGCAGAGCCAAACAAAGAGCAACTTAAAACCCTTCACGAAACCATCAAAAAGGTAACCGAAGATATTGAGGAAATGCGTTTTAACACCGCTATTTCTGCAATGATGATTTTTGTAAACGAAGCGAACCAGTGGGAAACCATTCCTACACAGGTAGCAAAATCATTTGTTAAGTTGTTGTCACCCTATGCTCCTCATATTGCAGAAGAACTATGGTCTAAGCTTGATGAAACAGATACCATTGCCTATTCAGCCTGGCCTAAGTTTAATGAAGAATATCTTAAAGCAGATGAAATCATATATCCTATTCAAGTGAATGGAAAAGTTCGTGCAGATATTTATGTACCTGCGGATAAATCTAAAGATAAAGATTATGTACTAGGATTGGCTAAAGCCGAAGAGAACATCACTAAATACTTGGCTGAAGGAAATCTTGTGAAAGAGATTTTTGTACCGGGAAGGATTGTGAATCTGGTGGTGAAGTAGTAATGCTTTTTGACCAGTATTAAGGTTAATCATTGCGCAGAATTTTAATAATACGGTTATATACAATTTCGGTCGCTGACCATGAGGTACCACCGCTGGTATTTACAAACTGAATTACAACTGCATCAATATCTTTATGATAACGGGCTATACTTGAATAACCGGGGAGTAAACCTGTGTGATTGTATTCATAAATTGAAGAATAGATAGTTTCTTCATCTTCATTTAGCAACGACCCTGTATTTAATGCACGTAGAAAAATCCCAACATCCTCTATGGTAGCTACCATAGATCCACCAGGATTTGTGAAATCGTTATACTTTATATCAGGTTCATAACCTACGTAGTAGCCACTCATTACATCTTGGATATCTACCTCGCTTAATAAACTATATGTATTATTTAGTCCCAGAGGATTAAGTATTTGTTCTTTTATATACTGATGATGGCTATATCCCAGTGTTCGATCAAGAATCTCGCCTATTAATAGATAATTGGTATTTGAATAGCTGTACTTTTGTCCAGGTTCAAAGTCAGCGGGAGTATCAAGTATAAGCTCAACTGCGTCGTGATTATCCGGGGGATTGTCCCAGGGATAGTCCGGGTGATCGCTGTAATTCGGTATGCCGCTGATATGCTTCACCATCATTCTTAAGGTGATTTGATCTGCATTTTCAATTCGACCTTTCAATTCCGGGAGGTATTCAGCCAGGGTCTTGTCAAGTGAAAGGCTATCAATATTTACCAGTTTTGTTGTGGCAACGGCGATATATAATTTACTGATACTGGCAATTTTGAATAATACTTGTGGATCAGCGGGGACTTTATTTTCCTGGTTTTCCCAGCCTGCGGAATATAATACAGGTTCATTACCACCCTGGTCCACGTAAATAATGATACCATATAATCCCATTTCAATGGCTGCATTAACTTGTTCCTGAACATTATCAGGCTTAGGGGTTAACCATACACGTAAAAGATTCCATGGTACAAATAACAAACTGACCAAAGTTGCAACTAGTAAGAATATTCTCAGGTATGTTTTTTTGCTGTACATTTTTGGTGAATTCATTTACTTAGTGAGTTTCATGAGCTTGTCGAAGGGAGCTTTGAATCGGTGGCTTCGGCAGGCTCAGCCACCTCGGTAGTTTTTGCGATCTCAATATGTCCAGAAACTGCGGCAGGTTCTGTTACCATATTAGCTATATTCGGTTCCCACTTAAGTCCAAAAAGTGATTTAAATATTCCGATTCTTTTAATAAGAATCTCATAAATCAGATAACAAATGATCATGGTAAAAGCTACCACTAAAATAAATTTAAGAAATACCGGTATTTCTAAAGGGAGGATTAAAAATGCTCCGGCATAGAGAACAAACATATGAATAATGTAAACTGGGTAGGCAGCTTGACTGAGGTAACTTAAAACAGAGCTTGGTCGGTTTAGATACTTGTATCCCATTCCGAAAAATCCAAAAATCCAAAGATTTGACTCTATAGCTGTGAGGTAAGACAACGGTGCTGTTTCGAATATTGCTAATCGAAGGGTATATAAAATTACAGCAAGCCCGATATACAGCCATCTCCACTTCTCTACGGTTTCCCAGAAAGTTTTTCCTTCATATACAACAAGAAAGCCAAATATAAAGGCGAGTAGGCCCAGAAAAAATCCATGTAATGTTTCGGCATACAATTCAAATAAACCTGGTTTAACTATTAATACTTCAATCACAAAAAAGATAGTAATTGATAAAGGACCTGACGGATGTCTCATTAAGCTAGTTAATCCTTTTGTGAACCAACTGTTTGTATTTTTTTTTAAATAAAAAAATAACGGTGATGCTAACAATACATAGCAGAATATATTTCCGAGGAACCACAAGTGTCCTGTATGTGGGATATATCCCAAAGGCATTTCATAGTAATCCTGAAAGATAAACATATGAAGTGGGGTGATAGCAAAGAGGCCGAATATAAAGGGCAACAGAATCCTTTTTGAACGTTCCAGCAATAACTGTTTCCAGTTTCTTTTCATAATTGCAAAATACACCCCCATGCCAGACACATAGAATAAGATTGGTATTCGCCAGACATTTAGCATAGTCATTGGTTTCCAAAGATTCACTATCAGTTCATTACTTCTGATAAAACCAAAGAACATCGCCCAGGGTTGGAAAACGATGGCTACGTGGTAAATCAGCAATAACCATATAGCTATAACTCTTATCCAATCGATGTCGTGTCTGCGTATTGTTTTCATGGGAGTGTATATTTCAAATTTTTGTTACTGTAACATCAGGGCAATGACAGGGTATTTTTTTAGCTCTTTCATATCAAATATTACCTAAATATTCATGCAGCAACGCCATTCTGACTTGTCAGAGTACTTTTAAAATTTCCAACCAAGATAGATATTTGGCTCAAAAAGGAAGACGTTTCCATATTTGTCATCAAACTCCTTAAATCCAGCAGGCGAGTTGTTGTCGAACATCCACTGGTTTACATGAACCTGAGGTTCTATAAAAAATCGTTTTTTCTTACCAACTGTGAAATGGTAGCCCAAATGAAAGGAGTTATAGAGTTTGAACCCATTTTTAATTTTATTACCGTCTAAATCCGTGTAGGTTTGAATCTGTGGCAGAACTTCAATACTTGTAAAAAGTCCTTTCCATAACATACGTTGATAAGAAACACCAATTCCTGTTTCTCTT
>CAXBBW010000001.1:0-383069 GCA_963974345.1 uncultured Balneolaceae bacterium | reverse complement strand
CATCGCCTACTTTAACGAGACCGAATAGTGCGGTTGGAGGAGTTAGTCCAAAGTTGGTAAGTAAAATGGAGCTCTCACCCGCAAAAGAAATTGAGTTTTTTGAGCTTGAAAATTCTGAAATCTCTACCAATTCATTTCTACTAACTCCAGCGATAGTCACTGAAATTTTGGTTTCAAAGGGGACTGAATCTGCGATCTCAATAGAAACTAATCCTATTTCTAGAAAAGGAAATTCATCCGATTTTAATGTTTTTTGAAGATCCCGATTAATGGCTCGCTTTCCGCAATCAAAGGAACTAGAAGAGAGTTTAATTGAATCGCCTGTAATGAAAAGAGAATCACCGTAGGTTATTGTTTGATGAAGGGTATCAGATGAAATTCGAGAAGAATAAATACATTCAAAATCAGTCACATTTGATGTTCCATTAATTCTTAATTTACTGCCCTCAAGAATAATGGATTCTGCTTCATTGATTTGTCGTGCTGATGCACTACTTGAAATTAAACAAAGAAGAAGGGCGCTCAAAATCGTAAATATAATATTGCCGTCTTTCATTGATGATAGTATCCTTATTTCAACTCACTTAATAAACATCGAAAATACATTAAATCATGACTGACATCAAAGAGTTACTAGAAGCTGCCATTGAAATTGCTACCATTGGAGGAAAGCATACGCTCAAGTATTTTAAAAAAGATTTTGAAGTGATAAGCAAAGCCGATGATTCTCCGGTAACAATTGCTGATCGTGAAACGGAGCAGGTTATTCGAGAAGAGATTTTAAAACGATACCCAGATCATGGAATTATAGGGGAAGAATATGGACGCACAAACGAGGACAGTAATATCCAATGGGTTCTTGATCCTATTGATGGAACAAAGTCGTTTATTCATGGAGTACCTTTTTATACTACATTGATTGGAATTATGATTGATAATGAACCTGTAGTGGGAATTATCAATGCTCCAGCACTTGATGAACTTTGCGCAGCTGGAATCGGTCTTGGTGCAACATTAAATGGAAAACCTTGCCATGTTCGAGATACTTCAGAACTAAAAGACTCAACACTTTTGGTAACTGAGATTAAGAGATTTCAAGATTGTGGGATGGAGCCACAATTTCAGGAACTAATGGCAAAAACTAAGCTACATAGAACATGGGGCGATGCCTATGGCCATATGATGGTTGCTATTGGTAGAGCTGATATAATGTTCGATCCAATTCTCAACATATGGGATGCAGCAGCGTTGTTACCTGTGTTGAAAGAATCTGGTGGGGTTTTCAGCGATACTGAAGGCGTTGAAACCATACATTCTGGAAATGGGTTTTCTACAAACAAGGCATTATATCCACAAGTAAAAGCAATTTTTGAAGCACACGCTAATAAATGATTAAAACACTTTTTACGTATACTTTAGGTTTAATTTCACTCATTCTTGCGATCACTCAGACATGCAAGGATTTTCCAAATTTCGATTATAAATCTAATCCAGTACAACCATTCGATTTTAAACACGCTGAGCTAAGAATTACCCTCGAACCCGAGCTAAACCTCGTTCGTGGAGTAGTTACTTATTCGGTTACTTCTAAAATTGATGGAGAAACTAGATTTGTTCTACAAACAGAGGAATCTGCAATTGATGCTATAATAATTGATGAAGCTAAAGGGGATTTTTTTGTTTCAAACGATTCTCTGATCATACAACTACCTGATTCATCAAAAGCAGGCAGTAGCTTCAATATTTCAATAACGTGGCAAGCAACGTCTCGTTTTGGGTTGTATAAAGATTCTGAATCTAATTTTTGGTCCTCTAAAAATCCAAAAGCACATCGACACTGGATTCCGGGTTTTGATCACCCTAGAAATGAGCTCACCTTCGATGCTTATTTTACGATTCCTTATGAAAATGAAGTATTATTTAATGGCGAATTGGTAGGAAGTGCTACAAAACCATCAAACAAAAAAGAACTTCATTATCGCTCTGATACAGAAGTTCCTTTTACTGGACTAGGGTTTGTATTGGGCGATTTTTTGATTTCAGAAGTCACTTCTGGTTTAACAACAGTAAGACTATTTAGTTCTAATCAGAAGTATAATGAAGAAGAGCGATTAGCTTTAATAAGAGAAGCTTCGGTACTTAAAAAAGATATAGAGAAGACACTTTCTATGGAATATCCTTGGGAAGGATTAAACATTGTGGTTTTACCTGATAACTATTGGGAAGAACGAACTCATGGTTCAGGGACTATATTTTTATTTGAAAACCTAGGTTCCCTTTCAAATCAATTGAAAAGAGGGATGTATGCTCAATGGTTTGGAGAATATCATAGAGGAGAACAGTTTTTTGATTTTGAAAGTGCTGGGGATGAGTTAATGCGTACCGCTCTTCATTTTTCGTTAAGTGATGAGCAAGCTTTAATCGAAAACCCAGATTCGGTAAATACGATATATTCATGGAATCAATGGCAGCAATCGTTTAAAGCGAAGCCTATTATTTTCCAAGAAACGGTTTCGAATTCACTTTCTGAAATGCTTCGCAATTTTGATGGAATAGTAGAATTTGAAGACTATGCAGAAGTTTGGTACCAACAAACTGGACTTCCATGGTTTGATATTTCTTTTGATGAAACTCAAGAAACCGAAACTAATGAAGATGAATCTCTTAAGTATGTTATTAGCGCAGATTATGATGAAACTAACTTTGGACTAAAGCTTATTTTTGAATTAGAAAAGGGGAATGGGGATATATTGCACAGCCTTTCAATGACAGAACATTCTTTCGATGATTCAGTAAATCATGAAGTAAATTTTACTGGAAGTAAGGATACTGTATTTTTTAGCCTTAGTCCTTCAGTAGAATATGTCAGTTTTTCGGAAGGTACAGCATCTTTAAATGAAATTACTTTTGGTGATTTCCCATTATTCTTCTTGTTGAATCAACTTAGAAGTAACAATGCAAAAGATAGAGCGATCGCTGCTAGATTATTGGTTAGTTATAGCGATAACCCAGACTTACAACTTGCTTTAAATGATGTTATGGATGTAGAACAAAATCCGATGGTAAAAGCAGCATTATTTGGGACCATGGCTGCCATTACAAACGGTGCAACAGGTACTGAACAACAATTTCTTAATGGATTAAACAGTTCTGACATAGAAATTCAGCTTGCTTCGATTACTGCATTGTCTAACTATCCAGATAATGAAATGGTGATGAATTCAATCCGTTCTAAAGTATTGCGAACAAATGTAACGTCTATTTTTGAAAGAGCTCTTAATACGTATTCTGAATTAGTGATTGCTGATGAAATCGTTTCTTTGGCTCAACGGTTACAACGTGTTGACAGTTCAGGTTCAAAAACACTCTATTTGATTAATGAATATTCTGAAACAGATTCTAATGAAGTATTTATCACAATAGCTGAAGAATATATCGGAACTTCATATCCATATTCCACAAGAAAAGAAGCACTTACTTTTTTATTGGGTGCGGATGAAGATACAGACCGTTGGATTACTCGTATTAACATGCTTCTTAAAGATCGAGATCCACGAATTCGATATCAGTCTTTGAAAGGAGTTACCTTACTTAGACCATCTGATGCGCTAAAAATTTTAGGTTCTGTAGAGCAAAACGAATTTGATATTCGTGTTCTGCTAGAGGTTGATAATCTGTTAGAGCAAATATCTAGATAGTAATAATTTAAATGTAGAGACGTAACTCATACGTCTCTACAGATTTTAATTTAATTCTATCCTTGTCTAATCCATTTGGCTAGTTCTTTATAAGAAGGCTTTTTGCCGTACATCAAAATTCCAACACGATAGATTTTTGCGGCTACCCACATTAATCCAGCAAAGGTTCCAATCATCAAAAGTAATGAAAGACTAATTTGCCAAAATGGGACTTCAGTAGCAGCAATTCTAGAAATCATATTAATAGGAGCAGTTAAAGGAAAAAGAGAAGCTATAACTGCAACCGTAGAATCTGGATTTTCCATAACTCTAAGGTTTAAGAAATATCCGATAAAAATTGGAATCATTACTGGGATCATAAATTGTTGAGTATCCTGTTCAGAATCTACAGCAGCACCGATCGCTGCAAATATTCCACTATAGATCAAAAATCCTACAAAGAAGAAGATAAAGAAGTAAACAAAAATGGAAGGGTCTACAATAAACTGTTCTAAAGAAGAAGGGTCGAATGCAGGATTAGCAGCAGCTGCTTCGGCAGCTTCAGGGGGTAAATTCTTCATTTGAGCTTCCAGAATTATTCCAGCTACTGGAGCTGCAACTATCGATAAACCTACATAAGATAGAATCCATACTCCAAATTGAGTTAATGCTACTGAAAGTATCCCAAAAAGCTTACCAAACATAAGTTCAATAGGCTTTACAGAAGAAGCTATTACTTCTACAATACGATTCGTTTTCTCTTCAATAACACTCCGCATTAAGAGCGCTCCATATCCGAAAACACCTATAAAAATGAGTAAACCTAATATGAAACCAAAAGCGGCACCAAATATAGCATTATCTTCTTCTTCACCCTCTTCAGTTAATTTTAGTGATTTAAGTTGAGGTCGAGATTCAAAAATCTCCCGGACCTCTGCACTTACATTACTTCGTGCTAATTGTTCTTCGCGAACAACTTCTCTTAGGTGATCTTCAACAGACTCAATAAAGCTAATTCCACCACTTCCGCCATAAACAAGGGTAGGGCTTTCGGTTTGATTGATGAATTCGTCATTAAGAATTATATACCCATCAATTTCACCGTTTAGTACAGATGATTTAACACTATCAATTTCAAATTGAGTTACATTTTTATATCGTACACTATCAATTGCATGTAATCGCTCAAAGAGTACATCAGTATTATCTACAATACCAACTGTTTTAGTTACTTCACTGTCAGATATAGTTACAATAACTATAATTGCCATAAAAACAATAAAAGCGAGTGGTGTAAGAAGCGTAGAAAGAATAAATGATTTAGTTCGAACTCGAGTCAAATATTCTCTTTTTAAAACCAGTAGAATTTTCCCAAAATCCATAATTATACTTCCTCACTTTTAATATTATCTTCACCAACAGTAGAGATAAAAATCTCATTCAAAGAAGGTTCAACACGTTCAAATTTATGTATCTCGGCACTCTCCATTGCTAATTTTAAAATGTCTTGCATCGATTGTCCATTTAATACTCTTATTTCAGCAAAATTAGTAGAACGATTATTGATACGAACGTCTTTAAGTACATCAAGGAAAGAGCCATCACCCTCAAATTCTAAATTGATTGTATTCTCTCCAAAAGATGCTTTTAGCTTTCTTAGGTTACCTTGGAGTACGGCTTTTCCTTTGTTGAAGAGACAAATATCATCGCACATTTGTTCAACTTGCTCCATTCTATGTGTAGAGAAGAGAATCGTTTTTCCGTCGTTCTTTAATCCGATGATCACTTCCTTTAGTGTCTCGCTATTTATGGGGTCTAATCCGCTAAAAGGTTCATCAAAAATGTAGATATCAGGATCGTGTGCAATTGTTGCAATGAACTGGATTTTTTGAGACATCCCTTTAGAAAGTTCACCGACTTCTTTCTTTTTCCAATCCATAGCTTCAAATCTATCCAACCAAAAGTCTATAGACTTCTTAGCGGTTTTAGTATCAACCCCTTTTAATTGAGTTAAATAGAGAAGCTGTTCTCCTACTTTCATTTTTTTGTACAAGCCACGTTCTTCAGGCATATACCCAATCATTTTCTGTGTAAGAGGACTAGCTTCTTGTCCATTAATAGTGATACTTCCAGTGTCTGGCGCAAGTATGTTGTTGATCATTCGGATAGTTGTGGTTTTACCAGCTCCGTTTGGACCCAATAAACCGAATATGCGACCTTGTTCAACTTCAAAACTTACATCATTTACTGCCGTATTTTTCCCAAATGCTTTTGTAACATTCTCTACGTTGATGATGACCATTTTTTATGCTTTAGTTTAGTTTTATCAGAAAATAATATTTCTGTATTAACAATTTATTTCTTTGCAAGATGCGTAAACTTTCCTTATTTGTTTCATTAAAGTCAGTTTTATTACAAAAAATCAAAAAAAATTCTTTCACGTAGATGCATATCATACACTTAAGTGCAGAATGTTACCCGGCCGCTAAAGCTGGGGGGTTAGGCGATGTAGTTGGAGCGTTACCAAAATATCTAAATAAGCTTGGAGAAACCTGCGAAGTTATTCTCCCAAAATATAAAACCAAATGGTTAGAGGCACAGGAATATGAAATGATTTGGGAGAGCAGCGCTCGTCTTGGTTTAGAATATTTCAGTTTCCAAATTCTTAAGGTAGTAGGTGATCCGCTCGGTTTTCCGCTTTATACAATTAATATTCCGGGCTTATTAGACAGACCTGGCGTTTATATTGATCCTTGGACAGGAAGAGGCTATTGGGATGAATTTGAGCGGTTTGTAAGTTTCCAAATAGCTGCTTTAGAATGGATTTCACAAAGAGATTCGAAACCTGATATTGTACATTGCCATGATCATCATACGGGACTTATTCCTTTTATGATGACAAGCTGTATCAGATATAAGAATTTAGCAGAAATTCCATCCGTACTAACTGTTCATAATGCTGAATATCACGGTCAATACGAAAAAGAGCGATATAAAATGTTGCCCGAATTTGATATTAGTAGGCTTGGTTTATTAGACTGGGATGGGAGATTAAATTCTCTCGCCTCTGGATTAAAATGTGCGTGGCAAATCTCTACAGTTTCTCAAAGTTATATGGAAGAATTGAGTTCTAATAGCAATGGATTGGAACTACTTTTTGCTAATGAAATGGGAAAATCAAAGGGAATCGTAAATGGTATTGATGCAGAAGTTTGGGATCCTGCTACCGATCCTTTACTCGATTTAAATTATACTCAAAGAGGAGTTAAAAGCGGGAAACGAAAAAATAAAGAGTTAATCAGTAAACTATTCGGCATTAACCCAGATTTACCGACTATTGCTTTTATTGGTCGATTAGTTAAAGAAAAAGGAGCCGACTTACTCCCTGATCTTATTACCTCATTTATGAAGAGTAAGCATGAAGTAAACTTTGTTTTACTAGGGACAGGAGATCCTGGATTACACGAAATTTTTACCCAAATGGAGAATGATCACGTTGGGTATTTTGATGCAACACTTGAATACAACGAAAAACTTGCTCATGAAATTTATGCAGGAGCCGATTTTATTTTAATGCCTTCTCGTGTGGAGCCGTGTGGTCTAAATCAGATGTATTCGATGCGCTATGGAACGGTTCCAATTGTTCGAGCCGTTGGAGGATTAAAAGATACTGTTATAGATATTGCTGAAAAGGATGGTTATGGAATTCAATTCAAAGATTTTAATTTACATGAAGCAGAACATGCGATTGAAAGAGCAATAGAATTGTTTGATAATTCTAAAAAACATGCAGAAGTTGTAAAAGCTATAACAAGGCTAGACTTTTCTTGGGATAAATCTGCAAAAGATTATATTACTATGTATACACAACTTAAAAATCAGAGTTCAACATGAAGGATCCAGTTATTTCAATTATTTTAGGTGGGGGAAGAGGTTCTCGCTTATTTCCATTAACCGATCATCGTTCAAAGCCTGCTGTTCCAGTAGGTGGTAAATATCGTTTGGTTGATATTCCTATTTCGAATTGCTTGAATTCTGATATTCGGAAAATTTATGTGCTTACACAGTTTAACTCTGCATCATTAAATCGTCACATCAAAAACACATACAACTTTGATGTATTTAGTAATGGCTTTGTAGATATACTTGCAGCCGAACAGACAGCTGAAAATACTCAATGGTTTCAAGGGACTGCTGATGCTGTTCGACAATCCATTCACCATATGGAAAATCACGATTATGAGTATGTGTTAATTTTATCAGGTGACCAGTTATACCAAATGGATTACCGAAAAATGTTAGAGAAGCACAAAGAAAATCAATCGGATTTAACCGTTGCTACTATTCCTGTAATTGCTGAGGATGCTACTGGTTTTGGAATTATGAAAACCAATAAAGAAGGGGTAATTGATAGTTTTGTTGAAAAGCCTTCTTTAGATGAACTCGAAGCTTGGAAATCGAATGTTCCCGAACCTTATTTAAAAGAGAACAAACATTATTTAGCCTCTATGGGGATTTATATTTTCAATCGGAAAACATTGATTGATTTGTTTAATGATAATCCGGATGCTACTGACTTTGGAAAAGAAATTATTCCAAAAACACTCACCGAAGGATTGCGCGTAAGTAGTTATGAGTTTGGTGGATATTGGACAGATATTGGTACAATTAAATCCTTCTTTGATGCAAACCTAGCTCTTGCTGATACTGTGCCTGATTTCAACCTCTATGATAATGAGAGTTATATTTATACACGTGCTAGGTTGCTTCCAGCATCCAAAGTTATGGGGACAACCATGGAGCATTGCTTGATGGCTGAAGGGTGTATAATTGAAGCAAGTAGAATTGTTAGATCGGTGATTGGTATTCGTGCAAGAATAGGAAAAGGAACTACTGTTGAAAACTCAATTATAATGGGTAATGATAGGTTTCAAAGTAGAGAATTTATTGAGGCTGCATCTTCATCAAACCCAGCAATGGGGATAGGACAAAGGTGTTATATTAGTAATTGTATTATTGACAAAAATGTAAGTATTGGGAATGATGTTCGCATAGTAGGTGGAAATCATATTCCAGATGGAGATCATCAATATCATTACATGAGAGATGGAATAGCCATCGTCAAAAAAGGTGAAACCATTCCAGATGGTACTATTATCTAGGTAGACTTTAACTTTTTAAAAGGCTGGTTTGAACAAATCAAATCAGCCTTTTTTATATCGGAAAAGGGTGTTAAAACTTCACTACTAAATCTATATATGGTACGCCTAATACTAATTCATCTGAAATTGCAGCATTATTTAACAAGCCGATATCAACAGCTAATTTTTCGCTAAATATTCTCATACCATACCCAAACAGACCTTCATAAGAATCGTCAATTGGAACAAACCAATTTTCGCTAACAATGGAGAATTTACGTTTTAAACGTTTCATTCCACTTAAGGTAATTATTGGTTTATTTGAAAAATCGCCATCCACGAATCCCCAACCAAGTCCTGCTGTTAAATTATCGTCTCTAGAACCATAGGTTGCAATACCGTAGGTTATTCCTAAACTACCTTCGCCTGCTACACCTAGAACTAATACGCCAGCTCCAAGATTTAATTTCTCATTTATATCGAAGCCCACTTTTGGAGTAACATAGTAAATTGGCTGGCCAGTAAATGTTGAGATAAACTCTAAACCTCCACCGAGTGAGATATTATCGGTTAATCCATAGTTCACAGAGTTAAATAATAAATACGTATTTTGGTAATATCCTTCTCCTTTTTTTAAATTCAGTCCAGATGGAGAGAAGAAATAGCGTGTTGAGTGTGGGTTTGGAAACCAATAGCTACCATCTTTTTTTAAACTCGAACTATCAATAACCGTAACCGATTTAATTTTAGAAAATGGGATTTCAACCTTTGGTAATGAGGTGGTAGAAATAGTTAATGTGGATGAATCCTTTTCTAAAAAACGACCTATAAATTCTGAGCCATCTACTAGAATAATTTTATAGTCAATATCTTTTTCAAATTCGAAGGTGCTGAATTCGTTTTGAGCTTGTGCAGTAAATGAAAATAGCAGTATAAACAGAAATGATAACAGTAGTTTTATCTTAAATTCTTCTGCTAATAGAGAAGTAAAATTTTTCATAGGTATATGTATATATATTTAACCAAATGAATAGTATGCAATTAACAATCAATATCACATATCAGAGAAAAAAATTATATCATATTTGTTGAATTAAGCGAAAACTAAATGGATCGCGAAGACAATCGTAAAGCCAGTTAAGGAGAGGATGGTTGTCATAGCAGTCCAGCTTTTAAACGTCTCTTTTTCTGAAAGTCCAAGGTATTGGCTGACCAACCAAAACCCACTGTCATTTACATGGCTCATTATGGAGGCACCTGCAGCAATAGAAATTACAATTATGGCAAGTTCAAGATTGCTTAAGCTCAATCCAATAATAAGTGGAGAGACTAAACCAGCAGCAGTAATCATAGCAACAGTTGCAGAACCCTGTAGAACTCTTACAGCAACAGCAGCTAAATAAGCGAGAAGTATAACTGGAATTCCATAATGAGCCATTGTTTCTGCTAGAGCCGTTCCAGCTCCTGTATCTACTAAGACTTGTTTAAAAACTCCACCTGCTCCCGTTAATAAAATTACTGCACCTGCTGGCATCATTGATTTAGTGGTAATTTCCGAAAGCTGTTCTTTAGTGAAGCCTCTCTTAATCCCTATAAAATACCAGGCTAACAAATTAGCCACAATTAGTGCGGAAATGGGGTGCCCTAACAAAGCGATAGTTGAAAGACCAAAAGGAGAGATTAATCCCGAAAGAAATACACTGCTGCTTGTTGTTGTGTTCAATAGGATTAATACTATTGGGATGCCAATAATAATAATAACTGAAGCGATAGAAGGTAATTTGTTATTAGGTTGAACAAATGCTTTTACAAATTCTTCAGGTGCTTCAATATGCATCTTCTTAGAAATATATCGTCCGAAAAATAATCCACTAATAATTGCAGTTGGAAACCCGACAATAGAACCTAATAAAATGACCCATCCGAGATCTGCACCAATAATACTTGCAACAGCAATTGGTCCAGGTGTTGGAGGAATGAATGCATGTGTAACTGCCAAACCAGCTAAAAGAGGAATAGCATACAGTAATAACGATTTACCTGTTTGTTTTTGGAGCGCATAAATAATTGGAACTAGAATAATAAAAGCTACTTCAAAGAAAACTGGAATTGCTACAATGAAACCGGAAATTACCATTGCGGTGGGAGCTCGTTCAACTCCAAGTTTTTTAATCATTGTATTTGCAATGATACTTGCACCCCCAGAATGTTCTAGAATTGAACCAAAAATAACTCCTAAGCCAATAACAGTAGCAACATAACCGAGTGTGCTACCCATGCCTTCTATCACTGTTTGGATTATTTCTTCAGCATTTAAACCTGCTGCAAGACCAACCAATATACTTACAATCAACAGGGCTATAAATGCCTGTAATCTGAACTTTAAAATTAAGACAAGTAGTAAGAAAATCCCCAATAAAACAGACAATAATAGAGGCATAAAAACAATTTTTAAAGAATATAAATTGTGTAGAATCTAATTAATTACCCGATCATTTTCGATTACTAATTCACTGGTAGAGATACGATTACTCTGAATATTAAAATTTTCTAATTAATATAATTTGCATATCTTTAACAAGCTTTAGGTTTTAAAGAAAATGATTCTCGGATACTGATGAATAAACATAAAATCTTGATTGTGGATGATAATGATTCCATTCACAGAGATGTTGAGTCAATATTAGGTGCAAATAAGCTCTACGATGAATCGGAGTTAACCGATTTAGAATCAGGTTTATTTGGAACCATTTCTAAGAAAGAGCATGAGGTCTTATACTCTATAGACCATGCTTATCAAGGTCTCGAAGCAATTGAAATGGTTGATAGTTCTTTTGATATTAATGAGCCTTATTCATTAGTATTTATGGATGTGAGGATGCCTCCCGGAATTGATGGGGTCGAAACGATTGGAAGAATTTGGGACAAACATCCTTTTACAGAGATAGTTATATGTACTGCTTATTCAGACTATTCTTGGGATGAGATTCTTACCAACTTAGGGCGTACTGATCATCTTTTATTTATGAAAAAACCCTTTGATTCAACTGCTCTTAAACAAACGGCTCTTTCACTTACTACGAAGTGGCAACTATATCAAGAATCTATAAGTTATACTGAGAATCTTGAAGAAGAAGTAAAAAAAAGAACAGAAGAGCTTCAAAGTCTGGTAAAAGAATTCAAAGTATTAAAAGAAGTTGCTGAAAGAGCTTCAGAAGCAAAAAGTGAATTTCTTGCTAACGTCAGTCATGAAATCCGGACTCCAATGAATGGTATTATTGGAATGAATGGGTTGCTGATTGATACTCCACTAAATGTAGAGCAGAAAGAACTTGCAGAAATGGTGAAGTATAGTGCAGAATCTTTGCTCTATATTATTAACGATATTTTAGATTTTTCTAAAATTGAAGCTGGGAAAATGGATATTGAAAAAATCTCATTTAGCCTAAAAGATTTAATTGATAATCTAGGTAAGATACTTTCAATAAGTATTGTCAAAAAAAATGTAGAACTATCAATAAGTTACGATGATACAATACCAGATTGGTTAATTGGAGATCCAACTAGAATTCGACAGGTATTATTAAATTTTGGGAATAACGCTATCAAATTTACTGAAGAAGGAAGCATCGATATTAAAATTAAATCAAATGGAGTAACACCTGAAGGTTTAAATATAAGGTTCGAAGTTCTTGATACTGGGGTTGGTATTACCAAAGAAAAACAAAAATTATTGTTTACACCATTTTCACAGGCAGATAGTTCTACATCTCGTAAATATGGAGGTACTGGTCTTGGGCTAGCTATAAGCAAGAAAATTGCAAATTTGATGAACGGCGAAGTAGGTTTTGAAAGTGAATTTGGAAAAGGGTCTAGCTTTTGGTTTGAAGTTAAACTGAAAACAGATGATAAAAACTCAACTGTTCATAAAAGGGAAGATAAAGTTAATGCAAGTGCTAAAAATTTTGGTGAATCAGAAAAACTATCTGACTATAAAATTTTAGTTGCTGAAGACAATGTTATAAATCAAAAAGTACTTAGAATTACGTTAGAGAGAGAGGGCTACAATATTGAGATTGCTAATAATGGGGAGGAAGCAGTTGAGATGGCTCGCACCAAAAACTATGATATTGTTTTTATGGATGTTCACATGCCTCTTTTAGACGGATATGAAGCAACTCAGCAAATTAGAAATTTGGAAAATAAATCAGGGAGACATATTCCAATTATCGCTTTTACAGCAAGTGTAATGAAACACGAAAAAGATCTTTGTATTAAAGCAGGTATGGATGATTTCATACCAAAACCCGTAGAAAAAGAAGAATTATTGAATACACTTAATAAATGGCTTAAAAAGTAGAATTAATAGGGTTGGGCTCTTCACGAATATCTAAGAATCAAAAAGAATGAATATTAAGTATAATCTGCTAACCCTTTGTCTTTTTTTGATAGGTACTATTTTCACAGATAAAACAGTACTAGCGCAACAAAATGGGGAAATTAATTTCTATCAAATTACTCCTGAAAATGGTCTATCACAAAGTAATGTAACTTCGATTACTCAAGATTATATTGGGTTTATGTGGTTCGCCACTCAAGATGGGTTAAATAAATATGATGGAAATGAAATTACAGTTTATAAACTGGATAAAAATGATCCAACAAGTATATCTTATAATGATTTATCGAATATTTATGAAGATAGAGATCAAAATTTATGGATTAGTACCTTCGGCGAAGGGTTAAACCTCTATAACAGAAAGGATGATAATTTCACGAGATTCAATTCATCCACTGCAAATTTAAATAACAGAATTAGTGGGGATGCAGTTTTTACAGTTTTGCACGATTCACAAGGTAAACTATGGGTAGGAACAAACAATGGAATTTCGGTAAGAGATAAAGAAGGTGAGCCCTTCAAAAATATTATTCCTAAAGATCAATTTGGGATTGATGTTGCTGACAAAAACATGGATTGCTTATATGAAGACAGTAAAACTAATATTTGGATATGCACTCGGACAGGTCTCTTTAGGTATAACCGAGAATCAGATTCTTTCAAAGCGTACTATTTTGAAAAAACTAATAGCAAATCAATTGGATCAAATGTAATAAATGATATTGTAGAAAGTAGTGATAGTACTATTTGGCTTGCAACACAAGGCGGAGGTCTAAATGCATACCATTATGAAACAGATTCATTTATTAGATACAAACATAGTACACTAAATGATGAGAGTATTGCTGATAATGCGGTTTTAACTGTTTTCGAAGATAGTGAAAATAGACTGTGGGTTGGTCTTGAAAATATGGGGCTAGATTTATTCGATAGAGAGAAAAATAAGTTTATTCATTTTAAATCAGATCCGCTTGATCAAAGAAGTTTAAATAATAGTTCAATTTATTCTATTTATGAAAGTAAGGATAATACATTATGGTTTGGCACTTATGCTGGTGGATTGAACATCTATCAAGTGGGGAAGAATAAGTTTGAAAGATATTCCAGTGACCCTTATGCAGAAAAAAGTATAGGTAATAACTCAGTGTTATCTTTTGTGGAAGACAGCAAAGGGAATTTTTGGATTGGTACAGACGGAGGCAAAACAGGTGGCTTGCATTTATTTGATTTTGCTACTGATGAAAAAATCGATTTCCCACATGATCCGTTAAATGAAAATTCACCTCCATCAGATGTTGTTTTGAGACTTAAAGAAGATATTGAAGGAAATATTTGGTTGGGAACTTATCAGGGAGGTGTCAGTAAATTCAACTACTCAACAAATTCATATACGCACTTCTCGGGATTTAAATATGAGCCATACTCTTTAGCAAATGATGATGTTTTCGGTTTATATATAGACAGCACCCAGAAAGTTTGGGCGGGTACTAACGGAGGAGGTTCTTATACTATTGATCCAAAAAAGAATACTGTCGAACATGTGGATACCTTCGATAAAGATTTAGATACCAAAGCTAATCATGTAAGAGACTTTTTGGAAGATGAAGACATGTTTATCACAACAACGGGATACGGGTTAGTTCGGCTGAACTCTGAGAATAATTATCTTAAATACTACACAACGTATAATAGTACCAATGTTAGTGATGTCCTTCATTCTATTCATAAAGATAAATCTGGGAGAATTTGGGTTGGAACTAAGGGTGGTGGCTTAGAACTTTTTGATAAAAAAACCGAAGAATTTACTTCATATTCAGTAAAAGATGGTCTACCAAATGAGGTGGTAAATTGTATTCTTGAAGACAATAGTGGGAACCTATGGCTTAGTACAAATAATGGGATTTCGAAATTTGATCCTTTTGAAGTTACCTTTACAAATTATGGTATGGAGGATGGGCTTCAAAGTCGAGAGTTTAATGTAAATGCCTGCTATAAAGATAGCAAAGGACTAATGTACTTTGGCGGAGTTAAAGGGTTTAATCGATTTGATCCTGATGATATCTCTCAAAGCAAAGATGTGCATCCAATTATTTTCACAGATTTCCAGATTTTTAATCGATCTGTTGAAAATGGAAAAGAATCACCCCTAAAAGAACATATTGCGGAAGCCAAAGAAATTGTCGTTCCATATACTGCATCTGTACTCACCTTCGAGTATACCTCCCTAAATTTTAATTTCGATAATGCAGATCAATTCGCCTATTTGCTGGAAGGCTTTGACGAAGATTGGAACTATGTAAATAATAAACGTTCTGCTACCTATACTAATCTTGATCCTGGTAAATATACATTGAAGGTAAAAGTTGCGAATGCTGATGAATACTGGAATCCAGAAGAAGCAAGTTTAACCCTTATTATTACACCACCATTTTGGAAAACAAATCTATTTTATTTCCTGTCTTTTATTTTAATAGGAGGATTTATAATAACAGGATATCGAATTAGAGTTCGATCAATTACCGAGCAGAATAAAAAATTAGAAGTAGAAGTTAACGAAAGAACAGCTGAACTAGTTGATAAGAACAAAGCATTGCATGAGACATTTGAAGACCTGAAAAGAACCAGAAGTGAACTCATCGAAAATGCTCATAAAGCCGGGATGGCAGATATTGCAGCAGGGGTGTTGCATAACGTGGGTAATATTTTGAATAGTGTAAATACTTCATCTTCTCTTATCTCAGAAACATTGAAAAATTCTAGGTTAAAGATGCTCACGCAAGCAAATAAGTTGCTTAGTGAAAATATGGATAACCTAGAGGAATTTATTCTCAACAACCCAAAGGGGAAACAGCTCTTAGAATATTATATGAAACTTGAAGAGCCACTTAAAGCCGAGAATGAAGAGCTAATTGCACAAAGTGAAAGATTATCTGAGAAGATTATTCTTATAAATGATGTAATTGCTGCCCAACAATCATATGCTACTGCAAATACAAATAATGATTCAATTTCACTGCCAACTATTATCGAAGACACTTTGGTGCTATTTACAAGTTCCATTGATCGACACGATATTAAATTGGTTAAAGACTTTGAAAGGGTTGATTTAGTTATTGGTCAAAAGACGAAGCTAATCCATGTATTAGTTAATTTTATCAAAAATGCTAAAGAATCAATGGAGTCGATAGATCATGACAAAAGGCTAATCACAATAAAGTTGAGTCAAAAAGGAGATGAAGTAAGGTTATTTTTTTCTGATACTGGTGCGGGTGTTTTACCTAAAAACCTTACTAAGATTTTTAATCAAGGTTTCACTACCAAAGAGCAAGGTCATGGATTGGGATTGCACAGTAGTGCGAACTATATCAAGGATATGGGTGGCAAAATAGAAGTTAAAAGTGAAGGAGAAAATAAGGGAACGACCTTCATTATTACCCTCAAAAAAGCGTAGGCTTTTTTTAAATAAAAATGTACCAAATTAATATCTGATAAATAAAAAGCCTTCTTCAAATGAATGAAGAAGGCTTTAAAAAAGGTAAAGAAACTTAGTTTAGACTGTTTCCAATAATTCTTTCATTGTAATGCCAATTTCTGCTGGACTATCAACAACGGTAATACCTGCTTCAGCTAGGGCTTTCTTTTTCTCCTGTGCGGTTCCTTTACCTCCAGATATAATCGCACCAGCATGCCCCATTCTTCGGCCCGGAGGAGCTGTTGAGCCCGCTATAAAAGCGACTACAGGCTTTGTTACATGCTCTTTGATATAAGCCGCAGCTTCTTCTTCAGCAGAACCACCAATTTCACCGATCAAAACAATAGATTCTGTATCAGGATCATCTTGGAATAATTTAACAGCATCAAGGTGAGTAGTTCCAATAACAGGATCACCACCAATCCCAATTGCTGTACTTTGACCAAGTCCAACTTTTGTGAGTTGATCGACAGCTTCGTAAGTCAAAGTTCCTGATCTAGATATCAATCCTACTGTTCCTGGCGTGAAAATATTACCGGGCATAATCCCAATTTTTGCTTCGCCCGGAGTTATTACCCCTGGGCAATTTGGCCCAACTAATACAGCACCGTGGCTTTTACACACTTGTTTTGCTAAGATCATGTCTTTAACTGGAATTCCTTCAGTAATACAGATAATCACTTTAATTCCAGCAAAAGCAGCCTCTGTAATTGCATCAGCTGCAAAAGCTGGAGGGACGAAGATAACAGAAGTATTAGCACCTTCATGTTCAACAGAATCTGCAACGGTATTGAAAACAGGTCGGTCTAAATGGGTTTGACCACCTTTTCCTGGAGTAACTCCTCCAACAACATTGGTTCCATATTCTATCATTTGCCCAGCGTGGAAGCTTCCTTCGCTACCGGTAAAACCCTGAACTATAAGACGGGTATCTTTTCCTACTAATACGCTCATTATCTATGTTTTAAAATTCTTGATTTAGCGGGCAGAAATATAAGGCGTATGTATCAAAGTAGCTAAGTTGAATTACGAAAGTTGTGACGTTTAATAGATTTTTTAAAAAACACATATCAACTCTTAGTGTTTCAACTTTCCACCTTATATTCAGTAAGCAATTCATTATTATTAACTATGATTTCAGATACAAAGAAAGAGGAAGTTCGTGACGCAGCCGATATTGTAGAGGTTGTATCCGACTATGTAAAACTTAAACGCTCAGGTAGCGGTTTTACAGGTTTGTGTCCTTACCATAATGAAAAATCTCCTTCTTTTCATGTGACTCCACGACTTGGAATATTTAAATGCTTTGGATGTGGAGAGTCAGGTGATGTTTTTAAATTTATTATGGATCAGGATGGAATTGGTTTTACGGAAGCTATAAAACAACTTGCTGATCGATATGGTGTATTTATTCCTGAGGAGGAACAAACTCACGAACAAACAGAGGGACACCAAATAAGGGAGGGGATTTATCTTGCTCTAAAATTTGCAGGCGTCTATTTTTATAGGAACTTGATTGAAAATCCTGATGCCGAAAAAGCAAAAGCTTACCTTGATAAACGTGGGTATAATTTAGAAATTATTAAGCGATTTGGCTTAGGATATGCCCCTACAGGTGGTGATGATCTTTGGAAAGCTGCTCGAAATGCTGGAATTGATGAGCAATATTTGGTTGAGGCGGATTTGATAAAACCAAGTCAAAGGGGGGAGGGATTTTACGATACATTTCGTGGAAGATTGATGTTCCCTATTTTTAATCCTACCAACAAAGTAATTGCTTTTGCTGGTCGTGTTTTAGGAAATGAGAAAACAGCAAAGTATATCAATTCGGCGCAAACCAAAGTGTACAACAAAAGTGAAGTTGTATATGCTGTAAACTATGCTAAAAATGAAATTCGAAAGCATAAAGAAGTGATTTTGGTAGAAGGCTATACAGATGTAATCACTTTAAATCAGCATGAAATTACGAATGTAGTAGCAAGTTCTGGAACGGCACTCACTCCCGGACAGATGAAAATACTTCATCGTTATGGAGATCGTATTGTGATGATTTACGATGCCGATAATGCCGGACAAAATGCAATGAAGCGAGGAATTGATATTGCACTGGCTGAAGGAATGGAAGTTCAGCTATTAGAATTACCAGATGGGGAAGATCCCGATTCTTTTGTAAAGCAGTTTGGCAAAGAATCTTTTTTGGAATTGAAGAAAGAAGAAGCTTCTGACTTTGTAGATTTCCTAATAATGAAAGCTGAAGAAGAAGGGAGAATGGATAATCCTGTTCAGCAAAGTAAAGTTATCACTGAGATTCTCGAGGCTATTGCAAATATTCAAGAGTCGATTCAGCAACAGGTATATGTTCAGCACCTCCATCAAAGAACCCAAAAATATAGACGTGGTACGGATAGAGAACTCTTTGAAGAACTGGATCGAGTACTAAAGGAAAAAAGAAAAGAAAACGAACGCTCCAAAAGAAGAGATCAATTCAGGGAAGAACGAAATCAAAATAAATTAGTACAAAACATTGACGAAATTCCATTTCCGAATGATGAGTTTGAGCCATTAGAAATGACGAATGACACTGGACTTTCCGATAGAGAAATAAGCCAATCTTCTTCGGTCAATAGTCGTTCATTATCAAAAAAGAAACCTCATTACGAGAAGGAAATTATTCGATTGATGATCACTTTTGGAAAGGATATGGTAACCTATATCTGTTCACTAACTAACGATCGACTCATTGAAGATGATGAACTAAGAATGTTCTATAACGATATCGTAGAACGATATAAGGCAGGAGATGATATTAGTATGGAATATTATTCTGGCAGAAAAGACCCATTCCCAAAATTGGTAGGTGATGTTTTATTAGAACAGCATACCACAAGTGATAGACATCATGAAAAAATCGGAATGAAGTACGAAAAGGATAAGAATCCATATCGAACGGCAAAAAGTACCATTAAAACGTTAGAGCTTAATTTCTTTAAGAATAAGCTGGGTGAACTTTCCGAGAAGTATAAAACTGCTAGTGATGATGAGAAGAGAAAAATCACTGAAGTTCAAGCCGATGTACAATCCAAAATTACTTTAAGAGAGAAAATGGATTCCGATGATTTTTACCCCGACCCGGAAAGCACATCAAAAAATATGGTGAATGATAAAGTGTTTGAGTACAGAATGAAGGGGAAGAGTTGAAGTAAGAATATTCAACAAGGAATGTTCAATGAAGAAGTGCTTTATTACAGCTGAATAAACTTATTAAAAGCATCTAAGGTTATATCGTTTGCCCAATTCAATATATTTTCTTTTCGATACTTAATTTTAGATGTTGAATAAGATAAAAACTAACAGCTATTAGCTACATGCTGTTAGTTAGCTTTCCTTCTGAAAATTAAACATCCATCTGATACCATATTTATCCTCTAATTGACCGAAAATAGCTCCCCAGAATGTGTCTTGTAATTCCATATGAATGGAACCTTCGGCAGCTAGTTTATTCCAAGTTAACCTCATCTTGGTTTCATTATCGAAATTGAGGTTCAAGTGTACATTGTCGCCCGGAGTAATTTTTTTATGAGGGGCTCCATCAGAAAATTGTATTTTGTTATCTCCAAACTCTAGAGTAGCATGCATGATTTTGCCCTTATAATCTTCCTCAACTGGCATACTAGCTTCGCCAAAAGTTTCTAAGGAAGTCACTTCTCCTTTAAAAACAGTTTTGTAAAAATTAAGAGCATCTTCACAATTTCCAGGAAAAAATAAGTAAGGTGTAATCATTAATGGGGATATTAATTTTAAAAACTCATTATAGGCAAAAAACTAAATATTAGTCAAAGCATATACTAAAATATTAGCACCCATTTTTAAGGCATTTTGACGAACTTCAGGAGGATCGTTGTGAACTTCTGGGTCGGCCCACCCATCTGCTAGGTTCGATTCGTAGGTATAAAAAACAACAAGTTTTCCATTTCTGAATAAGCCAAATCCTTGTGGATTTCCATTATCATGTTCATGGATTTTTGGTAGACCACTTTTAAATTCAAAAGCTTGATTATAAATGGGGTGATTAAAAGGTAACTCTAACAATTCTTCATCAGGGAAAACTTCTGAAAGCAGTGATCTAATATACTCGTCAAGTCCGTAATCATCATCTACGTATAGAAATCCGCCGTTTTCAAGGTAATTTCTAAGATTTCGAACTTCAGTGTTGTTTGCAGTAATGGTTCCATGCCCTGTAAGAAATAGAAAAGGATAAGAGTGAATTTCAGTACTACCGAGAGCTATATCTTTAAAAACAGGATCAATTGTAATGGGAATTTCTTTATTGGTAAACGCAATCAGATTTTTGAGAGAAGAAGGATCGTTGTACCAATCGCCACCACCTCTATATTTAACTCGAGCAATTTCGAAAGCACCAGATTCTTGAGCAATCATTGGAGTCGAAATTAAAAGTAATAGTAAAATAATAAGCGATCGCTTTATAAATTTCATAGTAAGTAAACTAACAATCTTAGCACATATATATTATGAAATTAAAAAAGAGGATTTCTCTTAAAAAACGTTGGAATGGTATCTGAAGCCATAGCACCAAATAATCCAATTCCTCCTTCAATGTGAGTGATCACATTCTGAATTTCACCAGGTGATAAGGTTGAGCCACCGAACTGAACAGAACCAGAACGAATATAGTCATAGATATTATCGTCTACTGTTGTAGCAACGATTCTGTTCTCTTCAAAAAATGCTACAGCAAGCCAAGGATAACGAATGGTAATAGAACCATCGTTATTGATCGTGAAATTTCCAGCATTTAATAAACCAGATGATGTATTTGAAAATTCAAGTAGCAAGTCGTTATTGCGAACTCCATTTGAATCTATTTCTTCTTCATTATCATAAAAATCCGCATATAACGGGGTAAGATTCTCAGGGATTGGATTCAAGGCAAGTGTATTGAAAACATACACATTCTGACGCCCAGGATAAGAACTCTCGGAAAGTGTTACCTCAAGTTGCTCAGTAGATTGATAAACCAGAGTATCTTGAACTCCACCAATTACATCAAACGAACCTGGAACAATAGCAGTAGCACTAATCTCATCAAAAGAGGCTCCATTAGGTACGGAAACTAATAATTGGTAGGTTCTTTCAGGAAGAACTTCGTGATCAATAGTTGGAATGTAAATTCCAGGTGTATCCATTTGAAATGGGAAGCTTTGCTCAACTCTGTTGCTATTTGTATTCAACAAATTTATTGATACTGATGCATTGGATACTGCTGTATTTTCAAAACTATAAAATTCAAAAGCCTCGCCAGTGGTGGAAAGACGAACCTGCTGCAGATTTCTTCCGGCTACTATATAGGATTCAACAACATAGAATTCTTCATATTCATCTTGAGGATAAATATCACATCCGAAAAATGTTCCAAGAATAAGCAAAAAGAGTATAGATGTGTTTTTCATAGTGCTTAAAATTTAACCGTGTAAGAGATGGATGGAAGAATAGGAAGAAGATTTACGTCGTTTCGTTGGACAGGATTTTCATCAAAATCAAAACTCTGGAACCAAACATTTTTACGTGAATAGACATTGATGATTTGTAACTGAAGCTCAGCGTCGCCAATCCCAAAAAAGGTACCTTTGCGAGAGAAAGAGAGATCCAATCTATGATAGCTTGGTAAACGTGATGCATTAACTTTACCAACTGTAAAGTTATCTATTGGATCGCCAATTGAAAAAGGATCATCGTATCGGGCATATCTTCCAAGAGCAAGCGTATAAGCTTGACCGGTTGCATATACCCAAGCACTTGTAACTTTCCATTTTCTACTCAATTCATAATTCATGATGAGATTTACATCATTTCTTCGATCGTACTTAGGAGGATAAAAACGTGCACTTTGATCGTCTGAGCCCAGATCAACATTAAAGCCAGGAAATTTTCGCCATGTATAACCTAAAGTGTAACCGATAAAGCCATTAAAACGACCGACCTGTTTTTCGAACATTACTTCCATTCCATACGCATATCCGTTTCCTATTCTGAATAAATCTGGATATGCTAAACCTGCTGGATCTGGAAGGAAAGGATCCAATTCGAATAAATCTTCCATAGAACGATAATATACTTCAATGTCTAAGCCATAATTTTCAAATGGAATGGTTTTAGCTCCTAATACAAACTGGTCTCCATACGCAGGATTTATTCCTTCATCTGAAGTAAGCCATATGTCAAATCCAGAGAAGGCTTCATTAGTTATTAATGTGAAGAACTGATTATATCGACCGTATGCTGCCTGTAACCGAACTCTGTCTGATAAGCGATGTTCAATTGATAAACGAGGTTCAATCCTTAAATAATCTCCATCAGAGAAGTAGTTTGCTCTTACACCTCCAATAACTTTCCAAAGATCGGTTGGTTGCCAAGTATCTTGAATATAATATGAAGCATAATTAGCTTGAATTCGGCTACTAAAGCTATCCTGATTATCAAAACGATCTTGCAATCGAAGAGTAAAAATACCTGCCCAAATACCCGTGGAAATCTGATGCTTTTCATTCGGTAAATATTCTAAATCAGATTTTATGGAAAAGTCATAAATATTATTATCTCTTTCAAAAGGAGTACCACCAAATTCAAATTCTGGATAATTAAAATATCTTGATCCAGTTAGGACAAAATTGGAAAACAACTTTTCATTAAAAATATGAGTCCAATTACTACTGATAGTTTGATTCCCATAGTTTAAAACAAACTCAGCGTCATCAGCAAAAGGGAAAACTACTTTATCAGTCCCGGTATATGCAGCAAGTGAGAACTTATCATTTTTAGAAGCATCAAATGTTATTTTTCCGTTAAAATCATAAAAATAAAATTGTGAGGGTATGTTGTCACTGCTTTGTCTTAAGGCAGCCAATAATGGTTCTAAGGTCGATCTACGAACAGCAAACATATAAGAACCTTTCTTATAAGGACCTTCAATTGAAGCTCTTGAAGCAAGCATTCCTAGAGTAACAGAACCTGCCATTTCTTTTCGGTTTCCATCTTTATTATAAATCGAAAGAACAGACCCTAATCGACCTCCATATTCAGCGGGATAACCACCTTTATATAAACGTACATCTTTAATTGCATCTGGGTTAAATGTGGAGAAGAATCCAAAAAAGTGACTTGGGTTATAAACAGTAGTTCTATCCAATAAAATCAAGGTTTGATCAGGACTTCCGCCTCGAATATATAGTCCACTCGAGAAATCGGAAGCAGCTTTTACGCCAGGTAGGTATTGAATGGAGCGAAATACATCGGCTTCGAAAATAGCGGGTAATGCTTTAATAAGTTCAGTTTTAACTTGAGCAGTCCCAATGGATTTGAGTTCTTCCTTTTCAGCCTCCGACTCAATAATAATTTCTTCCCCTTGTACAAATTCAGGGATTAACTCAATATCAATTCGGAGATTTTCTCCTTCTGATAATGTGATTTTTTTTTGAAAGAGTTGATACCCAATATAAGAAGCAGCAAGAGTATAAGTGCCCGCCTGAACGTTTGTGATTGTGAAGTATCCTAAGGTATTTGTTGAAGCTCCCCGGTTATTTTCCAGAAAAGCCACGTTTGCACTGATAAGTGTTTCACCTGTCTCAGAGTCTTTTACATACCCATTTACGGAAGCATTTTGACGTGCTTCAACTGTAAAAGAAGAAAGTAGTAACAGAAAAAAGAAAGGAATAAGTTTATTTGCCATAAAGTAGATGAACAGTAATTGATGATCGCCTTTCACGATGATAGTTTGGAAAAGTTAGGACAAAACTAACATTTTAATGTTAACAAATTGTTTCGTGGATATTAAAGTCCTAACCCTGGTTGATTCTGTTCACTATTTGGTATTTTTAAGGAAGTTCCAAGTTCTTTATTCAGTAGTTTTATAAAATAGGCTGACAGAAGAGGGGATTCCTTTTCAATATTTTGATGTACAAAAAAGTACAGTTTCTCAAGACCATGATCTTTCCAGGATTTGAGACGTGTAATCCATTCATCCAATCTTGGATAATCACTTTCGTGATTGGCACCCACATAGCGTATAAAAGCAACGGGAGTTGTAAGTCTCATATGGAGTAAATCTCTTCGACCAGCCGTATCCGTTATAATATTGGCAACTTGATACTGTTCGAACAATTGATAGATTTGGCTTGCCACGGCTTCATCATTAAACCAATCGGTTTGCCGAAGTTCAATTGCAAGTGGAAGATCTTTTGGCCAAGCTTCTAGAAAGTGATGAATTCGATCGATGTCTTTTGGCTTGAAATCATCCCTAAGTTGCAAGAAAATCATTCCCAACTTTTCTTCAAAAGACCGGATTGGAAGGGTGTATTCTTCAATTAGGGATTCAACACCCTTTAGCCTTTTATAATGACTAATACTATTAACTACTTTTGGAAAGAATTTAAAATCAGCGGGAGTTTTTTCTCGCCATCCTTGAATTATATCAGCGCCATAAATTTTATAATGAGTAGCATTTAACTCAATTGAGTTAAACTGCCTTGAATAATATTCTAATTCGTCTTTAGTACCTCTTGGATAGAAGCCTTTTAAATCTGCTTTATTCCATTTAGCACAACCTACAAAAGCTTCAAAATTCCCATCATTTCCTTGGCTCAAAACCTTCAGAGTGTCTGCGTGATCGGAGGGAAGGGTGAAATCAATATCTTGTGGATTGTCTACACTACCGAATTTCATTTGTAGGAATTTTAAGTGTTAAATAGTCAGAGTTAATGGAAAGAGAATTTAACATTTAACACTGAGTATTTATAATCCAATGAAACAAATTTTGATGGAATGAGTTCTTAGTTAAGCTATAAAATTAGTATCTTTTGATCGCTCTTTGAATTATTGGGGGTGTACTGGATTCGACGGGATGAGTACTACCGTGGGTTGCATGTCGAGAATGTCCAATGGATCTCGTTAATCATTCATTATGGAAACTAATATAATTGACAACAATTATTCATACCGCTTAGCAGCTTAAACTGCTTCGCCGTTCCTCTGGCTAACGTGCCTATCAGTGCCAGACTGAACGCCATACAAGATAGGATAGCGTTAGCACGGTTTTCTGTCTTTGCTGCGTGAAATTTCACAGAATAGTTTGAAGTCGCTTGGTTGCTAGGCTCGGCTTCTTGCGAATGTTAATTAGTAACTAAGCATGTAGATGTCTGCAGGTTTACCTTTTCGGACCGGGGTTCGACTCCCCGCACCTCCACCAATTACATAAAAGCCAGCTTGAGGAAATTCAGGCTGGCTTTTTATTTTTCTAAAACCCAAACAAACTTGGTAGCCAAAGACTGATTTGAGGGAAGAAAGTAATCAGCATAAGTGCTACTATCATTGCTATAAATAGAGGAAGCAATGGCTTGATAACTTTGGAAATTGTAGTTCCCGCTACTCCAACGCCTATAAATAGTACCGAACCTACCGGAGGAGTACATAGTCCGATACTTAAATTTAAGATCATGATGATTCCAAAGTGAATAGGATCAATACCCATTTCCATAACAATAGGTAGGAAAATTGGAGTAAAAATAAGTACAGCAGGAGTCATATCCATAAAAGTCCCAACACCTAAAAGAATCAGATTAATCATCAATAAAATGACAATCGGGTTATCACTTAAAGCAAGTAAAGAAGCTGATACAGTTTGGGGAATTTCTTCAAACGACATTACCCAACTCATAGCAATAGAGGTCGCAATTAATAATAAAACAATAGATGTAGTAGAAACAGAATCAAGGAAGATTTTTGGAAGTTCTTTTACTTTTAGCTCTTTATAAAAGAACCCAAGTCCAAGTGTGTAAATTACTGCAATAGCAGAGGCTTCTGTTGCAGTAAAAATTCCTGCAATTATTCCTCCGATTACAATAACCAATAGGAAAAGAGCTGGAATTGCATCTAAAAAGCTTTTATACAATTCAGAAAATTTAGTTCGTTCACCAACTGGAAATCCTTTCTTTTTTGCCCAAATTGCGGCTACTACCATTAACATAAATCCAGTCAATATTCCCGGTAAATATCCAGCGATAAATAATGCTGCAATAGAAACCCCTCCACTTGCTAATGAATAAACAATTAGGATATTAGAAGGGGGGATAAGCAATCCTGTAGTGGATGAGGTAATATTTACAGCTGCACCAAATTCCTTAGAGTAGCCTTCTTCCTCCATACGAGGTCCAAGAATGGAACCTATCGCTGTAGCAGCGGCGACAGCTGAACCTGCAATAGCTCCAAATAACATAGCAGCGACAATGTTTACGTGAGCAAGACCACCTGGGAGAGAACCCATCATATTTTTGGCAAGGAGAATAAGCCGCTGAGCTAATCCACCTTTATTTATTAATTGACCCGCAAGTACAAAGAATGGAATAGCCAGTAAGGTAAAACTATCGAGCCCGGTTGCCATTCGTTGGGCGTAAGTTGTAAAAGCTGGTAAGGAGTCAATACTTACTAATAAGGTTACAATACCCGATAATCCAATACTCCATGCAATAGGTACTCCTATTCCAAGAAATACAACGAAACTGGTAATCAAAATAAGGACTTCTGTTACTTCCATGTTTATGCCTTATTTTGGGTTGATTTAGGATTATTTAGAGCAAGAATGTCTCTGATTTTATAAGTGATAATCAATAGTCCACTTATTGGTAATATGATATATACATAGGCTAATGGAATCTGCATAGCTGCCGATGTTTGACCTAATGAATAAGTGATGTAAACTAACCGTAAGCCACCAACCACTAATGCTCCGAGTACAAAAAGTATCACAAGAATATTTATTAAGACATTTAGCCTTATTTGCGATTTCCCTTCAAGTTTAGTGGGTAGAAGGTCTATTGCTAAATGCATTCCTTGACCCGAAGCATAAGCACCTCCAAGTAATCCAATCCAGATTAATAGATAGCGAGCAAGTTCATCTGTGAATGAACTAGGAGATGATAAAATATATCTACTAAATACCTGCCAGCAAACGCTTGAAAGCATTATACCCATCAAAAAAGCCAGAAAGTATCCTAAATAAGTATTTAGTTTGTTCATTGCCCGGCCTCCTGAATACGTTTAATTAACTTATAAAATTGTGGGTCAGATTGTTTGAATTCCTCATAAACGGAAGATGTCATTTCCATAAAAGGTTTTTTATCAGGATAAAATATTTCAACACCAGAGGCTTCGACCTCAGCTAAAGATTCTTTTTCTGATTCTGCCCAAACCTGAAATTGATAAGTAGAAGATGAATCCGCAGCTGCTTGAATCCATCCTTGTTCTTCTTGAGTAAGTTTATTCCATTGCAATGTGCTGATAATGAGCAAATCAGGAATCATTAAATGCTCATCAAGACTATAGAATTTTGCAACTTCATAGTGTCTTGATGAATAGAAAGAGGGAGGATTATTTTCTGCACCGTCTACTACGCCTTGTTGAAGTGCTGTATACAGTTCTCCAAACGAAATTGGGGTTGGAGAGCCATTTAAGCTTCGAACCATATTCATCGACATCTGACTTTCCATTACTCGTATTTTAAGTCCTTGAAGATCATCTGGGGTTAAAATGGGTTTATCTTTGGTATAAAAGCTACGCTTACCACTATCATAGTAGGTCAATCCTCGAAGCCAGTAATCTTCACCTGCAAGTAGTAACTCTTTTCCGATTTCTCCATTTAAAACAGATTGTACATGGGCGTCATCTCTAAATAAATATGGGAGGCTGTAAACTCTTAATTCAGGCACAAAGTTTTCAATTGCTGCTGCAGAAACTTTGGTCATTCCAATACTTCCTATTTGAAGTAGCTCGAGAGCTTCTCGCTCAGTTCCCAATTGTTGATTTGGAAACACTTTGATCTTTAGTTTCCCATTTGAATTTTGCTCAACTAACTCTGCCATCCTTATTATCCCGAAATGAACAGGGTGGGAGGTATTAAGAGCATGAGCAAGACGTATAGTTTTGGTTTCTGAAGAACTTGAACAGCTTACCAAAAAAGCGCTAACAACCAAAAAACAAAAAAAAGATGAGAGTGTATTTCGCATAAATCTTATTTATCGAATGGATTTGATAAGTTCTATTGTAGTACGAACATGTTTTTCAAGTCCAGCATAGTCTTTATTTGTAAGGAATTCTTTGGTAATGAGTTGTGATCCCATTCCAACACATGTCACTCCAGCATTAAACCAACCTTGTAAGTTCTCCTTCTCTGCAGAAACACCACCAGTAGGCATAATACTAGTCCAAGGGCAAGGCCCTTTAATCGCTTTTACAAAATCTGGACCGAGTGTACTACCAGGAAATACTTTTATGATTTCAGCACCAAGTTCTTCAGCTTTTGCAATTTCAGTTAGGGAACCACAACCTGGTGACCACAATATCTTTCGACGATTACATACGGTGGCAATATCTTCTCTTAATACGGGAGTTACTACAAAGTTAGCTCCCAAGGCCATATATAGTGAAGCTGAAGCTGCATCAGTTACTGAACCAACACCAAGAATCATTTCTGGTAATTCTTGAGACGCATATTTATTGAGTTCCCCAAAAACTTCGTGAGCAAAGTCACCCCGACTGGTAAATTCCAAGAGTCTAGCGCCTCCATTATAACATGCTTTTAATACATCTTTACTTACTTCGATATCACTATGAAAGAACAAAGGAACTAATCCTGTTTCATCCATTACTGAAGCTACTTTTATGCGCGAAAATCTTGCCATGACTTAATATTTATCTTCTAGTTATCTTTAATAAGGTTGAACCTTAATCCTTGCTCCATTCCTTTTAATTCACTCAGCCCTTTTAAGCGACCAAAGCAAGAATATCCTGGATAATGGTTCTTTGAAATATCATCTAACATTTTATGTCCGTGATCTGGCCGTACTGGAATTGCATGATCTGAAGCTAATGTATCAGAACTTAGAATAGCATGCATAATTTTAACGATACCTGAATCACCTTTTAGATGTTCAGCTTCATAAAAGCTTCCATCGGGTTCCCTTTGAACACTTCGAAAGTGTAAAAAATGTATTCGATCTGCATATTTTGTAGCCATAGCGACTAAGTCATTTTCTGGACGAACTCCATAAGATCCGGTGCAAAGCGTGATACCATTATTTTTTGAAGGTACATCTCTCATTAAACGATCAACGTCTTCATTGGTACTCATAATTCTAGGCAAGCCAAGAAAAGGGTAGGGTGGATCGTCTGGATGAATACACATTAAAACGCCAGATTCTTCTGCTACAGGTAGAATTTGCTCTAAGAAATAAGTTAGGTGTGATTGAAGCAGTTCAGTGCTGATATCTTTGTATTCGTGCAATATATCACGAACAGTTTCGACTGTATACCCAGTCTTACCGCCTGGAATACCAGCAATTAGGGTGTCTGTTAGCTCTTTAATATCTTGATCAGAAAAACTGTTGAATAGTGACTTCGCTCTATCAATTTCAATCTGAGAATAATCGTTATTAGCTCCAATTCTTTCTAAAATAAATAAATCAAATGCAGCAAATGTAGTCGCATCAAATCGAAGAGCATAAGTGTCATTTTCAAGCTTAAAATCTAAATTTGTTCTTATCCAATCTAAAACAGGCATAAAATTATAACACACAGTATAAATGCCACAATCAGCTAAATTTCGAATCGTATTTTTATAATTCTCTATATAAGTTAAATAGCTACCACTTTTCTTTTTGATATCCTCATGAACAGGAACACTTTCAACTACAGACCAGCTTAAGCCTGCGTCTTCGATTATTTTTTTTCGTTCTAGAATAGCCTCAACCGACCAAACCTCACCATAAGGGCTTTCATGAAGGGCATTTACTATACCTGTTGCACCGCATTGGCGTATTTCGTTAAGTGTAATTGTATCATTTGGACCGTACCATCTCCACGTATATTCTAAAATCATCGTGCCACTCTTCCTGATGCATCACCAGACATCAATTTTTCAACTTCATCAACAGTAACAAGATTTGCGTCACCATATATAGTATGTTTTAAACAAGAAGCTGCTACTGCAAAATCTAGAGCCTTTTGATCATCCCCAGTATAAGAGAGTAGCCCATAAATCAATCCACCCATAAATGAATCCCCACCACCAACTCGATCAACAATATGAGTAATCTGGTAAGTTCTAGATTCCAAAAATTCATCCCCATTATACAAAACACCAGCCCAAGTATTGTGAGATGCACTTATTGAGCCCCTTAGTGTAGTAATAATTTTTTTAGCCCTAGGAAAACGTTCTTTTAGTTTTTTGCAGACTGATAAATAGGCTTGGGCATCCATTGTATCACCTTGTAAGATATCAACCGTATCAGGATGGATATGAAAATGTTTCTCTGCATCCTCTTCATTTCCAAGTATTACATCACATCCCTCAACAAGATCTGGCATTACTTCATCTGGATTTTTTCCATATTTCCATAGTTTTCCTCTATAATTCAAATCTGTAGAAACTGTGATACCTAAATCATTAGCTGCTTTAATAGCCTCAAGACAAACATCTGCAGCACCTTGAGAAAGGGCTGGAGTTATTCCAGTCCAATGGAACCATTCAACTCCCTTAAAAACTTTCTCCCAATCAACCATTCCCTTTTGAATAGTAGAAATAGAAGAATGAGCTCTGTCATAAACTACCTTACTTCCTCGGCTTACAGCACCAGTTTCTAAAAAATAGATACCAAGTCTTTCACCACCTCTTATAATATGTTCTATACCTACATTTCTTTTTCTCATCTCCATTAGGGCACATTCACCAATATCGTTCATTGGTAATCGAGTAACGAATTCAGTAGGGATTCCATAATTTGCCAGTGAAACTGCTACATTGGATTCTCCTCCACCATATACAACATCAAAGGAATTAGCTTGAGAAAATCTTAAAAATTCAGGAGGAGAAAGACGAAGCATTATCTCACCAAAGGTGACTACTTTTTTCATGAAATTAGATTACAGAAAGTTGGTTAGCTTATGATATATTAAAGCATGAAATATATAACTAGTTTTTGTAAAATTACAGACTGGATTTTTAAACATTAATAAAGACCTCCATTATCTTTTTGACTACTAAAACTGATTTTATTATATGGAAAAACCCTTTATTCACGAACATTTTCTACTCCAAAATGAAACTGCAAAAACATTATTTCATGATTATGCAAAAGATTTGCCAATCATTGATTTTCATAATCACTTAGCTCCTCAAGAGATTGCTGAGAACTTAAATTTTAGAAATTTAAGCCATATATGGCTTAATGGAGATCACTATAAATGGAGGGCTCTTCGCGCTTGTGGTGTAGATGAGAAATATATTACTGGAAACGCCAGTGATAAGGAAAAGTTTATGGCATGGGCTCAAACCGTCCCGAAAACGTTAAAGAACCCACTCTATCATTGGGCACATATGGAATTGAAAAATTCTTTTGGGATAACCGATCGTTTGCTTAATAATGATACAGCTGAATCTATTTGGGAAGAATGTAATGAGTTGCTTCAACACCCTGAATTTACAACTCGAGGAATCCTGAAAAGCAATAAAGTAGAAGTAGTAGGGACCACAGACGATCCAACTGATAGTCTAGAATATCATGCAAAAATGAAGAAAGAAGGATATGCTTGTAAAGTAGTTCCAACTTTCCGACCTGATGCTGGCATGCAAGTTGAAAATGGTAAAGCTTTTAGAGCATGGGTTAAGAAACTAGAAGAGGCAAGCGGTATTTCAATTATTTCGTTTAAAGATTTTCTAAAAGCACTTGAGAAAAGGCATATTTACTTTGATGAATTAGGTTGTAGAGCATCTGATCATGGCATAGAAAAACCGTATGCTGAATCATTTTCTGAATATCAGGTTTCTAATATTTTTGATCGGTTAATGAAAAAAGAAATCTTGAATGAAGGGGATTCAGAAGTTTTCAAATCGGCTTTTTTATACTTTTGTGGCATAATGAATCACTCCAGAAATTGGGTAATGCAATTTCATATTGGACCAATAAGAAATAATAATTCAAGAATGCTAAAGAAAATTGGTTCTGATTCAGGTTTTGATTCTATTGGAGATGCTCTTGTTGGTAAGTCACTTTCCAAAATGTTGAATAGGTTAGATTCTGAAAATAAGTTACCTAAAACAATTTTATACAACATTAATCCAAGAGACAATGAAATGTTCTCTACTATGGCTGGTAACTTCCAAGACGGAAGTATAGCAGGAAAAGTACAACACGGACCATCTTGGTGGTTTTTAGATCAAAAGAATGGGATTGAGCAACAAATTGAATCACTTTCGAATATGGGTGTTTTATATAATTTCGTGGGAATGACTACCGATTCAAGAAGCTTTTTATCTTATTCAAGGCACGAATACTTCAGAAGAATTTTGTGCAATATTTTAGGTAGTGAAGTAGAGGATGGTTTGTTACCAAATGATCTTGCTTTAATAGCAAATTATATTCATAAAATTTGCTATTCAAATGCGAAAAATTATTTTCAATTTGAGGTTTAAGTATATAAATCTATACTAAATTTTACACATTTTAGCGTAGCTAAATCTGGTAATTAAACGTCTTATAGTTATAATCATGCAGATTGGTCATCTGTTAAATTTAATAGGATTGGTAAATATCCAACAGAAAAAGAACCACTATGTTTAGAAATTATATTCTCACCTCACTCAGAAATCTCTCTAAATACAAAGGCTATACGACCATAAACTTGATTGGGCTAATTCTTGGGATTTCGGCCTTTATTATACTGGGTTTGTATGTTTGGGAAGATTTAAGTTTCAATAAATTCAATTCAAAATATGATCGAATTGCTAGAGTATTAACGATAGATCGGGCAAGAGGAGTGTCGTCCCAAGATGTAGGTGTTTCCTATCCTGCATTAGCTACTGCTATGAAGGATAATATTCCCGAAATCTTAGAAACGGCTCGAATTATAGATCAAGGAACTACCCCAATCAAAGTCGAAAATCAATTTTATGATGTTGATGGTTCATATTTAACTGAAAACTCTTTTTTTAAAATATTCGATTTCGAGCTTATTGACGGAAAGATTGAGGATGTACTTATTCAACCCCAAACGGTGGTAGTTACGCAGGAATTTGCTCGAAAAGTATTTGGCAGGGCTTCTGTAATTGGAGAATCTATTGAAGACCAGCAAGGTGTATTATTGGAAATTGTGGGAGTGATGGAGGACGTACCTAATAGTTCTCACTTTCAATTCGATTTTTTACAAGCATTAGTTCCCACACAAGACCAAGCAGGTTTTGCACAGTTTTTAGAATCTTGGAATTCTATTAGTGTTCAAACTTATGTGCTTTTTGATAATTCTAGAGACTTAGCACCATATGCAGATAAGTTAAGAGAAATAGCAATGGACAATGGCGGTTACGAGATGTTCTATCCTACACTCCAAGCACTAGAAGATGTCCATTTAAATTCTTCTGATGTTCTTTTTGAAATTAATAATCGCAAAAGTGACATGAGTAATGTATTTATTATGTCTGCCATTGGATTACTAGTGCTTATTCTAGCTTGTTTTAATTATGTGAATCTAGTGACGGCACGTTCTTCGTCAAGGGCAAAAGAGATTGGCATTCGAAAAGTAGCAGGAGGGGTTCGGAGTCAATTAATAGCTCAGCATTTAGTAGAATCTGTATTTCAAGTACTTCTAGCTTTTATCGTATCTATAGCACTTGTTTATGTTTCAATCCCATTTTTTAATAACACTTATGATCGTTTTGCTGAAATTACATGGTTAGCAGATCCTATATTTATTATCGCTTCACTTTTAGGAATTCTATTTGTTGGCTTTGTCTCTGGGATTTACCCATCACTAGTACTTTCCTCATTTACACCTTCGGTAGTTCTTAAAGGTAGTTTCAATGCAGGTGCAAAAGGTTCGTTATTACGCCACTCATTGGTAGTTCTTCAATTTATGATTTCTGTTGCATTACTTGCGGGAACCATAGTAGTATATCAACAAATGGATTTTATTTTTAATGCTGATTTAGGTTACGAACGAGACCAAATTATGACCTTAAACACAGGTCAAGTTAGTACTCCTGGTGTTCGAATTACCTTGTATGAAGAACTTTCGAAAATTCCAGGAATTATTAGCGTAGGTGCTTCAACATCACAAATAGGCTCTGGATATGGTAGATCGGGAGTTACTCCTGAGGGAATTGACGCTGATGAAAACATTATAACAAGCGTAACTACTATTAACGAAAATTATATCCCAACAATGGGCATTGAAATGGCAGAAGGAAGGAATTTTTCAGAAGCATTTTCTGATTCTGGAAGATCCGTTATTGTAAACGAAGCATTCTTAAGGATGTTAGATTGGAAAGAGGGAACAGGAAAAACGTTAACTTTTGGAGCCACAGGAGATAATCCCTCAACACAGGAAATTGTTGGAGTTGTTTCAGATTTTCATTTTGCAACTGTTAAGCACGAAGTTGAACCAATAATAATGTTCTATACAAAATCGTTGCCAATTGTGTCGATAAAAGTAGCAGCTGAAAATCTAAGTTCCTCCATTCCGCTTATTGAAGAAACATGGAATTCATTACTTACAAATAATCCATTTGAATATACTTTTTTAGATGATACATTTGCTCAGCAATACAATACTGAGCAAACTTTAGCAAAAATCATACGTCATTTTTCAATTTTAGCTATTACTATTGCGGCTGTTGGGCTTTTCATTCTCTCCGTATTTACAGTTCAACAGAGAAGAAAAGAGATTGGAATTCGTAAGATTTTGGGTTCCACTACTCAAGGCATTAGCTTTTTACTAGGTAAAGATTTTCTAAAGTGGATTCTTATCTCTAATATTATAGGACTCCCTTTAGCATGGTATTTTTTAAACGAGTGGCTATCAAATTTTAGATATAGAATTGAGCTAGATTTTACTCCTTTCCTAATCGCTCTTGTTGTATCTATGTTGATCGCAGCTCTCACTATCAGTATACAATCATTTAGAGCCGCTACTGAAAACCCAATAAAGAGTCTTCGTAGTGATTAATTTAAAGATGGGACAATGATTGCTTATTTAGATTTGTTCTATAAGATAATCTAATCACTTTTCTTCTACTACTTTATTATAATCAGTAGGTTTAAAGGAATTTTAAAACGGGTATATTGTTGAAGAAAATTAGCTTTTCTCTTCTGTTATTATTTATTGGGTTGCAGGTAGTTTCTGCACAAGACATGTCGATTAGGTTTGAGCAAATTACTACAGAAGATGGGCTCTCACAAAGTACTGTAAATGCAATTCTCCAAGATAGTAGAGGGTTTCTTTGGTTTGCGACTGATGATGGATTAAATCGATACGATGGATATGAGTTCAAGGTATATCGAAATGATCCTTATGATCTTTTCTCAATTTCAAATAATCAGATTTCTACTATAATTGAAGATAAGAATGGTGCAATCTGGGTTGGTACAAAAGGTGGAGGGCTTAATAAGCTTGATAGAGAGCAAGATAGATTTATACGTTTTACACATAATAACGAAGATGATAAATCAATAAGTCATAACTACGTTAATGTACTTTTTGAAGATGAGTCTGGAGTAATATTAATTGGGACTCAAAGAGGTCTCAATATCTTAGACCCTCTTACTAATGAATTTAGTGTTTACACTAAAATAGATGATGATATCCAACTTAAAGAAGCCCGTATTACTACTCTTTATAGAGATAGTAATGACTTTATTTGGATTGGAACAGAAGAAGAAGGTTTATTTAGGTTTGATAGGATTAATGGAGATATCAAGCATTTTGAAGAAAATAATCCAAGCTCAAAAATTTCGGATAACTGGATTGTTACACTTTATGAGGATAAATCAGAAGTTCTTTGGGTAGGAACACAATCTGGTGGATTATTACGATATAATAAAGAAAAGCAAACGTTTACAAGTTTTACCTCCGTGAATTCATCTATAGAAAGCATTAGTAACAATTGGGTGCTATCGTTATATGAAGATTCAAGAGGAACATTCTGGGTTGGTACGCTAAACGGACTTAATATTTTGAATCGTGAAACAGGTTCATTTATAAGTTTTATGGATTTGAATTACCCGATTAACCTAAGTAATAATTCCATAAGTGCGCTTTACGAGGATAGATCTGGGGTATTTTGGGTGGGTACTAGAAACGGTGCATTAAATAAATTTATTAGATCATCATCTGAAAGTTTTACGATTTATCAGAATGACCCTGCTAATTCAAATAGCTTATCAAATAATAATATTTGGGCGATTTCAGAAGATGATAATGGAGATGTTTGGATTGGGACACAAGGAGGGGGCTTAAACAGACTTACATTATCAACTAATGAATTTAGAAATTTCAAGAATGACCCAAATGATGAGACATCGCTTAGCAATGACTTTGTTAATTCTATCATTAAAGATCGTGAAGGAATGCTGTGGGTAGGTACTATTGATGGACTTAACCTATATAATCAAAAACAGGATAAGTTTACTCATTTTAAAAATAGCATAGATGATGAAACTTCAATTAGTGGAAATATTATTACTACTATTTTTGAAGATAGTCGAGGTATTATTTGGGTTGGAACGCTCAACAATGGTTTAAATGCCTACGATAGAGAAACTGGGAAATTTCGACGGTTTCAGAATAATGAAACCGATCCGAGTTCAATAAGTCATAACAAAATATGGTCTATGTTTGAAGATAGTAGAGGTGTTTTTTGGGTAGGTACACATGGTTTTGGCTTGAATAAATATGATAGAGCCAGAGGTAATTTTACTAGGTATGTAAATGATCCAAGTGATGATTCTAGCATTAGTGATAACTTTATCAACGTAATAACTCAGGATCAGAAAGGAACTCTTTGGGTTGGTACGATCAATGGACTAAATAAATTTAACCCAGAATTAGAGACATTTACGAGGTATACAACTTCAAATGGATTGCCAAATAATGTTATTTATGGAATTATCGAAGATTATAGAGGTCATCTTTGGTTGAGTACAAATAGCGGGATTGCTGATTTTGATCCTATTTCTAGTTCTGTAAGGATTTATGATCGTGGAGATGGCTTACCGAGTAACGAATATAGATTTGGAGCTTTCCATCAATCGGCAGACGGTTCAATGTATTTTGGAGGGATTAATGGAATGGTAGTTTTTAAACCTGATAGTATAAGGGATAATCCTTATATCCCACCTGTAGTTGTAACCGACTTCCAAATTTTTAATAAAGATGTTTTCATATCTCCAATAAATTCAGCTCTTAAGAAATCGATTATTGAGACGGATGAAATCAGCCTTACTTGGAGAGAAAATGTAATTTCTTTTGAATTTGCCGCTCTTCATTTTGCTGCACCAGAACAAAACCAATATAAATATAAGATGGAAGGTTTTGATAATGATTGGCAAGATGTAGGAAATCGTAGGTTTGTTTCATATACAAATTTACCTGAAGGGAATGAATATGTATTTCGGGTTATAGCTTCAAATAAAGATGGTATTTGGAACAATGAAGGGGCTTCTATTAGATTAAAAATTCTTCCGCCACCATGGAAAACTTGGTGGGCATATGGCTTCTATTCAGTACTTGGTACTAGTTTATTAATTGGATTTATAAACTTCCAAATTTCTAGAGAACGTAAGAAGAAAGAGCAAGTTGAACAATACAATGAAGAACTCGAAGCTCTAGTTAAGGAACGGACCATTCTCTTAGAAAACGAGAAAGAGAAAAGCGATGCTTTACTTTATAATATGCTCCCTAAAGAAATTGCAGATGAGATTAAAGAAAAAGGTTCTGCTACACCAAGAAGATATGAAGAGGTAAGTGTACTATTTACAGATTTCGAAAACTTCACTTCTACAGCGGCTACAATGTCTGCTAAGAAGTTAGTTTCAGAAATAAATGAAATTTTTGAAGCCTTCGATAATATTATTGAGAAGTTTAATCTTGAAAAGATTAAGACTATTGGTGATGCGTATATGGCAGTTTCCGGTCTTCCTCTTGAAAAAGAAGACCATGCATACCTTTGTGTAAAAGCAGCTAAAGAAATGCAGGATTTCATTAAAGAGAGAAATGAAAATGCTGCTGTAAAATGGAAAATGAGAGTCGGTATTCACAGCGGTAGTATTATTGCAGGGATTGTTGGTAAAAAGAAATTTACTTACGATATCTGGGGTTCTACGGTAATTTTAGCTAGTAGAATGGAAGAAGTTGGAGAAATCAATAAGGTTAATATATCTGCTACAACCTGTGATTATGTTCAAGATTATTTTAATTGTGAATATAGAGGCAAAGTAAGTGTTGAAGGTCAAGGAGAGATGGATATGTACTTTGCTGGTGATGAGATCAAAAGCATGGAACTTTCTTAAAAGTAAAATCCTACATTAAAGGAAGGCTGTACTCCTAAGTCAAATACATTCGTTCTTGCCGAAGCTCTTATATCTCTGTTTCTGGTTTCTACAGAAATCTGCTTAATTTCTGTATACCAAGGATTTTTCCGATCTAATACATTATAGACCGAAAAAGATGTTTTCAGTGCACCTTTACTTAAGGTTTTTGCATAACTGATAGTCGCATCAAACCTTGAATAAGCTGGTAGTCGTGGGCTTTCTTCTTGGAGTTGTTGAAGGTCTAATCGATTTGGTGTTCCACTTCCATAAGTCCAAGAAAGATAGAGATCGAAATTTTTAGAAATATCGACTTCAGAGACAAATGAAAATTGATGTCTTCGATCCCAATCAGCATAAAAATAATTTCCATCATTAATCTGAGAGTTTTTTATCTGAATGGAAGAAAGTGTATAGGCACTATTTAGAGTAAGGAAATTAATTCTGTTTTTCATCAAGAACTCTATGCCTTTTCCTAAACCAGAATTTTCATAGAACCAAGGCACGTCATTATTTTTGAAAGAACTGGAAACCAAACTAGTATTTAGTTCATGTAATCTGAGGTTTTCATAGGCTTTGACGTAGCCCTCAATCTGAAAGTAAGTATGTTTGAAATAATGAATTTTAAGTCCTCCTGAAAAGTAATTTACAGCAGATGGAGGTTGATCTTCGTTTGTTAAGATCCAGAAATCTGAGCTGTTTATATTATAAAACTGAAGCCTGTTCAAAAATTGATAGTTTCTACTAAATCCAAGATTTAGAGACACAACTTGATCTGGAAAAAATTGAGCTTTTATTCGAGGCGACCATCGTACATACTTTCCATTGCTGAAATAGTGTACTCGATTCCCAATATTAAGATTTAAATGATCTATTGATGGAAAGTCAAATTGATGATAAATATCTATTAGTTGACTTGTTCTTCTGCTTAAGAAGGAATTTCTGGCAATGCTATTTTCAATATACTCTACTTGGTAATCACTATAACTGATTCCATATTCCATCGAGAAGCCATCAAAAGAAGAGATAAATGTTTGCTTGGCTGAGAAGTCTGTGAGTGAATTTTCTAACGTGAGATTACCAAGAATACTTGAATCGGGTGGAAGCGGTGGTTGGTTCCCATTTTGGTTGTTATTGTTTCTTCGAGTTTGATATTCAAAATCGTCTTTCGAATAGATACTTTCATAAGAACTAATTCCAATTGAACTTTCTGAGTAAGTATTGTCAGCGATTCTAGCTGAAAAGGAGGAGGATAGTGTTTGTGTATCCCATCTATTAGTAGTTCCAAACAATTCAATGGCATCGGCTTGATCTCTCAAATATTCTTGAGAGGCGTTATCGTGACCAATATAACCACTCATAGAAAACTGATTTCCCTTTTCGGTCTCGAAGTAAAGTTTACTATGTACATCGTAGAAACGAGCATCAGTATTTTGAATGTTGATTGGATTAAGTCGGATATCTTCAATGAAAAGTCCAGGAATTTCTCTATCAATAATAATATCAGCTGGTCGGTTTACATCAAGCCCATATTCAATAAGGCTTTGATTGTTGAACCAATTGATTTCATCTAAATGAGAGATTCTACCTGAAAGTAACCAACTAGATTTTCCTTTAACCAAAGGGCCTTCTAAAGTTGTTTTGGTTGCAGTATTACTGAATCCAGCAGATCCTTTAACTGAATTTAAAGAGCCTGTTCGAGTGATTAATGAGAGCGTTCCACCTAAAGGAGCTTGATACTGAGCAGGAGTGATGTCGTAATAAAATCCGCTAGTTTTAAGTACGTCAGGATTCATAGCATCTAACAGACCAAATAAATGACTTTGATGATAGACAGTTTGACCATCTAGTAATACCTGAAATCCATCTGAAGCACTTCCTCGGATATTTATTCCATCATTAATCGCAGAACTCATGGAAACGGCTGGTAACGTTTGCAAAGATCGAACGGCATTGCTTTCTCCAAGTGGACTAAAAGCACCTACTTTAATCAATCCATTCAATACTGTGTCTGAAGCAGTATAGAAGTTAACTCCTTGAATTAGGATTTCCTTTCCGCCATAAGGTTCAGGTTCTAGACGTATTGCAATATCATTCCAAATTTGGTTCTCTTCAAAAGAAAGCTCGAACTGTTTTGGCTTGTAGCCTACAAATGAAACTAGAAATGTAAGCTCTTTAGAATTGGATCTTGTAGTTAGGGTAAATGAACCTGATGGATTACTTGAAACCCCAGTTAAATCCCCATTATCTCGCCAAGAAATTGTGGAATAAGGGAGTCGTTCGCCAGTATTGGCATCCAATACGTATCCAGAAATTACAATCTGCTTCGATTCTTGCTGTTCAGTTGAGGAATAAATCAGTGCTTGAAACCGATGTTCATCAACTTTTAAACCAATATTATTAATTCTAAGGCTTCCAGAGAGTTGATTCATAACGGAAGTCCTATCTGCATCGAAAGAGACTTTTACATCGGTAATTAGTGCCTCCCGATAAAGAAAACGGTAATGTGTCTGTTCTTCGATGTCAGAAATAACAGAAAGTAGTGGCTCATTTGAATAAGAGAACATTTGCGCAGAACCAGAACTCTGAGCCAGAATCAGATACGCGAACAATACACAGAGTATGCGTAGCTTATTTGTCATTTCTTAATCAAGGGCAATAAAGGTGAATTCATTTTCAGAAACTTTACGGAATGTTCCACCAAGAACCAACCCAAGATCTTCAAGAGTTTGGGTAACCGAATCAAGTCTAAGGGTTCCATCCAATGCACTATCATCATTTAACTGGGAAATATTGATTCTGATATTGAAGTGTTGACCAATTTCCGCGACAACATCTAACGGTAAGCTACCACTAAATACAATGGTATTTGAAATCCAATCAGTATACTTGTTTGAACTCGCAACTTCAGGTTGAGAAAGTATTCCGGAAATAAGTTCAGATTGTTGACCTGGTTCTAAAAGTACTGAAGTTTTGGTGCTTGAGGTAAATTGTACACTTCCTTCTTCTAGATAAACCTGAGTAGTATTTCCCCAGTTACTAACATTAAATCGGGTCCCTAATACCGTTATAACTCCTTCACCAGCTTGAACGCTAAAAGGACGATTTACATCGGAAGTAACATCAAAAAAGGCTTCACCATTTAAGGAATAGGTTCGTTCAGTTTCTGAATAAGCAATTTCATAGAGTTCAGAATAAGGGCGCAGTATTACTTCAGTTCCGTCATCAAGTATAATGGTTGAGATAGCTGAGTCACTTTGAGCTACTAATTGTGGATTTGGGTTTAAACTAATCCAATAAAATCCAAAAAAGGCAGCAATCAGTAACACAGCAGCGGCTGCCCAAGTGTAGGTAATTGGGCGTTGAAAAAGAGGAGTAACTTTTGCTTTTGTTTCGGCTTCAATAGCTTCCCAAATAGAACCAGAATTTGGTGCGTGGTTTTCATAATAAGAACGTTCGCTTTTTTTGAATTCCACCAACTGATCTATTAAAGAATCTTGCAACTCCGAGAACGATGATCGCGAACCTAAAGCATTTCCAAGACTTTGGGAAAGAAGGAGGTCAAGATCGTTTTCGGATAAGTTTTGTTCAGTTGCCATGATGGTGGAATAATAGGAAATGCAGGTTACTTAGAGCAACCTGCTTTTTCTTGGGTTAGGGATCATCTACGGGGTCTATCGTCTGATTCGCCATCAACCAATGAGAATCGAATTACTTTTGGGAGTTTGTTGAAGCGGAGGAGGGCAGTGCCATCTTCTTCAAGATCAATAGTTCCTTCAACTAACGTTTCTTCAGGAACACCGTTAATGGTTTTGTTCATTTGAATGCTGTAAGTAAGCGTTCCACTTACACCTTGTTCTAAGCTACCATATGCAAGTACGGTGTCTTTAACAATTGCTACGTTTTCGAAAGAGATGTTGATTTCATAAGCTCTTGAACTAGTTGTACTGTCAGAAAGCTGACCTTCAGCTTCACCTATACCATGATGAGTGCCTGCCATAGATAGCGTTCCACTTGTTGCATGAATACCAGAAATTTCAAAGTCATCTTCTTTTGTAAAACTTGAACTTCTAAATGGACCTTCCGCTTCGCCAGTTTTAGTTCCTGAAAACGAAATTGCTTCAATAGCATTTTTCTCAGCTTTTGGTCTTGCTATAAAACCACCATCAAGATCGGTAAAGATAATTTCCTGATTTAGACTTACTGATTTACTATACGTTTCGTTTTCAACTGCTCTATCATAAGAAATAATATGCACGCCAGTTGTTGAATCGTAAGAATGTGTATAATTACGTTCTCCACCACGTCCGCTGTTATGATTTCTGCGTTTTGCTTTAGCACGACCTTGTTGAAAGTCACCATAAGAAATGCCACTATCATCTACGCCTGAAAAAGCATCGTACATACTGGAAATTACTCCAGATTCATTATCTGCTAATGTAACAGCCACAATTTCAGTTGCAATAGCAATATCTTCTTCAGAAAGTGCTTCAGTATCATTATTTACGGATGAACAAGCAGAAAAAGTTATTGCCAAAATTGCCGAAACAACGAGAATGTTTTTTATTTGGGTTATAGTTTTCATGTGAGTTACCTATTGGTTTGTTTAAGGATTAATTTCGTGATTCATCCTTAATACACACAAGTAGAAGAGTACCCCTAATAAGAATTTAATTTATTTTTAATTCTTAGATAATCTACTAAGTCTCGTGGCTTCAAATAAATTGAAACGATATCAAATCATTATCTAAGTGATTAAACTTCTTCATCTATTCTTAATATTAAAATCCGATGATGATTTGAAATAACAGTAAATATCGAGCTAATGAAGAACCTTTCATCCGAAGCATTAACTGGGAACAATTCATCAAGTATTAAACAGCTATCAGAATTTGATCATGAGATTTTTGACTTATTAGTTAAAAATTCGTTCGACATGATTGTCTTGATGAATGCAAATGGGGAGCAAACTTTTGTTAGCGCATCCTGTGAAGGTATTTTGGGATTTAAACCTTCAGAATTAATAAACATTGCTGTTATTGATGAAAAGATACATCCAGAAGACCAGTTAACTGTTAATAAGGCTTTTCTCGATATCATTGACAAGGGCTCTCACGGAGGTACACAATATCGTCATATCCATAAAGATGGACATTGGGTATATCTTGAAGCTTTTGGAAATAACCTCCTTGAAGATCCTCTCATTGAATCTGTGGTGCTGAATGTCAGAGATGTAACAGAGAGAAAACAAACAGAGAAAAAGCTTATTGAAAACGAAGATCGCCTTAAAGAGTTAAATGCTACCAAAGATCGGTTTATTTCTATAATCGGGCACGATTTAAAAACGCCATTTAATGCTATTATGGGTTTCAGTGAATTACTTTTAGATGATATCAGGAATAATGAGTACACAGATATTGAGGAATATGCTCAGCTCATAAGTGAAAGTTCTCACCGTGTAAATGATCTGTTAACGAATTTACTTACTTGGTCTCGTACTCAAACTGGGAGAATAAGTTTTAAGCCTAAGGAGATTGAAATTGATACAATACTACAAAATGTAAAAGCACTTTTAAACGAATCCGCATTGAATAAATCCATTGAAATTAATCTTCCACATAACTGTAATCATAAAGTTAATGCGGATGTAGATATGGTACATGCAATCGTCAGGAATTTAGTTTCAAATGGTATTAAATTTACCCCAGAAGGAGGGGTAATTTCAATCCATATTACTTCAGACAAAGACTATATGCAGATTGCTATTTCTGATAATGGAATAGGTATTAATGAAGAAAGGTTAGCTAATCTATTTTGTATAGAATCAACAAAATCTACGCCTGGAACCAATGGCGAAAAGGGAACGGGCTTTGGTTTACTACTTACGAAAGAATTTGTTGATATGCATAACGGAGTAATCTGGGCTGAACAAAACAAAGGAAATGGCACCACATTCAAGTTTACTTTACCTTCTTCGAAATGCCCAAGTGATTAACCTACCAGACTATAGACAGGACAGCTAGCCGAACTAAAATTATTATCGAACCTTATGATTTCAGAGAAACATCGTTCAATTAAATATAGAACTACTTAGAACTGAGTTGTGTGGATTCTTTGTAAGTATACTCAGAATAACCTTGAATATTAATCAGTGGTATTATTCTCTTCGATTGCAAGTATTCTTTCAACTTGTCAGCGAAGAATTGAAGCCTATTTACCAATTCTATACAACTAACAAAGTCATTCCCATGGAGGAAAGTATCTTGATAGCTAAATAAGCCTGTTTCCATTACAAAAATCTAGATCTATGATTTCGCAGAGATTATTTATGTACTAAAGAAGGTTAGAAGAATAGGGAATTTATTTTCTTGATAAGAGAAACTCGCCTTTAATAGGTATGAATTTTGTTGCCTCTTGAATTAGCGCATTAGCTGTTAGCTGCTCTACTCCGTACACTTCAACAGTTACTTCACGATCACTTTTAATTTTTTCAACTAATAGGGCAAAATCACCATCTCCAGACGCTAATACGACTACATCTGCTTCCCCAGAATACTCCATAGCATCTATTGTAATGCCAACATCCCAGTCGCCTTTAGCTGAGCCATCTGAACGTTGTATAAATGGCTTAAGTTTAACTTCGAAGCCAATTGCCCTGAGAATATTTTGAAATTGTTTTTGTTTTTCATCCCCTCGATCTGTGGTATAAGCAATTGCTTTGATTACCTCTCTGTTTGCAGTACTCTTTGCCCAAAAATAATTGTAATCGAAGTTTTGCTTATGGATTTCCCTTGTTGTGTAATACACATTTTGAACATCAACTAGTAAGACTACTTTATCCATACAATCTCGGTTTTATTAAACTGATTATGATCTCCGTTTTAAGTGTGAGGATCAAGGATGAATTTAAAGTAACATAATTAATTACCTAGCTGAAAACTTTAAATTGTGAAGCTACTACCTGAAGTCTTTGGTTCAGTTTCTGCATTTCTTTTTTTACCAATCCATTTTGATAACCAAAATAAAAAAGAGGCAACAAATAATTCTGTTGCCTCTTTTTGTTATGAACTTAAAGCATTTATAGATTGAACCATTTTTTTTGCCATGTTTTCCTCATCGTAGTAGGCTAGATTTTGCTTCATTTTATAAATTTCAAGATCCACAGCTTGTGTTTTTGAATCATGAAATTGAAGTTTTATATAAGTAATCTTTCGAATATCAGAATCTTTATCATTTTCTTCTGACTGATGTAAACGGCAGTTAGATACCTTTGATAAATCATGGATAGTTTCTTGGAACTTATCTTGATTAGTATTTATGTAAACCAAGGTTCTAAGCTTTATATCTAAACCTAAAGCCCCAAACGATCTCTTAAGTCTCTGACTTAAGAGAAAAAGAACCGCAAGTCTGAGACTTTGCATTAAGGCAACTAGACCAAAAGTGTATAGATTTTTGTTAGTTATATAGTGATGAAAGGTAATAGAAGTCTGGAGACTTCCTACTCAATAACAGTCAGGTTACAAACTTGAAATATCGTGATTTCATATAAACCAGGTAATAAATAAAGTGTAGAACTTTTTTAAGTACTTTCATTCTGAACTTGATTCAGCATCTTTAGGGATTGATTCGTTGATTAAAGATTTGAATAGACAAAGCTTTTGTTCTCCACAGATCCTAAAACGAGTTCAGGATGTCCCAAGGAAGGGGATAGCTACCTAAATCTTTCTAACTTACCTCGCAACTCTTTCAACGCTAATCCCATATGGTTCTCAATCGTTTTCACGGAGACTTCTAGAAACTCAGCAGCATCTTTATAGGTGAATTCCTGAATAAAGCATAATCGAAATACCGCTTGTCGTTTTTCGGGCATTGAGGAAATTGAAGCTTCAATAGCTTTTCCTAATTCTTGGGTTTCAATAGCTTTTTCGGTTGATATTTCGCCTTCTTCGGTAGTTAGATCTGCGTTATCATCAAACTTGGCTGTATCGCGGAATACATTCAACATTCGGGTATAGGCAATTCGGAAGAGGAAGGCTTTGAGAGATTTGGTTTCATCAATTTGAGCTCGCTTTTCCCAAATCATAACAAAAGCTTGTTGAACTAAATCTTCAGCTTGTTGCTCCGAAATTCCCTTTTTCAACAAAAAATGATAAAGATAGGAGTGATGCTTTTCAAAGAACTTTTTAAAAGCTCCATGATCGCCATTTTTAATCGCGCGCAACAATTCTGGATCATCATGGTCTGGTAATCCCCGAACTGCCAGTAGAAATAGTAAATACAGTACATACATATTCATCCCCAAATATACATTCTCCCTTTTGAATTGCACAAAATTAAAACAGATTGCCTACATTTTTATCTATGAAAATGATTCCAATCCTTATCGCCTTGTTAATCAACGTTACTTCCTTTCAAGAGGAACCTACGGTTGAGGTATACACCGTTGAAAAAGAAAATAGTATAGAGGTGCATGCTCGAAATCTAAATGAATATGCCATAACGCTTGAGTTGAATATTGTGTTAGACAATTTAAAATCTTCGAAGCGACTTCCTTTTACCACTGCAATTGCTGCAAAAGCTGATGTTATACTTTTAGAGTTAAGCCTTGTTGATGGAACTAAGAAGTGGGGATTCACAACCAATTATTCCTATTATATGGGAAGTATTTTTGCAGATCATACCGATAATTATGCCTACCGATTACCATATCGACTTGGAACCGAAGCGGTGGTAGCTCAAGGGTACAATGGTGATTTCTCACACTCTGGTAGAATAGCCTATTCCATCGATTTCGATATTCCTGAAGGAACGGAGATTTATTCTGCCCGATCTGGTGTTGTTGTTGATCTCAAAGAGTCATTTTCGGAAGGTGGTTCAACCGAATATTTTATTGATAAAGCGAATTATGTTACGGTTGCTCATAACGATGGAACCTTCTCAGAATATTCGCATCTGAAAGAAAACGGAGTAATCGTTAGCATTGGTCAAAGAATTAGAACAGGGCAATTACTAGGTTACTCGGGTGCAACAGGTTACGTTACAGGACCTCATCTTCATTTTAATGTGAAAAAAGCCGTTCAGGGTGGTGAGTTTATAACAATACCAACCAAGTTTAAAACTCGAAAGGGTACCATTACATTAAAAGAAGAAGAGGGCTATAAGGCACTTTAAGAAGTATGATTTTTTGAATTACGAATAAAGAAACTTTGCTTGATATCCGTAATTCTTAATCCGAATTATTTTTTAGTCGATTCCTTTAATTCTGATAAGTCCAAGCCTTTCATAACTGCATCAAAATTTGAAATGTCTTGAGGAATTATAATCTGGTTTTCTTCGCGACCAAGTCCTCTAAGTTTACCTAGGTATTTTTCTGCTAGTCGAAGTTGCATAGCTTCAGCTCCCATGGGTTGGGAGAGAGCATCAGCAATTTTTTCTATCGAAACGGCGGTGGCTTCGGCAATAGATTCAATTTCTTGAGCCAATCCTTGAGCTTCATTAATTTGACGTTGCATTTCGGCCTCAGAAATATTGATCATTTCTGCTCTTACACCTTCGGCATCATTTACTTTAGAACCTTTCACTCCTTCAGATTTAGCGATTACAGCTCTTCGATCCCGTTCAGCAGTCATTTGACGTTCCATTGCTTTTTGAACCGTTCTAGGGGTAATAATATTCTTGATTTCATAGCGATGGACTTTCATTCCCCATGGTAATTCAAGTTCACTAAGTACGCTTACTACTTCTTTACTCATTTTAGCACGTTCTTCGAAGGTCTCGTCTAAATCCATTAAACCAATAACCGAACGTGTTGTAGTTTGTGCTAATTGAATTGCAGCATATCGATAATTGGTAACCCCATAACTTGCATTTACAGGATCCATCACACTTAGATAAATAACTCCATCTACTTCAACTTTTACGTTGTCTTTAGTGAAACATTCCTGTGGCTCTACTTCAATCGTTTCTTCACGTAAATCTTGCTTATAAACTACTTTGTCTAAAAAAGGGATAAGTGCATGAAACCCTGGGGCAAGTGTTTTATGGTAATTCCCAAGTCGTTCAACGATATAAGCAAATTGATTGGGAACCAAACGAAAAGACTTGATCACTTTGAACAAAATGTACAAAATGAAAGCCATTACTAAACCAAAACTGATGTTTTCTATAATCTCAAAAAATTCCATTATTATTTCCCCTCTTGATTTTTAGTGTGGTCGCTGACTTTGCTCACACCTTCAAAAAATGTTTTTAGATTTGCAGTCTCAGTTGGTAGAACTGATATTTGAGACCGTTCAAGTATATTCCCAAATTGCTCAATGTATTGTTCAACAAGCTTCGTTTTAACAGCAAGTTCACCTCCTGGTTTTCGCATGGCTTCAGCAATGCGTTGAATCCCATTTGCTGTGGCAGTTGCAACTAGTTCAATTTCTTGGGCCTTACCTTTTGCTTCGTTAATTCGTTTTTGTCGGCTTGCTTCTGAAACTAGTACCTGACTTTCTTGCTCGCCTTCAGATTCATTGATTCTAGCTTGTCTAAATCCTTCAGAATGTACGATTTCAGCTCGTTTCTCACGTTCAGCTTCCATCTGTTTTTCCATTGTATCTACAATTTCATTAGAAGGACGGATGTTCTTGATTTCATATCTAAGTACTTTTATTCCCCAGGGATCAGCAGCTTTATCAATTTCACGAACGATATTTTCATTCATCATTTCTCGCTCTGAGAACGTATCATCAAGCGTAATTTTACCAACTTCACTTCGCATGGTAGTTTGGGCAAGGTTTACTGCTGCTGCCTGATAATTTGAAATCCCATAACTGGCTTTGTAGGCATCCATCACTTTAATGTACACTAATCCATCTACCGCTACTTCAATATTGTCTTTAGTGATACAGGTTTGACTTGGAACATCCAGAACTTGTTCACGCATTTCACGGCTGTATGCAGGTCGATCAACAAAAGGAACGAGAAAATGAAATCCCGGTTTAAGATTTTTTTTGAATTTACCGAGGCGTTCCTGAATTACTTCTTCTCGAAATTCTACAATGATAAAAAGCCGAGTTATTATAAAATACGTTACCACAAGTGTGATTAAAGTCGCTGTCCAAAACATGATGTCTTTAATTTGATTGTTTGAGTCTTTGTGTATTGGGAGTATCGAGTTTTTCAACGGGTTCTACAACCCAGGTAGTATTATCTCTGTATTTGATTCGAACCTGTGTACCAGACGGAATGTCTCCATCTAAGGATCGTGCTTGCCATGAAATTCCTTGAAATCGAATTCTTCCTTCATTAGTCTGTTCATCTATGGCGTCAATTACATCCACTATTTGATCCATAGCTTCATAATCTTCATCGGCAAATTTAGAAGAGCTTTCACCCCCAAAATATTTTTTCAAAATTGGTAGAGATACAACGGCAAGCAGAGCAGAGGCTATAACCCATGCCAAAGTTGCAGTTACTGGATCATTGAGTAATCCAAGAAACCGAATTGCACCAACTAGTAATCCGCTGAATCCTAAGATCACAGCTATACCACTTGGTATCGCCCATTCGAGCGCCATGAGTATAATTCCGCCAACCAAAAAAATCCAGGTAAGTGTGTCTCCGTCCATGATTATTTAACTCTCATTTCTATTGGTTGATAGATAGCAAATTGAGAGGAAAAAATCTCAAATACTTGGCATTATATTTGCCAAATTATCTACATGAGTAAAAATGAGGAAAATGATAAAAGAGGTTTGAAAAGCCTTAAAGAAACGCTGGTAAAAATCTTTGCTTTAAGTAAGCCGTATCGAAAGCGATTCTATTTTGCAACAGTGGTAGTTTTAATCGGTTCTGGAATTTGGTTATCGGTTCCATTAGGTCTTAGAGAGTTACTAGATGCAGTTTTTGAAGAAGGAAATTCTGGTTTATTAAATATTCTTGCTGTCGGTTTGATGGGATTATTCATCCTACAAGCCTTTTTCACTTTTATGGGAAATTATCATTTGGAATGGGTTGGTGAACGTGTAGTAACTGATCTGCGTAAAAAAGTATATGAGCATCTGCACCGACTTGGATTCCGCTTTTTTGCTGAGCGAAGACTTGGAGAAATTACTTCCCGCTTAACCAATGATGTTGGATCTATTCGTACTGCACTCACCGATTCTCTTCCACAACTGCTCACGATAACTTTTTCAATGGTTGGCTCTGTTTCATTAATGGTTGTATTAAATTGGAGATTAAGCGCAGTAATTTTTGCTACGGTTCCGTTCGTTACTATAGCAACGCGTTATTTTGGACAAAAAATCAGAAAACTATCTCGGGGAATTCAAGATGAATTAGCAGATTCTACGGCTGTAGCTGAAGATGCTTTAGGAGCTGTTCGATTAGTAAAAGCATTTGTTAGGGAAGACTACGAAGTAGAACGTTACTCATCTGCTATAGAAAAATTATTTTTAACCGTTCGACGAAAAGTTGTACTCACTCAGTTTTTCTGGTCTGGCGTTGGAATCATGTTTATGGGTACGTTAGTTGTGATTTTCTGGTATGGAGGGAAGGAAGTACTCGCAGATCGTCTTACGGCTGGAGATTTGGTGGCATTTATCATTTATGCGCTAAATATTTCGCGATCAATTAGTCAGACTTCTAGATTATATACTGCCGTGAATACAGCTGCTGGAGCTTCAGAACGTATCTTCGAATTGTTAGAAGAAATCCCAGAAATCCAAGATTCTGAACATGCAATTACTCTTGAAAATGTAAAAGGAAAAATCTCAGTAGAAGGCTTAACTTTTGCTTACGAAGATGATCGAACAATACTTAAAGATATTTCTTTTGAAGTTGACGCAGGACAAACCATAGCGCTAGTTGGACCAAGTGGCGCAGGAAAAACAACCTTATTGAATCTAATCCCAAGATTTTATGATCCACAGGAAGGAAGCATTAAAGTTGATGGCAATTCAATTAAAAATCTGGAAGTAAAATCGTTAAGAGAGCACATTTCTATTGTTCCACAAGAGGTGCATTTATTTGGAACAAGTATCAAAGAAAATATAAAGTATGGAAAGCTAGATGCGAGCGATGAAGAAGTTGAATCGGCTGCAAGAGATGCAAATGCCCACGATTTTATTTCTGATATCCCAGAAAGTTATAATGCGATGATCGGTGAAAAAGGAGTGAAGCTAAGTGGGGGGCAACGCCAACGGTTAGCAATTGCCCGTGCAATTCTTAAAGACCCTCGAATATTGTTATTAGATGAAGCAACATCTTCACTAGATTCAGAATCCGAAGCTCAAGTCCAAGATGCTTTATATCGATTGATGAAAGGAAGAACCACTTTTGTAATAGCTCATCGTCTTTCAACTGTGCAACATGCCGATCGCATTCTAGTGATGGATAAAGGGGGAATTGTTGAAGATGGAACACATCAAGAACTTCTTTCTTTAGGCGGACTATACAGTAGACTTTATGAATTACAGTTCAGAGACTTCGATATGGATGCTGTTAGTTAATATGATCAGGATAAAACCCTTCATTGTCATACATCTAGATGTTAGATAATTCATTGAGAAATATTTGGAACAAGGGTAATTTTTGGATCGGTTTTTTTATCTATTCACTCACAGAGTAAGCGAAGAGTCTGCCCAATCTTAAAAACGAGCTGGAACTCAATTGTGTGAATATCGCACCACTTACGATGAATGGCATCGTTGAAAGGGATTGCTTAGATCAAACTAAAATTTATCAATTATCAGCATTATACGCTTGAATGACTTCTGAGTAACTCATATCTGCAAGTAAATCTCGATCATCAAGAATCTTAAGAAATTCAACGGGGACATCAGAGTTATAAAGTCCAATTATTCCTGAGTAAGAAAATGTATTCAAAAAACCTGCAGTATTAAGGCTATTTAGGTAATCAATAGTTACATCACCATTGAAAAAGCCAATAATCGCTGAGTACGAAAACTCATCCAAATATCCAGTTTCGTTCATTTGATCTAAATAAGAGATTGGAACACCTCCATTATATAATCCAATAACTGCTGAATAGGAAAGTTGATCCATATAACCTGCTGCATCCATTTGATTTATGTAATCAATTGTAACCCCACCGTTGTAAAGACCAATAATTGCCGAATAAGATAATTGATCAAGATATCCAGCTTCATTCATTAAGTCTAAATAACCAGTGGGAACCCCACCATTATAAAGTCCAATAACAGCAGAGTATGATAAGGCATCTAGATATCCTGTGGCATCGAGTTGATTTAAATACTCATTAGGAACTCCGCCGTTAAATAGTCCAATAATTGCTGAGTAAGAGAATTGATCAAGATATCCAGCCTCGTTTAAACTGACCAAATATTCAATTGGCACACCACCATTGTATAATCCTTGTACAGAGTTTCCGGAGAATTGATTAGGGAATGTTTCATTTATTTCTTGAAGATAATCAAGGTAGCCAGTTGATATTTCTCCAACGGTTGGAGGAGGGGGAGGAATGGGAGCAAAGTTTCTAAGTTCAGGAACTTCAATATTTGGCACATTCACTTCAATGTTAACCCCATCGTCATCAAAAAGAAAAATAGATGCTGGCCCAGATGTAAGAAACCAAAATCCAGCAATCGCACTGAAAATCAAAATAGCGACTACATTTCGTCTTGCAGTAGGTTTTGGATAATCAATTTCTTCTTCTGGAAACATTTCTTCGTTTCCTTCGGTAGATTTTTCATAAATATATTCATCCAGATCAAAATCTGAATCACTACCACTGTTTCGAAATCTTTGATTTGCCATAATTATAGGTTTAATTCTCTGAGTTAGATGCTTCTATGATGGAATCAACAGCAAGTTTTTCAAGTAGGTTTAAGTTGTTCAATTGTTGTAGGAAAGAAGGCGGGACATTTGCTTGGTGAAGTTTTTGGATGTCTGAGTTCGTGAATTTATTAGAAATACCGATTTCATTTAACTGATTTGAATATTCAGTAAACGATGAATTTACATGAGTAGCATCAGTTACTAACTTTTCTACTTTGATGTTTTCTAATTCGTTAAGAGCCTCCAATTCTTTCATTGCTTCTTGGATGCCTAATTGTATTTCATTCCCAAATTGCCCGGATGCTTGAATTCCATTCAAAGCTTCCATTGCAGTTTCCAAAGCAAATTTTCTAAGCTCATTTGATTCACCTAAATTCTCTAATCCTTCTAAACTACTTTCTAAGTTTTCTAATCCTTCCAATCCTTCTAAACTTTCAAGTTCAGCACCTAGATTTTCTAGTTCATTTAGTCTTTCTAGACCTTCTAGATTTCCAAGTTGCTCTAGCTCTTCTAGTCTCTTCAATTCTTCTAATCCTGCAATGTTTTCAGATGAAGGTAGATTCGAAACTATTTTTGGGCTATTCGGAGCTTGCTGAACAACTTCAAATCTTTCTTGATATTCATCTACTCCAAAAATATTACCATAAACTTGTTTAGGGCTCCAATTATTGAAATAAAGTAGGCTGATTAGAATGAACCCAAAGATTAACATTGAGTTCTTTAACCAACTTGACTTTCCTTCACCCTCGACATTTTCAGAAGTTGATTCTACCTCTGGGTTTGATTTTTCGTTGATATAACCATCTAAATCAAAATGGTCATCAGAATTGTTCTTTCTATGTGTATTTCTTTGTGCCATAATATTTTATTCACCGTCGAGTTTATAAGCGTCTACCACAGATTGTGAAGACATATTATCCAGAAGTCCACGGTCTTCTAGTATTTTAATAAATGATATGGGAACATTATTCGTGTATAATCTTGAAATAGAAGTACTTCCAAAATTATCCATAAGACCTTCTTTTGATAGTTCTTCTATAAATGAAGAAGGAACTTTGTTGGAGTAAAGTGTTGAAATTGAAGTACCCCCAAAATTGGCTAGAATTCCGGCTTTCCCGAGCCCATCAATATATTCAACTGGTACACTATTCGAGTAAAGAGTAGAAAGTGAGGAACTTCCAAATTGATCTAGATAACCTAAATCATTTAACTCAGCCATATAATCCGTAAAACTTATGCCAAGGTTAGATGTACCCGTTTGCGCTTCTCCAACTCTAATTTCTGGTATGTCGATATCTATTTCTGGTATATCAACATTAATGGGAGGGATCTGAATGTTAAAACCACCCACTCGAGTAGAGGTTGTAACCTCATCGGCAAAAAAGAAATTGTATACGTTTCGTGGACTCCAATCAAAATACCAAAGAAAAGCCGCGGCACTTAATGCACAAATGAGAATTAGGTTTCTAGAAAAAGAGGTAGTCTCAACTTCTTGGTCATCATTTTTTTGTTGATAATTTTGGTCCGCTTGTTCCGAAAGATATTCATCCAGGTTAAAATCAGGGTCTGTGATACTTCCAGGATTATTGGTTCGTTGTTTCGACATAATTAAGGTGTATTAATTTGCTTCAGCTTTGTACAAATCGACAATATCGACAAAGCTAAGTTCATCGATTAAACCCTTTGATTTAAGGTCATTCAAAAATTTTATTGTAACACCGTTTTCATAAAATTCAGTGATATCTACAAAAGAAAGTGTTTCAATAAATCCATTATTTTCAAGAGCCCTCAGATAATCAATAGAAACTTGACTACTATAAAACTCGGTTATATCTACGAATGAAAGTTTGCTTAGAATACCAATATCATTTAGCCTATTTAGATACTGGATCGGGACATTATTCTCATAGAACTCCGTAATATCAACAAAAGATAATTGATCTAAATAACCTGCTCTATTCAAAGATTCTAGATATTCTATTGGAACTCGGTTTTCATAGAACTCGGTAATATCTACAAAAGAAAAATTATCAAGAAAATTAGCTTCGTTCAACAACACTAGGTAAGAAATTGGAACATCTGAACCGTATAGTTCTCGAGCATCAAAAGTAGAGAGTTTACCTTCACCAAGAAGACCTTTATCTCTTAGCTCAACTAAATAGTCGGTAGCTGAAAGTGATTGTTGCGAATTGAATTCGGGAGCTTCAGAAAATTCAAAATCTTGAGTAGAAGCCTGCCCTCCTTCTTCAAAAACAAAAACAGGAGACTCCCCTGCAAAGAAATAGTTGTATGCATTTCGTGGACTCCAATCAAAAGACCATAAAAAAATAGTAGAAATTACAGCTACTACTAACAGGGAGTGCTTAATTAAATCTGAGCGCTCTTCTTTGAACTCACGATCAGTTACTTTAGAATTATTTTGACCAAAATAAGCTTGGTCATCAATATACTCATCCAGATCAAAGTCTGGATCAAGATCGTTGCGAAGAGATTGTTTATCGGATGTGCCTTGTTTTGCCATATTGAAAAGTTTTATTGAAAGACGAATAATCAGTCTTCTTTGTTTCAATAAAATACTCGAAGGTCTTAGTGATATCTTAAAATCGATTGGAGATAAAACAAGATTTAGAAGAATTAGTACGTTTATTTTGAATCAAAAAACTTATTTTAAATCATTAGAATAAAAATTAAACCAACCTAGTCAAATGAATAGTTTTAGATATAATCTAATTGGAGTCCTGAGTTTTTTTATTGCTGTATTTTTATCAACTTTTTTATTTGCTCAAAACAAACTCATGAAACCCGATATTGAACAAAAAGTGGATAGTGTTCTGGCATTAATGACACTAGATGAAAAAATTGGTCAACTTAACCAACATAATGGGAGTTGGGATTTTACAGGTCCTGTTCCGGAGGATAATGAATATGCAGAAGCACGAGCCCAGCTCCTAAAAAATGGTGGAGTAGGTTCTTTACTTAATGTAGTTGGTGCAGAAGCCACATATGAAGCACAAAAGCTTGCCGTTGAAAATAGTCGTTTAGGTATACCACTGATCTTTGGTTTTGATGTTATTCACGGCTTTAAAACCATTTTCCCAATTCCATTAGGCGAAGCTGCCAGTTGGGATTTAAACGCCGTAGAACAATCAGCAAGAGTAGCAGCTATTGAAGCATCTGCAGCCGGTATTAATTGGACTTTTGCTCCTATGGTTGATGTAGGCCGAGACGCTCGTTGGGGAAGAGTAATGGAAGGATCTGGTGAAGATCCATATTTAGGTTCAAAAATGGCAGTTGCTCGTGTACAAGGTTTTCAAACATCAGATTTATCTCAGCCTACCTCAATATTGGCAACCGCTAAACATTTTGCGGGTTATGCGTTCTCAGAGTCTGGAAGAGATTATAACACCGTTGATGTTGGTAAAAATACTTTGCTCAATATCATTCTTCCTCCATTTGAAGCATTGGCTAAATCTGGTGTAGGAACCTTTATGAACTCCTTTAATGATTTAAATGGGATTCCTGCAAATGGCGATTACTATTTACAGAGAACCATATTAAAAGAGGGATGGGGATTTAACGGGTTTATTATTTCAGACTGGGGTTCAATTCGTCAGATGATTAATCATGGATATTCTAAAGATTTAAAACAAGCAGCTTATCATGCTATTACTAGTGGTAATGATATGGATATGGAATCTGAAGCTTATCAAACTTATCTAAAAGAACTAGTTGAATCAGGTGAAGTTGATATTTCAATAGTTGACGAAGCAGTTCGTCGTGTATTAAGAGTAAAATTTCTTTTAGGACTTTTTGACGATCCATATCAATATTCTGATACAGAAAGAGAGGAACAAAATATTTATACCAATGAGCATAGAGCCATTGCAAGAGATGTTGCAAAACGTTCAATAGTTTTACTAAAAAATGATCAAGACCAGCTTCCACTAGCAGCAAGTACTCCGAAAATTGCAGTAATCGGTCACCTTGCTAACGATAAGGATTCCCCTTTAGGAAACTGGAGAGGAAGAGGTGAATCGAATTCTGCAGTATCACTACTTGAAGGGATTGAAACTGCAGTAGGTTCAAATGTTGAAGTGACATTTTCAGAAGGATACACACTTTCTGTCGATAACGGAGCATTCTCTAGAGGCTTAACTTTTCCTGAAGATGATGGCTCAGGATTTGAGGAAGCAATTAACAATGCAAAAGATGCAGATGTTGTAATAATGGTAATAGGTGAAAAAGCTCTTCAAACAGGTGAAGGTAGAAGTCAAGTAGATATTAGCCTTAAAGGACGTCAATTAGAGCTATTTAAAAAGGTTAGCGCGGTTAATGATAATGTTATTACTGTGCTAATGGCTGGAAGACCTATCGTAGAACCTGAACTTTATGAAGAGGCTTCAGCACTTTTATATACTTGGCACTTAGGTTCAGAAGCAGGTAATGCAATAGCAGATGTAATTTTTGGTAAGTATAATCCATCAGGAAAATTACCTATTTCAATACCTCGTGATGTTGGACAAATTCCAATCTATTATAACTTTAGAAGTCCAGGTCGTCCTGCTCCAGGTCCAGGTGATGATGGCTCAGTTTTTTGGAGTCATTTCAACGACATACAAAATAGCCCTCAGTTCATTTTCGGATATGGATTAAGCTATACTGATTTTGAATATTCAAACATCAAAGTGAGTAAAAAATCAATTTCCATGAATGAAACTCTAGAGTTGACCGTGGATGTGAAGAATACAGGATCTGTAGCAGGTGAAGAAGTGGTTCAATTTTATATCCGAGATCATTTCGCTAGTGCGATGCGTCCTATAAAAGAGTTAAAAGGCTTTGAAAAAGTTATGATTAATGCAGGTGAAACTAAGAAAATTACATTCTCAATAAATTGGGAAACGCTTGCATTTTATGCTGCTGATGAGAAGTTTAAGGCTGAGCCAGGAATGTTTAGTTTAATGGTAGGTACAAACTCAAATGATGTTCAACAGGTTGAGATAGAGCTTACTAAGTAGTTTGTCTTATTTTTTAGAAAGCCTTTCTTGAGAAATTAGGAAAGGCTTTTTATTACCAAGGTAGATTATCTAAATCTACATTTCCCCCAGTAATAATAATACCCACTTTCTTTCCAATAACATCAACTTTGCCTTCAAATATGGCTGCTATTGGTACTGCACAAGAAGGTTCGATAATTATATTGAGACGTTCCCAAATGTATCGCATCGCTAAAATGATAGCTTCTTCACTTACCGTAACAATATCATCGACATTGGCTTTAATTATGGTAAAGGGAAGTTCACCAAGTGAAGTTCGGAGTCCATCTGCAATTGTATTTGTACTATAAGCAGGAATGAGTTTTCCAGCTTTGAACGATTTATAAGCGTCATTTGCCTGTTCTGGTTCAGTTCCAATTACTTTTATTGATGGCTTAATAGACTTCACTGAAAGAGCAGTCCCACTAAGTAATCCACCGCCACCTACAGGGGTAAGAATAATATCTAAATCGGGATTGGTTTCCAGAAATTCTAAAGCTGATGTTCCTTGTCCTGCTACAATTCTAGAATCGTTATAAGGATGAATAATTGTTGCACTTGTTCTTTTTACGACTTCCAATAAAGTACTTTCACGACTCTCCAATGTAGACTCACAAAAAGTAATTTCAGCACCATAGTTTCGAACAGCTTCGACCTTTACTTTAGGTGCATTCTCAGGCATTACAACATAAGCGGGAATTCCCTTTATTCTTGCTGATAAAGCCAAGGCTTGGGCATGATTTCCTGATGAATGAGTAGCTACTCCATTTTCCGCTTGGCTTTTAGTTAGAGTTAACACGGCATTGCATGCGCCTCGAAATTTGAACGCACCAACTTTTTGAAAGTTTTCACATTTAAAAAAAACATCCGAGTTGGTTCTTTCGTTTACATGTTCACTTCGAAGAACCGGGGTGTAACGTGCATAAGGTTTAATAACTTTATGCGCTTTTTTAATATCAGCTAATGTGGGAATGGTCAATAGATTCATTCAAAAAATTAGTTTAATAAACATAAGAAGTATAGGGGATTCTATCTTGATAAATGTCTTATAAATAAACCCATTTATTTTAGATTTTATAATGTTGAAGGAATTCAGTCTTTTTTTTGTTTTTTTGTTTTGTTCATTGAATCTGTTTGCTCAAAATAGTCTTAAGCTAGTTAAAACAACTACCCCTATAACCTTAGATGGGATAATTGATGAAGAAATTTGGGAATCTATTCCTCCCTTTTTTATTACTCAATATGAGCCTGTTTACTTAGGTAATTTGAGTGAAGAAACTGACATAAGAGTGACGTATGATGATGAATTCTTGTATGTAGCTGGTAAAATGTTTACAAATGATGCATCAACAATCGCTTCAAATAGTTTATATCGCGATAGATACAGCGGTGATGATGTTTTTGCAATTATAATAGATCCATTCAATGATGATCAAAATGCGCTCAGGTTTTTTACCAATCCTGCAGGAGTACGATTTGATCATTCAATTTCAAATGATGCAAATTCCATAGCTGGTTCAAACCCAGTTAACTCCAGTTGGAATACTTTTTGGGATGTAGCAACTACTCAGAACGAAAAAGGGTGGTTCGTAGAAATGAGAATTCCATTTTCTAGTATAGGTTTTCAAAGTTCGGAAGGAGTGGCTGAAATGGGCTTGATTGTTTATCGATGGATAGCTTTCCATAACGAGAGACATATCTTTCCAGATATTCCACCAAATTGGGAGCAAGGCAATATTAAACCTTCTCAGGCTCAGGATGTAATTATTTCAGGAGTAGATTCAAAGCGACCAGTCTATTTTACTCCATATGGTTTATCGGGTTTTACAAGGTCAAATGAACTTTTATCTGATTCAAGTAGGTATAACTACAGTGACGATACTAAGTTTGAAGCTGGTTTTGATCTAAAGTATAACGTTACCTCAAATCTAACACTAGATGTTACTGTTAACACTGACTTTGCTCAAGTAGAAGCGGATGATCAGCAATTAAATTTAACGCGCTTTTCATTATCGTTTCCCGAGAAGCGTCAATTTTTCCAGCAAAGATCAGGGCTTTTCGATTTCAATTTTGGAAACACGAGAGTGTTCTATAGTAGAAGGATTGGATTAGATAATTCCGGAAACCCAGTAAGAATTTTAGGAGGAGCGAGGCTTACTGGCCGTATTAATAATTTAGATGTAGGTTTCATCAACCTACAAACTGCTGAAAGTGGTAACCTCGATTCCGAAAATTTTAATGTATTGAGGCTAAAGAAAAATGTATTGAACGCTAGTTCATACCTTGGAGGAATATTTACTAGTAGAATTGGATTAGATGGTAGCAGTAACTTGGCATTTGGGCTAGATACTGATTTGAATATTTTTGGAGATGACTTCATAGAAATGAGAGTTAGTCAAACAATTGATGACCAAGTTCCAGAAGCGACTAAATATAATTTTGAAGACAATAGCATTTTCAGGATTACCTGGCAAAGAAGGGCTTCAATAGGTCTTTATTATCGCTTTTTCATTAATAGATCAGGTGCAGATTTTGAGCCAGGAATAGGATTCTATAGAACTAATAATACCTCAGACTATTTTTATCGTGTAGGGTATGGTTGGTTAGGACAAGAAAACTCGATATATCGTCAACACTCGGTAAACATTGGGAGCTATAATATTTCTGAAAACGAGACTTTAGATTTAAGAAGTAGATTCATAAATCTTCAATGGAATACTGATTTCAAGATTTTAGGATCTTTAGAACTTGAAACGGGATTACTTCAGGAGCATCTTTTGCCAAACGAAGAATTTAATCTTCTAAGACAAATTTATATACCTGTTGATGATTATAATTTCTACGAGAGCAAGATTAGTTACAGCTCTCCAAATAGCAGAAAACTAAGAACAAATTTAAGCGCTGAATTTGGTTCTTTTTACGATGGTTCAAGAACTCAATTTGTAATTGAGCCAAAAGTAGTTGCAAATATTCATTTTGAGTTTGGTGGTAGTTATCAAATAACTAAACTTAGTTTTCCTGAAATTCTAGGAAGAAGTACCACTGATTTTACGGCACATTTAGCTCAGATAAGAGGTCAATATGCTTTTAATAAGAAGGTTTCAACTAGCGCTTTTGTACAATACAGCAATGTTGACGAGCTAGTAGGTGCAAATTTCAGGTTCCGATATAATTTTAGTGAAGGAAGAGATTTATGGCTAGTTATAAACGAACAAGCTTACACAGAAAGAGATCAATTTAATAGAGGATTACCTGATCTACCCTTTGTTCAAAGTAGGTCTATTCTTATCAAGTATAATCATACGTTTACTTTTTAATTCGCTAAAGCTTCATTTTAATTATTTACTCCATTTTACTGATTTTTTCCTTAGCCTAACTGTAATTCAAAACCAATTATGCTATGAAAAAAATTTCACTAATTTTTGTATCAATATTCATTTCTATTTCGGCTTCTGCTCAAACTCAGGAAGCCATAGATCGTTTTCGATTCGATTCTGATATCCCTTATGATTTATCTATTCCATCACCTGCTGAGTTTTTGGGTTATGAATTGGGCGATGAGTACACTTTTCATCATCAAATAATGGCTTATTTCGAGCGATTGGCAGAGCTATCTGATAAAATCACTTTTCAAGAATATGCACGAACATATGAAAATAGGTCTGTTAATTATGCAATTATAACTTCTGAAACGAATCAGGCAAATATTGAAAGCATTAAAGAGAATAACTTAAAGATTGCAAACGATCCTGGATCAGTAAGAGTAGGGGAAGAACCCATAGTGGTTTGGATGAGTTACAATGTGCATGGTAATGAACCTTCGAGTAGTGAGGCAGCAATGCAAACAGCTTACCGCTTAGTTGCAGGAACGGATTCAGGTACTGAAAATATGTTAGAGAATTCGGTTGTTATTATTGACCCAATGATAAATCCAGATGGAAGAGATAGATATGTGTATTGGTACAAAAGTAGTCAGGCTAATGTCTTAAACACGAATTATGAAGATCTTGAACATGACGAAATTTGGCCGGGTGGAAGAACGAATCACTATTGGTTCGATTTGAACCGAGACTGGGTTTGGTTAGTACACCCAGAATCAAGAGGACGGATTAATGTCTATCAAAGATGGATGCCACAAGTACATATCGATTTTCATGAGCAAGGTTTTAACAATAATTATTTTACAATGCCTGGTACTACTCCACGGAATCACGAATTACCTGAAGATTATGAAAACTGGGCGGATGTATTTGGGAGAGGAGCTATCGCTGAGTTCGATAAGGCTCAAGTAAATTTTCAAACCCGAGATCGTTTCGATTTCTTCTACCCAGGATATGGCTCATCATACCCAAGTATTATGGGCGGGATAGGAATGCTAGCAGAGCAAGGCGGTCATAGTATGGGTGGTCGGGCAGTAGAAACTGAAGACGGATATGTGCTTACCTTAAGACAGCGAGTGTTTGATCACTACAAAAACGGAATTTCAATCGTTAAAACTTCTGTAGAAAACCGGGAAGATTTGATAGAATACTTCCAAGCTGCGAGAGCTCAGGGAACTCAAAAAGGGAATACTAAAGCATATGTTCTTCCAAATAACACCAAAGATTATACGTACGATATTTTGAATGTAATGATGAAACACGGTGTAGAAGTTGAGCAAGCATCAGAAGATTTTACGATCCGAAATGCAATGAGTTATTGGGATGGCAGTTCATCGTCTAGAAAATTCTCGAAAGGAGATTTCATAATCAAAACCGATCAACCGGCGCATTTGTTCATCAATACCTTGATGAGAAGGCAACTCGAAATCAAAGATTCAGTTATGTATGACATGAGTACTTGGTCAGTCCCATTAGCTTATAATTTAGATGCTGCATGGACAACTTCTAACATTGGAGTTGGTACTACTAAACTTTCAAATGAGTTAGCATACTCAGAAGGGGTAGAAGATGGAAATGCAACCTATGCATATGTGGTAGATTGGGAGCAACGAAATGCACCAAAAGCATTAGCTCAGCTTTGGAAACATGGATATAAAATTCGTTCAGCAGAAACTATGTTTTCTAAGGATGGAGAAAGTTATTCAGCTGGTAGTTTAGTTGTTTTATTAGGTAGGAATAAAGATAAAGAAGCATCAATTCATAAAGACATGAAAAGCATAGCTGAATATGCCGACGTTGAGATAAAAGGTTTCGATACTGGAAGAATGGATACCGGAAACGATCTTGGAAATGTAAGTAACCGTCCTGTTAAAGAACCAAAAGTGGGTCTAATGATTGACTCAGGATTTAGTTCATATACTGCTGGTCAGATTTGGTTTTTATTTGACCAATTTACCGAGTTCGGTATTTCTAGAATAAGATCTGATAGAGCGGGTAATCTTCGTTGGAACGAATACGATGTAATTATTCTGCCAAATGGTTTTGGATTAAACCGTGTTTTTAATGAAAGCAACAGAGAAGACCTTAAAACCTGGATTAGAAATGGAGGGACGTTAGTTGCAACAGAAGGAAGCGCTTCATGGTTAACAAAAGATGAATCTGGTATAACACTTGCAGAGCTATTTAAGGTAGAAGAGGATAAAGATAAAGAAATGGATATCGATCCAGCCGCTTACACAAAATATGCGAACCAAGAAGACTCATCAGGACTTAAGAGAATTCCAGGATCTGCTTTTAAAGGCTTGATCGATAATACGCATCCACTTGCTTTCGGAATGAAAGATAAGCTGTATTCGCTCAAATTTAACACCAATGCATTGAAGCCAAATACAGCATTCAGTACGGTAGGCTATTATGTAAAAGAAGATGTATTGGCTTCGGGTTATGCCTCTAATGAAAACAAGAAAAATGCCGAAGGAATGGCTTTTGCAGCCGTTCATGAAATGGGCCAAGGGAAAGTTGTTTTCTTAACCGATAACACCCAATACCGAATGTTTTGGATTGGACCAGCCAGATTGCTTCAAAACGCGGTGATGTTGGTACCGGGGTTTTAAGTATAAATCCACTTTATAAAAAAAGCCCATCAAATAACAGTTGACCGACTTTTTTTATTGATATTATTTTATCAGCAACATTTTCTTTGTTGAAATATTATTACCGGTAACTAGGCGATAAAAGTAAACGCCTGATGGAGCTCTTGAAGCATCCCAGGTAATTGAATGTGATCCTGGCATGAACCGAGAATTAGCTAATGTTGCTACTTTTTGCCCTAAAGCATTGAATATGGTTAATGAAACATGGGAAGCTTCTGGAATACCAAACTCAATATTTGTTGATGGGTTAAACGGGTTAGGATAGTTTTGAAGAAGTTCAACTTTAGTAGGTATTTCGTCATTGTCTGACTCATTACTATTAAGCACTTTATCACCGTAGAAGTAAATATTATCGATATAAACTTCACTTAGACCACCAGAAGTTAGAAATAGAAGTTGTGAAAGGTTTTTTCTTGTACTCAAATCCACAAAATCATCAATCGGTAAGTCAAAACTAATCCATTGATTGCTTACTAGTGAAGGAGTAGACGCTCTATCAAAGATTAAGTCATCTTCTACATCATCACCGCCACTCCAACTTCCATTTGCTCCGAAATCAACAAGTCTAACAGTAAATTTAACGGGGTCATCCGTTGGCAGTTGAGTCATTAAATCAAATCTAAAGTGAGTAAGATCAGTAGCGTCAATTTGTTTAGCAATAAATTCAATACCTGCAAAATTGAGGTCTGAATAAAACTTTAAATTATTACCATTAATAACAATATCCTCATGAGTAGCTTGATCCCAAGGTGCCGACCAAGTATCAACAGTATTATTATTTGTATAAGCATCACTAAATAAAGAAACTACTTTATCTTGATCATGAATTGGTGTGGGTGCAACAGTTAATTCAGCATTTTTACCGAAATAGAAATTGTCGAAATATACGGTGCCGTTACCAACTATTTTAATTTGATAGACTTCAGATAGATTTACAACCTCGGAAAACTCTGAAAGAGGAATATCTATACGTTGCCAGTCATTATTTTTAATAGTAATCTCAAATGGAGTTTCAAGTGGTCCGGGACTAATTAAATATACTTCTAGCTGAGTAGCATTTTCAGTCCAATAATCGAGGTGAAACCAACCCATATCATTAACATCTAGCGTATCACCAAAATGTGTTCCTTGATAATTAAGGTTTTCATATTTAAGCATACTATTATCAGCAATTGATACTATTGATGTAATAGTAGATTGCTCCCAGTTAGGGTTAAAATCCGTTCCTAAAATATTAGTATAAGTATCACTAAATATTGAGATTACATTATCTGGATCTATATCGGGAGTTGGTGCAACAAGCGATGGGCCAGTAGGCACTGGGGTATCACCTGAAAAGTAAAGATTATCAATATATACTGTTCCGTTCCCAACAAATTTAATTTTTGAAATAGTAAATAAATCTACTTCTGAAAATGCTATGAGTGGGATTTCTATACTTTGCCAAGCGTTTGTGGTAACCGTGAAATCAAATTTCTCTTCAGATTGGTCTTCACTTATGAGATAAACAGCTAATTCAGTTGAGTTTTCTGTCCAATAATCTACATGGAATGTTGATCTTGTAGATACATTTTGAAGGATTTCAAAAATAGTAGATTGAAAATCTAAGCTATCGTATTTGAGAGTATTATTACCGTTAATAACTTCTAAAGTTGTAATAGTCGATTGACCTTCATCTACATTAAAAGTTACATCTGTTGCACTTGCGTAGGTATCACTAAAAATGGATATAACGTTTTCTGAATCTTTAGTAGGAGAAGGAGCAGATACCATGGTTTCTGATGGAACAGTACTATAAGAGTTAAGACTTCTAGCGGGTACGTTCATAGTAAATCCATCAGAAAAAGTAATCATTTTTTCAATTGGATCAGCATTAAAAGCTACATAGGTGGTATCGTCAGTTTGACTAACAAATACAGCATAGGTTGGAACATCAGCGGTTACCTCTGTATTGTAATGTCCCATTTCTTTCATGTTATATAACCAATGATGTGTGTGAGCTTTTGTTTCACCATCAAATGGATCGTAATTCTGGTCTGAATTATAATAGGATAGTGCTTGATCAGCATCCGACATTGATAAATATTGCCAAAAAACATCTTTCCAGTGTATAGGGAGTCCGACTCTTTCAGCTACAAGTTCATTATAATTTTCAATGATGTATTCAGGGTTTTTACCTAGATAAAACGATCCTGCATTAATCGGTAGGAAATTTATTCCATGAACAAATTCAGGTTCAGAGCTAAACCAAGTATTGTGATCGCCTCCATTTCCCCAAACTCTTCCAAGTGCTTTTTTTGTAAAATCTTCTGGGAATACTTCATTATCAATATCGAACCAATACTGGTCAATGGCTTCAGTCTCATTAGTATATAAAAATATTCCCAAATCTCGAATATCTTGTTGGCCAGTCATTTCACCCCAGAGAAGTGTAGCTGATGCAAAATTTATAGATTCTGAACTTGATTCCTGATTATTACCAGGTCGAGTATTACCAAAACTATGATCACCATGACCAGAAGCCCATGCATGACCAGCATACGCATCAAAGTTTCTTAGGAAGGGGAATAACTCATCTTCACGATTCCAATTATTAGCATCTTGGATGATTAAATTTACCATTCCTCCCCAATTTTCCTGAGAAGCCCATGAACTATCATATTGAGCAATAGTTGCAGCAGCTTTTATAGCGTAGGCAGCATGAAAGTGATGATCATTTATTTCTCTAGATGATCCAAAACTATCTGGGTATCCGATTAAGGTATTCCATGTATCGTTATAGTAATATTCCTGTTCACCACCAGCTGTGAACCAAGATTCGAGACGTAACTTTAATTCAGTTAATAAATAATCGCGTTCATTTATAGCACCCAATTGATCAGCAATATGAACTACTTCTACAAATCGACCCATTTGTTTACCATTATCATAGGTGTTATCAATAGGTAAATCTTCGCTTGCTACCTGCTGTACAAACTCAAGTAATTGGATTCTATCGTAATTACCTTCATCGGGTAGTGATGGGAGGATTCCTGAAAATCTTGAAGTCGTGGAAAACGAATTTCCTTCAAATACTTTCATTTCACCACGAGGAGAAACGTAGGTATAATTCGTAAGTACATCAGCTGTATTTGTCCATTGATGCCTGTAAAGGGCGGTTAACGTCTCATCAATATTGCCGACAGCAGAATCTCTCAATATAGTTTTATAAGTGAATGTACTAGTTAAATCTGCACTCGATTCATTATAATCCCAAGACACGGTGCTATTCTTTACTTGTGCGTAAGCATGTTTTCTATAAAATTCTAGTGTTTCAGGAGAAGAATCTGGTAACACCGCCACTGAAAGGAAACCTTTACCATTTAAAGATGAGGTTAGTGTTTGAGTTCCAGACCAAGTTGAACCAGTTGGTGCAAATAAAGCATAATGGACTCCATCAATGGTAAGACCTATTACTTCATTAACATTATGCCAAACCGAAAAACTTGAACTTGAAGTAATCTCGATATCACCACCCATAACATCAAAAAAAGTATATGGTAATCCATGCCCTGTTGTAGCAATGAGTGATGCATTTTCAAATTCCATTTTTGCAGAAAATGTCCAATCTCCATATGAATGCGTAGAAGTTCTGGTTGATGTTACACCTGATATACTAATTTCAATTTTATTCTTTGCTGTATAAGCATAAGAATTAGTGAAGGTGGTATTAGTATTTAAATAACCAAGTTTGAAACCACTTTGTGTTGATTCCAATGTAAGTGGATGTATATGAGTTTGATTTAAATGAATACTTCCAGTGAAAGGGTAAATCAGGTTACTCCAATAATCATTGGTTTGAATCAATTGATTAAATTCTGATGAAACTTTAGGTGTGACTGGCTGACCAGCAGCCGATGAAGGCACATTATTACCATCTTGCAGAATTGTAGTATAACTTCCTTGTCCAACAGATACTGATTGAGCTTTGGAATCCACAGAGAATAAAAAGAGTATCCCAATTAATAGCGTATTAATTGCAAAAATAATTTTTAATCGATAATGCATAGTTTTATTGTGCTTCAGTTAATTTTTTTTCCCAATACTTATTTGGGTAAATAAATAGAATGCAGAACTTAACCCCAGATAGTTCGCATTTAAGGGTTGGTTAAATGAAAATAAACCTAAAAAAAGAATGTTTTCCAAGTTCTTTAGAAGTGGTTCTCATCTATTTCGAAAGAATAGTCCTTACACTTTATAATTTCTCATTTCGAATTCGGTTTCTTCTCTTATTCAAATAGGGAATAAAGAACATGTAGATTCCGGTAACCCACAAGACAGTTACGATGATTCCAGTCGGTAGAAATATCCAGAGTTTAGCGGAATCGTGGAACCAAGAGCCATCATGCAACATCTCGATAATATCTGATCGGCGGTAGGTGGATTGAAGAATTTCACCTGTCTCGGTATCTATTTGAATTTCCCAATGATTTAAAGCACGTACTTTTACCATTCCTTTTTCAGGACGGACATCCAATCTATCAATATCCTCCCAAGAAGAAATTTCCGCTTCGGGAATAGATTTAGAAACTTCAAGGATATCATCAAAAGAAATAGAAGGAATAGTAGAGATTCCTTCAACAGATTCTGGTTGTATCCAATTCACATCTTTCTTGAGCTGTAGAAATAGTCCTGAAACCAAAACTATAAGAAAGGGGATCGCAATAATAATGGATCCCCAACGGTGAATTTTACGTGTATCTCGGCGTGAGTGCCAACTCATTAAAGTTATTTTAAGATGTTATTTAAAGCGATATCTAAAGCCTAGAGAACTATCAAAACTATAGGATAATGGATCTGTTACTACAAGATAAGGACCAATGTCCATGTAAATTTCGATTGGAGCATTGTCTATTTTATACTCAATTCCAAAAGGGACCCTAAGGGCAACTTGCGCATCCGCATTTTTCCTAAAAACAAAAGACAATCCACCACCTATATACGGGCTTAAATTTCCAGATCCAATATTGAAGTTCTCATTTTCACGATACATTAAATAGTTTACTTCAAAAGTAGAGCTTGTAAATCCATCAGTTAAGAATACTCCCCATGCACCTGTAATTGCAGAACTAGCATTTATGGGTACTTTATAAGACAGTCCGGTTGGAGAAGCTAGTTCGCCTCCAAGTCCGACTCCATCCTGGGCAAAAGTATGATTTGCAGTTAAAAGAAAAACGGTAGATAGCACAAATGTTAGAAATCTTGTTTTCATAGTATTTAGGTTAAGTTATTAGTTAGTAATCTAGTCCAGGTTGAGTAATAGTGAAGTTCGATTCTTGTTTGGCTTTTTTCACCATTTCTTCAACGTCTTTCAATAATTGTTTAGCATCAAATACAATTCCATCTTTTAAGGTATAGACGACTCCGCCATGTCGTTGAACATTATTTTCTTCATCAACTAAAATTGCACCTGTACCGTAAAGAACTTTCAAGTTTGCCATTGGGTTTGCATCTACAATTACCATATCAGCAAGTTTTCCTACTTCAATAGTTCCAAGCTCCTTATCAACACCAAGAACTTCTGCTCCCTTTAAAGATGCAGATTGGAAAATCTCTAATGGATGAAAACCAGCTTCGCGCATCATTTCCATTTCCTGAATATATCCAAAGCCATAAAGTTTATAGATATATCCTGCATCAGAGCCAAGGGTTACGCGACCTCCTTTATTTTTAAATTCATTGACGAATTGCATCCATATTCTAAAATTCTCTTTCCATTCAATTTCCTGTTCAGTTCCCCAATCTAGCCAATAAGAGCCGTGAGATATTCTGCTAGGTTTATAAAACTCCCAAAGGGAAGGGAGTGTATATTTCTCATGCCATTCTGCTCTACGTTGAGCCATCAAATCGCGACTAGCTTCGTAAATAGTCATAGTTGGATTAAGAGTGAAATCAAGTGCTAGCATTTCATCCATAACGGAATTCCATTTTACTGAACCCGGTGCTGCTGCTTGTTTCCAAAGTTTACCAGCTTCCTCAAAACGATGTTGCTCATTGTTATAGTTATAATCGAGTGGATAATCTTGAATCACTTTATCTTCGAAAAGAGCTTCAGGTAATCCATACCAATGAGTCATACTTGTAAGTCCTAATCGTGCAGATACAAGAGCATTATTATAAACTACTCGTGTTTGTGCGTGATGCGTCATAGTTCCAAGACCAAGTTTATTAGCTTCATCAATAGCTGCGGCATAAACTTCTGGTGAGGCACCAAAAAATTTGATCCCATTCGCGCCTTTTTTATGAATCATCTGCACCCATTTCCTTGCTTGATCGGCTGTTGTTATTTCTTTCTCAGAACCTGAACCAAATCCAATCCATGCAGATATACGAGGAGCTGTAATTTCATTCTTTGCACTTAATTCGCGGTGTCTAAGTGTCCAATCGGTTCCGTTGAATGATCCTGGTTCACGAATAGAAGTAATTCCATGGGCTAACCAAAGTTTGTATACATATTCTGGAGTAGTACCTTGAGCACCGCCGCCTGTATGTGCATGCATATCAAAAAAGCCGGGTAGTAAATACATACCCGTAGCGTCAATTACTTTGTCATTTGTTCCAGCTTCAGGTCTTCTACGATCATTAATTGGAAGTCCTGGATATCCAACAGTTCGAATACTCGCAATTCTATTTCCCTCAACGACGATATCGACTGGACCAGTAGCCGGAGATCCAGTTCCATCAATTAAATTTACCCCACGAATGATTAATCGATCGAAAGGACCTTCACCTTCAGCGCGAGGAGGAGTATCGGTCATTTGGGCGAAAGTTAGTGTAGAGAACCCAACTGAGAGCAATAAAAGTAGTAGCTTTTTCATAATTGATTATTGTGACTTATTGAAGGTATAAAATGGGAAGCTAACGAGCAGTAAATAGTTATAAAAGTAATGAACCTTCATGTTTTAATAACCATTCTTTACGATCTAGACCACCGGCATATCCAACTAGATTATTATTTGCTCCTAGTACCCTGTGGCAGGGAATTACAACTGCTATTGGGTTTTTACCATTTGCATTTCCTACGGCTTGAGAATAGTTAGTATCTCCTAGTTTTTTTGCGATGCTTCCATAAGTTGTAGTAGAACCATAGGGAATGGTGGTTAATTCATTCCAGACCGTATTTTCGAATTCAGTTCCATCTTGCTGAAGAACTAAATTAAATTGATTTCTTGAGCCTTCAAAATATTCTCGAAGTTGTGTTCTGGCTGATTCTGTATGAATATCAGGGTCTTCAGGACCATCGGTGTCTTGGAATTTTATTTCCGTAATGCCGTCTCCATTAGAAAGAATTCTGATATAACCGATTGGGGTTTCTAAATAGCTCTGGTAGGTCAATGTTTTTTAAATTAGATGTTACTTGAGGATATCAACAGAACCCGATTTATCAAAATTAAAAGATGAGGTTTTAAAAAAGGGTAATGTTGCTCCCACATCAGCTGATCCAGATAATGTATATTCGAAAGGTTTTCCACCAACAATTGCACTGTAAGCAGCGGATCCAAGCTCAAGAAAGTTAAAGGAAGCCGGAATTGTTAAAGACTTTGTCTCATTTTCTTCAACAGTAAGAGAACTTGAAGTTTGACCTTCTATAGTATCAAAACCATTTAGATTTATATTATAATCTAGTTGATTCATAATCATTCCGAAGCTATTTGGATTTCCAACATTAAGTTCTAATTCTACATCCGCTTTTGTGAACGATATATTTTTAACCGAAAATTTAGAAACAGAAATAGTTGGGGCCTTAACAATAGGAAACGCTCCGTCCTTTTCGATGGGTATTTCAAGGAGTCCTAATACAGGTACGTTAATTCCAATATTTCCGAGGAATTTATAGTAGCCTTCTTTCTCAGCATTTATAGCTTTAAAGGTTTGATAGAGCTCTTTAAATGTAAACCGAACGGGAATAGAAATTATACTAGATGCATTAGCATCTATGTTAGTTGTTAACGATTGTGTTCCTTTTACAAATGAATTCTCTTCAATTAGTAAATCAAAATCATAAGAAGCAAGAGAAACAGAAATAGGATTCGGGTTAGCAACCTCTAAATCAAAGGTAAGTTCAATGTTTTGCAAAGTGAGTTCGGTAACTCGAAAGTCATTTACCGAAACCGTAGGTTTTTGAACGTTGGACAACTTTTTTAACTCTGCACAACTTGAAAATAAAAGGGTAATTAACAATATATAAACAGGTTTTTTTACCATAATTCAGATTTCTTAAAGCAGTATTGTATAGTTAATAATGAAGAAAAAATATTTTATTCAAAAAAAATGTAACACTTGTGATGTTTTGTCCTCTTAAGCCTAGCATAAGAGGACGTCTGTATAAAACCTACAGAAGTTAGTCAACTAGTCACTCCTTAAGCTAAAAACCTAAAGCTAAAAAACCCGGGGTGAATTCCTGGGTTTTTTTTTAAAAATATACCCGATATAATAAGCTAATATTTCTTCCAGGTTCTGGTCTTAAATCTTTAATTCTTGAAAGGTGATTAAAGTAAGTCTCATCCAAAAGGTTGTTTAAATTTAACGAAATGGTATGAAGAAGTTTACCTGTATTGAATCGATATTGAGAAAATAAGTCTACCAAGGAATATCCGTCGGTTTCAGTTTCAAATTCTCCTGTGCGATCCTGTTTTGATGCTGATCTTATTCGGGAGCCTACTTCAAAATCATTATTAACATACTTGATTGATCCTGTTATTTTGAAAGGGGGAACCTGAGGTAGGGCTTGAGTACCCGTATTTCCGTTAATTCCCACAGTATCTTGCCTACCAAGAGTAAAACTAGTAGAAGCATCTACTACAAGCTGTTGAGTAAGTTGAAATTCAGCAGATAATTCAAAGCCGTATAGTTCAGCTTTTGTTCCTACAAATTGATAATCCTGTAAATCAAACCTTTGAACATTAGCCCGCCCAGTATTTTTAGCATAAATGTAATTATCAAAACCATTATGGAAGACAGCAGCACTCGTATTTACTTTAGTGGATTGATAGCCAAAGAATAGTTCTTTAGCCCAAGCCCGTTCAGGAGCTAAATCAGGATTTCCAATCTCAAAAGAATAAGATGCTAAATGAGGTCCTTCAGAATACAGTTCTTCTAAAGATGGAGCTCTGAAAGAACGAAGTATCGTAGTTCCTAAAGAAAACCCATTTCCTAAATCATAGATAGCTGAGGCAGAACCTGATAAAGCAGTAAAATCTCTATTTTTATAATAGGTAGAGTCAATAGCTCCATTACGTGCGCCGATAGAATAGAATAGATCATTCGCTGAAGTTGAATTCGAAACGATATCAAATCGTAACCCACCTTCTAAATGAAGTGCTCCAAAGTCAGATTCTTCGATAGCATATGCTCCTATCTTTAAACTACTAGAAGGAGGAGTTCCTGCCCCTACAACATCATAGTCTTCAAACTCAGCTGAAACTCCAAAAGTACCACTATTAATAAAACCGAGTGTGTTATGTTGAGCTCTGGTATCAAAATTCGAAGTATTTAAATTGAATTCGGTGCCAATTACTTGTCTTCCTGAAGCTGTTGAACCCTCGATTTCTTTATGATTATAGGTTTTGTATGAAGCATCCATTTCCAAAACTTTGATAAACTCTCCATTTACTAAAATTTCAGATCTAGCATCATATTGATATTTCCGAAGCTCAATATCTACTCCATTTTCGTGGCCGTTGGGGTCGGGTGGAATCCCATAATTACTAAAATAAATACTACTCGATAAACCTGCGTAGCCCCAAGGCTGAATCCAACTTATACCAAGTGCATCGTTTGTAGTTTCGAAAAATGAATTCTGGATTTTACCCAATGGCGTTTGAGTATCAAGAGCATATCGACCATTTAAATCTGCCTGTACCGCAAAATTTAGAACTGGAAAAGAAACATTAAGTGCACTGGAAATTCCCGTATTAACAGTTTGTGCATTCAGTGAAAATGTCCCAGTAGGTTGAGATGGAAGTGTGGTTCGAACTTGATTTTTTACGACATTAATTACTCCACCAATTGCATTAGAGCCATATGCTAAAGCAGCGGGACCTCTTGCCACTTCAATTTCTGACGCTGAGACAGGATCAATAGTAACCGCATGATCAGATGATTGGGAAGAGACATCCCCAGAATTAATTCCATCTTGGAGAATCATAACTCGTTCGCCTCCAAGTCCACGGATAACAGGTCTACCTGGAGCAGCTCCGTTTGAACGCTGATCAAATCCCGGAAGATTGGTCAATGTTTCTGAAAGGGTAGAGCCTAGGTTTCTTCTTAATTCTGAGCCGAATACTTTCTTTGAAGCATGTTCTAGTCCTGATCCCGAAAGTTCATCAGAATCTCCCACTACTTCGATTGCTTCAGAGCTTAAAATAGAAGCATTTAAGTATATGATTAATTTTAGATCGCTATCAATAAGTTCTACCTTTCGAGATTGAGTACGGTAGCCAATGCGATGAGTTGTTAACGTATAAGTTCCAGTTGGAATATTCTCTAGTTCAAATTCCCCATCAATATTAGAAACAGCTGTTCTATTCAACTCCTCCAAATGGATATAAGAAAATGAAACAGGTTCTGAGGAACCTGTTTCATTAATAGTACCAGAGATGGAAAATGAAGAATTCTGCGCTACTGCCAAAAATGAAATTAGAACAGAAAAGAGAATGTTTATAAAAATAATTTTCAAATAGTTACTCACGTTACATAGCTAAAACTTGGATTGATATACCTGGGCTAATAAACTCAGCTGAACCCTGATGATTCAAAGTAAACACTATCGTAGCGTCACCTTCATTGTTTCCTTGAATTGAAAAAGTATATGGTGCTACTTCTGAAAATGGAACTAAAATAGATGCCTGATTTTGACCTTCTGATATAGTAAAGTCAACTGTATGTTCATCTATGTCTGGAACAAATTCCTCACCATCCTCATCAATAAAAACAGTAATAAATTGACTTGTAGAATCATTGTAAACTGAAAAGGAACCTGTGACATTACCATTTTGTACTTCGGCTACTATTGTCCCTGTTACATTATTGTCGAATTGCTTTACACGCAAACCAACAGGCTCTTGTTCATGGTCATCATCATGACTCGTAGAGTTATCGCAGGAGATAAAGACAAGTGTGGTTAGTAAAAATATGGATATAGTTCTAGTTATATATAAAAATGAAAAATTCTTCATAGCATTATGAATTAGATATTAAAATTGAGTGAAATAAAAGACTGAAAAGCCTGATTGGGGAATTATGCTATGAAGGGAGGGGCTCTTCCAAAGTTTAAGTAAAAGTGGGAGGTAGAAGGGAAAAATTCATCATAAAAAAAGAAATGCTCATCACTTAAAAGAATCACTTCTGTACTTATTTGAATATCAAAATCTCCAGAAACTACAAGTGTGCAAATTGGACAGTAATTATCATTCTGAACATAGTGCTGTTCTTCTGCATGATCAAGGCATTCAAGTCCTTCACTATGATAGTGAGTGATTGAGCCAATAAGACCAGTGATTGCAAGAACTGCAATTAGGTAAAATTGATATTTGAATCGTTTTTTCAAGTTGATGAATTTGATAAATCCGTGATAAATAGAACTTATTTATTTGTTTATAATGTTCGTAATTATTGGAAGAAAGTAAATGCGTTTTAAATAGTATTACATATGGCTGAATTTTTTGAAGTAGTAAAAGAATGGTTTCTTGGATTGGGAAGAAATTATGGAGTGAACCCGATTATTTTTGGTAGTATTTACGTAGGAGCAATTCCCTTTTTCACACTTTCAATTGGATGGTTAGTTCGTAATTACCGAAAAAATAAGTCGATAATTTTACCTGCACTTAGCTCTGGATTCTTTTTTGTATCAGCGTATTTGTACTTAATAATAGCGGGGAGGAATGTCCCTTTTTGGGTGTATCTTTTTATTATAGTCTTGATAGTTGGTAGTGGAATATCTACCTACAAAAAAATCAAAGGAAAAATTAAAGCCGTAGAAGAAGAGTAAGTTTGATGGAATTTATACAGGATTTGTGGGTTAAAATAACTGAAATGGGTGTTGAGCATAATGTAAATCCAATACTTTTTGCAATTCTTTATTTTGGAACAATTCCTCCATACATGGGCTCGATGGTGTGGGCGGTTCAAAATCACAAAAAACGGAAACCGGTAGCACTTCCAGTAATAAGCACCATGTTTTTTTTCATTCTCCCAGCATTATATATCGCTATTTACGGTAGAAATGTAGCTTGGTGGGTATATGCCATTATTGCCTTTATGGTAGTTTATGGTTCAATTTCAGTAGCTAAAAAACTGAAAGCAAAGTTGGAAGAACCCGTTTCAGATTAGAAAACCGCTTCTACATAGATTCTTCATATTGGAACGACAAATTGAGTCATGTTAAAAATCTTAATGACTCTTAGATACATCTAGTCAGAAAATTTAAGAGCCCTCAAAACTTATATAGAGGTTAATTATGGCTGATTCAAAATTTGTATATCGATTTGGAACAATAACTGATGGTAACCGCAACCTGCGGGAATTAATAGGTGGTAAAGGTGCTAACCTTGCTGAAATGTGTAATATTGGAATTCCTGTTCCTCCTGGATTTACCATTTCAACCGAAGCTTGTAAGTTTACAATAGATAATGGATTAAAATGGCCAAATGGACTTGAGGATCAAATAAGAACTGGGATTGCTCATATAGAATCTGAAATGGAAGCAAAGTTTGGAGATGCTGAAAATCCACTACTAGTTTCAGTGCGTTCTGGAGCTGCAGTATCAATGCCAGGTATGATGGACACGATTCTCAATTTAGGGATTAATGACAAAGTTGTTGAAGCCTTAATTAAGAAAACAGGAAATGAGCGCTTTGTTTACGACAGCTATCGCCGTTTTATAGATATGTTTGCTGATGTAGTGATGGGTGTGAGTCATGAATATTTTGAAAATGCAATCGAACACCTAAAGCAAGAAGCTAATGTAAAAGAGGATGTCAATTTAAGTACTGATCATTTAAAAGAATTGGTAGATCGGTATAAAGCTATTTATAGAAAACATACTGGACATATGTTCCCCGAAAATCCTGTAGAACAACTTAAATTTGCTGTTAATGCAGTTTTTAAATCATGGAATAGTAGCAGAGCAATCAAATATCGAGAAATAAGTCATATTTCAGGCTTAGTTGGTACTGGGGTTAATGTGCAAGCTATGGTGTTTGGAAATATGAGCGAAAAAAGTGCTACTGGGGTATGTTTTACACGTAACCCTTCCTCAGGGCTAGATGAATTATATGGCGAATATTTGATAAATGCTCAAGGTGAAGACGTAGTGGCTGGGATTAGAACACCAAAGCCAATCAATCAAATGCGCAAACAAATGCCAGATGTTTATGAAGAGCTTTTAAGCTATACAAATAAACTCGAATCGCATTACAAAAATATGCAAGATATTGAGTTTACCATTCAAGAGGGTAAACTGTTTATTCTTCAAACCAGAAACGGGAAACGAACTGGTTTTGCTGCTGTGAAAATAGCGGTCGATTTAGTAAATCAAGGTGTAATGTCTAAAGAAGAGGCAATTAGTAACTTGGTAGAACCCGAACATATTGAGCAATTATTACATCCTCAGTTTTCAACAGTAGATGTACTCGAAAAAGAGATAATTGGTTCTGGGTTACCTGCATCACCTGGAGCAGCTGTTGGTAAAGTGGTATTTAGCTCAAAAGAAGCAGAAAAGGCAGTAGAAAATGGAGAAATGGTAATTCTTGTTCGAATAGAAACAAGTCCCGAAGATGTTGGCGGAATGGGTTCAGCTGAAGGAATTTTAACGTCCAGAGGGGGAATGACAAGTCATGCCGCCGTAGTTGCTCGCGGTTGGGGAAAACCTTGTGTGGCAGGCTGTAGCGATATAGTAATAAATTACAAAGCTAAAACCTTTACCAATGGAACTACAACTGTGCATGAAGGCGATTGGGTTTCAATTGATGGAACTCGTGGTTTGGTTATAAAAGGTCAACGAGAAATGTTTCCGCCTGTACTTAGCCAGGAATATGAAACCTTTATGCGCTGGGTATCCAAATTTGAAAGCATGGAAGTTCGTGCAAACGCAGAAACTCCAGAAGATGCTGCGCTCGCTTTGAATTTAGGAGCTAAAGGCATTGGCCTTGCACGTACTGAGCATATGTTCTTTAAAGATGATCGAGTAACTGCTGTTCGTAGAATGATAGTTGCAGAAACGGAAGAAGAACGTCGTAATTCAATCCTTAAACTTCTTCCATACCAAAAAGAAGATTTTAAAGGTATCTTTAAAGCTATGGATGGATTGCCCGTTACGGTTCGTTTGCTAGATCCTCCGCTTCATGAATTCCTCCCTCAAACAAAAGAAGAAATCAAAACAGTAGCAGAACAACTCGGAATTCGAAAAGACAAGCTAAAAAGAAAAATTGATGCTTTAAAAGAATTCAACCCAATGCTTGGACATCGTGGTTGTAGATTAGGGATTACACATCCTGAAATTACCGAAATGCAAACACAAGCAATTATAGAAGCCGCTCTTGAATTGAAGAAAGATGGTATAGTTGCTAAACCGGAAATTATGGTGCCATTAGTTGGAACAGTTCGCGAATTTCTGAATCAAAAAGCAATTATTAAGAAAGTTGCTGAAGAGGTATTTAGTCAATATGGAGATCGTATTGAGTTTAAAATCGGGACTATGATTGAAGTACCAAGAGCCGCTTTAGTTGCTAATAGTATCGCAAAAGAAGCAGAGTTCTTCTCATTCGGTACCAATGACTTAACCCAAATGACCTTAGGATATAGTAGAGATGATGCTTCAAAATTTATTCCTCAGTATTTGGAACAAGGAATTCTAAAAGAAGATCCTTTCCAAACTTTAGATATAAGTGGAGTAGGTCAGCTTGTTCATATGGGAACAGAGTTAGGTAGAGCTGAAAATCCTAATCTAAAAATTGGGATATGTGGTGAGCATGGTGGTGACCCAAGAAGTATTGAATTCTGTTATGAACTCGGAATGAATTACGTTTCATGCTCGCCATACAGAGTTCCAATTGCTCACCTGGCAATAGCTCAAGCAGTAATCAAAAGTAACAAAAGATCTAAAAAATCAGAATTAGTATAAGTTATAGAAACGTTAAGCTTCGGAGTTTGGTAGTAAGATTCAGTAGGTTATCTTTTGAGTATTATTATTAACCCGAAGCTTTTTATGTCAAAATTTGAATTCGATAGTATTGTAATTGGAGGAGGAGCCGCTGGATTAACAGCCTCTGGTATTTCTGCAAATGTGGGTGCTAAAACAATGATGATTGAACGTCACCGACTTGGGGGCGATTGCACTTGGACAGGATGCGTACCAAGTAAAGTATTACTTAAGGCTGGAAAAGTAGCACAGAATATTAGGGAGGCAAGCAAGTTTGGACTAATTGACACCGAGCTTACAATCAATTATAAAAAAGTAGTTGAACACGTTCATAGAATCCGCGAAAAGATTTATGATGAGGCAGATGATCCAGAAATATATGAAAACCAAAATATTGAGGTCGTATTTGGAGAGGCTTCCTTTAGAGATGCTCATACTATAGATATTAAATTAGAAGACGGAAATGTTCGAACCGTCTCATCTCGGTATTTTTTTATAGCTAGCGGGGCAAGAGCGTTTGTTCCACCAATTGAAGGACTTGACTTAATAGAATATCATACGAATGAGTCAGTATTTGAAGTTGATAAGTTACCTGAAGAGTTATTGATTATAGGCGGAGGACCCATCGGGACGGAAATGAGTCAAGCGTTTACCAATTTAGGATCCAAAGTTACCGTAATTGATATGGCTGAGAGAATCATGCAAAATGATGACGAAGAGTTAGTAGAGATTCTGATGTCTGAGTTAAAAGCACAAGGGGTTAACTATGAATTAAGCGCTTCAATCAAAAATATATCGAAAGCTAGGAATAGAGTTGAAGTTCATGTAATACAAGGTGGAAAAGAGAAAATTATTTCTGGAACAGATATTCTAATTGCGACAGGAAGAAAACCCAATGTAGAATCTTTAAAACTAGAAAATGCTGGCATTCGGACTGAAAAGGAAGGAATAACAGTGAATGATTCTTGTCAAACTAACAAAAGCCATATTTATGCAATTGGTGATGTGAATGGAAGATATCAATTTACCCATATGAGTGAACATACAGCCAAAGTTGCTACTACAAGTGCTTTACTTAAATTTCCCATGAAAATTGATAAAAAGAATGTGCCTTGGGTTACCTTTACAGAACCCGAACTAGCTCATGTAGGGCAAACAGAGAGGCAACTAAAGGCTGATGGAACCAGCTTTGAAGTCTATCGATTTCCATACTCAAAAATAGATAGAGCCTTAACGGAAAACGAAGCTACTGGTTTGATTAAAATTTTTGCTAATAAACTTACTGGGAAAATCTATGGAGTAACCGCAGTTGGTTCACATGCAGGGGAGTATATCTCAGAATATGCTTTGGCAATGAAAAATGGAGTGAGTATGCGAGGAATTGCTGATACAATTCATCCTTATCCAACTTGGGCGCTTGGCGCAAGAAGAGCGGCGGATCAATGGTATATCAAAAACCAAAGTGAATGGTCTGTAAAATTGATTAAAGGAGTATTTGGCTATCGAGGTGAGATACCTGATTTCAGTGATCCAGATAGGATTGTTTGAAAGTCACAATAATCAAAAAACCTATTCTGTGAAAACAGAATAGGGGTTTAATACTACTATTATTAAGTGTATGAAGTAAAACCAGGAAACAATTTTATTTTCTGCAATTAGTAAGTGATGCTCATCTAATAGAATAAATATCATTACCTTCTAATTCGTGTCCTTGATTAATTCCATCACTAGAAGTTATACCTAAGCACTTTCTGATGGAAACTAAAAGAGTTTAGAGATGGTTAGACTTTCATATTTTTAGGTTTCCACAAATTTCAATACATACTTTTCGTGATTAGAAGATTATTTTTCTGTTTCCCAATCCTTGTACTTTTTGCATCTAATATTCTACTTGGTCAAGTTGTTGATATTGAACGGCAGCGAATGAAAACTGAGGAAATCGGATTATCAGGCGCTGTTAAAATGTCTGGTAGTTACCTAGATAACGACAAGGTTATTTATACCTACTCTGCGCTCGGAAACTTGCAATATCAATCAGAGAAATACTTACTTTTATTGATTGGTGATTACCAAATATCACGTTCGTCAAATACTGATTTCCAGGATGCTGCATTTCTACATCTTCGCTATAACCGACCTCTTAGAGAAAAGATAACAGCGGAAGCATTTATGCAAATTCAGGATGATAAAATTTCACTTTTAAAATACCGATTTCTTACAGGAATGGGTGCAAGGTTTGCCTTGGTTCAGGATGCATCTATTAAAATGAACTTCGGGATAATACCAATGTATGAGTTTGAAGAATTACTAGATGTGACTTCAACAACTCATCAGAATTTCAGATTTAGTCAGTATTTAAATGTAGTATTAAATCTTTCTGAAACAGCTAATTTTTATACTACAACCTACTTTCAGCCTATTTATAATCAGTGGGAAGATTACAGAATGCATAATGAATCACGACTAGTAGTTTCCATTACTGAAAGTATAAACCTGAATATTACTAACACCTATTCTTGGGATTCTGATCCACCTAGTGGAGCACCAAAAAAAAGAATAAGTCTTAAAGTAGGATTCGGGTTAGATTTTTGAGTTTGAATAAAAAAACCTTCCTAATGTTCAAGAAGGTTTTTATAGTTCGAAAAAGAAATCAGATTAAGAAACAATCTGATTTTCCTCCATTACCATGTGATGCTCCCCATGATAACCTATATCCATACCTTCTAACTCAAGTTCTTCATCAATTCGATCGCCACGAGTAATTAACGAGGCGAGTTTCCAAACAAGGAAGGTGCCAACTGCAGAATAAGCAATCGTGATAAGTACTGCTTTTGCTTGTACCAAAAGCTGCATCGGGTTACCATAAAGAAGTCCAGCTCCGCCGTTAACAGCTGGGTTTGCAAAAATACCTGTTAATAAAGCACCAGCAATTCCTACCAAGCCATGAATACCAAAAGCATCCAAAGTATCATCATGTTTTATCATTGATTTGAGGTGTACAACTCCCCAATATCCAACGAGTCCTGAAATTATACCAATGGCTAATGCTCCAGAAACATCCACGAAACCTGATGCTGGAGTAATTCCTACTAACCCTGATACTGCCCCAGATGCCATCCCAATTAAGGTTGGTTTTTTAACTATAAACCATTCGATTGTAAGCCAAATTAAAGCTCCCGCACATGCTGCAACATTAGTGACTAAAAGCGCATTAGCTGCAATTCCATCTGCAGCAAGCTGACTTCCACCATTAAAACCAAACCAACCAAACCAAAGTAGAGCAGATCCAAGAATCATGAACTTGATAGAGGAAGGTTTTCGAACTTCTTCTAAACTATGTTCCATTCTTTTTCCTACTAGGTAAGAGAGAACAAGTCCAGCGACTCCTGCATTAATGTGAATTACAGTTCCACCAGCAAAATCCATTTCTCCTGATTCACTTAAAAATCCACCGCCCCAAACCCAATGTGCAATAGGTGCATAAACAGCTATAACCCAAAGAACACTGAAAATTCCCCAAGTTGAAAATCGAACTCGTTCAATAATTGACCCGCTTACGATTGCGACTGCAATAGCGGCAAATGTTCCTTGAAAAGCAACAAACAAAAGAGTAGGTATACTTCCGCTTACATCATTTACTCCAATTCCTTTAAGGAAGATATTACTAAAATCCCCTATGAATGCATTTCCTTCTCCAAAAGCTAAGGAATAGCCAATTACTATCCATGCAATGGTTCCTGTACAAAACGCCATATAACTCATACCTATGGTATTCAGTACATGCTTGTTTTGTGTAAGTCCACCATAAAATAATGCAAGACCAGCGGGGGTCATGAGCATTACCAAGGCTGTTGCGATTAAAAGCCAGGCCGTGTCGCCTGAATTGATGGTTGCTTCTGCTTCCTGAGCATATAAAGATATTGCTCCGAATACAGACAGCAAGAGGGTTGCTGTGATTCGTTTCATGAGTGAGTGCTCCAACTATGGTTTATTCCAATTAAATTGCTAAGAGTATAATCAAAGAGAAACAAAAAAACATTAGGCTAATAATATAAATAACTAAATTAATTAGGTGAACTAGTTGTGGAAGGGCTTTTCTGATATTTATTTAATATAAATAACTAAATAAAATTAGTTATTAGAATTTTGAATCTCTTTTAATTTGCCTAATGCTCGGTCTTTTAGATTAGAGAATTGATCGTCTGGAATATGACCTGTTGTGAATTGCATATAAAGCCAAACTATGTAGGTAGCCATTACATCTTCGTAGCAGTAATGCTCAATTAAATCGAGTTCTTCTCTTTTGAACATTTCATAGACTTGATTTCCTTCTCCGGTTTGTTTGAAGGGAATTCCGATTAACTGACCCAGATGTTTTAGTTTTGGCCAGGAGCTGGCGCCGTAGTTGCTGAATTCATCAACGAGATCAATGTTGTGTTTGCTATAACGATAACGGATGTCGTAATCGCTCATACGCACTGGCATCTGGAGTCCGTGCTTCATAGCTCGATAAGTAAGTACTGGAATATCGAAGCCCTTACCATTGTGATGAATAAGTCCGAAGTCTTTATAAGTTCCAATGGCATCAAAAATTTGAGTTAATCCCACTTTTTCGTCTTTGCCATTCCATGCAATTTTTTGTCTGGGCTGACCGGTGTTCTCAATCCAAAGCCCAACCCAAGAAACTACTCGATGATACATAGGAGGTAGAAACCCCGATTTATTACGAGCTAGTTCTTCACTCGCTTTTTCAAGTAATACTTCTTCATCCGATTCTTGGTCATTGAGTACATGACGTACAAAGTCGATATCGGGAATGGTTTCTAAATCAAAAATAAAATACATGGCAATTCCTATCTTTTATCAGAGTAAAGTTCATCTTCATAGTCATATTTCAGTGTATATTTTACTAACGAGAAACGCTCAGGAAGAAGTTCTTGCTTTTCCATCCCTTTAAGAAAGCGTCTTGAAATTCCTTCGCCAATTATTTTTTCAGCTAATACACGATCATAAGATGAATACACATCACCAACCCATATCGAATATCCTTCATACATTAAATTCGCTCTGAACTTAAATGATCTTCCAAGGATACTCCCAGGCCATGCCCATCCAGATTTAAATCCAAAATCGAGAAAGAGAGGTATTCGATTTTCTGCTTCTTCAGAAATTAATAACTCATATCCTGAGGAAAATTGATCTAATGACGAGCTCGAATCGAAATTAACTAATGTACTTTTGATCCCATTAAAAAAAAATTGAGATTTCAACTCAACGAGTATATCCATTCGAACATTCGAAAGCTGATCGTTAATATCTGTATAGATTGTAATTGAATCTATTTCAAATTCTGATGAAGCATTGAGGATAGTGTATACTTTAGGAGGAGCACAAGATATTAGGGCTATTGAAAGTGCCAATATACTAACGGATTGTTTAATCAAACTTCAGTAATCGTTTTATTTTTACTGAGTATAGATAAGAATATGGAAATATGGAAATAACACATTCCTATTTTCATATTTCTTTATCAACTATTCAGTCAACTCCCCAGCTAGATTTTTCTGAAACAACTTTTTGATTATCTCTTTGTCTTCATAATTACCAAGTAGCCACATCATTTTTGTAAGGGCAGCTTCTAAGGTCATATCTGAACCTGAAATTGCTCCTGCTTTTAAAGCGATTCTTCCCGCGGGATATTTAGAAAGATTCACAGAATCATAGTCAGCTTGCGAGATAAATATTACGATTACATTATTCTCTGAGCACTTTTCTAAAAAAGGAAGAAGATTAAACTCGCCCTTCATTGGAAAGTTACCGCTTCCAAAAGAACGTACTATAATTGCTTTCAGTTTTGAGAGGTCAAGCTTCATCAAAAAATCAGTATTTAGCGATGGAAAAACTGTGAGCACTAACAAAGAATTCTCGAATTTTGGTTGTACATCAAAAGGAGAGCCTAGTTTTTTTGATTCTATATTCAACTCGATATTTAGTCCTATTTCTGCGAGTATTGGAAAATTAGGGGAGCCAAATGCATCAAAATCACCAATGCTTAGTTTCGTTGATCTATTTCCACGGTACACATGATCGTTAAAACAGATGGCAACTTCCTTAAGATTAGTTGTAGCCATTTCAACCGAATTAATAAGATTCCTTCTAGCATCACTTCGAATACTACTTAAGGGAACCTGACTTCCAGTAAGAATTATGGGCTTAGCCAAATTTATCAAAGCAAAAGAAAGGGCAGAAGCAGTGTATGCCATGGTATCGGTACCATGAATAACCACGAATCCATCATAGTTTTCATAATTCGAATAAATGCAACGAGCTAGTTTTTCCCAGTGACTCGCATTCAAATCAGAGCTGTCTTCAAAAAAGAGAGGGTGAGTTTCAATTTCAGCTAATTCCTGAAGTTCAGGTACTCGTGCAATTAAAGTATCTGACCATGTCTCAGGATTCAGCTCAACACCTTCCCCTTTTGCACTCATTGCAATGGTACCGCCTGTTTGTATAAGCAGAATTTTTTTCATCTTGATTCTTACCTGTAGTCGTTTAAATTAGTTCTTCACATTCTTTTCACGAATGTTCTGCATGTTCCTTGACAAATCAAAGCGCTAATGTTGGTGGCGCTTATTGAAATACTGAGAATAAAGAAATGAATCGGGCTTTAAGCGGGTATAACTAAAATAGTTGTCATGCTGAACTTGATTCAGCATCTGTAGCGTGTTGATCTAATTGCAGGAAATTTAGTGATTCAACGCTCCACAGGCCCCGAATTAAATTCAGGGTGTCGACGCTGGAGAAAGTAGCTTTGGAGTATTTCTAGTACTCAATTATAAATAGCAATAAAACGGAGATCACCATGAAAGTATATAATCCTACCCGTATCCGAAATGTTGTTTTGTTGGGCCATTCTGGCTCTGGTAAAACAACACTTGCCGAAACTATGTTGTTTGAATCCGGAGCCATAAACCGAAGAGGAAGCATAGACGAAAAAAACACCGTTTCAGATTACCATGAACTAGAGAAAGCGAAAGGGAAGTCGATATTTGCATCGTTTATGAATTTAGATTGGAGAGGTCATAAAATAAACTTGATCGATACTCCCGGCACATCAGATTATATTGGGGAAGTTGTTGGTGCACTCAGGGTAGCAGATACTGCTATATTTACGTTAAATGCTGAAAATGGAGTAGAAGTAGCGACCGATGCACTTTGGAAATACACTCAGAAGTATAATGTTCCATCCATGTTTGTAGTAAACAAACTTGATAATGAACGGTCAGATTTCTGGAAAACTGTTGAAGACGCAAAAAATCATTTTGGAAGAGAGGTTACAGTAGTACAATATCCGTTTAGTGAAGGTGGCGATTTCCATGCTATTATTGATGTTCTAAGAATGACGATGTACGAATTTCCTTCTGAAGGAGGAAAACCTGACAAATTGCCCATCCCAGATTCTCAAAAAGAACGAGCTACTCAATTGCATCAAGAATTGGTAGAAGTAATAGCAGAGAATGACGAAACCCTTATGGACATCTATTTTGAACATGGAGAATTAGATGAAGAACAAATGCAGAAAGGGCTTCATTTATCTTTAGTTAAAGGAAATATACATCCGCTCTTTTGTGTATGCGCTGCTAGGAATATGGGAACGGGAAGAATTATGGGATTTATTGATGATGTTGCTCCAAATCCTCTAGAAGTAAATCCTCCAAAAACGGAAGCAGGTGACGAGTTTATTATAAACCCTGATGGTAAACCCGTCATGTTTTTGTTTAAAACACACTCAGAGTCACATGTAGGAGATTTAATTTATTTTAAAGTATATGGAGGATCGGTTCGAGCTGGAATTGATCTGGTGAATGAAAGTAATGGAAACTCCGTTCGGCTCGGAAATCTATATCTTACTGAAGGACATGATCGCGTAGAAGTTGCGGAAATTAAGACGGGTGATGTCGGAGCGGTAGTGAAACTGAAGGATAGCGAAGTCAATGATACGCTTCATGAAAAAGGACATTTCGTAAAACTAGATCCAATTCACTTTCCATCTACTACCATACGAACTGCTGTTAAACTTACTGTCGATGGAGATGAGGATAAACTTGGGAATGCTCTACATCAAATTCACAGAGAAGATCCTTCTGTAGTTATCGAACACAGCCAAGAGTTGAAACAAATTTTGATACATGCTCAGGGTGAAGAACATCTAAACACTATTGAACACATTCTTAAGAACCGATTCAAATTGAATATTGAATTTAAAACCCCTCGTATTCCGTATCGAGAAACAATAACAACATCTGTGAAAACTCAATACAAGCACAGAAAACAATCGGGTGGAGCTGGACAATATGCCGAGGTTCATATGCTGATTGAACCTTATGAAGAAGGAATGTCTGATCCGGCTGATTTTAAAGTCCGAAATGTTGAGGAGCATGAACTTAGTTGGGGTGGAAAAATGGTATTCCAAAACTGTATTGTTGGTGGCGTAATTGACAACCGTTTTATGCCAGCAATTGTAAAAGGTATTATGGAAAAAATGGAAGCAGGACCAATGAGTGGCTGTCGTTCAAGAGATATTCGGGTTTCCGTTTTTGATGGCTCTATGCATTCAGTTGATTCTAATGAAGCAGCTTTTAAAACGGCTGCGAGAATGGCTTTTCGAGATGGATTTATGAAAGCTAATCCCAAGTTAATGGAACCAGTATATGAAATTACTGTTACAGTACCTTCCAATTTTATGGGTGATGTAATGAGCGATTTGGGCACACGACGAGGTCAAATTCAAGGGATGGAAGCAGAAGGAGCATTACAAAAAATAAAAGCACATGTTCCCCTTGAAGAACTTGATCACTACTCAACCAAGTTAAAATCTATGACTCAAGGAAGTGCAACCTACGCTAGGGAATTCTCTCACTATGCGCCAGTTCCTTTTGATGTACAGGAGCGGGTTGTGAAAGAAAATCTAGAGTTGGAGGAAGCTTAGTTGAATTAGGAATAATCCAATTAGGAAATATGAAATAATAGCCATTTCCAAGTTTCTGTAGTTAATTTATAACGAGTTTTGGAGATGTATTACGAACAGATAACGGGTTTCTTGAACGTTATGCAGATTCCTTGGTAGTTTTGAGTTGTAGAAAATGACATTTTAAATTGTTGCGGTTGCAGTCAACGACAAGGTTATGTTTGTAAGTAAATCCATCAAAGCAATAAAAAGCAGTACGAGAGAGCAGGAATAGGGTGTATTATTTTTAATCAGTTTTCTTCTAGTTCAACAAGTCCATTCAGTAGTTGTTCGCAAGTGTCTAGAAACTCTGTGAGTAGGTTTTGAGAAGTATAGGTAAGGAATTGGACTGTTCCATTAGAATTTGAATAGTAATACCCATAGTAGGAAAACTTAATTCCTTGAATTGTACCGTTTAGTTGTAATAATAGGATGTTTATGCCATTAACTGTTCTATATTCTTCTTTAACTACTCTTATATCTGGTGCTGCCGCTCTAGCATTTTCAATGGCAACTTCTCTAAGTGTTTCAAGTGGTATTTCTACCTTCTCAGTTATTATCATTCCATATAAATCATCACCTTTTAACTGAAGTTCGTATTCTGAGTCGGCATTTTCAGTTCCTTTTTTAAAAGACCAAACTTTTGGGTCTAACCAAAAACCTAGATTTATCCGGCTACTTTTAAGTAAAAAAGTAGAGCTTTCACTTTTAGTAAACAGTGTTGGGTTCACTGGGATATCATATCCTGAAGAATCTCCTTCATTTAAATACGACCAAGTTCCATCGTTATAAAGTATAACTTCATCACCTGTATCAGTAATAGCATTTATTTGAGCTAGAGTTGTTGAATATAATCCGAGTGAGAAGAGAAGAAGAGTAAATGTTTTCATTCTTTTGTATTAAAATGAAGTAAATAGCATTAATTTTTTCCGATGAACGTAAAACGATTAATATTATAAATCAATTTTTTTACTAAAACTTTAAGGTCTTGGCTATCTCTAAATTAAATGATTACTATCAGAACAACTTGTAACCTCGAATTGATATTTCAAAACTCTTAAAAGAGTAAATCATGAATTACATGCCATCTGTAACCAATAGCACATTCATTCGTGTAGATATTAGGTTTTTAATAATATTTTAGGGCAATATGAGTACGCGAAAAGGTGAAAAAAGAAAAGGCATATCCAACGATTTAGATAATAATGATCCAGATTTTAATTTGGATTCTTATATCGATGAGCAAGCTCAAGCTAGTGATGACACTAAAGAAACGGAATCAGGTGCATATTATCAGGTAAAACCAAAAAGTACTAGAAAGAGAGATACAATTGTAATCGGTGTTTTTGCAATTATAGCCTTTATGTGGTTTTCTAGCACATTTAGTTCGAATGAAGATAACATAAGAGGCGACCAAATAGCAGTAGTAGAATCACAAAGAGGGGGCGTTTCAGTAAGCTCAGGTTCTAATTCATTTGTCGAATATCTGGATGGAGTAAAAGCGTTAGATTTTTCAGAATCTCCATCAAATAGCCAAATTCAAATACTTTATAACACAGGTGTTCCTTTGAGTTACCTTCAAAAACTTGAAGAACTAGATTATCTTAGCGAAATAAATTATTCTGGAATAATTGGTCTTTATTCTAGTGGTGTTACTATAGATTATTTAGAGAAATTAGAAGAACTGGACTATTTAACTGAACTAAATTACTCAGGAATTATTGGTCTTTACGCAAATGGAGTACCCACCGATTATCTGGATAAGCTTGATGAATTAGATTATTTAGATGAAGTAAACTACTCAGGAATTATTGGTCTTTATGCTAATGGGGTAACTACGGATTATCTCGAAACCTTAGATCAACTCGATTATTTAGATGATATAAACTATGCTGGTATTGTTGGTTTATACGCAAATGGAATTCCTGTAAGTTATTTAGAGACACTTAAAAATGTAGACTATTTAGATCAAATTAATTATGCAGGTGTAATTGGGCTATTCACTAACGGTGTTCCTGAGTCTTTAATTGAAGACCTTGCGAGTCGAGATTTACTTGATGATATGAGCTTTTCCGATATCATTAGAGTTCATTTGGGTAATTAAATTAAAATCACCTTTTACGATATTTTTTTAGGGAAAAATTAAGATTGATTTCAAAAATTAATCATGTGATTTAAATTGAATTATCTATTGAATTGGTTCTTAATTTCATTACTTTATAAAAGTAATCAAAACGCTAGGAAAGCGTTTTTATATTAAAATTGAACTATAAATATTCTCCCAATTTAGAGAAAAACTAATTTCACACGCATGTATACTAACCTTTATCCAATGCTTAAAAAGAAGATTCTAATTCTATTTTCAATTTTATTTATATCAACAAATGTAATCGCTGATCAAACAATCTTTGATAAACCTCTTCAAAACATCCAATCTTGTGATAAAGTTACATTAGATGGTTTATGGAACATTATTATCGATCCTCTAGAAAACGGATATTATAATCATAGATGGGAACCAAAAGACAACGGTTATTTTATGAACCAGAAAATGGAGTCGCCATCAGATTTAATCGAATATGATTTTGATACAGATTATCAAATTATGGTTCCTGGTGATTGGAATACACAAATGGATAAATTGTATTTCTATGAAGGTACAGTTTGGTATAAAAGAAGTTTTGATTATGAAGTGAGGGAGGGCGAAAAGTCATATTTGTATTTCGGTGCAATTAACTATCAAGCAATTGTATACTTAAATGGTAAAAGATTAGGAGAGCATATTGGAGGATATACTTCATTTCAATTTGATGTAACTGGGAAGCTAAAAGAGAAGGATAACTTCTTAGTTGTAAAAGTAGACAACAAACGGTTAAGAGAAGCTATACCTACTATTAATACAGATTGGTGGAATTATGGCGGAATTACACGTTCAGTTTATATAGTAAATACTCCTGAAACCCATGTATATGATTATAAAATTCAGCTAAATCCTAACGACTCAAAAGTAATTAAAGGTTGGGCAAAAGTTAAAAATGCTTCTGCAGGACAGAAGGTTAAAGTTCAGATTCCTGAGCTAAAAATATCAAAAGAATATGAATTAAGTGATGGATACGTTGAATTTTCATTTAAAGCTTCTCCAAAATACTGGTCGCCAGATAACCCAAAACTGTATGAAGTTTTAGTTAGTATAGACGGAAATGAGGTTAAGGATCAAATTGGTTTTAGAACCATAAAAACAGATGGATCAAAAATTCTTTTAAATGGCAAAGAGATTTTCATGAAAGGAATTAGTATTCATGAAGAAGCTCCATTTAAAACTGGTCGAGTTACTTCTGTTGAGGAAGCCAGAATTCTATTACAATGGACTAAAGAGCTTGGGGCAAATTTTGTACGGTTAGCACATTATCCGCACAACGAAGAAATGGTTCGAGAAGCGGAAAAAATGGGACTTTTGGTTTGGTCAGAAATCCCTGTTTATTGGACTGTTTTGTTTGATAATCCAGGTACGTATGCAAATGCGGAAAATCAGTTGGAAGAAATGATAGAGCGCGATAAAAATAGAGCAGCAGTTGTTCTTTGGTCTATTGCTAACGAAACTCCAGAAGGTGAAGCTCGAATTTCTTTCTTAAAGAAGTTGTCAGAAAAAGCTCGTGAACTTGATGATTCTCGTCTTATTACAGCCGCTCTTGATACACAAAGCAGAAGAGTGGGTGAAAGTTATATCGAAGACCCATTAGGTGAGTATGTAGATGTGATTGGTATTAACAGTTATTGTGGTTGGTACTCTGGAACTCCAGAATCGTGTAAAGATATAAAATGGGGTTCTGCATACAATAAACCTGTTATTATGAGTGAATATGGTGGCGGTGCTTTACAAGGTATGCATGGAGAACCCAATGAGCGTTGGACTGAGGAATATCAAGCGGCTGTTTATGAAAATAACATCGCCATGCTTAAAAATATCGATTTTCTTGCTGGTTCATCTCCATGGATATTAATGGATTTCAGATCTCATAGAAGACATCTTCGAACAATTCAGGCCGACTTTAATCGTAAAGGTCTTATCTCAGAACAGGGTGTAAAGAAAAAAGCATTCTTTGTTTTACAAGAATATTACAACAGCATAAAGAATTAACATTATTATGAACCGATTTTATAAAAATGTTTCAAAAATTAAGTTGAAACCAAAAAATAAGTTAAGTTGGATATTAGTTCTAGTAATTTTCATTTCCTGTAAAGATAGTTCTACAGGTTCTGAGTCAACTGATGATGAAAGTAACGTACCATCAGCGGCTCAAATTATTGAGGAAATGGGGGCAGGATTCAATCTTGGTAATACTTTCGATAATGGGGCTAATTCAACTACTTTTGAAAATATAGCTCCTATTGTGGTACTTTATGAGCGAGCAGGTATGAAGCATATACGAATACCTACTACTTGGTTCGAAGGTTTTGGTGGTAATTCCTTAGCTAATGAGGAAGGGGAAGTAAATTTTGAACATCCTAGATTTCTTGAGCTTAAGAAAGTAATCGATTTTGCTCTTGATAGAGATCTTTATGTTGTACTAAACGCGCATCATGAACGAGAATTCAAAGAAAATTACAATGGTAGTGATGAATTCGATGATAAATTTGCAACTCTTTGGAGGGATATTGCGACTTATTTCAAAGACTATGATTATCATTTAATTTTTGAACTTCTAAATGAACCTGAAGGTGCATTTGGTACTTGGGGTGGTACAGTAAGCCCTACCAACCCTGTGGGTATCGCGCTAACTCGCAATATAATGGAAGTAGGAGTTGACGCAATCCGAGCCACAGGTGGAAATAACATCAAAAGAGTAGTTATGATTGCAACAAATGGGCAAGGTAACCAAGGTCAAATTGATGATGTCTATCCGAACAAAGACGCTCTTCCTGGAGATGGAGAGGATGCATATATATCCATTCAAGTTCACACGTATGATCCATGGTCTTTCTGCGGTCAAACGGGAGATAACTCCAATTTTCCAGGTACAGAAGAAATTGAAAATCGGTTGCGTAGTGTGGCTGCTCATGGAAGAACTCTAGGAGTACCTATTAATTATGGTGAGTATGGAGTTGGTCGAAATGGGAACCAAAGTCAAAGAAATACGGCACTTGTAAGAGGTTATTATAAAACGATTGTGCGTGTTGCACGTGATGAGAAAATGTCTACTTCTGTTTGGGATGATAGAGGTTGGTTTGGTCTAGTTTCTGGAAATACACAATCTGGTTATGATTTCATCTATAATATTGTTTCTACAATGCTAGAAGAATAATTAGTCAATCTATTTCAGTAACATTTATTTTTAACTAATTAATAGCATGGATATGATATCGAAATTTAAGAAGCAATTTTCCATTTTAGCGGTTCTATTTTTTCTAAGTAGTATTCAAGCTCAAGAGATTAGTCCATATTTAATGGGGCAAAACTATTGGTTAGAGAATGGAGACGAAGGAAGAGTTGGGCACATCCATAAACTTTGGGATAAAGTTGAAGCAAGTGGAGTGAAAACTATTAGAATTGGTGGGAACGGGTATCAAAATAATTTTCCAGATCGTGCTCGTCTTAATAATATGATTGATTCCATTAAAGCAATTGGTGCTGAGCCTATATTACAGGTGTCTAGTACATTTACCGATCTTCAGGCTAAAGAATTGGTTGAATATTATTCAAAAGATAATTCTCGAAAAGTTACATTCTGGTCAATTGGGAATGAACCTTTACTTCACGAACGACATACCGTTGAGCAAGTACATAAATTTGTAGTGCGAATTGCCAGAGCTATGAAATCAGTAAATCCTCATATTAAAATCTTTATTTTTGATGAAGCATCACTTCGAGAAGAGGCTTATGATGCATTCGTTGGTGGCGAGAAGGATATTACTGGGTTAAAAGAAAATGGTGCATGGCTAATAGATGGAATCAATTTTCATAACTATCCAATGGGAGCAGAGTTTGAAAGAGATGATGTAGTTTTCTTTGGGCCGAATAAAATTCTAAAGCAAATAGAACATCTCAAAGAGTTAATGCAGACTGCAAATAAAAAGCATAACCGAAACAATGAAGATGCTTTAATATGGGGTCTAACTGAGTTTAATGTAACTTATGCTAATCCCGATAGGGAAATTTCGGGGTTTGGTAATCCATCATTTTTAGGCGGTCAATTTATGGCTGAGATTTTTGGTTTTGGAATGAAGTATGGTGCATTCATGATGAACCCATGGTGTATAAGTGAAGTAGATGTGGTTCGAACTGATTTCGGATATATTGGAATGCCTGTTGAGTTTTATCCACGTTCAACCTATTACCACATGCAATTACTAAGTGAATATTCTAAAAAGAATTTTCTAACATCGGTAGTTAATCAAGAATATGTGAAGATTATAGCCACTTCTGATGATTCAGGGGTTATGATTTTAGTAATGAATCAGCATCCAAAAAAAGACTTTGACTTCAATATTGTTAATAGAAATACTTCTTTCGAAACTGAATTGAATATAGAACTGGGAACAACAATTCCTGTTAATTATAAAAGTTCAATACCAAATCAAACCACCAAACTATTTATTTTTTCGAATAATGGTTCTTTAGAAAAGGAAGTTGTTTATTCTTTAGAGCATAACCTTAGTTATGCTCCCCCTACAATAGTTGAATAGCATTTAATTATTTTTTAAGTAAACAAATCTAATAAATCATCAAAAACTAGGTTTATTATATATGTATGATATAATAATTATTGGTATTGGATCGATGGGCTCAGCTGCTTTGTATAATCTATCAAAGCAAGGAGCTAAGGTATTAGGTCTTGAACAATTTGAGGTTGTTCATAATAAGGGCTCACATTCAGGTCAAACAAGAATAATTCGAAAATCTTATTTCGAACATTCAGACTACGTTCCACTACTTGAAAGTTCATATAAAGGTTGGGACTTGATTCAAAAAGAAACTGGGAAACATCTCTTTCATAAAACAGGTCTTTTATATTTAGGAAGACCTGACCATGAGGTAATGAGAGGGATAAAAAAATCATCTCAACAATATAAAATTCCGTTAGAGCAGCCAATCCATGCGAATGATTTTAAGACCATAAAAAGAGATTATTCTATATTTAATATCCCTACTAATTTTGAAGGTTTATTGGAGCAAAATGCAGGGTTTGTGTTAACTGAAGAAACTATTTCAACATATGTAGATGAAGCGAAAAAGAATGGAGCAATACTAAAAACTGGTGAAGAAGTACTTAACTGGGGGCTCAAAAATGGCATCGTTAATGTTAGTACAGATAAAGGGTTATATAAAGCAAAAAAACTAATTATCGCGTCTGGTGCATACACCCAAAAATTGCTACCACCAATAAAGGATCTACTCTGTGTTACAAGGCAAGTAATTACTTGGATTAAACCTGAAAATATATCAGAATTTGAGATTGGGAAATTTCCATGTTGGGTATTAGCCGACAATGATTTACCAGGGGTTATGTATGGATTTCCAATATTAAATCAAAAGGAGTTCAAAGGACTAAATTGGATGAAAGTTGCCCACCATTTTCCCAATGAATGTATTGAACCAAGAGAGTTACATTCATTCAATACTGGGGATGAACAAAATAAAATTCAAGATTTTCTTAAAAAATATATACCAAAATCTCTTGGAGAAATAGTCTCTACAACTACATGTATGTATACAAATACCAAGGACGGGCATTTTATTATTGATTTTGCACCTGAAACTAATAATCAAGTAATAATAGCTACCGGATTTAGTGGGCATGGGTTCAAATTTGTACCAGTAATTGGTGAGATACTTTCAGACCTAGCACTTGAAGGCAAAACTAATTTTCCAATCGACTTTCTTAGATTAAAAAGGTTTGAAAAGTAGTCTAAACGCTGCTATCTATTTTTAGAAATTTCTTCTTTTAAAATCTATAAACCCAATGACTTTTACAATATATCGTATTGTAATTTTATCTTCAGAATACTGATGTAGGATGATTTTTAAAGCTTCTCTTATTTTATAAGAAGCATTCTTTTGTTTGGGGTATATCGCTTGTTTTAAGTCGATAAAAATAAGTTCTATAAGAAATATTTTCAGCATCAATAATTACATTCGCTCGAAGAGGTAGGCTAAAGCTAATGGAAGTATTGGAGTGTAAATATTCTTTTTTAGAAATAGATACACAATATTATCATATTAGGTTTAAAATGGTCTTTTTAAATTTTAATAAACTTCAATGAAAAAATGGTATTATTATTTCTGTGATTAGCTTAATAATTCAATTAATTTAGTTGATTATCATAGTTTAGTTAAATGAAGAAATTAAATAAATGAAAAAAGTTTCCTTAATAGAAAGCAATAGAAATACCCCTCTACAGAATAGAATTCGAGTACTTCAACTTATAAGGAATAATGGTGATATTTTTAGAGGAGATATCATCTCTAAAACTGGTTTAAGTGCACCCACTGTTACAAGAATAGTCGAAGAGTTATTTGAGAAAAAATTAATCAAACAAGAAGACTCAGGTGAGTCTAGTGGAGGGAGGCCTCCTCAAATAATAAGATTCGATTCGAAGAATAATTACGTGATTGGGATTGATATTGGAGGTTCTTTTATAAGGGCTGCTTTTTCTAATTTAGATGGAGAGTTTATTTACGAGATTCATATGCCAACTGACATTAAAATTGGTTTTGATGGTATAATGGAACAGGTTGGGGAACTTATTAAAAAATTATTAGATAGAGCAAGTTCAAAAAAAGAGCGAATTTTTGGTATTGGGATAGCTGTATGCGGAATTATGAATAAAAACTCTAAAGTAGTTGATTATTCACCTGTACTAAACTGGAAAAATGTAGATGTTGGAAAGGCACTTTCAAAATATACTGATTTAAAAATTTCTGTTCGTAATGTGGCTAATTTGATTGCTCAGGGTGAATTATTTTTTGGAGCAGGTAAAAAGTATGATAGTTTTATCAGCATCAATCTAGATTATGGAATAGGTTCGGGAATTATTATTGATGGGGAACTATTTTATGGTTCTGGTGGATATTCGGGTGAAATAGGTCACATTGTTGTAGATCATAAAAATTCTATAAAAGGTAGAGAAGGAATAAAAGGAACTCTAGAAGCCTTAGCATCAGGGTATGGAATAGTAGAGATTATAAAAGATAGAATTGCTGGAGGAGAACCAAGTGTACTAGCTAAGAAACTAGATTCTATTAACTCAAAAAAAATACTAGAAGCGGCAATTCAAGGAGATAAATTATCCATTGAAATATTAAATAATACTACTGAATATATTGGTGTTAGCATTGATACATTAATTAAGCTTTTTAATCCCGAAGCTATTCTATTGTCGGGTGGACTAAGTAGTAACAAAGAATATTTTGTAGATAGAATTAGAGAAAAAGTATCATCACTTACTTTACCAATTTTGAATAGTGAAGTACCAATTTTGCAATCTACTTTTGGTGAAGAAGCTGCCTTAATGGGTGCTTTTTCATTGATGTTAGAAAGTATTCTGAAATTAGAATGAATGGTAAATCACTACTAATAATAGGAAAGGTCTGGCCAGAACCGAATTCATCAGCTGCAGGAAGTAGAATGATGCAGTTGATTGATTTATTTCTAAATCATGGTTGGGAAATAACATATGCATCTGCTGCCGGAAACCGTGAATTCTCCGAAGATCTTTCGAAAAAGAAAATAGATGCAGTTGGAATTCGTATCAATGATTCCTCTTTCGATGCTTTTGCTAGTAACCTTAATCCAGATATGGTTATTTTTGATAGATTTATGACTGAAGAACAATTTGGTTGGAGAGTTGCTGAACAATGCCCAGAAGCAGTTCGGATTTTAGACACTGAAGATATTCATTGTTTAAGGATAGCTAGGCATCAAGCATTTAAGGAAAAAAGAGGTTTCATAGAGTCTGATTTATTTACTGAACACGCAAAAAGAGAAATAGCTAGTATTTATCGTTGTGATCTTTCGCTAATCATTTCTAATTATGAATACACTCTTCTCGACCAAGTTTTTAGAGTCAATGACGAATTACTTCACTACATCCCTTTTATGCTAGAGCCAATTAATGGAGCTATAAGAGATAGCTGGATTCCTTTTGAAGAACGTAAAAATTTTATTTCAATTGGAAATTTTCTTCATGAGCCAAATTGGGACGCAGTTTTAAATTTAAAAGAAATTATATGGCCTAGAATTAAAGCTGAACTTCCTCAAGCAGAACTTAATATTTATGGGGCATATCCTTCTCAAAAAGTATTCCAACTAAACAATCAAGCAGAAGGTTTTTTAATTAAAGGAAGGGTAGAGGATGCAAAAGAGGTGATGAGTAGAGCTCGTGTATGTCTAGCTCCATTACGATTTGGGGCAGGACTTAAAGGGAAGCTCATAGAAGCTATGCAATGCGGTACCCCGTCTGTTACGAGTACTATTGGAGCTGAAGCCATGTATGGTAATTTAAATTGGGCAGGAGAGATTGTGGACGATCCCGGTGACTTTGTAGATAAATCAATAAAATTATATAACGACCCATCACTTTGGAAAAATTCTCAAGAAAATGGAATTCAAATTATTAATCTGATTTATCCTAAAAAAGAGTTAGGCGAAATTTTGATTGAAAAGATCAATAATATAAGATCAAACTTGAATTTACATCGTCATAAAAACTTCACCGGTGCTATGCTAATGCATCATACTTTGGCAAGTACAAGGTATATGAGTAAGTGGATCGAAGAAAAGAATAAGTGATTTATTTTGGTTCCAGCGAAAGAATAAACTGATAACTTTCTTCCAATTAGTGAGCTAGCAAATCTAAATCTTCATATAACCTTTTAGTTATCAATACATACCCATTCATAATAGAACCATAAGATTTATAAAGGGAAGAATCAGGATGTTTCTCCATGAAAGGGTTTTGAGATTCTTTAGAGAAACGGAACCCAATTTCGCCTGCTTTATTAAACAGAATAAACATATGTTTATTTACAGAAGTATAAGGCATAGTTTAACCTTTTCTTTCAAAATTTGGATTCGGAGAAATGATAATATTATAAAACCCAATCTTTTTGGCCCATTCTTCTTTAACGGTGCCATTTGAGATTCATTAATTTAATAACGAGAGAACAAGTTTTACAAAAAACGATGCAGCACCAGTGTTAATCGTAATTGCATATGGTAATAAATCAAATTCTAATTTTTTTGGCAAGATATTTTCCATGTTGGAAATTGAATACTTTCATCTTTATTAACCCAAGCACCAATCCATTTGAAAGAATTTTTTTTGACATCAAAAAATCTGATTTTATAAAATCCTTCTAACCCATTTGGTGAAGATTGTTCTCTATATAGAATTATTTCTCCATCCTTAATCGTACTACCATTCCACACTGGTAACTGTGAAGGAGCAGAACCTGATGAAAAGTAATGGACATACCACGCTGAACTATCCGAATTGAATTGTCGAATACTTCCTGAATGAGTGCCATCTTCTTTTAGAGTTTCGTCTTGTACGGCCATCCCATTCATGATGTATTTAAATCTCCACAACATTTTTATTTCAGGATTCCAAGTTTGGTCTGGAGCTCTTGAAATTGAAGTACATTGAGACTCTCCAATTAATAGGTCATAATCAGCTACTTCTTTTGGTGCATTGGGGTTCAGTTTTCCAAATGGGTTCTCTTCTGATATAGTGTAATTATATTGAGCAAAAGCAGAGAGTGATAGTACTGAGAATAAATAGAAAAGTAACAGAGTCTTCATAGGTAAAATTTAATTTTGATTTACTCCTAGATAAATAAAAAAAATCCATTATTCACAAATTTGCAGAGAGTAGGTATGAATTTGCAGTAAATACTAAGAAACAGCTTTTTTTAGCATTCGAGCTCCCGATTTAGATACAGGTAATTCGGTGTTATCTAAAAGTCGAACTACTCCAAAATTGAAATCAATTTGATCTAAAAAACTTAAATTAAGAAGTGCTTTTCTATGGACTCTAACAAAGCGAAAATCCCATAGTTCTTTTTCCAAAGACTTTAAGCTCTTTCGAAGACTATAAGATTTTAGTTTCGTGTGTATTTTCACACAATAGTCATCTGATTCAAACCAATAAATTTCATTTAATGGTATAATTTTTAATCTGTTTCCAATTTTTATACTAATACTTTGGTTTTCTTGAGAAGGTGGAACTTGATTAGCTTTCTTTTTTAGTTGATTAATTTCGATCCATTGTGCATGTATTACTTTTTTTGTAGAACTGTTATAAATCAGTAACACTAAAAGTGAAGAAGCTAAAGTAAAACCCAATACTTTTTGAAAAAATATAAATCTATACCACTCTAAAATTACTGTAAATGATGCTTGTTCATTAAATAAAAACGCACTTGCGATACTAATAAGAAGAATTATGATGAGAATAGAAAATATAATAGACATTAAGAGTGATAGAAAACTTCGATTTGAAATATCTTCTATTCTTTTTGAGAAAATACTTCTAGCAAAACGTACATATGGAATACTTCCAATTAGCCAAACTAACCATCTCAATGAGTGACTTTTTAAAAGATAGAAGAAATTGAAACCCACAGTACTTAAATTAAAAGTATCTACATAATACTTTTGTTGATAGGCATCGAATACAATCAGGATAAAAATTGAAAATCCAAGTATAATTGTGATACGGCGATTAAACATCTAGGTATATTAAAGGTTAAATGATCTTCAATAAATTAAGCTACTTATTCTTCATTCATTATAACTAAACAATGAAAAAAAAATCAATATTAGTTCTAACACTGGATGCAGGAGGTACAAACTTTGTATTTTCTGCTCGAAAGGATGGGGAGCTTTATGGCGAGAAGTTTACAATTCCTGCTGATTTAACCAATCTTGATTTATGTATTGGTTCTATAATATCTGGTTTTAAAAAACTTTCATCATCATTCCCAGAAAAACCAGATGCTATCAGTTTTGCTTTTCCTGGTCCATCAGATTATAAGAACGGAATTATTGGAGACCTTCCTAACTTACCTATTTTTAAGGGCGGAGTACCCTTAGGACCTATATTAGAGGATGCATTTGATGTTCCTGTATTTATAAATAATGATGGAGATTTATTCACACTTGGAGAATCTAAAGCAGGGTTTCTTCCATATTTAAATCATCTTTTGGAGACAGCGAATAACCCAAAAATATATAAAAACTTAATTGGAATAACCCTTGGAACTGGATTTGGGGTAGGGATTACAATCAATGGAGAATTGCTTGAAGGTGATAATAGCGCAGCCGCTGAAGGATGGTTATTAAGAAATAAGCAATTCAATTATACGAGTATAGAGGATACTCTAAGTATTCGATCTATTAAGCGGATGTATGCTGAGCAAATCTCTATTAATCCTTCTAAATCACCTGAACCAAGAGATATTTTTAATATAGCAAAGGGGAATAAACTGGGTGTTCAGCAAGCAGCCTTAGAAGCATTTCTACGTTTTGGTGAAGCTCTTGGGGATGCCATAGCAAATATTATAACGTTACTTGATGGAGTTGTTGTTATAGGAGGAGGAGTAAGTGGAGCGTATTCTATTTTTTCAAAATCGATGATGGATGAGCTAAATGGATATTTTACTGCGTTGAATGGAATTAAACATCGGAGACTTATCCAATCAGTTTACGATATAGAAAAAGAATGGGACCGTAAACAATTCGTATTAAATGATTCTAAAAAGATTCTGGTCCCAAAATCAGAAAGGAAAGTCGTTTATCATGAAAAAAAGTATACAGCAGTTGGACTTTCTAAACTAGGAACAGATAATGCGGTAGCAATAGGTGCCTATCACTATGCATTAAATGAAATAAATAAGAAATAGAATTCTACTCAGAAATTGGGTTTCCAATTTTAGAACCAACTTTGCCATACCAAGCTATATATGCATAACATAATGCGATAAAAATAAGCGCTAATTGTAGTCCAGCTATATCAGCAATTTTACCGTATAAAGGAGGGATAATAGCACCCCCAACAATTGCGGTACACAGTATTCCTGAACCTTGAGCTGTATGTTCTTTTAAATTATCAATCGATAAAGTAAAAATGGTAGGAAACATAATGGAGTTGAATAGACCAATTGCTAGAATTGACCACATTGCGAGGTATCCAGTACTTACCATACTTACCACTAATAGCAACACATTTATAACTCCATACAATGCTAAAAGATTCCCAGCGGGAATTTTTTGAAGGATTGCGGAACCTATAAATCTACCGACCATAGCTCCACCCCAGTAAAAAAATACAAATGTGCCAGCTAATTGAGATACACTCATATTAGCTAAATCAATATCGGAGAATACAGAAGAAAGAGTTGAGGCTAAACCAGACATTAAAGAACTATCTGCAACAAGTTTTTCAATATCTAAATCAAGAAAATAATTAATCAAATAACTACCTATTGAAACTTCTGCACCTACATAAACAAAAATTCCTAGAGCACCGAACATTAAGTGCTTTTTCTTTAATGCTATTTTATAATCACCAGTTGCATTGTCGTTATCTGAAATTATCTGAGGAAGCTTGAATGCTCCAAAAGCTAGAGCTAAAATAAATATTACTGCAGCAAGAACTAGGAATGGTCCTTGAACAGCAGAAGATTCTGTTACATAATAAGAAAGTTTTTCAGCTTCGCTTAAAGCATTAATTTCAGAAGAACTAAGTACACTACTACTTAGAATAAAAGCTGCACTAAGTAATGGGGCAATTGTGGTTCCTAAGGAGTTGAAAGCCTGAGCAAGGTTTAGGCGACTTGAAGCTGTTTTGGCTGGGCCTAATGCTGCTATATAAGGATTTGCAGCAACTTGAAGAATTGTTATACCACCAGCCAATACAAACATTGCTAAAAGAAATATCCCAAAAACTCTAAATTCAGCAGCTGGATAAAACAAAAGACAAGCTATACCTATAGTTATTAAACCTGTAATAGCACCTTTTTTGTAACCGATTCTTGAAATTAGAATACCACCTGGTACAGAAAAAACAGCATATGCTGTAAAAAATGCAAATTGAATAATACCTGATTGAAAATATGAAAGCTCAAAAACATCCCTTAACCTTGGAACAAGAGAATCCACTAAAACTGTAATTAGTCCCCACATAAAGAAAAGGGTAGTAACAACAATAAATGGTAAGAGATATTTATTTTCTTTCGACATAATTTTTAACTGAAATTTATTCTTGTGAGAGTAGAGTTTTGAAGTAAAACAGAGTTAAAATAAAAAAGGCTCCAAAAGGAGCCTTAAATAAATTAGCTAGCAACTGATATTTTACCTTGTAGATTTTGTGAATTAGCAACTTCACTACTAGTAGGATATTCATTAATAATTCTATCTGTTAACTCTTCAGCTTTAGAAAAATTACCAGATTGATAATAAGCTTCCGCAGCTTTTAATAAATTATATGGAGTAGTGGAATCATTTGTATCCCAATTTGCAGCTTTTACAAATGTCTCAGCAGCTTTTTCAGTACTGCCGTTCGCAAGAAGAAGCTTAGCATTAAAAGAAACAGGCCCAACTCCAAGAATGCCTTTAGGGGCATCATATCGTGATAGATAATCAAGTGCATCTTCAATATTACCAAGTTTGAAACTAGAAACAGACGCGTAATAAATAGCTAAATTACCAGCTTCAGTTCCAGAATAATCATTAGCTATCGCTAAGAAACCATAAGTTAATTCAAAGCTGTCACCATTAATAGCTTTATCAAAGTCACCTTCAGCATAGTAACCTTCAGCAATTGCTAATAATTGTTGTGCTTTTTCTTCTTGACTTGCAGAGTAAAAATTATAACCTATAAATGCTCCTATAACTACAATTAAACTTATAAAAAGGGCAATAATAGTGGTTTTATTTTCATTGAAGAAATTGGCCGCTTTATTATAATTTTCAATTAGCGGATCAGATTCTAGTTCTTCTTTGGAAAGGTGTTTCGACATGACTTATATAGATGTTATCAGTAAAATTTCAGACTTTAAAAATAAGGCAGTTTTGCATCATAGCAAAACTTAAAGTGGACTCAATTCACCATTTTTTATTTCTAGGATTATATCAGATTGTTCTGCAATTGTTTTTTCATGAGTGATTAGTAAAACAGTAACATCATCCTCATCTCTTAGCTGATAGAGCATATTTAAAATGGTAGCTGTGTTAGCATCATCTAAGTTACCAGTGGGTTCATCTGCTAAAATTAAAGAAGGCTTGTTCATTAAGGCTCTTGCCATTGAAACCCGTTGTTGCTCCCCACCAGATAATTGAGTTGGACGGTGATTTTTGCGTTCACCAACACCAAATCTTTCTAATAAACTTAGAGCTCTTTTTGAAGCTTTTTCAAGTGATTCCCCTGCAATTAGAGCAGGCATACTCACATTCTCAAGCGCAGTAAACTCGGGAAGAAGGTGATGAAACTGGAAAACAAACCCAATATTCTTATTTCTAAACTCAGCAAGTTGATCGGAATTCATTGTCGAAATTTTCTTATCACCCCAATATACCGTTCCAGAATCAGGTTTATCCAACCCTCCCAAAATATGTAGAAGGGTGCTTTTCCCGCTCCCACTAGAGCCAACAATTGAAGTTATGCTGCCCTCCTTAATTTCAACAGAAACATCTTTAAGTACTTGAAGACGAGCTTCTGCTTGTTCGCTTTTATAGCTTTTAGAAATATTCTCACCTTTAAGAACAAAAGAGTTATCAGACATTTTATTCAACTGAAGAATTAAATCCTGGATAAATAACAGGTTCAATGTGAACACATTTACCAGTTTCAGTATCCACTTTTGCTAAAACTCCACATAAGTGATTATCACCATTCGCAGGTTGGTATTTTTGGTGAACCCCAGTAACGAAGCGCTTTATGGCTACCTTTTTATCCATCCCTAATGAAGAATTAAACGAACCAGTCATTCCTGCGTCTGTTAAATACCCAAGCCCTTCAGGAAAAATGCGAGCATCTCCCGTTGGAATATGAGTGTGTGTACCAACTAAAACAGAAGCTCTACCATCCAAATGCCAAGCCATAGAAACTTTTTCTGCAGTCGCTTCGGCATGCATATCTACAAATATGATATTTGTTTCTTCAAGCATTTTAGAAACCGCCCAATCTGCAGCAGAGAAAGGGTCATCAATTGGCTTCATAAATGTTCGACCTTGTAAATTTAAAACACCGATTTTGAAAGAAGTATTCGGAATTTCATATACTCCGAAGCCTAATCCAGCATTTCCTTTAGGGTAATTAAGAGGGCGGAGGATGTGATTATGTTCCCTCATATAGTTAAAGACTTTCCATTTATCAAAAGAGTGATCTCCACCCGTAACTACATGTACACCAAGTGATAATAGATTTTTTATAATAGTATCATTTATACCGTGACCTTCATGAGAATTCTCGCCATTCGCAATCACGAAGTCGGCATTATGCTTTTTTATAAGGCTTGGAAGAATAGTTTCGGTAATAGTTAGTCCGGGGTTTCCAACAATATCGCCCACAAATAAAATGCTGATAGTTTCAGCCAAAATAGTTCTCTTTAAAATAGTTAATAATGAATGAAGAAATTAAGCTCTCATATCTTCAAGAAGTCGTTCCATGCTTGCATTAACGCGTTGCATCAATACTTCTTCATTTTTTTCCAAGTCGGTATTATTTTGCTTTCTCTCAAAAAGCTCTTCAGCAATACTAAGAGCAGCTAGTACCATTACAGTAGATTCAGGTTGCTTTACCAGCTGAGTACGATATGTTTGAAACCGTTCATCTACATATTTGCAAATTCGTATCATTGTTTCTTCTTCGTGATCTTCAACTTTAAGGGGGTAAGGTTTTCCAAGAATATTAACTTTTATCGATTTCATGCTTGTGAACTTAAATGATTATCGATTTTTGAAATAAGACCTTGAACATGTTGACGAAGAGTCAAACGTTCGGATTCACTGATTGCTGAAAAAATATCAGTTTGTTTTCCTCTTAAATCTTCGATTTTTGAAACCAGTTTCGAATTTTCCTTTTTTAACTCTCTGATTTCTTGTTTTAAGGAATCGACTTCCTCATAAACATCGCCAAGCAATTCTTTAAAACGCTCGGTTTGCTCAGATACCTGTTCCATATTGCTTCACCTAATTATCCTCTAAGTTTGGCGGAGAACTGTTTCTCCAAAATTTTAACAACTCGGTTTATAATAGGTTCTACTTCTTTGATATTCAAGGTCTTGTTAGGATCAAGGAAATGAAGCCTGAAGGCTATACTTTTATTTCCTTTTCCAAGGGATTCTCCTTCAAAAACATCAAAGATTTCAATGCTTTGTAGTGTATTTCCAGCTTTAGATTTTATAGTAGTTATTAGGTCGCCGGCAGTAACAGAGCCATCAACTATCACGGCAAAATCAAATTCGAAAGCAGGAAATTTGGGTATAGATTTATAACTTTGTACTGGTAATTTTTCTAAGGCCGCTTTAATAGAGTTGATAGAAAGTTCAGCTATAAAAGCATTAGGTTCTAAGTCGTAAGCTTTTTTTAATCCTTTCTCAATTGGCTTTAATTCACCAAGAACAATGTTTTTATACGAATAAACAAGTACATCATTTTCATATAATGAAGAAACTCCTTCTTTCAATCCGAGTTTAGCGAAAAAGGCATTTAATACAGATTTCAAATCAAATGCTGAATAGGAAACCGGCTTTGTTGACCAATGTTCTGTTGCTTTAAATCCAGAGATACCGAATAAAACATGCGTTTGCTCTTTTATCCCTTGATGAAATGTCCAATCTTCACTTTGCTCAAATACATTTCCAAGTTCAAAAAACCGGACAGCACTAGCTTTACGGTTAAAATTATAGGCAGCCGCTTTTAAGAAGCCATGTAAAAGTGAAGGTCGGAGAGTAGTCATATCCTTTGTAAGAGGATTCAAAGTTCCTACCATAGAATCTAAAGAACCAAATTGTTCCGCTTCTTTTTCTGAAATTAATGAGTTTGAATAAATCTCTCTAAAACCTAATTCAACAGCACTCTTTTTAATTTTAGAAACTAATAGTTCCCATTCGGAGAATGTTTCTGTAGATACAAAAATACCATGATTTGGAGCTTCGATTCTATTGTAATCATACAATCGACCTACTTCTTCAATTAAGTCAACTTCACGAACCAAATCAGGTCTAAAAGTTGGGATTTTGAATGTTGCTTTCTCTGTATCTTTAGAAACGACCTCCATTTCCAAACCATTTATAATCTCAATGGCTTCATCAATACTTAGATTGGTTCCAAGAAGTCTATTTAAATAACTTTTTCTAAGAGTGAGTGTAAGAGGTTCAGTTTTGATAGGGTGAATGTCTATCAATTCTTCATTAAGGGTTCCGCCTGAAACTTTTGCGATTAGAGCGGCGGCTCTATCAGCAGCTAATGCCTGTAAATTAGGGTCAATTCCTCGTTCAAAGCGATAAGAAGCATCCGTTTGTAAAGTTTGAGCTTTAGCTGCTTTACGAATTGTGCCAGGATCGAAATAAGCGCTTTCAAGTAAAATATTTGTAGTTGAGTCACTTACTTCAGAATGAAGCCCACCCATAACACCTGCTATTGCAATCGGGCCGTTTCCATCACAGATAAATAATGTGCCAGCTGCACATTTTCTTTTTGTATGATCTAAAGTCTCAAACTCTATTTCCTTTTCGAAGTCCTTTATAATAATTTTTTTTCCTTTGATTTCATCATAATCAAAGGCGTGGAGTGGCTGACCTAATTCGTGCATAACGTAATTGGTAACATCAACAACATTATTTACAGATCGCAAACCTAAAGCCATTAACCGATTCTTTAACCAGGCTGGAGATTCTTTGATCTCCACATTTTTAATCATTTTTCCAACATAGCGATTACATTTCTCTGGACTTTCTATTTCAATGGAAATGTCAGAAGAGTTTTGAACTACAATAGGGCTAGTCTTAATTGTAGGCTTTTTCAGATCTAGATTTAAAGCAGCCGATAAATCACGTGCTACTCCTAAATGACAAGTAGAATCTGGACGATTAGGGGTAATAGCTATGTCTATGATTGTATCAGTATAAATATCAAAAACCTGATTTATAGGTGTTCCAGCTTCAACTGAAGTGTCTAAAACCATGATTCCATCATGATTTGTGCCCAAACCAAGTTCGTCTTCTGCACAGATCATTCCGTTAGAAACTTCGCCACGAAGTTTAGCTTTTCGAAGTGTTAAAAAGTTTCCATCATCTAATTTAATTGGAAGGGTAGAGCCAACTGTGGCAACGGGTACTTTTTGACCTTGAGCTACATTTTTAGCTCCACACACAATTTGTACGGTTTCATCACCAAGATTAACTTGGCACACTTTAAGTCGATCTGCATTGGGATGTTGAATTACTTCGGTTACTTCACCTACGATAACCCCATCAAGCGTATTTCCATACTCAAAAATCTCTTCCTCTTCTAAACCAATTAATGTTAGTTTATTTGCTGTTTCAGCAGGTGAGAGAGGTAGGTTAATAAATTCCTTAAGCCAATTGTACGATACTTTCATGAATGTGTAAAAATGGTCTTAATTAAATTGTTCTAAAAAACGTATATCATTTTCGTAAAAGGTGCGGATATCATCAATTCCATATTTCAATATCGCAATTCGCTCTACACCCATTCCCCAAGCAAATCCTGTGTATTTCTCAGAGTCAATACCAGCGGCTTTAAATACATTAGGATCAACCATGCCAGATCCAAGTATTTCGAGCCATTTCCCATCATTTTCAGTGCCCCACCAAATATCCATTTCTAAACTTGGTTCGGTAAATGGGAAAAACCCAGGTCTTAATCTATACTTAACATCACTTCCGTACATAAGCTTTACAAAAGTGATTAATGTTTCTTTTAAATCAGCAACACTCACATTTTCATCCACATATAATGCTTCAACCTGGTGAAATAAAAAATACGATTTTGGTGAAACTGCTTCATTTCGGTAAACGCGCCCAGGCATGATAGAACGAATAGGGGGCTTAGTATTTTCCATTAAACGAATCTGTACAGGAGACGTATGAGTTCTAAGTACTAAATCTATGATATCTGGGTCATCGCTCTTTTTAACAAAGAATGTATCCTGTTCATCACGTGCGGGGTGATTCGGTGGAAAATTTAAAGCTGTGAAATTGTGGAAATCATCTTCTACTTCAGGACCATCAGATATTGTAAAACCGAGACGGTAGAAAATTTGCTTCATCTCTTCCATCGTCTTGGTGAGTGGGTGAAGCGAACCGATAGGGGTAGAAGGTGCGGTTAGTGTTAAATCATCTAATGCACTTTTTGTTACATGAACTGTACTTTCAAGAACGGTAGTAGCCTCTTCGAATCTTTTCTGAGCGAGTTGCTTTACCTCGTTCATTTCTTTACCAACAGAAGCTCTTTCTTGTTTTGGAACCGATCCAAGGTTTTTAAACATCGATTGAACACGACCATTTCTGGATAAAAACTCTAATCTATAAGCTTCAAGTTCTTCCTGGTTAGTAATGGTATAGGTAGAAATTTCAGTCTTTAAAGCAACTATGTCGTCAAGCATGGAATGAAAATAAATTCACATCAAAATTAGTGAGCAAGAATAAAAAAACCGGTAAATCTTACATATCGAAGATTTACCGGTTCGGTAAATAGCAAGTTCGCGGTTAAGCGTGGGCTTCCTTCACAATGGCAGCAAACGTCTCTGCATCATGAACTGCTAGGTCGGCAAGTACCTTACGGTTAATCTCCATATTCTTTTTTGCCATCGCACTGATGAACTTAGAATAAGTAGTTCCGTTTAGTCGCGCTGCCGCGTTGATTCTAACAATCCATAATCTTCGAAAAACACGTTTACGATTTTTTCTATCACGGTATTGGTACTGTAGACCTTTTTCTACCGCGTTTTTTGCAATCGTAAAAACATTTTTTCGCTTGCCCCAGTAACCTTTCGCTTGATCAAGGATCTTTTTGCGACGGCGACGGGAAGCCACTAAATTTAGTGATCGTGGCATTTTGTCTTAGATTAAATGATTAAAATTTATAAGGGATTAGTTCTTTCATACGCGCTTTATCAGCGTCAGTAACGATAGTACTTTTACCTAATCCTCGTTTAGTTTTACTGCTTTTTTTAGTAAGAATATGGCGCTTAAAAGCTTTCTTACGTTTAATTTTACCAGAACCGGTAACCTTAAAACGCTTTTTAGCTCCACTATTACTTTTCATTTTTGGCATTCGAAATCCACTTGCTTTGTGAAAAATTAAAGACCGAAAAGATACGCATTATAGTATCTCTTAGCAATGATTGTGTTTATTTAATCGGTGTTAAAATCATAATCATTCTACGGCCTTCCATATTGGGCTTAGACTCGATCTTACAAACATCTTCAAGGCTCTTTGCTAGCTTTAAAAGTAGAAGCTCACCCTTCTCGGTATATAGCATATCTCTACCTCTAAATTGAACAGTTGCCTTAACTTTATCTCCCCCTTCTAAAAATTCTCGTGCGTGGCGGGTTTTAAATTCAAGATCGTGATCATCGGTGTTAGGCCGGAATCGAAGTTCTTTAATATTAATAGTGTGTTGTTTCTTACGGGCTTCCTTTTCTTTTTTCTTTTTCTCGTAAAGATATTTCCCATAATCAATGATTTTACACACTGGTGGACTAGCATCAGGTGCAATTTCTACCAAATCTAAATTGAAAGATTCAGCAATTTGTAATGCACGATCAGAAGATGTTATCTCGTGATCATTATCAGGTTTAATAAGCCTAACTTGTGCAGCTTTAATTTCATCATTTAATCTAGGTCTGTCTTCTTTAACAGGACCGCGAAAATTATTTCTTGCGATAGTTATCCTCGTTGTTTAGTTAATCTTGTGGTAACTGCTTTTCAGCAATTTCATTTTTTAGTTGTGAAAGAAAATCAGAAAATTTGAAAGTTCCAATATCTCCTTTTTTATGTCTTCGAACCGAAACTGTTCCTGCTTCAAGTTCCTTTGCTCCAATTATTAACATATATGGAGTCTTACTCGTTTCCGCATCTCGGATTTTTCCTCCGATTTGTTCGCTACGGCTATCAACTGCTAATCGAACTCCAATTTCTCGAAGTTGATCAGCACACTGTTGAGCATATTCATTTTGATCATCCGATATAGGCAAAATCCTTACTTGTTCAGGAGAAAGCCATACTGGGAAATCACCAGCAAAATGTTCAATTAAAATGCTGGTAAAGCGTTCCATTGAACCAAATGGTGCACGGTGAATGATAACCGGGCGATGTTTTTCGTTATCTGAACCTATATAGGTTAGATCAAATCGTTCTGGCATTACATAATCTACCTGAACGGTACCAAGCTGCCATTTTCTACCAATAGCATCACGGATGATAAAATCTATTTTAGGTCCATAAAAACTTGCTTCGCCTGGTGCGACGAAATAATCTAGATCCATTTCATCAGCTACTTCTTTGATTTCTAGTTGAGCACGTTCCCAATATTCAGTACTGCCACCATATTTCGAGTCGTTATCGTCTCTATAAGAAAGACGAATATCAACAGGCATTCCAAATGTGCTAAATACAAACTGAGTTAATTCGATGGTATTTTTGATCTCATCTTTCAGTTGATCGTGCGTACAGTAAATATGAGCATCATCTTGGGTAAATCCACGAACTCTCGATAAACCACTCAATTCACCAGATTGCTCGTATCTATAAACGGTACCAAATTCAGAAAGACGATAGGGAAGATCCCGATAACTTCTTAAATCTGAAGAGTAAATTCTATGGTGATGAGGGCAATTCATGGGTTTAAGCATGTATTCTTCATCATCAACTTCAATTGGATTAAACTGCGAATCCTTATAGTATGGGTAGTGACCTGAAGTTTTATATAATTCAAGGTTACCAATATGAGGAGTGATTACCTCTTTGTAGCCTCGTTTAATTTGTTCGTCTCTAAGGAAAGATTCAAGAGTTCTTCTAAGAAGAGTGCCATTTGGAAGCCAAAGTGGTAATCCACTACCAACCATACTATCAATCAAATAAATGCCTAACTCTTTTCCGAGTTTTCGGTGATCTCTACGTTTAGCCTCTTCAATATTGTGAAGATGCTCCTCTAACATTTTCTGTTTAGGGAATGTAACTCCGTAAATACGAGTGAGTTGTTTACTATTAACATCACCTCGCCAATAAGCTCCAGCTAAATTCATAAGCTTTATAGCTTTTACGATTCCAGAATTAGGAATATGAGGACCTCTACATAAATCAGTAAAATTACCTTGAGTATAAAAAGTGATGTTTCCGTCTTCGAGTCCTTCGATTAAATCAACTTTGTACTCGTTTCCTCTTTCCTTATAAAATTCTATTGCATCAGATTTCGAAATGTCTTTTCGATCGAAAGTCGACTTATTTCTGGCAACTTCTAAAAATTTCTTTTCAATTTTTTCTAAGTCTTCTTGGGTAATTTGGGTATCACCAAAATCAATATCATAATAAAACCCAGTTTCGATAGGAGGACCAATTCCAAACTTAGCATTAGGATAAAGTTCTTGAACTGCCTCAGCTAAAAGGTGAGCCGATGAATGCCAAAAGGTATATTGACCATCTTTAGAGTCCCATGTATTAATTGAAATAGTTGCGTCTGAGTTAATAGAACGGCTTAAATCCCATATTTCTCCATTCACGGTAATACTTAAAGCAACTCTTGCTAGTCCTGATGAAATTGATTCTGCAATTTGAAATCCAGTAGTTCCTGCCTCATAATCCCGTGTGGTTCCATCGGGCAGGGTAATAGTAATACGATCGTCTGACATTAATTATCTTTAAAAAGCTTTCTTTTGAGGGGTATAAGATAACAAAAATAGAAAACAGGCACATTTTTTAAGAAACTTTATTTAAATAGTTTTTTTGTTGGTATAAAAAACTATAAAGTAGATATTCGAATATCGAAGATTTAATCGCTTTTCACATAAAATGAAGAATACTCAAGAGACATTTTTTGAATCACAATGTATGTTTGTATGTGATCAAACATCCCTTAAAATATTGGATGTTAATGAAAATGCTCTTTCTCGTTTTAGAATGGAGAGAGAACTACTATTGGGAAATCGAATCACTGATTTTGGAATACAATTGGGTTCTAGAGATCCCGAGTTTTCTTTAACACATAACTCTGCAATTTCCTCAGATCAAGTATGGAAGTTTGAATTTGATGGGGCATCTACGGTTTATTTTCAATTTTCATCTCATCTTATAAACTATAAGGGGAAACCATCGAAGTTAATTGTTGCTCATGATGTTTCAGAATCAATCTTGTCAAAGAAAGAGAAGCACCTTTTATCTAGCCCAGTTGAGTTCACTAACTTTCCTATGGCTGAGATTGAGTGGAATAATCAACATAAGATTTTAAGATGGTCTACAAAGGCTGAAGAACTATTTGGGTGGACACAACAAGAAGCCATTGCTCATCCAAATCTACTCCAGAAATTTGTGTATCCAGACGATATAAAAATTGTTCAGGATGAGTTTAAAAAAAATATTAAAGAGCGTAGAAAAAATGCATCTGTTGTAAATCGGAATGTAACTAAAAACGGAGAAGTAATTTACTGTGAATGGTATAACTCATACTTATTTTCAGATTCAGGAGAATTAGTTTCAACCTATTCGTTGGTTATAGATATAACCCAAAGAGTGGAAGCTTTAAATAAAGCCCAACAAAGTATGCGTAGTTATAGGGATCTATTCGATTCAATTAGCGATGCTATTTATTTAGTAAATGATGAAGGGATAATTCTTGGAGCAAATAGTGGTACCAAGCGAACCTTCGGAATTGATATTGTTGATTTAATAGGGAAGCATTACAAAGTTCTGAGTGCCCCTGGGAAATTTAATTATGATAGGCTCTTTGAAATAGAAAAGAGTGACCTTGAACAAGGTTCTGTAAAATTTGATGGTTGGGGAAAAAGGATAAATGGAGAAGTTTTTCCTACTGAAATGTTAGTAAATGCAGGTATTTATTTCGATCAAGAGGTGCTTATAATTATTGAGCGCGATGTCTCTGAACGAAAGCTAGCAGAAGAAGAACTAAAAAAGAGAGAGCATCTGCTTAGTGAATTGTTCAACATGTCTCCTTTGGGGATAGCTCTGCTAAATACTCATAACGAAGTAATTGAAATCAATAAAGGATTCGAAGATATATTTGGTTACAGCTATGAGGAAATAGTTGGGCTGGAACTGGATAAAGTGATAGTACCCGAAGAATCGATGGAACACGCACTTAGTTTAACGGCGACTCCATTTGTAGAAGAGGTGGTCACTAAAAGAAAAAATAAGTCTGGAGAACTTATCGATGTAATAATTTATGCGGTTCCAATTATTATTGATAAGAAGATGATCTATAAATATGGTATTTACGTAGATATTACTGAACGAAAAAAGACTGAAGAGCAGCTTAGAAATTCGTTGAGAGAAAAAGAAATTTTATTAGCAGAAATCCATCATAGAGTTAAAAATAATCTTGCAGTGATAACAGGTTTATTGGAGTTGCAATCATATTCTACTACCGATAAAAATGCACGTAGTGTACTAAGAGAAAGTCAAATGCGGATTAACTCGATAGCTTTGGTACACGAAAAACTATATGACAATGAAGATTTTACGGAGATTCAGATTCAAGAATACATCAGAGAGTTGAGTTCTTCGGTAGAGCGAACAATGGAAATAAATGCAACAACCATAGAAATTAGCTTTGATTTAGATGAAGTTGGATTAACTATTACCCAAGCTATTCCATGTGGACTTCTTTTAAATGAAGTACTTACAAATTCATTCAAACATGCTTTTATAGGTCAAGAACAAGGAAAAGTGAATATAACTTTTAAAAAGCAAGATGACTATCTAGTATTTAGAATTGGGGATAACGGAATTGGCTTTGATGAAGTCGGATCAACTGGAGGAAGAAATTCATTAGGGATGAAATTAATTCGCACGCTTTCAAAGCAGTTAAGGGCAGAGATGAATATCGAATCTGAAGAGGGTAGTGTGTTCGAATTTAAGTTTAAAAAAGAAGAAGTAAAATAAACCACTTTATCGTTATATAGTTTAGGAATTATTCAATCCAACGGATAAAACGGTTTACTAATAGCTCCTTCATCACTAAATAGGGATGCAAGTTCAGGATTAGTTAGAATTTCCGAAATACGGTAAAACTTATTATTAATTAATACGCTATCTCGAACCAACCTGATTCCGTGGCTATAATCCGCGTACGCTTCCCCATGACCAGCATAAACGGGTTGAATTGGATTGCCGTTTTGATAATGCCATCCATAAATAACAACTGGTTTTGACGAATTATCATAAATTCTATTTGAGATAATAACATCTTTTTTATGTCCCGCCACTAAAGCTCCGAGTAGTTCACTGGATTGTTTTTCTGCCAGTTGAGCTTTAACGGTAATATTATGTTTCCACATAACCGGAATGCTAGTCATTTGCGGGCTTGCTGTAATTGGAGATGGAGATAATTTTACCGAAGCATTACTCCAAATCTGATTAACCATTTGCCTAGTTGGAAGTATGAATTTCAAACTATCTGCAATTCTTTGTGCTAATATTGGTGTCATTGGAAGTAGGAAATAATCACTATTTGAACCAACGGCTAAATAATCTGGAAGAACGTAATAGGTAACATCATACATCGAATCTCCGAGTGTCTTCGAAAATGAGATTGAAACTAAGTCTCGCAAAAACTCAGGTACATTTCCATTCATAATCTCTTTAAATATTTCTTTTTCTCTATTCTCAACGGATAGATTTTCAATCTGAGCTTTTAAAGCACTACCAGAAAGCCCATCAATAACTCTGTTTGGCAAAGGAAGAGTTTGTGCATTAAGAATTTCCAAAGTTCCGAATAAGAGAAAAATAAGAGTTATTATTTTTAAAAATACGAGGGTGTTATTAATACCGGATTGTATGTGGAATTTGGTAATCATTAGAATAATGATTTTGAAAATGAAGTGCGAAAGGATTAAAAATATAGAAAGTGCGTCCTACTGGATTCGAACCAGTGACCCCCACAATGTCAATGTGATACTCTAACCAACTGAGCTAAGGACGCATTAAGGTAAGATACGCAAGATCATAGGTAAGCATCAATCTTTTTCAACAGTAACTTCCCACGTATTGTACTAATTGAATATTCATTGTCGATTATTGAACATTGTTTCTTTTCAATTCCGTATCTTTTTGGCTAATCAAAAAGCCAGACATGATCAATCGTCGCCTCGTTCGAGAAACCGTTCTTCAATCTATTTATGCCTATAAACAAAGCGGAGATGCCGTTCAGCATATTGCAGATTCAATTATCAAAGAAACTTTAAGTTCTGAAAAAGAGGCTCGGAGATTCGCAGAAAAATTATTTTTCAGAACGCTAGAACACGAAACAGAATTTAATGAGTTAGTTACTTCCCAAATTCAAAATTGGGATATCAATCGTTTGGCTATGATTGATTTAATTGTACTTAAAATGGCACTTTGTGAGTTTATTTATTTTGAAGAAATACCCACAAAAGTAACCATTAATGAAGCTATTGAGATCGTAAAAAAATATTCTACTGCAAAATCTGGACGTTTCGTGAACGGAATTCTTGATGCTTCGCTTTTAGAACTCAACAAGAATGGTAAAATTAAAAAAACCGGAAGAGGTTTGATCGAAAGATCCACTGATAAATGAGTTCAGAACAATTGAAGGTGATAGCTATTGGAGATATTCATGGCTGTGCTAAAACATTAAAATCGTTACTAATGAGGCTTGATGCTTCATATCGTAATACCCGAACCTATGTGTTTATGGGTGATTATGTAGATCGAGGTCCCGACTCAAAGTCTACAATTGATATACTTATAGAGTTTTCAAAAACGCATACATGTGTATTTCTGCGTGGTAATCACGATGCTATGCTATTAAATTCATACCCTAAAAATGATTTTTTAGATTGGTTTGAAAATGGGGGGGATGCTACGATGGAGTCTTACCAAAAAGGAGATACATCGGTAAAAATTCCTATAAATCATTTACGGTTCTTCATAAATACTAAACTCTATTATGATACTCCAGATTGGTTATTTGTACATGGTGGAATTCCACCATATTTCACCATAGCTGAGGCCATAAAAAATGAGGAACTATATAGTAGTTTTCTTTGGAGAAGAGATCATATATCTGAAGAAGACAATGTTTGGGAAAAAACCGTAATTTTCGGGCACACTCCATCAAGATCTCCGATTACTGAAAAGAATATGATTGGGATTGATACTGGATGTGTATATGAACATCTAGGGAAACTTACAGCTGTAATACTTCCAGAGATGGACTTTGTTCAACAAAAGAGAATAGATTTTTAAAAAAATAAAACGAATATAAATGAGTCTTAAATGCGGAATAGTTGGGTTACCCAACGTAGGTAAATCAACACTTTTTAACGCCCTTAGTAATGGCGGAGCTGAATCAGCTAACTTTCCTTTTTGTACAATAGATCCTAACGTTGGACAGGTTTCTATACCTGATGAACGCTTACTTAATATTGCAAAAATAGCTAATTCAGCAAACATTATTCCAACAGCTATCGAGTTTGTAGACATTGCAGGATTAGTTGCAGGTGCAGCAGAAGGAAAGGGAAAGGGAAATGCATTTCTTTCACACATTCGAGAAGTGGATTTAATAATTCATGTAGTTCGTTGTTTTGAAGATGATGATATAATTCACGTTGAAGGTAATGTTGACCCCGAAAGAGATATTGCCATTATTGAGGCTGAGTTGATTTTAAAAGATCTTGAAAGCGTAGAAAAACGTGTTGATACACTAAAGAAACAATCGAAAAGTGGCGATAAAGCTTTTAAAGCTCAGCTAGAAGTTGTTGACCGATTGAGAGCACATCTCGAAGAAGGAAATACCGCTCGTAGGTTTGAAGTTTCAGAAGATGAAAAAGTAGCTTATCGTGATTTATTTTTACTTTCTGCTAAGCCTGTACTTTACGCTTGTAATGTAGGTGAAAGTGATCTTGAAACAGGTAATAAATTAGTTGAAACCGTTAAAGAAGTTGCGGCGAAATTCGGAGACGAAGTAGTAATTTTCTGTGCTAAAATTGAAGCAGAAATAGCTGAATTGGATGAGGATGAAAAAGAAATGTTTCTCGAAGAACTTGGTGTTTCTAGTGCGGGTCTAGATCGACTTATTCATTCAGCTTATGCAGAACTTGGGTTAATTACTTATTTCACAGTTGGTCCTAAAGAAGCTCGTGCATGGACTATTAAAAAAGGTACCAAAGCGCCACAAGCAGCTGGGGTCATTCACACTGATTTTGAAAAAGGGTTTATTCGCGCTGAAACGATTGCCTATGATCATTTTATGGAATATAGAGGCGAGAAGGGCGCTAAAGAAGCTGGAAAAATGCGACAAGAAGGAAAAGAGTACGTTGTTTCTGATGGCGATACTATACTCTTTAGGTTTAATGTTTGATCAACGTATGTTTCTTGGTTTTCCTGATCCTGTTGCAAAGCTAATTCTGTTGAGTCCAACAAACGAAAGGTCTTCAGTTAAATTAAAGACAAATTCCATTGGTGTATCCTGATCAATAATAAGCAAAGCAATTATTCTTGGTTCCTGATTTAGTTTATTTCGAAGAAATCTGAGTCGTTTAACTCTGTCTAGTGGTAAATTTTCTCCTTCACTCATAAGCACGCCATCTTTATAAAGTACAATTGGGTAAATAAGTCGTTGCTCTACAATTTGTTCGACAACATCTGGAGATGCGGCAGGTAAGGTCAGGGGAGCAGTCCAAAATTCTATTTGTAAAGAAAATTGACTGAAACCAATTAAAGAAAATAGGATAATTGATCCCATTCTTACAGCAAAATCTATCATGTGTAGATTAAATACCAGGTTTAGAAACTTTCTATTTCTTTTTAAAATAGAACTTCTTTTCGTGTAAAAATTAAGTTCAATATCTTCTTTTGTTCTGAATAGACCTGATTTCGCCCTAGTTTTGTTGTAGAAAAACAATCTCATAAGAGATTATAATCAAAAGAAACCTAATTATTATGAGCGACTTTTAAAGTGCTTTTTATTAAAATAAAGAAACCCTGCCCAAATCAGACTTAACCCGCCAAAAATTCCAACAAAAGTAAATATTGCTGGGGATGGATTTTCTACACTGCTTATAGAACCTGAATAGGCTGCAATAATGGAATATGGAAGTGTCCCAATCATATAAAATAGTAGATATTTCAAATAAGGCATTTTAGTAACTCCTGCGAGACATGAAGTTACTTCTGGTAGCATTGGAGCGGCTCTGCATAACATCAAAGAAAAAGGACCAAAACGAGAGAATAGATCTTTCATTTCCAGTATTTGAGCTTCATCTTTACTTATGAAGCTCAAAAGTTTCCCGCCATGAAATCTACTAATAACATAACCTAATGTACCTGCAATCAACATTCCGAGAGTTGAATAGAACACACCTAATTCAAGTCCAAGAAAAAATCCTGACAAAATTGTAAGTGAAAGAGTTGGAATGGCGATAAATAAATCTACCATCATAAGAAGAAGAATTATCAAGCCTACAATCCAGGGAGAAATGGTCATTGCTTCTTCTAGCCAATATTTGATGTCATCAACTGATAGAATACCTAGACCTTTAAAAAGAAGTAACGTAAATGTAAAAAAAGCTCCTAAAAGGAGCATAAACTTAATTAATGCTTTCATTTAGTGTAATTAGATCAATTCTCTAAAATATCTTTCATTCTTTGTTTAAGTGGTTTTGAGGCTTGTACATATCCACCATTATTACCATCCACAAAGTGAATATGTTGTTTCTGCCAAGCAAAAACCATACAAGTGATTAGCGCGCTGTCAGATTTATGTATTCCGTAAGCTACCTTCTTTTGAATATAAAGACCATCAAGAAAATCTTGAAATTTCTCAATTTCTTTATCTGGACAACTAATGACTAACCGAATCATATCATCAAACTTACGATGATCATTATTTGCAACCATATCTGGTTTGTATAACTTCCAATCTGTTTCAGAAGTTTCCTTATTAAATTTCATGAAATACATTCCTAAAAGAGTTCTGACAGTTACTTCAATTTTGTATGCAATTCGATGTAGCCAATTCATTCCTATTGTACGGAACCTAAATTCTCCAGAGAGTTTCTCCGGCGATAAGGTCATATGAAGTGATTCCACTGATATAGGATTGGTATTGTTATCAAAGCCAAAGTATTCTCTCATTTTTTTAAGAATGGAGTCATAAATATTTTCTTGATTTTTTAGGGTTGGGTTTGCTTGAATAAGGATAGAATAAACAGACATTTCTTTGCGTTTAACTTCCTGCCACCGGCACTCAAGTCCTGAAAAATCTACATCTGAATCTTTGTCAAGTGAATCTGAAACTTTAAAAATTATATGATTATCAGATTTTAGAATATCTTCAGCAAAATTAATTCCACCTCCAGTAAATACAGCCTGACTATAAAATTCGGAGGCCTTAAAACGAGCTACTTTAATATCAAAGCCATTTTTTCTTATAAACGAAACTGGGATAATGGAAGTTCTTAATTCCATTTGATAGGCAGTAATTCCTATTTTTTTAGAAGCTTTAAAAACTCGAGTTATTGTATCCAGATATTCTGGAGGAAAGCAAATGGTACAACCATCGCCACCAAAAGAAAAGGGGAGATCCGGTTTGTCTCCTTCATTCATTAAGCCAATAATTGGAGAAGCCCCAAGAATATTTACCCATTTATATTTTTGATTATCAATTGCCAGAGAAGAATTTACAATATCAGTTATTCCGATATACCAATCTTCAGGTATTTTTGAGTAATTATCTAAATCAGAAATATCAAAAAAAGAATCCAATACGGGTAGCTTGGAATAAAACTCATTAGAAGAGGTCATTTATAATGATGCAAAGTTTAAAAAAGTTAAAAGCCTGAAATGGCTAAGCGTTTTACAAATTTCTTATATCTAAGTTCGCAAAAGATATAGATTCAAGATTTACTGGGTATATATATCGGTAGTATCAGAAGGGATTCTATATGGATCAATACGGTCGTAAACTACCCACGCATCTCTAAATCTTCTTTTTAGAAGATTTGAAAAATAGATAGCCCGATCTCTTTCATGAAAATCACCAACATGAACTCTATAATAAGGAGCTTTAAAAAAAGTATAGGTATTGGCTTGATAACCAACAATGGTAGTATCAGACCAAATCCTAAAAATAGAGGCAATAGTATCAGCTAACGCAACATTTTGACCAGAATAGATTTGTACACGATACCCTTCAAACATATCTGTCTGCACTTCATGATCTTCAGCAATTTTAATTCGTTCGTATTCTCGAGGAATAGTATTAACTCTTGTTGAATAAGTATCGGAAAGTGAACTTCTATATTGATCTAAATAAGACTCCGAATTGGCAGTACTTGGAGCTGTATCTATTTCTTGTTCCTTATTTTCTCCAGTAGCCGAATCCATTGGGTTAGTAACCGTTTGAGAGCCTGAACATGAAAAAGCAAATAGAAAAAGTATCAGAAAAGAATAATTCCTGAGCATATTAAAATCCAATAGGGTGCCAAGTTGTTTTAGTCTCCTGAAAGTCGATGATATAATAGGGACCAAAAGCATCTTCACTATACCAATCGTTAACAGGCTTTTTGATAACTCTCTTAACGTTTATAGAAGCATTTTCGTCAATCATTTTCTTCATTTCAGCAGATAGTTTATCTGTATAACTGATGGTATTTACATCCATATGTGAACTAAAATGTTCCGCTAATTCAGATTTTTTTCCAGTTAAGATATTCACAACCCCTCCGGGTACATCAGAGGAATTTAAAACTTCTGCAAATGTTATGGATGGGAGAGGATACGCTTCAGAAGCAAGGACAACACAAGTGTTCCCTCCAGCAATAACAGGAGCAATTACTGAAACTAAACCTAGTAAAGGGCTGTTTTCAGGAGCTAAAATACCTATAACACCAGTAGCATCTAACATACTAAAGTTAAAATGTGAGCTAGCAACTGGATTTATAGATCCAAATACTTGTTGATATTTGTCTGTCCAGCCAGCATAATAGATTAACCGATCAATAGAAGCATTTATATCTGCTTCAGCTTCTGAGGCACTAAATCCAATTTGAGAAAGTTGTTTCACGAATTCTGCTCTACGACTTTCCATCATCTCAGCAATTCTATATAAAATTTGGCCACGGTTATAAGCACTTCTAGATTTCCATCCATCAAAAGCACCACGAGCAATTTTTACTGAATCTCTGACATCTTTTCTAGAGCATAAACATGCATTTGCTAGTAATTCTTTTTCGCTATCAAAAACTTTGTAATAACGTCCCGATTCTGTTCTTGGAAAATTACCACCGATATAAATTTTGTAGGTTTTTAAAACTTCTAAATGATCATTCATAATTAATTTACTAAAGACGATTGACCTGTAACCAAAGAAGGTTATTCATTGGTCGTTAGTCATACGTCGTTCTTATTTCAAATTCACATATGCAGCTAAACCGTGTAGTCCGCCTTCTCGTCCTACTCCGCTTTCTTTGTATCCGCCAAAAGGAGAAGTCGGGTCAAATTTATTATAGGTATTAGCCCAAACTACTCCTGAACGAAGCTCGGAACCTACTTTAAAAATCTTAGATCCTTTGTCTGTCCAAATACCACCTGCAAGTCCGAATGGGGTATTATTAGCTTTTTCGATAGCTTCATCAGCAGTTCTAAAAGTTTGCACTGTTAAAACTGGACCGAAAATTTCTTCTTGAACCACTCTACTACTTTGTGAAACATTGGTTAGAAGAGTAGGGCGGATAAAATAGCCTTCTTCAGGAATTTCACATTTGCTTTGATATACATCGGCACCTTCTTCAAGCCCAATCTCTAAGAACGAATTAATAGTCTCAAACTGTTGACTAGAATTAATTGCACCAATATCAGTATTCTTATCCATTGGATCGCCTACAATTAGTGACTCCATACGGTCTTTTAATTTGGCGATTACTTGATCAGCTACGCCTTCTTGTACTAACAATCTTGATCCAGCACAACAAACATGGCCTTGGTTGAAGTAAATAGCATTAATTATTCCTTCTACAGCTTGGTCAATGGCAGCATCTTCAAAAATGATTAGTGCACCTTTACCGCCAAGTTCTAAGGTGAATTTCTTATCAGTTCCAGCTAGCGATTTCTGAATCAATTTACCAACGCCTGTGGAGCCAGTGAAGGCAACTTTATTGATATCTTTATGATTCACAATTTCAGCACCTGTTTGTCCAGCACCTGTAACAATGTTAATTACACCAGCAGGAACTCCTGCATCATTAACCAATTCTGCAAACTTTAAGGCTGTTAATGAAGTAGTTTCAGCGGGCTTTAAAACAACGGTATTTCCACATGCAAGGGCAGGGGCTATTTTCCAAGCAAGCATTAAAAGAGGGAAGTTCCAAGGAATAATCTGTCCACAAACGCCCAATGGCTCTGGAGATTTGCCAGGAAAAGCATAATCAAGTTTATCAGCCCATCCAGCATAATAAAAGAAGTGTGCTGCAGCTAATGGAACGTCCACATCTCTTGATTCGCGAATAGGTTTACCGCCGTCAATACTTTCGAGCACCGAAAATTCTCGTGCTCTTTCCTGAAGCATTCTTGCAATACGGAATAAATATTTACCTCGTGTTTTTGCTGATAGGGAAGACCATTCTCCATTAAAAGCTTTTCGAGCAGCTTTTACAGCTTTATCCACATCACTTTGAGTTGCTTCTGCAAACTCTGTAACGAGTTTTTTTGTAGCTGGGTTTGTACTCTTGAAGTACCTTCCCTTTGAGGGTTTTACAAATTTACCATCTATGAAAAGCTCATACCTTTCTTTTATCTCGGCATGATCTGCACTTTCAGGAGCGGGATCGTATTCCCACAATGAAGCGAAATCAAGCTTCGAATTCGGAGAAGTAGGTTTGTAAGGAGTTTCTTTGATCTCAGTATTCGACATTTGATCTAAGTTTAGTGAAAAATTTCTTGATTATTCTTTTCTTTGAGGGCTTCGTTTAGAGGATTATTAATAATGTAGTCCTCAACTCGTTCTAATTCTTTTTGATCTCTTACTATTCTGTCATGGAAGCTTCTTTGCCATGCAAAATCTGAATTAAATGTTTCTCTAATTTTCTTTGTACATGCACCTTTAAACCCTCTAACAATAGATGATAAATTTTTTCTTTGGGGACCAAATTTATTTTTAAAATTACCAGTTTTTATGTGTGTTAGAATCGGGGTTTTAAATCCACCACCCTGTAGGGGCGCATAGCTATGCGCCCCTACAGGGTTTGACAACGATGAATTACTATGCGCCCCTACAGGGTTTGACAACGATGAATTACTATGCGCCCCTATAGAATTATCATGTAACATTATAAGAGCATGAAAATGATCTGGCATAATTATGAAATTGCCTAAGGTAATCCCAGTTCTAATTTTGGGAGTCTTTAACCATTCGTTTTCAATAACTTTACCGAGTGGAGTAAGAACAACCGTATCGTGTACAATTGTACTAAGAGGAAAGTTTTTAGTCTTAGAAGAAATCGTAATAAAATATATTCCTTCCGTTGAGTAATCGAATCCTTTTAATCGAAGGGAATTTTTCCTTTTATATTTCAAATTAGAGTTTTTCACTTAATCCACTGAAAAATAATCGGGTGATTGGTATTGTCCAGTTTGCTGTTTCACAATTTGCATAAGAACATCATTTGCGAGAGAACTAGCTCCAAAACGAAAATATTCATTATTAAGCCATGCAGCACCAAGAGTTTCTTTTACTAAAACTAAATATTGAAGTGCTTGTTTAGCAGTTCTAATTCCACCAGCTGGTTTCATACCAATCATCTTTCCGGTTTTATAATAATAATCTCGAATCGCTTCTAACATGACAAGAGTAACCGGTTGTGTAGCTGCAGGACTTATTTTCCCAGTAGAAGTTTTAATAAAATCGCCACCTGCATCCATGGCAATATCACTAGCTTTACGAACATTTTCGTACGTATGAAGTTCTCCAGTTTCCAATATTACTTTTAAGTGTGCATGAGCGCAAGCCTCTTTAATGGCTGCAATTTCATCAAACACTTTGTTGTATTCTCCTGATAAAAAAGCTCCACGGCTTATAACCATGTCAACTTCATCTGCGCCTTCATCTACGGCGAATTTTGTATCATCTATTCTAACGGAAAGAGGAGCCATACCACTAGGGAAAGCTGTTGCAACGCTTGCGATTTTGATTCCAGAACCTTTCACATGTTTCTTAGCCGTGCGAACCATAGTTGGGTATACACAAACCGCAGCTACAGTGGGAAGATCTGGCATTGATGCGTATGGCTTTTTTGCCTTCTGGCATAGTTGAATTACTTTCCCTACCGAGTCTTTTCCTTCAAGAGTTGTTAAATCCATCATACTTAAAGCCATTTTAAGTGCTTGAACTTTTGACTCTTTTTTTATACTTCGCTTATTTAAACGTGAAACACGTTCTTCAATAGCAATTTGATCGATAGGTTTTGTATAAGAATAATCTGTTAATGACATAATATAGCTAGCTTCATTTACTATAAATTAAGAAAAATTGAGCTTAACAGCTTTTCAAATTAGAATTATAAATCAGACTTATTAGCGTGAGCCCCAATTCTTTGAGGTGAGAAATCAAAAATAAGTCTAAAGCCACTTTCATTGTCAATTTTGTAATCTGCAGAAATTTGATCTAATAATGTCTTTATAAGTGTTAAACCAAGCGTTGTAGATTTTTCAAGTGCGTCTGTAGCAATACCTGGCCCATTATCTACATATTCTGCCGAATATTTTCCTGACTCGAATGTTATATTGAACTTAATCTTTGGTTTTTCAACATCATTAAAAGCATATTTGAATGAATTGGTAATTAGCTCATTCAATAATAAACCTACTGGCACCGCTTGATTAATATTTATTGAAACCGAATCATCAATAGATATATTAAATGTGATGTCTTTCTTATTTAGAAAAGAGGTATTAACATTTCTAAGTAGGTTGTTCACATATTTGTTTAAAGGGACATCCGAGAAATTCTCACTGTTGTACAATAATTCATGAACACCAGCAATACTTTTAATACGCTGCCCCATTCCTAACACAATATCAGACACTTCATCATTAGTAGATTCGAGAGATTGTAAGTCCATTAACCCACTTATTATAGCAAGATTGTTTTTTACTCGATGGTGAATTTCAGAAAGGAGTACAGTTTTTTCATCTAGCGATTTTTGAATAGTATTTTGTAATTCAACCATTTCGGTAATATCTAGAATAGTACCAATTAAGCGTTTTATGGATCTATTTTCACCAAATTCTACTACACGCCCTTTGTCTTTAAGCACTTTGTAAGAGCCATCTTTAGCTTTCATCCTAAGCGTAAGATCGATTTCATTTTCCCCGCCCTCGGTAATACGTACTAATTCTTTATTAATTAGATGAATATCATCAGGGTGTATGATGTTCATGAACCAATCGAAAGTTAATTCAACTTCACTTTCTGAGTAGCCAAGTATGTCTAAATATTGTTCGTTTACATAGTTACTCTGTGTTTCAACATCAAATTCCCAAACTCCTAAATCTGCTCCTTTTACTGCAGCAGATAAGCGCTGTTCTTTCTCTTCGAGCTCTTTTTGGAGGGTAATAGTCTCGGTAACATCTAAATTAGTACCTATGATGCGTATTGCTTTACCATTCTCATCAAATTCTGTTACACTACCGCGATCTAAGATATATCTATATTCTCCATCATTTCCTTTAAGTCGAATCGTGATATCAATATTATTTTTTCCACCTTCCTCAATTTTTCTTAGTTCATTTTCAATTTTCTTTTCATCATCAGGATGAAGAATTGAATTAAAGAATTCGAACGATAATGCTAAGTTTTTAAAATCATAACCTAACATATCTAGCCACTCTTTATTCACTAAATTTATTCCAGTTTGTAAATTTAGGTCCCAAATCCCAATATTTGCGCCCTTAACCGCGGTTTCTAGTCTAAATTCGCTCTGCTGAAGCTGTTGCTCCAATTTCTTTTGGTCCGTAATATCCTGCAAGGTTCCACTTATCCTAGTGCACTTTCCATCTTTAAATGTTCCTTTTCCTTGTGCTCTTACCCAACGTTCATTTCCTTTTGCAGTAACTAAAATAAGTTCTTCTGTATAAGGGATTCCTTTTTCTATTGCTTGGTTTACTACAAATTCTATTCTATTTCTACTATATCCTTCTTTGTAATAGGAAAATCCTTCATCCATGGTGAGTTCTCTATCTACTCCATATATTTTTTTAATGGTTGGTGATATATTTGTCTCTCCTGTTACTAAATCTATTGACCAGTCTCCTATATTCGAAAGTTCTTGAGCCTCTAATAGCCGATTATTAGTGTTCTTTAGAGATATTTCAAACTCTTTTTCTTTAGTTATGTCTAAAACAATGGTATCCCAAATAATTGCTCCCGATTTAGAGTCTTTTTTTGGAGTACCAGTACCTCGTAACCATCTTATCTTACCATCTGGGTGATTAATTCTCCATTGATGATCCCATAAAGACATTTCTTGAGCTGATAGTACAACATTCTCTTGAAAATCTTTTTTATCATCTTCATGAATTTGGTTCCATAAAATGGAGATGTCTTCCAAAGCTAGCGCTTGGTTTATACCGTGTAAGTTTTCTACTCCTTTACTTATGTAGGTAATAGTACTTGAACCATCTTTATGAAGTACAAACCGTTGAACAAGACCTTCAATATTATCAGTAATCGCTTTTAGTCGGTGTTCACTTTCAATTAGTTCAAGCTCAATTAATTTCTTATCAGTGATATCTTGAACAATTCCTGAATAACCTACTACTTTTCCTTTGCTGTTTTTTTCAGGGATACCCAGTGTTCGTATATATTTATGTTCCCCTTTTTTAGTTATAAGTAATACGTCAACATCATAGAAAAAGCCCTCTTCGATAGCAGAATTAATTTCTATAATCCCAGGATCAGAACTACTATGATAGGTAGCTAACTCTTCAAAACTTGGGTTACCAGATACAAAATCTCGATCATAAATAACAAAAACTTGATCCGACCAATTTATTTCTCCAGACTCAATGTCGAAGCTCCAATTTCCAATATTACCTACTTGTTGAGCCCTCAATAATTGATTATTTGACTCAATAAGCTCCTGTTCTGCAGTTTTTTCCTTAGTGATATCAAGAATTACTGTATACCAAATTACCTTATCATCTTTCCTTTCTGGTGTACCAGAAGCATGCATCCACTTAATTTTACCACTTGGTGTTTTTATTCGATAGTTAAAATCCCAAAGTGAAAGGTTTTCTGCTGATTTTTGAATTGCAGGTATCATTTTCTCGGCATCTTCGGGAAAAATTAATTTCCAGAGATTGGAAGAATCTTGATTTATATCTTCTGGATAAATCTCAAATAAGTCATAGCACCCATCACTTACGTAATCTATCTCATCATGATTATCTGGGTATAGAATATATCGTATAATTACACCAGGGATATTATTTGTAATAGAAGCTAAGAAAGCTTCGTTTTCTTCAATTTTTTTAGTAGCTATTATTCTTTCAGTAACATCTTTATTTACGGTATCAGATATAATATCACCATTATCTGTATAGGTAATGGTTCCGTTAGCTTCTATCCATTTTAGTTTTCCAGAGGGGGTTTTAATTCTGAAATTTATTTCATAACTGGTTTTATTCTTAATTGCTTTTTCGAAAGTTGTATCAACATGGGGTTTATCTTCAACTAGAATTTGATCCCAAATAAGCGCGTCATTTTCTAAGGCCTTTTCTGGATTTATTTCATAAATATTAAAAGTTCTTGGGCTAGCATAAGTAAGTACGCCTTCACCAGATGGTTTTAGTGTATATCTTAATACAGCTGCATCAATATTTGAAGTGATTTGAAGGAGCTGTTTCTGGCTCTCTATAAGCTCATTTTGAGCATTAATTTTGGTTTCACGTTCTTGAGCAGCTTTGAACTTAGAAGCGATTACCCCTGCTAAAGTTTCAAGATTTTTTAAATGGGTTTCGGTGTAAAACCCAACTTCTTTATGTTCAGAATCAATTAAGCCAATTACATCGTTATCGATGATAATAGGTACGGTAATTTTCGATAACCCACGTTGGATTCGGTGAACATAACGCTCATCTTCAGAAGTATTTGGAATAATTTCAGAACGTTTATTTTTTACAACTAGTCCGAGAATTCCTATATCAGATTTTAATCTTAAGGGTTTAAAATCAGAGTATTGAGGCCTATGTTTTTTGTCTTTAACGGCAAGTAATGTTAATGTATTTGTCTTATTATTTTGCTCATAAATGTAGCAGTCATCAAACCCAAAATGGGAAGCGAGTTTATCAGTAATTGTTCTTGAAATATCTGATAAAGAATCAGAATCGAGAAGAGAAGTGGTGATATCATTTACTGCAGAAAATAAAATCTCGGTTCGCTTTCTTTCAGTAATATCTTCTTGAATGGCAATAAATTTCGAAGGATGCCCATCTGAATCAAAAACAGGGGATATATCTAATTTAATCCAATATTCTTCTCCCGATTTGGTATAATTTAAGACCTCTTCTTGAAATGGAATGAGCGATTTTAATTTAGTTGAGATTCTATGTTCAGCATCAGGATCGGTATTTTTCCCTTGTAAAAAATGACCAGGCTTCCTTCCAAAGCTTTCTGATAGTGAATAACCCGTTAAGTTTGTAAATGCTTTATTAACCCACTCTATTCTGCCTTCAGCATCTGTAATAATAACTCCATTATGAGCTTGCTTTGCTACCATAGAAAGCAATTGGAGTTCCTTATTTTTGGAATCTAAATCAGTCTTTAAACGATAGTTTTTGATCTCTCTAGAAACGGCAATGTTTAAACGACTTAAATTGTCTTTTAGGATATAGTCACTAACACCTTTTTCTACAATCATTTTAATAGCTTCATCCTCGTCTATAAATCCTGAAACGAGTAAGAAGGGGGTAAGCGGATAATACTTTTTTGCTGTAATTAATGCTTCCATGCTTGTGTAGCCTGAAAGATTATGATCAGATAAAATTATGTCTGGACTAAATGAAGCTAATGATGATTCAAACGATGACTTGTCGGCGCAATGTTTATATATGAACTCGTACTCGCCTTTACCAAGCTCTAATAAAATGAGTTCAAGGTCATCGATATTATCATCTAGAATTATAATATTGATGGTAGGTTTCATAATTAACCCACGAACGTAAGCTGGTGAATTGCTAAAACAGTATTTGTTTCCTCAAATTCAAATTCGAAAAGTAATGGTTGAAAAGGATTAAATATTTTATTTTGATACTTCATGTAAATCTACCCTCTTTTCTGAAGTTGGTATGGTCACTCTTATCTAATATTTCAGATACACATATTTTTCAATTATATATGAATATATACCAAAAATCTAAATCCATTTCTAATTAGAAAAATGAAATTCTAAATTCGCTTACGAATTATCTAACAACTATAAGATTATTTACTTTAGAATAATATTCAGTGAATTTCTCATCAAAAGAAGAAGGCTATTTATTACATAGCAAAGACTTGATTAAGTATAGAATTTAGATACGATTAAAAGTGGAACATTAATGTCTATAATCCATTATTTTGTTGCATAAGTCATTGCTAGGCAATACTATGCATTTATTAACAAGAATTAATGGAGTAAATAATGGATGTAGAAATTAATTGGATCGCAATAGTTGCGGCTTCACTGGTTGGATTTGTTGTTGGCTTTTTATGGTATGGTCCCATTTTTGGAAAAGTTTGGATGGCAGAAACAGGCATGACCGAAGAAAAAGCAAAAGAAGGCAATATGGCTAAAATTTTTGGGATCACTTTTGTACTTCAAATCATAATGACTTATTGCTTAGCCATGTTCCTTGCAGATGATTCTATTGATTTGGCTATGTCAGTATTTTATGGGTTTCTTACTGGGGCTGGTTGGGTTCTCCCAACTATAGTTATTAATAACTTATATGAGCAACGCTCATTTAAACTTTCTTTTATTCAAGGTGGCTACTGGGTAGTAGTATTTACCTTAATGGGACTAGTATTAGGGGCTTTTAAATAGCTATTTTTGAAAAGACATTAAGCGGACTTTTAACGGAGTCCGCTTTTTTTTAGCTCTTTACTAAGGTCAATGGTTTCAAGTTCTTTTCTTTCAAAAATTGGCCATATAAAACTTAGAATTAAAAAGAGAACTCCAAAAGTAAAAATAACCCAAGCTACTTCCATATTCTTATTAACGATATTAAAATCGCTCAGCATATTGGCATAATCATGCCCCTCTTTGGAATCGTCATTACCAATGAGTGGGAGTACTTTGTAATAGGCGTCGGCACAATAAATAGCGGATACAAAAAGACTATATCCCATCTGAAATAGACAAGTTTGGGCAAGTATTTTTTGTTCCTTATTCCATGCAGTAAGAAAAAGCAGGAATGGAATTAGAACTGCCATCAAGCTTCCTCCAAGAATTGTTAGAAATCTCCATCCAAAAAGAGCAAATATGGTATGACCTCCTTCGTGAAGTAGGAGATCAATAGTATCGATAATAAAGAAAACGAAATTCAAGATTGGAGGGTATGGATAATTGATAGCGAGTAAAATATTATGGCTTAAAGAAACCCAAGCTCTTTCAATTGAAATCCAAACAGGAATAATGAGCAGTAAAGAAAACCCCCATTTTTTGATTAAAGGGATTGCTTTATCGATATGTTTTTCAACATCCATATTAAAATAAGTCGCTGAATTTCTTTTTTCCTCTAATAAAGTATTGCCAGATTAAAAGGACAGGAGATAATACATTGGCATTTGGAGTATTCGGGATTTCATTTCTTTTTCTATGAATAGAAGGGAGGCTTTTAAAGAAATGAATCTGTGCTTTAATAATTGCTCCAAATTCTCTTGGTTTTCCAGATAATAATGACCGAATTGCTGCAATATCATCAAGAGCTAAGCGAAAAATAATTTTATACCAAAGCTGAGTTGCCGGTAGATTTTTCCAAAGCATAAATAAGTTGTTCCTAAAATTGAAATACACTTTTCTAGTAGAACCCATTGGCAAAGATCCACCGCCCAAATGATAGACTACACTTTCTGGTGTGTAAATAATTCTATGTTTTGCATTCAATGTTCTCCAGCACAAATCGATTTCCTCCATATGGAACTGGAAGTCTTCATCAAAGCCACCAAGTTGTTCAAAAACATCTTTCTTTATTGCTAAAGCAGCTCCAGAAGCCCAAAAAATATCTTCAACAGTGTCATATTGACCTTCATCTTTTTCGATCGAATCTAGTAAACGACCCCTGCAAAATGGATAGCCAAGCTTATCTAAATAACCACCTGCGGCACCCGCGTATTCAAAGTATTCTGGGTCTTTATAGGAGAGAATTTTGGGTTGAACCGCTGCAATTCCATTGTCACTTTCAAAGGCTTTATTAATTCCATGTAACCAGTTAGGATCAACTTTCACATCATTGTTTAAGAAAAGCAGTATTTCCTTTTCAGCAAATGGAACTGCACGATTATTACCACCAGTGTATCCATAATTTTCATTGAAGGAAGCAATTTTCACAGAAGGGTAATTACTTTTAACCCACTCAACAGTTTTATCTTTAGATGCATTTTCAGCAAGGATAATCTCAAAATCATCGTAGTTAGTTGCAGCAACCGAAGGAAGGAAGGTAGTTAAATGCTTTAACCCGTTCCAGGTAACTATAATTATGCTAAAGCCTTTCAATGAATGAATTAAATTTTTTAGATGTTATATTTCAAGTAGGAGGAAAGGTCAAAAAGTTGTTACTTTTCCACCTACACGATTGGCAAGGATGATAGTAAAATTGTATGATCAAAATAGGTCTTATTTCTGATACCCATAATTATCTTGATCCACAAGTATTGGATTATTTCAAAGACTGTGATGAAATTTGGCATGCAGGTGATTTTGGTACGATTGAAATAGCAAACAAACTTAAAGAGATAGCGCCAGTTTTAGGTGTATATGGTAATATTGATGGCCAAGATATCAGGCATGAATACCCGCTTCATCAACGATTTGAACGTGATGGTATTGATATTTGGATGACTCACATTGGAGGGATTCCTGGTAGATACTGTATTCCAATCCGTGAAGAAATTGAGAATAAAACTCCTGACGTTTTTATATGTGGACATTCTCATATTCTAAAAGTGGCTCGTGATCAAAGTCTCTCAAAAATGCTGTATGTAAACCCTGGTGCTGCCGGTAGACAAGGTTTTCAGGAATACCGGACTGTAATCCGTTTTGATATTGAGGAAGGTAAAATCCAGAATTTGGAAGTCATCAATCTTGGAAAAGTGGGAGTTACTCAACCCTCATAACGTTCGATTAATTCTACGGCATTAAAGGCAGACTGAATAACTAGTGGAATTCCGCCGCCTGGATGAGTAGAACCTCCTACAAAGTAAAGTCCTTTAACTTCTCGTGATTTATTCCTCGGTCTAACAAAAGCAGCGTATCTTTTATTTGATGAAGTCCCGTAAATACTTCCTTTATTAGAAAGATATTTTTCGTAAAAACCTTTAGGAGTAATGGTGTCTTTAAATTGAATATGCTTTGATAAATCTTTCAACCCTCTGCGTTCGAGTTTAGCAATCACTTTTGTCGTGTAATTTTCCTCTTTTGTATTCCAGTCATAGTTTTCTGATAAATAGGGCGAATTTACAAGAATAAAGAGATTAGAGCCATCCTTAGGTGCATGAGAAGGATTAGAGAATGAAGTATTTGCTATATAAATGGTGGGATCATCAGGCATTACTTTTTCTGTAAAAATTTGCTCAAACTCATGTTCATAGTCATCACTAAAAAAGATATTATGATGCACCAGTTCGTTATATTTTTTATCAAGACCTAATAGTAAAACAAAACCAGAACAAGAAGGTTCAATGGCTCTTACCTTGGTCTTTTTCTTTTCAAGAATTGAATGCTCAGGAAGTAAGTTTAACATCGTTTCGGTTGCATCACTATTTGCTATAATCAAATCTGATTCAAAAATAGTGTTCTCAACTTTAATCGCTTTTACCCGATTCTTAGATTCTTCAATCATTGAAACTTCGGCATTGAAGGTAAATTCAACGCCAAGATTGCCAGCGAGCCAGAAAAGAGTTTCAGCAATTTTGTACATCCCACCATCTACATAAAACCCACCTTGATTTAATTCCACATGTGGTATCACATTCAAAGTTGCGGGAGCGAGATAAGGAGAGGAGCCATTGTAAGTTGTAAAGCGCTTAAAGAACTTTCTCAAGTATTCTGATTTGAAATAGCTATCAACCCGTTCATTAACTTTTGAGAATGCATCAATCCCAAAGAAAGAAAACAAATCTAGATTCTTTAAGTCTGAAAAATCATAAAGTGGATTGTAGATAAATGCTTCAGCTGTTTTATTATAAATTGCTTCGGCATAATCAAGGAACTTACTATAAGATTCGGAGTCTTCAGGAGCAATTTCATTGATTTCTTGTTGTGTATTAAACCGATCCTCAAAACAGTTGAATACTGTTCCATCTTGGTAATTATAGCGACAAATTGGAGAGAGTGGAAGTAAATTTAAGTGGTCGGATAAATTCTCTCCACATTCACTGAATAGTTTTTCAAGGAGATGAGGCATTGTTAATAAACTAGGACCAGTATCGAATCTAAATCCTTCTTCTTCAACAATATTCATTTTTCCGCCCACTCTTGAATTCTTTTCAAACACCATCACCTGGTGTCCTTTTGTAGCAAGTAAACAAGCGGAAGCTAAACCTCCAATCCCAGCACCAATGACAGATATTTTCACAAATGGATTTTTAAAAGTTATGCCTTTCGAAAAGTCTAAAGAACTATTTGTACTTTCATCATTCCTCAAGAGGAGACTTTTCATACATTACACAAAAGACTAAGAAAACTACATTAATTTAGTGGCGATAAAACAATTTAACCCTGAAGTTATTCAATTCATTCAAGATCATTTAAATTCTGATCCTGCTGAGCTAGTATTATCGGCTAAGAAATATCCTGATTTACCAATAAATGAAATTGCGGTTCAGATAGTATCTCGTAAAAAAGCTAAGAAAAAATTACCTGAATGGTATTCCAATCCAAATGTAATTTTCCCTCCTAAACAAAATCTTGAGCAAGCTTCTTCAGAAATAACAGCAAAATTTAAATCAAGATGGTTAAGAGGCAACACTATTGTTGATTTAACTGGAGGAAGTGGGATCGACTTATTCTATGTAAGTAAGAATTTTAAAGAGGCTGTTTATGTAGAGATTAATCTTGAACTATTAGAAATTACGGATTATAACTTCACTCTATTTGGAAAGAATATTGAAGTGTTAAAAAGTAATACAGAAGAATTTCTTAGTTCAAATACAAGAAAGATCGATGTCATTTATCTAGATCCATCCCGAAGAACTAATAAAGAAAAGCGTGTATCTGGACTTGAAGATTATCAACCAAATGTTGTATTACTGTATGATAAATTGCTTGATATAGGGAAGGAAGTGGTAATAAAGACTTCCCCAATGATTAACATAAAAAGTACGTTAAAACTACTCCCAGATACGTTTCGAATCCAAATTGTGGCTGTTGATAATGAGGTAAAAGAGGTTCTTTTTTATTTAAAGAAAGGGCATAATAATGAGATAGAAATTGAAGCATGGAATATATCAGAATCAAAAAAAGAGCAGCGGTTTATTTTTACTTATAATGAAGAAAGAGACTCCACTCCTCAAATTACATCTTCAGAAGAATATTTATACGAACCTAATTCAGCGATAAGAAAATCTGGTGCATTTAATTTAGTAGCAACGAGATTTGGACTAGAAAAGCTCCATTCCAATACCCATTTATATACTTCCGATGGTATAATAGAAGGTTTTCCTGGTCGTATTTTTAAGATTTCCGAAATACTAAAACCAAATAAAAAAGAAATAAGAAAGAATTTAAAATCTGGTAAAGTAAACGTGATTTCTAAAAACTTCCCAATTGGAGCAAATGAACTAAAAAAGAAATTTAGGCTGATTGATGGGGGAGATGAGTTTCTTATTTTTTGTACTTCAACAAATGTAGGTAAAGTAGCGTTTAAGTGTGCGTTGGTAAGCTAAGCTAGCTTTAAAAAGTGATTATAAATGTAGAACCATGATCAATTTTGGACTCTACTGAAATAGTTCCACCTAGGCTATTTATTTGGTTTTGAACTAAATGTAAGCCAATCCCTTTACTATCTTTATGATCAGTAAACTTTTGGTGCATACCAAAAATCCTATCTTTTACTTTTTCTAAATCAAAACCTCTACCATTATCAGTAAAAAGTAATTTTTGTGCCCCATCAATTTCCTTAGTGGAGATAAAAATTTCAGGTTTTCTTTCATCATGAGCATATTTGATGGAATTAGTAATCATATTTAGAAAAATACTTTCCATATATGACTTATTAAATCTAACTACATCAAATTCTGAAAAATCAACAGAGATAGTAGTTCCAGAAGTTTTGATTAATGAAGAGATGCTAGTTTTTACCTTTCCAAGTACTTCATAGAGACTTAAAGTTTCGAACATATTGGTTTGATCAGTTTCCTGAGTCAGAGTTTCGACATAGTTATTTAAAAGATCATTTAGACTATCTGTAGAAAGCTTCAATAGATTAATGAATTCGAGAGTCTCTTTGTCTTTAACTTTACTTTCATCCAAAAGACTAAAAGCAGCGACTAGATTACTTACTGGAGATCTTAGATCATGAGACACTCTGTAAGTGAGTTGCTTCATATCAGTGTTAATTTTAGTCAAATTTGCTAAAATAGTGTTTCTATCCTCTTCTTGTTTTTTGATATGAGTAATATTCTTAGCCGCTGCATAAACTAGTTTTTTTGAGTAAATAGGCATTGAAGTCCACAATAACCAAATAGTTTCTCCATTTTTAGTAATATATCTATTCTCAAAATTTAGAATATCTTGATTGTTTCTAAGTATATTCCTAATTCTTATCGTCTCTTCTCTATCATCTGGATGAATTAGTTCATTTATATGGGTCGAAAGTAGTTCTTCTTCAGTGTACCCTAAAAGTTCAATTCCAGCTGGATTTATTTTTTTGAAATACCCATCAAATCCAGCGATGGCTAGCAAATCTTTTGAAAGCACAAAAAATGGATCTAGAGGAAATTGTAGATCGGTAGCCATAAATAGTTAATATTTTTAATTTCTAGTAGAAAAAGCCCTATCAGATTTTTGTCGAATATCGGAAATAATTCAAATTTATTTTAATTATTAGTTATAGGATTTAGCATGAATATTAGATCAAGTAATTCGATCAAATCTTATTTCTTCTTATAAGAACCTAAATAGGTAATAATAAGCTGATATTACATACTTAGTTTTAATCTCGTCGTCTTGCTCTGCTGCTTGGCCTTCTTTTTTTATGGCTGTTTGGGCTAGCTTTTCTTTTTTGTTGGTTTCTAGATGGTCGTTGTTTTTTGGGTTCCTTAATTACTTCTTCACTTCCCGCAAGAAAAGGATGCTCATCTATAATAGGTATATCCTGACCAATCAACTTTTGAATGTCTTTAAGAAATGCTCGTTCGGCACCATCACAAAAAGAAATCGCAATTCCACTAGCATGAGCACGACCTGTACGTCCAATTCTATGAACGTAAGTTTCGGGTACATTTGGGAGATCGAAATTTACCACTAATGATAATTCACTTACATCGATACCACGAGCTGCAATATCAGTAGCAACTAAGACTTTTGTCTCTCCAGTTTTAAAATTTTCTAAAGCACGTTGCCGAGCTGGTTGTGATTTATTTCCATGGATTGCTTCAGCAGTAATTTTAGATTGTTCTAAAACCTTTACAATTTTATTGGCTCCATGCTTAGTGCGAGAAAAAACTAGTACTGAGTCATGATCTTCTGTTTCCAATAAATGAATGAGAAGCTTATTTTTATTTCCCTTGCTAACATAATAGACTGCTTGATCAACCCTTTCTGCAGTTGCTTGTTTAGGCTTAATGGTAATGCGTTCAGGTTTCCCTAAAATTTTCCCAGATAAATCAATGATAGCAGGGGGCATAGTTGCTGAAAAGAATAATGATTGCCTCTTAGTGGGCAACTTAGCTACAACCTTTCGGATATCGTGAATAAAGCCCATATCGAGCATGTGATCAGCTTCATCCAACACAAAAAATTCCACATCTTTTAGTGTAATAAAACCTTGATTCATTAAATCTAATAATCGACCAGGAGTTGCAACAAGTATATCTACTCCATTTCGAATTCTGTTTACCTGTCTACCTTGCTTAACGCCTCCAAAAATAACCGTATTTTTTAAGCCTGTATGTCTTCCATATGCAGAAAAGCTTTCACCGATTTGAATGGCTAACTCCCGAGTTGGGGTAATTATTAAAGCTTTAATTTTTTGGTGATTCGGGTCTTTTTTTCTTGAATTAAAGAGATGTTGGAGGATAGGAATTGAAAAAGCTGCGGTCTTTCCTGTGCCTGTTTGAGCGCATCCGAGTAAGTCTTTTCCTTGTAATAAAATGGGAATACTTTGTTCTTGTATGGGAGTAGGATTGGTGTATCCTTCGTCATCGAGAGCACGAAGTATGGGTTCGATTAGTTCTAAATCTGAAAATGTCATTGTAGGTTTATGAATGCCCAATGCTGGAAGAGATCTGAACTAATTACCATTTTGATAACAAGCTAAGCAAAGCAAAAAAGCGATGATAGAAATTATAATATCTATCAATTAAATAGTATTTCTAAAGAATGATATGTAGTAAATAGCCAATCTTTACTTCCAAAAAATATGGCTTATAAATATCAAAAAAGGATGAAATGGTATTATTTTTAAATAAAAAGCCCATCAGATTGATGGGCTTTTAAAAAACTTTATAAAAGTTTGTTGCTGGTATTTACAGTACTCGTACGTTTACTGCGTTCATACCTTTTTTACCTTCGGCGAGTTCAAATTCTACTTCATCACCTTCACGGATCTCATCGATTAAACCGGTTGCGTGTACGAAATATTCTTTTTTGGTGCCTTCTTCGGCGATGAATCCAAAACCTTTAGATTCATTGAAAAATTTTACTGTTCCTTTATTCACGGGTATTCTAATCTTGTTATAAATTAATGTGCATCAGTTTGATGCGCTCATAAGATACACTTATAATTTGCAATCTAATAAGAGTTTAGAAACTATTTTTTGGATATTTGAGATTTGGGAAGAAGGGCTACATTCACGAGCAGAGCGAAGTAATCTTTGTTGGGGGATTGATGGAAGGTAGAAAGTAAGTTCATATCGTAGTTTCCCTTACTTTTGCCATGATGCAAAAGTAACAAAAGATCAAGGCTATGAATTTTTAGCTGGTTCAAGACGCTTTCGCTGAATAAATCCAATGGTCTTCGATCGTTTTTCAACGTGTACTAGCCTAAGCCTGTGTGGATTTATTCATCCTGCGGGATACGCTTCAATCACCTGCTCACTATTTCCGCCAATAATTCTAAGGCCGAAATAGAAATGAAACCAACATTAAGGAGTATTATTTCATCGTTCCGTATACGAAGTATTGGTACTAGTAGAAGTGAGTTGTGGAAAAAAGGCCTACATTCACGAGCGGGGCGACGTGATCTCCATAGTTTAGATTGGGAGATTGCTTCGTCACATTTGCTCCTCGCAAATAAGTTTCATATCAATTTTCTTACAAACCTTGTAAAACTTCCTTCTCCATCTAGAACTCGTTCAATAAAACCGGTTCTACTGCCATTTACTAAGCATACCTCAATATTATATGCAAAGCAGATTTCGACAGCTTTTATTTTTGAAGTCATTCCACCAGTACCGATTCCATTATCACGTTCCTGAATGTACTGTTGAATATCTTTTAAATCGGTTACTTTGGGAATTAATTGAGCGTCTTTATGGAGAAAAGGATTCTTATTGTAGAGTCCATCAATATCGGAGGCGATGATGAGTTTGTCAGCTTCTAACAACGTTGCCACAAGCGCTGAGAGTTTGTCATTATCACCTAATACAAGTTCTTCTACAGCAGTAGTATCATTCTCGTTAATGATTGGAATAAAACCATGACTCAATAGCTCATTGATAGTGTTTATTGTATTATTTCTCGATTCACCGTTTTCAAAATCGCGATAAGTCATTAAGCATTGGGCAATACGAAGATCAAAATCCCCAAAAACTTCGCTGTAAAGTTGCATCAACTTGGGTTGACCAATAGCCGACATTGCTTGTTTAGATGCTACTTCATTTTCCCAATTTTTGATTGTTATAAACTGTTTAGCGGTAGCAATTGCTCCAGAAGAAACCAAAACAATATCATAATTGTCTTTTAAGTTGACTAACTGTCTTGCAATATCCTCAAGTTTTCCTCTAGAAATTCTATTAGTTCCCGCTGTAAGGGTAGAGGAACCAATTTTAACTACGATTTTTTGCTTCATTTTATTTCAATCTCTAATTTGCCCGTTACCTGTTATATACCATTTATTGGTAACTAATTGAGCTAAACCAAGTGGACCTCGGAAGTGAAGCTTCTGTGTACTAATTGCAATCTCAGCTCCAAAGCCAAATTGACCTCCATCTGTAAATCGAGAGGAGGCGTTATGATAAACAGCAGCGCAATCTACTTCTTCCATAAAACTATCGGCAGCTTCATTATTCTTGGTAACAATTACTGCTGAATGTCCCCCAGAGTATCTATTAATTTTAGTGATGGCTTCATCGAGAGAATTCACAACTCCAAAAAGTAATTTTGCAGAAAGAAATTCTTCATACCAACGTTCTTCAGACTTGTTGAATCTGATATCATCCATCGCTTCAAAAAAATCTCCATCACCATAAAGCTCCATCCCCATTATTTTAAGAGGAGTTAGCATGCCTTTTATTTTGGCTCTTAAATCTGAAATTCCAGAGTTGAAAAGAACTTTATCAATGGCATTACAAACACTAAGTCGACTTTTTCCATTTAAAACAAGATCCATTGCCATTTCAAAATCAGCATCATCATGGATATAAATAAAATTATTACCACGTCCACTAATTAGGAGGGGAATATCGGTATTCGATTTGATGTAATTGATAAGTCCATCTCCACCACGAGGGATAATTAAGTCTACTTTTCTAGTATTTTCTTTTAAAAGCTCTTGTGTTTGAGTTCTATCAATATCTAAATAGACCACATAGTCTTCGGGAAGGTTATTAGAGGAAAGCGCTTGTTTCCAAAGATCGACCAAAAAGAGATTGGTATTTCTGGCTTCTTTTCCACCTTTTAAAAGGATTTTATTTCCAGCTTTAAAGGCACTAATTGCAGCTTCTATAGTCACATCAGGTCGAGATTCATAGATGATCAGGATTTTTCCGAAGGGAACGACTTTATTTTCAACCAGCATTCCATTTGGATGTTCGTACTTACTAAGCCGTTTGCCTTGAGGATCCTCTAAATGGATCACTTCTTCAATAGCAGCGATCATGCCAGCTACCTTTTGATCATTAACCTTTAGCCGATCTAAAAGGGTAGGGTCTAAGTTTTGAGCTAGTTCTAAATCCTTCGTATTGGCATTCAATATTCCCACCTTATGTGAGGAAATTAAATCTGCTAATTGAGAAAGTGTCTTATTTTTTTGGTGTGTAGTAAGCACCATATGAGTTTTTTTTGAGTGATGAACTCCTAAAATATGAAACTCGCGTAAACTATCCTTTTTAAATATGATCCTTTTTTTTGGTTTAAGGTAGTAACAGCACGATTATCCGAGGAATACAAAATCAAATATTTAGAAATGAAAAAAGTATTTATTTTAACAGGTGGTGGAGATTGCCCGGGACTAAATGCTGTAAAAAGAGCTTCACAAACAAATGAATGGGAAGTATAAGGAAGCTTAGAGGCATTTAATGGAATTTTAAATGATGAGAAAGAAATTATTAAACTTACTAAAGACATAGTTACTGGAATTCATCTGAGAGGTGGTACAATCATAAAATCAACTACTGAATTTGGCCCATTTAATTGGCTTGAAATGCGGAAAGATGGAATCTGATAATTCCAGACTTCATTTCATAGAAGGAGTATGAGAATAACAAAATAGAGATTCGAGTACGCAAGAGAAGGGGATCATTCCATTGAATACTGACCATATACAGCATCTCTAAAGTCTTTATGCAATGTTCCATCATAGGGGAAAATCTGTACAAAAAGAACAGCAGTGAGCTCATTAACAGGATCAACCCAAAAAAGGGTTGTGGCAGCGCCATCCCAAAAGAATTCTCCTACAACACCTTGATTTTCGTTAGCATCTACAGGAGGGGCTAAACGAACAGCAAAATCAATCCCAAAACCAACTTGACCTTTTGATGGAAGCCAGAGTCGTTCGGTGACATCATCTGAAAGTTGATTGGTAGCCATTAATTGAATCGTCTCAGATTTAAGAATTTGCACTCCGTTAAAAGTCCCTTCATTTACTAACATTTGAGCAAAAGTTTGGTAATCATCAAGTGTTGATGTCAATCCCCATCCCCCAGGTGTTAGCGGCCATTTTCTAGTATTCATGGAATGAGCTTGTGAATTAGGAACTTGAATTAATTCATCATTTTCACCTTTACCAAAAGAGGAAGCCATTCTTGAGAGATCTTCTTCTGGTACAAAATATCGTGTGTCACTCATTCCCAAAGGGTCGAGAATATGTTCACGTACATAGTCAGAAAATGGTTGTTCAGATAAAACCTCAACTAATCGTGCTTGTACATCTACTGATGGTCCATAATACCATTCTTCTCCAGGGTGAAAAGTTAAAGGGACACTGGCCAATTTTTTTGTAAAAACTGAAAGCGTATTTTCTCTATTCATCGGGTCTGCTTTTACTAAAATCTCACCTAAATAAGGTTCACTTCTATCATTAGCGAAACCTGCAGTGTGGCGTGTTATATCTCGAATTGTAATGGGTCTTTTAGCTTCAACCAAAATGGGGTTTCCGGCTTCGTCAAGTCCTTCAAATACCATTAAATCATTAAATTCAGGAAGGTATTTTCCTAAAGGATCATCAAGTTTAAACTTACCTGATTCATACTGTTGCATGAGTGCAGTACCAGTTATAGGTTTGGTCATTGAATAAATCTGTACAATGGTATTGCGATCCATTTTTATATCAGCTTCTCTATTGGCATCACCAAAAGCACCAAAATATACTTCTTCACCTTTTTCGAATATTAAAGCAGATGCACCAGCAACACGATTCCCAGTGACAAACTGCTCCAGAGTAGAATTTAGTCGTTGTTTAGCGTCGGTATCTATCACCTTGTCGTTAGTTTGTGTAGTTGTACATGCAATAGAACATAGAATTATGCTCATTGTTAGAAAATGAAATCTCTTCATTATAAAAATCTTGGTTAGGAATTATACTTCAAAGAGTAAGAGAAATTGAGAAACTAAGCTAATCTAAAAATTACCAAAGATGATGAACGTGAGGTTTGATATCAGTTTTATAAATATCCTGAATCACGCCAAGTTTTTCACTTGGAATAGAAGGGAGTGAAATAGCTTCCATATTGGAATCTACTTGATATGCTTTTGAAGCACCAGGTATGACAACACTTATATTCTCGTTCATTAAAATCCATTTCAGAGCTATTTGAGCTAGATTTTCTTGTTCTGGAAATAATGCTTTGATTTTTTCTACAGCTTTAATTCCAGTTTCGTATGGCACTCCTGCAAAGGTTTCACCTTTATCAAACCATTCGCCATCACGATTTCCATGACGGTGATCTCCATCATCGAAGGTAGTTTGCTTAGTATATTTTCCAGTTAATAAACCACTAGCAAGAGGAACGCGAACGATTACACCAACGTTTTTTTCTTTTACTCTTTTAAAAAATAAATCATCAGGGCGTTGACGAAACATGTTATAAATAATCTGAACGGTGGTCACATTATCGAATTCGATGGCTTTTAATGCTTCTTCAACTTTTTCTACACTAACACCAAGATTTTGAATTTTCCCTTCATTTTTCAGTTTTTCAAATTCACCAAAAATCTCAGGACGATAATAGACTTCGGTAGGAGGGCAGTGAAGTTGAATTAAATCTATAGTGTCAAGATTTAGTCGCTTTAAAGAATCCTCAACGTAGTTTCGAAGAGTTTTAGGAGTATAGTTTTCATTGGTATGAGGATTAATTTGCCGTCCACATTTAGTAGCAACATAAATCCTATCGCTTACAGAATTAACAAATTTACCAACTGCTTTTTCGCTTTCACCCGCTTCATAAACATCTGCGGTATCAATAAAATTTACTCCATGCTCGTGAGCTTGATGTAGAAGTCGTGAAGCTAAGTCATGATCAAAACCAGAACCCCAAGTTCCACCAACTTGCCACGTTCCTAATGATACTTCTGATATGCTGAATCCTGTTTTGCCAAGTGTTCTATAATTCATAATCCTTTATTCCTTTCACTTTCATTTTTATTGTATATAAGGAATTCATAGCGGTGATGAATAAAATATCCTGCTCAAACCCACCAAAGGTAACATTGGCGGTCCAACCTTCAGGAACTGAGATTTTTTCAATTTGTTCGCCTTCTGGATTGAAAATGGTAACTCCATTACCCGTTAAGTATACATTGCCTTGGTTGTCTAATGTCATGCCATCAGAACCTAAATTAGTAAATAAGGTTTGGTTTGATAATGTTCCATCTTCATTGATAGTATATGAGTAGGTTTTTTGATCACCAATATCAGCTACAAACAAGGTTTTTCCATCTGCTGAACCTATAATACCATTTGGTTTTACTATATCATCAGCAACTACAACGAGTTGACTATCGGGAGATAGATAATAAACCTGCTCTTTAAGATTCCGTACAGCATTATCCCACCAAGGTCTATCATATTTTGGATCTGTAAAATAAATTCCACCTTTTGAATCTACCCAAATATCGTTTGGACCATTTAACCTTTTACCTTCAAAATTATCTACAAGTACAGTAACTGTTTTATCGGGAGCTATTTTAATAAGCTGATTTTTCTCATCTGCTGCAGCAATTAAATTTCCTTCATTATCAATATATAAGCCATTTGATCGAAAGCTTTCATTGATATATGAATTTAGCCCATTATGGGTCGACCATTTTAAAATTCTGTTGTTTGGTTGATCTGTGAAATAGACATTTCCATAATGATCTACAGCAGGTCCTTCAGTAAACTCAAATTTGTTTGATATTTGAACTAGTTCAGCTCCATTTTCTATTACAGGGCTTGTTTGCCCGAAACTTGTCATTGAAGTAAAGCATATTAAGGCTAAACCTGTAATTAGTTTAGTCATGATTTTGGATTTTTTAAGTGTGTGAGATTAGGGTGAACATAAGCAATAGAATTGGAATCTTAAATAACGCTAATTCTTACTTTCTTTTTCTTTAACCGCACATTATTAACTAAAGGAAGTAGTTGCTTTACTTTAGATGCTTTTACAGCTACGAAAGCACTATCAGTTTTTAACTCGATATTACCTAAATCATCTTTATTTAATTTCCCTTGCTTATAGAATAAGCCTGCAATATCTCCTTTCGATATTTTATCTTTTCGACCTCCAGAAATAAAAAGAGTCTTCCATATTGTAGCATCTGGTGAAGTTGAATCTACTAGTTCTTCTATTCCATCACTTTCGATAAAATCAGGCAAAGGCTCTCCAGACCAACTAAGCACATAAGAAATGCCTTTTGCATTCATGCGAGCTGTACGCCCATTTCTATGGGTAAACTCTTCACTTTTTAATGGGAGGTGATAGTGAATGATAAAATCCATTTCAGGAACATCAATTCCTCGTGCAGCTAAATCTGTTGCAATTAATAAGCGGTGAGTTCCATTTCTAAATTTGATAAGCTCATTTTCGCGATCATTTTGTTCCAAGCCGCCATAAAAACAACCATGAGAAATATCGTTTTCAGTTAAAAAATCACTTACTCTTTGAATGGAATCTTTGAAATTACAGAATACAACTCCAGATTTATCGCCAATATGATTAAGTAGTTTTACTAAGGTTTCAAGTTTGTCTTTAGTAGGTGATACTACTGTTTTAATTTTTAGCTTAGAAACACCTTCATCCAAATAATCAATGGTTGTTAAATGCTTAATTCCCACAAAATCGGGGATTTCTACACCTTGAGTAGCAGACGTTAAAATTCTTTTATTAACGAACTTAAGAGCCTCAACAATTTCGGTCATGTCAACTTCGAAACCTATTTCGAGAGATTTATCGAACTCATCAAGAACTAAAATTTTTAGATTATCAAGAGAGAGAGTCTCTTTTCGAAAATGATCAGCAATTCGACCGGGAGTACCTATTAAAATGGAAGGAGGTGTTTGTAGATCGGCTCGGTCCTTCGAAAAACTTCGGCCACCATAAAAAGCATGAATCTTAATTCCGCTTCCCATTTCCCTTGCAACTTGTTCAATTTGAATGGCAAGTTCCCTAGATGGAACCAGTATTAATGCTTGTACTTTATCAAGGTCTTTATCTATTTCCTCAATAATTGGGAGTAAAAATGCAAGTGTCTTACCTGTTCCCGTAGGGGAGAGAAGCACAACATTTGGCTCGGAATGAATTGTAAACTTTGCTTCTTCTTGCATTGGGTTAAGCTTTTCGATTCCCAGTTTATGAAGAATGGCTTTTAAATTTTTTGTAGAGTTTGACATGCTGAAAGCTAAGTAAAAAGTAACTTTCTTTAAGTAATTACTTCAGCCTTAATTTGGCTACAGCTTCAACATGGTAGGTTTGAGGAAACATATCTACAGGTTGAACTTCAAGTACATCATAAACTTCAGACAGTATTTTTAAGTCTCTAGCCATCGTACTGCTATCACAACTTACATAAACTAGTCTGGGTACTTTTAATTCGCATAAACGAGCTACAACATCTGGATGCATTCCTGCTCTTGGGGGGTCGGTAATAAGCACATCAGGAGCTCCGAATTTGTCAACTACTTCTTGTGTAAAAACATCCTTCATATCACCTTTTATGAAGGATACATTTTTAACATTGTTTTCTTTGGCATTAAATTTAGCGTTTTCAACAGCGACTTCAACAAGTTCAATCCCAAGTACTTTACTTGCCCTTTGGCTCATGAAAAGACTTAATGTTCCTACTCCACAGTAGAGATCATATACAACATCACCATCTTGTAAATCGGCATAATCTCTAGTTACTTCATATAATTTTTCAGCTTGAGCAGTATTAGTTTGAAAAAACGCGTTTGGTTGAATTTTAAATTCAAAGTCCCCAATTTTATCTCTTATAAATCCCGGTCCGTAAACTACATTTTGAAATCTTCCTACTGAAGTTGGACTGATTTGATCGTTCACATTATTTATGATAGTAGTGATAATTGGGAATTCTTTGAGAAGTGCATCTGATAAGTCCTTTATAGTTTTAGGCTCATCTTTAAAAGTGACAAGATTTACCATAAAATCATCAGTATGGAAAGCATTTCGAATCATTACATGTCTTAAAAAACCAGTCTTAGCAAAAGTGTCAAAGGCATCAATATCATTATTTATACAGTAATTTCGTACGAATTCAAGGATTTGAAATGATTCTGATCTTTGTAAAAAACATTCTTCGAGATTAAGAATTTTATCAAATCGACCAGGTGCATGAAGCCCAGCTGCAAAACCTGAATCATCAACAAATTCATCGCTATGAATCTCAGCTTCAGTAAGCCATCTTCTACTACTAACACTGTACTCCATTTTATTACGATAATGGAACTCATTTTCCGAGCTCAAAGCAGATAGTACAGGAGTTTCCAAGCCTCCAATTCTACGAATATGGTCTGTAACTTGTTGAGTTTTGTATTCTAGTTGTTTCGAATAGGGTACATGCTGCCAGCTACAACCGCCACAAACATTAGCATGCTTACACTTTGGATCAATTCGATCGGGACTAGGTGAAATAATTTCGAGAAGTTTACCTTCTCTATAATTCTTTTTCTTCTTTATGATGCGAGCTTTAACTTCATCTCCAGGCATAGAGCCATGAACAAAAACAGCCATGCCATCAACTTTTCCAATACCTTTTCCTTTAAAAGCAGCACCTTCAATTGTAAGAGAAATTTCATCTCCCTTTTTTAAAGCCATTCTAAACTATTCTCCGTTTTCTTTTGGTTCATAATAAGCTTCAAATTCAACTTTAACTGCGGTATAAGCATCTGATAATTCTTCAATTTTTGTGGTAGCTTTTTCAAGCTGACGTAGAGCAATATTGGTTAAAGTTTGGAGAAATTTTACAGCTATTTGAGGGTGACGCTCCATTAATAATTCAAAATCTGGCTTAAAAAACCCCAGAAGTGTGCAATCAGTAATACATCGAGCAGACGATTTTCTTCGTAAATTATAACCAATAGAAAGAGCTCCGAAGCTATCTGAGGTCTCTAGTAAAAAACCTTCTTTATTTTCTGAATTTTCAGGTTCATCACCTGCACTAAATGTTAGTTCAACCCCTCCATCTTCAATAAAGTACATACCTGTTCCAGGATCATTTCTGTAAAAAACGTACTCACCTTCTTTATAAGTTCTTCGATGACAAAGTTGTAAGAATTCAAAACGCTCTGGTGTTGAAAGATTTTTTATAAATCGAGAATTAAAAACAATTTCGGCCTGATTTTTAAGGCGCTTTATTTTTTTATTCATAGTTATTTGGTGTTAAAATGAATGACCGATTCCAAAACTAAAATACATTTTCTTATTATTAAACCAACCAACCTCAAGGTCGTGAGCACGGAAGGCAAAATCAAAACGAACTACAACATATTCCCAATCCAAACGGAGGCCTAATCCAGAACCTACAGCAATTTGCTTGTAGAATTTATCGATGAAAAAGCGACCATCACTCAATTGATCTCCAGAAGTGCTGGATTCAAAGTTATTTTTTGGACCATACCAAATATTACCAGCATCAACAAACCAAGCTGCGTGCCAATCTGCACCAATCAGGTCTCGAATAAATATTTGTCGAGTTTCGGTAAAAGCGGCAAGCTTAATTTCTCCACCGTTTATAGTTACATCATTTGAGGCAATGGTTCCAGGACCTAACTGAAAAGGCGCCCATCCTCGAATATCGTTACTACCACCAGCAAAAAACCTTCGGTTTAGTGGAATCGAGTTACTACCTCCATATGGTTGGGCAAGTCCACCATATAATTTCCAGGCAAAAACCGCACTATTGGAAATAGGATAGTACTTTCGATAATCGGCAGTTAACTTTATAAATCTACTATAGGTTAAACTGTTATTACTGAGTTTGAAAAGAGAGGGAAGATCTCCCTCTAAAGTACCAGGTGTAATAAAATAACGGTCAAGAGCATATGGGATATTACCACCCATTGAGATCGAGTATTCACTGTAATATCCAAAATTTCGTTTAATTAGATTCGTGTTTTTACTTCGGAATGTATATCGAATAATTGAAGATATTTGGGGTTCGAAATCTTGGAGAATTCGAATATATTCCAAAGAGTTTTCTCCAAATTCGCGGATAAGATTACTTGTAAATTCATCAGATGGATTGGTATCTACAATATCTAATTCAATTAAGTCTAAAAAAGATGAGAAACGGTTATTATGTTCAACTTCATAACGATAGTTAAAACGAACATCTGAATTTATATCAAAATACAATTGGTCAGAGCGACTATATGATAATGAGTACCTAGTTAAACCACTTGTAAAGAATCTGGTATTATCAAGAAACGAAAAAGGGAAAGCAATTCTTGGAACAGAATATTCTCCCCGTACTTCATAGCTTCGAAAGAGGGAAGATTGAACAGTATCTTGTGGAGCGATTTCCTCGAGTGTACGTGAACTTACAAATTCAAAACTGGCATTAGTACCAAAACTTAGACGTTCAGCCTTTCCAAAAACATTATTATTGGTATAATCTACACCAATACCAGACCCAAATCCATATCGCTTCATCCCGAATAATTCGGTACTAATACTATGCTTAGTTATTGTTTCAAGATCAAAGAAAATAGGGATTTGTTCTTTTGAAAAATCTGCGCGAACTTGATTTTCACTTTGCCCAAATCTTCTGGTAAATAGCATTCCTAGGTTTTGAAACTCTTTTACCGTTTGTAAATAAAGCTCTTCATTATAAATTTCACCAGGTGTAAATAATATCTGATCACTTAATAATGAGAATTTGGTATCAGTATCTGGTTCTTTTGCAAGAAACACTTTATTCGTATCAACTGTAAATGGTTGTCCTGAAAGCGTGTCAAACTGAGTATAATTATCAGGTTGTATGGCATCAGCAAGCGAAATTTTTAAATCGCCGAATTTATAAATAGAACCAGGTTCAACTCTAAAAAGAACTTCTAAACCATATGCATTTGCAGAATCTTGTTTTACAAAAGCAATAACAGAATCTCTTTCAATTGATGCATACCCATTATTTTTAAGGAAGGTTAAGATTCTTACTTGTTCATTTTTTAAATCCTGAGATTTGTATTGTCTATTTACAGTGAAAGTGGAATCATTTATCGCTCTTTTTGTAAGTGGACTTTGTGTGAAAAATCTTTTTCTTAATTCAGGGTCGGAAAAATTTGGAAATCCTGAGTAAGCAATGCTTTCTATTCTTGATGGCCTTCTCTCATTTATAATAAAAGAGACTTCAATACGATCTTTTCGATACTCAACAATAGTGGTATCAACCTCAACTTCTAAAAATCCAAGAGATTCATAATAAAGCTTGATGCGATCCATATCATTAACTACCACTTGTCGATCGAGCAATGTTGGGTCTTCACCAAATCGACCATTACTCAAATTCCAAACATAATACCATGGAGTAAAACGTGGTATTGCCAGAAATTCACGGTTCGTACGTGTTCTAATTAACGTCTCTAATGTTCTATCTTTAACAAATTTGTTACCACTGAAACGCACCCTTCGCACCACATCTTCTACATTTGATGTTTCTGTGTTTGCTGATTGTGAGTAAGTGGGTGTTATAAAGCCAAGTAATAGCATAATGACACATGCTACACAAGACGCCAGCTTATATGGGGTGAGTTTGGTTTTCAAATAGATAGAGAATCAAAGACCACGGTTAAGTGGTCTTTTGGTTCGTTCTGTAAGATCAAAGTCTGTTTAAACGTCGTCGTAGTCGAATCCTTCATCTTCTTCGTTATGGAAAAAATCTTCTTTTCTGATGTAATCAGGCCAAATATCTTCTATGTTCTCATAAATTGTGTCTTCACCTTCATCAATTTCCTCCAATTCTTCGAGATTTACAATTACTTGAGTAGGGAGTCCATTTCGTTCTGCCCACTCAATAAGTTCGTCTCTATTAGCTGGAAAAGGAGCTTCGTCTAACGCAGCTGCTAATTCAACAGTCCAAATCATATGTTTACCTTTGGTTTAAATTTTTTTGTTTAATATATCTGGTACATTAAACATTCGAGCACGGTAAAATTCAAGTATTTATTAAATTTATTTTGTACTCAATTCGTGCCGAAAATATTGCTATCTTGGCACAAATACATCAACTAAATCCACAAAGGATTATTTTATGTTTAATGGAATAGGAACAACAGAAATTATTATCGTCGCAATCTTTGTATTGGTATTCTTTGGAGCAAAAAGAATCCCCGAATTAGCTAAAGGTTTAGGACAAGGAATTAAGGAGTTTCGTCAAGCTTCTAAAGACATCAAAAAGGAAATCGAAGATAGTTCTAAAGATATTGATGACGCAATAAATACAGAAGAAAACAAAACTTCAAAGTAATAGAGGACGATTTGACGATTAACACCATTGCCGAAGCTAGAAGAAAAGTACTAGCCGGTGAAGTTACATTAAGAGAATTAGTAGAAGCTTATAAAAAGCAAATTGAGGCCAGAAATGAAGAGGTAAATGCATACGTTTATCTTGATTTTGAAAGTGCATTTCAACAAGCTGATGAAATCCAAAAAAAGGTAAAAAATGGTACCACTGGCAGTTTACTCGGAGCTGTTATGGGTATTAAAGATGTAATTTGTGAGCGTGGAAAGCCTACAACTTGTGCGTCAAACATCTTAGATGGGTTTGAAAGTGTCTATAATGCTACAGTAATTGATCGGTTAGAAGCAGAAGATGCCATATTTATTGGGCGTTTGAACATGGATGAATTTGCCATGGGCTCTACTAATGAATATAGCCGATACGGTGCTGCAAAAAATCCCCACGATACTACGAAAGTTACAGGAGGTTCATCGGGAGGTAGTGCCGCTGCAATAGCTGCGGGCATGGCAAATGCTACACTAGGTTCTGATACTGGAGGTTCAATTCGTCAACCTGCTTCATATTGTGGTGTTGTTGGCTTGAAGCCTACTTATGGTCGTGTTTCTAGATACGGTTTAGTTGCTTACGCATCTTCATTTGATTCAATTGGACCTTTTGGAAATTCGGTGGAAGATGTCGCAACTGTTCTACAAACCATCTCTGGGTTTGATGAAAATGACAATACGTCTTCTTCGGTTGAGAAAGATGATTATGTATCTACAGTTCATAATCCCAATAAAAAGATAAAGATTGGTGTACCAGAAGCTTTATTTGGTGAAGGACTTGATCCAGAAATAAACAAAGGTATAAAAGATACTTTATCAAAGTTAGAAGCAGATGGCGCTGAGTTGGTTCCAATAGAACTACCAAATTCTAAATATGGTATTGCTACCTATTATATTCTTGCTACTGCAGAAGCTTCTAGTAATCTAGCAAGATTTGATGGTATCAGATATGGACATCGAGCGGATAAAGATAAAATGCTTGATGAACTTAAAGCCGAAGAAGAGGCTTTAAAGACCGAAATTAAGAATGCAGAAGGAGAGGAGTTAGCTGCTTTAGAACTCAAGCTTAATAAATTAGATTCTCCATTAACACGCTTGTATAAAAAGTCGAGAACCGAAGGGTTTGGTGTGGAAGTTAAGCGTAGAATTATGCTTGGAACTTACGTATTGAGCGCAGGTTATTACGATGCATATTATGGAAAAGCCCAACGTGTTCGTCGGTTAATCAAAGAGGATTATACTAAAGCATTCGAGAAAGTTGATGTAATTGTAACTCCAACGGCTCCAACAACCGCTTTTGATATTGGTTCTGAATTAAACGATCCAATACAGATGTATCTTAATGATGTTTATACCATTTCAGCAAATTTAGCAGGTATTTGCGGAATTAGTATTCCAGCTGGAACGCATTCTAATGGCTTACCATATGGTATTCAATTCATGGGAGATACGTTTCAGGAATGTAAGATTTTAAATGCCGCTCGACTGGTGGAGCTACTAGACTAATTCATTAGACTTAGTAGGTTTCATTTTAATTATAAATAGAATTCATCATGAACCGACTCAAGGGAAAAACGGTACTCATAACTGGAGCTACCTCTGGAATTGGAAAGGCAACTGCAGAGCTTTTTGCAGAAAATGGAACTAATTTAATTCTTACAGGAAGACGTGAAAAAAAACTTGCTGAATTTGCTAAAGAATTACAATCCAAACATAAAATTATAGTCCTTCCTTTTGATTTTGATATTCGGGATTTAGATGCTTGTAGAGCATTTTCAATTTCAATTGAAGAAACGGGAGTAGATATTCTAATTAATAATGCTGGACTTGCAGTTGGAGTCGATTCCGTTCAGTCCGGAGATATTGAAGATTGGAATACTATGATAGATACCAATATAAAAGGATTACTGGCTATGACCCGATATATTACTCCTGGTATGATTGAACGAAATTCAGGGCATGTGATAAATTTAGGTTCAATTGCTGGACATGAAGCCTATCCTAGTGGTGTTGTATATTGTGCTTCGAAACATGCAGTGAAAGCAATAACAGAAGCTACAAAGAAAGATCTTCACGGCACCAAAATTCGTGTAAGTATGGTTTCTCCTGGACTTGTTGAGACCGAATTTAGTAATGTCCGTTTTAAAGGAGATGACAAACGTGCCGATTCTGTATATAAAGGTATAGATCCTCTTACTGCCCAGGATATTGCCGAAATAATTGTCTTCATAGCTAATCGTCCAGAACATGTAAATATTTTGGATTCAATTGTAATGCCAGTATATCAATCTTCTGCACAAATGGTACATCGAGATGAATAAACTATTTTTTATAGTAGGTTTCCTGATCATTATTTCAAGTTGCAGCGCAGAAAGTGATTCTGGGCTTCAATTCTCTGCTAAAGGTAGAAATGTACCTTCATTTTCAGCAGACTCCGCATATCAATTCATCCAAGCCCAAGTCGATTTTGGACCAAGAGTCCCTAACACATATGGGCATGTAGAAACAAGAAAATATCTTGAAACTAAATTCAAGGACTATGCTGGAACTGGTAGTGTATTCTCACAAGAATTTCAGAAGTCTGGATATTCGGGTGATCCTTTAAAAATGGCTAATATTATTGCTGCATTTAATACTTCAGCAGCAGATCGTATTATGTTATCAGCACATTGGGATACTCGACCCAGAGCGGATGAAGATACTGTAAGAACAGCCGATTATATACTTGGAGCCGACGATGGAGGAAGTGGAGTTGGAATTCTTTTAGAATTAGCGCGAGTTTTTTCAGAAAACCCTCCCCCAATTGGCGTAGATATTGTTTTATTTGATGGGGAAGATTATGGGACTCAAGGTGATTTAGCTAATTATTTTTTAGGCTCTAAACACTGGTCGCTAAACCCACCAGTTCCAGGTTATTCACCTAGATTTGGTATTCTTTTAGACATGGTTGGAGCTGAAAACGCCGAATTTCCAAAAGAAAGCTATTCAATGACTTATGCGCCCAATTTAGTGAATGAACTTTGGGAAATTGCTGGACAAAAAGGATATGATAATTATTTCATAAATGAGAAAGGTGTTGCAATTCAAGATGATCATAAAATTGTAAACGAGAACACTGATATTCCATTTATTGATATTATTCATCATTATAATTCACCTGAAGGTGGCGAAAGTGTATTTCCTAGTCACTGGCATACACACCAAGATGATATGCCAATAATAAGCAAAGAGACTCTTCAAGCAGTAGGAGATGTGCTTTTAGAATTAATTTTTAATAGAATTTGATGGACTATATTCGAATTTCAATAGCGCTTAACGACGATTTCCATGAGCTACTAATAGCAGAGCTTTTTGATATGGATTTCGAAGGATTTGAAGAAGAGGATAATCTTTTGATTGCATCAATTCCTGCAAATCGGTTCGATGATTTTAAACGGGAAGAGATAGTGCGACTTTTATTAGACTATGGAAAGGATGCTTCTATTCTTCAAGAAGAATTAATTGCACCACAAAACTGGAATCAAACTTGGGAGCAATCTATAAAACCACAAACAATTGGTAAATTTTATGTTCGACCTACTTGGGCTCCAAAAAATGAAGACAAAGATATTATTGAACTTCTGATCGATCCTAAAATGGCATTCGGTACTGGGTATCATGCTACTACGCGCTTAATTTTGGAATGGATTCCTGAGATAATATCTAAAGGTGATTCAGTTCTTGATGCAGGTACTGGAACTGGAATTCTTGGAATAGCTGCATTTAAAGTAGGCGCAACTTCTGCTTTTGGATTTGATATTGATGAATGGAGTAAAGACAACGCAGAAGAGAATATGGAATTAAATGGAATTGATGGGTTTGAGGTAGAATTAGGATCAACGGAGGTAATTCCAAAAGAGACAAAATTTGATGTAATTCTTGCAAATATTAATAGAAATGCACTTATATATTTAATTCCTGAACTATTAACTTTTTTGAAAAAAGGTGGAAAATTATTGCTTTCGGGCTTGCTTGAAGGGGATGAACAAACCATTTTAAATCAAGAAAGTATTCAAGGCTTAACGCATATTGATACAAGACAACAACAAGAGTGGATCGCGATTCTATTTAATTCATGAAAGCAGCTATAGACATTGGTACAAACACAGTATTACTTCTTGTCGCCGAGATAGTAGATAATAATGTTCGAGTTCTTCACGAAGAACAGCGTATCCCTAGGCTTGGAAAAGGTGTTGATAGCTCAAAGGTTCTTCATGCTGATAGTATTGAAAGAGTTATAACTTCTTTAAAAGAGTATAAAGCAATAATTGAAAATCACTACCCAAAAGTTGATGAGGTTATTGTAACCGCTACAAGTGCAGTTCGTGACGCAGAGAATAAAAAAACTTTTATTGAACAGGTAAAAGAAAGAACAGGATATGAAATTCAACTTTTAAGTGGAAATCAAGAAGCGCAATATACTTTTGAAGGCGCACTTTCAGTTGTTAATGTTGAACCTAAAATTGCTGCTTTTGTATTAGATATTGGTGGAGGTAGCACAGAAGTTGCTCTTGGAACGAAAAGTGGAGTTACAAATTACCATTCTTTTGATATGGGTTCTGTAAGATATAAAGAACGGTTTTTGATCCATAATCCTCCATATAATGAAGAGGTTTTTGAGTGTAGAGATGAGATTAAGCGTCTTTTTAGTAAGAAGAAATTTAAACTTCCTAAAGAAGTAATGGCCATTGGCGTTGCTGGAACAGCAACTTCCTTAGCAGCGATTGATCTCCAATTAGATGAATATGAGAATGAAGCACTTAATGGACATGTAATAAATAGACAAAAGCTTTCGAAAAGTATTGAAATATTTAGCCTTCATACTTACGATCAGTTACTCGAACTTAGTCCAATGCTCTTGAAAGGAAGGGAAGATATCTTTTTAACAGGATTACTCATCCTTGAAGGTTTTATGAAATTCTATAATCTTGAAGAGATAAAAGTCTCAACAGGAGGTATTAGGCACGGAGCACTTTTGATAAATAAAAAAGATCAAAAATAGGATTTTCATTTAGCCTAAGCTTTGTATTTTAAGCCACAAATTTTTTATCGATTAATGTCAGATAGTAGTAAAAAGGAAATTAATAATTCACCACGTGAGAACGCTTCAGCAAGCAGTATCGAAGACGATAAGTTTGTGTTTGATGCACTCGCAGGGAATGAAGATTCCTATAAAAAACTAGTCGACAAATACGATCGGCCCATTTTCTTTCACATCCGAAAGATGATCAAAGAACATGAAATGGTAGAAGATTTAGTTCAGGAGGTTTTTATCAAAGCCTTTAAGAATCTTCAAACTTATAGCAATGAATATGCTTTTTCTACTTGGTTATATCGAATTGCCACAAATCACACCATTGATTATCTGCGCAAAAAAAAGCTTCAAACGTTCTCTATTAGTGATCCCATCAAAACCAAAGATGGAGATATGGAAGTACAACTTCCCGATGAAAGTTTTGCAACGGATGAACCAATCATCAAAAAAGAGCGAAAAGCAATTGTTCAACATGCTATAGCTAATCTTCCAGAAAAGTATCGAGCTGTAATTCAAATGCGGCATATGGAAGAGTTAAGCTACGATGAAATCGCGGTTGAACTCGACCTCCCCCTAGGTACCGTTAAAGCTCACATCTTTCGCGCCCGTGAGCTTCTCTATAAAGCGTTGATTGATAAGAAGGATAAGTTTTAGAAAACCTTGATAGTTTGAGGTTAATGAACTTCCTTTCCCGTCATTCCTGCGCAAACAGGTATCTTGAGCCAAAACAACGGGCATCGTTTTTATTAAACCCTAGATCTCTGTATCCAAAGGAAAGTTAAAATTTAGTCTTGTCAATATTACCCTTCACAATTTCCAAATTTCTCGAAAAGCCTTCAAACTTCGTTCTTCTAACTGCACTTCCTTCAAATAGCAAGTTGAATCCTTCTTCTGAAATATCATCAAATTCTGCTTCCAGTACCTTTTTTCTGGGATGAAGATCAACTAACTGAGCGAGCTTTGCTTTACTGTTCCAAGGACACACATCCTGACAAATATCACAGCCGAATACCCAATTTTTAATATCGGTATGGTACCGTGTTTCAATTTCGTCTTTATGTTCGATGGTTAAGTAAGAGATACATTTAGTAGCATCTACTTTATAAGGCTCGTAAATGGCGTCTGTGGGACACGAATCAATACATGCTGTACAAGTTCCACAATGATCGGTTGTTGGGGTATCGTAGATCAATTCTGTATCAATAATCATCTCTGCAATAAAGAACCAGGAACCGAGATTTTTATTCAGGATATTGGAATTTTTACCAACCCAACCAAGTCCAGCTCTTACTGCCCAAGCTTTATCAAGTACGGGAGCCGAATCCACAAAAAAACGTCCTTCAAGACCTCCAACTAATTCCGAAGTAAAATGGAATAGTTCTTTTAATTGCTTTTTCAGCACTTTGTGGTAATCTCTCCCTTGAGCATATTTAGCAATTAAAGGTTCATCAATAATTCCAATTTGTTCATTGTGGATAGGGTGATGATAACTAGCCAGTAAGGAAACTACCGTTTTTGAACCAGGAACTAGAACGGTAGGATCGACTCTCTTTTCAAAATTATTCTCCATCCAGTCCATGGTTCCATGACGATCTTCACTCAACCATTTTTCAAGTCGTTCCGCTTCCGAATTTAGCCGTTCAGCTTTTGCAAAACCACAAGCATCAAAGCCTAGTTGGATAGCTTTTTGTCGAATTAAGGATGTATACTTATGTTTATTCATCCAATTAACGAAGAAATTGAGTGGTTATGAAGTAACTCTTAATGGAACAAGTTTATCACCTTTCCAGGCTAAGTCTTGAATTTTTCCATCAATAAGTCGAACCGTTCGATAGGGGTACCTTTTTACAACCGCATAATCGTGCGTAACTAATAAAACTGCTGTTCCACGATTATTTATAAGTTTAAGAATATTCATAATATCTTGAGTAGCCTTTGGATCAAGATTACCGGTTGGCTCATCGGCGAGGAGAATACGAGGCTCATTAGCTAAAGCACGAGCAATTACAACTCGTTGTTGCTCTCCGCCAGAAAGATCGCCCGGCATATTCTTTCTACGATGACTCAATCCTACCATGCCTAAAACTTCAAGAACACGCTGTTTGATGAATTTGGGTTTTTCGCCAGTTACCTGTAGCGCAAAAGCTACGTTATCATAAACATCTCGATCAGGTAGTAATTGAAAATCTTGAAAAACGATTCCCATTCTGCGTCGAAGCATAGGAACCTGCTTCATACTTATTTTATTAACTGGGAAATCGGTAACCCTCACAGAGCCTTCATCTGGCACTACATCACGATAAAGAAGTTTGAGAAATGAACTTTTTCCAACACCTGTTGGACCAATCAGATAGCAAAACTCTCCATTGTTCAGCTTAAAATCTACATTCCGGAGAATTGGCCGGTGCTCGTAGCTAAGTGATACGTTTCTAAGTTCTATTACTGAGGAGTCTGACATTTAAGTACCATTGTTACACGTGCGCTGTTTTCATCGGCGTCAATCAAATCAAAGCCTTCGTATTTTGCAACCAGATGATAGGGTGTTTGTTCCACAATTGACAGCATTTCGTTAAGAGAATATGCACGTTGTGTATGAATTTCATTAAAACTATGAATCACTTTTCCAGTTTTAGGATCAAGTTCTTCAATATCAAATTCGTTGTAATGAATTTTCTCGATGGCATCATACCTACTACTTCTTATATAGCGAAATTTTCCGGTGTCGCCTTCTTCATTATTTAGGAAATCTACTGATTCAAGCGAGTTTTTTGGAGTGGAAAAATCAAAAATAAAAAGACCACCTTTTTTCAGGGATTTATAAGTATTCAAAAGCAGGGTTTTTATCTCATTTTTATCTTTAAGATAATTAACGCTATCAAATACGGTGAAAACACAATCATACTTCTGATCTAGATTCATATCTAAATAATTCATTGGAAAGAATTTCACATCCAATTCGAATTCGTTAGCCTTACGTTTTGCAACCTCAATCATCGAAGGAGAGAGGTCGGTAGCCGTAATTGTGTAGCATTCCAATTCAGCAAGTGATATTGCAAGAGCTCCAGTTCCACATGCAAGCTCTAGTATTTGATTAGGATCGAAATGATGTGTTTGCATGATTTCATCAATAAAATCAGCCCAAGATTCATAGTCTACATCTTCCATCAAAGTATCATAGAGAGGAGCGAGAGAGGTATAAATATCTTTTTTTTTAGTCTGCATTTCTTCCGTTTGCTAAATGAACTGCCAGCAAATAAGCCTCGATAAATGATGAAGCATTTGCTGTTCCTTTTCCTGCAATATTAAATGCTGTACCGTGATCTGGAGAAGTTCTAATAATTGGGAGTCCAGCAGTAAAATTAACTCCTTTACCAAAAGAAAGCAGTTTAAAAGGTGCTAATCCTTGATCGTGATACATGGCTAAAATGGCATCGAATTCTTTATCTATTCGTTGACCAAAAAAACCGTCGGCGGGGAATGGACCTTCAACATTAATTCCTAGATCAATGGCTTTTTGTAAGGTTGGGGAAATAAGATCTATTTCTTCAGTTCCAATAATACCTCCATCACCAGCATGAGGATTAAGACCGAACACAGCAATTTTAGGTGAATCAATTCCAAAATCAGTTTTAAGGCTTTCATTTAGAAGGCGCAATTTTTTTAGAATAAGGTCTTCAGTAATCGTTTCCGACACTTTCGAAATTGGGATATGTGCAGTAACTAATGCCACCCTAAAATTTTCGCTAACTAACATCATAAGTACTTCTTCGGTGTTAGTTTTTTCAGCTAAAAACTCTGTATGTCCGGGGATTTTATAACCAGCTAAATTCACTGCCTCCTTTGAAATAGGTGCTGTAACAAGAGCTTGAGTAACTTCAAGAGAAGCTAATTCAATACCAAGTTCGATAGATTGCATCGCAATTAAGCCGCTTTTTTTACTTTGTGTGCCTGGATTTATATTTAATGATTCAGTTGGGAGATCGAGAAGGTTGATATGGTCAAGATCAATCTCATCTAAAAACTCACATCTATTAACGTGTAGAGCCAGCTTAAGCTCTTTCGCATAGAAATCGAGTATTTCTTTAGGAGCTATAATCAATGGGGAAGATTTTTCGAGATCAATCTTCTCTAGAGCCTTGAGAATAATCTCAGGTCCAATACCATTAAAATCGCCAATACTTATCCCGATAGTAGGTTTCATAATCTTGTTTTTTTCAACGAGATAAAGTACGATCAACTAAGAGGAAATAACAGTTATTTATTCAGTACCTAGAAGAATAAAATCACCGAAGCCTGTAGATCTTTCGAATACAAATGTACGGCTTGGATATTTCCAAACTTCCAGTACTTTACCGTTGGTAGGGAATTGACGGTCTTTTGAATCAGGAGGTCCAAATTTGATATAGACTTCACCTTGATCACTATCATAGCCAAGTGGATTCCCCGGATTTCGATATTCTTTAAAAGCGTAATCAACTCTACGATAATACTCCGCCATTAACTCATTATAAACTGTTTTTGGAGTTGGATCTTTGCTATCCCAAAATGCTCTAAATTTCTTTTCTTTTTCTTGGCTATTACCAGATTTAAGCTTTTTAATCTCATCTTCATCAATAATAAATTTCATGTTCTCTATAGCAATATCAAGGTTTAATAAACTTGCTGGCATATTTTGCCAATAGGAGCTGAAAAAGGTTTTTGCAACAGGTTTTTGAGAATCTGATGAATTTATTTCTACAATATAGGCTGCGTTATCGAAGGTAGAATTTGGAACGTTTATCAACACATAACTAAAATCCATTTCTGTGTTTTTATAAGTAAGGGAAGGCTCCATTCCTTGAGATAATTGCGGGATAACTCCTGTTTTAACATCTGCATTTGAAAGCTTAGATGAATAGACAGATTCAGCTTTTAGAGTATCTTTATCATTAGGTCTAGCTTTAAAAATAGTTATTGAATAGTCACTATCTGATGAATATTTAGGGATTCTAACGAGCATCTTGAAATCTTTCCCAAATAATACTTTGTCTTCAAGATTCATGAGAACCATTTTATCATTCAAAACTTCATTTTTAATGATATATGTTTCTCCGGTGGGTTTTTTATCCCAATCCCAAATTCGAACATTTTGAGGATTTGAATTTCTGTCTCTGGAGCTTTCCATTAAGCTTAATTGAAGTACATAATTGTATTCTCCTGGGCTTAATGTATTAGAAAGCGAACCAGACGCGTATAGATTTTTCGACTCCGTTTCTTCAAATGTTTTTGTGAATAGAGTATCTGCCCACAAATCTCTGGAAACAGTTTCAACATTAGATTTACTTCTTCGAGAAATTCTTCCTTTAAATATCTCTGAATTAAGACGAGTAATTGTGAAAAACTCCATTCCACTTGGTGGTACTATTTTATCGTTTGGGGAAATCTTTTTATAGGGAAGAAAGTCGTTATCAAACCTGAAAATTATTGATAAATCTACTTTTCCATCTTCTGTTGGAAGGATAATGTCGTCTATAAAAATTTGTGGAGCATTAGCTCGGTTAGCTAAATTTACATAACTAACTCTATTTGAACGCTGAGCAAAGAGGGGTGATGCAACTAACAAAATAGCGAAGAGTGTAAATAACCTTTTTTGCATTTTTAAAATGATTGAGTTTGAAGATCTTCGATGTAATAAGTAATCGATCTTTAAAATTTCTATTTTCAACGAAATATTGTTGGTTACTATTATACAAAAACATTGAATTCTTCCCTATGAGTACAACTCCAAAACATTGGCTTCAAGATTTAATCAGCACCTTACGAGATCAGGAGTCTAAAATTAAACTTGGTGGTGGTGCATCTCGAATAGAAAAAGAACACTCTAAAGGGAAGTTAACAGCTCGAGAAAGAATTTCTTCTCTTATTGATGAAGATTCCGATTTTAATGAATTAGGATTATGGGCTGGCTTTGAAATGTACGAAGAAGTTGGTGGTTGCCCTGCTGGTGGGGTGATAACAGGAGTTGGCACGGTTAGTGGAAGAACGTGTATGATTGTTGCAAATGATGCCACAGTGAAAGCAGGAGCTTGGTTTCCCATCACTGCGAAGAAGAATTTACGAGCTCAAGAAATTGCAATTGAAAATCATATCCCGCTTATTTACTTAGTTGACTCAGCTGGAGTTTTTCTTCCTATGCAAGATGAAATCTTCCCAGATAAAGAGCATTTCGGGCGAATGTTTAGAAATAATGCGGTGCTATCGGCAAAAGGAATTCCCCAAATTGCAGCAATTATGGGCAGTTGTGTTGCAGGAGGAGCTTATTTACCCATTATGAGTGATGAAGCGTTAATTGTAGATGGAACTGGAAGTGTGTTTTTAGCTGGAAGTTATTTGGTTAAAGCAGCAATCGGCGAAACGGTAGACAACGAAACATTGGGTGGAGCCACTACACACACAGAGATTAGTGGTGTAACCGATTATAAAGTTAAAGATGATGCCGAATGTCTTGATACTATTCGAGATTTGGTAGATAAACTAGGACCATTTCAAACCGCAGGATTTAACAGAAGTGAAGCTAAAGACCCAAAACGTCCTGCTTCAGATGTGTATTCGATTTTACCCGAATCCCGAACTTCGCCCTATGATATGAATGAGATTCTTGAATGTATAATTGATGAAGATAGTTTTACCGAGTACAAAAAAGGCTATGGACAAACATTGATTACAGGATATGCTCGTATTGATGGTTGGAGTGTTGGGATTGTTGCCAATCAACGAACGGTTAGCAAAACTAAACAAGGAGAGATGCAGATTGGTGGAGTGATTTATAGTGAAAGTGCGGATAAAGCAGCTCGATTTATTATGAACTGCAATCAAAAGAAAATCCCATTAATTTTCTTGCAAGACGTTACTGGATTTATGATTGGAAAAAGAAGTGAGCACGGAGGAATTATTAAAGATGGCGCCAAAATGGTGAATGCGATGGCTAATTCTACGGTACCTAAAATCACTATAGTTATTGGAAATAGTTATGGTGCTGGAAATTATGCAATGTGTGGTCGAGCTTACGATCCCCGGTTTATGTACGCATGGCCAACGGCTAATATTGCAGTAATGAGTGGTGCTTCTGCGGCTAAAACGTTACTTCAGATTAAAATCGCTTCGATGAAGAAAAAGGGAGAGGAGGTGAGTGAAGAGAAACAGGCAGAACTGATGAAGGAAATTACCGACAGTTATAACAAACAAACAGATGTCCGGTATGCTGCCTCAAGGCTATGGGTTGATGAAATTATTCATCCTGTCGAAACCCGTGCCCGGATTTCAAATGCTTTAGAATGTGCTAATTTAAATCCCGTGATTGAGGAGTATAAGACTGGGGTGATTCAGGTTTAGCATCATAATCAAAACTTATAAACCTCATTTTAGGTACGATTTTCTCGTTTAAATAATTAACTAACCATTCTTTATCTGAATTGGAAAGATGTTCACCTACAAAAAGATTCCCTTTATTATAAGTGATAACTGGAGTTTCTGAAATCAAACCAGAGTCGCTAGAACTAGAAGTCATAAGTCGAAAGCTATTTCGAGTTTTATGATCCATTTTTAAATGATTTTTCTTTTCAATAGATATCAGGTCTTTGTAGGGAATGATGGTTTCTCCTTTAGTGAATGGAGTTCGCTTACGAATAATTAAATCAGACTCTCTGATAATGAATTCTTGCACTCCAAATAAGGAGCTTATTATTCCGAATAGTAAGCCAAGTCCAACAAGCCAGAATGGAGCTGAGAACGCGGCGAAAAGAAAAGAAGCAGTTGCAGCAAAAAATGTCCAAATAGTTATAAACCCAAGCCAAAACGTGGTAAAGAAGACGCTGAACATTAATTTTGCGCTAAATCCTTCAGGCTTTATGGTTATTAATCCCAGATCATTTTGGGTTTCTTCAAGAATAATCTTGTTAGAAGGATCGATTTTTCTGCCTGTTGTGATATCACTTATTTTTTTTGCCATAACTTAAATCTAAGCCAATTATCATTTTTATTACAATTATATTTTAGAATGCGCTATAAACTCCAAAAAAATCCACCGGTTATAAGTTTAACTGTTGAAGCTAGTTTTACACTATTGGATTTTATGGCACTATTTGCCTGCCTGTTATTGGGAGTTTTCTTTGCGCTATTCTTATGGATCTTCGCCTTCGCTATTTTGGTGAAAGTATTTACTAGATATGATTTTGAGTTTAGTTCAGACACGTACAAAATGACTCAATATCTAAGAATATTTAGTTATTTGAGGATTAAAAGAAGGACACTTCCATTTGATGAAATAGATAAGTTTCTGTTTTCGAATTTCGATTCAGGGCAAGCACTTGGTGGGAGAGGATTAATTAACAAAGAATGGTTTACACTAGATATAGTTACTAAAGACAGGCATCGAATTCAATTAGCCAAAGCCCAAACCGATGAACTAGAAGAAATGGACGAACTTTATTTTGAGCTAAAAGATTATTTAATAGATTGGTTTAGTTTTGAAGTGGAATATGAAGAAATCAAATAGAAATATGATCGTTCTTAGTCTATACTTGAAGAAAAAATTTCATTAGTTTCTTAGAAAATTATCGAATGCAAAAATGAAGTACACAAAATTAGTTGCTCAATTATTTCTCTTTCTTATTCTATTAAATGCTTGTAAGGATTCAGGTACCGGAGGAACAGAAGATGAAGTTCTTGAACCCAGTTTAAGAAACTCACCTACCTATCCAGTTGGATATGCAATACAAAGGCAACATCTGAATAACAGATCTTATATTGATTTGTTGAGGGAGCAATCGAGCAGCATATCGGCAGAATATGAGATGAAGATGAGTCCTATGTACAATGATCCAAATGCTATCAACTATGATGTAGTAGATGAAATCGTTGATTTTGCTGAATTATCAGAAATAAGGGTTCATGGACATGCATTATTATGGCATAGTGCCGTTCCTTCTTGGATTCAAAATTATAATGGTACTGATGCTGAGTTCGAGTCTATTATAGAAAACTATGTGAAAGATGTTGTTGGAAGATATAAAGGTAGAATAGCCAGTTGGGATGTAGTAAACGAAGCTTTTGACGACGGAGCTGGAAATCCTCTTAGAAATAGTGTGTTCAGACAAAAAATGGGAGATGATTATATTGAAAAAGTATTTCGATGGGCAAGGGAAGCTGATCCCGATGTTTTACTCTTTTATAACGATTACAATATGGTGGCGAATGGATCAAAATTAGAAAAGGTGATCGCTATGGCCGATGACTTTTTAGAAAGAGGTGTTCCAATTGATGGTATTGGTTTTCAAATGCATATAAGTTATGATTGGCCTTCAGAAACGGACATTATATCGGCTACAAATAAGGTAACTTCAAGGGGATTAAAAATACATTATTCAGAATTAGACATTCGTGTTAATCCAAATGCTACCGCAACATCTTATAACGCAGAATTGGCTCAACGTTTAGTGAATCGTTCTACTTTTATATTCAATTTATATAAAAGCTTACCAGAAGAAACACAATTTGGAATAACTTGGTGGGGAGTTAAAGATAATGACTCTTGGCTTCGTGATTTTTGGGAGAACCCAAATGAGTGGCCACTTTTATTTAACGATGATTTTGAGCCAAAAGATGCCGTACCAGCAATCATAGATATATTCGAATAAAACCTATTGATTAATACTCAAAGGAATTCCTTCTATACCCATATAAAAAGCTAATAGAACTACAGGTTCAGAACCTTCATTTGAACCATAATGAACTGTATTTATTAACTCAACAATGGTTTCTCCAGCTTTTACTGTATGAGAAGTTGAATCGTTTTTGATTACGGTAAGTTCACCTGATACTACATATCCAGCAAGTGGAGTTTGGTGTGTATGAGGAGGTAATTTAAATCCTATGGGAATCGTAATTCTAGAAATGGTTATTTCTGGTTGACCTTCAGGATAATTTTGAAGAGTTGTTCCATCCCAAGAAGTAGTTGATTTCGAAAGAACTTCGACTTTGATAGTTTCTTCTTGTGCAAAAGAAAGACTTAAAAAAAGTATTTCAAAAATTATAGTTAGAACGATATGTTTCATAGTGCAATATATGTTGGAGTAGAAACTTCAGGATACAAAAAGCCCGATTCAAATGAATCGGGCTTTTGATAGTTTACTACTACTTTTTGCAGATATATAGAAAAATCTTATTTGTGCTGTCATGCTGAATTTAGTTCAGCATCTGTGGGGATTGATATGTTGATCAAGAAAGAGTTTAATCAAAGTTTTTCCTTTACAGATCCTGAATCAAGTTCAGGATGACAACAATTAGTTAACTAAACCCCAGCTAAAATCTCATTCAAGGTAGTACTTGGTCTCATGGCAACATCAACCATAGCACGATCAACACGATAGTAGCCGTCGATATCAACAGGTGAACCTTGAACTCCAATTAACTCTTCGTTGATTTTAGTTTCATTTTCTTTCAATGTTTGTGCAATTGGAGTGAAAAGTGCTTTTAATTTTGCATTCGTAGTCTGATTTGCAAGTGCCTCAGCCCAATACATCGCTAAGTAGAAATGTGAACCTCGGTTATCAATCTGTCCAAGTCGACGTGCAGGAGATTTATCATTTTGAAGAAACTTTGAAGTGGCTTCATCTAGTGTTTCACCTAGGATTTTTGCTTCTGCATTATCAAATGTTTTAGAAAGATGTTCTAGAGATACAGCTAAAGCCAAGAACTCACCGAGTGAATCCCAACGCAGATAATTTTGTTCTACAAACTGTTGAACATGCTTTGGGGCCGATCCACCGGCACCGGTTTCAAATAATCCGCCACCATTCATCAAGGGAACAATAGAAAGCATTTTGGCGCTGGTTCCAAGCTCAAGAATAGGGAAGAGATCGGTGAGATAATCACGCAGCACATTTCCGGTAACTGAGATTGTGTCTTTTCCGTCTTTGATTCGGTCGAGGGAGAACTGAGTTGCATCAACCGGATTCATAATATGAATTTCGAGTCCGTTGGTATCGTGATCTTTCAGGTACGTATTTACTTTCTTGATCAGTTCAGCATCATGAGCACGAGTTTTATCTAACCAGAATACAGCAGGTGATCCAGTGTCTTTAGCACGGTTTACAGCAAGTTTTACCCAATCTTGTACGGGGGCATCCTTAACTTGACACGCTCTCCAGATATCTCCAGCTTCAACTTCGTGTTCCATAAGTGTATCTCCTGAATCAGAAACTAAACGTACTGTTCCATTAGTCCCGATTTCAAAAGTCTTGTCATGTGAACCATATTCTTCAGCTTTTTGAGCCATTAAGCCTACGTTAGGAACGCTTCCCATTGTTGTTGGATCAAATGCCCCGTGTTTGATACAAAAGTCGATGGTAGCCTGATATACACCCGCATAGCTGCTGTCTGGAATAACAGCTTTAGTATCTTGAGTTTTTCCATCTGCATTCCACATTTGTCCAGAAGTACGAATCATTGCCGGCATAGACGCGTCAATAATTACATCACTCGGAACGTGAAGGTTGGTAATGCCTTTGTCAGAGTTTACCATAGCAATATCAGGTCCATTTTTATAGCATGCCTTAATATCAGCTTCAATTTCGGCTTTTTTATCTGCAGGGAGTTCATTCAGTTTAGCAACTACATCACCAAAACCATTAGTCACATCTACCCCAAGTTTCGTGAATGTGTCTGAATGTTTTTCAAATACATCAGCAAAAAATACTTTTACACCATGACCAAAAATAATAGGGTCAGAAACTTTCATCATCGTTGCTTTCATATGCAATGAGAATAGGACTCCTAAATCTTTTGCATCCTGAACTTGCTCACCTAAAAATTTTACTAGTTCTTTTTTACTGATAAATGTTCCGTCAATAACTTCGCCAGCTAAAAGGGCTACTTTTTCTTTTAAAACTGTGACGGATCCATCCTCAGCTACATGCTCAATACGAACATTGGTTGGCTCAGAAACAGTAACTGATTTTTCATTTGATCTGAAGTCACCAGATTCCATGGTAGAGACATGAGTTTTAGAATCTGGACTCCAAGTCCCCATGGAATGAGGGTTTTTGCGAGCGTATTCTTTTACCGCTTTAGGAGCTCTTCGATCTGAATTTCCTTCTCTAAGAACTGGATTAACTGCACTCCCTAATACTTTGGAGTACTTAGCTTTAACGGATTTTTGTTCGTCTGATTTTGGATCTTCTGGAAAATCAGGGACAGCATATCCTTTTGCTTGAAGCTCTTTGATTGTAGCAACCAATTGCGGTACAGAAGCACTTATATTTGGCAATTTGATAATATTAGCTTCTGGAGTTTTAGCAAGCTCACCAAGTTCAGCCAAAGCATCGGATTCTTTTTGCTCATCTGTTAGATACTCAGAAAAATTTGCAATCAATCTGCCAGCGAGCGAAATATCGCGGGTTTCAACTTTAACGCCAGCTGCTTTTGTAAATGCTTCAATAATTGGTAAAAAAGAATGGGTAGCTAATGCAGGGGCTTCATCTGTATAAGTATAAATAATCTTCGCTTTATCGGTAGACATGAGTGCTCTAAATGAATGAATTTTTGAGTAAAATTTAGTCTAAGAAGCTACGAAAAAAGGAAGAGAATTAGGAATGATTCAAGCAAGAATTAAAAATTAGGATAAAGAAAAGTAATTACCATTTCCAATCACGATAAGATGGTTCAGGAGGATCATGAACAGGTTCAACTTTATCTCCCGCAAAACCGTTGCCGTCTATCCATTTCACTTGAACCCACTTAAAGACAACCCAGAATAATAGCTCATCTCGAAATTCTTCGTAATGGTCAACATATATACCAACCACTAATCTCTGTTCTGCAATAAAAGGTTTTTCAAAATACACTTCTTCTCCAAGCATAATTACCCAGCCTTCATAGGTTCTACATTGAGGTACTCATAAAAGTTACAGTCTCCAAAAAACTCTTTATAAACTGGTAATGTTCTTATTGAATCACTAACTAAGTAGATAATTTTCTCAAAATTTTGATCAATTAACAAATCAACAGAGGATAAATTTACGGACTGAAGGGAATCTAAATTGGTTTTTAAAAGTGCGTTTGCTTTAGACTTGGGGACATTAAACCACTGCATATTAATTACAGAATCGACATAATCCTCGAATGAGTGATTAGTCTCGCTTATCAAAGAGTCTAGTGAGAAAACAGGGATTTTTTTGTTTTATAAAAAACATTTCATTCAGATCAAGAGTACTAATTAAAGTGTATGTATAATCAAATTCTGAGTTTTGAAAATTATTCTCCTCTATTTCCTTGATCATTTCTTCCACATTCCTGTCTCTTAAACTCTGTTTCCCAAACAAGTAGAAAGTGATAAGGTTTAAGACGAGTAAAAAAATAAGACCAACAAGAATGTATTTGAAGTACTTCATAAAGTTTTAAATGTTTGCTTAAAAAAGCATTTTTAATTCTTAATTGAAACATTGATAATTGAACATTCATCATTGCAAATTGATTGTTATATTGAAAATACGATTAGCGGATTCACTCCGTTGGTTTCTATAAAGGTTAACTAAACCCAACAGCCATGCTTAGACCCATGTTTGGCTATCGGCCAAAAATTAAAAAATTCGACTTACCCTTTCGGTATCACGATCCTGAGAAAGAAGAACGCGAAGATAACCGTAGAAAACGACGTATTAAGTTTCAAACACACAATCGAGTTCAGCCAAAACAAAATGTTAGAGTTTTAGGGTTAGCACTTCTTTTGGCATTAGTTGTCTATTTAATTTCACTTTAAAAACCGGATTCTTTCTTTGAGTGAGACTCAAACGCGTACCTCTATAATTCATCAATTACCTCCTGAAATAAGTAATAAAATTGCAGCAGGTGAGGTTATTCAACGTCCTGCTTCGGTAGTAAAAGAATTGTTGGACAATTCTATTGATGCTGGTGCAGATCATATAAAAATTGTAGTAGAGAATGCAGGACGAACGCTTATTCAAGTGATTGATAACGGTTGTGGAATGAGTGAAGAAGATCTTCCGCTTTGTTTTGAACGTCACGCTACTTCGAAAATAAACTCTATTGATGATCTCTTTAAAATAAAGACCATGGGATTTCGAGGAGAAGCGATGGCATCTATTGCTTCAGTTTCTCAAGTAGTGGTTAAATCGAAAAGAGCTGAAGATGAAAACGGTTGGGAATTTGAAGTGTGGGGTGGTGAAGAACGTCCTATCAAACCGACTGCGACTGATAATGGTACTTCTATTTCTGTTCGAAATTTATTTTTTAATGTCCCAGCGCGCCGACAGTTTTTAAAAACCGATGTAACTGAGCTTCGACATATGCTCAGAACTATTCAATATGCTGCATTAGCAAATACGGATATTGGTTTTGAGATTGTTGCTGATGGTGAAACGATATATAATCTTCCCGTACAGACTCTAAAGGAAAGAATTACTCAAATATTTGGGTCACCTTATAAAGCTAGTCTAATTGAATTTGAAGAAGAAACCAGTTATGTACGTATTCATGGATTTGCGTCTGATCCAAAATTGGCAAAGAAAAGTAGGGGAGAGCAATTCCTTTTTGTAAATGGTCGACCTTTTCAGCACCGTTATTTAACACATGTGATTCTAAGCTTATATGATGCATGGACTCGAAATAACGAATATCCTTTTTATGCACTTTACTTTGAAATTGATCCTTCAAAAATAGATGTGAATGTGCATCCCGCTAAGCTGGAGATAAAGTTTGAGGATGAACGAAGTGTGATTCAACTTGCTCGATCGGTAGTAAATAGAGCGCTGAATAATCATTTTCAGGTTCCAAATATTCCACAGGAAGAAGACTCTTTTTTAAGTGGTAATTCTTCCAAAGGGTTTGATTCTGGTTTTTCTTTCAATGCACCAGAGATTAAACGTCAAAGTGGTGGAAGTTTTGGATATCAAATGCCATCCCGTATAAATTCTAATCCAATTAAAGGCAGAGGAGATGAATTTTCATCTCAGTTATATGGAAAGGAACCTGAGTTTAGTGATACCGAAAACCAAGAAAATGATTTAAGAACTGAAACTGATCAAGTTCCACAAGAGAAATCTTTTTGGCAGCTTCATAATACATTCATCATCACGCAAACAAGAACAGGGTTGTGTATGATTGATCAGCATCTTGCTCATAAACGTATCATTTTTGAGAAAGCATTAAGTGCTACCAATTCAGCATTGCCAAGTACTCAGCAACTGTTATTTGCTCAAACACTAGAGCTTTCAGCTTCTGATTATACCTTATTGAAAGAGCTTCATCCTATCATTCAACAAATGGGATTCTCTGTTCAATTATTGAGTGGAAATACTGCGATGATAAATGGTGTTCCTGCTGATATAGAAATTGGAAATGAACAAGAAGTATTAGTTTCCATGCTTCATCAATATCAGGAATTGGGACAAAAGATCAATTTGGAAGCTCGAGATCGATTGGCAATAGCTTTTGCTTCAAAAGCGGCTATTCCAAGAGGTAAGAAAATGGCGGAACAGGAAATGGAGGCGTTAGTAGATCAACTATTTGCCTGCGAGCAACCTTATCTTGATCCTTTAAAAAAACCTACAATCGTGTATCTTTCGCTGGATGAAATTCAATCCAGATTTCGGTAAGGTACATGAACATTCTCGCAATTGAACCATTTTTTAGCGGCTCTCATAAAGCATTTCTAAAGGGACTAGAAAAACACTCTAGCCATAATGTCATTTCTATAAAATTGAATTATAAGGGATGGAAATGGCGAATGCATGGCGACTCCGTGACATTAGCTCAACTTACCAATGATGTGAAGGAAGATATCGATTTACTGCTTACGAGTAGTATGACTAACCTTCCCGCTTTTTTAGCGTTGAATAATCCTCGTTTTGCTCATACTCCTAAAATCATGTACATGCATGATAATCAGTTTACCCGTCCGATTCCCGAAGGTGAAACAAGGGATATGACCTATTGCTATATCAACTATTTAAGCATGCTGGTAGCTGATAAATTACTTTTTTCTTCTCAGTTCCATTTGGATGATTTGTTAGAGGCGCTTCCTAAATTCTTGGATAATTTTCCTGACGATAAGCACTACAACACTGTTGATCAGATTCGTGAAAAAAGTATAGTCGTTTACCCGGGTTTAGATCTAAAATATTTTGATAAAGAACCCGATACCAGAAAAGATAATGATCGTCCTGTAATTGTTTGGAATCAAAGGTGGCAGTTTGATAGAAATCCAGCCATGTTTTTCCGAGTATTAAATCGGTTGAATGACATAGATTTAAAGTTTGATTTAATTCTGGCTGGAGATACTAAACACGAGAAGCCCGAAGAGTTTCAAAAAGCATGGAAACGATTTGGACAACAAATTACACATTTCGGTTACGTTGATGACAAAGAAGCGTACAGCAAATTACTCCATTCTGGTGATATAGTGGTTTCTACAGCAACCTATGAATTCTTTTGTGTAGCTATTATGGAAGCCATTTATTGTGGATGTCACCCGCTGGTTCCAAAAACGTTGCACTACCCGGAATTGATACCAGATTCGCTTCATAACCCGCTGTTACATGCTCCGGTGTTGTATGAAAACGAGGATGAGCTTTTTTATCACTTAAAGAATTTATTGGAAGGGAAGACTAAACCACTCCCCAAAACAACGCTTCAGAATATCAATAAACATCTGGAATGGAGTCGACAATACAAGAACTTCGATAAGTTATTTGAGGAGATGGTGAGGGAGTAGTTTAATTTTCACTACTTCCTTAATCTGTAAAAATACTAGGTCATGCTGAATTTAGTTCAGCATCTGTAAGGAGTAGTTTTAAATAGCTCTAACATAGTATGAGCAAAGGTTATGTCTACATCTTATCAAATATCGAACGAACGACGTTGTATATCGGGGTTACCAGTAATCTTCCACAAAGGATTTGGCAACATAAGCAAGGTGAGGGATCTAAATTTACTTCAAAATACAAACTAACCATTCTACTTTATTCTGAAGAACATCAAAGTATTACTGATGCCATTTCTAGAGAAAAACAGTTGAAGAATTGGAATAGTGAGTGGAAATGGAATTTGATAAAGAAAGAAAATCCTGAGCTAATAGATTGGTATCCCTTACTTAGAGGGTAGACTTACACAGATGCTGAACTAAATTCAGCATGACTTGTAGGTTGTTTGTCGGCATGGTCTAATGCTTCTTGTCATTCCCGTGAATACGGGAATCTAGAGCTGAAAAACGATCGTTACCCTCACCGTCCTCCCTCTGATTTCACACAAGTGTGAAATCGGTCTCCCCCCAAGGGGAGACAAGTTCGGGACAGTTCAATTACCGCTCATTAAAACCTTTGCCAGCATAAATTTTTGATTCAAATTTTTCAATTCTGGCTGTTCTTGTAGCTGATTGCTTGGCACCGGAGAAGTGTAGGAGGTAGCCTCTTTGTCGACCAGGAGTTAAGGCATAGAAAGCTTCTTTGTAGTTGGGATCTTCTTCGAACTTGTTCAGTAATTCCTGTGGGACTTCAAATTCTGAAGTATCCTTGAATTCTACCTTAAGTCCTTTTTTTTCAACCTCAATGGCATTTTTGATAATGGCTTTAACCTGCTCTTCCTGTTCAAGTAGTTGGGAAATGTCAGTGAATCGTATCTGTCGACCTGCCTGCATATTTTCTGTAGGTTGGACAAGAATTTCAGTTGGATCATCCAGTAAAGCACCCTTGAAAAAGCTGAGGGCATAATACTTTTTGAAACAGCTTAGAATCACCACATTATTTCCATCAAAAGTGTAGCAGGGCTGATACCATTTCAATTCTTCAGTTAATCCACACTCTTGGGCAATTCTGCGAGACTCAATAAGTTCGTCTTTCCAAAGCTTTGCTTTTTCAATAAATAGGTCAACTTCCTGTATCATTTTACTGGTATAAATTAGAAATAACGTTGTCCACTAATGTAAAGGATTACTCAAATTCAGGAAAGGGTAAAAATTCAATTCACATTAGGTTAAGAATTATTACCCTTCGTTTGTAATTAAAAATATTGTGTACAATAGATAGGCTCCAAAGAGTATTCCGGCTTCCCAGCGATCCAACTTTTTTCTTTGACCAGTAACCATCGATAATAGAAGAAATACGGTTCCTCCAATCAAAATGTATAAATCTAAGTTGAATATAGGACTGTATTGAATAGGCATTACCAGACTACTAATTGGTAAAATCAGAAGTATGTTAAAAACATTGGATCCGATAACATTTCCTATTGCGATATCACTGTTCTTTTTTGTTGCTGCAATAATCGAAGTCATTAATTCCGGCAAAGATGTACCAGCTGCTACAATTGTTAAACCAATTATCTTTTCACTGATCCCTAAATTATTTGCAACATTAATACTATTTGTGACAACAAGTTGCCCTCCAATAATTAAGCCAGCAAATCCGACCAGAATAAGAAGCCAGATTTTAATAAGTGGTTTTTGTACAAAATCCGAATGAGTATCTGGCTCATTTTTCATTTGCTTAAATACATAGTACAGGAAGAGAAAAAATACTGATAGCATGATTAAGCCATCAATTCTACTGAGGTGCCCTGTTTCAGTAGTCCAAAAATTATTTACTAAAAGAAGCATTAGTAATGCTGAAAACAAGGAAATGGGAATTTCTTTCCAAGCGGTAGTTGATTGTACGGTAATCGGAAATATCAAACCTGTGATGCCAAGAATGATAAATAAATTGAAATTATTACTCCCAATAATATTTCCAAGAACGATGTCTGAATAGCCATTTATTGAACCAATCAAATTTACAACCAATTCTGGAGCAGACGTTCCAAATGCAACAATGGTTAATCCAATAGCTAAATCAGACACCTTATATTTTTTAGCAAGAGCAGTTGCTCCATCTACAAGCCAGTTAGCGCCAAAAATTAAACAAGCAAAACCAAGTACGATAAACAGGATTTGAAATATCATATAAATTTGGGTTAATCCGGTATCTAATAATTTATTTAAGCATTTAGGAGGTACAGGCCTGTACTATCGGAACACAAATTGTACGAGAAGTTTTGACCAGTTTAATTAGTCTTATCCGGTAGTTTAAGGATCGATTTTTTCCAAAAACTCCATCATCAATGTATAATAATCTTCGAATTCAGTAAAGGGAAGGGTTTCGTATTTATCAAATACATCATGATAGGCGCGGATTCCCCCGAGTGTATAGATATAGAATCCCGGCACACCGGCTTCATCAAAGAAACAGTGATCACTGTTGCATGCTTTACCACGAATTTTAACCTGAGGGAGGAGGCTTTGTTCTTCGTTAATAAAAGTGAGCATATCAAACTTGTCTCGATACACCGAGCCATTCACCACTTGAATACCTTCATCACCGGTTCCGGCCAGATCAAAGTTGAGCAAGAACTTAATTTTTGAGAGATCGAATAGTGGATTTTCAACGAAATACTTGGAGCCTAAAAGTCCGAGTTCTTCTCCTCCAAATGCAATAAAGGCCGTGTTGTATTTCGGCTTATTTTCTGAATAATACTTCGCTAAACTTAACATCATCGCAGTTCCACTGGCATTGTCATTAGCTCCTGGAAAGATCGATTCACCCATTTTTCCAAAGTGATCGTAGTGAGCCATAATCACAATCAGAGAATCTGTATTCTCACCTTCCAAATATCCGATAATATTTTGAGTGGAATAGTTCTTTTCCAGCTTCGTGCTTAAATCAATGTTGAGTTGAGTAATGGGTACGTTTGTGCTATCCTCGAAAACAGTGAATGAAGGTTTTGAATATTCAACCTGAGAACCATTCCAGGTCAGCTTTTCTTTGGTTAGTTCAATGGTACCGGAAGCCGGGTTATTTTGATGGTATTTAAGAAAGCCAATCACTCCCTGAATGCGTTCAAGTTCTTCCTTGGAATAGTCTGCCTTATCATAGCTTTCAACAACCACAAACTTTCCAACAGAAGACCTAAGTTTTTGACCGAGTTTCTCATCACTGAAAATATCTTCTAAAGAAAGTGTTACCGTTTCAAAAGTTCCTTTTACAGAAGGGGAGCCCGGAGTGACCAAAAAATCATTTCCGCTTTGAAGTTTTTGCCCATCAACCATAAATTCAATCTTTTTGGGAAAGGTATGTACAGAGAGATCGAATTTTTGATAGTAGTTTTTAGAATAGGTCTTCAGTCCAAATTTCTTGAATTCATCCCTGATAAACTCAGCGGCTATTTTATCTCCTTTTTCAACATAGCCACGTCCTTTAAACTCTTCAGAGCTTAATGTTTGTACAACATTTTTAGCGTAGGGTAGGGTTTGTGCCTCAACTTCATACAAGAAGATGACGCTCAAGAAAAAAAGAAAACTAAAACGGAGCATCCTCGTCATCGGGAGCTGGATTATGAGGTAAAACCGGAGATTCTTTAGAAGGAGTGAAGTTGGCTTCGAGCATATCATTTGAAACACCACCTAGTCGGGGAGCCCCACCTTCGTTTGCCGTAAGATTTTCGAATCGAGCATAATCTTTCACAAAATAATGCATTTTACTTCCAACTGGTCCATTACGTTGCTTTCCAATAATTACTTCAGCAAGTCCAGCAGTTGATTGTCCTTCAGCCGTAGTGGTAATACCATAATACTCAGGTCGGTATAAAAACATCACAATATCCGCATCCTGCTCAATGGAACCAGATTCTCTCAAATCACTAAGTTGGGGTCGTTTATCACCGCCACGTTGCTCTACCGCACGGCTCAACTGAGAGAGGGCAATTACTGGGACATCAAGCTCTTTAGCAAGGGATTTGAGTCCACGTGAAATAGAGGCAATTTCCTGCTCGCGATTTCCAGAATCCTTTGAAGAACCTTGCATCAACTGTAAATAATCAACTACTACTAAGCCAATATCATGATCGCTTTTTAATCGGCGACATTTAGTTCGAAGTTCCATTAAAGTAATAGCAGGAGTATCATCTATAAAAAGATCAGCATTGAAAAGTCTACCTGCTGCTTCAATTAATTCCTTGAAACTGTCATCATTTAAAGTTCCTTTACGAGCTTCATCAGCACGAACTCGAGCTTCCATTGTGAGAAGTCGTTGCACTAACGATTGATTTGACATCTCTAAAGAGAAGATGGCTACCGACGTACGTAGATTCTCATCTGGATGCATTGCAGCATTACGAGCAGCTGTTAGAACAAAAGCCGTTTTACCCATAGAAGGTCGTGCAGCGATAATTATTAGATCACCTTTCTGCCAACCTGCTGTCATTTGATCTACAGCTAGTCCCGAAGGAACTCCCGTTAAGCCATATTTTTTGCCTCGCATATCTTCGAGATAGGCTAAGGTATCTTTCAAGATTTCAGAAACTGGAACGGAACTATTCTTTGTTTTTTGATTAGCTAGTTCAAAAATTAAATGTTCAGCTTCGTCTAGAACTTCATAGGCATCGGTAGTTGAATCATACGATTCTTTTATAATCCCATTACATCTCAGAATTAGGCTTCTTTTGATAGCTTGTTCAACTACAATTTGAGAGTGATATTCAATATTTGCGGAGCTACTAACTTTTCGAGTTAAATCAGAAAGATAGGCAGTGCCACCAACTTGATCTAAAAGACCTTGACCTCGTAGCTCATGTTCAACAGTGAGTAGATCAAGAGGATTATCTCTTTCATATAAATTCGAAAGAGTTTCAAAAATAGTTCGGTTTGCTGGTGTATAAAAATCTTCAAGCTTAAGCATTTGAAGCGCAATATTTGCAGCAGCATTCTCAATAAGCATAGCCCCTAAGATAGATTCCTCAACTTCAACGGCTTGTGGAGGAATTCTTCCTTCTTGTTGAAGGATTCTTTCCTGATCAGAATAAGCTAGTTTTTTAATATTAGAAGAGTCTTTTTTAGGCATTGACGACGTAAGAAAAACAGTTAATTTGATCAGGCAAACTAATCAAAAATTAAATATGAAATTAGGAGAGTATTCAACAAGCTTTCCACAAGTTATCCACAATTTAAGACTGTGCCAATAATTCATCATAACGAGCACGAAGCATTTGAACATCTTCCCAAGTAGGTCGTTTCCATTGTGAATTTCTTAGAAGAGCGGCAGGGTGGTAAGTAACCATTAATTCTCTTCCACGAAAGTCATGAAATTTTTGACGCATACTTTTTAGGGTATCATCTTTGCCTAATAAAGTTGTTCCAGAAACTCTGCCCACACACAAAATAAGTTTAGGGTTTATAAGCTCAATCTGCCTAATTAAATAAGGCAAACTTCGTTCTCTTTCTTCAGGTTTTGGATCTCTATTATTTGGTGGGCGATGTTTTAAAATGTTTGCAATATAAATTTCAGAACGATCGAAGTCTATGGATTTCAAGATCTTATCAAGAAGCTGACCTGCGACACCAACAAATGGTTCACCTTGCTTATCCTCATTCTCTCCTGGTGCTTCTCCTATAATCATAAGGTCGGCGGATGGATTTCCAACTCCGAATACTAAGTTCGTATGTTCTAGATCAGTTTGGAGTTCTTCAGCCTTTAAGCAAAGCTCTTTAAGTTCGTCTAGCGTAGTGCAACTAGTAATTAAATCTTGGATACTTGGCGGGTTATTCTCTGTATCTGACTGATAACTTAGAGGAGTTTCTTCTACTTCCTGTTTTTTAAAACTTTGATCTTCGTTTAGAGGTTCCTCTGAATCAGATTGAAACTCAATTTGAGTTTTACCAACTATATCCACATTAAAAAATCCAAAAATTTCGCTCTGTTGTTTGAGCAATTTTTGCGCTCGTTCGATAAGATCTATTGAGTTGGAGTTAGGCATAGTTTTTAAGTTAGAAGCTCTGCAATGGTTGATTCTTCATCAAGGATTGTCTGAGAGAGCTTTCCAAAGTGAAATCCATCACTCGAATAATTACCTATTTCAACTTGTTGAATGGTATTTACCAATCTTGAATTAAAGGGAACAGCAATTCGAACATAGTTATTGGTCCAGCCAAACATGAAGCCGTCTTTGTTTTCTTCTTCGAATAGGGTAGGGCGGGTTTCTCCTTCAAATCGTTCATCAAAAGCAAAACGTTTTTTTGAGGAAAGTCGGCGCAGTTTATGTGTACGTTTTTTTCGCTCTTGTTTTGGAATAACTGGCGATAAGATTAGCGCATGTGTATTGGGTCGCTCGGAGTAGGTGAATACATGTAAATAGGAAATATCGAGAGAATTGATGAAGTCGAACGATTCTTGGAAAAGCTCATCTGTTTCTCCAGGGTGACCAGTAATAACATCTACACCAATACACGCATCAGGCATGAGCTCTCGAATTAACTCAACTCGATCTTGATAAAGATCAGTACGATATCGACGCTTCATAGTCTTAAGCATCTCATCTGAACCACTTTGAAGCGGAATATGGAAATGAGGTTGCATTTTTTTTGAGATGGCAGCAAAACGAATAACATCCTCGGTAAGTAGATTTGGCTCAATGGAAGAAACTCTGAGTCTTTCCAATCCTTCAACCTGTTCTAAAGCTTGAAGAAGTTGTAAAAAATTCTCATCAGTTCCGTAGCCAAAATCACCAGAATTAACTCCTGTGATTATGATTTCCTTAAATCCTTCTTCCACCAGTTGTTCTGCATTTCGAATTACGGTAGAGATTTTAGGGCTTCTGGAAGCTCCACGAGCAAGCGGAATAGTACAGAACGAGCATTTATAATTACATCCATCCTGGACTTTTAAAAAGGCGCGAGTTCGGTCATCCGAAGAAAAAGCATTATGGAAATCGACGGCTTCATTAACATCCGACGCATGGATTATAGTTTTTTCCTGCTTCACAAAATCATCGAAGAGATCTAGTAAATGAAATTTATCTTTTGCTCCTAACACTACATCAACACCTTCGATTTCGGCAATCTCCTGAGGTTCGAGTTGAGCATAACATCCAACTACCGCGACAAAAGCATCCGGATTTCGTCGCAGCGCCTGACGTACTGTTTTCCGACACGCGCTGTTAGCGTCCATGGTAACGGAGCAGGTATTAATCACATAGATATCGGCTTCTTCATTGAATTCGCCCAATTGGAATCCTTCATTCTCGAAATCTCTCCGCATAGAGGAAGTCTCTGAGAAATTGAGTTTACAGCCGAGGGTTTCAAATGCCACTTTTTTCATAAGTGGTAAGATAAGGAGGATTTTGGAGAGGGGGAACTAAAGATTAGCTACCAATCCTTTTTACGAATATACCTCGAAGGGTAATGAGTGAATAAAGTGTCAATGGTCTCGATCCGGATTCCCAGCATATAGGGGAGTACCATTTCGGGCCATTCAACTTGAGACCAGTCAGGTTCTTCAAGGGCTAAAGAATCATTATTACTCTTTTGTTGAGAACGCATGAACATAAAGTTGTTTTTTTGGGCAACAATTCCTTCTTCATACTCTTCATCATTTAGATTCAGGCTGTAGAAGAAATTAATGTAAAAGCAGGGTACTTTGAAGGCGAAATGAGAGTTATCAATTTTAAAAACCCCGGGTTGGACTACAAAAGCAAAGGAATCTGACCGAAAATCAACATAGGTCCAGGCATTTACACTATAGCTTCCGGTATCCACTGGTATCTCATAATAACCGTTCTTATCAGTTTGGGTTCTGATATCAGTAGGTAAAGCTAGATTATGCTTATCATGAAGAAAAATAGTAGCTCTTTCAATGGCGGTGCTGTCATCGGTATTCACCGCATAGCCGCAGATAGTGGGCTGTGCAACTAGGTAGCTAGTAAGCATAAATAACAGAACTGAGACAATTGGAAAGATTTTCACATTGAGTATTAATTGCTACTAAGATAGTATTAAAAACTCAATATTCTCGTTCCGTAGCTCTGCTGCGGAATGCAGTTAAGAGCTCTGCTCCAAACAGAACCGCCAATCTCCTGTTCCTCTATGGATTTTGAAATTCATACCTATTTGTCTAATAGTTTCCAGCTTTTATCCTGCAACCAAATCACATGAATATTCTCTCCAATTACATTGTATTCATCCATAAACTTATTGAATTGAGCTTTTTTGTCACTTTCATCATACGAATAAACAAACATGAATTCAGGTTCAGTAGACAAGATTTTTAGCCTATCATCTATTAAACCAAAATCCTGTTTCTGACTCAGTAGATTTTCCATTTCACTTTTAAAAGGTTCAGGATTACGTCCAATCGAACATTTGTAGCACTCATAATGTTCTTTTAGACCAGACGTATTGCCAAGTGCTCCAGTCCCACTTTTTAGCTCTATGACACAAAGTTTGCCAGCTTTATCTACAGCGATTATGTCGAACCTTGGCTTTTTCGGTTTGCTCTTTCCTTCTGGAACAAACGTGCAGTAGAATTTGCTTTCCATGCTGACCTGATATTCTAAGTCAATTATCGTGTAGTCGGATTTGTTGTATTGATTTTCAATGGACAGTTGGTGTTGTTCCTTCCGTTCTGGTTTGGGGTTTGCTGCAAACCATATGTTCATTATTTTCTTCGCATCATCAAAATACTCTTTGAAATTTCCTTCTTTGAATTTGCAGATTAGTTCATTTCTTTTGCCGGACAATATATCTTTCGTTTCCCTATTTATATCCTTAGCAGGGTTATTCTTCATGTCCGTATAGAAATAGTTTTTGTTAAATAATACGCTATTTGCACTACTCACCTTGGCAATATTTCCACCGTCATAGTATATGTTCAGGTAGTTATTTCTGATTTGAACATCTAAATCCTTGTCCTTGTTTATTATCTCGAGCATTGGTTTCAATTTCCCAGATGTCAATGAGTCGAGAAACTGTTCCTTATGAATGCCTCTGCCTAAATATTTATCATTCTTCATTTTGATTTCCAAATTGTCCGAAGTCTTTTTTGCATTAATGCCAACAATGGAATAAAACACACAGAGTTCATCATATCCCAATTACATAGTTAATAGTTATTCCTCATATTCTTGTAATTACTGTGAATATGAGGAATAACTATGAATTAACCATACAAAAAAATATCGTCTTATTCTATGTTCAGAACTTTCTCATTAGGCTATGCAGGACTGAAAAGAATAATCAAAAGTCCTCTGCCAACTCTTCCGGTGGTTCTTCTTTGAAGATCACGGCGACATCATCGAAGCGTGAAGCCAGGCCTACCATGACCAATCGATCCCCGGCTTTTAGTTAAAACTTTCCGTGAGGATTTCCGGTGTTTTTATTGCCATGTTATCCACCCAGTATTGCGCTATAGCTTGTCCGGTTATTTGCCAATATCTATAGGTAGTTTAACTAGAGTTATACTGGACTTGTACTGGAGGGATGAAGGAGGGATGAAGGAGGGAGGTTAGGCTTAATCGGAGTGGATAGTATTCAAAATGAGGGCATTTGGACCGAGTTAAAACTCTGCTGTCACAGATTTATTTCCAAAAGGGGAAATTCAGATTTATCCTGATAGCTTCTTTTTTCTTCTCCAACGTTAAGTGTATGCAGCGTGCTGAAGTTCATGACTATTATTTCACTATCAACCGTTACTGCCCTTGTCAACAAAACTCTGAACTTGCAAATTGTTCTAAAACCCGCATGATGTAAACATTTTGTTGTAGTCAGTTATTTTTTAACCCTATAACCCAATGTCATAGTTAAGCATTATAGCTCTTATTGTTTTAACTATTATCAGACTTACTTATTGATTTTAAAAGGTTTTATAGAGCTAGAGAACTGTATGTATTGAGGTATGGTTTGATAGTTATTAAGCACCCCAATTGCTGTGCCTCCTACACCAGTAGTCTGGTAGTCAAAATTGAAGGTTACACCATCCGATTTGATCAATTGATAGTTGTATTTTGCCTTTGTCAAATTTTCGGTACTGTAATTATAGGTATTGAAATTGAATGGTTTTTCTGCCGAAAACTCAATTCCGATTCCTTCAGCATTTGTTAGTCGCACATAGTGGTTGTCAGTGCGCAAGCCAGTATCCTGAGGAATCAAATAAGGTACAAACATCGCATCAATTGTCGACTGATAAAGCCCAATACGGTACCCGGTTTTGCGGTCGGGATAATTCTCCTGCGGCCCACGTCCAAACCATTCAACATTTTGCATTTGGTCATCGAATACCCATTTTGTTCCGATACGTGGCAACGACATAGGCATGCTTCCATTCGGATTAATCGCGTGCTGTAAACTAATTTCACCGTCGGGCGAAATTGTATAAATCATCTCATTTTCAAAGCCTGCCCTGCCTGAATTTCCAAAAAGAGCAATTTCACGAATACTTACAATCACATTTTCATCTTTATTTTCAAACTCAAATGATTCAAGTTTTGACTTCATATTATCCAGACCAACGGAATACCATGCAGTGGCAATCATCCTTCCGTAGCCCTCTGTTCTAGGAGATACAGTAGCCGAGTAAGTAGTCCAGTCGTCCAGTTCGTTTGCCAGAGGTGCACGCCAAACATTGAGTTTAGCTCCCTGATTCAGTAATTCTGTACCCATGTATTTCATGGAGTACAATTGTCCATCGGCTTTATTAAAGGTATAATCGAAATTTACTCCGGATATAATCAGATATTGCTCATTATCTGTTACTTCTAAAGGATTGACCTGATTCTGTGCCAATTTTTTAATGGCAGGAATATCCCATGGCAATTCCAATTGATCCCAATACAGTTCAAAACCCTTCGGTGCCCATTGCGTAGCTACTTTCGAATGAAAACTAACTGTTGTCAAATAGGTTGCACCAGCTTTTAGCTGAGGCTTTGTGATAGGAAGAACGTAGGTTTTTTTTGCTTCAGGTTCGACATCCACATCCAACTTTCCCGAAGCTATTGATACTCCGTTTTCCTCCAGATTCCAACGTGTTTCAAAGGCATTAGTATTGGTGAAAAAGTTTCGGTTGTGCACTTCAATTTCCATTTTATCGGCATTGCTCCATGTTACAGAAATAGGTTGAGCCGACTTTTTCATTTGCCACATTTCAGGCTGCGGAACCCGATCAGGAGAAATACTTCCATAGGTACGCGCGCCAATTCCATAGCTAAAAAACTCACCTTCTTTTTCCTCCTGTTCAAAATCGAGCCATAAAGCTGCACGATTTTTCAAGTCAGGTTTTGCTTCAAATAAATCATTGATTTCTATGGCTTCTGGGAAAATACCCACCTGATCGATAATGGCATCGCACAAATAACTGGAGGTATGCTGACCATGTGTCTCGGCATTCTTGCCTACATTAAGAGGAAAAGGAAAATTTGTAATGTTCCCGGTGACCGGTTCTTCAGCCACCTTTTTGTTGTCAATATATAGTGATATCGATTTCCCATTATAAATACCTGCAACATGATGCCAGTTTTGTGTCCAATTGCTTGGTAATTCAGCACTGACTACTGTTTTTCTCGAATTGTAAATTCTCGCAGTGTTGATATAGAAATCAAGCGAGTTGTTACCATTTTGCTGCAAACCAAATTGATAGTTTCCTTTTGTGAGCAGTGTTCCACCCATGTTCATTAAATCACGTGGAAAAATCCAAAGCGAAACGGTTAGTTCATCACCCAAGATTTCAATATTTTTATCCTGATAAACTTCCACCCACTGATCGTGACCGTTCAGATCAATACCTTTTCCATCGTGTCCGTCAACCAGTTTGGCGCGTCCCATGATGTGAGTTGGTACATTGTTTGGGGAAGAATCTGTCAATTTACGAACGGGTTCTCGCAAGCCTGGACTCACAAAATCCCAAATTGCGCCGCCCATGATGCGTGGATACTGGTAAATCACATCCCAATATTCGTCCAATCCGCCGCCGGCATTTCCGGCCACAGAAAGGTATTCATCCAGAAATGATGGTCGAGAATCAACACTTTCAGGAACCATCCCAACCTGATTTTTGAGTTCAAAAGGTGTTGGGTAACGTGGCCCGATAATCTCTTCACAAGAATGCGAAAAGGCGTTTCCGCCATACATCCAATATCGTGTGGTATCATATTTCTTTCCTTCATCAATCACGGCACAAATATTTTCCCCTTCACCACTTTCATTTCCGGCACTCCAAAATAGAATACTGGCATGATTACGATCGTTAAGCACCATTTTGCGAACACGTTCGCGATACATGGACTCCCACTCGGCGTTATCGGACAAATATTCCGTTGCATGAGCCTCAACTCCTGCTTCGTCAATTACATACAATCCATATTCGTCAGCCAACTCCAAATACTTTGCCACCGGTGGATAGTGAGAAGTCCGTACAGAATTAATATTGAATTGCTTCAATATTTCAAAGTCTTTCCGAATAGTTGCTTCATCCATGGTGTGCCCTAAATCTGGATGTTGCATGTGCGAGTTTATACCGTTTATTTTGATGGCTTTTCCGTTCAGATAAAAAACTTGGTGGCGAATTTCGGTCTCTTTAAAACCTATCCGACCAGCAATTACTTCTTCGGTTTTTCCTTCGCTATTAATTAATTCCATGGTTAACCGATAGAGATTGGGCGTTTCGGCGGTCCACTTTTTGGGATTTTTAACCAATGAAGAAACATTTATAATTTTCTTACTATCAGCACTAATTTGAACTGCATCAGAAGTAAAATTCTGAACCAATACATTCTCAGAATTAAACAGTGAAGTGCGAACTTTGTAGTTCTGTTTGTCGGTTTTCGATTGGTTGTTTACCGTAATCTGTAAATCTAGTTTTGCGTTCTCATAGTTTTCGTCCAAGTCAGTAGTGGCATACCAGTCGAAGATATTTACATCCGATTTTGCATACATCCAAACATCGTCGAAAATACCCGCCAGGCGCCAATAGTCCTGACTTTCGAGATACACACCATCTGAATATTTAATTACGTTCACGGCAATGTTGTTTTTTCCTGGTTTCAGGAAACGGGTAACATCATATTCAGCAGACTCGAATGCACCTTCGTTGTAGCCAACTTCTTGTCCGTTGATCCAGACAAACGATGCCGAAGCGGTTTTTTCCAAGCGCAAAAAAATGCGTTTACTTTTCCAGTTCGCTGGTAGAGTAAATGTTTTTCGATACGACCCAGTCGGGTTGTATTCGCGTGGAACAGAAGGCGGATTGGATTTAAATGGGTGCGCAACATTTCGGAACAAAGGATCGCCAAAACCCTGCATTTCCCAGTTGGAGGGAACTGTAATTTCAGACCATTTCTGATCATTAAAATTTGATGTAAAAAAGTAGTTAGGTGTACCTTCAGGTGTATTGGCAAAATGGAATTTCCACTTTCCATTTAACGAAAGCACATTTTTTGACTTCGATTTATCTAGATTTAAAGCTTCATCAATAGATTTAAACGGTATGCCAACCGTGTGACCTTCAGTCTGGTTGACTTCAAATACTGCTGTATTTTCAATAAAAGAATAGGGGTTCGCAAATTTCGATTCCTGGGCTGACAAAGTAAAACTCGCCAGATTGATGACCAGAGTTATAAATAAACCAACTAATTTTTTCATGATGGAAGACTATATTTTTATGAAAGAATGATAAAAAAGCCTGAGCTTTATCTGTTTTAATTTAGATAATACGGCAAAGGTTTGTGCTTGTAAAAATGTTTAGAATCATTCTTTATCAAAAATAATCATGGATATTCAAGATTTAAACTAACTTAATGAAAGATGAGTAAAGGACTATTTTTTAACCAAATGGTAAAGTTCTGATTTAGATGAGTTGCTTCGCAACTTTTGAACTTAGCCCGGCACGTTGGAGAAGAAGAGCAAAGCGAATTCTTCTCCAACATTGGGATATCACGTTTACTATTCATGATATCCTATCATTTACACAAAATATCACTACTAAACAGCGATTGTCGGATTCTTTTCTAACCTTACACTAAACAGTTCTTCTTTCTTATTTCTTCCTTTCAGTTCTATCTCTCCTTTAGAGCTATATTGATAGCTAGAATCGGGTAGTAATTCTTTAACTGCACCTGAGATCAGTAAGTCAGATTTTAATTCCTTACAAAGGCTTTGGATTCTGGCGGTCGTATTTAAGACATCCCCCGTAAATACAATTTCTTTTTTTAATGCTCCAATTTCCCCAATAGTGGTTTCACCGAAATGAATTCCTGCTTTGAAACCAATTTCAAAGCCAAATTCACGAAATAAAACTTCTTTTTGTTCATTGAGTTGATCGCGTATGTCAAAGTAGCATTTGATGCAGTTTGCCTGGTTAATCCCTTTATCAGGTTCCCATGAAATAACGATTTCATCTCCTATGTACTGGTAGACTTCACCGAATGAATTGATGATGGGGTCTGACATAATATTGTAATAGGTGTCCAGTAATTTGAAGTATGTAACGTGGCCAAGACTTTCGGCTATGGTAGTCGAAGATTTCATGTCCAGGAACATGAAAATCCGCTTTTCAATTTTGGGTTGATGGTATTTCCCGGAGAAAAAATTTAAAAGCAACTGATGTCCTAAGTTTTCACTTATAGCAGAATAGATCAAACTAACCATAAGCTTTACAGACAAATGAAATAAGGTGGTAAGGAAAGAAATACTTATTAGGAATCTACCCAGTTTTTGCCAAGTATCAACTTTTAGCAAACCTATGCCTGTATCAAGCGTAAATGCGACAGGATATAAGATGACTATAATGGTAATAAATAAGGCCAGGTAGATTAAGAATTTGTATAAAAACTTGGCGCTCAGTGTTCGGTTTGAGAATCTCTTTTCTAAATAAACCACTTCTAAAAACCCTACAATAAGTCCAACCACGACATTTGCCAAGCTAGCAAAAATCAGCACTGGAATGGTGAAGGTAATATCAGTATCTGGATTGAGATTTTGGTTACGTGTTGCATCAAACACTGTTATATCAATAATCCATCCAATCACCAACCAGATAATCGCGAAGGGAATAATCCTTGAAATGTTTCTTTTCCCTTTTGGAGTTATTTTCACGTTAAGTTGGCAATGTTAGGTTTAATGTAAGGACCGATGATTTAAGATCGCTAACAGCAAAGTAAAGTAAACTCTATTCACTTTATCCCTATTTCAAGTTTAAGTTTTGTTCATTTTATACTTATAAAACATAGGGATATATTGAATAAATGCTGAATCAAAAATCCTCTTCTAATTCTTCTGGTGGTTGTTTTTCTCGGAATATTACGGCGGCATCGGCGAAGCGGGAAGCTAAGCCGACCATGACTAATCGGTCTCCGGCTTTCAATTGAAATTCTCCGTGAGGATTACCCGTGTTTTTATCTCCTCGTTGTACTGTGAGTACGGTAATTTCAAACTCGTTTCTGAGTTTCAATTCGGCTAGCGTTTTATCAGCGGCGTAACTTCCTTTACGAACAACCACTGCTCTGGTATGTAAGCCTTCTTCATCAAGTCCTTGTAGCACCATTAAATGAGCTTCCTGAATACTGCCTCTCATTATTTGGTAATCTTCTGCACGTAACTCTCTAATGTGTTGTTGAATTTCTTGCTCTGGGATCATATATGCACTTAGAACATTCGAAAAAAGTCGAACAGTGGTTTCCATTTCTTCAGGTACAACGGTATCGGCACCGGCTATTTCCATGGCTTCTGCTTGTGCTAAATATCGTGTTCGAACAATTACTTGTATTGTTGGGTTTAGGTATTTAGCTAACTTGATTATTTTTGGATTAGCATCGGGTTCATTAATGGCTATCACACATAATTTAGCCTGTTTAATTTGCGCGTGTTCCAAAATATGAGTTCGAGTAGCATCCCCATAAATGGCGTTAATTCCATTCTCATGCATCTCATTCACTGATTTAGGATTCATTTCAATGACAATGAATGGAATATTAGTCTCGGTAAATATTCGTACTAAATTTCGACCAGCGGGTCCGTAACCAACCAAAATTACATGATCTTCTAAAGAAATATCAGCTTTCGATTCTGACTCGTTTGTTTTCTTTTCCCCAAATTTCTTGAGTGGTGTTTTTGAAAGTATTTCACCAACTTTAGGACTAATGGATAAGAAAAGGGGAGTTAACAACATCAATATTACTGAAACGGCTATAAACATTTGAGAACCCATTTCGCCAAAGCCACCAGGTTCAAGTCCCGCATTTCTACCTGCTCGTTCCAAAACAAAGGAGAACTCACCAATTTGTGATAATACTATTCCGGATGCGGCTGCGACTCGAATTGGGTAGCCAAGCACCAAAAGGCTAATGGAACTTAGTATGAACTTTAAAATCAAAACTCCAGATGCAATTCCAATGATTATCAGAGGATATTCTAGCACAAACTTGACATCTAATAACATTCCTACAGAAACAAAAAAGACGGCGTTGAATATAGTTTTTAAAGGAAGGATTTCACTAAGTGCATGATCGCTATAATGACTTTCACTAACTACCAAACCTGCTAAAAATGCTCCTAAAGCTAAACTTACATCAGCTAGGTTTGTCAGAGCTGCTGTACCAAAACAAATAGCCATCACTGTTAACAAGAAGAGTTCTTGTCTACGAGTTTGAGCAACTTTTTCTAAGATCCAAGGGACAATTTTTCTTGCTAAAAGTATAATTCCAATAATAAGTAAGATTGCTTTTCCTAGTACTAATAGAATATCGGTAGTAGAACTATTTTCTCCCGATAGTAAAGGGATGAGCAACACCATTGCAATAATGGCAAAATCTTGAAAAATTAATACCGCTAAAGAAAGTCGACCAACGGGTGTATCGGTTTTGTTTTGCTCACTTAATAAGCCAAGAATAATGGCAGTAGAACTTAATGCGACTAGAAATCCTGTATAAACCCCAATTTTCCAGTTAATATTTAGCAGTAAAAAAACTACCACTACAGATAGTACAGTAAGAAGAACCTGAAGTCCACCACCGATGAAAATTGCAGATCTGATTCGGGCAAGTTTTTCTAAACTGAATTCAATCCCAATAGTGAAAAGGAGTAAGATGATTCCTATTTCTGCAAGCATATCAACAAGTTCTTGATCTTGAACTAATCCTAAAGCGTTTGGTCCGATGATTACTCCAGCAAGTAAAAATCCAACAATAGGTACTAATTTTACTTTATAACAAATAAATGCAATGACAACACTTACCAAAAAAAGAGCGACAATTTCATTCAAAAAGGGTAAGCTGACAGCAAAAAGCATAAATTAGGTTTAGAAGTTTAGAATGTTTTTAACGGAACGAAGAATGTAAAATATGGAATGCATCAGTTTTATATATACAAATTTGAATCTTTTTATAGAATATATATTTAGAAATTTTACATAGCTAAATCATTAACGAATCCACAAAACAAAAAAAATTAATAAAAGCAGAACTTTATATTTCATTTCTGATCAAAAAGCCACAATTTCGAGTAACCTAAAAAACAGTTACAGACCTAACCATTTATAATGAGTATTACAGATCAGGTTCGTGAGGATGTCACCATACGTTTTGCTGGTGATTCCGGAGACGGTATGCAGCTTACTGGCTCACTTTTCACAAATACAACAGCTCTTCTTGGCAACGACTTAAGAACACTTCCAGAATTCCCAGCTGAAATTCGAGCTCCTCAAGGTACAGTACCAGGCGTTTCTTCGTTCCAGTTACAATTTGGAAGTCATCAAATTTTAACACCAGGTGATGAGTGTGATGCCTTAGTGGTAATGAACTCAGCAGCTTTAAAAGCAAACCTTTCTTTATTGAAAAAAGGAGGGACTATAATTGCCAATACCGCTGGTTTTGATAAAAAGAATCTGAATCTTGCCAAATATCCTGAAGGAGTGAATCCACTTGAAGACGGTTCTTTAGCGGAATATGAGCTTATCCAAATTGATGTAAATCAAATGGTGAAAGAAGCTTTATCTGACATGAATCTTGGATATAAGGATCAAGATCGATCAAAAAATATGTTTGTACTTGGTTTATTGTATTGGATGTATAATCGTCCAATGGATTCAACCATCGACTTTTTGAATAAGAAGTTTGGGAAAAAAATACCTGAGATTGCAGAAGCGAATATTAAAGTACTAAAAGCTGGTTATTTTTATGGTGAAACAGCCGAGATTTTTAGCTCACGTGTTACCGTAAAACAAGCTGAACTTGAACCTGGTACTTATCGAAATATCACAGGGAATGAAGCTTTAGTACTCGGACTGGTTGCAGCAGCTCGTAAAAGTAATATGCCTATGTTTTTGGGTACTTACCCAATTACACCTGCATCGGATGTTCTTCACGGACTAGCTAAATACAAGAAATTTGGGATTACCACTTTTCAGGCTGAAGATGAGATTGCAGCCTGTGCCTCTGCTATCGGAGCTTCTTTTGGTGGAAGTATTGGGGTTACGAGTTCATCTGGACCAGGAATTGCATTAAAAGGTGAAGCAATTGGCTTAGCTGTTATGTTGGAACTGCCTTTAGTTGTTTTAAATGTTCAACGAGCTGGTCCTTCAACAGGAATGCCTACGAAAACTGAACAAGCTGATTTAATGCAAGCTGTGTATGGTCGAAATGGCGAAAGTCCTCTTTTAGTTGTTGCTCCAAAATCACCTGCCGATTGTTTCGATATGGCTTTTGAAGCAGTTCGAATTTCGCTTGAGCATATGACTCCAGTAATATTTTTATCTGATGGATATATTGCGAATGGTTCAGAACCTTGGAAATTCCCTAAGACGGAAGATCTAAAAGATATCCATGTAGAATTTGAAGGGCCTCGTCACTCTGAGGAAGATGCTCCTTTTATGCCTTATGCAAGAGATGAACGCTTAGTTCGTAAATGGGCAATTCCTGGAACTGCTGGGATTGAACACAGAGTAGGTGGTCTAGAAAAAGAAGATGTGACAGGAAATGTATCATATGACCCTGATAATCACCAGAAAATGACGGATATCCGCCGCGATAAAAGAGATTTAGTCGCCAACAATATTCCGTTACAAGAAATTGATCAAGGCACCGAAACAGGTGATATTTTAGTGTTGGGATGGGGAGGAACTTATGGTTCTATTAAGACGGTAGTTCATCAACTAAGAAAAGATGGATTAGATATTTCCCATGCTCATCTTCGATACATTAATCCATTCCCAAAAAATCTTGAACAATTAATGAAAGGATTCAAACAAGTTATTGTCCCGGAAATTAATGACGGACAACTTGTACGATTAATTCGATCCGAGTTTTTAATTCCAGCTAAACCAATAAACAAAGTGAAGGGACGTCCTTTTGGAGTTTCTGAGCTCAAACAAGCCATCCTCGATTTAGTAGGCGAAACTGTAGCTTAAATCTAATTCAATAAATTATGTCAGTAGAAACACTTATCGACAATTTTGTAAAAGAACACGAAGCAGATTTAACACAACTGCCCGATTATTCTTCCAAGGACTTTGCTTCGGATCAGGATGTACGTTGGTGCCCAGGTTGTGGGGATTATACCATCCTAAAGCAAGTTCAAAATGCAATGCCAGAATTAGGAATTGCAAAGAAAGACATTGTTTTTATTTCAGGGATTGGCTGTTCATCTCGGTTTCCTTATTACATGGATACTTTTGGGATGCATTCTATTCATGGTCGCGCCCCAGCAATTGCTACGGGTTTAAAAACATCTCGACCTGATTTAACTGTCTGGATTATTACGGGTGATGGCGATTCACTTTCGATTGGAGCAAATCACTTTACTCAGCTTTTACGACGAAATGTAAATGTAAATCTGCTTCTTTTTAATAATGAGATTTATGGTTTAACAAAAGGTCAGTATTCACCGGCTTCACCTGAAGGCTCGGTAACAAAATCTACTCCATACGGTTCTATTGATCATCCTTTCAATCCGCTAGCTTTAAGTTTAGGCGCAGGTGGCGCGTTTGTAGCTCGTGCAATGGATCGTGATCCAAAACACTTGAAGGAAATGATTTTACGAAGTCATAGACATCAAGGGACTTCGATGCTTGAAATCTACCAGAATTGTATTGTGTTTAATGATGGTGCGTTTGAGTTATTTACCGATAAGAAAACTCGTCCTCAAGAAGCAATTTACTTAGAGCACGGTCAGCCGTTAGTTTTTGGAAAAGACAATGACAAAGGTGTTCGCTTAAATGGATTGATGCCTGAAGTAGTTCAGCTGGGCGATAGTTTCTCGAAAGATGATTTATGGGTTCATGATGAGCAGGATACAACTAAAGCCCATTTGTTATCTCGATTCTTTGAGCACCCTGCTAATGGTAAAGGAGTTCAGTTTCCACGTCCATTTGGCGTTCTTTATGCGATTGACCGGCCTTGCTACGACAAAGGAGTTGTAGCTCAAGTTCAACATGCCAAAGACACTCAAGGCGAAGCCGACTTAGATGCTTTGATTAGTGGTGGAGAAACTTGGGTGGTGAAGTAATTGAATTAGGAATTATTCATTTACGAAATAGAAATAAAAGAACTTATTTGTCAATTTGAACGGATAGAGAAATCTGAAGTGTCGAATTAAAAGGATTTTCCTAGTGTTTCTCTAATTCTCGTTATAAGTAAAAAATCTGTAGTCCAATCTTTAATATCTGCATAAATTTTTACGGATTAAGATTGTCCCTCTTAGGAGAGGGACAGAGCCAAAACTTGTTTTGGCTCAGGAAGAGGAAAGTGAAGGCGGTATCTTAACTATGCGCCGAAACTGTCCTCCCTCTGAAATCCCGCAAGCGTGATTTCGGTCTCCCTCCGAAGGGAGACACTCTAGAACTAGTTTTATACTTGTTTATGAGATAGCTACAAAATTATCTACCTAAACCACTTCAGGTACATGCTCCGGTTTGGCATTTTTGTAAGCAGGGCGGGGGCTTAGTCCGAACAACTCGAACATATGCATGTCTTCATCAAGCTCGTTGTTGTCGGTTGTTAGAAGCTTTTCGCCAGTAAATATAGAGTTTGCGCCCGCCATAAAACAAAGCGCTTGTTCTTCAAAGCTCATACGTACACGACCAGCAGAAAGTCGAACCATAGATTCTGGCATTAGAATTCGTGCAGTTGCAATCATACGTGCCATTTCCCAACTTGGTACTTTTGGCTGACCTTCCATTGGAGTTCCATCAACGGCAATTAATGCATTTACAGGAACAGATTCAGGGTGTTGATCTAAATTGGAAAGGGTATAGAGAAGTCCCATTCGGTCTTCATGGGTTTCGCCCATTCCAACTATACCACCTGAACAAACGGAAATATTATTGTCTTGAACTTTCTTAATGGTATCTAGACGATCTTCGTAGGTTCTGGTTGTAATAATTTTTTTATAGAAATCTTCGCTGCTATCAAGGTTATGATTGTACGCATACAAGCCTGCTTCTTTTAATTTTGCCGCTTGATCATCAGTAAGCATTCCTAACGTTGCACACACTTCTAGTCCTAAGTCTGCAACTCCAGAAACGACATCTAAAACTTCATCAAAATCTTTATTCTGGCGGGCGCTTCTCCATGCAGCACCCATACAAAATCGAGTACTTCCTGCATCTTTAGCTCGTTCTGCTGCCGCAAGAATCATTTCCTTGGGCATTAACTTCTCATTGTTTACACCTGTATTATATCGGGCTGATTGAGGGCAATAGGCGCAATCTTCAGAACATCCACCAGTTTTAATGGAAAGAAGGGTGCAAACTTGAACTTCTCCAGTTTCATGAAATTTTCTGTGTACTGTTTGAGCTTTATAGATTAGCTCAAGTAATGGAGTGTTATAGATTTCAGAGATTTCTTCTTTGGTCCAGTTATTTCTAACAGCAGTCATGTACAGTAAATTAAGTTAATTTCTTTATCTGAAAGTAAGACGATTCAATTCAAAACCCAATCATGGAATTGAAAGCTTTCGGCAACTTTACTAAGAATTACTATATTCTTTTTTGATTAACTAAAAACTTTATTCCCACTCATTTTATTTCAAATGAAAAAAAATATTTCAACTTCAAGTTTTCTTACTCTAACCATTTCAATGCTTATGCTCGGTATTGCGTGTTCAGAGCAAAAAACTGAACCAGTAAAAGAAGAGAAGAACATAGGTGTTCAAATCTATTCCGTTCGAAATCAACTCTCAGAAAATTTTGATTCAACCTTATCTGTGTTATCAGAAATTGGATTCGATTACATTGAAGCATATGGATTATCAACTGATGGGCAACTTTATGGAATGGACCCAGAAGAATATAAAAAGGCGGTTGAGGCTCATGGTATGAAGCTGATTTCCTCTCATAGTTCTTATTTTACTGTTAAAGATGCTCCAATTATGATTGAAGCTGCAAAAAAAGCTGGATTGGAATATTTAATTATTCCTTATTTAGGTAATGAATTTAGAGGAGATTACGATGCTGTAGCTAAGAATCTTAACGAAATCGGAGTATTATTTAAAGAAGCTGGCATTGGTTTTGGCTATCATAATCATGACTTTGAGTTTATTCCTACTGAAGATGGACGAATTCCATTGGAGATATTACTTGAAGGGACAAATCCAGAGAATGTAGATTTTCAACTAGATTTGTATTGGGTTGTTAAAGCTGAATCTGATCCAATGGAAATCATAAATAAATACCCTGGTCGATTCGCCGCTTTCCATGTTAAAGATTCTGATGTTGATCTTAATCAAACCACTGTTGGTACTGGTATCGTCGACTTTCAAACTATTTTAGCAAATCAACAAATTTCAGGATATCAATTCTATTTTGTTGAGGATGAACGAACAGACGATCCTTTTTTTAATTTAAAGAACGCCCACGATTATTTGGAATCACTTAAATTTTAAGGTTTATAAATAATATTAACAAAACAAGAGAATAGGTTAAGATTTAGTTTTTCATATTCTCTAATGTTTGTTAAATTATTCTAATCGATCTATTGATTGGAAGCATATAAATGCTTACGATTGAGTTAACTTACTCAGCATGTTTTAGGATTTAGCGAATGAATATATTAGTAGTTGAAGACGACCCGTCTGTACGCACATTGGTAAAAGCAGTATTAGAGCATAATGGCAATACTGTTCACACTGAAGATACCGCAGTTTCGGGCGAAAGCTCAGCAACAACAAAAGATTTCGACATGATAATTCTTGACTTAGGTCTTCCCGATGGAGATGGCTATGAAGTTTGCAAGAGTATCAGAGATAAAAATATTACCACACCAGTACTTATACTTTCTGGTGAACAAGAAACCGATGTTAAGGTAAAGTGTCTAAAAGTTGGTGCTGATGATTATTTAACCAAACCGTTTAATACTGAAGAGCTTATTGCTCGCATGGAAGCAATTAAGCGAAGGTCAGAATCTGCGACCGACCAGCTTCTTACTTGTGGAGAACTTAAAGTTGATTTATTGAAGAGAGAGTTTTCAATCAATAATGAAAAAGTTCAGCTCACCAATAATGAATTTAATCTTCTCGTCTACTTCTTAAAAAATAGAAATAAAATTATTACACAAGAAGAATTAGCTGAAAAAGTTTGGGATATTCATTTTGATACTCAAACCAATTATATCAATGTATATATCAGTTATTTGAGAAAGAAAATTAGAGAATACTCTGAAGTAGATTATATCGAAACTATTAGAAAAAAAGGATTCACATTCAGATGTGAATAACTTAAAAAGACTTCAATTTTACAGGCTAGCTCATTTGAGGTAGCCTTTTTTATTTCCGATGAATAAAGAAACAAGAAATGAACTTATAGAATACCTCAGAGGTTTTACAACGGAATCGAGATGGGATACTATAAATGCTGTGATTGAAAATAGAACAAATCATATTTCGATTGTACTCGAAGATTTACACAAACCGCATAATGCGAATGCTGTTTTAAGAAGTTGCGACGGTTTTGGAATTCAGGATATTCATTTAATTGAGAATAAAACTGAATTTGATTCTGATACTCAGATATCGATGGGGACTCATAATTGGTTAAGTCTTAAGAGATATAACAACCCCGAAGCAGATAACATAAAAAATTGCTTTGAAAATCTTAAAGATCAAGGATATTCGGTTTTAGCTACTACTCCCCATGAAACAGATCAAAACCTAAATGACATACCCATCACCCAAAAGACAGCGCTCGTTTTTGGGACAGAAAGAAGAGGTATAAGTGATAGGGTTAAGGAACTTGCAGATGGTTTTGTTAAAATTCCTATGTATGGATTTAGTGAAAGTTATAACATCTCGGTTAGTGCAGCAATCTGTTTATATGATTTACGTACCCGACTCGAAAAAAGTGAAGTTGATTGGAATTTGGATCAAGAATATCAAGATCAGCTAAAATTCGAATGGCTTCAGAAAACGATTAAAGCCTCAGATAGCCTTATCAATAAGTATTTAAGAGAGAATAGAAGAGGTGAGTAGAATGGAACTCACCTTTTACAATTAAATTACTTTCTAGGTAGTGTTTCGTTTAAATTAGCTACTCCATAAGCAAATACAGCCATCGTAGCCACGCACTCATTAAAGTCATCAATATTAAGTTTATCTATGGTATCAGCATCTGTATGATGAAACCAGAAATATTTTTCTCCATCTACCTGTAATCCCATGCCGGGTACACCAGAACGCATTAAAGGACCAATATCAGCCCCACCACCACCTTTGCTTACAACGCCAGATTCTATTGTTTTTAATGTCTTACCAATTTCAGTAAGAATATTAAATGCAGCGTCACTTCCAGAAAAACCAAACCCAATTGGATCGAAAACACCACCATCTGATTCCATAGCCAGTACATGATTTTCTAAAGATTTTTCATCTTCTTCAACCCATCGTTTATATTCATTTCCTCCAGCTAATCCATTTTCTTCGTTTGTCCAAAGTACAACTCTGATAGTTCGTTTTGGTGTTAAACCAAGCTGTTTGATTAGTTTCAATGCTTGCCATGAAGCTACAGACCCGCCACCATCATCCATCATTCCGGTACCAACATCCCAGGAATCTATATGTCCACCAAGTACAATTATTTCATCCGGAAATTCTGAACCTGTAATTTCAGCAATCACATTCCTTGAATCTGCATCTGGTAATGTTTCTGCTTCCATTTTTATTGTTACTTCAATTTGTTCACCACGATCTGATAAACGTTGCATAAGTAGCGCGTCTTCAACAGTAATTGCAGCATGTGGAATTTTTGTTATGCCTTCTTCATATTGCATAACCCCAGTATGTGGTGTCTGAATGGAGTAAGAAGCTACAGAGGCAATTAAACTAGCAATAGCACCATGTTTTGCTGCTTCAGAAGCTCCATTGACTCTATAAGTAACGGTTTGACCATAAGAAGTGAACTTTACATTAAATAAAACGATTTTACCTTTTGCTTCGTCACTACGATTTTCCAGTTCTTCAAAGCTTTTAACAACTAATACTTCACCAGTAATCCCATCTGCTGGTGTGCCAATACTACCACCTAATCCAAGCATTGGTAAATTTCTTTTGACTGGGCTATTAAGAGATACAGACTCATTTCCACGAACCCAATGAGGAACTTTAACAGCTTGTGTCCATACTTTATCGAATCCATCAGAACGCATTTCTTCAACAATCCAATCAATTGCATCTTCAAGATTTTCAGAGCCACTAAATCTTGGACCAAACATATCTCCCATGTACGTTAAACGTTCAAAACCAATTTCATCTTCAATTGAGGCTTTGATAATTGCTTCAGCATCATTTTGATGTGAGGTAGGGAGGACGGATTGAGCAAAAATAGGTATTGATAAAAAAATAAGGGCAATAAATACGGTAAATTGTTTCATAAATAAGTATGAGTATTAAGTTCAGCATTTAAGAAAAGAAACCAGAAGGCTGAAAAATGAAAATAAATACAATAAAAAACCCCATCAAATTGGGGGTTAAGTTAGTCAAGAGAGTTTGTGTTCGTCTCCGATATTTGCTTAAACATCATATACTCTTCAGGTGAAGTGTCTGCGAAAAGATAGAATAGAGGGTCTACTGCTCTTTTATTAAGATGAACTTCATAATGTAAATGTGGTCCCTCAACTAATCCCGTATCCCCAGATTTAGCTATTTCTTGCCCACGCTTAACAATTGATCCTGATTTAATGTTAGAATCAAAAGTTGATAAATGAGCGTATAACGTTTCGAATCCGAATCCATGGTCTATTATTACAATCTTACCAAGATTTCCTTTTCTACCTGCGTACTTAACTTTACCATCACCAGTTGCATAAACAGGTGAACCAATGTCAGCACGGAAATCGACACCATTATGCGGGCGACTATATTGTAGTATAGGATGGTATCTAAGCCCAAAACCACTTAAGAAAATACCACTACCGGGTTTAATTGCAGGAATATGGGTCAGCTTCTCTTTATTATTATTGTACTGATTTTTGATTTCCTCGAAACTCAAGTTTTGAATTCCAATCTTACGTTCGAGATTGTCTACTTTTGAAGCAGTCCATTTCAATAGATCAGAAGTAGATTCCTCAAATATTTCAAATCCGGCGTATGGGTCAGTTCCACCGATGCCTGCAAGTCGTTCATCAGGAGAGATTTCATTTAAACCAAGAATAGACCGATATACGTCATTATCACGTTGTGCAATTTCTTCAAGTTGGTCATCTAAGAGTAATAAAGATTGCTTAGTACCTTCAAGTTGAGAGTATAATGCCTCGTTTTCAGCCTTTAAAGCAAGTTCAGCAGGGGAGCCAATTTTTGTTGATAAGAGGATAATTCCTATTCCAGCAAAAACAACACCAGTCAAAATCCAGATTGATAAGTTGTATATAACCTGTTCCTTACGGTTGTAAGTAATGGGTATAAACTCACATTTAGACTCGTCGTAATAGTAGTGGTTTTGTAAAGACATAGAATAATTTTTCAAACTTGCAGAAGTTAGTAACTACATATTGTCCATCAAAGAGGAGTTTTAAACTCTAATGTTACTCCATATCTCCTTCAAAATATTCAATAGCTCTCTTTAATCCAGAATCATTTCCTTTCGTTTTTTCTGCAATACTCGACTGTATTCGTTCTTGAAATGCTATTGCGGGATCATAGCCATAATGTTTTAGAAGATGATTCATAGCAATTACCTCTGCAATAACGGTAATATTTTTACCTGGGGTAATTGGAAGTTTAATGTAAGGCAATTCCAAATCAAGAATATTGAGAGTATCATGGTCAAGACCTGTTCTATTTACATCTTCGGTATCATCCCAAAGGGTAAGTTCCATAACAACTTCTAATCGTTTTTGATAGCGTATAGAGCGTATCCCAAACATAGACATTACATCAATTATGCCCAGACCTCTTATTTCCATAAAATGCTTACTCATTTGAGTGGCAGAAGCCATTAAAACACTACTTTTTTGGGTTAGCATTACAACATCATCAGCTACAAGTCGATGACCTCTTTCAACAAGATCCAATGCAACTTCGCTTTTTCCAATTCCCGATTTACCAACAATTAAAATACCAATGCCATAAACATCAACCATAGCACCATGTACCATAGTTTGAAGTGCAAATTGATCATCAAGGAAATCTCTTAAAAGAAACATGAAACGAGTAGTTTCATATGGTGTGGTATATATTGGAATACCAGCTTTTTCAGAGATTTCTAAAAGATAATCGGGAAGTATATTACCATCTGTTAAAAATATTACAGGTAGTTCATATTGAGTTAGGATACGAAATGCTTTTTTTTGCTCATCTTTAGTAAGATTCTCTAAAAATTGAGTTTCTGTATTACCGATTACTTGTATTCGTTGGTAAGTAAACAATTTTAAATACCCAGCCAATGCCAATCCAGGGCGGTTCAAATCAGCTTCCGTAACAAATCGATGATCTGCACAATCACCTGCTGCACAAGCAACTAAGTTAATATGAACACGTTCTTGAAGACGGCTAACCAAATAACTTACTGTAATCTTATCCTTAATAGGAATGGCGGGCTGGGGAGTAAATGGCATGAGTTTAGTATGTGGTGTATTTCTTTTCTTTATATCGCTTTAATTGTCGAGATAGATTCTCAACAGTAGCTAAAACTGCCTGTTCGTATTTAGGAGCTGATTCAGATGCTGTTAATACTTTGTTTGGAATTTGAATAATAATCTCAGCTTTTTGTGGATTATCATTATCAGCAGTAGGCTCTAATACTATGCTGCAGCTTACAATACGATCATAAAATTGTTCAAGTTTTGTTACTGCATCTTCACTGTAATTTTTTAAACTCGTACTTGCGTCGAAATGGCGTGCTGTAAATCTAATATTCATAAATATTCCTTTTTTTATGTTTTTGCTCTTGGATGTGCTTGTTCGTATACATTTTTGAGTCTCTCGACGCTGGTATGTGTATAAACCTGAGTGGCAGCTAAACTAGCATGCCCTAAAAATTCTTTAATAAGCCTGATGTCAGCTCCGTTATTTAGCATGTGTGTTGCAAAACTATGGCGAAGCACATGTGGACTTTTTTGGGTTACTTCACTTTCTCTACTTAAATATTTTTCAACCATATAGCGAATACTTCTAACATAAGCACGTTGTCCACTTGCAGCTAGGAATAATGCTTTTCTAGCGTCAGAATTTGTTCTAGAACCATAAAGTTCAATTCTCTTTTTAACAAAATCAGCAAGGATATCGCGAGCTGTTTTCCCTAATGGAACAATTCGTTCTTTATTTCCTTTTCCTCGAACCATGATTTGCCCAGCTCGTAAATCTAGGTCGGTAAGGTTTAACCCAGTTAATTCGCTTACACGAATTCCTGTTCCATAAAATACTTCTAATATTGCACGATCTTGAAGACCTCTAATAGTTTCAATATTCACATTCTCTAGCATTCTTACTAAGTCATCTTCTGTAGCAGTTTTAGGTAATGTTTTATCTTTTTTTGGTACAATAAGAAGGTGAGCAGGATTTTTAGTGATGTGTCCACGTTTAAATATGTATTTGAAAAAAGACCGTAATGCAGCGACTTTTCGAGCAATAGAACTTTTAGCTAAGCCTTGTTCCGATAGTTCTCCAAGCCAAAGTCTGATTGTTAGCCTTGTGATGTGTTGAACATCTATATTTTCTTTCGTTGTATCCATTTGAATAGAGCAGAATTCGAGAAAAGAATCCAAGTCATTTTTATAAGACGTAATAGTGTGAGGGGAGGAATTTCGTTCGACCTGAAGGTATTTCAGATATTTCTCGATCAATAGTTTCATTAATTGCAATATGTTTAACTGACAAACAAAATGAAACTTAATTCCGAATGATTTTACGAGATTTTTAGACTTCTCTTCCCTTCCAAGAATTCTTAATTCCAATAAGCTTATTTTTTAAAGAAACAAGAGCGAGAATCTGAAACCAAAGCACAGATATTGGGTGAAGAAAAGTAAACCAGATGTTCCATTTGAATCGAATTGAAAGAGCAATCCTTTGAAAGTAGACTATTAATATTGTTATTACCGAAAGTATTATTAATTGGATTTGTTGGGAAATTAAACTTTGAATTAACGTATATAAAGGGAATAAAAAGACAAAGAAATGAACTATTCCCATAAATACGAACTCGAATATATTCCCAAATCCAGCTAGAAAATTTTTTTTAAACCCATTCCAGATTTGGGAATGACTTGAATACATTCTGCAATAGACAGAATTAATACCATGGAACATTTGAAGCTTGAAATTATGAGACTTTAAATTCTTAGCTAATTCAACATCTTCAACAACTCGATCCTTTACGCTTCTATGTCCATCTATTGTTTGATAAGTAGATTTATTAAATGCAAAAAACTGGCCACAAGCACTTACAAATCTTGGTCTAAAAAAAGAATCGAAGAGCGAGGGCATCCATCGAGGAGAGCGCTCAACATACTTTGAAGGAAGTAAAGTAAACAATGCAAAATAGACTAGAGGCACAATCGTATTTTCCCAGAAAGTTTCCAATTTCTGCTGAGGCCAAATTGTTACTGCGTCTTGTTCTTTAAGAATTGCAACCGTTTTAATTAATGTCTCTGGATCTAGCCAGACATCTGCGTCAATAAAAACTAGTACCTTGCCTTTAGCAGCTTCTGAAAGCTGATGACAAGCCCAAGGTTTCCCTAACCAATCATCGGGCTTAGGAGCACCTTTAAGATGTTTTAAATTCGCTATGATACCAGAAAGCTGGCTTAGAATTTCAGTTGTTTTATCTGTTGAGTTGTCATCAAGTACTAATACTTCAAAGTTAGGGTAATCTTGTTTTAATGCGCTGGTTACACATCGTTCAATTACTGTTTCCTCATTTCTAGCAGGAATACAAATACTTACAAATGGTTGAATTGTATCTGTACTTGGGGAAGTATCGATCAATCCCTTAAACTCAAACCAATTCCTTATCAGCACAGCTGAAGTAATGAATAAGTAAAGTAAAGCGAAGTACAGGAAGTAAATCATAATGAACGAAAGGTACTAATCCAATGGTTGACGGACACGTTAAGTAACCGTTTATTTGTGTATGAACATTTCAACTAAACTAAATGACGAGCAAATTGATCCCAACAAACCATCAAAAGGGTATGAATGGTGGTATTTTGATGCGTTAAGCGCAGATAATGAATGGGGATTTGTTGTTATTTTCTATCAAGGAAACCCTTTTTCTCCTAAATATATTCACTCAGAAAATGGAATGCCTAGTAAGTTTCCTGCAATTAGTATTTCTGTATATAATCGGGGGAAGGCGGAGTATTATAGTTTCTTGGAATATGGCGAAAATAGATTTAATTGGGATGAAGATGAACAAACGGGATCAATAGGGAGTAATTTCTTTAAGAGAACTAAAGTTGATGGGAATCTTGGGTACGAGTTATTACTTGTGCAAACTCTTGAATCTGGGCATTCACTTAATGCTAATCTGAAATTCACTTCTAAAGCTTTGTCAGAGGGTTTACTTGAAGATCAATCAGAAAAAGAAAAGCATTTCTGGAATCTGCTTCAACCTAAAGCAAAAGTAAATGGCTCTATAAAGTTGAAAGGAAAAGCACACGATCGAAATATTATCTTTACCGGAGCAGGCTATCATGACCATAATACCGGTTATGAACCTATGAAAGACAGTTTTAAAGACTGGTATTGGGGACGATTTCATTTCAAAGATTCTACATTGATCTATTATGTAATGAATGGACTAGATGGGAATGAGCAACATGAAGCTTGGCTTATTTCGAATGATGGACAGAAGGTTATGGAGAAGTTCTCATCAATTAAACTCGATGCTTACGAAAAGAGCCTATTTGGTCTAAATGTTGCTCGAAAGATTGAATTATTTTCTGGAAGTTCGAAAGTAGCTATACAGCAAAGGAAGCCTATTGATAATGGTCCTTTTTACCAACGCTATTTGAGTGATGTGGTTATGATACAGGAAGGTAAAACTCAAGCCTCAACAGGTATTTCAGAATTTATTGAACCAGAAAAGATTTACGATGAAAAATATTGGTGGATGGTTCGAATGCGATTACGATTTATGAATGAAAAGCCTCATTGGGTTCAAAAATCTAAGATGTTCTATGAGTGGACATGGTAGAGAATAAATAGCGTTAAGTGGCGATTGGTTATTGACTATTAGATTTTAAAGCGGATAATAAATCATGAATTTCTAATTCAAATATATTTGTTAATTCACTCTTAGTTAATGACTTATTGGGTTTAACTGATTTACCTATTGAGATAAAAAGATCGGGTTTGTTACTTTTAGAATAATCGATATAGAGAGCTACTGGAACGTAATCAATACCGTCCATTTTTTGATACATCCATGAGAGTCCTTCTTTGAATTTAGGTTTCGAATCTGAAACAGGTGTCAACTTTCCTTCAGGATAAACAAACAGGCAAGAGTTATCTCTAGTCATAGATTCTATGGCATATCTTAGGGACTTAATCGAAGACTTTACATTCTCAAGGTTGATAGAAAATGCTCCAATTTTAGAGAAGAAAGGGTATTGCCTCATTTGATTGTCCTCCATTAAGGCGCGAGCTTTTTGATTAAAGAATTTCCTATTCAAATAAAGAGGTAGTAAACCATCCCACCAATAGTTATGATTCATGAAATAGACGGTTTTCGAATCCTTATTGGGGTAATACTCTTGGTTGATATAAGCGCTCTTAAATCTTCTCCAGACTAAAAAACGGGTATACCAATCAAAAAACCAGAGTATAAATTTAGATTCTTTTGCAGGAATAAAGTTCATGAATACTTTTTTTGGTGATGATAGTGCTTAACATCTTATCTTACAATCATGAAGAAGCATAGAGGTAAACAGGTCGTTCCCATAACAGATCCTAATATAGATCAATATTCGGAAGAGCATACTACGCCCGAATCAAACGATATTAAAAATCTGATTACATCTAGTGATAAAGAGCTAGATTATATTGATATGCTTAGTGGCAGGGTTGTCGGTCAGCTTTTAAAAATGCTAATTAAGATATCAGGAGCAAAGCGGGTTCTAGAAATCGGAACTTTTACAGGGTATTCTGCCATAATGATGGCTGAAGCCTTACCAGAATACGGTGAAGTAATTACACTAGAAATGAATCTTCGCTATCAAAACTTAGCCCAAAAGCATTTTGATGGTTCTAAAGTGGGTTCAAAAATCAAAATGATTAGAGGGAATGCACAGGAAACCATTGATGAACTTGAAGGAAATTTCGATTTAGTTTATCTGGATGGAGATAAGCTTAGATACTCTTTTTATTTTGAGAAAGTTCTACCAATGTTAAAATCAGGTGGACTTATTATTGCAGATAATGTGCTATGGGATGGAACGGTTTTAAATCCCGAAGATGCTAAGGCAGAAGCCATTGCGGAGTTTAATCGACTTGTGGCAAATGACGAAAGGGTGGAGCAAGTCCTTCTGCCTGTTAGAGATGGCGTAAATGTGATTAGGAAGTTTTGATTGAATTTATACCATAAAGTCATTCTGAACTTGTTTCAAAATCTTAAGATTAAGATTTAGTCAAACTAATCTAAAAAGGTACTTTTTAAAACCTTGTAAGATCCCTGATCAAGTCCGGGATGACGAAAAAAGGAAAATTTATCTAATTAGCTTCTTCTGTTTTGCACGTACTAAGTCCAAACGGCATGTAGAGCGGACAAGTGCTTACTAAGCTTGTTAAAAAGAAAACAACAGCTAATACTCCCAGTACAATAGCTACGGTTCCGGAAATAATTTCCATGAAATACAAAGTGGCAATTACCAAAGCAATGAATACTCTAATAATTCGGTCAGCGGAGCCCATATTCTTTTTCATAATAGTGTGGTTAGGTTGTGAAATATTGAACCAGTAATACAATTCCAGTAATGAGTGCTGTACACAAAATGCATACGCCAATTAATCGAAGGATTTTTTGCTTAGTGGTCATAGCTCATTGTAACTAACAATTGTGAATATTCCATAAATGTTATAACAAGTTGTTTTTAAAATTTCCAGCTAAATCCTCCACCTAATCCAAATCGATTATCATAACTACCGATTAATGAGAGATTCTTGTTCATTAAATATTCGAAACCGCTTATAAAAATAACTTCAAAATCATTAATAGAATCTAAATGAATTTTTCCTTCAAGATGCCCTGTAAACATTAATCTTTGAGTAATTGGAATATGCGTGTTAAGCCCAATTTCAGGTCGGAGTTTATGATCTAAACTAATATCTGTATCAAGTATATACCATAGCAGATATCGCATTCCTAGTCGACCAACTAAATCATGCTTATCAACTGAATTTTTTAGTTCGTTTTCTGATTTCAAACCTCCATAAATTCTAAAGTACTCTCCAGTAAATCGCTCATAATCGAATGTAAACTCATATTTTTTGTTCCAACCATATTTAGCCATTAGATTGATTTGATTGTTGGTGTTTGTATGAATTAAAGAAAAACTACCGAACTGACTTGAGCCTTCAAAAGTCCCCCAGGTATACCATTTTTTATCCATTTTATTAATCATAGCATAAGGAAAAGGAGCTAATCTTGAATCTCTTTCACTACCTTCATAACTAACAACTCGTGCCATTCCTGTTTTCATGTGATAAAGTATGTGGCAATGGAAAAACCAATCTTTTTCTTCATTAGCTTCAAACTCAATAGTTACTCGGCTCATAGGAGGAACATCTACTGTATGCTTGAGAGGTGCATATTCACCTTGTCCGTTTAATACTCTAAAGAAATGTCCATGAAGATGCATTGGGTGGTGCATCATGGTAGTATTATTTAACGTGATTCTTACGACTTCACCTTTTTTTATTTTGATTTTATCCGAAGCAGAAAGTGTTTTCCCATTGATACTCCATGTATAACGCCACATATTTCCAGTGAGATTAAACGTTAGACTTCTTAATGAATCACTTGAATGAATTGTTGTTTTTTCTTGTGACTTTAAAATCGAGTTGCTAAATCCCGAATTCCACATCATCATTGGGGCGGTGGGGTCGTTGTTCATTTCATGTAGGGAATGTCGCATATCCAATGTGGTGCCTGAACTTTCTTCATTAGAATTCATTTCATGTCCAGCGTGTTCACTTTCTTCTTTTTCTTCCTGATGCATTCCTTCTTGCATATGCTGTTCATGATTCATTTCATGTTCACCAGATTCCAACCCTTCCTGATGATTCATCATACGATGATCCATTTCATCTATTTGCATTGCTGAGTGATCCATTTTTGTCATTACTCCAGTTTCATTAGCTTCTAGTGACATGTTGTGATCTTCATCACCGTGCATTTGCGCCATTTGAGCGCCTAGCTCTTGGTAATTAGGAAAAGGGATATCTATAGCAAATACTTTTTCTCCAGTTCCTAAATAAGCTGAAGCTGAACCTGTTACATCTTGAGCAGTTGCTCTGAACTCAAGACTTTTGCCTTCTTTTATTTCTACAATAAAATCATAGGTCTCTGCAAGTCCAATAAGCACTTTTGGGACATGAACTGGCTGTATATCATTACCATCTGCTGATACAATATTTAAATGTCCCCCACCTAAAGCTAACCAGAAATAGGATGATGCTCCTGCATTAATTACTCGAAGACGAACTTTATCACCAGGGTTAAATTGATCGTATATTTGCTCCTCTTTACCATTTATTAAAAAAGCATCATATGGAATGTCTGAAATATGCATTCCAGGCATTTTCATACTCCAAAGTTTTAGCTGCGATTTAAGTGTTCCACTTTTAAGAGAATTAAGAAGAGATGGCGCACTTCCTATTTTTACAGAATACCAATCATTATGTCTTTTAAGGTTCTTCAATACATTATTTGGATTATCATTTGTCCAATCAGAGAGTAAAAGAATTAAATCGTGATCATAATCCAATGTTTTCTCTTTTGGTTCGATTATGATGCTGCCATAAACACCTCTTTGCTCCTGTAAACCAGTATGCGAGTGAAACCAATAAGTCCCTGAATGTATAAGTGGGAAATCATAGGTAAGTGTATTTCCAGGACCAATAGGTGGAGTTGTCAAATAAGGAACACCATCCATATAATTTGGTAGAAGTAGTCCATGCCAGTGTACGGAAGTCTCAACATCCATTTTATTTGTAACCTTAATTACAGCATGTTTTCCTTCTTTAAAACGAAGAATAGGACCTGGTATTTCTCCGTTAATGGTCATTGCTGCAACATCCTTTCCAGTAATATTTACCTCATTGTAATCTATAGTTAGGTGATAAATGAGGCTATCTCCTTTATCTTTTGGAACTAGTTCCTGAGCATAAATTGATTGGTTTATCAAGAAAAATGAAATGAATATGAAAGCTGATTTCATAGTATTTGCGTAGATTTAGAATAATTATTGAGAATGACTGTATAACAGTCTTTTTATAAGAGATCAGAATTGATCAATTCTAGAGTAGAGTTTTCTAAATCAGCAAAGACTCATTAGTAAGAAAGAGAAGCGGAGGAGAATAAGAACTGGAATAAATTAAAGGAGGAGGAATATGATCAGAGAGATCAAAAGTAAGTTCTTCTATTAATTCTTTTGTAAAAAACGAAGGGACTTTTGTTTTCTGAGTAATAAAAGCTTCATTTTTTGCTGCAATAACTGATACATCACAATTACAATCTATCAAAATATCACAAGAACCAATACTCGAACTTGATGTAGGTGCCGGATGAGGTTGCTTCATTCCAGAATCCATACAACAATCTTTAGATTCAGTCATATGTTCTGCCATCATCATTTCATGATGATCGTGTTTAGAAGATACAGGCATTTCCATCATCGAAGAACAATGCTCCATCATCCCTGTTGCTACAAAGACGGGTATCGCTATTCCTAAGAAAAGAATCAGGACTAAAAAAGCAGATACAGATTGATATGTATTTTTAAAGTTCATCATTCAGATGATAGTGAAAGTTTTTTTCTAACGATAACGTTTCATTGTTAAATTTCAGATGTTTTTAATCTCAACGAATTTCCAATTACAGAAACTGAACTAAAACTCATGGCCAGTGCAGCAATCATTGGAGAAAGTAAGATTCCAAAGATTGGGAAAAGAATTCCTGCAGCAATAGGAATTCCAACGGTGTTATAAATGAGTGCAAAAAACAGGTTTTGTTTGATGTTCTTCAACACTTCGTCACTTAAATGATATGCTTTTACAATTCCATGTAAATCGCCTTTTACTAAGGTAATCGAGGCACTTTCTATCGCTACATCGGTTCCGGTTCCCATCGCGATTCCAATATCAGATTGAGCAAGGGCGGGGGCATCATTAGTTCCGTCTCCGGCTACTGCTACTTTTCTACCTTCCTTTTGAAGACGCTCTACTTCATCTATTTTATCTTTAGGCATACATTCGGCTTTAAAAGAATCCAATCCTACTTCGTCTGCAACTGCTTTTGCTGTTTGTGGATTGTCTCCCGTTAGCATAATTACTTCAATTCCTATTTCTTGAAGCTCTTTGATAGCTTTTTTGCTCGATTCTTTAATTGCATCTGAAATCACAACAAATCCAGCAACCTTATCATCAATTGATAACCAAGAAACGGTTTTACCAGATTTTAGATATTTTGAAGCTTCTTCTTTTGCTCCTTCAACTAGCTTCTGGTTACCAAGTTTAATCTCTTTTCCATCGATATTTCCTTGTACTCCTTTTCCGGTTATTGATTTAAAATCAGAAACTTTAAGAAGCTCTGTTTCTTTGTCTTTTCCATATGAAACCATTGCTTGAGCAAGGGGATGTTCACTTTCATTATTCAATGAGGTTATAAATTGAAGTACCGCTTTCTCATTAAATCCTTCCAGCGTTATTATGTTTTCAACAGATGGCTTTCCTTCGGTGATGGTTCCAGTTTTATCAATGATGAGTGTATCAATTTTGCTAAAGCCTTCTAAAGCTTCTGCATTTTTGATTAAAATTCCATTCTGAGCTCCTTTACCAACTCCAACCATTACTGACATGGGTGTTGCGAGTCCTAGGGCGCATGGGCAAGCTATAATTAACACTGCAATGGCATTTACTAATGCATAAACTTGAGCAGGTTCAGGTCCCCAAAAAAACCAAACTCCATAGGTTATGGTAGATATTGCAATAACAGCAGGTACAAAGTAACTGGAGATTTTATCTGCAAGATTTTGAATAGGAGCGCGGCTTCGACTTGCCTTGTTAACCATATCTACAATCTGAGAAAGGAGAGTTTCATCTCCGACTTTCTCAGCCTTCATAACAAAACTACTATTCCCATTAATGGTTCCTGAACTCACGGAATCATTTTTTGATTTCTCAACAGGAACTGGCTCTCCTGTAATCATAGATTCATCAACAGAGCTTTCACCTTCAATAATAGTTCCATCCACAGGGATTTTCTCACCGGGTTTTACTTTTAGGTGATCATCTTTCTGGATTTCATCCATATGAATTTCTTCTTCCGAACCATCTTCATTCAAACGAATAGCTTTATTTGGGGCTAATTTCATTAACTCTTTAACCGCAGTGTTGGTTTCTGAGTGAGCCCGAGCTTCAAGTACTTGTCCTAGTAATACAAGCGTTAAAATTACCGTAGCAGATTCAAAATATAAATGAACCGTTCCGGCATCAGTTTTAAATTGATCTGGGAAGAAATCAGGAAATAATAAAGCAAACACACTGAATATCCACGCAACACCGGCTCCAATCCCAATGAGTGTAAACATGTTTAGGTTCCAAGTGATTATGGAACGCCAAGCACGTTCAAAGAACATCCAAGTAGCATAAAATACAACAGGGAGTGAAAGACCGAATTGAATCCAATTCCAATAATTTACATCCATCACTTTAAATAGAGGGTTCTCCGGAATCATATCACTCATGGCAATGATAAAGATGGGTAGAGTGAAAGCTACTGCAATCCAGAACTTTTTTAGAAGTCCTTTAAATTTTTTTTCCTCAGCTGATACATCGGCTTGTTTAGGAACAAGTTCCATTCCGCACTTAGGACAAGAGCCAGGTTCAACTTGTACAACTTCAGGATGCATCGGGCAAGTATATTGAGTGGAACCTGTAGAGGAGTTCATACTTACTTCTTCCACTAAATCCATCCCACAAACTGGACAGTCACTGGGTTCATCATACATTTTATCGCCTTCGCATTGCATTGGGCAGTAAAAATTCCCCGTGCCTGAACCTTGTTTCTTAGGATGTTTGTGTTTTTGCTGGGAGTGATCATGATTTGAGTGATTTTCAACGGAATGAATAGAATACTGTCCTCCAGCTTCTCTTAAAGCATCCTGAAACATTGAAATACTCAAATGGAAACTCATATCGATTTCTGCCTCTTCTTTCTCCAAATCAACAGAAACATCATTTACTCCAACAACGTTACTGAGTGCTTGCTGTACATGATTTTTACAACCATTGCAGCTCATTCCTTGAATTTTATATGTATGCGTCATAGTCTTCTCATTATTTGATCCCAATATGAAGAATTCAATGGATCAATCCCTTATAGAATTTAAGATAAGATGTGTAGGATTTTGCGCATCAAGTCATTCTGAGGATACTTCCGAAGAATCTGCACGATTAACTAATTTTGCAGATCCTTTGCTTTCGCTCTGGATGACTTTAGAGTATGATCTCTTCCCTAAACCTTATCTAGAGGCATCCGAGAGCTACCAATCAACTTTCTAAACTGAGTAGGAGAGAGCCCAGTTTCTGACTTAAACTGGTTAGATAAGTACTGAGCACTGCTATAGCCTAATTCCCAAGCTATTTCACTAATGGTTTTTTCTCCGTAAACAAGAAGCTCTTTAACATGTTCAATGCGTTGCTGAATAACATATTTCTCAATGGTGCGCCCTTCAATTTTCGAAAATAGGCTACTTAAATATGAATAGCTTTTATGTAGTTCTTTTTCTAAAAAACTGGAAAGATTTATATGAACATCTTTGTTCACTTCGTGGTGAAGTTGCTTAATAATGGTTGTTTTAATTCGATTTATGATTCTTTTACTTTCATCATCAATAAGTTCAAAACCTTCTTTTTCTAACATGGAATTGAGTTTTGTTTCATTTATCACTTGAGGAGAAGTAAACTCAACTTTCCCTAATTCTATGCTTATAATATTGAAACCGAGCTTTTCCAATTCATCACGGACAACCTTAATACATCGTCCACAAACCATGTTTTTAATATAAATAACATCCTTTTTCATAATACCAAGGTAAGAGTTTAACGAATGATTTCGAACTGTTTACTTATTGAACATGGAATCTTGTGTTCTATGTTCACATATAATTAGATGGATTTAAAATTTAAAGTTTTCAAAAAAAAAGTAAAATTAGACTACTTTTTTTCGTTTATAAAAAAACTAATCGAATAAATTCTTATGAATATTCCTTTAATTCTTTTTGGGTGATATAATTTGAAACTGTAAGTTCAATTGGCTATTTAAAAAAAATAAAAGGGGTATTTTGTATAATAAATTAAGGGTAGGTTTATTTATTACGAGTATAGTAATAACATGTTGTTTGGTTTTAGTAAGTCCAGCAACGGCACGTCAACAGATTGGAAAAGTAGTTCTTGGAACTCCAGTAAATGGATTAATAATGAATCATGGAGTAGGAGTGACTTGGGATTTTGATTGGCCAGATATTCCAAATGCTACTAGATATCAGATATTAATTGAGAATGCCAATAAAGAAGATCGATTAGTTAATACCTATGTAAGCACATCAAATTTTTCATATACCTTTACGAAAGACCTCACTGCGAGAGCAATGGAAAGACCTTGGGGGTGGTGGGTGCGCGCAGGAAATAGTACGACTTGGGGAGAATGGAGTTCACCTCATACCATTTATTTAGAGGAAAAAATTCCAGCCCCAACAATTTATCACCCACAAACCAGTGCTCTGCTTTCAAGTGTTTCTCCAAATAATTCAACCAATTATACTTGGACTTTTGATTGGTCAGATATTCCTGGAGCTCAAACCTACGAGATTAGGTTAAATAATCCTTCTCAACAAAACGTATTTGATTATCATGTTAGAGAATCAAAATACGTTTATAATCAAACTGTACCCATACTATCTAGTAATTTGAATGGTTGGTCTTGGCAAGTAAGAGCAGCAGTTGATGGTAAAATTGGGTTATGGAGTGAATTATTCTACTTCAACGTTGAGCCAGCACGAACTGTGGTAACAGTACCTAATCCAAATTTTCCTACACAAAATGCCGTATTACCAAATGGACTAAATACTGGTCTTAAATGGTCTTTTAATTGGTTTCCAGTTTCTGGAGCAACTCAATATGAATTAGTTATTGGATATACGAACGGAGGCGAGTTTTTCAGAACTACTGTAAACCGTTCAAATTATGATTACATAAATGCTACAACGAGCATAAAAAACGAATTTCTTACTGGATGGTTGTGGAAGATAAGAGCTCAAGTGAATGGAGTTTGGAGTGATTGGAGTCAAGATATGTTATTCTCAGTAGAGCATACCGGTGAGGGACTAGAACCAATTAATAAATACGGAAATGATTATTATAAAATTATGGGAGGTTTTATAAACGCTTATTTGGCTTGTAAAACTGAAGTATATGGAGGTCGTGACGTTACCTTTGGACCAACCAATATTGTTATCGAACATGAAGGAGATGATAAATGTGAATTTCAATTTGTTGGAACTTCTAAAACAGAAGAGCTTTACTTGATCAAAGTTTTTAGAAGAAATTATGCAAATGAAAGAGAGGAAATAGGTTATTTAAGCTATAATCTTGAAGTTAGAAATAGCCAAAATTATTTGTGGAAGATCGATAACCCGCCTGTTGGGTATTTCCGAATTTATGAACCTAATTCAAATATGGCAATTGAAATCCTAGATGGGACATCATACGATCCAGAGCTAAAGGTTGATTTAAAACCTATGTCAAGACATCAACGACAATCAATGAGATTCGTAAAGAATTGAAAGGAAAAGGGGCTGGAACTATGAGTAATAACGATGATATAAAGCTTAATAAGCTTAATCTTTTAATGAGTTTAATTGGCAAGATTAACTCTAATCTTGAGGTAGAAATTCTATTAAGAGAAATAATGGAATCTACAAAAGTTATGATGGATTCTGAAGCTAGTTCAATGTTCATTCTATCTAAAGATCGAACTAAACTTACTCTAAGTGTACCTACAGGGCCTGCTACAGCAGAAATCTCAGGAAAAAGTATTCCATCAGATCATGGGATAGTTGGATGGGTCACTCAAAATGAGAAATCAGTAGTGGTAAATGACGTACAAGCGGATTCTCGTTTTAAGGGAGAAATTACGAATTCGAAAAGCTTTATTACTCGTAATTTGATTTCCGTACCGCTTATAAACCATAATGGAATTTTGATAGGAACATTACAGGCTATAAACAAAAAAGCTGGCAAAGACTTTGATAAAAAATTAGTTCCAATTTTTCAAGCATTAGCTAACCAAGTAGCTATTGCAATTGAAAATGCGATGTTACAAAAACAATTAATAGAAAAGGAGAGAATTGAAAAGGAATTGCAAGTAGCAAGGAATATTCAATCTGGATTTTGGCCTAAAGAAACTCCAAATATATTAAACTATAGTGTAGCAGGATGTAGTAGAACAGCGAAAAGTGTTGGCGGTGACTATTATGATTACATTAAAATCCCTCAAACTTCTAACTGGGGATTTACAGTATCGGATGTAAGCGGGAAAGGAGTTCCTGCTTCTTTATTGATGGCTACGATGAGAGCATCATTAAGATCTCATGTAGAAAATGAATTCGATGTAAGTGAGTCGATGCAAAAAGTTAATAAATTGATCTATGAAGACTCACCAATCGATAAATTTATTACTTCCGTATATGGAACGTTAAATACTGAAAACCATACGTTTACCTATGTTAATGCAGGTCACAATAATCCATTGATAATTCGAACAAATGAAAACCGATTAGAAGAACTGAAAGTTGGTGGAGTTATGTTGGGTATTATGGATCCTGTAGAATTTGAGGAAGAGACGATAAATTTAAATCCAGGTGATAAATTAGTTCTGTTTTCTGACGGAATTACCGAAGCTCAAAATACTAAAGGAGAGTTTTTTGAAGATGAACGGTTTGAAGAGTGGCTCTTATCCAATAAACATAAATCTCCATTCGATATGATGATTGATCTATTGAATGATCTTGTAAGTTTTACAAATGGAGAACCTCAAAGTGATGACATTACTTTGATAATTCTTGAACGTAATAAATAGTAATATTCAGACGAAGCCTTAATAAAATATAACTGATGTTTAGAAGAACAATATCTGTAGCATTTATTGCTATAATTTTTTCATCGATTCTTTTTGCACAAGATACCGAACTAACATACCCTCCAGAATTTGATGAACCATTTCCTTTGTTTTCCAAAGCACTAGGAGAGTTTGAACGCCCCATATCATCCGATAACGAACTTTCTCAGCAGTATTTCAATCAAGGATTTCAGATGATGTATGCCTTTACTAAAGAAGATGCTGCGCGTTCATTCCGCGAAGCTCAAAAAGCAGACCAAAACTGCGCGATTTGTTATTGGGGAGAAGCTTGGGCTTGGGGTTCCTATCTAAACGGACCAATGAGAAAAGATGAGGCTCCACGAGCTTATGCAGCTATTCAGAAAGCGGTTGAATTAGCTGATGAAGGCTATGCAAATGAAAATGAGAAAGCCTTTATCGAAGCAATGTCGGTTCGTTATGTAGAAGATTTTAAGCCTGAAATTCGGTCTGTTCAGGATTCAGCCTATTCCAAAGCAATGCAGGAAGTCCACCGCGCTTTTCCAGAAGATTTAGACGCCGCTACTTTTTATGCAGAATCATTGTTTTTGCTGGAGCCAAGAAGAGGAAATAGGGATATCAATGATCCTGATGTGCAGCAATTACACCAAGTATTGGAAGAGATTTTAGAAAAAGACATAAAACATCCTGGTGCCTGCCATTTGTACATTCATGCTACTGAATCCACTACAGATCCAGGAAAGGCAGAAGCGTGTGCAGAGTTTATTGGTACTTCGATTCCGGGTGCAAGTCACATTAATCATATGCCGTCTCACACTTTTGCAGAAATCGGACGTTGGGGTGATGCGGTTCGTGCTAACATAATGGCGTGGCATTCTGATCAGAAAGCGTCAGTGGGAGAGGGATTTGCGATTTATCCGAGTCATAATTTACATATGCTGGCATTTGCTGCTTCTATGGATGGTCAAAGTGGAGTAGCAACACAAGCAGGACGAGATTACACCAAGCTGACGGGCAACAATGTGTACGAAGTCTTGACTCTAATTCGCTTCGGAAGATTTGATGAAGTACTTCGTGTTTCAGAACGACCTACACATGCAGTTCATGCAGGAATGTGGGATTTTTCGATGGGTTACGCTCGATTAAAAGATGGAGATAGTCGCATGGCGGATAATTACTTAGAGAAAGTACTTGCGGCAGCTGATACCTCTGAAGCTCGTTTTAGATTTCACTCAGCTGAGAAGCTATTAGGAACGGTAGGAGGAATTCTAGAAGGAGAAATTCATCTTGCGAAAGGTGATACTCTAGCTGCAATTGCTTCCTTTGAAAGAGCTACGATGATTGAAGATTCTTTAGATTATGATGAACCAGAGCCACTCCCTTTTGCCGCCCGACATTGGCTGGGATCCGCGCTACTTTCCATCGACAAATATGAAGAAGCCGAAGCCGTATATCGTGCGGAATTGATAGATCACCCCAACAACGGCTGGAGCTATTTCGGATTATTGAAAGCACTAGAAGGACAAGGTAAAACGGATGAAGAATTGGAAACTGCCTTCAAAGAAAGTTGGGCAAGATCAGATACTTGGATTAGAAGTTCTAAATTCTAGTTTTGGTTAGAGAACTGTCTCCCTTTGGAGGGAGACAGATTATCCGCTTGCGGATAATCAGAGGGAGGACAGTGAAGGCTAAGAACAAAAGAACCATTCCGTCCTCTCCCTGAGCCAAAACAAGTTTTACCTCTGTCCCTCCCCGGGAGAGACAGAGGAGAGTTTTCCCTCGAGGGGAGATTTAAAAGCTTGAATTAAACCCGGCAATAGTAAAGAGATAAATTGCAATCCAATACGTGCTGAGAATTAAGAATTCAGCTCCTTTGAAAGAACGTTTAAATTTTTGGTAAGCAATTAGGGCATCTGAGAAAGTGAATAGGATGGATCCCAGCGCAATTCCGAGGAACATTGGGCTTTGATTAATTAAATATGGATTAATTGCCTGCCAGTTCATCACAATTATCACCAGAAAATAGATGAAAACGGGTATTGTAAACTGCTTAAGATCTTTCTTTAAAAAGACGAAATAGATCAATCCTGCTATCAATAGAATTAAAAGAGGTGGTAAGTAAATATCAATTCCAAAAAAGCTGGTAAAAGCAGTGGTAAATCCAATATGTGCGACAAGAAAAGAACTTAGACCTTTAACAAAGTTATCATCTTCTAGAAGGAAAATATCTCCAATTAATGAAAATAGAAGTGAAACTATAATTATGAACGAATAATTACTTTCGGTCTCCAAATAAATAAGAGCAGAAATGAGTATTAGAAGAGAGGTAGTTGAAGGTTTCAGGTACTTGTAATAGTTCAGTTTTTCTTTTTCCTTCGCATAGATGGAGAGAATAACGAGAAGGAAAAAAAGAAGGGATAAAGTGGTAACCATTTAAGAGTTAATCTGGACGAGATATTTGGATTTTGTGGAGTAGGATTTAGAATTCACACTCAAAGCCATTTTTACCTATTCCAGATCGTTCAAATTTTTCAGGAGAATAAAATTCTTTATCAAAATTACTAATTCGAGTCAATTTTATATTTCTCCTGAACCAGTAAAATTCATCAAGATCAACTGTTACAGTATCTGAAGTTATATCATTAATCAATAGCGTTTGAACATATCTTCCAAATAGAGAATGATCAAAAACAATTGAATTCGACATAGTATCTAAACTCCAAAATGCATTTGTTGTAGTAAGTTCTAAACAACCCTGTGCTTTGATTTCAGCTTTGTATTTTAAATGATCAATACTTTCATCCGTTAAGTGAACGACAAAATCAGTACCATGATACTCATACTTGAATGTGGAGTTCATGAAATAATCATGGATTTGAGATTTGTTCATCCCTTTGATAGATAATTTTTCACTCCGAACCATAACAAAGCTATGATACTGTCTGATTGTATCTTTAGGTATTATAGACGGGTAATCTATAGATTCTATCCATGCAATTCCAAAAGTATCTTTTAGTTCTTCAGAAATAAACAAATAATCAGGAACCTCGTCATACAAAGAATTTTTCCATTCTTCTTTTATGAAATATTGGTAAGTGGAATCATTAGTTTTATTGTATATGAAAAGATTATTCTGAGAATCAATTTCCCAATGCTCATACCCATTTTCAAAATTGAGCACATACCAATCTCCAACAAATGCTCCATCCGCAACAGGTCTATTACAAGCAGATGCTAATAGAAGTATGGCGATTAAGTATTTATTCATATTCAACAATTACGTTGAAAAAATGAATTAATCAATACAACTCATACTCCAACAATCTACACTCAATCGTTGAATTATAGAACTCGATACGTTGGTTGGTTCGAAGTCCGACTTTTTTGGCGAGAGCAAAGTTTCCGGTGAAGATATATCCCCATTTCCCACTACAATCTTGTTTGAAGAAATCACCAATGGCACGGTAAAGTCCAACAAGGTTTTCATCTTGACCTAATCGTTCACCATAGGGCGGATTGAAAATAACAACTCCATCTCCATATGGGATTTCGGTATCTATAAACTCACATTCTTTAAATTCAATCAAATGATCTACACCGGCAGTCTTGGCATTTCTCTTTGCGGCTTCGATAGCTTTTGGGTCGTTATCAGTTGCAAGTATTCGACTGTATTCTGGAAAATCTTTAAGGGATTCTTGCTTTAATTCATTGCGTAATTCCGTCCATTTATCTTCATCAAAGCCAAGGATATGTTTGATGCCATAATTTGGTCTAAGCTGACCTGCGGGGCGATTTAGCGCCATCATAGCGGCTTCAATGGCAATAGTTCCACTTCCACACATAGGGTTGATCAGGTGCTGACCGGGTTTCCATTTGCTTGCCAAAACAACCGCAGCAGCAAGGGTTTCTTGCATTGAGGCAGTGTGATTATCAACTTTATAATTTCTTCTATTGATAGATTCGCCCGAAGTATCCAAAAAGATGGAGGCTTCATCATCTTTCCAGAAAAGAAAAACAACTGTTTTTGTAAGGTCTGAACCGGAATCTGGTCTTGAACCTCTGGTCATTCTAATTCGATCAACAATGGCATCCTTAACGGTAAGGTTTGCAAATTGGTCGTTCGTAATAGTTGGGGTATTGATATGAGATGTAATACTTATATAGCCGTATTTATCGATGTAATTTTCCCAAGGAATGGTCTTTAATTCTTCTCCTAGAGCTTCTGCGTCAACTGCTTTAAATGTCTTTAATTGAAAGTGAATACGATGAGCAGTCCTCAAAACTAGATTCAATTTCATACAATCATTTAATGAGCCTTCGGTTTCAACACCTGCTAAACGAACAGTTTTAATCGGAAATCCGAGATCCTCAAGTTCTTGCTTTAAATAAGGGGTTATGCCTTTGGGGCAAGTAATGGAAATGGTAGAAATTTCTGAGAAGTCGGCCAATGTCTTGGAATTTGTGAATTTGTCTTAAAATGTATTTCAATAAAAAAATAGCTACAAGCTGATGATACAACTTGTAGCTATTAGCTAACAGCTATAAGCTTTTTAATTACCCGATTTCAACAACTTCGATGTTGAATGTAAGGTCTTTTCCTGCAAGAGGATGATTGGCGTCGATTGTAACTTCTTCGCCTTCAATATTTGTGACTTGGCAAGGAACAGGTTGTCCGTTCTCCTGATTCAATTGAAGCTGCATTCCAACTTCAGGTTCCATATCAGGTGGAAGCTGTGATTTCTGTACTTTCACTTCCATTTGTGGATTACGTTCACCATATGCTTCAGCACTTGGAATTTCAGCTTTGGTTACGTCTCCAACTTTTAATCCTATAACTGCTTTTTCGAATCCGGGAATTAACTGACCTGTACCAAGTGTAAATTTTAGTGGGTCGCGATTAATAGAGGAGTCAAATACTTCTCCATCTTCGAGGGTTCCAGTATAGTGTACTTTTACGGTGTCTCCGTCTTTGATAATTGACAAATCGATCCTTTCTTTTTTTGTAATTTTAAATTGTTAGTCGCTTTAAAGATAAGGAACTTAACACACAGATATTAGCTTGTACAACACATGAAAACTATGACATCAAATCCACAAGAAATTCTTAAATCAGCAAAAACTGTTGCTGTAATCGGATGCTCTCCAGACCCTTACCGAACAAGTAATTACGCTGCTAAGTATTTATTGGAAAGGGGATACGAGGTAATCCCAATCAACCCGACTGAAAAGGAAATTCTCGGGAAAAAATGCTACACAGATTTGAACTCAATCCCCAAAAATGTTCGTGTTGATATCGTGAATATTTTCCGAAGATCTATTCATACATCTGGAATTGTAGATGAAGTAATCACATGGAAAAAAGAAACAGGGCAGAATCCGGTAGTATGGACACAATTGGATGTCTCATCACCTCAGGCAGAGCTAAAAGCCGAAGAAGCTGAATTACCCTATGTTAGAAACCTCTGTATTATGGTGGAACTTGATCAACTTCGGTAGATTTATTCGTTTGACTGAGTATAGGAAGTCTTAAGAATTAGATTATAAAATCAAGCTATTTAGATTGCTCATATTTGTTCCTTATTTCATATTAGTAAACTGCAAAGGAATTCCCATGTCCTTTGCCTTTAGATGCTGAATTACAGATTGAAGTTCATCAATTTTTTTTCCTGTTACTCGAACTTGTTCGTCCTGAATTTGCGGTTGTACCTTTAGTTTAAGGTCTTTGATTTCTTTAACGATTTTCTTGGCGGTCTCTCGATCAATTCCTTCTTTAAGAGCTACATCCATTTTTAAATGTCCTTGTGAAGTGCCTTCTTCATCACCAAAATCGAGTACTTTTGAACTTATCCCACGTTTGATAAAGTTCTTTATTACCATTTCTTTAACGGCCTGCATTTTCATGCTTTCCGCTGCGACCAAATGAATACGGTTTTCCTTTTTATGATATGTTACTTCAGTAGTAAGCCCCTTGAAATCGTAGCGTGTTGTGATTTCTTTTAAGGTATTATTAATTGCGTTATCTACTTCTTGTGAATCAATCTCGTTTACAATATCAAATGAAGCCATTTTTTCAATTTTCAATTAAGAATTATCAATTATGAATGTGAATGTAAGAATTCTTAATTGAATCATTTTATATTCTTAATTTTCTTCCTCAAGTTTCTCTTTCATTTTTTTAGAAAGTAACCGTTCTACTTTAAGTTGATTTTCTGGTGGAATTAAGGTTTTAAAACTCCTAATCGAATCATCCTGAGTATAATCGATTTCAAGAATTTCTTCTGTAAACCATTCATAGCTTAACATATTCTGCCAATCCACAACTGAATCGAGCAATACAATTCCCTTTATTCGGAATTCTGGAACAGGTCGTAAAGTAATTCCCCAAAGCCCAATTCCTATTAATGAAAGTCCAGTACTTATTCGTATCGGTGTAGCTGGAAGTTCAGAAAAGAGAGCAGAACGATAAATCCCAAATAAAATAATCCCTAAAGCAACAATCACAGGCAAGAATTCCGAAATAAAAGAACGATGACAATACAAAACTTTTCCAGAGTTTACTCGGGTGTTGTATTGATTAATAGAGGAGCCTGTAAAGAACCCAAAAATAGAAGCATAAACATTAGTAATTATCGCACCGCCAATAGCTTCAGAAAGAATTTCAATCTTAAAAAGAAACAACAAAAAAGAATATATTAACAATGAGATAACCGAAAAGATCAGGAATCGTCTTAATGTAATTTCATAAAGAAATAGTAATCGTCGAAATCCCATCCAAAAGCTTAGGCTCGAAGTAAGAATAGCAGTAATAAGTATCCAGATCATTTCTTAGTTTAATGAAATAGTTTAGTTGTCGTTCCAAGCTTGACTCGGAATCATTTAAGATAAAAAATATTAACACTTAAGATAGAATCAAGCATCAAATACGCTGAATCAAGTTCAACATGACAGGTATTAAGAACAATAGTCCATTTTAATATATAATGAATCCATTGACCACACCAACAGGTATTGAAGTTAGCAATGAGGAACAAGTTCTGGAAATATCTTGGGAAGATGGGCGTGTTTCTAAATACCCACTTTTTGGCTTGCGGAAGAATTGTCCCTGTGTTTCATGTCGTGGAGGGCATGATAAGATGAATACTTTTGAACCTGAGGCTTTCTTTATAGAAAATCCACCTTTAATGAATATATCCGATATTAAGACGATTGGTAATCACGCAATCCAGATTACATGGATTGATGGACACAATTCAGGAATGTATAGGTGGGAAACGTTGAGGGAATTGGATCCAGAAAATTTTGAATAACTAAAATCTAGATCTCTGAGATTCATATTGATATTTCAGGAATATTTATACCTCATTCCTCATATTCAAATCTGAACCTTAATTCCAAACTCGTTCTTTAACGCAGATTTTGCAGCATGGTATCCACACATTCCATGAACTCCTCCTCCTGGTGGTGTTGAAGAAGAGCATATGTACATTCCCTTAGCTGGTATTTTGTAAGGATCCCATTGGAATATTGGTCGACCAATTAATTGCTTAAAAGTCTGTGCTCCACCATTAATATCTCCGCCAATATAGTTGTGATTATAAGCTTCAAATTCTGGAGCAGAAATAGTATGACTTGAAATAATCGTATCTCTAAAACCAGGAGCATAACGCTCAATTTGATTGATAATCGCTTCCGAGCAATCTTTATCTGATCCATTTGGAACATGGCAATAAGCCCAAAGCGTATGTTTACCTTTTGGAGATCGGGAATCATCAAACATGGAAGGTTGAGAGAGAAGGACGTAGGGTTTTTCAGGGTGATTTCCTTTCCAAGTTTCTCTCTCTGAATAAGCAATTTCATTAAGTGTTCCTCCAAGATGAAGAGTACCTGCACCAGAACAATCGGAATTAGTCCATGGAACAGGTTCCGAAAGAGCGAAATCCATTTTGAAAACACCAGGACCATATTTGTATTTCAAATACTTTTTCTTGAAACCTTGGGGTAACTCTCGGCCAGCAATTTTAGCAATTTGATGTGGGGTTAAATCAAATAGAATAGTTTTTGAAGATGGGAGTTCTGAGACATTTGAAATTCTGTTACCCGTTTCAATCATGCCTCCCATTGATTTAAAATAAGTAGCTAAAGCTTTAGTGATTGATGCTGATCCACCTTTTGCAATCGGCCAACCTACAGAATGAATTGTTGCTGCAAAAACTAACCCAAATGATCCGGTAAAGCTTTTTTCGAGTGGGACAATACTATGGGCGGCAAGTCCTGCAAAGTATGCTTTTACTTTAGTACTATCGAACATTGAGTTGGCAAGAAGTTTTGCAGAATGCATTCCATACCACCCAAAACGTGCCATTGAAAGTGGGTGGTTTGGAATTCGAACTGGCCCAAGTAAATCGTGTGAAAGATAGTCCCAAGCATCTACTAAACTCTGAACCAAAGTTTTATAATTCTTTGAATCTTTACCCATTCGTGATAACGTTTCTTCCAAAGATTTAGAAATAATCATGGCATCTCCATCCTCAAGTGGATGTGCAACTGGATATATTGGATGAATCCATTCCAGCCCAAAATCAGCTAAAGGAAGAGTTCTCAAATAAGGAGATCCAATTCCTGTTGGATGAACAGCTGAGCAAATATCATGTAGAAAACCTGGTTCTGTAAGTTCTTTTGTTCTCGTGCCACCACCGATCGTTTCCTCAGCTTCTATGATCTTAACCTTTAAACCATGTTGAGCAAGAAGAATTCCAGCTGAGAGTCCATTTGGACCCGATCCTACAATTACGGCATCAAATTCAGGATTGATGGTATCAGGCACAATTAATTCCCTTTAGTAAGTTGTTCAGCACGTTTCAAAGCTTCGTATGCGTTTACAATTCCACCAGAAATTGAAAGTGTTGAAAAAGGAATAATCTCCTCCGAACCAGGTTTATTTACCAGTTTTTCATCTGGTTTTGAAGAAGTTTCCATTAATAGTTCTTTTACTTCTAAAGCTGTGAGTTCTGGGTAATACATCATTACCAAGGCTGCAACTCCCGCAACAACTGGAGATGCCATACTCGTACCATCTTCATCTTTATACTCATTATCTGGATAGGTTGAATAGACATCAACACCGGGAGCAAAAATATCAACGTTATTTTGTCCATAGTTACTGAAACTTGCAGTTATATCTTTCCCATATTCCCAAGATGATGCTCCAACAGTCATGAAAGCTTCCGCCTGTCCACCTGTAACATAATACTTGTTAGGAAATGAATCGACTGAATCCACATTTTCACCATCATTTCCAGAACCATTAATCATTAATACGCCAACACTATCTGCAAACATAACTGCTTTATCAACATATTCCTTTTGAGGAGAATAGCTTTTTCCAAAACTCATATTTAAAACTCGTGCTCCGTTTTCTGCAGCATATCGAATGGCATTCGCAACGTCTTTATCTCGTTCGTCTCCATTTGGCGTAGTTCTTAGAATCATGAGCTTCACATTCGCGATTCCATCAATTCCTAAATCGTTATTCCTAACTGCACCTACAATTCCTGCAACATGTGTTCCGTGGCTATTTCTAACAGCCTTTACATCATTATTTCCATAAAAACGGAAGTTTAAATCTTCATAATCATCACCAACAATAGGGCGGGGGTTAAAATCAGGATTTAGTCCATAATCAGCTAAACTTTGAAATTGTTCTAAAGCCTCTTCTATATCTGTTTCTGTTAAACCATTATCTTCAAGAAATTGAACTAACCCTTTGGCTTGCTTTAAATAAGGTCCATCAGTTGGTTTAGGTTTCTTCTGTTCTTCAGTTAATGAGTCTAAACTTGTAACATCGAATATTTGTTTAGATCCTAGAATAGCTTGATTTATATTTTTTATGTTCGCTAAGATTTGATCATTCTCGCTTTTCTTTGATTCGAACGCTTCTTTTATCTCTTGGAAGTAATCGAATTCTGATTGCTTTTCCTCACTTAAACTTTCCCTTTGAACACCTAAATAATCATCCCGCATTGAAGCGTAAATACGAGTTAGTTCATAAGTGTCGTCTTTTACATGTACACCATCTGCACCTCCAATAAAATTCCATCCATGAATGTCATCGATGTATCCATTTCCATCATCATCGATACCATTCCCAGCGATTTCGTCCTCATTTACCCAAATATTGCCCTTAAGGTCTTCATGGTCTATATCAGTACCAGAATCAATGATAGCAACTATTACTTCTTTAGCGGGAGATTTACCAACTAGGAGTTCTTCATAAGCTTTTGTAACACCCGTACCGTAATATGGATCGCGAGAAGGTGAGCTTAAATGCCAATCTTTAGAGGCTGTTAATTCTACTTCTTCAGTAGAAACCTCAGGTGATGTACTTGTATTATTTTTTGAAAGTTCTTTCGAAGAAGAGCACCCAACTAGTACTACGAATGAAAGTATAGATAAAGATTTTATGGAGAATCGCATTGCTTAATGAGTTTATTAATCAATTAATGAAACACAAAATAAGCAATAATTTTTAAGATGTTTTTAGTTTAATTAGAAGAGAATCGAGCCCAATGGTTACACAAATAATGAGCGATATAACAATCAAACTTGCGATAGGTTGCCAAATTACAAATCCACCTAATGTTCCTAATACAGCCCCCAGATACTGTATATATTGTAATTGATCATTACTTGCATTTTTGATCAGTATTTCAAGCCTTTTCTCGTCGTATTGACGAAGATTGTCTTCAACCAGCGCATGAACATCGAGTTGGTTAATTAGTTTGTATAGGAGTGAAGTAACAACATCTTCAATAGTACTACTATGTTTATCAATTCTATCAGGAAGATCATCAAGAAAAAGGTCTAGTTTCTCAAGCCCTTTTTCTACGCCAATAGGTACTTTGATAAGAGCTTCTTCAACCAAGTCTTGCATTTCTTGCCCTTTTAAAAAACTATAGGCTTTAAGCGCTACTCGTTCGAAGGAATTTTGTTCCATAGCTCCTTCAATTTGTGTAATAACTGTGTTTGCAATGGAAGCTCTAACATCGGGGTCAGCAATCATTTCATCCACATATTCTACAACAAGACCTTTTAAATCACTTCTAAAAGTTGGTTCATCTATAATAGTTCTAATATAATCGGTTGCCTTTTCACGATATTTTGTAATTGCCTGAGATTCGTGAATTTTCTTTTTGATGATCTCTGGATTGATCAAATCTTCTGAAACAGCAACAGCAAGGCGATAAGAAATACGTTCTTTTTGAGCAGGAATTAGTCCTTGTCCTAATATTGGTCTTCGATGAGTAGGACGAAAAAGCATTTTTATAGCTAACCAATTAGTAAGAAACCCAATCAAACCACTAATACATAAAATTCTACCAAGACCTTCAAAAGTGATATTAAAGCCTAAAAGAGTTGTGCTCATTCCATTGAAATCCCACATAAATGAAATCCCAAACCCTGTTAGTAGGAAAACAGGAAAGACAAAAAGTAGCTTAATAAGCCATTTATTTTTTGATTCCGATTTAGGAGGTGCAATATGACTTACTTTTACCTCAAGTTCTTCAGATTGGCGCTCAATCTGAGTAGTAATTAACCCCCAAAGTTTTGAGGCGTATTTTTTACTGTTTTCAGTAATGATATTTCTTTCTTTCAATTCTTCCATAGTTCTCAATTACGAAGCCTTAATATTAAAGTTTAACAGATATAAAAAAAGTTCTCTTTTATGGGAATTAATTTTATCGGGTTGTTGTCGTTGCAACATTATTAACTTATTTTTGTTGTAGCGACAACAAAATATCATGACGAAAAACGGATTCTCAGATATATTCCCTATTCCAGAAGAAAAACTGGGCTATTTATTCTGGCAGATTAACATGCTATGGGTAAGAAAAGTAAATCAATCACTTCACGATATAGGATTAACGCATACTCAGTTTATCACACTAGCTGCTACGGAATTGTTAAACCACAAAAATGAGAGAGTTATTCAGAGGGATTTAGCCGAGAAAATCAAAGTAGATAGAATGTTGATTTCTAAATTAGTTAGCAAACTAGTAGACGCTAAGTTATTACAAAAGATGAGCTGTAAGGATGACTCAAGAGTAAACCTTCTAAGTCTAACAGATTCAGGTAGGGAGCTTTTAATGGATGCTGTTTCAATTATGAAACAAAATGAACAAGATTTCTTTGGTTTGGTTGAGGAAGATGTCCCAAAACTTAAAACTAAATTAAAAAAGCTGCTTGAATTAGCTGAGCAGGAATTGAAAAACACAACTACATAACACTCACTAAATCAAAATGAACACTAGAAAAATAACCATTGTAATAGGCGTATTAATATTTATTAGCGCTCTTGTATTATTTAATGTGTTGGCTTCGGGGCAAGGGGAGGAAGAGCAAGTTTTAGGAAATGGAAAACTGGCAATTGGTGTGCCAGTAATAGAAGCTTCCCCTAGCTCAATAACTTCAGAAATATTCTTTACAGGGCGTATTATCCCAAAAGATAAGCTCGAATTATTTACAGAAGTGACGGGAACCCTAAAGGAAGGAAAAAAACCTTTTAAAACGGGTACATCTTTTAAAAAGGGAGAAACGCTTATTAAAGTAGATGATAGAGAACAGAAACAAGCAATTCTGAATCAGAAATCTCAATTTCAGTCATTATTAGCTCAGATTTTGGCAGATATCAATATCGATTATCCCAAAGAATACGAAGCATGGAGTTCTTATTTATCTGATATAGATATAAACGTCGATTTGGAACCATTACCAACTTCAGAAAATCGTTCTTTTAACTTGTTCATCACAGGGAGAGGAGTCAATTCAAGTTATTTTGCTATTAAACAAAGCGAAGTTCGACTTTCGAAATATACCCTTACTGCTCCTTATGATGGAGTTCTTACTGAAAGCTCTATTGATCCCGGTACACTTGTTCGTATCAACCAAAGAATTGGCGAGTTCACAAAAACCAGTACCTATGAAATTGAAGCATCAATCAATGCAGACGATCGTTTTTTTATAAATATAGGAAATGAAGTTTTAGTAACTCTAAATGATGCCCAAAACCAACTTATTACCGCAAAAGTAGTTCGTATAAATTCAAAAATTGATCCTACTACTCAAACGATTATTATCTACTTGGAGGTAAAAAAGGCTGACATTCTATCGGGGCAATATGTTACAGGGAGAATTTCTGGTAAAACGTTTACTGAAGCACAAAAAATAGCTTCGAAATCGTTAGTGAGAGACAATAAAGTTTTTCTTTCCAAAGACTCAATAGCCACTATTGTGAATATACAAATATTAGCTAAAGCTAGAGATAGTATAATAGTAGGAGGGCTTTCTCTTGGAGATTTAATAATCGATGAGTTTAGAGATGCTGCTTTTGAAGGTACTAAAGTAGCTCCGTTAAAAAACTAAGTGAGATAGGATAAATACATGAAGAAAATTATTCAATATTTCACAAAGCATGTTATTCTCGTAAATCTGGGAATCTTACTTTTCATTTTATTCGGATTTATAGCTGCAACAAGTCTTACGTCTACTTTCTTTCCTCAGCAGGATGTTCGGTTTATTATTGTAGAAGCAGTTTACCCAGGTGCTTCACCCATTGAAGTTGAAGAGGGTGTGGTTCTTAAAATCGAAGAAAGCCTTGAAGGAACAAAAGGTGTAGACCGAGTAACTTCAATTTCGAGAGAAAATTTTGGGACAGTTACGGTAGAACTTTTACCAAATAGAGACTCCAATGTGGTACTTCAGGAAGTAAAGAATTCTGTTGATCGAATTAGCTCTTTTCCAACAGATTTAGAAAGAGTAGTGGTATTTAAGCAAGAACCTGTAAACCAAGTTGGGCAAATTGCACTTACAGGAAATGTTACTCCAACTACATTGAGGAGTACTATTGATGCTTTTGAAGATGTATTACTTGCCTATGATGGTTTATCTCAACTTCAATTAAGTGGGTTTACCGATCCTGAAATTCAGATTGGTGTAAGTGACGATAAATTGAGAACATATGGGCTAACTTCGATGATATAAGCAGAGCTGTTTCTGCTTCCAATATACGAACTACAGGAGGTATAGTTCGTGGTGAACGTACCGAGTTTACCATTCGAGTGGATGAAAGAAATTATTATGCAAAAGGCTTCAACGATATTGTTTTAAAGGCTTACCCAAATGGAACTATTGTTCGGCTGAGTGATGTGGCGATAATAGAGGATGCTTTTAGTGAAGATACGAATCGGGGAGAACTTGATGGGGTACCTGCAGTTTTCATTCAAGTAACAACAACAAATGAAGAAGATATTCTTGCAGCTTCTGCTTTCATTAAAGAATACATAACAGAATTTAACGCTGAAAATAATAGTGTTAAAGCTGTTTTAGTAGACGATTCCACGATCAACCTAGTTGAAAGAATTGCTTTATTAAGAGACAATGGGTTACTCGGTGTTGTACTTGTATTTATTCTTCTAGGCTTATTTTTACGTATTAGATTAGCATTTTGGGTGGCATTAGGTATACCAATTTCATTTTTTGGAATGTTTGTGTTAGCAGCATTTTATGGAATAACTATAAATGTAATCTCATTGTTTGGGATGATTGTTGTTATCGGAATTTTAGTTGATGATGGGATAGTTGTTGGAGAGAATATTTATCAAAAATATGAACAAGGAATGCATCCTTTAAAAGCTGCAGTTGAAGGAACTTTGGAAGTAGTTCCTTCAGTAACATCAGCAATTCTTACCACTTGTATTGCGTTCTCATTTTTCTTTTTCGTTGATGGTCAGCTGGGCGATTTCTTTAGCGATATTGCGTTTGTGGTTTCAGCAGCATTGTTGGTATCGTTAATCGAGGTATTTTTATTTCTTCCTGCACATCTTGCTCATTCTAAAGATTTACATCAAAATAAAAGCCTAGAACAAAAAGGAGTACAGGTTTGGATTGAAAAGAAGCTCTTTTACATAAGAGATAACGGGTACATTCCTTTTTTGAAGTTTTCACTTCATAATAAGACGCTAGTGATTTTAACGTCAATAAGTCTTCTAATAATTGCAATTGGTGCTATTGCAGGTGGATATGTTCAAACTACATTTTTTCCAAATATAGAACAGAATGCTGTTACTGCGACCCTTGAAATGCCTCAAGGTACCAGTGAAATGGTTACAAAAGAAAAGGTAGATCAAATTGTAGCGGGTGCTCTAAGACTTAATGAGAATTATAAAACTAGAACGGGAGACAGTACCGGTTATATTCGAAATATTGTAGCAAACATTGGTCCTGGAAGTAATAATGCCAGCGTTAGCTTTTTTCTAATCCAATCTGAATTTAGAGATATTCGTAGTTTTGATATTTCATTGGAGATTAAAAAGGAGGTAGGTCCAATTCCTGATGCTACTTTATTATCATTTATTTCCACAAACCCTTTTGGAAAGCCAGTTTCTGTTTCGTTAGCATCTAATAATTTTCAGGAACTAAGAAATGCAAAGGAATTATTGATTCAGGAAATGCAAAAAATAGACGTTCTTCGTGATATCACAGATACGGATAATGAAAATCAACCTGAAGTAAAAGTTACTCTTAAAGATCAAGCCTATGCTTTGGGGTTTACTAACAGAGAAGTAATTGGCCAGGTCAGAAATGCTTTTTTTGGAAATGAAATTCAACGCCTTCAGAGAGGAACTAATGAAGTGAAGGTATGGACTCGTTATTTACTTGAAGATCGTAGAGATGTAGGGCAACTACTTAATATGCGAATTCGATCAGCTAATGGTGGTTCGTATCCACTTGGTGAGCTTGCGAATGTAGAATTTACTAATGGTCTAGTTTCTATTAATCACAGAGACGGAAAACGTGAAATTAGGGTAGAGGCCGAACTCGCCAATTTAGAAGTTTCTGGAACAGATGCTCTTTCAAAAGTTGAGAATATTGCTTTACCAGTTGTTATGGCAGCACATCCTTCTGTTACTTATCAATTCGAAGGACAAGTACGAGAGACGAAAAAAGCAGCAGGTTCAGCTCAAACAGTTCTTCCTGTTATATTAATCCTCTTATTTGCCATTGTTACATTTACTTTTCGGTCATTTTCTCAAGCCATTGTACTATATCTCATTGTTCCTTTTGGTATTGTTGGAATGGCTTTAGGTCATTTTATTCATGGTTTTCAGATCAGCTTACTTTCATTTCTAGGATTTGTAGCTCTAATTGGAATACTTGTAAATGACGGGCTTGTTTTTATAAATGCCTATAATGAATTAGTTCGAAAGGGTACTGATGTATTTGAAGCCTTAGTAGAAACTGGCAGATCTAGGTTCAGACCTATTCTTTTAACCACAGGAACAACAGCTGCAGGACTTGCACCTTTAATTTTCGAAAAGAGTTTTCAAGCTCAATTTTTAATCCCTATGGCTATAACAATTGCGTATGGTTTGGTGATTGGGACTTTTCTTCTACTCACACTTCTACCGGCGTTTCTACTATTATCAAACACGATAAGAAAAAACCTTAAACAGTTTAGACATTGGGCATGGGAAGGTGAAAAATTAGATTTAGAGCGTATCGATATTGAACCCGCTTACCAAGAAGCTCAATGGGAGTTGGAAAATGAATAAGTTAATCATAATACTTATAGCGTATATTGCATCGTCTACAAGCTTGTTAGTTGCCCAGGAATCAACGGTAATACCAAGCGAAGTAATAACACTTCAAAAAGCAATTTCTATCGCCTTAGAGAAGAATCATAGCATTATTATTGCAAATAATACGGCAGAGATTAACAGTAATAATGCAACTATTGGAAACGCAGGATTACTTCCAAACTTAAATGCTTCTGGGTCATATTCTGGTTCAAAGTCTGATGCTGAGTTTAAACAATTTGGACAACCCACCAATACTGTAAATGGAGCGGGATCAAATACTACAACTGGATCAATTTCGGTTAGTTATCTATTATTTGATGGATTTGGTAATTATTACAGATTCCAATCCCTTAAAAGCTTGGAAGAACAAGCGGGCGTTCAAGCAAGGCTTGAGATTGAAGGCACGTTGCTTCAAGTAATTAGCCTGTACTTAGGAGTAATCACTCAAAAGCAGAATCTGAAAATCAGTGAAGATGCTATTTCTAGGTCTTTAGATAGATATAAACGTATATCAAAGAGATTTGAACTTGGAAATGCTACTAGACTGGATTTACTTTCTGCCCAAGTAGATTTAAATGCAGATAGTGTAGGATTTATTCAGGCAAGCAATCAACTAAATAATGCAAAACGTGATTTATTAATCCAATTAGGTGCTGAGCCTAATGAAGTTATACAAGTTGTTGATGATATAGTTTTAAACTCAACGTTGTTGGAGAATGATTTACTTTCAGCCTCTTTAAATAACAATGCTTCATTGGTATTGTCAAAACTGACTGCTGAAAATGCATTACTAGGATTAAAACAGAATAAATCAGGTCGTTTTCCTAAAATAAACTTAAATGGTTCATATGATTATTACAGAAATGAATCAGATGCAGGGCAATTAGAGTTTCAGAAGTCAAATGGATTTTCAGGTGGAGTTTCAATTTCCTTGAATCTGTTTAACGGATTTCAACAAGAAATTAGAATTCAAAATGCACAAGTACAGCTTAAGAATAATGAAGAATTTCTCTTTTTTGCTCAAAAAAGCTTACAAAGAGATGTTTTGAATACCTATGAAAATTATGAAACCAATTTATACTTACTTAAAAAAGAGGAATTAAATCTTGAAACTGCTTTATTAAACTTTGAAAGATCTAAGCAATTATTTGAATTAGGACAAATCACAAACACTCAGTTTCGTGAAGCTCAACTAAATGTATCGCGAGTTCAACAAAATATGGTTAGGTTGAAAATACAAGCCAAGTTATCTGAAGTAAGTTTATATCAACTTTCGGGCCAACTTATTGATGGGGAATAATATTTATAGTAAGGAAAGGAAATGGTCTTCTAAACGGGTCATTTCTTTTTTTTCCTTAGTTGATCCATCTTCATAGCCGGTTAAATGAAGCAAACCATGAACAATAATCCTTAAAAATTCTCTTTTTATTGATTGGCTAAATTCTGAAGCTTGCTCTTTAATTCTAGGTGAACAACAATATAGTGTGCCTTCAATTTCAAGATTTGTGGCATTATCATCATACCTAAATGAAATAATATCTGTTATATAATCACGTTTAAGATATTCTTCATTGATTCGTACTATTTCTTGTTCATCCACAAAAACTATTTCAACAAATGAAAAAGCTACTCCATGTTGATCAGAAATTTGATCTAATAAAAAAGCGGCTTCAGAATCTTGAAAAGGGAGTTCTAAGCCGCTTGTATTAAAAATCTCGAGGGGATGTTCGGGAGCTTCCATTAACTAGAAACTGAAATCGTCGTCCATTGATTCGGTAAGTGATAAAGCAATGCCACACATCATTAAATCTTCTGGAAGAGCTGTAAAATCACCTGAAATGATAGCTTCATCAACATTAGCATACAAACTACAACCAGCTGTTTGCTCTACAATCAATCCTGAAGTTTTGGTTCCTGATTTTCCAAAGAAGGTAACTTGTTGAAGAATTTCACTGGCAACAAAAGCGGTACAGTTATGGAGTTGAAGGAAAGTATTATAAGAATAAACCGAAACCATATTCATTTGCTCCTCATTTACATCTAAACCAAGATGTATCTCTAAAGCAAGATGACGGTTTTCTTCTTCATTCTTCACTTCTATTCTAAAAACATCATCACCCAAAGGTTTTGGAGTGGCTCCAAGTACTTTTCCGATGGTTTCTATATTATCTTTTGTAAACTGATGTATCATATCAAATTGTCTTTGCTGTGAATATACGACTCAAGCAGATAACTAAAAACAAGCTTACTTAAGTCCATATCTTATTATTTCTTGTTCAGATTCTTCTTCAGTTGTTGGTAAGGTAGGGAAGGGTGTTCCACTAAGTAAACCATTAATCTGATCTGAAATCTCGATAGCATCGGAAGAATTACCTGATTTAAACAACGCATACTGTGTTATCGAGATATACTGTCTAAGGCTCATTATGTTATCACCAATACTTTGAGTACGCTCATATTCTGCATTAATCTGAGGTCTTAACTTTCTTTGAGTGTTAACGTCACCAGTTCTTCTAGCTGTTTCGAACTCCGCAGAAAGGTCTTGAACCCTAGTTTGTGATCGTAGGAAACTATCAAAAGTATTACTGAATTCAGTTAAAACTAGGTTTTTGATTTTAAGAGCAAGTGTTCCTGCTTCTTCTAGTTGACCAAGACTAACATATTTAGCAGCAAATAAAGCCTGGAGATTTATGCTTTCCTCATCAGGTCTAAATGGCAACTTTTCTTCAGCCATTTTAAGGTAAAAAGCTGCACTATCGGGCTGCCCTTGATCTTGAAAGGTTTCCGCTAGTTGTAGGAAGCTGTAACGGTAATTACCCAGCATTCTTCTAATGTTCTCATCAAAATATGCATCTGGATTATTCCATTCAGTGAAACTGAAATCACGAAGTCTTCGAGTATGAATATCTGTATCAATATAACCTTGGTATCTAGAAGGAAGTTTTTTAGGAATAATACGATAAGCTTTTCCTTCTGTTCTAAGGTAATCATTACTATCTAAGCCTAGCATACTTTGTTGAGATACAGTATTAGCAAAGTAGATTGGACGGAGCCAATTATTAGATTGTAGTAATTCAAGAATCATTAAATCCTGTACTTGCATGTAATAAACTCCATTTCCTTGAGCATCATTACCATATAAACGCCCATTTACTCTCCAAGAAACTTGATTATCCAATGAATCTACAGGAATTTCAAAATCAGTGCCTGTATATAATATCTGGAGGGAAGTATCAGGTTTCACACCGATAGCTTCTTTGTAATTTCCATCTTCAGCAAAAGCACTTTTAAGTAATTCTTTATCTACAGGAACATTTATTGTTCTTGGTTGCCAACGATCAATTTTTGCAGTGATCTGATCAACTTGCTCATCAGTTAAATTAATTGGTAGAGGAGCTGACTCGTGTGACCACTGATTCTTTAACTGTTTAATATACCAATCGGTGTTTAATAGACTTAAACAAACAATTCGAACATCTGTTCTTACGCCTTCAACTTCTTGAGCATACCATAGGGGAAATGTATCATTGTCACCATTTGTAAAAACAATTGCATTTGGAGCAAGTGAGTTAAGTAAGTTTTTTGCATAATCAGGTGCTACATAACGATCGCTCCTGTCATGATCATCCCAATTTTGAACACCCATAATAACTGGGGATCCGAGTAAACTAAGTGCAACTACTGCATAGCTAATAGTAGCGTTCTCTTTTAAATAACCTTTTAATAAATCAATAATTCCAGTTACTCCCAATCCCACCCAAATCGCAAAAGCAAAAAAGGAGCCTACATAGGCATAATCTCTCTCCCTGGGTTGATAAGGGTCTTGATTTAGGAATATGATAATTGCTAAACCAGTAACAGTAAAGAGTGCGAACACCGCGAAGGCACGTTTCCAATCCGAAGTAAAATGAAAAATGAGACCAAATACACCTAATAAAAAAGGAATAAAATAATAAGCATTATTGGCTCGATTTTGTGGGAACTGAGCTTCGTCAAATCCAGAACGCCAACCAGCGTCTTGTATATCTGCTTGGCGACCTATGAAGTTCCAATTAAAATAACGTACATACATATGATTGATCTGATAATCCCAGAAAAACTCCCAATCGCTATCATATCGTGTATAATATTGTACATCTCGTGGATCTTGAGAATGTCGTCGTGGGAATAAATCTTCTGCGTTAGGATTAATTTGCCCTGTAGCATCATCAAAATTTCTACCTCTAAATATTGGTGTATCACCATATTGTTCACGTTTTAGGTATTTAACAAACGCTTCAACAGTTTCAGGATCATTTTCATCAATAGGTGGATTTGCAATAGAACGAATCATAATTACTGAATAAGAAGAGTAACCAATCATGATCATGGCATAACTAATCAATAGAATATTAGCCAATCTATATTTTTTCTTTTGAGTGTAATAAATACCCCAAACAAGTGATCCGAGAATCAGAATTACAAATGTGAAAGGTCCTATCAAACCATAAGTAGCCCCTCCAATTTTATCAGACCAATCGGGTAATGTTTGAATAGTAAATGGATATACAACTAAGAAGGAGGCTACTGCAAGTGCTCCCATAATTCCAAAAGATAGTAAAGTAAAATCCTTCTTCTTGAAGTAAACTATAAGTGCTACAAAGAAGATGGCTAATAAATTCAAAAGGTGGACTCCAATAGCCAACCCAAACATATAAGCAATAAGTACTAACCAGCGCTCATTAAACTCTTTATCATGGTTTTCAGACCATTTCAAGGCTAACCAAACTACAATAGCAGTGAAAAACATTGACATAGCATAAACTTCGGCTTCAACTGCATTGAACCAGAAGGTATCACTAACAGCAAAAGTTAAAGATCCAACTAATGCACCTCCGTACATTCCAATTTTGTCAACTATTGACATTTTATCAGGGTGTTCTCGAAATTCACGAACTAAGCGAACAATGATTAAGTAAAGTAACATTATTGTAAATGCTGAAGCTAATCCACTTAAGAAGTTGATACTCAAGGCCACATATTCTGTGGGCATAAACATAGAAGCTACTCTCCCTAATATTGAGTAGAGAGGAGCTCCAGGAGGGTGATTAACTTGAAGTCCATGGGCTACAGCAATGAACTCACCTGCATCCCAAAAACTAGCAGTTGGTGCTAATGTTAATGAATATATAAATAGGGATACGAAGAATGTAAAAAGGGCTAAATATTTATTCGTCGTTTTATGATCTGGAAACATGTATGTATTATCCGGCTGAAAAGTTTTGGATAGTCAATTTTTTAACTTTATATAGGCTTGCAATTATAGGCATAGCCTAAATCTATTCAAAATAGATACGGCGTAAATTTACAAACCATTTTGACATTAAAACGAGTCAAATTTCATCCTATTTTCTAATTAACAATTATTTGCATGACAGTTAACTCACAGGAAAGGTTTTCTTCTAAACTAGGTCTCATTTTAAGTGTACTTGGAATTGCTATTGGAACTGGCAACATTTGGAGATTTCCAAGAATAGCAGCTCAAAACGCAGGAGAAGAAGGTGCAGGAGCTTTTTTAGTAGCTTGGGTTTCTTTTCTTTTTCTTTGGTCTATACCATTAATTATAGCAGAATATGGCTTAGGTAGAAATGGTAGAAGAGGAGTAATAGTTTCATTTGCTAAGCTTATCGGAAAGAAAAAAGGATGGATGGGTGGCTTTATTGGGTTTGTAGCTACTGCAATTATGTTCTATTACAGCGTCGTTGCTGGGTGGTGTTTGTACTATCTCTTTCAATCAGTAAGCACTGGATTACCTGATACGTATGAATCTTCAATTCTTATTTGGGATACATTTCATGCTAATGGGTTACCCGTATTTTTCCACGCTATAATTATGTTCTTTGGTGCCTTTGTTGTTATAAAGGGAATTTCTTCTATTGAAAAAGTAAATAAAATTCTAATCCCTTCTTTATTAGTAGTTCTATTAGTCTCTCTAGCAAAAGCATTGAGTTTAGAAGGTAGTGGTGCCGGAGTAGCTTATCTTTTTACACCTGATTGGAGTACTTTGAAAAGCCCTCAGATATGGTTAGAAGCTCTTACTCAGAATGCATGGGATACTGGCGCTGCTTGGGGTTTAATACTTACTTACGCTTGTTATATGAGAAAATCAGATGATGTAACAATAAGTGCTTTTCAAACGGGTATTGGAAATAATATGATTTCTCTTTTAGCTGCAATTATTATTTTTTCGACAGTATTTGGCACTTTAGGTTCAACTATGAATAATTCAGAGGTTCTCGATATAATGAAGACTTCTGGTCCAGCGGGTACAGGTCTAACGTTTATTTGGATGCCTCAACTTTTTGCTTCAATGTCTGGTGGAGGTTTGTTCTCTATACTTTTTTTCTTAGGACTAACCTTTGCAGCTTTCAGTTCACTAATTTCAATGATAGAGTTAGCGGTGAAAGTATTTGTTGATACTGGGATGAGCCGAAAGAAAGCTACGATATTTATTTCGGTAGCTGGTTTCGCTTTTGGGATTCCGTCAGCATTAAATTTGACTTTCTTCGCAAATCAAGACTTTGTCTGGGGTGTAGGATTAATGGTTTCAGGCGCATTTATATCCTATGCTGTAATTAGCTTTGGAGCAGATAGGTTTAGAGCAAGATTAGTTAACTCAGAAGAAAGTAAAACCAAACTTGGTTCTTGGTGGACGATAATTATAAAATATATTGTCCCAGTAGAAGTAGTTACACTTTTGTTTTGGTGGATGTATTTGAGTGCAACAGAGTATGCTCCTGAGACTTGGTATAATCCTTTTGATCCATTTTCTGTAGCAACTGTTGTATTACAATGGGTGCTCGCATTAGGGTTAGTATATTTTTTCAATAACAAACTTACATCATTTAAAAAAACTAATTCATGAAGCAATTACTTTTATTAGGATTATTTTTGATTTCAAATAATTTAATTTTTGCCCAAAGTGCTCCAACTACTAGGGAAATGAATTTTATTAGTTGGATGGAATTCTCAGAATTTGTCCCTGAAAAAATTGAAACAGTATTGCTCCCTGTGGGTACACTTGAACCCCATGGTGTAATTCCAAATGGGGCAGATAATATTGCTCCACAAAGAATGGCGAAAGTATTTGCAAATCAATTAAACGCCATGATTGCTCCAACTCTTAACTATGGTGTAACTGGCTCTCTTAAGGCTTATCCAGGAGCATTCGCTATTTCAGAAGATTCTTATAGAGGATTTGTTGGGGATATAATTAAAGGACTTGCTGGTAATAAATTTAAGAATATTATTATTTTGAATGGGCATGGAGGTCCACAAACTGCAATACTTCAATCAATTTCGGATGAATTGTCACACCAGCTTAAAGTTAGAATCTTAATTATAAATTGGTGGAGCGTAGTTTCAGAAGATACATTTGCAGTATTCGGCGAAAATGGTGGTCATAGTGGTAATAATGAAACAGCTTATATTCAAGCCATTGTTCCTGAGCATATACATAAAGAGAGATATTCAGGTGAAGAAATGACGACTCCATATCCTGCAGGGTCAACTTGGTCAGCATATCCTTTTCCTTCTTCAATTGGTTTATACGAAGCAGGGCAGGGCTATCCAACGTTCAATGAAGACCAAGCAAGGGATTACTATGAAAGAGTAAATAAACGTGTTCTTAGCTTAATTGAAGAAGTAATTACTAAGTGGGACTTGGCTAAGCTTTATATAGAATAGAATAGAATAGAATAGAATAGAATTAAGAATTCATTCTCCCTTCAATTCTTTTGAGAGATTCACGAATATCTTGTAATACCTCAACCATTGATTCAGACTCTTGAGAAGGTGTAGATGTATTATCTGTAACCTTATCTCTTTGATCAAAAACCATTTGCCTGAAGTCATGTGAATCAACAATACCAATTAAACTTAAATCAGCACCTGCGGAAGCAGAATTACCAGCTGTTTCAATTCTTAGAATACTTAATCCAAGTTTTTTGAGAAGAGGACCTTCTTTAAAAGTTAAATCCTGAATTTTATCTAATGGGATTGTTTTCTCAGTTTGGACAATAAAACCTTTCTTAAAACGGAGTGAACGTGAAGTAAGTTCACATTCTAACCGCTCGAAATATTTGTTGATAAATATCGGTGCAAATATCAACCAGATTGGGATAAATGGAATTGTTATAAACATGATGAGCATCATGAATACCCCGTACAAATTAAAATAGGTCTTAAGCTTTGGATTAAATTCAGCTTTTTTAAGTACAGTAGTTTTTTGAGTCATATAAATTCAATTAAATAAAAAAAGGCGCTGATGAGCGCCTTAAATATAATTTTTAAAAGTGAAATAATACTAATTTTATATTAAGGTAATTTATTTCGATCAACTAGTTTCAATGCTGCTGAATTCATACAGTAGCGTAATTTTGTAGGTTCAGGTCCATCATCAAAAACGTGACCAATGTGTCCACCACAATTAGAACAAACAATTTCTGTTCTAGTCATGAATAAGCTTTTGTCTTCTAACTCAACCACTAACGAATCATTAATTGGCTTCCAAAAACTTGGCCATCCAGTGCCACTTTTATATTTATGATTAGAATCATATAGCTTTTGACCACATCCCGCACAAACATAAATACCATCTTTTTTAGAATCAAAGTATTCATTTACATAAGGAAACTCTGTTCCCTTTTTTCTTAATATTCTAAATTGAGAAGGAGTGAGGATTTCTTTCCACTCCGCTTCAGTTTTTTCATAAGGAAATGACTCTGGTATTGTATCCATAACCGATTCGTACTTAGCTAATTCATGAAAATGTTTTTCAGAATGCTCTTCTGCTAAAAATGAAGGTTGATTTAAGGTAAAGATGACCAATACTGTACTTAAAGCGACTGATGATATTATAAATAGTTTCATAATAAAAATTTAGTTTTATAACAACAGTAGTGTAATTAACCATTCCAATTTTAAACTTCATCACAAAATAATAACAATTATCAATTTCCTTAATTACCAATCTCTTCCCCAGCCCCAATCATTATCAAAATTATCGCTAATTAATGGAAGGTTTTTTTGGTGAAATAATCGAATTCCAACAGTAGCTCCAATCCAAAAACGATATTGTTTTCCTTTTCGAGTTGGAGACCAAAAGCTATACCAAGTATAATCTTTAGCTTCATCAATTCTTGTAACCTGCATATTTAAACTCCATCCAGCATAAATTGAAAATCCATTATTAAATCTATTCCCAAGAAGATATTTATAAGATAGTATTCTGTTTTTTTGGCTAGACCAATCTCCTTCAATAATGTGATGTAGGCTAAACTCCTGATTTACAAATAGTGTAGTACTTTCAATATTTTCAAAAGAGTCTTGAATATTTTTTTCTAACCCAATTGCAAGACCAATACGGTAAACATCTCTGTCTAAAAGAGTATTATAACCTAAAAGAAAAGAATTATAAACCCTGTGAGTACCAGTTGTAATTCCGATTTCAGTAAAACCTGCATCAGAAAAACGTACATCAACATTCTTACGACCATTTCCATAAATGCTTAATAAACCTATAGAAACACCCTCGAATTCTTTAGCAATATTTAGAATCCCAATTTGTAATCCTACAGCTTCATTCGACATGTTTATCCCTGCTATTTGCAATCCCTCCATTGAGTAGGCAAAGTTGCCTATACCTGCAGCTGCTAACCCTTCAATATTATTTCCAATATTAAACCCACCCGATGCTAGTAATCCACTTGCATCCTCACCTGCATAATTAATAAAACCTGAAGCTAGAAGTCCTTCAATATTACCAAGGGAAGCATTTGCAAATCCCGCAGCTTGAAGACCTGATATCCCACTTCCAGCGAAGTTGAAAACTCCTGCAGCTTGTAATCCTTCTACATAATCACCGGCAAAATTAAAAATTCCAGCACTTTGAAGTCCTGAAATATCATCTTTTGTGAAGTTAAAAAGACTAGCTGCTTGCAACCCTTCAATATCTGAACTACTGATATTTGCAAAACCTGCAGCTTGTAAACCAGACGACCCTCTTTGTGAATAGTTAACAAAACCTGCAAATTGTAAGCCTTCAATTCTATCATCTGAAATATTTGCTAAACCAGCTAACTGAATACCTGCCATATATTCTTTTGCATAATTTACACCACCAGTGACATTAAAACCTTCCATTTCACCATTTGTTAGATTTGCTAAACCTGATAACTGAAATCCAGAGGAATAGTATTTGGTATAATTGAATAGGGCTCCAACTTCATAACCATCTAACGCTCCGTGGTACCCAGCTAATAAATTTATTGAATACTTAGCTGAATAATTTACAGATTGAGTACCATTAGTACTTACTGGAGGGAAGAGAGTTATTCTCCACTTTCTAAATTTTAGATCATCAATACTGTTTTGGGCAACTAGTGTAGATGTGAATGATAACAAAGAAAGTAATGCTAAAAGCCCGTAAAGTTTTTTCCGTATATCCATAAAGCTTGTGAATCAAATTTATTTGAATCTACTACGGAATATGAAACAAAAGTTTCGTTATTGAGGTAGTCTTACCCCACAATTTTTACAAAAGACGGCGTCTTCTTCATGTTCTTTAAGGTTACAATTAGAGCAAACCTTTTTATTCTGATTTACCCTTGACATTTCATAGCTAACAATACCGGTAGGTACAGCAATTATTCCATATCCCATTATCATAATTATTGAAGCTATAAGCTTACCCAAAGCAGTTGCTGGTGCTAAGTCTCCAAACCCAACAGTTGATAATGTAACGATTGCCCAATAAATACTTGTAGGAATGCTAGTAAACCCATTTTCTTGACCTTCAATAACATATATAAGTGAACCCGCAAAAATAGATAACATGATTACAGCGAATAGAAAAACCGATATTTTTCTTCTACTAGCAATCAAAGCAGTACTAAGGTAGTTGGCTTCATTTAAGTACTTTACTAGTTTGAGCACTCTAAATATTCTTAATAACCTAAGAATTCGTATAGCGGTTAAATAATGAGTACCTGGCATTAATAGACTTAGATAAGTTGGTAAAATTGCAAGAATGTCTATAATTCCAAAAAAGCTTAACGCATATTTTGAAGGGATTCTTAAGCAAATTAATCTAAGAATGTATTCTACAGTAAAAATAAACGTAAATGCCCATTCAGCTATTTTTAAAAGCACTCCATATTCACTACGAACACTTGATATGCTATCAAGCATAACTACAAGTACACTTAAAGATATAGCTAGAATAAGAGCAACATCAAATGCTTTACCTAGCTTAGTATCAGCATCAAAAATTATGATGTAGAGATCTCTACGCCATCCATTTTGAGGCTTGTTGTCAAATTGTGGAATCATAATACTGATTAAGTATCACTCAAATCAGGAAAACGATCATTAAGTGCTTCATTCCATGGGCTAACTTCTTTTACTTCAGAAAGAAGGTCAGAATAATCTCCCTCTATTGTTATAGATTCAATAGAGTCACCTTGAATAATTGAATTTACAATAGATTGATCCTCCTCAGAATCTACTTCACCAAACACGGTATGACGACCATCTAGCCACGGAGTAGCAACATGAGTAATAAAAAATTGACTTCCATTTGTTCCGGGACCTGCATTTGCCATAGATAGCTTTCCAGGTTTATCATGAATCAGTTCAGAATTAAATTCATCCTCAAAAACATATCCTGGACCTCCACGACCATCACCATTTGGGCAACCACCCTGTACCATAAAATCATTTATCACCCTGTGGAAACTTAAACCATTATAGTATCCTTTAGTTGAAAGGTTTACAAAGTTAGCTACTGTTTTTGGTGTTTTTTCTTCAAACAAGGTTACGTTAATGGTGCCCTTAGAAGTTTTAAATATTGCTTTCAATGACATGGTTTACTTAGATATGATTAATGAAATAGTGATAAAATTTGAATCCAAACCTGGATTTTCTTTTCCAGTTTGTGCGTTAGAAATATGATGAAATTTATATCCTAAAGATAAAGAAAAAAGATTCGTCAATCTATAAACAGCATCGGCAGATAAACTAAAAGTATAATTAAGTCTTCTACCTTTATCTGTTGGGAATCTTTTATCTATGAGTATAATTCCGCCGTAAGAATAGAGGGTATAGTTAAATTTTTTGAACACATGTTTATGAATTCCTAAACCGAAAGGAGATAAACCGAACCCATTTACTAAATCTTTTCTGTCGCCATTATCCCTTTTCGGATATTCGAACTGTATATACGGAATTACACCAAATTGATAGTAAAGAGGTTCACCCAAAAATAATAGCTTCGTTATTCTTCTAAACTCAAATTTTATTATAGAAGATAATGAGTTGGGCGTTTTACCAAGTAAACGAACTGAAATTGGAGAGTAGCCTGACACCAAAAGTAGTTGGTTCTTAGGATTTAGATTCTCCTGAGAATAAACTTGAATTGAAAAAAATATAAGAAGGAAAAATAGAACACTTTTTGTGAACAACATCAAAAAAATAATTAGTCAAAAATGTAGGGTATAACAAATCACTTTACCGCCTTGTTGTTCTCAATAAAAGAAGGAACAAATGAGAGTATCCAAACTATTGACCATGCTATAGATAGATAATAATTTTTGGAGAGAATTAACAAAATAATACTAGAAATATAGATACTGTGATAGAACCACTTTGGTACATTTGTTTTCTGTGCTTTAGATTGTAGAAAACCAACAAAAAAGTAAGAGACTTTACCTACAAGCAACAATATTGTATAAACCCATAAAGATATCTCGATTATTTCATTAGAAGTAATTGAATAACCAATAATTACTAAGAAGATTATAATATCTAGAATAGAATCCTTAATCCATTTCATATAGGTTTAAAAGATATCAGAATCATCTTCATTTTCGATTAATGAAACATCTCTAGCTAAAAACCCTTTTTCTCCAGTGTCTAATATAAATTCTACTTTTTCACCACGTTTTAGTTTTTTAAACCCATCAGATTTTATTTCTGAGTAGTGAACAAAGATTTCATCATCTGCTTCAGAGCTAATAAAGCCATAGCCCTTAATATTATGAAACCACTTTACAATTCCAGTATGTTTTGAATTTGACGACATGATATTTTTCCTGATTTCTGACCCGATTAAGCAAGTACTTAAATAAACCGCTATTTCAGGATCAATTCAAGTAAAAAGTATCAGAAAAAGATTCTATTTTACTTTAAGTTCAGTTATCCAAATAATTGTATTCTTAAAGTTCTGATTTTTTGGGCTTATAAGTTCAGAGCGCCATGCATATTTAGTTTCAGGCTCTAAATCAATAATATAACCTTCAACGCTTATTACACTTCCTTTTCGAAGTTTTTTGATTTGAGTATCAACAACCTCATTAGAAGGTACAAGATGCCATAAATCTATTTGACTAAGAATCTCTTTAACCGGTAGGGGCGGCTTAATAAATTCATATTCGAAATATCTATCATCTAATGAAAAATGAATATGATCTAAATTTCTTTCGTCTGACAAAGCCTTCCAGCCTACTAAAACATCTGCAGGTGAGTAATGTCTTTTATTATCAAAAAAATAACGTTTTTTTTCTATTACTCGTACTTCTCCAATGATTTTTCGAAGGGGTATAACTTTTGCATCCTTGAATTGGAAGGGTTTTTCCCATGATACCCGTTCCAATTTTGGCTTATTTGGTGTTATTTCTCCAGGTCCATGGTGTATAGGGAAAACAGTCCAAACATAAAATCCTGAAAATGCTATTATACCTAGCAGTATAAACCTCAGCATTGCGACTCCTTTTTTCTTAAAAGGAGTATCTTTTATTATCTAATGTTACACTTAATGTGAAAAATTGTCTTTAAAAATAGTTGAAAAAGTAAGAATAAATTCTTCTACATCTTCTATGTAGAAGTTTTCTATCACTTTAGTTCCATTATACGAATAGATATCTTCGAAGCCTATTTTTGGGTTCGATTTATATCCAAAGTTTAACTTTCCATTATTAAAATTAATTTCAGAAATTTCACTTTTATTAAACTCAATTTTGTTGGATTCTAAGTAATTAACATTGCCAGTAATAAAATTACCATCTGAATCTAAAAAAGTGTGAGAATCAATATTATGTAGAGAAATAAAATTTCTATTTGCAATGTCTCGAACCTGTTCACTAAAAATCATATAAACGGTGCTTTCAGTTATTCCAAGCTTTACTTCGTTATATCTATCTGTAATTTCAAAAAGTATTTTTTTAGCTCCAGGAGTTGAATTCGAATATGCAGTGTGGGAGAAAGCAATGGAAAGAAATAATGTAAAGAAGCTAATAATGTTTAGATTTTTCATAGAAAGAACTTATTTTTTTACCAATTAACTTAGAACTATCTTATATGAGACGTATTTAATCTATTTATAGTTTCAAGCTAACTAATTATTCGATAGATTATTACTGTTTCAGGTTTACTAATATTACTAACTGTATGCAATTCCAGATTGTCCCATCTGAATTTTTAATTCTTATTGTTGATGACACCGAGGCGAATATAAAATTACTTTCGCATGTTCTACGTGATGCGGGTTTTTCGCCAATAGTAGCATTTAATGGCACTGATGCTATTGAGCTTATAAAAGGTCGAAAACCTGATTTAGTATTATTAGATATAATGATGCCAGATATGACTGGGTATGAGGTCTGTAAGAAAGTCAATGAAGATGATGAACTTAAATCTATTCCAATCATATTTTTAAGTGCACTTTCAGAGACAAGTGATAAAGTAGAAGGATTTGAAGTAGGTGGAGTTGACTATATCACTAAGCCATATCAAAAAGATGAAGTTTTAGCACGAATAAGAACTCATTTATTTTTAAGTAAGCTCCAAAAAGAAAGAGATGAGCGAATTGAAATTCTTCGTAAAACTGAAGTTGAACTTAGAGAAATCAATAACAAAAAAGATCAGCTTGTAAGAATTGTAAGTCATGATATAAAGAATCCGCTTACTGGAATTGTTGGTTTGGCAAATCTTATAAAAGAAAACCCAGAACTTCCTAAAGAGGAAGTAACCAAAATGCTTATTGCAATGGAACAAAGTGGCAGAAAGCTTATGGATATGGTAGAGAAGGTATTAGACAATGAGAACCATGCAAAAAGTGAAGAAAAATTAAATGCAACTGAAGGGTACCTTAAAGATTTAGTCGATAAAGTTATTTCTGTAAATGAACCAAAAGCTATTCTTAAAGGTATTAACCTAAACCTAGTAGATAATATAAAAAAGAATAAGGTCGAATTAGATCATACCAAAATTGAAATCGCTTTAAATAATCTTGTTTCCAATGCCTTAAAGTTTACGACACGTAGTGGTACGGTAAGTTTATTTGTTACGTCAAATAATGAACTAATTTCGTTTAAAGTGAAAGATACAGGGATTGGAATTCAACATAATTTAGTAAACAAACTTTTTGGGCTTGATCGGAGTTCTAAGGGTATATCAAATTTAGGGACTGAAGGTGAAATTGGTACTGGATTAGGCTTAGACGTTGTTGAAAAATATGTTAATATCCACCAAGGAAAAGTATGGGTAGAATCGGAAGAAGGAGTAGGAACTACTTTTTTTATCCAAATACCTATTAATTAAGACTATTTGAAATGAAGTACACCGTTCTTGTAATAGACGATGATGAGCCTATTCACTTTTTGACCCAGAATCTATTAGGGAGTGAATTCACTTTAGTTCATGCTAAAAATGCTCAAGAAGCTATTGATATACTATCCAATACTAAGATTAATTTGATCTTATCAGACATTCATATGCCTGGTTTGACAGGATTAGAATTGCTAGAATCATTACGATTAGATAAGGAGAAGAAAAAAATTCCAATTCTAATTATGACAAATCTACCTACGGTTGAAAAGGAGAAAAAAGCGTTAGATTTAGGTGCAGCTGATTTTATCAAGAAAGAACTTTTTAATACTAACAAGGAGAGAATTCTTGAATTAGTTCGAATGAAATTAGTTACTGATATTGATGTTTCAGATCTTGAAGAAGGATTAGCAGATAATAAGAATAAGCTTGTAATGCGGTTAATGGAGAGCGCTCTCTCAGGCTCTTTTAATGAAACGGTAGATGTTCTTTGTTCTGAACTTCTTGCCATTCTAGAATCTGATTTTCTTGGGTTTTGGATTGTAGATGATAATAATTCTTCAAAATTACTTCATTTTTATGGTGATAATGAACCAGATAATAAATTAATCTCATCTGTAGATGAAGAGCGCTCTTTTCAACATTTAAAAGAAACTCAAGAACCATATTTATGCAATCATATTTATAATGATGAGCTTGGTTTTTTTAATGACTTCTCAAAAGAGAAAAAGCTTTCAGCAGAAATTGCGGTACCACTATTTTCTATAAATGAAAAAAGTCTATTGATGAATAATTTAAAAGTACCAGGAAAATCGTCTCTTTTTGGAGTAATTGTTATTAAAAGGTCGGTGTTATTCTCCTCTAATGAATTTCTTCTTATCTCAAGACTAATTACTCAAACGGGATCCATTTTATGGAGATTATTTAAGAAAAACGCATAATCAAAGAGGAGAGGATTGAACGTACTACTTGTAATTGAAGGTACATATCCTTGGTATAGAGGTGGGGTGAGTGAATGGATATATCAATATATTAAAGTTTGCAAGAACATTGATTTTACCATTCTTCAAATAGCTACAGATCCTTTTTTTGACTTAAGTCCTGAAGACGCACTCTATCCATTTCCAGACAATATATCCAACTTTAAACGTATTGAACCACCCAATTTAGTAGATAACTGGGATACTTCATTAAATAGCTGGTTTAACGATCATAGATTTGAAATTAAAGAATTAGCTGAAAACAACGCAATTATTCACGTTACAAATACTGGTTTTGCAGGTTGGCTTGGAGTCGAAATCCAAACGATAAAAAAAATCCCTTTAATTCTTACAGAACATGCTATTTATTGGTTGGAGGTTTTAAAAGGAGCTGTTGCTTTAGAGTGTGGGTATAAAATACCTCAAAGTGTAGCATCAAAAGAACTAATTGTTACTCTTTTCAAAGATATAGCAAGAAAAGTATATAAAGAAGCCAATGAGGTTATTACAGTGTCGGAGTGCAATATACATCTTCAAGAAGAATTAGGAGCTTCTGATATTCAATATATTCCCAATGGTATTCCTACTAGTTGGATTTATAAATCAAATAAAGATAGACATATACCAGTTTTAGGTTGGGTAGGTAGATGTGCAGAAATGAAAAATCCACTTCAGTTTTTTGATTTTGTTGATGAATTCGAAAACCAAGGGTTTAAAGCAGATTTTTTAATGCTTTTAAGTGGGGCGGGCGAAAAACAACTAGAAGAAGAAGTAGATAAAAAGGCATTACTATATGATTCAGTAACTTTAGTTTGGAATCAACCCGCAAAAGAATATTACAAAAAGATGGATATGCTTTTAATTACAAGCCACAATGAATCTCAGCCATTAGTTATGTTTGAGGCGCTTTCTAATATGGTATTACCCATTGGAAGAGAAGTAGGTGACTTGACTAACAAATACGGATTAACTTTTCCAAAAAATGATTCTATAATATCTATTTGTACCGATGTTATTCAATTTTGGAATAATACGGATGAATTTTTAAAGTACGTTGAAAATCGATTTAATCTGGTAAAAGCAAAGCATACATGGCCCCGTATTTTTAGTATATATGAAGATTTAATTTTCAAAAGTATACATGAATCAGGAAAATAATGAATAAGAAAACTCCTATTGTACTTTTTGAGACGGAAGGGTCTTATCCTTATAGTGGGGGTGGAGTTTCAACATGGGCTCATATTCTTTGTTCCGAGTTAGTAAACAAAATCGATTTCTATATTTTAGCCATTACTGGTAGTCCATTTGTAGAAACAAGGTATAAACTTCCCGAAAATGTTAAGAAAATAATTCACATCCCTTTATGGGGTGTTGAAGAACCTGTTCAATATTATAATGCAGAGGAACCTTTTTCTTATCAAATTGAAAAAAGAGCTCGAACAACAAGAAATGTTATTAAAGAGCATTTCATGCCAATTTTTAGAGATTTTACTGATTGTTTGTTTGACCCTTTTCGGGACCCAGAAGAGATAAGTGAAATTATTTACGGCATGTGGAAGTACTTCAGTGAGTATGACTATAAGCAGACGATGAAGGAAACCTCACTATGGATAGATTTTAAATCACATCTGATAACTGAATTTGAGCATCAAAAAGATCATAAAGAAGAACCTCGAGTGTTTGATGTTACTTTTGGAATGAGGTGGTTATTCCATTTTTTAATGCCATTAGCAGTTAATATCCCTAAAGAGATTGATGTTACTCACGCTACTATTGCTGGCTTTCCAGCTTTGGCATCTATTGTAGCGAAATATGAGTATGGTACTCCAAGTATTGTTACTGATCATGGAGTTTATATACGAGAAAGGTTGATAAATTTGGGAAGAGAGGATATGCCTTTTTTCTCAAAACAACTTCTTTTGAATTTGTCTACAATTGTAACTAGAGCAGTCTATTTTACAGCAGATCAAATTTCACCAGTTACTACTGCAAACCAAAAATGGGAAGTAAAATTTGAAGCAAAAGAATCAAAAATTATTCCTATTTATAATGGAGTAGATACGTCAATTTTTAACCCGACATTAAAACCATCACATACAGCTGATAGACCAACAGTTGTGGCTGTAGCTCATATTTTTCCTTTAAAGGATATTGAGACGATGATTAGAACGTGTGACCTTGTTCGTAAAGAGATAACTAATGTACAGTTTATTGTTTATGGCAGTCTTGATGTGGATAAAGAATATGTAGAAAAATGCGAGAAACTCATTGAAGATTTAGATGTTGCCGAGCATTTTCGGTTTGGAGGTTTTCATGATAAACCAAGTATGGTTTTTAATGAAGGTGATATCTCAATTTTAACTTCAATCTCTGAAGGATTTCCTTACACTGTTATTGAGTCGATGAGTTGTCAAAGGCCAGTAGTAGCTACAGATGTTGGAGGGATTAAAGACGCTCTTGAAGATTGTGGAATATTGTGTAAACCTCGTGATCCGAGAGCTATTGCGAACGGGGTTATTAAACTACTTTCTGATACAGAACTGAGGATTGAATTAGGTAAAAAATCTAGAGAAAAAGTACTTCTTAATTTTACAATAAAAAGAAGTGTTGACGCCTATTTTGAAAGTTATAATAGGTTAATGAGCCTGCCTAAAACCCCATTAAAGCATTCTGTTAAATTGCAATCTGTTGTTGAATTGTTGGAACATTTAGAGGGGGTACATGAGTCAACAGTTTGAAATAAAAGAAAAACAGCTATCAATTGATGAAGCTAAAATTAAACTAATCAAAGATGTACGAGATTTAGTAGATATCCCTATGAGTAGTTGGGCAGTTGCAGCTTCAATAGAATCTTTAGGAATTAGAGATATTGATGCCAATACCGACTATGGGTATAAGAATGTATTTGAGTTGGCAGAGTTTGTTTATGAAAAAATTCAATTAGAAATAGAAAACGAAGACCGATTTCAAACTTATGACAGCTATAATCATGGCTTTTTTCAAACCATTAAACTTTTATTTAGATACTACACCGCAGGCTTAGTTCTTTCGTTACCTATGCTAATTCAAATCATAGCAATTTTAGTATTTGAATATGCTCTTTGGGCTTGGTTAAGATTTAATGAAGCACAAGCTACAATGGTAGCATTTGGAACTATTGCATCTTTTGTTATTACAGGTGGTTTTATTCAGGTTATAGGAAGGCTGGTTTCTAAATATAAGGGAGAAGGAAATTTCTATTTAGCAAGAAAAGCAATTTTCAGGATACTTAGATTAGGAGTACCAACAGTATTTATTTTTGCACTTTTACTTTTTGCAATAAATCTCGCTTTCCCATTCTTCCCAATGAAAATGATGATACTATCAATCATTTATATGGTTCTTATTTCTTTACTATTACTTAGCGCGGCTATTTTATTTGCTTCAGAATTAAGATTTATGATCCTTTTTTCGATAACTGTTGGCACCATTGTAGTAATACTTTTAACAAAAACGAACACATTTGGTGTTTATATAGCACAATGGATTGGGATTATAGTTACCACTGTTTTGATGTCAGGTTATTCAGCATTGTACTATCAGTTTAAAGTTCAAACCTTACGTCAAGAATTACTTAAACAAACTTTACCGTATGATGAAGTTAGCTACTATAACAATTACCGCTTTTTTTTATACGGTTTTTTTTACTTCGTTTTTCTTTTTACGGACCGAATTCTTGCTTGGTCAACTGGGGAAGTTCCTCCTCCTTATATCATTTGGTTTAACACTCCATATGAACTAGGAATGGACTGGGCGTTGATTAGTTTTATCATAACTATTGCTACATTAGAATTCAGTATCAATGCATTTTCAAAATATTTAATACCTGCCCAAAAAAATATTTCGTTAAATAAAATGAAAGCTTTTAATAAACATTTTAACCGTTTCTATTTCCGACAGCTAATATTACTGTTAATTGTAAGTGTGATATCAATACTTATAACTTATTTTGGAGTTATAAGTTTAAGGGCGTTTGAAAGTGAAGTGCCTGAGATTAGAGATTTTTTTGCAAACCCTATAACTTTTAAAGTTTTTTGGATGGGTAGTATAGGGTACGTGTTTCTTGTTTATGGTTTGCTCAACTCTTTGTTCTTTTTTACTCTAAACAGACCATCATTTGTTACATATTCAATGATCAGTGCAGTTTTAGTAAATTTTGTTGTAGGTTTTATATGTAGTAGAACCTTTGGATTTGAATATGCAACAATAGGATTGATAGTGGGGGCTTTTACTTTTGCTCTATCTACAGGATTAATTGCAAAAAGATTTTTTAAACACTTGGATTATTATTATTACTCTGCATATTGAGGACATATAAATGAAAGATGTAAAATCATATCTTAATTTAGTTGGAACACGTCTAGGAAAAGCGTTTTCTCTACGAGAATTTGATACCGAAGATGAACTGGAGTTCTGGTCACTTTCTGCAGAACATATGTCTCGATCTAAGCCCCCATCATTTCAAGATATTGTACAATGGATTGACATTCTTTATAGAGCTCCTGTACATATTGTATACAAGAAAGAAGGGGATGAATTGTTTTTATTTAAACGTTCCATCAATGTAGAAAATCTTATTGGGAAAGATAAATCAGAATCACTTACAACTAATGAAAAGACATTAATAAGTGATTTTGAACAACAAGTACAGAATCTTCAACAAAAGCGAAAATGGTATCCTGATTCAACTGAAGCAGGTGTTTCATCTACCGCAGTTGGGAATTGTGAACACATCCCTTTATTTGACGAGAATAGAGAAATTTGGGGACTTTATATGGTTGGTCCTAATTCAAAATGTCCAGAAGTTATTGTTCCAAGGCTTTCAATTGTTGGACGTTTATTATCGATTTGGCTTAGCAAAATTGATACCGAAGAAAAAGGGCAAAAGAATAATTACTTAAATAAAATGGAACATATCGTTTCTGATTTAGGAAGCGGTGCACTTAATACTGATGCATTATCACGTTTTTATCTTCGTTTTTTATTGAATGGATTTAATAATAAGAAAGGCGCAGTAATTGAAGATATTGCAGCATCACCTTCTATTATTTGTAATGAAGATCTATCACAAAATGAAGTAATAGAATTAATCAAAAATGCTCCTGATTTTAACAAATCTCTCGAGCCGATAACATTAGTAATAAAAGGGTTTGGTGAAGTGACTTGGATTCCTTTCTCCATTGCCAATTCAGTTTGTTCTATTGTGATGGTTAACGAGAAGGTTGATCATAAGTATGATATGTATGGCATACAAAAAGTTGTTTCTATTCAGTTTAGTAAACTTCTTCTATTTAGAGACGATAATTCGATTTTTACTGAGTCTTTAGTTAACTCCTATTACGAAATGTTAAGAGTAATAGAAAAATCTAGACAGAAAACACAATTTCATACTCCACGTTTATTAGCATTTGTAGAACGTTTCGCAATGGTTTTTGGACTAGATGAGCAAGAATCAGAAATATTGAAAAAAACAGCAAAATTACATGATATTGGCTATGTAGGTGGTCTTAGCATAGAATCTAATATCTCTATTGGTTCAGAGCTTTCACATCCTTTAACAGGATATAAATTAATCGATCAGTTACCAATTCATGAAGACATTAAGTATGGTGTTTTAACTCACCATGAATGGGTAAATGGTGAAGGAACACCGAATGGTTTAGGGGTTCAAGAAATTTCTTGGACTGGCAAAGTTATTTCAATTTTCGAATATATCGTAGAATTTATAGAAAATAATATTTCTAATGAAACTAAGACACCAGAAGAATGGATCGAAAGTCTAAGTCAAAGTATTATTGAAAGGGCAGATGTTCAGTTTGATATGGTTCTTGTACCAACTGTAATTGAGCTTGTTAAAATGTTAGGCTGGGAAAAATGTTGTACTCTTGGTACTAATGAATAGGGCAAAAAATAATCTTTATGTTTTATTTCTATTTGGGGTTTCTTTGTTAATAACTCAATGTGATACGTCTAAGAATTTAAACGGTAATTTTTTACTCAAAAAAACACCTTTTGGAGTCTGTTATGCTAAGGTAACTCCAGAGCAAATAAAGAACTATGAGTTAGTAATTATTGAACCTGATTTTTATTCTAAATCAGAAATTAATGCACTTAAAGCTACAGGTACTACAATTATCGCATATATGACTTTAGGGGAGGTAGACTTAAACAGATGGTACTTTCCTCTTTTGGAAGAGGAAGGGTTTCTAGGTATAAATGAAAATTGGAATAGTTCTTATCTAAACTTAGAGAGTGACGAAACAAGAGCGATTATACTTGATAAAGTGTTACCAGAGATTATGATAAAAGGAGTTGATGGTGTTTTTTTAGATACTATTGATTCGGTCTCTCCTTATACCGAAAGATCAAACCTTATTCCATTTATGGTAGAAGTTATAAAAGGGGTAAGAGATCGATATCCTAAAACAATAATTATACAAAATGCAGGATTGTTTCTACTAGAAGAATCAAAAAATGTGATAGATGCGGTTTTGATAGAAGATATAGCATCTGGATATAATTTCATTAATAAAGATTATTACATAAAAGATCTAAATTCTTTTCATGAGCGTGTTGAAATTATATCTGCAGCCTCAAAAAAGTATAACCTTCCTTTTTTAATTGTAGATTTTGCAGAAGAACCTTCAGCTCTTAAGGAAATTAAAGTAAGATTAGACTCTCTTTATTTTCCATATTTTATAAGCAATATCCAGCTCAACCAATTACCAGTAAAGCCCGAAAGAGTTGCTAATAAGATTAAGGTAAATTAGCTCATGTATTTATATCAAGGTATTTTTGCGGTCTTACGAATCATTGTTTGTTTTTACCTACTTTTTGGAATGTTAGCTCCATTATTTCTTCCAAAAATAAAAAAGGAAAGTGGAATAGATCTATTAATGTATTCTTGGGTTGGACTAGGTGGGTTAATTGTAGTGGATGTTTTTATTCTAACAGTATTAAACCTCTACGACTTTATAAGCCTTTTTATAACCCTTATTTGTATTCCCGTAATTGTTTATATAATAAAAAGGTGGAGAGATGGATTAACTTTATATGAAGTTCTCCTTTCCATTGAAACTCGTTTAATTTCTCAACATGTGCGTGTTATCGAGAATACTAGTTCATTATGGGATCGTTTTAAAAATCGCTTTCTAAAAAAACCTTCGATCGATTTAAGAAATACTACACCTCAAGTTTTAGCTTTTATAATTGCATCGATTGCAGCATTTATCAGAATTATACCAGCACTTCAAAATTCTGCTCCATTTAGTAGAACTTGGTACTTTGAACTAAGTCACGTAAAAGCATTATCTCTGCAACAATATTTTGAAGTAATTCCAGAGCCACGAGGTATGCATGCGTTGGTACATGTATTTAGTACTCTTACGCAAGTTACGCCAGAGTTGATTCTTCATATTTTAGGAGCTTTAACAAGTTTCTTTTTAGCACTGATTATATTTTGGGTAATTAATGTAATTACAGATTCGAAGAATCAGGTGGCATCTTTAGTAGGTATGGCTATTTATTCTTTTACGCCGATGTATTTAACACCGATTATTCTAGATTTTGAGGTTGAGGCTAACTCTATATCATTGGCATTATGTTTTGCTATCCCAACATGTGTGTTTTTTTTGAGGCATATACGATTAGATAAAAAGGCTTTTTGGTTTTATATATCGATGGGTATTTTTGCAACTGCCCTAGTTAATCTATTTGTATTTATAATCGTACTTATACCTGTCCTATTGCTAGGTTTATTAACACTTCCATTATCTCAATATTTAAAACGATTTCTCTCAATATTTGCAAAACTATTTTTAATAATTATTCTTGCGATTTCACCTTATATAATTGTTTGTTTTTTAAATGGAATTTCAATTCGTGATTTCTTCCAACAAGAACTTTTTGACACATTAGTATTTAGTTATTTTCCAAACTTGGTTGTTTACTTAGATAGGTTAAGTATCTATTATTTCGAAGGGGCAGTGTTTTTAATTCTAATAAATATCGTATTTCTTTTATTAAAGAAAACCACCCAAAAAAAGGAACTTGTTTTCTTAATTCTATTCGCAATAATTTCATTTATTTATACTCCCTTTTTTCCGTTTTCCTATATAATAATCGATCCAGATCAACTAAATTTATTTTATTCGGTCACTATTTCAGTCTTTATTGGAATTGTCTTTCTAAACGTTTTAAGATTATTTGAATTCCTAAAAAATAAATCAAATCGAATTTTTACTTTTTTAAATGGTAGCATCGCTATAATTGGAATTCTTTCTATTATTTTTTTACAAGGAGGTATATTTATAAGCAGATCTTTACCAGAAACACTGCCCAATGGTTTTTTTGACGCTTATTATACTATAGTAAATGAACGCGTCCCTTATACCTATGCAACTGTAAGCCCAGAATTGGATAGGGGGTTGGCAGAGAATAGACATTTTTTTATGAACTATGAGTTCTTTTTGGATAACTATGGTATAATAGATTCGCTTTACCAACAGTACTTATTAGTTCCTAAAGCTTTACGTACTCAAAAAGAAATTCCACCTGCAAGTATCTTTCTTTTCTTGGAAAAACCTCCATATTCAGCGATACAGCAAGGTATTTTGTATGATTCACAAAATACTATGAAAGATATGGAACAATGGATTCAGGTATTTTCAGGTATGAAGGGAAGAAATATTAAAGTTTATTATGAAAGTGAAGACGCAATTATTTTTGAAATAATAAATAGAGAAAAAGAGTCTCGGATTAGCTCTGTTCTAAATAACATATATCCAGAAAATGAGTTGCAATTTGAAACTACACTAGATAATGAAGATAAGTAAATACTTACTCATTTTTGGATGCTTAGTACTTTTGCTAAGTTGTGATTTCAAACCTTCAATAAGTTTTGATGGCTCTAGGCTAATTAACCAAGAACCCCTTGTACTTATACTAAAACATCGTCAAGATAGTCTAAGTTCAGAAATATCCAATCATGTTAGTAAAGCTCTTTCTTATTCAAAATTACCAACCGAAACTATTGACTTAGGATTGATTTCAGGAGGCTTAGAAATTAATTCCTCCGTAAGAACTATTGTTATTACTTCATTCTTAGTTTCTACCCTTAGTGAAATTGACGTAGAAAAAATTACCACGTTTGTAGCAAAAGGTAACAAACTAGTTTTTTTAGGAGCAGTCACTTATGATCAATTTGCATTCTTACAAGGAATCCTCCCTTTTTCTGATTATACCATAAATAGAGAAGCAAAGGGAGTATATTTTCATAAAAATGTATTTCCCGAAGATGCAGGGAAAAAATATTTCTCTCAATTCGAACCTCCACATGGTGGACTTACTAGAGATCAATTCACAAGTAGAGTAACTATCGCGGCAGGTGCTGGTAATGATCCTAATTACCCTCTTCTAGTTATCAATAAAGTTGGGTTAGGAGAGGTAATAACATTAAACTCTGAGTTGTTATACGAAAAATTATATAGAGGATTAATATTTACTTCAATTCTAAAGGGGCTCGATGGAATACCTTATAGTGTTGCAAATGTATCTACTATTTTTCTGGATGATTTCCCAGCTCCCGTTTATAACGAAAAATTACCACCAATCGATGAAGAATATGATTTGACTCATTCTCAATTTATAGTAGATGAGTGGTGGCCAGATATGAAAGCTTTCGCTGATACATTCAATATTTCTTATTCTGCGATGACGGCATTCAATTATAACGCAAATGTTATTCCTCCATTCGATTTTCATGAATGGACAGCTGGGAAAAAGGTTATAGATAATCAGGAAGTTGATGCTAGTATTTATTTAGCAAGAGATGTCCTTAAAACAAAGCATGAGCTTGCTTATCATGGCTATAATCACTTTTCTCTATGGCTAGAAGATTGGGATAATGTAAACTTCATGGCAAGCTCTGTATATGCTGCTCGTAAGCGTTGGAGAATTGATCGACTAGGTGATTTACCAATTTCATATGTTCCACCGACGAACTATATCGATTCAGTTGGTATTTCAGCTATTATGAAAGGTATGCCATCTATAAAATATATGTCTTCGTTGTATTTAGGAGATATTCTTGATGGAACAGGTAGAGAGTTTGGATATGAGCCATATGCCCCAGACGATAGACTTTTTGATTACCCTAGAATTAGTAGTGGATTTACTATGAATGAAAATTCTTTGTTTGAACAGCAAGGAATGCAAATGCTTACCGGAATTTGGACTCATTTTATTCATCCAGACGATGTTTTTCAAGTTTTACAGAGAGAGGAAGATGTATTTGGTAGTAGAAACCCTTTAAAATTAGGATGGAAAACTCATCCAGTATATGGATATGGACTTTATCATGTATTTAGAGAAAGAATTAAATATACCAATGACAGATATCCAGGGAGCAGATACTTAACTGCAGCAGAAGGTGGCGCAATTACAGAGGATTGGAGGAATAAGTTTGTTAGACATAAAGATGGACGTTTTAACCGAGTTTTATTTGCAAGAAGCAATCCTGGGTATCAAAAAAAATCAGAAATAGACATAGAGAAGGATTTTTGGTACACCTATGTTAGTGATTTAAACTCCGAAGAATTCGAAGAAGCTCTTTCTAACCAGAATATAGAATTTGATAAATCAAATATTTGGGATGGTGGTCTATATCAGTTTTACTCGGTCGAAGACTCTCTTGTATTACCAAATTTTGATCCTAAATATCGCTTTGATACACAGTTTTTATCAGCACAACTAAATCAAATCATTACTCGAAGCAGGCAATATCAAACAGAGTTTACAGACGAGTTCGGAAATATTATTCAGTTTCTGGATCCCGATGAAGATAATTGGGTAGATAACCGATTGAATGATGCAATCCGAGCGTACCAAAATGATCCAGATGATTATGCTAATCAAGAAAAGTTAATAACCCTAAGCATTGAATTTAGTGATATTCAGCGTGCAATTATAATTCTTGAACGTAGACTACTTTCTTCAAAGGTTTGGGATCAAAAAGACGTAGAACGTTTATTTACATTTTATGGATGGGATGGAGAAACGACGTTAAATGCAGCAGAGAATTTCTTGGAGAGACTTTGGCTAAGATATCGTTCTCAAGAAGTAGTTGATGTTAAAAACTATGCCGTATCAATTTTAGGACTTTATAGCCCTGAATTTATACTAAGGTGGATTTTGCGTGAGAAATCATTGCATCCTAATGACGAGAAAATAGCTTTAGAATACACTCGTATTATAGAGAATCAAGAAAATTGGCCTATCCTTAAAAAAGAATTAAAAAGACTAATTACTACAAATCCAGAAAGTGATTCATTATATGCTTACACACTACAACGTTCATTTTATTATGAGCCACCAAACGAAAGCATAAAATTGTTAGAAGAATTTCCAACTTCAAAGCACTCACAGTTAACACCTTTTGCAACGAACTTGGCATTGATCTATGCTTATGATCTTAATAATTATTCAAGAGCTTTGTACTGGGCAAACCGATCTGAAAATTTTGATAATCGATTAAAACTAGATTGGCTAGCTCAACTTAATCTTTATTCCGAGTATAGGGATACTTCAAATGATCTTCTACAATCTAATCCAGATGACGATAGCCTTAGAGTTCAAATAGGAACTCAACTTTACTACGAAGGATTTATAAAAGAAGGGAGAGATGTTCTCTACCCATTATTCCAAAAAAAACCGCAGGGTAAAACTTCAGCTCATAATTTGATAAATACAGAAATGCAGTTTTTTAGTTACGAAGAAAGAAAATCTTTATATCGAAATTATCCAGCTTTTTTTAATGATCAAGAGTATAAACGACTACGAGATGAACATAGATGGTTTGAAGGAACTAAATTATCTATCTACGGAGAATACAGAGATGATAATTTCGACAATAGATTCGCGAGATTTGGGGTTTCTACACAATTTGGAAATAGAAGACGAAAAACGCACACTTTTAAACTAGAGGATTTATTTTTTGAAGGCTCTGGGGCAACATCTTTAAGTAATTATTCTGGAGCTGGATATGAATATAGCCATCGGTATAGTGATCAGTTAAGAGAATTTAAATTAGGTGGAGTAGCATTTTTTGGTGAAAGTAATCTTATTGGAGAAATATTTACTTCATTATCTCGAGCAGGAGTATCTTCATTTACTTCAGGTGAGCTTTCATTTGGGCCTGTACTTACAAATGTGGCCGTTAGAAATAAATATTATCAATTCCAGTTTGAAGCTTATAGAGAGGACAATTGGTTAAAGGAAAAGATTGTGAGTACTCTTTCTGGTGGGGTAAGCTACTATACAAACTCTGTTAATGAATATGAAGCAACAGGACGACTTTATTATCAAATTCGAAAAAATAGATTTAGAATTCGACCAATTGCTTCTTTAAGTATTGCTGATGCTTCTAAAAATTTTCCATCTGGAATACCATTTTATACTCCAGAAAACTACTTTGAACAAGGATTTGGTGTAGATTTCCGATTCAGAAATCCAAATACTTTTGAATATTTTACTCTTTTAGATTTAGAAATTATGGCAAAACATGAGCTTAGAGATGGAATATTTGGCACAGGAAGAATTCAACTTGAAAATAAATTTAACAGATATTGGGAGTTTAAAATTGGGTCAGAAATTTCTACAAGTAAAATCTATAGCTCTAATAGAATCTTTTTTACATTATCCTATTATTTTAAAAGAAAGCTAATACCGTAAAAAGTTGATGAAAGTTATTAATAGACATAGTGAATGGATAGTTTTCCTAGTTGGACTCATTTTAATGGCCGCAATGAATCCATATTCCACAAGTACATCTTGGTGCTTAATTGATTTTATTGGCTTCACTTACTGTCCAGGAGAAGGATTAGGTCATTCAATAGCTTTTTTATTTAGAGGAGAGATTATTAATTCTATACATGCGAATCTTATGGGACCTTTTGTCGTAATTGGACTTTCGTTTAGAATTATTCAACTATGGGGCAATTTAAAAATAAAGACTAACAAAGATTTAATGGAGAATAAGAATGTCTAAAGTAATGGATTATGTACCAGAAGCAGAAGGTGATGAGGCTTTATACCTCAATAAGCTTTTTAGCGATATGGCTGAAGATCAGATAAAGAAATTTGCTAATGTTTATCGTACTAGAAGAAAAGACCCTCAAACAATAATGATTTTGTGCTTGTTAGGTTTTCTTTCTCTAGCAGGGGTTCATAGAATGGTTTTAAATCAAGTAGGAATGGGCATCCTTTATTTTTTAACCGGTGGACTTTGCCTTATTGGAACTATTGTTGATTTGGTTAATCATAAAGATTTAACTTTTCAGTACAATAGAGGAGTTGCTCAAGATATTAGATCAATGCTTTAAATACCTGTAAGTAAGTTATCGTTTTTGAATATACAGGTATATACATTTGAATAATATTAAAAATTCACCGCTGTTTATCTATATTTTTACATTTAGATACTTCTAGTTTACCAGGTTTACCAGAAAAAATTGATATGATCGAAAGAGAACAAAGTACTCTGTTATTAGATAAATACGTTGAAGGAGAAAGTCTAAATCTACATTCTCACATGGTTGCAAAAGCAATGGAAGCTTATGCTAAATATCTAGGTAAAAGTGACTTAGAAATAGAAGAGTGGTGGACGGCTGGATTACTTCACGATTTAGATTGGGAAAAATATCCAGACGAACATCCTAGCAAAGCTGTAAATGATATTTTACCACGCTTAGGATATTCAGAAAGAATATTAAATGCTATACTAGCTCACGCACCAGAACGAACAGCTAAGGAGCCCGAATTAGAAATTGAGAGGTATCTTTTTGCTTGTGATGAACTTTCAGGTTTTATTAACGCAGTTTCATTAATGAGGCCAACCCATTTTGAAGGAATGAAAGTTAAATCTGTAACTAAAAAATTAAAAACGCTAAATTTTGCTGCGAGTGTTCCGAGAGAAGATATTCGAAAAGGAGCGGAATTAATTCAAACTCCTCTAAACGAACACATCCAATTTTTGATAAACGTATTTTCAAAGAAAAAATAGCGTAACCTTTAGTTTTTTTAAAAGTGTAAGTTTAAATTTAGGGTTTTTGATCTTTATGAAAACAAATTGATAGTTACTTACAACACATATAAAAAGCTTTTATCTCTTTTATGTTTACTTACTTTTGGGTTTTTATATCCACAAGTATCCGTATCTCAAGAGTTTTTTGTACTTACAGAAGCAATGTTAATTAGTCAAGGAGAGATAGAATTAACGGAAGATTGGTTCGCTAAATCAGGAGATAATTTTACATGGAAAAATCCTGAATTTAATTTCTCAGATTGGAAGAAAGTACATTCTTTGTTAGAAAATGAAGACCTTCAGGAATTAAATTGGGAAGGTTATGGATGGTTTAAGAAAACAATACAAATAGATTCATCTCTTATCGGTGTTCCTTTAATGCTTAACTTTAAGCATCATAGTGGGGCTTCTCAAGTATATTTAAATAATGATTTAATTTATCGAATAGGCGATTTTTCAATTCTATCGGAAGATGAGCAAACACAATCAGAGCCTTCTAAACTATTTTTCCAACTTTTCGATACTACAAAACAAGTGTTAAGTATACGATTTAGTAATCACCAAGCTAAAGTATTTACCAAATATGGGTTAAGCCCAGGTTTTACCGTTTCAATTCAAAGTGATAAAGAATTTTTTTCAAAGTTAGAAGTCAATGAATTGACTACTTCAAATCATTTTCTCTTCATTTTACTTGGACTTCTTACTGCCATTTCGATCGTTCACTTTTTATTTTTGATATTCTACCCTCAAGGTGAGAAAAATCTTTATTTCGTACTCTTTTCAGCTGGAATCACTTTATTTTCAATTTTCTATAATTTTGAATCTATTAGTTCTAGTCCTTCTTTTTTATTAGTTGTTCAAAAAGGAATTTTTATTGGTTGGTTAGTCGCTTTAGTAGGTTTATTAAAATTTGCATATTCTTTTTTAAAAAACTCTACACCTATTCAATTAAGTTTTCTTCTAGTAATTGGGCTCACAATTATCATTATAAGAATAGGGGGCTGGTTTGATGTTTCATTTTTTATATCAGTATTCACAATTATCTCATTTCTTGAGGTATTAAGAGTTTATCTAATACTATTAATAAAGCAAAAAGAACGAATTTCTATTCTTTTGTGGGGATTTTTGATTTATTTGAGCTTTATACTCTTTTCAATAGAAAATTATGATTTATTAATTAACTCTCCATTTTCATTAGTAAACAATCTTTTAGGCATCACTTTTTTAGTCTTTTCTATCTCTGCTTATATATTAAAAGATTTTGCTAAAGCTCAAATAAAGCTTGAATACAAATTTCTGGAAGTAAAACATCTTTCCGAACGATCTATTGAGCAAGAAAGGAGAAGTAAAGCTAAAGAGATAGAGCAGAAAGTTTTAGAAACCGAAAATCAAAGGAAGACAGCCGAGCTTGAAGAAGCTAGAGCGCTTCAAATATCGATGCTACCGGCACAAATACCCAATACTGAATATTGGGATATTGATGCTTATATGAATCCCTCACAGGAAGTAGGTGGAGATTACTACGATTTTGGTCTTTCTAAGAATGGTGAGTTAACAGTTGCGCTAGGAGATGCAACAGGGCATGGCATGAAAGCAGGTATTATTGTTGCAACGGCAAAAAGTTATTTTCATTCCTTGGTAAACGAGTACGATAATATTTCTATAGTTAAAAATATGTCATCTGGTATTAAGAACTTGGATATAAAGATGATGTACATGGGTTTAATGCTCTTAAAGTGTAGTGAGAGGTCAATAAAATTTACTTCTGCAGGGATGCCTCCGGCATTATTATTTCGAAGAAAGGAAAATAGAGTTGAAGAAGTTTTATTGAAAGCTATGCCTCTAGGAAGTTCTGTAAACTTCCCTTATGAAGAATTGGATTTTAATGTTGAAGCAGGTGATGTCTTTTTACTTTTTAGTGATGGTTTGATGGAGCTTTTTAATAGTTCTAGAGAACAATTAGGGATGGAAAATATCAAGCAATGTTTGCTAAATTTTTCCGATTTAAAGGCCTCTGAAATACTTTTAGAATTAAAAAAACTTCAAACTAAATGGTCTGGAGATTCAATTCAAGAAGATGATGTTACTATTTTGGTAATGAAAGCCAAGTAGAGTTTTAAAGTTCTATAAAAAAGCTTGTAACCTTTAAAATTTCTTTCAGTGTAAGTAATGACGAACAAAATGAATTTGTTAAAATTTTACTACAATTTAAGACCTACAAATATGAGAGTTAACTATTTCCTTCCATTTTTGATCTGCACTATTTTAATTTCATTTGCTAAAGCTCAAGATGATTCTTTAAAAAAAGAAGATATGAAATTGATCTACTCAAGTGATTGGGATTGGGACTGGCACTGCAATTGTAGAAAAGACAATCAATCAGACAAGAATAATTACAGAAGTCGTAAATATAAAAACTCCAAAGGATATAATTATTACTATCGTAATGACGGTATTGATAACGAGTTTGATTTATTTTCTCAGATTGGACCAAATCCTGCTGTATATGGCTTTTCTCCTTCAATACAAGCAATCCATTATAATAGAGTGAATGGATTATTTTTAGGGCTTGATACAGAATTTGATGACTTCATACATGACTTTACAGACGATCATGATTTAGAAGTTCAAGCTTTAGCTGGGTATTCCTTTGGTCAAGAAGAATGGCAATATCAAATAGGGTTGGAGAAACCAATTGGTTATCGATTTAGAATTGGAGCTGATTTCCATAATGTTACAGCTACTGATGACTATTGGAGAAGTGGATTAACAGAAAATACAGTCTCAAGCTTAATTAGTGGATATGACTATCACGACTATTATAAATCAGAAGGGTATAGTGTATATAGCTCTCTCCGCTTATTTCGCAGTACATACCTTGGTATTAGTTATGGTACAGATACTTTCAATTCATTAGAAGCTGTAACAGCATATAATATTTTTGGTGACGGAAATATATTTCGTTCCAATCCAAGAATTGATTCAAACTTTGATAAAATTTCCCATGAAAGTGCTGGGTTTAGTTTGAATATGAATCCTAAACTCTACAACATTACTCAAAATTTTTCTACCAGTCTTGAATTAAGAGGGGAAATCGGAAACCTTACTAAAACTTCAAATGAATTTCTTTTTAACAAATATATAGTACAGGCTAAATCAATAGTTAGATTAGATCGTTCTACATTCTTAAGATGGAGAGTAATGGGTGGAGCTATAACTGGAGTTGCTCCAGACTTTAAACAATTTGCGCTAGGTGGAATTGGAAGTATGAGGGCTACTGAGTACAAAAGTATGCAAGGCAATACAATGTTATTGAGCAATATGGAATTAGTATTTGGAAGGCACTCTGATCTAGATATGGGATTTCTTGAAATAGATGGATTATATATTTCTCTTTTTATGGATTCAGGTTGGACTGAATTCAATTCTAGACTCGCAAATACTTTAGATCCTTTTTCAGCATTTGATAATTTCACAGTATCTGAATTAATCCATAATATTGGTTTTGGAATAGGAAGTGATGTATTTAGAGTAGAGTTTGCAAAGCCAATATCGAATGATGGTGGGTTTTCTGCATTTTGGATCCGTTTAAACCCTACATTTTGATATATTTATTTGGTCCTTTTACTAGATAAGAAAAAGAAACCCGAACCGTTCAAAGTTCGGGTTTTTTCTTTAGGGCATTTGGTGCCTTTCAGCATCCAAAAGCTCGTTTGCTCTTCGGTGGCAGATTACGATATCGAAAAACTAATGTTTCGGAGGTAATAGGTTTTTTTCTATTTTCTCTTTGTTGGAGTAATTATGTAGCTTTTCTTAAGAATGGCTTTAAAAGTATCCTTATGAATCTAAAAACCTCTTTATCATTTACAAAAAGCGAGTTTTTAACAGGTGTTCTTGTTTTTAGCTTTATTTTTATAGTTACGTTTGGCTCAAGACAGCTTCGTTTAAGTTCAAGTGATGCAATTCTTGTTAGCTCAGAAATTAATCTTAAGATCGAAAATACAATTGGTTTACAAGATTTAATCTTAATACTGGACTCACTTAATGTAGATTATCACCCAGATGAGCTTACGTGGTCGGCCAGAATGTTAGGTTGGCGTACTTTCAAAAAAGGGAGCTATAGTCTTGATGGCGAATATTCATACGAGATACTACTTGCAAAACTTGCACGGGGAATTCAAGATCCTATACCTGTTGTAGTTCTGCCTGGAATTAACATTCAGCGTTTTTCAGAAACGGTAAGTTATCAACTTTCCATTTCTGAGGAAGATATTATATCAATCTTCAGTGATTCCGTATTTCTCGAGGATATTGGGTTAAGTTCTGAGGAATTATTTGGAAGAATGTTGCCTGAGACCTATCTAGTTTATTGGACAAGTACTCCTAAAGACCTTATTAGAAGAATATTGAGAGAATTCGATGATAAAGTAACAAATTCATTTGAAGATGGACTAATTGGAAATGACTTATCAATTAATGAGATTCTCACAATGGCTTCTATCGTGGAATGGGAGGCAAATATAGAAGAAGAGAAACCCATTATTAGTGGTTTATATTGGAATAGGTTTAATAAAGGAATGAGACTTCAAGCAGATCCTACAATAAATTTTGCTCTTGGAGAACGTCGACGTTTACTTTTCGAAGATTACCAATTCGATCATCCTTATAACACTTACCTAAGAAAGGGATTACCACCAGGTCCAATCACAAATCCAAGCTTATCAACTATAGAAGCTTCAAACTATCCTGCAGACCACGAATATATTTATATGGTAGCAAACCCAGAAGGTGGGCATGTTTTTACTCGTACTTTCGAAGAGCATCAAATCGAAAGCGAGAAATGGAGAACCTGGTTACGTCAACAATATAGAATTAAGAGACAGAGAGAAGCAGAAGAAGTCTTAAATAAGTAAGCTTACCTTCTTTTATTTTCTATATTAGGCTTTTGAGTTAAATCTCTATCCCTAGGCATTCGTTTTATTTTTACTTCTTGATTAACATGAGTACCTCTAAAACTTATTTTAGAACTTAATCCGTAAAAATTGTTTAAATCCTTTAGGGCGTCTCTTAAATACGAAGGGTTTTTTACTTTATTAAGTGTAGCTAAAATTACTTGAGCTGCATCATAACCAATATATGCGAATTGATTGGGTTGAGTATTAAACCTTAGTCTGAATGAAGATGCGAAAGTATTCGCTTTTGATGTAGTTGTATCTACATTAAACGACTCAGTAAAATATAGCTCTGTATTTGAAAGCCTTCTATCCTCTAGATTTACATTCATCCATTCTTCGGATCCAAGAATAGCAACAGTACTTCTCATAGCCTCTAAATCAGTTAACATAGATTCTACAAGTGTAGGAGCTACTGTACCAGTAAAAGGAGCATAAACTGCTTGAACCATATTTAGACTATCTAAAGTGTCAGTTGTAAAGAATTTTGTGTAATCACGAATATCATACCCAAGTTCTTCAAGGTTTTCTTCAAAGTAGTATTCAATAAATGCCCCATTTCTTTCAGCTTCATGCATAAAAGATCGAGCTGCTGGCGCACCTAAAGATCCTTTCTCTGCAATAATACCCAGTGTATCAAACCCAAGTTCGTTAACAGCGTATCTAGCCATAATTTCTCCCTGAGTGGAGAAAGCAGGGTTAAGTTGGAATACAAAATTATTGTATAAATCAAGGCTGTCAGCATTTGCCAAAGGCAAAAGCATCGGGATTTCATATTCTTCAGCTAAATTTGAAAACTCTTTAGCAATACCTGAAAATAAAGGTCCAATGATAACATCTACATTCTTATTCCAAACTAAATCCGTAATAATACCTTCTGAATTGATGTCTGCTGTATTTGTGTTTTTATAAGTTATGAAAGCTTTTTGATCTGTATTGGTACTGTTAAATTCTTCAACTGCTAGTTGAATACCAAAATATAAATGCTGAGGTATTTCGTATTCAGGGGTATCGAATTCGAATTCAGGTAGAACTACTCCAATATTGTAAGTAATTCCTTTAGGAGATTGGATTATTCGATTAGGGTTATAACGTTGGCTATAAACGATTGAGTCACTTAAGATAGTTTCAATTCTACTTACTCGTAGCTGATCAGAATCTTCTACAGAACGTTTGAAGAGTTCAAAAAAAGCTATAGCTGATCTATATTTAACACTTCCAATAGTGGATTCTAAAAGATCTAACCTTACCTCATCACTTGTTGTTTCAAGAAAAACTTCATGTCTTTGCTTTAATGTTAGATAACCTAAAATTTGATCATATAGTTGAAGTGATGATCTACTTACATTGCTTGATGGACGTTCATCTGAAAGAGATTTAAGTACATCGAGACTTTTTGGGAAATTCTTTAGCTGAAAATAGGATAACGCTGCTGTGTATTTGGCTTCATGATTTAATTCTGGAATGACAGAAGGTGGTATTTTCTCTAAAAAGTGAATCGCCTTTATATAGTTACTTAAAGCAAAATGACTTTTACCTATAAATAGTAGAGCCTCTGGATCATCAAATTGTTGAAGGATGCGAATTGCTCTTTCATAATCTCCTTGCTCGTACAAAGAAAGGCCACTTTCAACAGTTTGAGCTGAAATTTTTGTCAGACCTAAAGCAAGAAATAGTATTAATAGTGATATTTTTTTCATGTATAGAAAATTGAATTACTCTCTTTATAACTTCTTTGAATAGAAAAAGTTCTCAGCTTTATTCCCATTCAATAGTAGCAGGTGGTTTTGAACTTATATCGTAAACCACTCTATTTATGCCCTTAATTTCGTTAATGATTCTATTGGAAACATGTGCTAAAAATTCATATGGTAGATGCGCCCAATCCGCCGTCATTCCATCTAAACTTGTAACTGCTCTTAATGCAACGGTAAATTCATAGGTGCGTTCATCGCCCATAACACCTACGCTTTGTACAGGTAATAGCACCACCAGTGCTTGCCAAACTTCATTGTATAAGTTTTGAGCTTTTAACTCATCAATAAATATTTTATCTGCTTCGCGAAGTAGGTTAAGGCGGTCTTGACTTAAATCACCAATTACACGGATACCTAATCCTGGACCAGGAAAGGGATGTCTTGCTATAAAGTGTTCTGGGATTCCTAACTCACGACCTACAATTCTTACTTCATCCTTAAAAAGTTCTCTAACAGGTTCAATTAAATTTAATTTCATTTTCTCGGGAAGCCCACCAACGTTATGATGTGACTTAATTGTAGCAGATGGACCTTTAAAAGATATGCTTTCTATAACATCAGGATAAAGCGTTCCTTGGGCTAAATATTTAAAATCTGAGCGAGTTCCTATTTCTTTTTCAAATACATCAATAAAACTAGCACCTATAATTTTTCGTTTAGTTTCAGGATCTGAAACACCCGTAAGACGGTCTAAGAATAATTTCGAAGCGTCAACACCTTTAACCGGTAGTTTTAAATCTCGAGTATATAGGTGAAGAACATCTTGAAACTCCGATTTTCTTAAAAGACCATTATCAACAAAAACACATTCTAGTTGATCTCCGATAGCTTTATGTATTAGAGTTGCTACTACAGTAGAATCTACACCACCTGAAAGTGCACAAAGTACTTTATCGGATCCTACTTTTGATTGAATAGCTTCAATTTGTTCGTCAATAAATGAAGCGGCTGTCCAATCTCCGGTTAGTCCACATATTTCAAATGCAAAATTCTTAAGTATTTGCTTGCCACATTCTGTGTGAGCTACTTCTGGGTGAAATTGCACACCATAAATATGATTTTCTAAATGTCTAACGGCAGCAACTTCAGCATTTGCTGTATGTCCAATAACCTCATAAGAAGGAGGGAGTTGTTGAATATGATCTCCATGACTCATCCAAACTACTGAGCCATCATCGATTCCTTTCAGGAGGTCAGTTGAATTATCAATAATTAAGTGAGCACGACCATATTCTCTTTTCTCTGCTTTTTCAACACTTCCTGGAATTTCAGTACTAGCGAGAAGTTGTAAACCATAACAAACACCAAGGATGGGTACATCCCAATCGAATATCTCTGTTTGTAGATGGGGAGCTCCTTCATCATTAACACTCATTGGACCTCCAGACAGAACAACTCCTTTTGGCTTTGGGGTAGAAACATCTTCAAGAGAAACGTTGAAAGGATGTATTTCGCAGTAAATATTAAACTCGCGGAGTCGACGAGCAATTAGTTGTGTGAATTGGGAACCGTAGTCAAGGATTAAAATCCATTCGCTATGTCGACTCATTAAATTTGATAAATAGTATTATGAGGTAATTTCTTCGTAGTCTTCTGCTGATAATAATTCTTCAAGTTGAGAAGGATCATTTAATTTTATCTTAACCATCCAACCTGCTCCATAAGGATCATCATTTACAAGTTCGGGGTTATCTTCAAGTTTCTCATTTAGTTCAATAACTTCACCATCAACTGGAGCAAAAAGTTCTGAAACTGTTTTCACAGCTTCGACAGTTCCAAAAGTATCGTCTTGAGAAAATTCAAATCCTGGGTCTTCTAACTCAACAAAAACAATATCACCAAGTTCACCTTGGGCGAATTCAGTAATACCAATTGTTGCAGTTCCGTCACCATTATCTTTAAGCCATTCGTGCTCTTTGGTATATTTAAGATCAGAAGGAGTGCTCATTAATTATTCTCCGATATAAATTTGAATGAAGTTTCTAAATATTTTGTGGATACAGACCCTTTGTTAAAATTAGGATCATCCATTAATTGAATATGATAAGGAATCGTAGTTTTTACCCCTTCAATAATAAATTCCTGAAGTGCTCTTTTCATTTTTCTGATTGCTAAATCTCTAGTAGGAGCAGTAACAATTAGTTTAGCTATCATTGAATCGTAGAAAGGCGGGATCCGATAGCCTGAATAAGCATGAGTATCTAAACGAACTCCATGACCTCCTGGAGGATGAAAAACAGTTATTTCACCAGCTGAAGGTCTAAAACCGTGAGCCGGGTCTTCTGCATTAATTCTACATTCTATAGAGTGACCTTTTATTTCAACATTGTAACCAGCTATACTTTCTCCAAAAGCGACTTTAAGTTGTTCTTCAATAAGATCAAACCCTGTTACTTCTTCAGTTACTGGATGTTCCACCTGAATTCGAGTATTCATTTCCATAAAGTAGAAATTCAGATCATCATCAACCAAAAATTCTACAGTACCAGCACCTTCATAATTAACAGAAAGAGCGGCATTTACGGCAGCTGCACCCATTTTTTCTCGTAATTCAGGGGTAACAAGTGGAGAAGGAGCTTCTTCCAAAATCTTCTGATGTCGACGCTGTAAAGAACAATCTCTTTCACCTAAATGAATTGCATTACCATGCTGATCGGCGAGGACTTGAATCTCAACGTGGTGTGGATTTTGAACAAAACGCTCTATATACACTTCAGGATTATTGAAAGCAGATTCTGCTTCATTACGACACATTTCGTAATTTTTCTTAAGCTCAGTTTCTACTTCAACAACACGCATTCCACGACCACCGCCACCTGCCGATGCTTTAATGATAACAGGGAATCCAATTTCTGAACACACTTTACGAGCTTCTTCATAACTATCGACAACGCCATCACTACCAGGTACAACTGGTACTTTATTCTTGATCATTGTTGCTTTAGCTACTGCCTTATCTCCCATTGAGTTAATAGCATAAGGTGATGGTCCTATGAACTTAATATCATGTTCACCACAGATTCTGGAGAACTCAGCATTTTCAGCTAAAAAGCCATAACCAGGATGAATTGCTTCGGCATTTGTGATTTCTGCGGCTGCTAAAATACTAGGAATTTTAAGATAGCTTTCTTTACTAGAGGGAGGACCAATACATACGGCTTCGTCAGCAAATTTCACATGCAAACTATCTGCATCGGCAGTAGAATAAACTGCAACTGTACTTATACCGAGTTCTTTACACGTTCTAATAATACGAAGTGCTATTTCTCCTCTATTGGCTATCAGAATTTTTTTAAACATGAAGCACGCTTAGTCTTTTTGAATGATAAATAATGGTTGATCGAATTCTACCGGAGTTGCGTCGGTTACTAAAATTTCTTTTACAGTTCCTGAGAACTCTGCTTCAATTTCGTTCATAATTTTCATGGCTTCTATGATACAAAGCGTATCTCCTTTACTTACTTTTGCGCCAACTTTAACAAATGCATCAGAATCTGGTGATGATGCACCATAGAATGTACCTACTATAGGAGATTTTACTGTATCTCCAGAAGCAACTGGTGCTGGAGCAGATTCACTTGCTTGAACTGGAGCTGAAGATGTAGAGGGTGCTTGAGGTGAAGGAGCAGCTTGCATAGGCTGTGAATAAGTAATTTGCTCAACTGTACCAGTTTTTTTCACTTTAATTTTGAAATCACCTTCTTCAATAGAAACCTCATCAACTTCACTTTTTTCTATTAGGTCAAGTATTTGTTTGATCTGTTTTAAATCCATAATTCAGTTATTTAGCTCGTTCAAGATAAGTTCCGGTTCTTGTGTCTACACGTATTTTTTCGCCTTGTACTATAAAAAGTGGCACGTTGACAACTGCGCCAGATTCTAGAGTGGCTGGTTTTGATCCACCTTGCGCAGTATCACCTTTTAAACCTGGGTCAGTTTGTTCTATAGTTAGTACAAGCTGATCTGGTGGCTCAGCATAAAGTACTTGCTCATCATCAGCATTAAACAATACGTTACATACCTGACCTTCGATTAAATAGTCTTGCCGTTCTACTTGGTGAGAGGCAATAGGTATTTGCTCATAGGTTTCATTATTCATGAAAAAGAACATACTACCATCATTATAAAGATATTGATAGTCTCTGTTTTCAATTCGAACGGATTCTGAATTCTCACCTGATCGCCAGGTTTTATCAATATTCTTTCCGTTTAAAATTCCTTTCAATTTTGTACGAACAAATGCAGGTCCTTTTCCGGGCTTTACATGTTGAAACTCTGTAATTGAGTAGAGTTCCCCGTCCATATTCAGAACCAGACCATTTCTGAAATCTGAAGTAGATACTTTAGCCATTAAATAAATCTCCGTTTTTTAGTTGTGCAAAAATACTGCGACCTAGTTTCGATAACAAGTTTATTAAAGGAAATTGCTAATGATATTATAAGCAATTGCTGCTGGACAGATAATCCAAATGAAAATTGGCCAAACTTTAGCAAATAATGTTTGCTTTATGCCATCAAAACCTAAATTCATTTCTTCAAGTGCTGAGTCTGTTTTCCAAACAAAACTCACAAAGATACACATTAACAATCCACCAATTGGTAAACCAAGGTTATTAAAAATACTATCAAATGTACCAATCAAACTTGTATTAAAAGCGACTGCAATTGAAACTAATAAGACTCCAAAACCAACGCCCCATGCAGCTTTTTTTCTTGGAACTTCATATTCGTCTATAACAAACGCTACAGGAACTTCTAATAGAGAAATAGTAGATGTTAGAGCTGCGATACTTAAAAGTAGAAAGAATACAACTCCTAAGATTAATCCGATTGAACCACCTATTGTATGAAATAATGCAGGAAGTATTTGGAAAACTAAATCTGTACTAGAAGCTAGTTGATCTCCAACAAATATTTCAATACCAGCAGCCTGGGCAACATACATGGCTGGGATGATCATAAGCCCTGCTAAAAAAGCAATACCAACATCAGCAAGAGTTACAAATGCAGCCGCTTGAGGAATATTCTCTTTTTTACTCAAATAAGAACCATAAGTGATCAGAGCGCCCATTCCTAAAGATAGAGAGAAGAAAGCTTGTCCCATAGCTGAGAAAATAAGACCTGGTGTAATTTTTGAAAAATCAGGTAATAAATACTCTCTAACCCCATTCATTGCCCCATCTTGAGTAAGTACATAGCCAATCATAATTAAAATGATACCAATCAATAAAGGCATCATGAATTTAGTCGCTCTTTCAATTCCATCACTTACACCACCAGTAATAATTTTGATGGTACCGATCATAAATACAGATGCAATTAAAGCATTTTTGGGTCCATTTCCTGTATCTGTAAGCCAATTTGCTGCATCAACCCATCCAAAATAATAGAATATTTCTTCGAAGGCGAAACCAAATGCCCAACCAGCGATTACGGTATAGAAGGAGAGAATCATCACCCCGCAAATAACACCCCAAAGCCCTACAAGTGGGAAAAATTTATTAGATGAAAGTGCTTTAAATGCACCAACAGGGTTTTTACCAGCTTTTCGACCGATTGCTAGTTCAGCTACCATTACCGGATATCCGATCAAGAATGTGCAAAGTAGATATACTATTAAATAAGCAGCTCCTCCTTCTGTAGCTACTTTAGTTGGGAAACCCCAAATATTCCCTAAACCTACCGCAGAACCTGCTGCAGCTAAAATAAAACCTAGTTTCGAATTCCATGAACCACGTTCAGTTGATGATGCTCCTGCCAAAGGATTTCCTCCAATTATTTAAATTATAACGGCACAAAATATTTTAAGATATAGTCACTCGCAACTTTCTTAATACAACCCCTGATGAAGCAGGGAGCATGTACTTGTTTTCTATATTTTTTATACCGGTCGTATTACATTGATTTTCGTTTACAACTAGTTCCCAAGAACCATTCGGGATTGAAATTTCATTTTTCTTGCTGATATTAGCATTTATTGAAATAAAGTAATCATATTTATCTCCACTACTTATTCCATCAATCGAAAATGTAATATGTAAAGGGTCTTTATAGACTTTAAAAATTATTTCTTTTGGTAAAGCCTTTCTAAGTGCAGGGCTATTCTTTCGAAGTTCTATTAGTCCTGAGTAATATTTAAATAGCTCTTTATTAGTATCGATTTCATTAAAATTGAGCCAATTCGTTTCATTATCCTTATTGTAAGAGTCGTGATCTAGTTTACCAATATTTTGATCCTTTCCCGAATGATCGGTGATAACCTTAGCGCGTCCCCATTCTTGCCCAGCATGAATCATGGAAATACCTTGACTAACAAATAAACAAAAAGCTGCAAGTTTAGAAACCGCCATTTCTTTTTTACCAAGCTTAGTAATGGCATTCTTTTTTAAATAAATTTTATCTTTTTTCTCAGGTTGAATACCGATCCTTATAAAATCTCCAAGGGTATAACCATCATGACTCTCAATATAATTTACAGAGTGAGCCGATGAATTAAACAAACCATGCTCAGCTGTTTCTAGAGTTCCACGAATAAAGTTCTCTAAAGCAAATCGGGTAGTTCCATGGCTCCAAGTTCCAAATATCATCCCTTTATTGTGGATTGGATCATAACCTTTGAATCCATTTCTGATTCTGTCATTCCATGAAATCCAACCATGATCAGAAAAACCTACAGGTTTATATTCACCACCCCATGGTTCAGCAATCAAAATCACATTTGGATTAATTTTCTCAGCTTCTTGCTTAATAAGATCAATTGTTTCCCAATCAATTATACCAGCCAAATCGAATCGGAAACCATCTATATGATATTCAGTCATCCAATATTTAATAGATTCAACAATCAGTTTTCTCGAATATTCTGAATGGGTTTCAATATCATTTCCAGTCCAGCTATCATTTAGATATTGACCTAATTCGTTGGTTCGAAAGTAATGGCCTTTATCAGTGTATTTAAGAGGATTTAAATCATATTGAGATGCGTGGTTATAAACAACATCCATTATTACAGATATTTTCTCTTTGTGAAGGGCTTTGACTAACTCTTTCAATTCCTTTACGGCTACTTCTGACTTCCCAACAATTTCTTTTTCCTTAAGTGTAGCATCAGAAGCATACACTGTTTCTGGGGCGAGAAAGAAAGAGGTCATATAACCCCAATAATTTCTTGAATATGGATTCCAAGTGTTTATCAATCCGCCTTCAATTTTATGATTGAAGGGAGGCTCGTAATACGCAAACTTTTGTAATGGAAGAAACTCTACAGCATTGACACCTAATTTTTTTAAGTGGTTGATTCCTCCCACTTCAGCTTGTCTAAAATCATTATAGACACCTTGAACGTACGTTTTAGCAGAAGGATGTGCTACCATATCTTTAATATGTGCTTCATAAACTACCAAGTCTCGTGGATCATCAGGAGTAACAAAATCGTCACCTTCCCAGTCAAATTTTTGTTCTGGAATAATCTTAGTTTTAGCAAACCCAAGATAATGATTACGTGAGGTTACGTGCTTACTCCATGGATCTGCAATAATGTGACTAGTTTTCTCAAAGAATGGTGATTCCATATCTTTATGAATGTTATAGCCATACCATTTATTGAGAATATCATTTTTAGGGTAGTAGAAATTCCAAATTCCGGTGGACTCCTTAGTTAAGTCAAAAGAAGTACCCGAAGTTTGTTCATAGTGATCGAATATTATAAGTGTAATTTTGTCAGCTCTAGGTGCAAAAAGCCTGAATACAATTCCTTTCTTAAGGATAGTATAGCCAAGCTGATATTCATCAAACCGAAATGAGTTAGTAATTTCTGTAGATTTCGTTAAAGGCATATTAGGTAATAGTGCTACCTGATTCTGCTGTAGTTTCAGCGAATTTAAGGTTGCCTTCACTATCTTCTGCCATTAAAATCATACCTTGACTTTCAACGCCCATTAATTTTTTTGGTGCTAAATTAGCAACTACAGCTACTTTTTGTCCTATTAAATTCTCAATATCTACATGTTTAGCAATTCCTGAGACAATAGTTCGTTTTTCAATTCCCAGATCAACGAAAAGTTTTAAAAGCTTATCTGATTTCTCAATTTTTTCTGCAGAAATGATTTCGCCAGCACGGAGATCAAGCTTCATAAAATCACCAAACTCAATATTCTCTTTAAGTTTTGAGAATTTAGATACTGGATTTTTTGCAGCTGCTCGTTCTTCCAATTTCTTTACCTGTTTTTCTATTTGTTCATCTTCAACTTTAGTAAAAAGAACTTCACCAACTTCGATTTTTGTTCCTGATGGAACCAATGATTCACTGATATCATCCCAGCTAAATCCTTCAGTTATTCGAAGTTGAACTCTAAGATTCTTCATGGAAGTAGGGAGTACAGGCTCCATCAATAAAGAAAGTGCAGCACAAATTTGAACACTTACATACAACGTGTTATTACAAACTTGAGGATTCTCATTTCTGGTTTTCCAAGGTTCCGTTTCAGTAAAATATTTATTCCCAACTCTAGCCAATTGAATAGTTTCGGCTATAGCTTCTTTAAAACGGAAAGTTTCGTACGCAGCTGTAACTTTCTCTTTTTGATCAGAAATCGCTTTTAAGGCTTCCAAATCAATGTTAGAAGGATCAATCAATTCAGGTACGTTTCCATCTGCAAACTTTGAAGTAAAAGTTAGAGAACGGTTTACAAAATTCCCTAAAACTGCAGCAAGCTCATTATTTACTCTGGCTTGAAAATCTTTCCAAGAAAAGTCAGAATCTTTACTTTCAGGAAGGGTAGATCCAAGAGCATAGCGAAGTAAGTCTGGCTCAAAATCTTCTAAATATTCATGAAGCCAAACGGCCCAACCTCTAGAAGTTGAAAGCTTTTTACCTTCAAGATTTAAGAATTCGTTTGCAGGCACATTTTTTGGAAGAACAAAATCACCATGTTCCATTAACACAATGGGGAACATGATGCAGTGAAATACAATGTTATCTTTTCCTATAAAATGATAAAGTTCGGTGTTTTCGTCTTGCCAATAATCTTTCCAAGATTCAGGACTGCCTTTTTCTAGAGCCCATTCTTTAGTGGCTGAGATATACCCAATTGGAGCATCAAACCAAACGTAAAGCACTTTTCCTTTGGCCTCTTCCAGAGGAACAGGTACGCCCCAGCTTAGATCTCTTGTTGCAGCTCGGTCTGAAAGACCATCATTAAGCCAACTTTTAACCTGCCCTATTACATTTGGTTTCCAGTTTTCACGAGTATCTAGCCATTTCTCTAGCTTAGGTTGGATATCTCCCAAAGGCATATACCAGTGCTCAGTTTCTTTTAACTCAGGAACTTCACCTGAAAGAGCACTGATTGGATTAATTAATTCAGTAGGAGAGAGGGAAGTGCCACAATTCTCACATTGATCACCATAAGCTTCGGTAAAGCTACAATTTGGACAAGTCCCTTTAACATAACGATCCGGGAGAAACATATCAGACTTTGCGTCATACAACTGTTGCTCAGTCTTCTTTTTAAAAAATCCTTTTTCGTGAAGCTTTAAGAAAATTTCCTGAGAAGTCTCGTGATGAACTTTAGAACTGGTTCGTCCATAGTAGTCGAAAGAGATTCCAAAATCCTGGAACACTTTCTTATTCATTTCATGATAACGATCAACTATATCCTGAGGGGAAACACCTTCTTTCTCGGCTGCAATTGTAATCGGAACTCCATGTTCATCTGAACCACATATATAAGCAACATCAGCTCCGGTTAGTCTTTTGTAGCGGACATATAAATCGGCGGTTAAATACGCTCCAGCAAGGTGACCTAAATGAAGAGGTCCATTTGCATAGGGAAGTGCCGAAGTAACTAAAATTTTCTTTTTATCTGACATCTATAAGCTAAAATCCTTTATAAGCACCGAAGATAAACAAAGCTTAAGGGAATTATGAATAATAAATTATTGAATTCTTAATTATTTTTATGCGTTGTTTCTTACAAACCTAAGATCTCAACCTCCGCTGGGAGGACAAGAAATGGGTAGTAATCCAACAGAAAATTTACCACCTATCAAGCTAACTCATCCATTCCTTTGAATACAGGAATCCAGAGCTGAATCAATGCCCATTGCTTTACTTAGATCGTAAAAGTTATTTATCCCACAACTTTTCTAACAATGCATACAACATCACTCCAGCAGCGACCGAAACATTAAGGGAGTGCTTTTGCCCAAATTGAGGAATCGAAACAAATGCATCAATATATGGGAGTATGTCTTCATCAATGCCAGTGACTTCATTCCCCATAATTAAACAAAGTTTGGAATGTGCTTTAGCATCGAAATCAGGAAGAGGAATACTTTGAGTTGTTTGTTCAAGACCAACTAAGGTATAACCATCTTTTTTAAGTGAAGCACAAAGTTCATTTACGTTGTCCCAACCACTCCATTTTACAAACTCTTCTGCTCCAATGGCTGTTTTGTTTATTTCGGGTCGGGGAGGGTGAGGTGTATATCCAGAGAGAAGTAACTCAGCTATTCCAAAAGCATCAGAAGAACGAAACATAGAACCGACATTATGAAGACTTCGAATGTTATGGAGAATCACTTTCACCTCTCCCAGTTTAGATGGAGGAGATTGAGCGAGGTTTTGTTTTAGTATTTCTTTTGTAGAGAGTTTTTGGGGCATATAGCGTTTCGAATTTTTAATTTAATGTACACACCCTTGAATCCCCTCTCAAGAGGGGACGTTGCAATTTCAATGAATTATTTGATTTGTCTTTCAATCCCTTTCAAATACCAGTATCATTGCGAGCCAAGAAAATTCATATGCAGAAAGAACCGCGTAAAGCAGCTTTAGCCTTTATATTTATTACCATTTTGCTCGATGTAATCGGTTTAGGGATTATTATACCTGTAGTTCCTTCTCTTATTGTAGAGCTTACAGGCGAAGAATTAAGCGATGCTGCATTATATGGCGGTGCATTAATGTTTCTGTATTCCTTTACTCAGTTTATCTTTGCTCCAATAATTGGAGCACTAAGTGATCGATTTGGTAGACGTCCTGTTTTACTATGTTCATTAGCGGGATTTGGAATCGATTATCTTATCACCGGATTTGCACCCACGATTGGATGGCTTTTCGCAGCTCGTTTTGTTGCAGGTATAACTGGGGCAAGCATAACTACAGCCACAGCTTATATTGCCGATATTAGTACTCCCGAAAAAAGAGCTCAAAATTTTGGGCTTGTAGGCGCTGCTTTTGGGTTTGGTTTTATTATTGGTCCAGTAATTGGGGGGTTACTTGGTGAAATAGGTCCTAGAATCCCGTTTTTTGCTGCGGCGGGTCTAACTTTTCTAAACTTTCTTTATGGTTTTTTTGTACTTCCTGAGTCTTTATCTAAAGAAAACCGCAGACCTTTTGACTTAAAAAGAGCTAATCCATTGGGCTCTCTCAAACAAGTACGAAAGTATCCTGGTATTACTGCCATGCTAGGAATATTCTTTCTTATATATATGGCTCAACATGCTACCCAAAGTACGTGGACGTATTATACGATGTATAAATTTGCTTGGGATGAGGGGATGGTTGGTATTTCACTTGGTGTAGTTGGTATTTGCGTTGCTATAGTGCAAGGAGGATTGACAAGAGTCGTAATTCCAAAGTTTGGTGAAGTGAATTCCGTGTATGTAGGCTTAGTATTCAGTGCAATAGGATTAATTGGGTTCTCACTTTCTCCGACAGGATATATTATGTTGATAATGGTTATTCCATACTGCCTTGGAGGATTCTCAGGTCCTGCTTTAAGAGGTATTATTTCGAATAAAATTCCGGATAACCAACAAGGAGAATTACAAGGTGCTTTAACCAGTTTAGTAAGCTTTACAGCTATTTTTGGCCCGTTATTAATGACCAATCTGTTTAGTTTTTTCACATCAGAAGTTGCGTTCCTTCATTTTCCTGGAGCACCTTTTTTTGCAGGCTCAATATTTATAATGCTTGCGTTTGTACTTTCGATAAAATCATTATCAACTAAAGAAAACACGCATTATAATTAGACAAATAAGCTTAATACTTGTATTTTTTGTATTGTAATTGATCAGATATAAAGCATCCCACAAAAAGCGGAATGCTTTTTTTTATATAAAGAATCGAAGAAAGGAATAATGTAATGAGCAACATCCAATATTTATCACAAGAAGGCTATGACAAGCTGGATGCCGAGTTAAAAGATTTAAAAACACGAGGACGTAGAGAAGTGGCTGCTGATATTGCAGAAGCACGAGCTAAGGGTGATTTGAGTGAAAATGCAGAGTATGATGCTGCTAAAGAAGCTCAAGGACACATGGAAGATCGTATCACAAAGCTTGAAGATATTTTAGCAAATGCTCGTGTTCTTGATGCAAAAGATTTGGATTTAAGTCAGGTTAGAGTTCTAACAAAGGTGACCATTCTAAATAAGAAGATAGGGAAAGAAATGACCTACACCTTAGTTTCTCCAAATGAAGCTGACTTTGCAAAAGGTAAAATCTCTATTGATTCCCCAATAGGAAAAGGATTGTTGGGTAAAAAAATTGGTGAAGTAGCTGAAGTCACAGTGCCTGCAGGTAAATTAGAGCTTGAAATTAAAAAGATCGAAATTTAGAAATTCGAAGACTTTTTATGAAAAAGCTCATTGATGTATATGTCTACCGAATAATTGATGGGGTACCAGAGTTTCTACTTTTTCTTCGTTCCGCTAATAAAATATACGCGCACCAATGGCGGATGATTGGAGGAAAAGTTGAAGGAGAAGAGAAGTGCTGGGAAGCAGCTTTACGCGAGTTAAAAGAAGAAACTGGATTAATTCCGTCTGAATTCTGGACAATACCTTCCGTTAATACATTTTATGAAGCTAAAAGCGACCAAGTTTATCATATACCTGCTTTTGCCGTTGAGTTGATTCTGGGCTCAACTCCTCAATTGGATGATGAACATACCGAATATCGTTGGATTTCTATTGAAGAACTTGATGCGTACCTTTCATGGCCGGAACAAAAACGATTAATCCGACTAACATATAATCTCTTAGTTAACGACCAAATCCTACCAGAGTGGCGTATTTCCATCACCTGAAACAACTTTATTTTCTTTTCTTTTTGGTGATGCTTTCATCTTCTATCACCGCTCAGGATGAACCATATTCTTTTACTTTTGCGCCTGATTTATGGTATAACGATGTAGATGGAATTCGAACCGGAATAAGAGTTTTAGGAGAAGTTGAGGGAACTTTTAAAGATGGTCCACATAGGTTAGATGCAGGTCTTTGGCTTGGAGCTTGGTTCCCTGATAATCCGGTTTCCTATTATGTTTCTTTTATTGAACCCATTAAAGCTATTTCAGATTATGGAAATGAAGGGAGTGTTCAAGTTATTAGCAGTATCAGAACTGGATACTCTCAACATAAACTCCAGTTCAACAAACGCTGGCAACCTGAATTTGATGAATATAATTACAGAGAAATAAGCATATCATTTTCTAGAGAACGACTCCTTGATTCTGAATACCGACCATTCCCAATTTTATGGCAGAAACAATGGAAATCTCTCATTGGCTTAAACGCACTATGGAGTGCAAATCCTGATATAGGACAGTTTTTAGCTAAAGTAAACATTAACCATAATATTTCTAAAGAGATTGCTTCATTCTCTGTTGGGACGATTGAATTACTTCAAAGAATTGATCTCAATAAAGCATTTAAGTTACGCTTGAGAGCCTTTGCAGGATTCGGAACTGAAGATACAGCTCCTGAATATCTTTTCTTATCTAGCATGAATTCTCCGATTACCTGGCTAAATAATGGAGTATCAAGAGCAAAAGGAACTATTCCAACTTCTTTCTTAGAGGCAGGAAGTTTTCAAGTTGGTGGAGGTGCGAACTTAAGAGGTTATTTAAATAGAGAAATAAATCTTTTAAATACTGTTAATAATCCCAATGCGCAATTTATCTTTCCTTTATATAAATCAATGGTTGCGTTTAATTCTGAGCTCGAATTTCCAAACCTTATCAATGACAAATTAAAGAACATATCCATTATTGGAGATTTAATGGAATTAAGAACCTATCTTTTTGTTGATATCGGAAAAGGTGATGATTATACCTTAGTCCAAGACCCAGATGCCACTGCTTTACCAGATATAATTCCATCATTAGTCACAGGAGTAGATCAAGAACCTCAAATTTTAGCAGATGCAGGATTCGGTCTTCATCTTTCCTTCAATATTCCCGATTATCTTGGTAAGGATAGAGGACTATTTATCCGCTATGATATTCCTTTCTGGTTATCTGATGTTTCAGGATCGGAATCGAATTTTGCATTTAGACAGTTAATCGGCTTAGGTGCCATATTCTCGTTTTAAAATCATGAAAATTCTAGTAATAAATTGTGGTAGTTCTTCAATAAAGTATCAATTAATTGATTCTGCTAAGAAAGAAACTCTTTGCAAAGGGTTAATAGAGCGTATTGGAGCAGTTACTTCAATCATCAAACAAGAGTTTAAAGGGGAAAGAGCGATCAAGAAATCAATGGCTATTGACAACCATGCCGTTGCTTTGAAAATAATTATGGAGCTACTTATTGAGGCTGATAATGATTTCCTACATTCTCTTGATGAAATTGAAGCTGTTGGTCACCGAGTAGTTCACGGAGGCGAGACTTTTAAAGACTCCGTTCTTATAGACGAAGATGTAGAAGAAGCTATTGAACACGCTTTTGATATTGCTCCGCTTCATAATCCACCAAATTTACAAGGTATTAGAGCTGCAAAAAAGCATTTACCTAATGTACCTCATGTCGCAGTTTTTGATACGGCATTTCATCATTCGATTCCTCAGCATGCTTATTTGTATGGTATTCCAAATAGATTATATCGCAGGTATAAAATCAGGAAATATGGATTTCATGGTACGTCTCATTATTACGTAAGTCGACAGTATTTTAAACTATCAGGAAAACCCAAAGAAGGTTCGAAGATAATTACTTGTCATTTAGGAAATGGGGGATCAATTACTGCTATTAAAGACGGTGATTCTTATGATACCAGCATGGGTTTTACTCCTTTAGAAGGATTGGTAATGGGAACTAGAAGTGGTGATATTGATCCGTCTATCTTGTTCTACCTCATAGAGAAAGAAGAATTATCTCTAGCTAATGTTCATGCGCTATTAAATAAACATAGTGGTCTTTTAGGCTTGAGTGGATATGCGGCAGATATGAGAGATTTACTAGAAGAAGCTGATAATGGTGACCGAAGATGTAAAGAGGCAATTGATGTTTTTTGTTATCGAGCCAAAAAGTATATAGGCTCGTATATTGCATCTTTAAATGGTGTTGATGCAATCGTATTTACTGGAGGAATTGGTGAAAATGCTCCTCAAATTCGAGCTCAGATATTAAAAGAAATGGATAATATGGGGATTATTGTTGATGATACGTTAAATTCAAATATTCCAGAGGATAAAAAAATTAGTTCAACAGACTCAAAAACAGAAATTTACGTTATCCCAACTAATGAAGAACTCGTAATTGCTATCGATTCAGCAAAGATAGCATTAGCCTCAAAACAAACTCCTTGGGCTTAATGAATTCGAATTTAATACTCTTATTTTTAGCATTTTTAATGCTCATTAATAGTGCTTGTTCAAGCTCTAAATGGGTAGTTGAAAATCAGTACGAAACTGATCGCAATGATTTCAGTCTTTTAAATGCGAATAAATTTTTAGAAAGAATCGGAACAACATCACCAAAATCACCAATTGTTAATTTCCAACTCAAATCTGAAAATACTTTTGAGTATGCACAAAGGGTAAAAACAGACAGATATATACAACGTTATCGACCTACTTTTAGATCTGTTTTTTTTGGTCTAATTGGAGCTGGAATTGCTTCAACAGCAGCACTTACAGTAAGTGAAACCAATACTAGTAAAAATACACTTTTAGGTACTGCTGGATTCGTAACAATTGCTTCAATTCTTAATATGAAGCCTGTTGGAGTACCTACACCAACAGGGGAAACGAGGTTATTAAGAAAGACGGGTAAGATTGAAGAAACGGAGATTGTTACAACAATTCCGGAACCTGATGATAGAGTGAGCGTAGCAATTTTTAATAAAGGTAATTTGATAATAGAAGCTCAAGAAGTAAAGCCTGTTAATTCATTGTATTCCGTTAATTTACTTGAATTATTAAATCCAGAATTTTTTGAATACGATAGTAGTGATGTTATTGAGCTTCAGCTTTATTACAACGAAAAGGTGTATAAAGAAAGAATACCTTTAATCAATATATTCGAACGATTTATTGTTATTTCGTCTCAGGTTACAGCTCTTAGAGACGAACCAAAATTTGATTCTAAGAATATACTCACTGATCTTGCTTTAGGTAGTCAGATGAAGCTAGTTTCTGAAGATAGCCTTTGGTACAAAGTATTATATGGAATTTCTGAAACTTGGATTTCAAAAAATGATGCTAATCCAATTTGGAGACCATCAGAGTTTGCTTCTCAGCTTTCTATAATCGCCATTCCTAATATTCCTTTCGGGAATGTAGATGTTGAAAATAATATCTCAAGTTTAACTACTGTTAATAACAACGATTCATTTGCTTTCATACTAACAAATGGTGAGTATCAAAGTGGATACTCTGAACGAACATATGCTTCAAGAGACGCACTTTTGATAGAAGAATACCTAGAAAAAGGATTCAATATTCCTGAAGGTAATATTTCTAAAGCATTAAATATTAGTTCTCAACAACAACTAAATCTTGCCTATAATAGGCTAGCGAATAAATTACGTAGTCCTCAAAAACGTATTGTTGTATATCTATCTGGTTATGTAACTACTACAGAATCAGGAGAACTAGGTTTAATACCTACAGAACAGGAAGATCAAAACGACTTATTTAATTTGAATTCATTGTTAGTAAGTATTTCAAATTTACCTGTTGAACAGGTTGTAATATTCGCAGATTTAGACTTTATCGATAATAAAGGTAATAGTGAGTTGCTTGAATTAATATCATCGAAAGTAATTGAGAACAATCCTAACTCCGTCATAATTTTTGGATCAACTGAAAATCAACGTTCAAGAGATTATTCAGTATCAGGTGGGGATCAAAAAAGGCACAGTATTTTTACTTATTTCTTAGCTGAAGCCTTCAAAAACAAGCAAACAAGCATTTCTGGAATAATAAATCATTTGCAAAGAAATGTTGATTACACTTCTAGAAGGCTTCATAATCAACCTCAAAACGTCATCTTTTTTGGAGATACGGGCATAAGTCTAGTTGAGTAATGGGTCTAATTTATATAGCCCTCAGTGTAGTTTGTTCATTAACAATTGCTCATTTCATAAAGCTTTCTAACAAGGGAAGTGCAAGACTTATAAATGTGCTGGTAATCAACTATCTCGTGGCTTTTCTTATAAGTTTAACAATATCAAGAAATGAGTTTACTCAATGCGTTTTTTCTGAACCCATGCTTCTCATTTTTACGATTGTCTTAGGAACAATTTTTATTGCCAATCTTTTCATTTATAGTGAATCGCTTAACAGAATTGGAATGGGAATTAGCATATCTGCAATGCGGATGTCGTTGGTTATTCCAATTGGAGTTAGTCTTTTTGTTTATGGAGAAACCATACATCAATTTAAATATGTAGGTATAGTCCTGGTCTTTGTTGCTCTATATTTGATGGTTCCAAAAACCAATTCAACGAGGCTAAAAGACATAAGAGATTCTATTTATCCGATTCTTTTATTTCTAATGACTGGAATCGCAGATGCTTCTCTTAAAGTTTTTCAGAGAGAGTACAGTACTCATATTCCAGAATATGGATTTCTTGGTTTAATCTTTTTCTCATCTTTTATAATTGGGAGTGTATATTTGTTCACCAAAAAAGAGTTGAACTTTTCAAAGAAAGAGATTTTTTATGGAATAATAATAGGAGTTGCTAACCTTTACTCATCATTTTTCTTACTTTTAGCACTCCAAGAAACGGAAGGTTCGATAGTGTTTTCTCTTACCAATGTTTCTAATGTTGTGCTAGGTTCTATAATTGGTTTCTTGGTTTGGAAAGATGAACTATCAACGTTACAAAAACTGGGAATACTACTAGCAACCATCTCAATTCTCTTATTAATTTGACAAATGAATATCCTCGATCAAATACGAAATAAAGCATCAAAATCATTAAAAACTATAGTTCTCCCAAGATCATCTGATGAGCGCGTTTTAAAAGCGGCGCATTTTCTTAGCCAAGAAGGTCTCTGTAACGTGGTGTTGATCCATAATGAGAATATTGGTTTCGTTTCAGATTCTATTCAAGTTATTGATCCTATTACAAGTAATAATCTTGAAAAGTATGCCATTGCATTCTATGAAAAGAGAAAGCATAAAGGATTAACCGAAGAACAAGCTAAAGAGATTGTTAAAGATCCGTTGTTTTTTGCTGCTTCGATGGTTGCAGAAGACGATGCTGACGGTTGTGTAGCAGGATCAATTTCAACAACTGGAGATGTGCTCCGTGCTGCAATTCAAACCATTGGGTTAAAACAAGGTTCTAATGTAGTTTCCAGCATCTTTTTAATGAGTTTTGATGACGGTAAGGTTTTCTCTTATGGTGATTGTGCGGTAGTTCCTTATCCAACATCAGATCAACTTGCTACAATTGCAATTGATTCAGCTGTTTCACATTTAGCTTTAACCGGAGAAGAACCCAAAGTTGCTCTATTATCTTTTGCAACTAAAGGAAGCGCGCGACACGAACGTGTTGACTTAGTAGAGGAAGCCCTTGAACTCGCCAAAGAAAAAAATCCATTGTTAAAAATTGATGGCAGTCTTCAGTTTGATGCCGCTTATGTAGATTCTATCGGAAAGAAAAAGGCGCCAGATTCTGAGGTCGCAGGAAAAGCTAATGTGTATATCTTCCCAAATCTTGATGCTGGAAACATCGGGTACAAAATAACCGAACGACTTGCAGGTGCTTCAGCAACAGGTCCTATCATTCAAGGTCTTGCAAAACCTATGATGGATTTATCCCGTGGATGCAGTTGGGAAGATATTGTAAATACGAGCTGTGTAGCAGCTTTGATGAGTTAAATATTTAATTAATAATTTAATGTCATTCTAAGCGAAAGCGTAGAATCTGCACAATTAACTATTTTTGTGGATTCTTCGAAATTATCCACAGATGACTAGAGCATAAAAAATGAATTTATACCCTTTAAAATTTACTCCCATTCTAAAAGACAAAATCTGGGGCGGAGAAAGGTTAGGTACTGTACTTGATAAACCAATTGGTAGTTCTTCTATTTGTGGTGAAAGCTGGGAAATTTCAGGAGTAGAGGGAGATATCTCTATAGTTTCAGATGGAAGTTTAAAGGGAAAAAGTCTTGTAGAACTGATCGAGGAATTTAAAGGAGATTTGATTGGGGAGAAGGTGTATCAAAAATTTGGTACTAAATTCCCTCTTCTCATCAAATTTATAGATGCCAATGATGATCTTTCCATTCAAGTCCACCCCGACGATGAACTTGGCATGAAACGACATAATTCATTCGGGAAAACGGAAATGTGGTATGTCGTTGATGCAGAAAAAGGCGCTACATTGATTTCAGGTTTTAATAAACAAACCAGCAAAGAAGAGTATTTAGAAGTCTTTGAAGCAGGAAAACTCATTGATATTCTAAACAGAGAAGATGTAAAAAATGATGATGTGTTCTTTCTTCCGGCTGGACGAGTACACACAATTGGAAAGGGGTTACTGATTGCAGAAATTCAACAAACCTCTGATATCACCTATCGTATTTATGATTTTGATCGTGTAGATGAAAACGGTGTTGGGCGAGAATTACATGTTGAAGAAGCTATTGATGCTATCGACTATAATTTCTACGATGAGTATAAAACTCCTTACAATCAAAGCGCTAAAGAAGCTGAAATAGGTCGAAGTGAATATTTTACAACCAATCGTTTATTAGTGGATACAGCACTGAAAAGATACTATGCTAATTTAGATTCTTGCATTATTTTGATGTGTCTAGAAGGAGAGGGGGAACTCAATTTTGAAGGAGGCTCCATATCTTATCAACTTGGGGATTCTATTTTAGTACCAAATGCTCTTAAAGAAATAGAAATTAACCCATCTTCAAATAGTAAAATTTTAGAAGTAAGCATTCCATAACAGAGTATTAAAGTACAAGCAATTCCTAAAATACCTGTACTTTTAATAAGCTTTTAATCTATCTCACCAATAAACATTCTCAATCATATCTCATTTAGTTCTGAAAGGGATATTTTGTATATTTGGACGGAATCTAAATAAGCGTGTAAACCGTTGAACGAAGCAGTATTAAAGACGGTTTACTCTAGTGAATAAAACGCACACATAAATCAACATTAATGAGTGAAGAATTAAGCGATGAAGTAAAAGCTTTGGAATCAATGATTGGTGAGGAATACAAGTATGGATTCACCACTGATGTTGAGTACGAAGATTTTCCAAAAGGAATAAGTGAAGAAATTGTCAGGCATCTTTCATTAATAAAAGGTGAACCAGAATGGATGACAGACTTCCGTGTTAAAGCATATCATGCTTGGAAAGAAATGGAAGAACCAACTTGGTTTAATGCTACCTATAATGTTCCTGATTTCGAGAACTTACTTTACTATTCAGCTCCGAAGAAAAAGCCTCAATTGGATAGTATGGATGATGTTGATCCAAATATCCGTGAAACATATGAAAAGTTAGGTATTCCATTAGAAGAACAGAAAATGCTTTCTAATGTTGCTGTAGATGCTGTTTTTGATAGTGTTTCTATTTTCACCTCATTCAAAGAAAAGCTGGCTGAAGCGGGAGTAATCTTTTGCTCTATTTCTGAGGCGATTAAAGAACACCCAGAATTGGTTAAGAAGTATCTAGCTTCTGTAGTTCCAGTTCGGGATAATTTTTACGCAGCTTTAAATTCAGCAGTATTTTCGGACGGATCGTTTTGTTATATCCCAAAAAATACAAAATGCCCGATGGAGCTATCAACCTACTTTCGAATAAACAATATGAATTCGGGTCAGTTTGAAAGAACATTGATTGTTGCTGAAGAAGGGGCCAGTGTTAGTTACCTAGAAGGCTGTACAGCTCCAATGTATGATGAGAATCAACTTCATGCTGCAGTAGTTGAACTTGTAGCATTAGACAATGCTGATATCAAATATTCTACCATTCAAAACTGGTATTCTGGTGATGAAAACGGTAAAGGCGGTATCTATAATTTTGTTACGAAAAGAGGTATTTGTAAAGGTAATAACTCCAAAATTTCTTGGACTCAATTAGAAACAGGTTCTGCTGTTACGTTGAAATATCCAAGCGTGATTCTTCAAGGAGATAATTCAATCGGTGAGTTTTACTCTGTAGCTGTTACAACTAAAATGCAGCAGGCAGATACCGGTACTAAAATGATTCACCTTGGGCGAAATACAAAGAGTACTATTATTTCGAAAGGAATTTCTGCTGGTAAATCTAATAATAGTTACCGAGGCGAAGTTAAAATTGGTAAGAAGGCTCATGGGTCAAAGAATTATTCGGTTTGTGACTCGATGTTAATCGGACAAGAATGCGGAGCTCATACGTTCCCATACATTTCTTCTGAGAACTCATCAAGTAGTGTAGAGCATGAAGCGACTACATCCAGAGTTGGAGAAGAGCAAATTTTCTATCTGATGCAACGAGGCATCAGCGAACAAGATGCTATTTCAATGATTATCAATGGATTTGTTAAAGATGTACTTAAAGAATTGCCTCTAGAATTTGCTGTTGAGGCAAACAAATTACTGGATGTAAAATTGGAAGGAAGTGTTGGGTAAATAATTACCTATTAGTCATCCTGAGGATACTTCCGAAGGATCTGCAAAATTATTTAACTGTGCAGGTTCTTCGCTTTCGCTCAGAATGACTTTTGAAAAAAGAAATTAGAAAACAAACAAAGATAAAAAAGACGAATAGTGTTAGAAATCAAAAACCTACACGCCAAAGTTGAAGGCGAAGACATACATATTTTAAAAGGCGTTAACCTAAAAATTAATGCTGGTGAAATTCATGCAATCATGGGGCCAAATGGAAGTGGTAAAAGCACCCTTTCAAAAGTAGTTTCTGGTCACCCAGAGTATGAAGTAACCGAAGGAGAAATCCTTTTTAATGGTGAAGATATTACTGAAATGGATGCAGACGAACGAGCGCATTTAGGTCTCTTCTTAGCATTCCAATATCCTGTTGAAGTACCAGGTATTACTAATAAAACGCTTCTTCGAGAAGCTTATAATACTATTGCTCGAGCTAACGACCGTGACGAACTAGATCCACTTGAATTTGAAGATTATCTAGAAACTAAGCTAGAAATCATTGATATGAAGGATGAATTCTTGAGTCGTTCTATCAATACAGGATTTTCTGGTGGAGAGAAAAAGAAAAATGAAATCTTCCAAATGGCAGTTTTAAATCCGGTACTTTCATTTTTAGATGAGACTGATTCTGGTTTAGATATTGATGCACTTAAAGTTGTTTCAGAAGGTGTGAACAAAATTGCAAATAAAGACAACGCTATTGTGCTAATTACTCATTATCAGCGTCTACTTAATTACATTAAGCCTGATTTTGTGCATGTTATGATGGCCGGTAAAATTATTAAGTCTGGTGGAATTGAGTTAGCCGTTGAGTTAGAAGCGAATGGTTATGACGAAATGCAAAAGGAACTAGCACTAAACGGAGCTCAGTAATGAGTGAAGTATTACAAAAAGAAACACTGCTATCGTACATTGGAGGAGAGGTTGAACCAAAAGGAACTTCTATTTCAATTAGAGCAATAAATGAACGTGGAAGAGTTTCGCTCGAAGAAACAGCTTTCCCGACTCGTAAAGATGAGGATTGGAGATTTATTGATCTCAAATCAATTACCAAAAATAAGTTTGTATCTGTTGAAGAAGCAGGGGTATCTGAAGTTGGTGATATATCAGACCACTATTTACCTGAAGCGCTAAACACCAGATTGGTTTTTGTGAATGGAATCTATAATGAAAAATTATCTTCAATAGAAGGACTCCCAAATGGTGTAGTTGTGGGTAATCTTGCTGGAAGTACAGATCACGATTCAGTTAAAACTTATTTAGGAACTATAACTAATTACGATGACGATGTATTCGCACCTTTTAACGATGCGGCATTTTCTGATGGAACATTTATTTACGTACCTGAAGAAACCGTAATAAAAGCTCCAATTCATATACTAAATGTCTTTACTGATGCTGAAAAACCTTTTTATGCAACGCCAAGGTTACTTTATGTAGGGGAGATGTTCTCAAAGTCTACCATTATCGAAGAGCATATTGGTTTAGCTGATAATGTGTACTTAAATGTTCCTGTCACAGAATTTAAGATGTTTACAGGTTCAAATGTTCATCATGCACGAATTCAAAGAGATTCAAAGCAGGCATCACACGTTTCTCGTCCTATCGCGATGCTAGATAAAAATGCTGAGTATCATTCTTATACCATTTGTTTGGGCGCAAAGCTGTTTAGAAACGATCCTCGTGTAATTCAGAATGCTGAAGAAGTGGATTTCACTGTTGATGGATTGGTGTTGATTGATGGTGAGCAAATCGCTGATACTCACTCTATTATGGATCATCGTTTTCCTTATGGAAAGAGCCATCAACTACATAAAGTAGTAGTTAATGATAAAGCACATTCTATTTTTAACGGAAAGATTTTTGTAGCAAAAGATGCTCAAAAGATTGACTCCTTTCAGGAAAATAGAAACCTGTTGATTTCTGATGAAGGTAAAGTAAACACAAAGCCTCAACTTGAAATTTTTGCAGATGACGTATTGTGTTCACACGGTGCAACAATTGGTCAGTTACAAGATGAAGAGGTTTTTTACCTTCAAAGTCGTGGATTAACAGAGCAAAAATCGCGTGAGTTACTTGTTTACGCTTTTGCACTCGAAAGTGTTGAAAGCATGGCAGTAGAATCTGTTGAAAAGCTTCTATTAAAAGAAGTGATTCAATACACAAATAGAGATGATAAGTAATTAATATCGAAAATTGTCCCCCAGAGGAGGTAGGCAGTTTATCCGCTTACGGAGAATCAAAGGGAGTATACTTAAGGAGTAGAACCTTCACGTTTAAATAATGAATCAAACTAAAACAGACATACCAACTAAGATTAACTGGGAAGAAATTCGATCTCAGTTTCCTGTTCTTAACCAAGAGGTTAACGGAAAAAAATTGGTATATCTGGATAGTGGTGCTTCTAGTCAAATGCCACAATCAGTAATTGATCGCATAAATAAATATCACTCTACTGAACATGCAAATGTTCATCGTGGCATTCATACTTTAAGTCAGAAAGCCACCGACGCATTTGAATCTACCCGTGAGAAAGTTCGAACTTTCATCAATGCTAAGCATTTAGAAGAGATTATTTATACAACGGGAACTACTGACTCCATTAATCTAGTGGCAAGTTCTTATGGAAGAACCCATTTAAAAGAAGGTGACGAGATTCTTGTTACTGAGATGGAACATCACGCCAATATTGTTCCTTGGCAATTGATTGGTGAACAAACTGGAGCGACACTTAAAGTCATCCCAATGGATGAAAACGGCGAGTTGATAATGGAGAAGTTCTATGAGCTTCTTTCAGATAAAACTAAAATAGTCGCTGTTATTCATGTTTCTAATGCACTTGGGACAATTAATCCCATTAAAGAAATTATTGAAGCATCACATGCTAAAGGAATTCCGGTTTTAGTTGATGGAGCGCAAGCAATTCCTCATTCAAGAGTAGATGTTCAAGCCTTAGAGGTAGATTTTTACGCTTTTTCGGCGCATAAAATATGTGGTCCAACAGGCTTTGGTATTTTATACGGAAAAAAAGAAATGCTCGAAGCTATGCCCCCATATCGTGGTGGTGGAGATATGATTGATAAGGTTACTTTTGCAAAAACTACATGGAATGATCTTCCACATAAATTTGAAGCCGGAACTCCTCCAATTTCAGCTGGAGTTGGCTTTGCAGCTGCAATCGACTTTATAAATACGATTGGAATTGAACATATCGCTGAAAGAGAAGCTGAGTTAGTTGAATATGCTACTAAAAAGCTTTCTTCTATTGATGGACTTAATATTATTGGAACCGCTGATAATAAAGCTTCTGTAATTTCTTTTTTATTGGATGGAATTCATCCTACAGATGCGGGTACAATTCTTGATAAAGAAGGTATTGCTGTTCGAACTGGACATCATTGTGCGCAACCTGTAATGGATCATTTTAGAATTCCTGGCACACTTAGAGCTTCCATTTCGTTTTATAATAACGAAGACGATATTGATCGTTTAGTTGAAGGCATTGAATACACAAAAGAATTTTTTGGATAAAAAGGAGAAATAAATGGCTAAAATTAAAGAAATAGAACGTACGCCAAACCCAGACGCAATGCGTTTTGTATTGGATGAACCTCTTACAAATGGAACCACACGTTCGTTCGAAAACAGTATGGAAGCGGAAGGAGATATCCTTGCTTCAGCGCTATTCGCAATTGATAGTGTAATTAATGTCTATTATGTAGATAAATACATCACAGTAACTCAAGATGGCTCTGCGGTATGGTCAGAATTACTTCGTAAGCTAGCTCCTCCAATCCGTGAAGCAGAAGCGCAGATTTTTGATGAAGACGATTCTGAGGTCCATGTAAGTAAGGAAGCTGCTGAGTCTGATGATCCACGGCTTCATGAAATCAATCGTATGCTAGACGAACAAGTTAGACCTTATTTATTGGCTGATGGTGGTGGACTGAAAGTTCTGGGACTAGAAAGCAACCGTTTAAAAGTTCATTATCAAGGGGCGTGTGGAACGTGTCCTACAGCCTCTTCAGGTACCTTATATGCTATCGAAAGCATGGTAAAACGTATTGATCCAGAAATTCAGGTAATTTCAGTTTAAACCAATGAGTGAGATCACTATTAGTGAACGGGCTTTTCAAAGAATCGACGAAATTCGATCTGAGAAAGGAATATCTAAAGATTCATTCCTTAAAGTAGGAGTGGTTAGTGGGGGATGTTCTGGTCTGACTTATAATCTAGATTTTGCAACTGATGAAAAGCCGAGTGAGCAAGATCAAGTGTTTGAACTAAATGGAATGAAAGTTCTCGTAGATATGCGAAGCTTTCTTTATTTAGCAGGAACTGAGCTCGATTATACCGATGGATTAGAAGGTCAAGGCTTTCATTTCCATAACCCAAATGCTAGCCGTACTTGCTCTTGCGGGGAAAGTTTTAGTATTTAGTTTTTAAAGAAGAAAGTGTCTCCCTTTGGAGGGAGACCGATTCACCGAAAGCGGAGAATCAGAGGAAGACATACTCAAGGCAGTAAGTACATAGCCATTCTGTCCTCTCCCTGAACCAAAACAAGTTTTGATTCTGTCCCTCTCCAATGAGGGACAAACTAAAAATAAATTAGATGACAGAACCCATCATAAATAAAGTAAAAGCAAACCAAAAGCTTATCACCATAGATCTAGCTAAGCTTTTTCATGATTCCACACCAATTGTTGAGCTGGATATTAAAGACTTTCTGCACTTGGGCTTGATGTTAAAGGAGAATGATTTCAGGACTCATCTTGAAAACCACGACTGGTCGCAATACAAAGGGAAATATCTATCTGTATTCTGTTCAACCGATGCCATTGTTGCTCCCTGGGCTTGGATGTTAATTACAACTCATGCCAATCAATTCGCAAAAGAAGTATTTCACTTATCTGCTAAAGAAGTTACCCATGAACTTTACAGACGAAATATAGAATTCTATGATTGGAGTCAGTACCAAAATAAGTTTGTACTGCTAAAAGGATGTGGAGATATTCATGTACCTGATTCAATTTACCTATTGGCTACCAATCAATTAATGGGATCAGCTAAAAAGATTATGTACGGCGAAGCTTGTAGCTTCGTACCTGTTTGGAAAGGGTAGATTCATTAGTCCTATTTCCATTCACGAGCAAAGCGAAGTGGTCTTCTTGTATTTTTTTTTAGCTTCGTCAAGCATCTCGCTTAAATCTAGGTAGGAAGGTATCCTTTGAATTTTTTTCGGACGCTCTGATCCCTTTTAGTAGAAGCTGGAGATTCTAGGTAGGTATTATGCAGCAGAGCTACTGAACGAGGTTAAGAATCTTCACCGCTCATTAATTGTGCAGATTCTTCCCTTTCGCTCTGAATGACTTTATCTAAGTAAGTTATTTGTATCTGAATATTGTAGGACTCATATTCAACAAAGTTAACAGACAAATTAGAAAATATAGGATGAAGGTATTACTTACAGGCTCGTCCCGCGGAATAGGAAAGGCAATTAAAGATTCGCTATTAATAAATAGTCATCAGGTTGTAGGAACCTCAAGATCACCAATTAAAGATTCAACAAATAACAAATACCAACACATTGCTTGTGACCTTTCAAAACCTGAAGATGTTGTCAAGCTCAAAGAACTATTCGAAGCCGAAGAAATCCCAGAGATATTAATAAACAACGCGGGAATGTTTAAAGATGCAGATTTCACTATTTCCGATAAAGAATGGTTGGATAACTGGGACAAAACCATGCAAGTAAATCTTCGTTCTACTGCATTACTATGTAAATGGGCGATTAACGCTTGGAAAGAACGAGGAATAGAAGGAAGGATCATCAATATCTCAAGTCGTGCAGGTCAGCGAGGCGATACTCAGGAATATGCTTCTTATGCGGCCAGCAAAGCAGGAATGATTGGTTTAACTAAAAGTATCGCACGTAGCTTCGGTAAAGATGGAATCACAGCCTATTCTATCGCTCCAGGTTTTGTAGATACCGATATGGCTAGAGAATCTATAGAAGTGTATGGAGCTGAATATCTAACTCAAGGTTTATTCTTGGATACCATTGCCCCAACTGAAGAGTTTGCCAATCTGGTGCTTTTCCTTGCTGAGGGAAAACTTAAACATGCTACGGGACAGACTTTCCATGTGAATAGTGGCTCTTACTTGCCTTGATACTCTACCAAAGTCATCCTGAGGATACTTTCGAGGGATCTTGTTGGATATTCGGTTAGGTTCTTCTCCGTCAACTGACGGATCAGAATGACGAGCTGATAAAACGTTGGTATTTGATACTTGGAATTTGGAACTTCCTCTCATGGCAGATATCCGACAAAGAAAAAAAGATCATGTTGAGCTAACCGTAACTGAGGGGACTCAATACACACAATCATCAGGATTTGATCAATTCTATTTTAACCACAATGCACTTCCTGAAGTTAATTTAGACGAAGTTTCCACAGAAGCTATATTTCTTGGAAGAAGCTTTTCTTTTCCTTTGTTTATTTCATCAATGACTGGTGGATATGCTGATGCTGGGCCGGTAAATGCAATAATTGCCGAATTTTGTGAAATCAATAACCTTCCGTTTGGAGTGGGAAGTCAACGCGCAATGTTAGAAGATAAAACGCTTACTAAAACGTTCTCTATAGTTCGAGAAAAAGCACCAAAAGCGTTTATAAGTGCAAATATTGGAGGTGTTCAATTAATTGAAGGATTCTCAAAAGACAAATTGAAGAATCTTATACATAGTATTGAAGCAGATGCAGTAATTGTGCATTTAAATCCACTTCAAGAAATAATGCAACCCGAAGGCGACCGAAATTTCAGAGGAGTTCTAAATGGGATTGAACAGTTAGTTAAAGATGTCTCGGTTCCTGTAATTGTAAAAGAAACTGGAGCTGGAATTTCTAAATATGTGGCAAAAAGATTATTAAATGTTGGTGTTGAAGTTTTAGATGTATCCGGAGCTGGTGGTACAAGTTGGGCTAAGGTTGAGAACTATCGCTCTTCCAACAAATCTCCGAGCCATAATTTCGATAATTGGGGAATTCCTACAGTAGAATGTCTAACGCAGATAAGTTCACTTCAGTGGGAGAGGAGTTTCGAATTAATTGCATCTGGCGGAATACGTTCTGCGCATGATATTGCCAAAGCTTTATGCCTAGGAAGTACTTTTACGGCTTCAGCTCAACCTATCATTAAGGCCATATCTGAAAACGGTTTGGAAGGCGTTCAGCTTTTGTTTGATGGTTGGAAAAACGACTTATTGATAATCCTTACTTTATTAGGTTGTAGCTCAGTTTCAGAATTAAATTCATCTCATATTTTACCTAAATCATGCTGATAAAGCTCTATCATATTTCTTATCTTGATAAGTTAATTCTACAGATTTGATTTGAGCACTACGGATTTACAAAAACAATTTTATTCAGAGATAGAAACAGCGCTAGCTAATCTTAATCTTCCCGATCATCCAGTTACGCTATATAAGCCTTTTGAGTATGCGTTAACAGCAGGTGGGAAGAGAATTCGTCCAGTTCTTACTATGTTTGCTTGTGGTATGTGTAAGGGTAATTCCCAAGACTCTATTTCAGCTGCATTAGCTGTAGAAATTCTACATAATTTCACTCTTGTACATGATGATATTATGGATTCAGCCGATACCAGGCGCGGTAAACCAAGTGTGTTTAAAAAATGGGACGAAAATGTAGCGATTCTTTCTGGCGATGTTATGTTTGCTGGAGCCATGCAACAGCTAGCTTTTTATGGCCACAATGAAGAATACACAAAGCAAGAATTTTCGGCTTTATATGATGTATTTCTGAAAGCAACCGTTACTGTTTGTGAAGGTCAGGCTTTGGATATGGAGTTTGTTGATCGTGAAGATGTAGAACTTAATGAATACATTGAGATGATTTCTGGTAAAACGGCAGCCTTACTTAGTGCTTCTCTTGAAATGGGAGCTATCGTGGCACATTCAACCTCAACGCAAAGAGAAGAATTAGCACTCATTGGTAATGAGATGGGTATTGCCTTTCAAATTCAGGATGATCTTTTAGATGCTATCGCTGACCCTGAAAAGTTTGGAAAAAGAGCAGGTGGAGATATTTTTGAGGGAAAGAAAACATATCTTACTATACTTGCGTTAGAACGAGCAAACAAAGACGAAAAAGCTTTAATAAAAGAAACGTTATTAAATAAGAATCCTACAAAAGAGTCAGTAGAACATGTGTTGACCTTAATGAAGGATTTAAAAATTATTGAAGATGTTGCTAGTGAAATTGAACGCAGATATAAAAAAGCTTTTGAATTACTAGAGCACTTTCCAGCATCGAATTACAAAGAAGAACTAAAAAAATTACTTACATTTTTACGATATCGTGATCACTAAAGAAATTAGACCTTATAAAATGAGATATTTGTCCATTGCATTATTTTCAACAATAATGCTTTTTACTGCTTGCAAGAATAAAGACCTTGTCCGTCCTGGTGAACCTATTGAAGTTGCCTATGATAAATCTGTGGCACTTTTTGAAAAAGGTAAATACGGAGATGCTGCTTATGGATTTAATTTGGTGACTAGAGTTGGTAGAGGTACTACTTTCGCAGAAGACGCTCAATTTTTTCTTGCTGAGAGTTACTATAACGATAAGCAGTACATCCTTGCTGCTTCTGAATATGAGCGCTATATAAGTTATTACCCAAGAAATCCAAAAAGAGAGGAAGTAGAATATAAACGAGCTCTTTGTTACTACCAACAAAGTCCTAGATATCGATTAGATCAAAGTGCAACAGGAAGAGCCATTGAGTTATTCCAGCTTTTTAATACTAAGTATCCAAATTCTGAGTTCGTATTAGAGTCTGCTTCCAAAATTGATGAGTTGAGAAATAAACTTGCTAGAAAGAATTATGAATCTGCTGAATTCTATCTCAGAACCGATCGCTTTTTAGCTGCTACTATTTATTATGATCAAACTATCGATAAATACCCTGAATCTATTTGGGCAGAACGAGCTTTAATCAAGCAGATAGAAACTTTTATTACTTACGCTGATCGAAGTATTGATTCTAAACAACTTGAACGGTACAGTATGGCAGTAAGTAGCTACGAAAAATTTATCCAATTATTTCCACAAAGCGAAAACAGGGAAAAAGTTGAGGCATTATATCTTGAGGCTACCGAAAAAATTTCCAAACTCGATCCTCCATCTTCAGGCGATAGCTTAGGAAGCAATTAATGAGTAGAAGGATTGGATTATTTGGTGGGACATTTGATCCGGTCCATAAAGGACATGTGTCAATTGCCCATTCTTTCCTTCAATCTGAAATAATTGATCAACTGTGGGTACTTCTTACCCCTTTTCCACCTCACAAAAAAGGTGAAGAGCATGTTTCTTATTCGATTCGGCATGAAATGTTAGAGGTAGCTTTTTCTGAAGTTGAAAATCTTAGCATAATGACTATAGAAAATGAGCTACCTAAACCTTCATTTTCATTTAATACAGTCAAGCATTTAAAAGAATTACATCCAGAAGTGACATTCTTTTTTTGTATGGGTGAAGATAGCCTTTCTAAATTCCATACCTGGAAACATCACGGAGAACTAATTAAAGAAGTTCCATTATTAGTTGCTCAAAGACCAGGGGCGAATCATTTTGAGGTAGAAAAATATATCTTAGAAAGAACAACTTTTGTAGAACATACTCCAATTAATGTTTCTTCTTCTAAGATAAAGGAGCTTATTAATTCTCAAGATCAATTGTTAGAACTCCTACCAAAAAAGGTATTGGATATTATTCTTGAAGAATCATTATATAAAAAGAACACAAAATAGATTACATCATGAGTATTTCAAGAAAAAACTTTTTATCGTTAACAGGTCTGGGTATAACTTCAGGTTTGTTTAAAAGCTTCGATGGTAATTTAATTAATAACTCAACTTTAATTAAGCCAAAACGAATTAAAAAAGGAGCTACACTTGGCCTAGTAGCACCAGCAAGTCCAATTTATAATCCCGATCAATTTGATACCATGGTTTCTAACCTTGAAAAATTGGGCTATAAGTTAAAGCTAGGAAAACATGTTAAAGACAGTAATGGGTATTTAGCAGGTAAGGATGTAGACAGAGCTCAAGATCTCATTGATATGTTTTCTGACGAGGAGGTTGAAGCAATTCTTTGTGTAAGAGGAGGTTGGGGGTGTAACCGAATACTTCCTTTTATTGATTTTAATGTGATTAAATCGAATCCAAAACCTTTAATTGGCTTTAGTGATATCACGTCTTTGCACATGGCAATTAATAAAAAAACAGGATTAGTAACTTTTCACGGTCCTGTTGGAAAGTCAGATTGGAATGAATTTACTCTTAATTCATGGGATGAAGTTTTAATAAATGCTAAGAATGCTGAATTTCATATACCAGATGATCAAGAAGATAGTTTTGTGATACATTCTGGTGTAGCATCAGGTAAACTTTTAGGAGGAAACCTCACCGTTCTTACTTCACTAATTGGCTCTGATTATTTACCTGATTTTGATGGTGCAATATTGTTTTTAGAAGATATAGGGGAAGATGTATACAGAGTAGATAGAATGCTTACTCAGCTTAAACTTTCAGGTATTCTAAGTAAAATTAATGGATTAGTATTTGGTAAATGTACAGATTGTTCGGGGGGGGAAAACAGTCTTACTTTGAAAGAAGTATTTGATGATCATATTTCTTTATTAGATATTCCCGCATTCTATGGAGCTATGATAAGCCATCAAGAAAAAAACATCACACTTCCGGTGGGTATTCAGGCAACGATAAATGCTAATGATAAATCCATTCGCTTATTAGAGCCCGGAGTACAATAAAATATCAAGCCCATAACAGGCTAGAACCTTAATACCTAGAAAAATTAAGACAGATCAGGAGACATCTACTTATTCTAAGTACGCAAACAATCTGCTGCGTTTAGTATTCATCATTTTTATGCTATCTGGATTTCAACAGACTATTTTAGCACAAAAGGGGATTCTTACAGGTACAGTTTATGATGCAACAACTGGAGAAACAATACCACTTGCAAATATTGTTAAGGAAGGAACATTATCTGGTACGTATTCTAATGATGATGGAGTTTATAGCATTTCTTTAAATCCTGGAAGTTTTGCCGTTCGTTTTAGTAGCCTATCATATATTGATACTCTTATTACAGTAATAGTTCGTCCAAATGAAACAATCGTAGTTAATGTAAATCTAGCTCCTGACTTATTATTAATGGACGAGATTGTGATTAGTGCTGATAGAGTAACTCGTAAAGTCCAAGAATTAGCTGTTAATAGAAATAAACTAAATAGTGGATTAAAAACTTATACAGCAGACATATATAAACTAGCAATATTAGGATCAAATCAATCCCAAAAGAATAGTACGAACTCATTTACTGCTACTGCGTTTTCCGAACGTTTTACTAAAGTGAAGCATATTCTAAAACCGGAGCGTTTTACTGAAACCATATTAGCAAACAGAGCAAGTAAGAACTTTTTTAGTGAATACGATTTCTTTTCTACAGGTGGCCCTCCTTTAAACCTAAATCAGGAATTAGTACCTTTAAGTGTACTTACTGAAGATATTACCGTTGTAGGTCCAATTTCAAAAAGAGCAGGTAGATTTTATTACTTATCAGACTCACCAGCTGATTCTACATGGCCAGAAGGGACAATTAAAATTTCTGCTAAGCCAAAATTTAATAATAGACCTCTATTTAATGGCTCAATTTGGTATGATGAATTTACATCGACCATTTTAGGCATAGATGTCACTCTAAATGAATACGCATCAACGAGTAATGGATTGTTTAGTATTTCTAAGCTAAGATATGTGCAAACTTATCATAAAATAGATGAGTTTTGGCTTCCAGATGAAACTAAGCTCTCAGCTCGGTTAAGCTTCTTTGGTACTTCAAATCCTATTATTTATAAAGATGAATGGAAATGGATTAACTATTCAATAAATCCACCAGATTTAAAATCAAATGACTTAGAACTCAATACGAGTATAATTTCACCCAATGCTCATAGGAGAAAAACAGTTTTTTGGGATTCACTTTCAATCAATTCAAAAAATGAAAACTCTATTTATCTATCTGAAGCTCAATCATATACAGAGAAGAACAGAACTCTCAGGTTAGGCATGTCTGTTATGAGTAATTTTTTCAGGTTGCCTTATCAATTAGAGCGTTTCTATTTAACAAACCTGAGTGATATTTATCATTTTAATAGGGTAGAAGGTCATTATTTGGGATTAGGATTAAGAACTCCCATTCACTCTGATTATGAATATCGTGCAATTAGTGGATATGGCTTTTCCAATAAAGAACTCAGTTACAAATTTAAAGCACATCATTATATCCCAGGAACAGCCTTTGCACCTGAATTTACTTATCAAAATCAGATTACAGTTCAATACCAAGACTATGAATATAATCGTACACCCTTAGATTTTTACGATTTCAGACAATCAATGAGTTCGTTACTCTTCGGTAGTATCGTAAATAATTATTTTCAAAGAAAAGGTACTCAGCTTGGGTTGCGGTATCGATTTGATATAGAATCATTTATTCGTGTTCTTTATTTAAATGAAGAACATTCAAGTTTAAATAGTGCTACCGATTTTTCTCTTTTCGGAGAAGTTGATCCATTACTTTATCCAAATAATGACACAGTTTATCCTACTCAGAATGGGAACTTAAAAGGGGTATCTATTCACTTCCATCACGATACAAGAAAATATTTAAGAACTCAGTTTTTACGTGATTATAACGTTCGAGATTTTGGATGGCTTATTGATGGAAAGCTTGAAAAAGGAGTTTCTAATTGGGGTAGTGACTTCGATTATAACCGCTACAGAATTGGATTAAGCTTAAACATTCCAGTTTTTAGTTCACATTTTATTCAAAGTGAAATTATAACAGGAGCATCAGATTCTGGAACACCTAATCAAAGGCTATTTGGCTATAATGGCTTTGTATTAGATGATTACGTAAGAGTTCGACCATTCAATACCATCAGTTTTAAAGAGCCAATTGGCTACCGTGTATCACTGATTAAGGTTAAATATAAGTTTGGCAGTTCAATTACTCGAAAAGCACCATTCAACTTTATTCAAAAAAGTGGGATTCATTTGGCAACCTTTTTTACAATTGGTGTAATAGATGAAAAAGCATCATTAGAACCTTTTCTTCCTTATTCAAATTCAGAAACACAAGCTGAACTAGGTATAGCAGCTTTTAAAATTTTTGGATTCATGTATGTTGAATTCAGCCGAAGGTTGATAGGAAACTATGGTAACAATCTTGGACTAACAGTTCTTTTCTAATTATAAAACAAAATCTATCAAAGTGTAAATCATGTTACCTTTTGTAACTTCGTACCTAAAGAGATTTTACTTACATTACATCCTGATTAATTAAATAAACTACTACAACTGAGGTACTATTTATGTATAGCAAACACATAATTAAGTGTGCTATTTTTTTGATGCTTTTTGTTTTTTCTGCATCAATATCCGCACAAGATTTTAATCGAATGATTACCGCTAGAGCTGATTCTGATTCTGTAACAATCAATAAAAAGAGCAAAAATCTACCCATGAACCCCGGTAGAACTGTAGAAATAGAAAGTAATGAAGGGACATGGATGTCAGTGGACGTTAGCCCAGACGGTTCTAAAATTGCTTTTGATTTCATGGGGGATATTTATGAAATCCCGATTTCTGGTGGAGAAGCCATTCAAATAACTGATGGAATGGCATTCGACTCCAAACCAAGGTACAGTCCTGACGGAAAGTCTTTAGCCTATATATCTGACGCTCATGGTTCAGATAATATTTATTACATAAATCTTGAAGATACTTCTGAAGTTACTCAAGTCACTAGTGGAAAATCGAATGGGTATTTTGCTGTGGATTGGACTCCAGATGGTGATTATCTAATTGGGTCAAAAGGAAAGGGAGTAGCTAAGCTATGGATGTATCATAAAGATGGTGGTGGAGGTACTGCTTTAATATCAACTCCTGAAAACCTAAAAACCACAGATCCAGTTGTGGGATTCGAAGGTCGATATATTTATTTTTCTCAACGTAACGGATCATGGAATTATAATGCGCAGTTCCCACAGTATCAGGTAGGTCGTTATGATCGTGAAACTGGAGATCGAACTACTGTCACTTCAAGATATGGCTCAGCTTTTACTCCTGTTACTTCTAGTGATGGTAAATGGCTTGTATATGGAACTCGTTTTGAAGACAAAACAGGACTTGTTCTTCATAATTTAAAAAATGGTGATGAACGTTGGTTAGCATATCCAGTTCAAAGAGATGACATGGAATCTCAGGCAACTTTAGGAGTTCTACCTGGAATGTCATTCACATCAGATAATAATAGTATTATCGCTTTCTATGGTGGGAAATTAAATAGAATTCCTATAAGTGGTGGAAATGCTACAGAAATACCTTTTACAGTTAAAACTGAACTAGAGTTAGGTCCTGCTGTACATTTCAAATATCCAATTAGCGATGAAAAAGAAGTTATTGCTACTCAAATTAGGGATGTAGTACCATCCCCAGATGGTAATTGGTTAGCTTTTACTGTACTTAATGATCTTTATGTTCAACAACTTCCGGATGGAGAACCTAAACGTTTAACAAATACACCAATCACTGAAGCCATGCCTGCATGGTCTCCAGATGGTAAGAAGCTAGCTTATGTAACTTGGGATGAAGGAGAGGGTGGAGCTATTTATTCTTTGGAACCAAATGCAAGAAGGCTAAATCCAACAAAACTAACATCAGAAAGAGGTATTTATACATCTCCCGTATTTAATAAAACTGGAGATCGAATTGTTGCTTATAAAGCAGCTGAACAGAGCTATAAAGATGCATTTGGACCTGGATCTCCAAGCTCAGGCTCTGATATAATTTGGATTAATTCAAAAGGAGGAGTTTCTAATTTAATTGCTCCCTCTGAAGGTCGATCAAATCCACATTTTATAGATAAAAATGATCGAATTCATTTTAGTATGGGAGGAACCTTAGTTTCTCTTCGATGGGATGGAACTGATGAAAAAAGTCATGTTAAAATAACTGGTATTACAACATACTCTCCTTTTGGTGATCTTGAAACAAAGATTAAGGAAAGTCCCAATTTCTTAACTCCAATGGATATCTTACATCCTGAAGATGAATTCGCAAAAGAAAGCAATCCTCCATCAAGTGCTTCCATGATTACTATGGCGCCTAGCGGAGATCAAGCTATGGCATTAATCAATAACGATGTTTACGTAGTAACTGTGCCAGTTACTGGTGGAGATACCCCTTCGATTTCAGTCGCAAACGCCTCAAATGCACAATTTCCTTCAAAAAAACTCACTGAAATTGGCGGACAATTTCCGACTTGGAGTTGGGATGCAAGCAAAGTTCATTGGTCAATTGGAAATGGTCATTTTATCTATGATTTGGATGATGCTGAAATTTTTGAAGACAGTGTAAAAGCGGCTAAAAAAATAGAAGAAGAGAAAAAGAAAGAAGAAGCTAATGAAAATGACACTGAAGAAGGTGATACAGATTCAGATGAAGAGACTGAGGATAAATCAAAAGATGATAAAAAAGACACTAAATATCAGCCTTTAGAGCTTTCGATTGAAGTTACCTATGAAAAAGATATTCCCGTAGGAACTATTCTTTTAAAGAATGCACGTATCATTACAGCAAATGGTAATGAAGTGATCGAACGTGGAGATGTTTTGATTGAAAATAATCGAATCGTTCAAGTTGGTACTAATATTACAGCACCATCAGGAGCAGAAGTAATGGATATGAGTGGTAAAACTATAACTCCTGGATTTGTAGATACACACGCACACATGTGGCCAAATTGGGGTATACACAAGCAGAAAATCTATAATTATGCAGCAAACCTCGCTTATGGAGTTACGACAACACGGGATCCTCAAACAGCTAGTACTGATGTTTTAACCTACTCAGATATGGTTGATGCAGGAATGATGGCTGGGCCAAGAGTATATTCTACTGGTCCCGGACTTGGATATTGGGCTTACAATATAAAAAGCCTCGACCATGCAAAAGATGTAATGAAGCAATACAGCAAGTACTATGATACTAAAACAATCAAAATGTACCTTGCTGGTAACAGAGAACAACGTCAATGGATTTTGATGGCAGCTCGTGAGCAAAGTATCATGCCAACAACTGAAGGTGCACTTGATTGGAAGTTAAATATGACTCAGCTTATTGATGGATACCCAGGACATGAGCACTCACTACCAATCTACCCAATTTATAATGATGTAGTTCAGACCATCGCAGAAGCTAAAATGGCGGTAACACCTACTTTATTAGTTTCTTATGGTGGACCATGGGCTGAAAATTATTATTACTCCCGCGAAAACCCTTATGATGATCCAAAACTAAGTAAATACACTCCATACTCAGTACTTGCAAATAATACTAGACGAAGACCAGGTTGGTTTCGTGATGACGAGCATGTGTTCAAGAAACATGGTGAAACTATGACCAAGTTGGTTGAAGCAGGTGCTTTAGCTGGTGTTGGTAGTCATGGACAGTTAGAAGGGCTAGGTTACCATTGGGAATTGTGGTCTGTAGCTTCGGGTGGAATGGATAATTTGGATGCTATTAGAGTAGCTACAATTATTGGCGCAGAAGCAATAGGTCTGGATGGAGATCTTGGGTCGATTGAGGCTGGGAAATTAGCTGATCTAGTAATCTTAGATGGTAATCCATTAGTAGACCTCCGAAATACGAATACTATATCACATGTAATGAAAAATGGAAGGTTATATGATGCTAATAATTTAGATCAGGTTTATCCTCAAAAAGTAACTGCGGGAACTTTTATATGGGAAAGTTCATCACCTACTAAATTAGATCTACCCGGAATAGAAAAATAGATAAAGGGCTCCTTAGGGAGCCTTTTTTATATCAGTAACTATCTAAATACTTTTTGATTCATATGGTCAATATGCTTTTCATCAAGGGTAAAATATTCACCCATCACATCAGCAGAAAGACAAGAATGAATGGGAAGAATAGGAATTAAATCACCAACAGCCATTTTTTCAAAAAAGGAAGTGGTACATGATACAATTCCATGTTCCTGAGAAATTGATTTAAGAATATTTCCTTCAATTGGATTTCCCCAACCTTTATTTAATTTTTCAGCAACTATACCATAATAAGGAACTCCATTTATTTCCTGAAAAGAATCCTTTGAAAAATGAACCGCTCCACCATGAATCAGGAGTTCATTTCGTTCTGGATATTTTGCTACAACAGGGCAATACATTGCGATTGCAATTTCATTAATATCACATGAACCAATATTAAACTGTGTCCAATCATAAAAAACGAAATTCCCCGCACTAATTTGATCAATTACTCCAAAATTATCTAAAACTGAACAGGAGGGGGTATCACCAAAACAAATAGGATCATTGAATTCCGATTTCAGAAGTTGAAGATCGTTCAAAATAGCTGAAGAAAGCTTACTTATTTCTTTTTTCGATCGACATTTATATGAATGTCCTGCATGAGTATAAAAACCTTCGAACCTTAAATTTTTAGCAGATATAATTACTTGTTTTGTTTTCCTAATACTATCAAAATCCAGGATTGGTATTCCACTTCGATGATATCCAGGATCTAACTCAATATAAATTCCAACTTCATGTGTAAGTTGAGAATCAAGTAATTTGAGAACTTCTATATTAGTAGCAAGAACTCGCAAATCAATTTTTGAGCTAAGTTCACTTAATTTATTTATTTCAAGGATATTAGCAGGAAATGCAATAGTTATGCTTTCCCAACCAGCCTTAGCAAAATATTCTGCCATTTTAATCGAAGAGACCGTAATTCCTTTTACACCCTGCTCTCTAAACCAACTCCCAATTATATGGGATTGGTGTGTTTTAAAATGAGGTCGAAATTCAACATTTAAAATTTCTGCTTTACGTGCCATTTTCTGGATATTAGACTGCACTTTATTACTATTTAGAACTAGTGACGTATCTGTAATCATTTAAATCTGTTTAAAATGAAATTCCAATTGAAGCTCCGAACCAAGGTATAAGTCCATTTTTACTAAGCGAAGGAGTAAACATTGTTCGAAAATTTAGTCCTTTTTCTTTTTGAGTTATAAATCGATAGCCGACATTTAATACTACAGCTGGAACTGCTGGTTTATCATCATCTCTTTGAGTTTTAGATTCACCAAAAATAGCTCCTAAACCAGCTTCAACTTTATGGGAATTCGAACCTATTAGCTTAAATGCACTTACTAGCCCAGTTAAGTCATACTTATTATCTGATTCTGTATCAGAGTTCTCATTATCAATAAGTAATAAACCTGGTGAAACTCCTATTCTTAATCCATAATCAGAATCAAATATCAAATCATAATTTAGTGAACCGAAAAAAGCATTCCCTCTATATTCCACATATACAGTGTTCATAATATTCCTAGATTGAACTATTGGAGGTCCAGAAACAGATTGTGAATAACCTTTTTCAAAGAATGAAAAAAGCAGAATAAATAATGCTGTTGAAAATATTTTCATATAAAACTAAAGTATTAATTATTGAAATTAGTAAAACATAAAAATTAGTTAGAATTGTATTTAGAAGAGTTTAAATAATAGTATTTTGGTTATGTATTGAAAACAAAAAAACTACATACCGTTGGCAGAATTGAATTAGTGGACCTTCCTATTTGGGATATTACTAATATTGAGGCTAAAATAGATACAGGCGCTTTTACTTCGAGCCTTCATTGTCATCATATCGAAGAGTTTAAAAAAAAGGATAACTTTTGGATTAGATTTAATCTCTTAGATCCAGAACATCCTTCTTACAACGATAAACTCATTGAACTACCTATATTTGATAAACGTGAAGTTAAAAGTTCTAATGGAGCTAGTGAGTTAAGGTTTTTCATTCGAACAGAAATAGGAATGTTTGATAACATATATAAAATTGAGCTTTCACTTACCGATCGCTCTGAAATGAAATATCCTTTATTAATTGGAAGGAAGTTTATTCGTAATAAATTTGTTGTAGATGTATCAAAGAAGAATTTATCAACTATTAATAACAGGGAGAATTTTTGAAACTTAATATTGGAATCCTATCCAGAAACGAATCACTCTACTCTACAAAAAGATTAGTAGAAGCAATTAAAGGGAAAGGACATAATGTTCAAGTAATTGATCACCTTAAATGTGATATAATAATTGAACAAGATAAACCAGATGTTTTTTATAAAGGTGAAAGTTTAAGTTACCTCGACGCCATTATTCCAAGGATTGGTGCTTCAGTTACTTTCTACGGAACTACCGTAGTTCGCCAATTCGAAATGATGAATATATTTAGTGCAGTACAATCCCAAGCATTAGTTCGATCACGCGATAAACTCAGAAGTTTACAAATTTTGGCTAGTGCAGGTGTAGGTCTTCCAAAAACTGTGTTTACAAACTATTCAAAAGAAGTAAATAAGTTAATTGATTCGGTTGGAGGAGCTCCATTAATAGTTAAACTATTGGAAGGTACTCAAGGCTATGGTGTTGTTCTTGCCCCCACTAAAAAAGCAGCTCAATCTATCATAGAAGCTTTTCATAGCATGAAGGCTCGAGTAATTGTTCAAGAATTTATCTCAGAATCTAAGGGTGCTGATATTAGAGCCTTTATTGTAAATGGAAAAGTTGTTGGAGCTATGAAACGACAAGGCAAAGAAGGGGAGTTTCGTTCAAATCTACATCAAGGAGGAAGTGGAACACTTATTAAATTGTCTAAAGTAGAGCGAGAAGCAGCCCTTACTGCTGCGCAAGCTATGGGCTTACCTATTGCAGGTGTTGATTTGCTTCAATCCGAAAGAGGGCCACTAATCCTAGAAGTGAATTCTTCTCCTGGTCTTGAAGGAATTGAAAAAACTACCGGAAAAGATGTAGCAGGAGCAATAGCAAATTATGTAATAGAAGGGGCACTTTCTATGAAAACTAATCCATCCAAAAGAAGGAAGATAAAAAGTAATGCCTGATTTTATAAGAATTAAAGATCAACAAATTGGGCTAGGCGAGCATAAAAAAATCGATTTAAGTATTGCTCGTTTACCAACTTCTACTAGTATTGATCTTCCTGTTCATGTATATAGATCTAAAATAGATGGTCCCGTGTTACTTCTTACAGGGGGGTTACACGGAGATGAAACGAATGGGATTGAAATTATTCGACGTTTAATGGAAACGAAGGGAATTTTCCCAGAAAAAGGGACGATTATCGCTCTTCCTATAGTGAATATCTACGGTTTTATACTAAATGTTCGGGGTGTTCCAGATGGGAAAGATATTAACCGGAGTTTTCCAGGTATTAAAGGAGGTTCTCTCGCACGTTTATTGGCATATACTTTAATGAATGAGATTATTCCACAAGTAGATTGTGGTATCGACTTCCATACTGGTGGCGCTAGTCGCGCTAATTACCCTCAAGTCAGGTGTTCTTTTAACCTCCAAAACGCAAAAAAATTAGCACGTGCTTTTTCAGCTCCGATAACCCTTCATTCTGTATTAATTTCTAAGTCTTTTAGAAGTGCGGCTCATAAAAAGGGGAAACCAATTTTAGTATATGAAGCTGGAGAATCTCTTCGATTCGATGAACCTGGAATACAATATGGCGTTGATGGAACGCTTCGAATAATGAAACATCTCGGAATGAGATCTGAAGCACCAACATCACTAGAAACCAAAACCCTAAGAAAAAGTTCGTGGGTTAGGGCTAAAAATGCTGGTTTATTTTCTCCAGATTTTGAACTTGGATCTGAAATTAAAAAGAAAGAAACTTTAGGCTATATTAATGATCCTTTTGGTGGAAGAAAAACAAAAGTGGTATTTTCTGAAGATGGTGTTATAATAGGACAGAATAACAATCCTATTGTACACAAAGGTGATGCACTTATTCATATAGCTTTTAACTAGTATTACATTGGAAAACGATTTACTATTTACCCTGTCTACAAAGTCTGAATGGAAACAATTTTCATCTTCAGGTAATTTTGAGCCCGAATCCCTTAAAGAAAAAGGATATGTTAGTTGTTATCATGGTCCACAAATTGAAAAAGCAGCTAATGATTTACAAACTGAAGAAAGCGAACTACTTCTTATTGTAATTGATCCTCTTAAATTACAGGTACCCTTAAAAAACGAGAAAATAGGAACAGAGGTTTTTCCTAACCTTTATGGGGCATTTTCAATAGACGCCGTTATTGATCGTATTATTCTTAAGAAATCAAAAAAAGGAATATTTGCAGTTAGGGTAAAACATTTTGATTAAAATTTGAAAGAACTCAGCTATTGTTTAATTGTTAATAAATCATCCAATTCTGGACGAGCAATACATGTCATAAATAAACATTTGCTACAAATACAAAGCTACCTTAAAAATTTTGAAATATATGAGGTTGGAGAAGCCGAATCTATTTCAGAAATAGCTTCCTTAAAAGCTCAGAAATTTGATGTAGTAGTTGCTTGTGGAGGTGATGGAACTGCTAGAAGTGTCGCGACAGGAATTAAAGATCATGAAGCTTTACTGGGCATATTACCTTTAGGAAGTGGCAATGATTTCGCGAAGATGTTAGGTCTTACCAATTCTTTTCTAGATAATTTGAATGTACTAAAGAATGGAGTAACACAAGACTTAGATATTGGAGTAGTTAATAATAATACATACTTCATAAACACTTTTGGGCTAGGTTTTGATGGATATACCAATTATTTAGCCTCAAAAACTAAGATTAAAGGATCACTTAAATATATTGTATCAGGCTTAAGAGCTTTATTTATTTCTAAAAGCTTTAACGCAACAATCAAAACTGAAGATGGTTCTGAAACATTCAACACCCTTATGATAATTGTTGCAAACGGAAAATGGGAGGGAGGAAAGTATTTTGTATCTCCAAAATCACTAAATAATGATGGAGTTATGGAACTCATAATTTTGAAAAAAATAAGTAGAATTAATCTTGCGTTTGAATTTATAAAGCTTTCACTAGGAAAGCCATTACCTAATGATTTAATAGTACATAAGCATGTAAATAAAGTAACTATAAATACTTCGTTACCAATTTTTAATCATGCAGATGGTGAAATTGAAAAGAATGATAATTCATTCTCAATTGATTTAATTTCTGGAAAAATTAAAGTACTAATTCAAAAATTTTAAATTTCTTAATGTTAAAAACGCAACAAAATAATTTTAATTTCGGATAATGCACAAGGTTTAAAACATCACACACACTAGGAGCAGAAAATGAGAGAACCGATTAAAAGAATGAAACGGATCAAGGATTATAAAAAGAATTATAAACTTCATCTTCAAATAGGGCTAATTTCAAGTTTAGCAATTTTTTTGATTGCATTTAAAATCACCATTGAATCTGAGCCTCCTACAGTTATTCCAATAGATATACAGGAAGAAGTTGTTATGGAGGAAGTTATTCAAACTAAACAAGTTGAAACCCCACCTCCACCACCTAGACCACCTGTACCTGTAGAAGTTCCGAATGATGAAATTATCGAAGATGAAATTCTTAATTTAGATTCAGAACTTGATTTGGATGGACCTCTTGATCTTCCACCACCGCCGCCGCCATCAGATGATGTTGAGGAAACAATATTTGTAGTAGTTGAAAATCCTCCTGAACTTATAGGCGGTATTGCCGGAGTTCAAAAACGAATCAAATACCCTGAAATGGCTAGAAAAGCTGGAATAGAGGGTAGAGTTATCATTCAATTTGTTGTGAACAAAGATGGAAATATAGTTAATCCTCGAGTAGTTCGAGGAATTGGTGGAGGCTGCGATGAGGCTGCTTTGGATGCTCTAAAAGGAGCTAAATTTAAGCCTGGTAGACAGCGTGGTGTTCCTGTAAATGTTAGTTACAGTTTACCAATTTCTTTCACATTGAAAACTTAATCTAACTTCTTTTAGAATTTAAAAAGCCTCTACCAAGAGGCTTTTTTTTTTGATCAATATTTCACAAAATCTTCATGATGTTTATTTACTCTATTAATACAACTTAGTTAATAGGAGGTCCATCATGAAATCCCCAATTAAAATTATAAATCGAGAAAATACTCTTCAAAAAAATTATAAGATCAGAATGGAGATTGGTTTAATTCTATCTCTTGGAATAAGTCTATTTATTGTGAAAGTAGATTTCAACCCACAGAAACAGACTTACTTAGTTTCAGAAGGATATCAAGAAGAAATATTTATAGAAGAAATTGTACAAACTAAACAAGAACTCAAGATTCCAGCACCTCCAAGACCCGTAGTTCCATTTGAAGTTCCTAACGATGAAATTCTAGAGGATGAAATTATAAATATTGATGCAGAATTGGATTTTAGTGAAGTAATGGACGTACCACCACCTCCAAGACCACAAAATGAAGAGGTAGAAGAAGAAATATTTGTAATTGTTGAACAACCACCTGTACTAATAGGTGGAATTAATTCAGTTCAAAAAACTATTTCTTACCCAAAAATGGCTATGAATGCCGGAATTGAAGGAAAGGTTATTGTTCAGTTTACAATAGATAAAAATGGCGACGTCCAAAATCCTTTTGTTGTTAGAGGAATAGGTGGAGGTTGTGATGAAGAAGCTCTAAGAGCAGTAAAAAATGCTAAGTTTAAACCAGGTATGCAGCGAGGTAGAGCTGTACAAGTGCGATATACTTTACCTATCTCATTTAAACTCAAAGACAGCACTAATGGCTAATATAGTTCAACTGTTTTATATTTCGACCTTCTTTATAGTTTCTCTTAGAAGGTCGAAACTTATTGGCTTCACTAAATACTCAATATAGTTAGTTTTTTTTGCTCGTTCTCTGTTATAAATATCAGAGTTACCAGTAATAAATATAACAGGAATGTCAATCGCTTCTTTTCTTAATTCAAGCATAGCATCAATCCCATCTATGTTATCTTCAAGCATAATATCCATCAAAATAAGATCAGGATTAAGTTTTTTAACTTTATCTATTGCTTCTTGACCAGCTACAGCAGTATCTGATACATTATAATTCATTTTCTCTACCATTTTGGATAATAGAAGAGAAAGTACTTTATCGTCTTCAACTATAAGAATATTCATCTATACCAACTACATTATTTGAAAGATTAATATATGAAGAATTCTAAACTTAAACTTAAACTTAAACTTATTGATTACCATATTAAGCTTCTAGCTGATTATTACTTTATTAAAAGACAATCTGATTTCTTTTTATTCTAAATGATTTATTGAGATTAAAAAAAAGGTATATAATAATAATCCTATAATTTATATTATGTAAAGTTGTATTTCTTTATTCAAATACCTTTATACAATAAACCCCTATTTATAATTCGGCTAGAGTATTTTGGATGATATTAAAATTGGGAACCTTTGATGAGTCTTCTAAAATTTCAGCGTATTGAACTATCCCTTCTTTATCAATGATAAAAGCCGAACGTTTAGCTACGCCTTGCATACCAAAAAAATCATCGTATAAGACTCCAAATTTCTTGGAAGCGTCCTTGTTGAAATCACTTAATAATTGAAAATTCAAATTTTGAGAGTCCTTAAATGCTTTTTGTACAAAAAAACTATCTATACTAATTGCTAATACTTCAGCATCAAAAGCTTCGTAAATTTTTAAGTTATCTCTTGTAGAACAAAGTTCAGTTGTACAAACTCCAGAAAATGCCAATGGATAAAATAATAAAAGAATATTTTTCCTTCCTTTATAATCGGAAAGCTGAACATATTCTCTATTTGTATTCTGAAGCTTAAAATTTGGAGCTTTGTCTTTAACTTTGAGTGACATCTTACTGATATCTATTGTTTTTTAAGTTTGAGATTCTTTTAAATCCAATGGTTGTTGTAATAATTCCAACAGAAAAAAGAATTTTACTTATTTGAATAAAAATTATAGGCAGAATTACACCTGAAGATAATTTCAGGATAAAAGAAGCCAAAAAAATCATACTTGATAAAAGTAGTACTCCCCTATTTTTATGCAAAAAATGGTTAACTGATATTACTAAAATACTTACTACAATTGCTCCACCTTGAAAAGTTATCTGCAGCAAGTCTTTTATAACTTCAGACTCAACAACTAATGGGTAAAATAGTAGAACTAAAAATGGTAATAGTGTTAAATAAAGGGGGAATCGGGCAAAAACCGGTTTAGAATTTCGAATTTTTATAAATAGACCACTTAAAGTAAAAGTAATGGCTATTAAATCACCCCACTCCCTTGAATATTTACTATTAGATTCAATCATTAAATCGAAAATAACCCCAATAACGAAGCTAAACAGCGCTAAAGAGAAAAATAGACTAGATAAAGATTTATCTTTTTTGGCTAACACCCCAATAGATATTGACGATGGAATTCCTACCAATAAAAAAAGTATATACGTCCAGTTTAAATCTTCCATAAAAGCTTACTGCTTATTTTTGCCTGAAAACCATTGTTATTGGTACCCCTGTAAACTTATATTTCTCCCTTATTTTATTCTCAATATATCTTCTATAGTTTGGAGGCATATCTTGAGGGTTATTCATGAAAAATTTAAACACAGGTGGCTCTGCTTTAACTTGAGTCATATAAGAAATTTTTAATTGTTTACCTCTCTTCATGGGTAAAGCTTTCTCTCTTAAAATTTCTTCTAGAAAATTGTTTAATTCTGAAGTCCCAATTTGTTTCCCTCGTTCTTCTATTACCTCATCAGAAAGTTCAATAACTTTATTTATCCTTTTCTTATTTAAAGCTGAAATAGTAAGTATTGGTACGTAACTAAACTGAGGAACACTTTCTTTAATATAATTCTCAAACTCTTTTACAGTATTTGTATCCTTATCCTCAATCAAATCCCATTTATTAAGTACAATAATTAAGCCCTTATTATATTTTTCTGCTTCTCGTAAAACTCGTTTATCCTGATCTTCAAATCCTCTAACAGCGTCTAACATTAAAATAGCTACATCGCATTCACGGATAGCTCTATCAGTACGTACTGTGCTATAAAATTCAATATTTTCTTTTACCTTTACTCTTTTTCTTAATCCAGCAGTGTCTACAAGTATATAATCTTTACCATTATAGCTAAACTTACTGTTTATGCTATCCCTAGTTGTTCCAGCAATTTCTGTAACAATTGATCTTTCATCATTTAATAATGCATTAACTAAACTACTTTTACCAACGTTAGGTCTTCCGACAAAGGCAAGTTTTGGCGCTGGATCATCTACTTCTGGTTCTATATCTGGTAATAGCTCCACAACACGATCTAATAATTCACCAGTACCAGACCCACTAATTGCTGAAACAGGAAAAATCTCATCAAATCCGAGTTCATAGAATTCACTCGAGTTAAGTCTGCGCATTTCGTTATCTGCTTTGTTTGAAACTATTAGAACGGGTTTAGATTGCTCTCTTAGCAATCTTGCCACTGATTTATCCAAAGTATTCATACCCGTTTCAGTATCTACTACAAACAATATTACATCAGATTCTTCTAAGGCAATATGTACCTGCTCTCGAATACCTACTACCATCACGTTCATATCATCTGGAAGATACCCTCCTGTGTCAATTACAGTAAAGTCATGGCCATTCCAGTAGGAATCCCCATAGTGACGATCACGAGTCACGCCATATTCATCATGAACAATAGCTTTTCTTTCTCCAATTAATCGATTAAAAAATGTTGACTTGCCCACATTAGGACGTCCAACGATAGAAACTACAGGAAGCATTTTATGAATTGTATTATTAGTTTAATGAAGTACAAAAGTACGGAAATTTTATCACTTAAAGATTCCATATGCTTAAAACCTTTTATGAAAATATCGGCTTTCTAGGATCACTTGGTTTATCTCTTTTTCTTTTTCTGTTTATTATTTTTTGGATTGCTGGTGTAGCAGGAATTACACTACCGGTAGATGGTGGTAAGGCAAAATATAACAAGTGGCAAGTATTGATAGCCGTTTTAATTCCGATTTATCCAGTGATTTGGTTAATTAATGATATCATTGTGCAACATAGCTTTATGAAGAATAACTAATTAACACAATAAGTTATTCTTCTCTGATAATTCTTGTTGCTCTTCTTCGACAAGCTTCCACCCTTCTAAACAAGTATTCTCCAAAGGCTCTAAAAATCGACTTGGTTGGGTAAAATAATCACCATAGGAAGATTGAGCAAGAGCGGGATAACTATAGTAAAGCATTTGTTTAGCGCGGGTAGTAGCTACATATAATAATCTTAATTCTTCGTCAAGATGTTCGTCATCTTCTACAGAATAAGCAGACGGAAGCACACCGTCGAGACACTGGATAATGAAAACATGCTCCCATTCTAGTCCTTTTGCAGAATGAATTGTACTCAAAACTAATGGTGCTTCTTCTTTTTGTTTCTTTTCGGTATCTACAGCAGTAGCAGTAATAGGATCTAAGGCAAGTTCTTCAAGCATCTTTTCAAGGGTTGAAAAACTAAGTGCAATGTTTACAAAAGCCTCTAAGTCTTTAAGTCGTTTAGGATAATCATCGTATCTTTTTTCGCAAAATACTCTATAATATTCTACGATTAGCTCAACAATCTCTGATACGCTTAAATCAGTCTCATTTATAGTTAATAGTAATTTACTTAAGCTTTTAATCTGATTTAAATAAGATGCACTTATAAATTCCGAATGATCCAACTGATATGGATTATTAGCTTGTCTGATCAACTCAAATAAATCTTGAGCTGTTTTTGGACCAATTCCATCTATAAGCATGAGTGCTCTATTCCATGCAATTGTATCCATAGGATTAACAATTACTCTTATATGAGCAAGTACATCTTTGATATGAGCAGCTTCAGTAAATTTTTGACCTCCATATTTAACAAATGGGACATTTTTACGGTTTAACTCAACTTCTAAATCAAAAGAATCTCTTCCATTCCTAAATAAAACAGCAATTTCTTTTAATGGGATTTCTTGCTCTCGAAGTTGAAGTATTGCTTGAGTTACAAACCTACTTTGATCGTGCTCTGAAGGAGCTTTAACAAGAGCTGGTTTATCACCTTTAGTGTTATTTGAAAACAAGTACTTATCAAATTTAAAATTTGCTTGATTTAAAATTTGATTTGCGACTTCAAGAATTTGTGGTGTAGACCTGTAATTTTCTTCTAGTTTAATAATCTTTGTTCCTTCAAATAAATCGGGGAACTCCATAATATTTTGATGATCCGCTCCTCTAAATGAATATATACTTTGAGCATCGTCTCCAACTCCCATAACATTACTATGTACACTAGAAAATAATTGAGTTAATGAAGCTTGCAGCTTGTTAGTATCCTGGTATTCATCAACCATAACAAATCGGTTTTCGCCAGCTATTTTAATTCTTATATCATTATGCTGTGTAAGCAGTTCCACTGATTTTATAAGAAGATCATCAAAGTCCATTACAAAGTTCTGAGACTTGTAAACTTTATAGGCATTTATTACATCCTCAATCTTATCTAGGTGGTCGATAAATTGAGGGTAGCTATCCATCAGAACAACTCTGAGGTCTAGATGTTTATTCTTACATGTACTAATAATCGAATAAAGAGTGCTTTTATTTGGAAATCTTTTATTTTTCTTATGTAGATTTAATTTGTTTCTCACAAACTGGATAATCTCCAAAGCATCTGCAGAATCTATTATTGTGAAATTATTGGGATATCCTATATGCTCTGAATAGCGGTGTAAAATCTGGCTACAATAAAAATGAAATGTCCCACCCTTTACTCTCCGACAGCGCTCATCTAAAATAGAACTAGCTCTATTTATCATTTCATTCGCAGCTCTTCTGGTAAATGTAAGTAGTAATATATTAGAAGGATCTATCCCACTTTCAACCAATCGAGCCACTCTGTGTATCAATGTTCTAGTCTTTCCAGTTCCTGCACCTGCTACAACTAATGCTGGTCCCTTATCATAAAATACTGCCTCAAGTTGCTGAGGGTTCAATAAATCAGAATATGGAATAGAATAATCTTCTGGTCTCAGGCTAACTTCATCTTTTTTTAAAACGAATTTTTTCATATTCAAAAAGTATAAAAAAATTAGTGTATGTAAAAATTATGTGTGAAATAATGATTTTGATAATTCTTACTTTCCATTTCATATTTAGCCCGATATATTCCTACGCAATAAATTAGGTTCAACTTATACAAAAATAATAATGATCAACGAGCCATCGTTAGCACCAAAAGATTTTGGATGGATTGAAGTAGTATGTGGAGGCATGTTCAGTGGAAAAACTGAAGAACTCATCCGTCGGGCTAAACGAGCACATATTGCTGGTCAAAATGTGGTTGTTGTTAAACCCGCTATTGACAAAAGATATAGTGACACTGAAGTAGTATCACATAATGAAACATCTCTTCCAAGTATATTAGTAGATACTGCTGATCAAATCATATTATTAACTGGTAACGCTCATGTTGTATGTATTGATGAGGCTCAATTTTTTGATAAACGTATAATTGATGTGGCTAACTCATTAGCAAATGATAAAAAAAGAGTAATAATAGCTGGTTTGGATATGGATTTCGAAGGCCGCCCTTTTGGTCCAATGCCACATCTTTTAGCAATTGCTGAATTTGTAACTAAACTCCATGCCATTTGCTCAGAAAGTGGTGTACTTGCAAATTTTTCTCAAAGAGTTGTTGAAAATCAAAATACTGTTCTTGTTGGCGAATATGATGCTTATGAGCCACGTGCAAGGCATTGTTTCAGACCTAGTGTTGATGTTAGAAGAGGTAAACCAATACGCCCTTTTATAAATCCAGTGCAAAAAGAATTCAAAGAACAAAACAAATAACGAATAATTTACCTAATGGAAAATATCTTACGTGGAATATTGGGAATGGCAGTAATAATTGGTGGTACTTATTTATTAAGTAGAGATCGAAAAAATATTAACTGGCGATTAGTTATTACGGGACTCAGTATTCAATTTGTCTTAGCAATTTTTATTCTTAAGGCAGACACTCTTTCTGAAATATGGAGTGTATTAGGATGGCCTATGCTCTTCTTTAAGTTTATTGCTAGCTTTTTTGTCGTGGTTTTAAAATATACTACCGCAGGGGCAGAGTTTTTATTTGGCTTTTTAGGTCACGGACCTGAATACGAAGACAGTGTTGGTGTAATTTTTGCATTTCAAGTACTTCCAACAATTATCTTTTTCGCTTCATTAACAGCCCTACTCTACCACTATGGAGTACTTCAATTTATCGTTAGAATTCTTTCCAAAGGAATGCAGAAACTATTAGGAACCTCTGGAGCAGAGACACTTTCGGTAATTTCAAATATTTTTGTCGGGCAAACCGAGGCCCCTCTTGTTATAAGGCCATTTATTGAAAAAATGACTAAATCTGAATTACTTGCAGTTATGACAGGAGGAATGGCTACTATAGCTGGAGGCGTAATGGCAGCATACGTTGCAATGCTTGGAACGTCATTTGCAGAAGCAAACGGGCTTGCAATAGAAGTAGCCCAACAGCTTTTTGCAGAAAGATTATTAGGCGCAAGTTTAATGGCCGCTCCTGCTGCACTTGTTATTGCAAAAATTTTGTATCCAGAAACCGAAAAATCTGCCACCGCTGGAGATATTCAAATGGTGATCGAAAAAACAGACGCTAATGGAATTGATGCCGCCGCAACTGGAGCTGGTGTAGGTTTAAAGCTTGCCGCAAATGTAGGAGCTATGTTATTGGCATTCATCGCATTACTTGCAATGTTCAATGGTTTTTTTGGATGGGTTAGCGACCTTACCGGTCTATCCGATGCAATAGGAAGTCCACTTACCATTGAAATGTTATTGGGTTGGGTGTTGGCTCCTGCTGCATGGCTAATTGGAATTCCGTGGGTAGATGCTACTTCTATGGGTGCATTATTGGGTACTAAAATCGTACTTACTGAGTTTATTGCATATCTGATGTTAGCTGAAGAAGTGGCTGCTGCGACTTTATCTCCTAAAACAATAGCCATGGCTACTTTCGCATTATGTGGATTCGCTAATTTTTCTTCGATTGCAATTCAAATCGGTGGAATTGGTGGATTAGCACCTGGTAGAAAATCAGATTTAGCAAAGTTTGGATTAAAAGCCGTTTTTGCTGGAACTTTAGCTAACTTAATGACAGCTACAATAGCTGGAATGCTTTTTTAAAATACTAACCGATAAATAAAGAAACACAGTCATCAATTATGGAAAAACTTGGATATATGAGAACACTATGCGTAGTAAGCGCTCTTGTTTTTATTTCCTGTGCAGGAAGCAGTACTAATACTAATCAAAAATTATCAAGTACTCCTCCCAGTAATATTGTTGGAGAAGTTGGAAACCAGCAAGTAACCTATAAAGAATTAATTGACAATTTTAGCTCCGGATCTTCTTCTTCAGATTATTCTGTAGAAGATATATCTGAATTCCTCCCGATATATCTTGATTACAAAGCTAAAATAATGTCTGCGAAAGACGAAGGATATTTTGAAGATGAAAGAATTCTGAGCGAATATGAAGTCTATTCTAAGCAGGCTGCATATGCATATTGGATAGAAAATAAAATTCGACCGACGCTATTCAATGACTATAAAAATAGATACTCAAAGGAATTGAAGTCTTCACATATATTGATATCCCTAGATAAAAATGCATTCCCAGACGACACATTAAGAGTGTATAATAAGATTATGGAAGCTCGAAATAAGTTTCTCAATGGTAGTACTATCAACGAGTTGGATCCAGTATACTCCTCACAAAATCAAGGAAGATCGATGGGCGGGGACTTACCTTGGTTTTCAGTTGGTACAACAGTAAAACCATTTGAAGATATTCTATATAGTCTTGAAATTGGTGAAATTTCAATGCCTTTTAGAACTCAATTTGGTTACCATATTGTACTCTTAGAAGATAAAAGAGACAGGAAACCTTCTCGAGAAATATCACATATTTTCTTACAAAGAGGTCAAAATAAAACAGTATTGGATTCCGCATTTTACGAATTAGAAAGAGGAAACGATTGGGACGAAGTAGTAAAAAAATATACACAAGATACTCAATCAGCTTCTAGAGGTGGTAAAATTGGGTGGGTTAATTACGGGGCAAGATATGACGGTGCTTTTATTGATTCCGTGATGCAATTAGATACCACTCTACCCTATTCAAAGCCATTTAGAAGCAATTACGGTTTTCACATCATAAAAATAGATTCTATTCAAACTTTTTCATCTCCAGAAGCTTATGATGAATTCATAATGACACAGTTAGAAGAATCTAGAACATTTAGAACTAGTAATGCTTTTGTGGTTAATTGGTTGAAAGAAAACTATAAGGGCAAAGAGTATAGTAGTGTTTTATATGAAACCGTTAGCTTATTTGGCAAATTAGATTCTACAGCTTTATCAGATATTTCATTAAACACTGAGCTTGGATCAAAAACTATTTATTCATTTGATGGTAAGTCATATACAACTCAGGATTTTTTAGACTATTTAGTGTCTTCAGATAAAGGTCCTTATGCTAAAAATTATGCTCGGAATTGGTATACCTCATTTCAAGAGTATGTAGTCGACAATAGTCTTATTGCGCTTACTCTAAGAGAATTACCTGATTTTGATGGTCAAACAGAAAACTATAAAAATGGTTTAGTTGTATATCAAATTAATGAAGATTCAGTATGGAGCTCTTCCACTGTTGATACTACTAAATTGATGAATATTTATTCACAAAATCCTTTAGATTATTCTTATAACCAACGGTATTATTACCACTTAATAAGTTCTGGAAGAGATACTACGTTACAAAAAGCTATTAAATTTATTAAATCTGGGAATTCTCCTGATAGCATTAAAACAAAAGGTATTTCAGTAGGTATTACAAGTGATTCTACAGGTTCATTTCAAGGTGAGCCATTCGATAAACTTAGTAAAATGGAACCTAATAGCGTCTCTGAAATATTTGAGTATAATAATAGAAAAGCATTTTTCTATTTAAATGAGGTTTTACCAGGAAGAAAAATGACCTTTGAAGAAGCATTCAATAAACTACTTGCTGATTATCAACCAGTGCGGGAAGAAAGATGGCTCTCTTATCTTAGGAAAACGTATAATGTGAAAGCCTATCCAGCAAACATTGAAAAGGCATATCAGGCAGAAAATAGTTCTCAATGATATATCGTCTAGTTCTTTTTGGGCTTCTTTTTTTTCTAGGTAGTTGTACTAGAAAATCTAATTTGAACGAACCAGCTCTTGCACGAGTTGGTTCGGCTATTTTAACATTTTCTGACGCTAGAGAAGCTATTCCAATTCATATTTTTGAAAATGATAGTGTTAAAGCCCTCATGAACTATAGAGATGAATGGATTGAACAACAAATTATTCTCCAAGACGCATATCGCTTAAGAGTTCATAGACAACCTGAAGTCCAAAATCGATTACATACCATTGAAAACGATTTTATTGCTAAAGTAGCTCAAGATTATATCCTTGGTGAACTTGATCAGGAACTTCAAGTTAATAACGAAGAAGCTCGAGCTTATTATCAAGAAAACAAAGATAGTTTTGTTCTTGAAGAACGTTATGTTCGTTATAGACATATAATTGCTTCTTCTTTGACAAATGCACAAAACGCAAGAAATGATCTTTTAAGAGGTGTTGAATGGGAAATCGTAGCAAATGATTATTCTATAAACTCAGAGGTTTCTATTCGAGAATCAGAGCGTTTCTGGCCCGAATCTATTGCAGGTGGAGATGTGGATATTTTGAATCGTTATCTAAGAGTAATAGGTTTGTCTGAAATAAGTGTAATTGAAAGAGTTGGAAATCAATATCACTTTGTACAATTACTTGAAGAACGTGCTAAAGGAGATCATCCAGATCTTGACTGGCTTATTGATCAAATTAAAGAATGGTTAATCCTTGAAAAAAGACGCAGAGCCTTCAATACCTATGTAAAGAATCTTTATCTTCAAGCTCAAGCGAATAATGAAATAGAAAGTTTTGACGTTATACACCAAAATTAAATCAAGTAAATTACCTTTAGTGAGTACAAATATATAATGAAGCATATCTTATACACGATCCTTTTTTTACTAATTAGCGCTCCAGCACTCAAAACCTATGCTCAATCTCCTCAACCAGCTGATCAGATAGTAGCGGTAGTAAATGATCACGCTATTTTGAAGTCTGATATCGATGCGGATGTAGTTAATTACCTTCGTCAATCTCAAAGTTATGGGCAACAAATTGAGTTTTCAGAAACTCTTTGGTATCAGTTTTTAGAGACTTCGATAGAAAATTACATTTTAATAGAAAAAGCAAAGGTAGATTCTGTAGTAGTTCCTGACGAGCGTGTTAATCAACAAATGGATCAACGGGTAAATCAATTGATTCAGCAAGCTGGAAGCGAACAAGCGCTTGAACAAGCTTTCGGTAAGTCAATTATACAATTGAAAGATGACTTTAGAAGTGATTTTAGAGAGCAAATGATAACAGAGACTGTTCGTAGTACAAAGTTTCAATCTATAAAAATCACTCGGCCAGAAGTTAAAGAGTTCTTCGAATCAATCCCAAAAGATTCACTCCCTACTATTCCAGAACAAGTTGCTCTTTCTCAAATTGTAATTTTACCTCCAGCAAAAGAAAATGCGCGAGAAGCTGCAAAAGTTTTTGCTGAATCATTGAGAGACTCAGTTTTAAACTATGGCAAAACGATAGAAGAACTTGCAATAAGGCATAGCGATGGTCCTTCTGGTCCTAGAGGTGGCTTACTTCCTATGATGGCTCTTGGTGATTTAGTATCTGAATACTCGGCAGCTGCTTCCGCTCTTAAACCAGGTCAAGTTTCAAGTGTTGTTGAGACCGAATTTGGGTTTCATGTAATCCAACTAATTCGAAGAGTTGGTGATCAAATTGAAACAAGACATATATTAATTAGTGTTGATGCATCTGAATTAGATGATGAATTTGCAATAGATCGTCTAAACGAAATCCGTGATAGTCTGTTAACCATACCGGATTTAAGTTTCTCTGCTTTTGCTCAAAGAGTAAGTGAAGATCCAGCTACGAAAGTTTCAGGCGGGAAGATTCAAGACCCTCAAACTGGAGAACGACTTATTCCATTGAATAGATTAGATCCGGCACTATATAGAATTGTTTTGGTAATGGATGAAATAGGAACTATTTCAGAGCCTAAACCATTTAACCCAAATAATGCAAATGCTGGTAAAGGCTATAGGATTGTTCGTCTAGATCGTCAAATTCAAGAACATGTTGCTAATTTTGAATTGGATTATGAACGGTTAAAATCGATAGCATTGCAGCAAAAGCAATATCGGATTTATTCTGAATGGATCGATGAGTTAAAAAATGAATTTTATATTGATTATCGAATCCCAGTTCCTCAAGAAATGGAGATAAATTAATGGCTATAAACATTGAATTAAATGATCCTGTTAAACTTGCAGGTGAGTTTGAGCAAGCTTTTTTAGATATAAAAAAGGAAATTCATAAGGCTGTAATAGGACAAGAAGGAATTATAGACCTATTACTTATAAGTCTATTCTCAAAGGGTCATTGTGTACTTGTTGGAGTTCCTGGTCTTGCAAAAACGTTACTCATTAGAACACTTGCTGATACACTTGGACTATCATTCAATAGAATCCAGTTTACACCAGATCTTATGCCTGGAGATATTACTGGAACTGAAGTAATTGAAGAAAATAAAGATAAAGGAACTAAAGAATTTAAATTTATAAAAGGACCTATCTTCGCTAACATTGTTTTAGCAGATGAAATAAATCGTACACCGCCAAAAACTCAAGCGGCATTACTTGAGGGCATGCAAGAATATCATGTTACAGCTTCTGGAACTACATATAATTTAGATACTCCCTTCTTTGTTCTTGCAACTCAAAACCCAATTGAACAGGAAGGTACTTATCCTTTACCTGAAGCCCAGTTAGATAGGTTTATGTTTAATATTTGGGTCGACTACCCAAGTTTTGAAGAAGAAAAACAAATAGTTAGTCAAACTACTTCTAAACAAACGTTTAAGCTAAATTCTATCCTTGCGAAAGAAAAGATTGAGGAATTACAATCTCTAGTACGAGAAGTACCAGTTCCAGATAGTGTTCTTGATTATGCGGTTAAACTTGTAGGAATGACTCGTCCAGATTCAGAGTTAGCACCTGATTATATCAAAAAATATATGAGTTGGGGAGCTGGTCCTAGAGCTTCTCAATATCTCATTTTAGGGGGAAAGGCCCGCGCTTTATCTCAAGGGAGATATAATGTTACAGAAGAAGATATTCGAATTCTTGCAATCCCTGTTTTAAGACATAGAATCGTTAATAATTACGCTGCTGAAGCTGAAGGTTTTACTACTGTAAAACTTATTACGCGCCTTCTTGATGATGTTCATTAAGATAAAAAAAACGGGTTGATGTGGATTTTCAAGGGTTTCAAAATAATTTACCTATTTTTTTAGTAATCATGATAGGATTGCTACTTATAGCAATTTCTTTTTTATCCTATAGAAAGCTTCAGAGTATACCCAATATCCCAAAGTTTTTATTTATTTCAGTACGATCTTGTGCTTTTTTAATTCTGCTTTTTCTCTTTTTAAATCCATACTTCTTTTCATCTGAAATAGTTCTCAAGAATCCTAAGCTTTTAGTGTTATTAGATGATTCTGAAAGTACAACTATTAGAAAAGGAACTTATAATGGTGAAGAATCTTATCTAAAAGCTTTAGAAGAACTCAACCTAGAATCTAATTCACGAATAGATTTTGAGTATTTCACGATTGGTTCTTCCACCAAACAAATTCAATCTCCAGATTCTTTAAAACTAAATCAAAGTGAAACTAATTTTGCCTCCGCTATTTCTCAGGTTGTAGAACTAGAGGACGATTTTGATGCAGGAATTATTTTAAGTGATGGTATAATTACATTTGGAAGAAACCCAATAATTTTAATATCTGATATAACTATTCCATTGTATACCATAGGATTAGGAGATACATCTAAAGTTAAGGATATTACAATTAAAAATGTAACGTATAATCCTAATGGCTATACAGATACAAAGCACGCTATAGAAGTAGAATTATCACAAAGTGGATTTTTTGAGAAAGAAACGTCAATTAAAATTTTAGATTCTTCTGGTAAATTATTGGATGAGAAGAATGTAATTTTTGAAATTGATGGCCAAATTATTTCTATTCCATTACAAATAGAACTATCTGAACAGGGACTTCAACAATTTTCGGTTGTAATTGATGGTTTTGAAGATGAATGGAGTAAAGAAAATAATACTTCTACCCTTTCCATTGATGTTTCAGATAATAAAACTAAGATTCTACATATATCTTTTGAGGTACATCCAGATGTAAAAATGCTTCGTTCAATACTGAAAAGTGATGAAAACATTGAACTCTCTACTTTAACATGGCTCGGAAATTCAAGGTTTGTTGAAAAAGAACTAAAAGACATTAATGAACAAGACTTACTTATTTTCCATGGATTACCTAGCTCAGGTTTTAATACTAATATTTTTCAAGGTTATAATGAGAAGCCTTCGATTTATCTACAGCTCCCAAAAAGTAGAAAAAATGAAGCAAATCTTTTTTCTGAATTAGAACTTATTCAAAATACCGGAAATCAACTTTTTCAGATTAATATAGTCCCGAATTCTGAAAACCTTGACCATCCAATAATGGAGCTTCCAGAAATTGGGTATCAAAATATTTCACCAGTAATTAGCTCGCTCAGATCAATCTCTACCCCTCCGGATGGAATAGACTTATTTAGCCTTGAATTTCAAGGAATTGAAACCCCTAATAAAATTTTGAGTGTAGTTGAACGAGGTAGTTTACGTAAAGCAGCGATATCTGCTTGGGGTTGGTATAAATTGTATCAAAGTCCCAACCAAAGCGAACGAGATTTTGTGACTCAGCTTTTTATTAATATTGCAACTTGGTCTTCAAATAACCCAGATGAACGAAGACTAAAAATAGCTCCATCGCGATCTGCGTTTAACTTATCTGAAAATGTGGTTATCAATGCCAACCTTAATAATGAAAGTGGTGAATCAGAATCTGGAGCAACCATTGAAATCAACTTAAAATCATCCGATACAAGTGATGAACGTAGTTTTACTCTGAGTAATGAAGGTGACGGGAGCTATCAACTAGAAATATCTTCTCTGAGCTCTGGAATCTATTCTTACAAAGCTACAGCTAGAAAAGGAGATCGTATTATTGATTCGCAGATTGGAGAATTTCTTGTTCAAAATTCAAACTCTGAGATTGTAAATACAATTAGAAATGATGCTTTATTGAAAGCAATTTCGAATGAAAGCAATGGCTCATTCTTCGTTTATGACACTCTAAGTGAATTTTGGAATCAATTAAATAAAGATCAAATTCTTAATCAAAAACAAGAAACTATAGAATCTTATTCATATCCAGTACGATCCTTTTTTTGGTTTGCTCTTGTACTAGTATTACTAGCTACTGAATGGCTAGGTAGGAAATATTACTCTCTACCCTAATCTTTAAAACTCTTTTAAAGTTACTTCTCCATTACCAAATTCGGACGTTTTTACTATAAAGATGTCTCCATATTTTGATTCTTCAATCTGTTCAAATTCTTTAGTACCTAAAACCATATTCGTTAAGGAAGGTGTGGTATTTGAATGCCCAACAATTAATACTGTGTAACCTGAATTTTCTTCAATTATTTGAGTTAAAAAATCACTTATTTCATCAAATCCGTACTCTTGAATATCTAACCCTAGTGAATCTGCTATTGGCTGTGCGGTCATCTTTGTGCGTTTATATGCTGTGCTATATATAGCTTTGATTGTATAATCTGAAAGAGTATGATACAAATTAACTGCACGTTCTTTTCCTTCTGCACTTAAAGGTGGGTTTCGGGTTCCATCGTCAACTTTTTCCGCATGACGTACAAAAATAAGTGTTGTAGGTTCTGTTTGAAATGCCTGAGTACTAGATGATACCAATAAGAAAAGCACTAATACTATAAAAAAGCGTCTATTTGTTTTCTTCATAAGAATAAAAAATAAGATTGTTGATTGCTATACATAATAAAGTCGCACTAAGAGTGCGACTTTTAATTATTATTATCAACTAAACTTCTTTGATTTCGACATTACAAGAATATATCCTCCTAGCGATATTGATGTTAAAACAAGTAAGACTAATAAGAAAGGGTGAATTGGTCTTGCTTCGGCCTCCCAACTACTTAATTGTTCATCAATTGATGAAATCTGAGCAACTGTTAATACTTCTGTATTTTGAATGAGATTACTCCACTCATTTTTTACTTTTCCAGACCAAAATTGCTGAAACTTCTTATAATCCTGATAACTTTCATTTGATATAATTTCGTCGTTACTTTTTTTCTGAGCTTCTTTTACAAAGCCATCGAGGGCAATAAAAAAGCTATAATTATTATCAAAGGCACCCAGTTCAACATCAGAAAACTCTAAATATTTATCCATTGAGTTCCACATTTTCTGAGAGGTAACCATTCTCCAGTCTTTAATTTTAGAAGTGAAAGCGGTATTCCATTCTGAATTCTCGGTACCACCATATGCTGTTATCATTTTATTTCCAACACGATTCCAAACTTCCTCAAAATGGTGCTGCAACGCATACATTCGTAAATGATCTTCAACAGTAAGAACTTTGTTTGTATTTGATGCATACTCAATGTTTTCATCAATAATATTCTTTAACATTTCTAGAGGATTCGTACCTGTTATTCTACCAGATTCGACTTGATTAGAGATTTCACTAATTTTTATCGAGTTGATTCCGCTATAAGTAATCATTAATGAATCTACAACATCCATAACCAGCTCGTCTCTAAGCTCTAAATTCTTACGGTAACGCTTTACTAATCCAGCTAGCCGCTCTTCACTAACTTCTGATCTAGCTATCGCTTTACGCAAAGAATCAGCCCTAGTATTAAGAAAAGCAATTTCTGATTTATAGTAAGCCACTTCTTGGCTCAGTTTGGCTAATCGTTCGCTTTGATTTTCAATAATTAAAAGACGGTGCTCTGCTGTACTAGATTTTAACTTAAGCTCATCAATTTGTGCTTTATAGTTACTAGGATAAATTGAATTATCAATTAATTCATCATATTTAAAATATTCATCGTCTAAAAGGACAATTTCTTGTTTTAAGCTGTCAACTTGTTTGACTGTAGATGCATTTGATAAAGCAATTGCAATTGAATCATAATTTGTTTTAAAATCAGATGTAATTTTATAATCGCTCTCTTGGGCAAATAAAGTGGAACTTATTAGGAGGATAAATAATAGTGTGAAAATCATTTTGATATAGTTTTTCATGATGAAACCTCTCCTTTAAAAATTCCTTTCTCGTTTAATAAAATTACAACCTTGTTTGAATCATTGATCAGCTGAACAACTGGTTCTCTCCAATTAAAAGCTGGATTTAAAAGTCCTTCTTCATCGACTAAGATTTTTTTCTCTAACTTTAACTCACCTCTTTTCGGAGCCATCACATAAACATGCTTAAACCTATCAGCTGTAATAAAATAATAGCCTTGATTATTTCTAATCATTCTAACTTCTGTAACTTGAACTGAACTTGAGTCTTCAAATTCTTCGAATTGAAATGGTAGAATTGAATAGCTGATACCGTAACGAATGTCTGTTACAGTTCCGTCTTCATCGGGTATGAGAACTGATTCAATTTGTTGGGCATAGTTTACATTCTTAACAACTAGCGACTTATTACAAGCCTGAAAAAATAGAATGCCAAGCATTATTACACCAAACGATGTTTTTTGAAGAGCTTTCATCTGATCCTCCTTGATTAATTTGTGATTTAATCAATTATAGATCAATTATCAGATTTTGTTTCTTAGGTTAAAGTATAATTATACTTTCTACTGGCGCAGTTTTACGAAGTGCTTCTCTCCCATTTAAAAAGCTTAGTTCCATAATAAATGAATATCCAACTACTATACCGCCAAGTCGTTCTACCAAACGAGTTGCTGCTGAAGCAGATCCTCCGGTTGCTATCAAATCATCATGAATAATAACCTTCGATCCATCTTTGAATGCATCACTATGCAATTCTAGAGAATCTTCTCCATACTCTAACGCGTAGGTTTCAGAAATTGTGTGTGCAGGAAGTTTTCCAGGTTTACGAACGGGTACAAATCCTGCATTTAAATCTTGAGCCATATTAGTGCCAAAAAGAAATCCTCTAGACTCTAAACCAACCACATAATCGACTTCCAATTCTTTAAATGGTTCGCATAGCAGCATGGAAGTAAGCTGTAGCGACTTCTTATCTGCTAAAAGTGTGGTAATATCTTTAAACTGAATACCAGGTTTAGGAAAATCAGGTATTGTGCGAATATTTTTGAGTAGGTACTCTTTTATACTTTCTTCTACTTTTTGCATTGAATTGAATTAATTTGATCCGAAGGTATATAAAAGCTAACACATCAATCAAGTTAAAATGGATAATTTAAATGACCCTTTATGGAAACCTCATCAAAAATTTATGGCAAAAGCCATTATGCTAGCAGAACAGGCTTTTGAAGAAGGTGAAGTTCCAGTGGGTGCCATTGTAGTTCATAAAAATACTATAATTGGCAAAGGATATAATCAAGTAGAACGATTGAATGATCCTACTGCTCATGCTGAAATGTTAGCAATATCGGCTGCCTGTGATACTCTTGGTGAAAAATATCTTGGAGATTGTACACTTTATGTGACACTTGAACCCTGTCCTATGTGTGCCGGAGCACTTGTTTGGTCAAAAATTGGTATTGTTGTATTTGGAGCATCTGATGCAAAAGCTGGTGCTTGCGGAAGTGCCTTTAACATTACAAAAAGTAATACTTTGAATCATAAGCCAGAAGTAATTCAAGGCATATTAGAACATGATTCAGAATATTTACTAAAATCTTTTTTCTCTTCTAAACGAGTGAATTTCTAGCTAAGTAAACGTAACATGTGTTTAATAGATGGGGTCTCTAAATCGGGATGTTGAGACTTAACCTGGCTACCAATCTCGTAAACAATTTTCCATTGTTTTATAAGTGTTCTAACTCCAAAGAAAAAAGAATGCTTAGGATCGTAGATATTTGTAGACTCAGATGTTACACCATTCAGCTCAATAATGGTAAGACCTTCTCCCCTTTTAAGCTTTTCTTTTGAAGGAACTTTAATATCGTATCGACCAAAGTAAAATCCATTAAAACTTTTGCTTATTCGGTCTATTTCTTTGGTAAGTTCATAAGTAATCGAATTGTTATCATCATAAAAAATTGCTCCTCTTGCATGTGTTCCTAGCTCAACAAGAGGAATTAAATGACCTTTTTCAGGAATATGATATAATTCATTAACATGTCTATCAAAGTGAATTTCTGCTAAGCAAACTGCTCTCTTATCTTTAAGAATAAGTTCTTCTAAGGTATGTATTCCATCCCCTCTGAGCTTTAAGTAAACCTTTTCAGTGATCGAAAATATTTTTCCAGTATTCTCATTTGGGAAACGGTAATAAAAAATACCATATTCATTTCCTTCAATAAACTGCTGAACTATATGATTAGAGTCTAGTTGAGGGATTAAATCTTTCAGTTCCTTTTCATTTTTTGGAATGACTACACCTCTCCCACGTTCTCCGATATCTGGTTTTACTACAATCGGAAAACCAAGACTGTGTTTATTCATGAAATTTTGGATTTTTGAAAGCTTTTGATCTGAATCCCAACCTTTTTCTAAAAGTATATAGTTGGCTACCATTTCTTTAGCTTTTATACCATCTAAAATTTCCTTTTTTGATTCTTTGATAAAACCACCTTCAGGAATACCAGGATTCGCAAGTGTGAAAATAGTAGCACTTTTGTGTTTTAACCAAAGAGTAACTACGTAAATCATTACAAAAGTGTAGGTAATAAATGGACTCCAAAATTCCCAATTTGTGATCCGTTGCCACTTTCCAAACAAGATTCTTCTTCCTTTGAAAGTTAATAGTGGGATAATAATTTTAAAGAGAACAAAGATAATCGAAAGAAGTCCGAGTAAAACCCATAAAGCATATTCCTGATAAAGACCGAAGTAAGTCATCATTTGTTTACCCAACAGTACAGCAAGTCCTACTAGCGTAGGCGTCCAAATAACTGAAGCAACTCCAAAGTAAAGAATGAACATCCAAAAATTAGCACCAATAGCTCCAGCTGAAAAATATGTTGGGAATCTTGTACCGGGAATAAACCTACTGGCAATAATAATGGCAGGACCTTTTGCTTCAAACCATTGGTATGATTTGTGAATATCTTTTTCATTTATAAACCACTTCAATGGAGCTTTGTGAAGAGTACTTGTAGCCAGCCATCTTCCTGCTAAATAAAGTAGAATGTCACCAAAAAATATTCCAAAAAGGCACGCAAGAGCTCCTGGCCAAAATCCAATCAAGCCTCTTGCAATAATTAAACCAGTACCGATACAGGTAAGATCTTCTGAGACCAATGTTGATAATATAATGACTAACATTAGAATTGCTAAAGCTTCCCCTTCTGCTTTAACCCCATTTTCTTCATTAAATGGGAGAAGTGATTGGATTCTTCTTTCTGCAGAAATCTCTAGTGCGTTATTACTCCTTTCATTTTTATTAATGAAATCTGATACATCTATTAGTAGTGTCGAATCTTCTTCATCGTATACTTTAAGCACACTTTGTGGAACTAATCGATACGTTTCTTCTGAACTCTGAATTAGAATTTTTGCATCATAGGTATGTTGAACTAAAACTGGGACAGATATATTTTCTAAAGCTGGGCGAATTAATCTCTGATTAGAATCATATTGAATCTTAGAACTTAAAATTCTTTTTTCTAAGTTTTTTAGTTGGCCAAAATGTGGAGTTAAAAAACTAACAATTTTGAAGAATGTTAATTTGGCTCCATATACTGTGTGATTTAAATGAAATCCTCCAAGTAATTCAAGTTCTTCCACTCCATTAGAGTTCAACAAAGTTAAAGATTTTACCTTCTTGGGAAATTTACTTGCAAATTGAATCGCAGCTCCTCCTCCTATCCCTTCTCCAATAATCTGTACTGATTCCATTTCTAAAGAATCTAAAATGTGATTAGCATATTCAGCAGTATTAGAAAAAGTATACTCAGTTTTAACTGGATTATAAGAAATCACTATTAATGAAAATTCCTTAACAGATTTTATTTTTTCTAATCCAGTAAAAAGTAACGGATCTTTGAAGTAAAGGATAGAATAATCAGAAGCATCCTTTAAATTCTCTGAAGAAATATCTTTTTCAACTTCAGAAAAATTTATATAGAGATGCGAGCATAGAACTAGAAGTAAATATAAGCCTAACCCTATTTTCCATGTATGCTCTTGGGCTTTAATAAATCCCACTTGATAAGAAATTATGATGCATGAACATTAATAACATTCTCTTGTTCATATTTTAAAGTCGAGGGAGCAATACCAAAGTCTGGAGAAGGATTAAATCCTGTTGTTTTTAAGATTAAGCCTATCAAAGCATAATGATGAACGGTATGACTAATCAGAAACTGAAGCTCTCTTCGTATAGTAGATGTACTAAGAGGCGAATCTTCCTCTCCTATCCCTTCGTTACTTCGAACTCTAACTTCTTTTTTTAAATATTCGGGTACTTTTAATGATTCCTCTAAAGAAGAAATTATCGCTTTCATAGTGCTTATCATAAATTCTCGATCACTTTCCAGCTTTAAATCTCTCTCTCTTGAATCATAATCTACAAAAGAATTTTGTTCGTTTACTAAACTAAAATAATGTTCAACAATATGACGAAAATGTCTTCCAATACCGCTTTTGTTATAAATACCATTATTTGAAGCATACATTTCATTTGAAATTTCATTCAATAATTCTATCCCTTGATTTAAAAAAAAGATGTTTGAATTAATTACTAATGCTTGCTTTTGCATAGGTCTTAGGATCTACTACAGGTTCAAAAGTACTCTTTATTATTGCTTCGGCTGAACTTGCTAATATTTTACGGTTAGAATTTATAGCTGTTTCTTCATTGAATGTAACAGTTGCAGTAAACTCTTTCATCACAAAAAGATAAAATATATGTTTAAAGAATGGAGTGTCATCCCACCAACAAACTGATCTATATGCAGGTAATTCGCTTTCAGGAGTTTCATAATGTATTGAGGCACATGAAACCGGGAGCTCTTTTGAAGCAGGATATTGAAAAAGTGATGATTTGAAAGGTAGAATATCAGACCCTGCACTTGTTGTTCCTTCCGGAAAAAGCACAATACCTTGACTAGCGGTAAGCTTTTTCGAAACTTCATCATTTACTCGTTTTACATCTGATCTACGCTCACGATCTATAAATAAAACTCCAGTCGTTGCTAGCACAAAACCAATTATTGGCCACTTTCTAACCTCACTTTTAGCAATAAACGTGCATTCAAGTTGAGAGAATAGTACCCAAACATCTACATAACTTAAATGATTAGAAACCAAGAAAAATGGCGCAATAGGTGGATTCCCATTCACCTTGACTTGCATACCTAAAATTTTAGACACTGCAATCGCCCACTTTTTCCGATATTTAGCAGCCCACTTTATCTTATCGACTCCAAGAAAAATAAGGATACTCCCGAACACAATAATCGGATAGTAATAAAGTGTAGCTAGTATAAATAGAATCAGCTTTCCAATAGCTCTAAAATATATCATGATAGAAATTATAAATTTCTATCATAAAAAGAGAGCTTTAGATTGATCAGATAATGACTCTTTATCTAGGAGAATAAGAAAATCAATTGTTTTAAAAGTACGATCTAGAGCAGGTCCTCCACAAACTTTCACGCCCACATCAATATATAACCTAAATAATTGAGGTAGCTTTATTACATCAGAAAAAGAGAATGAATTGCCTGAATTAGTACATTCAAAGTCTTCCTGAACCAGAACTTCATACTTTGAATGCATATGATTGTTTTCAATTAAATATTTAGACACAGCTACTCCCTCTGCTGGGTTTTGGCTTGTTATTGAACAACAACCAAATAAATATCTTTTATTTGAAAGTTCTAGATACCTCGCTAATCCTCTCCAAAGTAGATATAATACTCTTCCACTTCTATGATCTAAATGAATACAGGCTCTTCCAAGTTCTACCACATTATGTAATATATCCTCAGGGAAATTAGTAAGATCAAATTCTGATTGAGTATAAAATCCATTTCCAGATTCAGCCATTACGTTATCCTGCATTCTATAGGTACCAATAACTTTCCCAGAATTATTCTCTACTACAAGTAAGTGATGACATTGAGCATCATATTCATCTTCATCCATCTTTTGATCAAAAGAAGAATCCAAACCTTCCCCAAGTTCAATATTAAATACATCGAAACGCAATTTAAGTGCTTCTTCGATTTCAGACCTATTTTGTGCAATTTTAACAGAATATTTATGTCCTGGAATTAATAAACTAGAAACATTTGTTGAAGAAATCGTATTACTTTTTATACTCATTGTTGTATTTCTGATTAACTTCCTTAGTATACATATGCATTATTACTTTAGCATTATGTATATATAAATTCATTATTCAAAAAAAACAAATATCCTCTAGTAAATGCTGTACTACAAAAAATATGAACGTTCTTCTAGCAATGATTGGGTTGTTTTTGTACATGGTGCAGGTGGAAGTTCTTCTATTTGGTTTCAGCAATTAAAAGCTTTTAAAAAGCAATTCAATGTACTCTTAGTCGATTTAAGAGGTCATGGAAAATCGAAAGATCTCATTCAGAAGTATTACGATCAAGAATATACTTTCGATGATATAAGTAAAGACATTTTTGAGGTATTAGATCATTTAAGTATTAAGCAAGCTCATTTTATTGGTGTTTCATTAGGAACAATAATTATTCGAAACTTGAGTGAACTTGAACCTGAGCGAGTTAAATCAGCAATTTTGTGTGGGGCAATTACTCGACTTACTATTAGGTCAAGGTTTTTAGTTTCTATGGGTAATCTTTTTAAAAAAGTAATTCCTTATATGTGGTTATATAAACTTTTTGCGTGGATTATAATGCCCCGTAAAAGACATGCAAAGGCGCGAAGTTTATTTATTAGAGAAGCTAAAAAATTGTACCAAAAAGAGTTTTTAAGATGGTTTAAACTTACTCATTCAATAAACCCACTTCTTAAATATTTTAAAGAGAAAGAAACGAGTACCCCAATGCTTTATGTAATGGGCGATGAAGATCATCTCTTCTTACCTCCTGTTCAACAAATAGTAACTGAGCATAAACAAGCCTTTTTAGAAATTATTGAACGATGTGGGCATGTCTGTAATGTAGAAAAGCCAATTGAATTCAATAAAATTTCAATTGGCTTTCTTCAAAAGCATATTTAAGATTTACTAATTCGTAGGTTTAGTAAATAACCAAGCTTCAGAGTTAATATCTGCTCGAACTGATCTTAGATATAGTACTGCTTCATCAAAATTTGAAAAGCCTTTATAGGCAACAAAGTTAAATCTCGATTGAGGGTGGAAAAGGATTCTTGTTTCATAACCTTGTTCGCCTAATCCTTTGTAAAAACGATCTGCATTACTTTGAACAATAAAAGATCCACCTATAACAAAATATTTTAGACTATTTGATAAATCGTCTTCAATTTCTTCCCCATTTTCTTTCTTTGTAAGATATTCATCAAGACTAAAAGCTTTTGGTACAACTACCATTAACTCTGGATTATCAATAGGTAAACTAAGTTCTTCAGCAAGTTTCTTTTGTTCGTCAGTTAATTCTTCTTCTTGAGTATCTGTCGCACCAACTATCATTTCCCCTTCTTCAGTTAAATTCATTTCAGAATCATTAATACTTGGTGGTGGACCATCAGTAACAACTGTATCCACGGGTAATTCTTTCTGCCCTGTAGCTAAGGTATCAATTACTGTATTCTTTAAAGCGAGAGGATTTTCAAATACTCTATCTAATGCTGCTCGATGAGATTCTTTTGTTTGAGTTAAAACTTCTCTTTGAGTATTAAATGTTCGTTCTTTTAAGCGTTCTCCTAAAGATTTTTCAAGTTCTGCTTGTACAATTATTATGAGCTCATTTTCAACAAAGTCATTAGAATTATAACCGAATAAGTATCTAAGACCGAAAAACCAAGGTGGGAGATCTTTTAGAATTGGTACCCCTCTTCGCACTTTATTTTCTTCTGTACGATAAAGACCTGCAATTGATGTTGCTTCACCATCAAGTAAAAGAGCTTCAGTATTTGCTTCTTGTTTATTTATTATCGTACTAACAGCATCAGGTAAAGCAGAAGAACGTTCAACAGCAATTTGAAGATGTATAAATGTAGTATCACTAAAACTCACAACTTTTGGAGTCACTGTGAGAATTGTGCCTGTACTAAAGAATTGATCCGTAACATTACCGGCAATGTCTCTTTGTTTAATAGAGAAATCCTGCCCCACCTGAATTCTACCTTCTTGACCATCAACAACTTTTACAGAAGGTGTAGCAATTACTTCACCCAAGTTGTCTGCTTCAAATGCACTAAATAAAGCTTGAACTCTAATTCCTGGTCCAATTTCACCTAGGTTTACAAGTGCATTAAATACATTCTGAGATACATTTGATGCGTTAAATGAGTTAACTGATACAAACTGGTTATCAAAATCTACGCCTTGAGGCACACTTAGATTTGGTTCAATTCCATCTCCAGTTACAATGTCGTTAATATTATCGGGTACATTACTTGTTAGTGAGGACCAATCAATTCCAATTTCCTGAAGAGCTCTTTTATTTCCCTCGAAGAATGTAGCGTTAATTCGCACCTCCCTTGTTTGTAGGTTTACAAGTCCAACAGTAGCATTCGGATTTTCAGTAGTAGCTTGGGGTACATTTGTAGGTCCTTGATCCTGAAGTTCAGCAAGAGGAACAACTTCTATATAATCGTCAAATTCTTTTATACCAAGAGATTTTAATCTAAGAATAAAAGTTAACGCATCTTCCCAATGCATAGCAGGTAAATTTACTCCAATTGTTCCAGCAGTTCCTGATTGATCAATTATAAATTTATTTCTGTTTTCCTGAAGAAATTGGTTTATCACTTCCATGGCTTCTACATAGGACGTCGACTTATCGAAAGCAATAATATCGTCAGGATTTGTGTACTCTCTTGGATATGCATCTTGCGCATAAAGAATCCCATGAGAAAAGGGCATCACAAATAAAACTATAACACAAAGAAAAGAAAAAACTATCTGATGAAACTTCATTTTTATTTTTATCATCGCACTACCTCCAAGGTAACTACTTCTTGAATGCCGCCTTTATTTAAATTAAATGTAGCAGTTTTATTTTCAATATCAATTTTTGAAAGATAACCCAGATATACATTGTCACCAACTTTAAGAGATACTACTTTCCCTTCTTGATCTATCATAAATACTCTATTAGCTGTTAAACCTACAATTCTTGATGTTTCCGCATTCAATAAACCTTCAATATTTTGTGGAACAGAATTTTGAATAAGTGGATATAATGGATTGTAATATGAAATGTCATCATTTTCAAATATCCGAATTTCTGTAGAATCCGAGTCTATTAACTGAGATTTTTGATAATAGCTTTCTAGTGTTAACGAAAAATTAATTCCCGATGGCCCCTCATCACTTCTTCCTGGGGATATAATAACTTCACTTACTTTATTTAAGAGCTGGCTATTTTCAATTTTATTTATAAAAGACACGAAAGCAACATATTCTCCATAACCAGACAATGAAGATCTAATAACCCCATATTGATTATCTGGGATAGAATCAGAATATACATAATCAAAAAAGATAGGATCTTTTCCACCTTCATTTATCAAATTTAGAAAATTGTAAACATTATCAGGTTTGTTTGATTTATATAGTGCTTTGTCATAGTTAGCAATAACCTCCAAAGCAGATTCGTATCTTCTATTTAGTTCAGAAAACTGGTTAGTAATATTTTGCTTTGAGTTAAAATCTTGTTGTTTTGTTGATAATTCTTGTTCTAATGAACCAATTCTACCCTGTAAATAAAACTTAGTATATCCAAACCCTAACCCAACAATTAAGAATAGTGTTACAAGTAAAATGATGGTATTTCGTACAGCGTATGACATTAATTACCTGTAAGGTCCCCTAAACCTTTTAAATTATCTGGAGTATATACACTAGTATTGGGCACTATTCGGTCAATTTCGTAGGTGAAGTTGTATACCTCTTCGCCTCTAATTTCAGAAGTTGAAACATTTAGCAAAGTAGCGTCAGCAAATAATGCAGCTATCATTGGAATTTTACTCCTTTGCCTAGCAATTCCTTGAATTTCAAGAGTATTTTCTTCTTCGCCTACATTTATCGAAGTGAGCCAAATAGATCCAATTTCATCAAAACCTGAGTTTATTAAATCTAGGTTGGTAGTCCAAGTAATTGAATTTTCTGCTAATGTATTCATTAACTCTAGCTTTTCTTGAATTTTACCTAATTCATTACTAATTCTATTATAATTATTTACTGAAGAAACAAAGGAGTTAATTTGTGTTTGAATCAATGAAATTTCTTCTTCAAGATTCTCTATTCTTGTATTAGCGGTTTGCCTAAATGAATCAATCACAGGAAAAGAGATCATTATTAAAAAGAGTAGTATAAAACCGTGCCACTCTAGCTTAAATATTTTTTGCCGATCTTGTACATATTTTGGTACAAACGAAATATCTGGAAGATGTTGCTTTTCAAAGGATGAACTAGCCCAAGCAATTCCAATGGTAGTGGTAAAAGAAGCTAAAGATTCTTCTGTATATTCAATTGGATCTAGAAAATCTTCTGAAAACTTAAAGTCTGCTACTTCTACATCAGGGAAACGTTCTTGGAAAAAAGAAGTAGCTTCTTCACCAAGAGAATTATTACAAAGAATTAGACGATCTAAATTTGGAACCTCACCTGTATCTAATTGAAATAAAATCTTACTGAATACAGTATTTAAAAACTTTCGTGATCTTGTACCCTCAAGAATAATCGGAGAAACTAACCATAAATTAGATCCTTTAAGAAATAAAACCCTACACTTTTGATCAGAAAACTGAATCATACAAGTAATACTACCATCTTCTAGAGCATAATTCGCTCTGGCTAATCCCATTAATAGAGTTTCATCAGGTAGAATTTCTTGAATAGAAAGCTTGCCTTTATATATTGATAGGGTTTGATTTACTAATTCAAGCAGTAGAGGTTCTTCATCGATAGAAGATAAAAGTAATGCTCCATCATCCCTTAATCCATAAGAGAAAAAGTCTTCTCCTTTTGGCACTCCATGTAGGGATTCCAAGCGATCTTCAATAATTATTTTTAAATCTTTTTTCTTTACTTCATTAAAGTCTGTGTCTTTAAGTATTTGATAAATTGCTACACCAGCAGGTATATTCAAACCTAAATCAATCTTTTTTGTATCAATAGAAGACAAGATATTATACAAAAGCATTTCATTGGTAGTTGGTGCTCCAACCTCATCAACCATATCAATATCTACATCTGCAAAACTATCTTCGGCTTCTTCTAAATCGTCAAGCTCTAAATCTATATCATCACCAATATCACCTAGTATGTCATCATCAAGATTTAAATCATCCAAATCATCTGATGAGATATCCTCGTTTAGAGAAGCTTCTAAATCTAACTCAAATACAGAATCATCATCAAAAGTATCATTTAATTCACCGAAAATATCTTCAGGTTCATTTGAAGAAGCGACTTTTTCTAATGGCCTAATAAGAGTAAATTTATCAAGCTTTTGAAGAGAAAGTTTTTTATTAGATATAGAAATTACAGCAACTTTTAGAAAGTCGTCCTCTAATGTTATTCCAATATATTTCTTTCCGTTAGCCATTTAGAACTTTTAGTAATTAACCTCACTCATAAGTTGAAGCATTTTCGGTTTATTATTGGCGTAATTTAATGCAGATTCTTTAGAAATCTTACCATCATCATATAATCTTTTCAAGTCTTGTTCCATAGTATACATTCCTCGTTCTTTACCTTCCATCAACATTTGGTAAATTTCGCCAACATTATTATTTCGTATGGCGGCTCTAACGGAAGAATTAGCAAGTAAAACTTCCTTTGCAAGTACTCTCTTTCCGTCTAAACTTGGAATTAGTTTCTGGCTGATTACACACGTTAAAACATCTGCTAACCTAGATCTAACACGATTTTGCTCTTCGCTTGGCATTTCGCCTAAAATACGTTCTATACTTTCCATAGCTGATGAAGTATGCAAAGTTCCGAATGTTTTATGACCAGAATCTGTTATTTCTAATGCGGTCATAATAGTTTCAGGATCTCGAAGCTCACCAATAACTATTATATCTGGATCTTGTCGTAAAGCTTGAATTGCACCATCCTTAAATGACATTACATCTGTTCCAACTTCCCTGTGCCGAACTACTGATCTAATAGGATCATGGATAAGTTCAACTGGAGATGCAATAATAACAATATGCGCATCTACCGTTCTGTTATTAGCGTCTATTATTGTATCTAAAGTGGATGATTTCCCTGAACCAGTAATTCCAGTTACTAAAGTTAAACCATACTTATAATACTTCAGACTAACTGCTTTCGCTACTTCAGAATGTACACCAAGTGATTTAAAAGGGCGAATAGTATTATCTACTTTTCTCATATTTAAACCAAGATGGTTTAAATCAAAATACATATCTGCACGGAAACGTTGAGAGGTTTCTTTGTTTAATCTAATAGAGTATGAAAAATCTAGATTTTTATCTTCAATCAACTTTTCTCTTTGAGAACTAAGTAAAACATTATGGAGTAAAAAATCGGTATCTAAAATCGGAATTTTCTTTTCCATTTTTAAAGGACTTTTATCACCGAAAACTCGATACCAAACCTTACCTGAGCATCCAGGACCACCAATATCTATATCCGAAGCATTAATTTTAATCATATTTATAAGAAATGAATCTAAAATTTCTTTTAAATCAACTCTTAAACTTATGTCAGCCTCTTCAATCAAATCACCAATTCGTTTATGCAAATCAATTCCACGCGCAGTTTGGGGAATTCGCTTGATTAGTGGCTTTGTAAGCTCCGAAATTTTATCTATATCTAATGCCGCCATGTATCTTCCATCTTTTTGATGGAAATAATAGATTAATGTAGAGGTGTTTTGTTACGAAAAATATTTAATTGAATACTTCTAAACTTTAAAAGATTTACCAATTTGAATCATTAAGTAATCTTTTTTTAAGGTTTAATAACTGAACATTCATATTACTAATTTTTCTTTGCTGTATTTCGATGATATTCTTTGTAAAAATGTTAAACAATTTTTCCGGTTTTTTTCTGAAAAAATTTAGCGCTTCATATCTTTCATAACGAAGCAATATACAATCACCTTCGGCAGTAACTTTAGCCATTCTATTGTTTTTACTAAACAAAAAAGATTCGCCTAAAAAATTACCGTCTGATAAAACTGCTAGTTGTATGTTATCTTTCCAAATAGCTACTCTACCGTCAGCTACTAAGTACGCAGAGTTCACATATTCGGATTCATTTAGAATTACATCATCCGAATGAAAACGTTCCTCTATACCAAGGTCTAGAAATTCTAAGACATCTTCGTAGTGAAAATTTTTAAGTAAAAGAGGTGGCTCTTTTAAAAATTTCTTTATGTGATCTGACATCATATCACCTGATGTTTCATTACCTGTACTCATATCAACCTCGTTATTTCCAAAAGCTATTAAATATGGTTTAAATTCATGATTAAAAACAACTCATGTTAAGATTCTAATCTTCAATTGTAGCCGCTATTATTTCTTCTATTGTAGAGACTCCTTCTTTGATTCGCTCACGACCAGATCCCCTAAGTGTTAACATTCCTTGTTTCATTGCTAATTCTTTAATTGCATTTTCATCAATATCATCACCGGCATCAAGAATTAATTGTTTAAGTTCTTTTGAGAAGAAAAGTGCTTCATGTATTGCAGATCTTCCTTTAAAACCTGTTTCTCCACACTTTTCGCATCCAACTGCTTTATGAAAAGTAGTAGTTTCAATTTCTTCATCTGTAAAACCAATACCTCTAGCTACTTCTGGATGTGGTTTAAAAACTTCTTTACATTCTTTACATAACCTTCTTATCAAGCGTTGTGCCATTACAAGATTAACAGCATTTGCTATTAAAAATGGTTCTATTCCCATCTTAAATAAACGTGAAACCGCACTAGGCGCATCATTTGTGTGCAAAGTAGAAAAAGTAAGGTGACCAGTATTTGCTAATTTAATAGCTACACTGGCCGTTTTTAAATCACGCATCTCACCTACTAGTACAATATCAGGATCATGACGGAGTATACCCCTAATACTTTGATCGAAAGTCATTGTTTGGCTTATTTTAAGCTGTCTAGCACCATCAATAATATATTCAACAGGTTCTTCAATAGTTAACACGTTTTTAGTCGGATCAATTACAGAATATAGTGCAGCAACAAGAGTTGTTGATTTACCACTACCTGTGGGACCTGTAATAATTACAATTCCAGAAGGCTGAGAAATTGATTTTACAAAGCTATCTTTAGCATTTTTTTGTAGCCCTAATAAATCTAAATCGCGAATTACTTTTCTATCATCAAGTATTCGAATTACAATCGATTCAAACTTTCTATCGTATTGATTTCCCACAATTGGCATGATTGATACTCGATATCGAATATTATATCCATCTATCTGTCGTTGGATAAAACCATCTTGAGAGGAGTCTCTTTCAAAGCGATCCACATTTCTAGTTTTATCTTTAATAACAGCTGAAATCGCTTCTGGTTTAACATTCTTTTGTTGATACCAAAGTTGAAGTTTCCCATCAATTCTAAATCGAATATCTGTTGAAGTCGGACCACTTGGTACTATGTGCAAATCACTAACCCCTTGCCTAACAGATTCTACTAACATTCCTTCAACTAAGGAATTAAGCATACTTTGATTGATTTCTGCATCAATCTCTTCTTCATCAATTTCTTGATCAGTTTGCTCAATTTGGGGTTCTTCGTAATCTATTTCTTCGAGAAGATCTAAGAACTCATTCTTTTGTTCATAGACTTTCGAAAGAATTTGATCAACTAGTTCATAATTACAATAAACTAGCTCTGTTTGTTTAAAAGTAAGCCTATTTAGTATTGGTTGGATATTAGGATCAGAAGGATCAGCAGCGGCAATAGTGAGGGATCCATTTGTACGTTGGAAAGGAAGAGCTTTATGGTGAACAAGGTCATCTATAACATCTTCTGGAAGTTTTTCTACATTCTTTTTTATGTGATCTATTACATCGTCGGGTACAACTTCTACATCTTCCAATACTTCACGAAAGGCATAGACTGTAGAAATCTCTTTCATAATTGTATGCCTATTCAGACCAACTTCCTGATATAAAATCTGTCCTAGCCTTCTTGAACTACTTTCGGGCTCTTCCTCAAGAATCAAAAGTGCATTTTGAAGTTGTTCCTCAGTAACCACTCCTTTTCCTACTAGGATATCTCCAATATGCCTCCTAATATTTATTTTGCCCATACTTTAAATTTACTGCGCAGCAGGGTTAATTGTTGCTGATTCAGATGAAACTACTGTAATTCCAATTAAGGAAACCATAATAAATAAATTTATGAACAAATTAATGGTATCAATTACAGATTGCATTTTATACGTAGTCTGTATTTCATAGTATTCAGCTAACTGTTTTGCATTATCACGTAATGCTCCAGATTCTGCTCCAAGTCTAAATCTGCTAATAGCGGTGTGTGGAAAAACTCCAGTTGCCTCCATAGATTCTATTAATCCGGCTCCATCTTTTAGCATTTTTTTTATGGCAACTTCTTTTATCTGTTTCTCAATATATTTATTTCTGCACGCTTCTGACGCCACCTTTATTACTTCAATATTTTGTCCCGAACCACTATAAAGGGTATAAAAAACTCTTGAGAAAATTTCAATACTGGTTTTATGTAGAAGATCACCAATTACTGGAACATGAATTAAATATTTATCTACAATTAATTTCCCACCCGGTGTCTTAATAAAAAATATGAAACCAACAATAGGAGAAACAAATGCAAGAAGTATTAGTACCCAATAATCTTTTAACCAATAACTAAATTCTAAGGTAGCAGCAGTCATTGGAGGCAATTCTATATTCATTTCTACAAAAAGTTCAGCAGTAGATGGGAAGATATACCCGACGTAAAATAATATTACACCAATAACTGCCAGAACTGTAACAGCTGGCATCATAAGTGAACGTTTTAAATTCTTTTTAAACTCGGCATCTCTTTCAAGAAATTTTGCTGTACTATCGAAAACCAAAGCCATGTTACCTGAAGTAGAAGCAACACTGAGCATATATGCTGCAAATCTACCAAAAATAGGTTCATGCTTTCCATATACTTGAGAACCTTCTTTACCATCTTTAAGATCTTTCTGAATTTCTTTTATTACTTCTTTCATCCTTTTATTGGATGAATCTTCAATCAAAAGGTTTAGAATTTCATCAAAGGTAAGTTGTTGCTTAAGAAGATCTGCACACATTCTTATAAAGGATACCACTTCAGTCATTGGTACCCCTCCTTTAAAGTTAAAAAGCTTCTTGTTAATGCTTATAACTTGATAACCTAATTTAAGTAGAGCTCTTTCAAGTTCTTCTTTATTATATGCTTCCTGCTCTCCATTTACAGGCTTTTTATTCCCTCTTTTTACTTTATATAAGTAAACCGCTTTTTGATCTAGGGATTGGATGTTCAATTTATTGCTTTTAGAAAGTCGGTCTACTTTAATTTGAGCTTCTTTTTTATTATCAGCTTCAAATTCTGTTTGAACCGCTTTGCCTTGAGGCGAAACTGCTTTTAATCTAAACTGCGGCATCTTGGTTAAGCTAGGGTTAAATATTAATTACTATTCCCATTCTACACTATTACTATAAACAACTAATGTGAGATCTTCAAGATCACTTTTAGGGCTTGCAGTAATTTTAAAAAAACTTACATCGCGTTCTGAAATTGTAAATCTACTGATAACAGATGCCGTATCTAATTGAATATCTGCCATCGTAATATTGGCATATGATTTATTTCCTCCACCTAATGGAGTAGGAGTAGTAAAATAAAGTTGTCCAAATGAGGCTGCTTCTAATACTTCTTGTCGAATTATATCTTTGTAAGACTCATCTCTAAAGTTTTCAAAAAGTACTAAACCTATGATTGATGAAATGCCTATAATAATGGATACTAGTACTATTAAAAGTAGCTGTTGCTGTCCCATATATAATAATTAATAGGTAAAAAAAAAGCTTCTCAAAAAACTGAGAAGCTTTTAAACAGTTTAACTAAAATTAGTTATTGTCTGTAAAGGCAGTATTTCCTGGGCTTACGGTTGCAGCAATTGTAGTTGCTCCAAGAGTAGCTGTAGAAGTAAGACTTACGTCACCTACTGTTCTACTTGCAGGGTGTGCAGTTACTGTAAACTGACCAGCAGCCTGTCCACTTATTACATAACGACCATTTGCATTAAATGCATTAGTTCCAGCTGCATCAATTGTATCAGCAGCGAATGCAATGTTATTGAAAGTTACAGAAGCAAAGCTATTTCCACCGCCACCAAGCATAGTTGGTTTGATGTAATATCCTTGAGCTGATGCAGCGATAGAAGCGATATCGTTTCTAACTGCGTCTAAGTTTGCAGAATCTGCAGAACTAGAGAATGTGTTGATTGCAACTACTGTTGCGATACCAACGATTATTGTTACTAGAATTACGAGAAGTAATTGTTGTTGACCCATGATGATCTCCTAGGTTGTTTTTTGTTTTTGTTAAATCTTTTTTGATCTGTAGTAAAGTTCTGGAATTGTATTAAGAAAGAAAATTAGAATATTCTTACTGATTTTAGTAATAATTAGAATTTTCTTACTTAATCAACATAGTAAAAAGAGTTCAATTTGTTGATGATGTTACAATCTAATAAATAGAAAAAAATATTCCATATTTAATTATTGTAATAAAAATTCAGACAACTAGCTCTTTATACATAAATTGTTTAACTGTTCGAAACAATTTTATTCGATGAACCAATCTGACACAATAAATCCATTTTATATAATTTTTTCATTATGGTTACTAGTTTTTGCTGCTAGTAGTCAAGTAATGATTATTTCTCCTATCCTTCCTAAAATTGGTATTGAGCTTAATACTTCTGAAAGTCTACTTGGAAATCTTGTAACAGTATATGCTGCAATGATTGGAGTATTCGCAATAATTATGGGTCCTTTGTCTGATAAAATTGGAAGAAGAAAGATTTTACTTATTGGAAGTGCAGGCATGACAGTAGCTCTATTACTTCATAGTATGGCAAATAGTTTTTCCTCCCTTTTAATTTTGAGAGCGTTTGCGGGTATGGCTGGAGGTGTATTAAGCGGTTCTGCTGTTTCTTATGTTGGCGATTATTTCCCTTATGAAAAGCGTGGTTGGGCAAATGGTTGGATTATGAGTGGAATTGCAATGGGACAAATTCTTGGAATTCCCATGGGTACTTTTTTGGCAGAGGTACATGGATTTAAATTTCCTTTTATATTATTTGGTGGAATAATGGGTTTAACCACCATCCTTATTTTTTTTAAACTCCCTCAGCCGAATGTTGAACTACAAGTCTCTAAAATCACCTTCAAAACTACCTTCAAAAAATATGTAGACTTACTTAAACAAAATGACATTAAAGCTGTAGCATTTTCCTATTTATTAATGTTTCTAAGTCTTTCAATTTTTCTAATTTATTTACCCGCATGGTTAACTAAAGAGTTCGATGTTAGTTTATCAGAAATAGGATGGCTATTTTTTGCTGGTGGAATTGTTAATGCTATAACTGGACCAAATGCTGGAAAACTCTCGGATCGTTTAGGAAGAAAAAATATGATTATTTTTTCTTGTTTAGGATTAGCTTCTTTAATGGCGCTTACAACTTTTCTAATAACATCATTTTGGGTAGCGTTCATTATCTTTCCTATTATAATGCTTTTGATAGCTATGAGAATTAGTCCTTTTCAAGCTCTCTCCTCAGAACTAGTTAAATCAAATAACAGAGGTAGTTTAATGAGTCTTCTTGTAGCAATAGGTAATATAGGTGCAGGAATAGCTGGTAGTATTGCAGGGCCTTTATTTGATAAATTAGGATATTTAAGCAACACAATTTTTGGAGCGTTTACAATAATTCTTACCGCGTATATAGTATGGAAATTTGTACCAGAACCAAAAATACAACTTCCTGCTCAAGAAACTTTGGAAGTAGCTGAATAAAAGGATTATTTTCTTTTCGTTATCTAAGCTAAAATTTATCTTATTAATTCTGTAACTAAGTAACTTTTACACACTCTCTTAACTTAAAAAATATGAAACGAAATTATTCATATACCTTTCTTTGTTTACTTTTATTTTTAGCACTATCAAATTGTGAGACATCTTCTTCCAATGATGAAATAAGTATAAGTGGAATAGTAGTAGATGGTAACTCTGGAAACCCTATTTCTGAAGCTATTGTAAAAATAACAAGTCCTAATGAAATTGCTGATTTATCTGTGATAACTAGTTCTGACGGTATTTTTAGCTTCAATCAGCTATCGATTTCTGATCCATCCGATGTTTTACTAAGTATTCGTAAAACAGGTTATAATTCAAAATCAGTTACGGTTGCAGTTTCATCAGGTCTTGATATCGAGCTTGAAAATCCAGTTTCTTTAACCGCAGAAGTTATAGATGGTGGTGGAGATAATGACGGTGTATCAGGAACTCCAACTGGCGCTGCTGCTATTATACTTGATAAAATTTCTGAGGAAACCATAAATATAAAAGAAAGTGGAGGGATTGCTAACTCTTCATTTACCTTTCAAGTTCAAGATTCTGCTGGCAGAAGTCTAAATTTATCAAATACTGAATTAGTTACTTTCTCAATTATAAATGGACCTGGTGGTGGAGAAGGAATAACTCCAATCGAAGTTAATACAAATGGAAATGGTACTGTAACTTCGAATTTATTTAGTGGCAATAAAGCTGGGGTTGTTCAAATACAAGCAGAAATTATTAGAGACGATTTAACTCCTCCACTTATCATTCGTTCGAGACCTGTTTCTATAACTATTCATGGTGGGTTTCCAGATGAGAACCACTTCAGTATTGCTCCTGCTAAATACAATTTTGAAGGTTATTCAATCAATGGAAATACCAATGAACTTACCGTTATTCTAGGGGATGAATTTAGTAATCCTGTAAAGCCAGGAACGGCTGTTTACTTTAATTCTACTGGTGGTATTATAGAGGGTTCAGGATCTGGAAATACCAATAGTCAAGGATTTGTTTCTGTGAATCTTATTTCTGGGGAGCCAAGACCAAGTGATTCGCAAACAATTGATGGTGTTGCTTTTCCTAGACTTGGACTTGCTACTTTAACTGCTCAAACTGTAAACACTACTAATGATATAATTGAAAAGTCTGTTAATGTAATATTTTCGACTTCAGGAGCAATTATAACAGCAAACCCTACTACTTTTGATATTCCAGCAGGTGGTGGTGCAACCTTTGATTTCACAGTTACTGATTTAAATGGAAACCCAATGGCGGCAGGCACAACAATTAGTATAAATGCAGGAGAAGGAATGGAAGTAACTGGAGATAATGAAGTTACTCTTGGAAATCATATTTTCCCTGGTTCTGGTAGTACTGATTTTACTTTTTCAATTAGAGATACTGATGAAGAATCAAATGCTGCGGCTGATCTTTCAATTAAAATTACAGTAGTATCACCAGGAGGAGAAGAAACAACTGCAAGCCCAATAAATGGAACACGTAGGAAAATTAGATCAAATTAAGAAGCTTTTTTAATGAGTCTTACAGCCACTTAATTTTAAGTGGCTTTTTTTTGCTTAACCCATTTTTCTACAATTAATTAGGCTAAAAAGTTCTTATCCTCTTGCTTCATTATTTTTAAACTTCTTATGCAAGTGAAAACCAAGAATCACTCACTTTGGAGTGATATTAAATCATCAATTTCGGGTTCAGAGCTAGATTTTACAGAACTAAAATTAAGTCGAGCAATTCTTCTTCTCTCTATTCCAATGGTTTTAGAAATGTCTTTGGAATCGATATTTGCCGTTGCTGACATCTTTTTCGTTTCGAAATTGGGAGCTGAAGCCGTAGCTACCGTAGGTATCACAGAATCACTTGTTACTATTATTTATGCTATTGCAATAGGATTAGCTATGGCAACTACGGCGGTAATATCCCGACGCACAGGTGAAAAAGATGACGAAGGAGCTGCAAAAGCAGCAGTTCAAGCAATAATTGTGGCTTTTATTGCTTCTCTCCCATTAGCTTTGATTGGAGTTTTTTTCTCTTCAGAATTACTTGGGTTTATGGGCGCTGAAAAAACTATTATTGCTGAATTTTCTGGCTATACCTCAATTATGATCGGTAGTAATGTTGTAATAATGTTACTATTTGTTATCAACGCTATTTTTAGAGGTGCTGGAGACGCATCCTTATCAATGAGAGTCCTTTGGCTTTCTAATGGTATAAATATAGTTTTAGATCCAATTTTGATATTCGGTTGGTGGGTATTTCCTGAACTTGGGATTGAAGGTGCCGCAATTGCAACGGTAATAGGTAGAGGAACTGGCGTTCTATTACAACTATATCTTCTGATTAGTGATTCTTCTAGAATTAAAATTGTGAAATCACACTTAGTTTTTCAGTGGGATATCATAAAGAATTTAATAAGAGTTTCGATTGGAGGAATCTTTCAGTGGTTAATAGCTACATCAAGTTGGGTAGTACTAGTTAAAATTCTGAGTTCTTATGGTAGTGTTGTCGTAGCTGGTTATACAATTGCTATTAGAATATTTGTATTCTCAATTCTTCCTTCTTGGGGAATGAGTAACGCTGCGGCTACTCTTGTGGGACAAAATCTTGGTGCGAATAAACCAGATCGAGCCGAGAAATCTGTATGGACAGTGGCTGGCATTAATATGATTTTTCTCGGCTTAGTAGGAATTTGCTTCAACGTTTTTTCTGATTTTTTGATGCAATTATTTACATCGAATACAGAAGTAATTGAAATAGGTGCTAAATGCCTACGTGTTATAAGCTATGGGTATTTATCCTACGCATTTGGAATGGTAGTTATACAAGCTTTTAATGGAGCAGGTGATACAAAAACTCCAACCATAATTAATTTCTTTTGTTTTTGGTTGCTTGAGATACCACTTGCTTATATTTTGGCTCAAGAATTAGGTTGGGCTCAGGAAGGTGTGTTTTATTCTATTGTAATTTCAGAAACTGCATTGGGAATAATTGGGTTTATTTTATTCAAACGCGGAAAATGGAAACTAACTAAAGTATAGCTATGAAAGTTACAGTCGGTTTAGAAACTGGTGGTCGTAGAGGAAAACAGGTAACCGTAATTAAAGGAATTACACACAATCCTCAGGTAATCGAAAAATTAGAAAAAAAACTAAAATCTCAGTTAGGTACTGGTGGCACTACCAAAGGAAAAGTAATTGAAATCCAAGGAAATCACATTCCAAAGATTAAAGCTATCCTCCAACAAGATGGGTACGAAGTAAAGTAACTAATCTAAGTTTGACTCTAAATAGAATTGAATAGAGCCTTTAACTATCATATGATTCTATCAATAATAAACCTTTTGACTTCTGTTGAGAAGCCTGTCAGTAAACAAACCACTCGAATTGTTTGGAGATTTATTGTTTATCTAGAACAGCACCTAATAATGCATTTGGAGTACGTTTAGTAGATACTAAGTAACAAGCTCAAGGTAATTAAAGTGATACTTTACTTTCTTGCTTAGGATCTAAATCGTATAAAGACGAAGCTGTAGCCTGAATTGTTTTATACCATTCATTTCCAAACTTGTCATTTATAGTATAAAAATCAGCAAAATCTGGTTTTCTGAGATTCATCTTCCATTCTTGAGTCTTTGACTTAAAAGTTGGATCAAGGTGAAGAAGTTCATGATAAATCATCATTTCTTTAGTTTTAGAATCTAACATATCCCAAAGTTCACCTGAAACTTCAATCAAATAATCATTTCCAGAATAGTATTTAACCTCTCTTGTAGCCTTCATACATTTGGCAGCCTTTTGTTTTGAAATGTGAGGATAAATTAAAAAATATCCTACTTCAGCTGGTCCGAAATCAAGCTTGAAATCTGTGATTACTTTTTTTGCTATCGCCTCAATTTCGGGCGATTCCATTAGTTGTTTGTCTGTAGAGATAATTTCTGAAGGCTCTAAAAAATCGTTTTCTTGCATTAATATTTATCGATGAATTACTTTGATTTTGGAACAACCACACTGGTTGCAACTACTGAATATTCTTTTTGCTCTCCCTTAATCCCTTCTGGGTCATTACCAGCATCTTCTGCATAATGTTTAGCTTTCTCTTCGCTAAGTATTTTTACACTAAAATCACCTACTAATATTACTTCTTTACCCTGAGAATCTGTTGGGATAAAAAAACCATAATCTTTAAAGGTAATTCTTGCTGTATATTCTCCATCTTGTGCAATAAAAAAACAACCTTTTTTTGAACATACTTCAGCAACAGAAGTTTTTAGCGTTACTGATGTAGAAGGCTTCTCCCCTACGATAATTTGTGAAAGTGACATTGGGGTTAATAAATCTAAGCTAATTTCTTCCCCGAAAACTTCAACTTCATCCGTTTGTTGAATAGGTTCTGATAGTCGAATAACTTCTGTTTCAGTTTGAGCAAAAACTGAAACAGAACTAAAAATAATTAAGGATATTAAGAATGATTTTTTCATAGTATGATTTTTTTTAATTGTCTTCAAAGGTAGAAACTTTCTATGCTTTATTCATCTTCAATATCTGTAAAAAATAATTTTACTAAAATGATATTGGTTTAATTGATAGAACTCTATACCCTTGAGCATGAAAAGCATTGCAACAGTTATTGGATCATTTCTTTTTAGTATTTTTTTGGAAGGATTTATCCGAGTGATCATCATTTTTTATCATCAAGAAAGTTTTATCTTTTTTGGTACTTCTTCATTACCTGGTCTATCGTGGGTCCTAATTATTATTGTTTCTACAACTGTTATTAGTTGGATTTGTGGAATGCTTACGGTAACAATTGTTGATGTTTCTCCTATTAGGCATTTATTTGCATTAGCTTTTCTACTACTTTTTTGGAGAATAACTGAAATTATACAAACCTATACCAGTGAGCCCATTTGGTATCTTATTGGAATTACAGCGGCTACTTTTTTAGGTCTATATCTATCTTTTCTAACTCTAAAACATACGCATGCGTCGAAAATATCTTCTTAGTTTTATTTTAGCTGGCTTGATAATCTCAAATTGTTCGAATCCAAAAGATCTTAAAGTAATTGAAAACCCAACATCTATTGAGAGTTCACTACCTAGACTTTTTACAGATAATTCAGGAACCGTATTTATGAGTTGGGTTGAACAATCTGAAGGAAAAACGACTCTTCTTTATTCGAAATTTTCTGATAATTCTTGGCGCGATCCGGTAGAAGTGGCTCAATCAAATGAGTGGTTCGTAAACTGGGCTGATTTCCCATCAATTATTGCAGAAAATGGAAATCCAATGTCTGTGCATTGGTTGAAAAAAATCCCTGGAAATACATATTCTTATAATGTTGAAGTTGCTTCATTCGTAAAAGGAAGAATTTCAAAACCAATAGTACCTCATAATGATGAAACTGCTACCGAGCATGGTTTTGTTAGTATGGTTCCAGTTTCAGACACTTCTTACTATGCGATTTGGTTGGATGGTAGAAATACAGGAAGTACTGGACATAAAGAACATGGTGTTTTAAGCTCTTCAATGTCTTTAAGAGGAGCTCAGCTTACAGTGTTGGGTAAAACTCTATCTGAGGCTGAAATAGATTCTTCTGTGTGCGATTGTTGTAATACGTCTATCGCTAAAACAAATAATGGATTAATTGCGGCTTACCGGAATAGAACAAAAAATGAAGTTAGAGATATTTATATTACAAAAACAATAGATGGAGTTTGGCAAAAACCGATTCCAGTTCATAATGATAACTGGAAAATTGCAGCGTGTCCGGTTAACGGTCCTGCTATTGATGTGTTTGATAAAACCGTCTCTGTTGCTTGGTTTACTGGGGTTGACGATAAACCAAAAGTGAAGCTTTCTTTTTCTCTAGATGAAGGGAATTCTTTTCTTCCCGCAATTGATATTGATTCAACATCTGTTCTTGGTAGAGTTGATATTATAGCTAATGATAACAACTCTTCTTGGATTAGTTGGATAACAAGAGTTGATGATGAAGCTCAATTACGTCTTCGTTTAATTTCTAGTACAGGGAAATCACTTGAAAACCATATAATTACAAAAATGAGTCCCTCAAGGTCTAGCGGGTTCCCTCAAATCACTAAAATAGAAAATGGAGTTTTGATAGCATGGACTGATTTATCAGATTCGGGCAAATCAATAAAAACTGCTATTCTTCAATAACGCTAGGTAAGTTTCCTACACCAAATAGTTCAGCAACTTTTTGACCTACTTCAGCATTCTCCCACCAACCTGTGAACTCAATAGCATGGGGTCCGTAAGCCATTAAAGGAACAGGTACACCTGTATGACCACCGGTAGTCCAGGCTATTTCAACCTTTTCTCGAGTGCCATAGGGAGCATTTAATGTCATCCCTCCTGTTTCATGGTCTGCGGTAACTACTACTAATGTTTCTCCGTTTTCTTTTGCGAAATCTAATGCAACTTTAATCGCATTATCAAAATCTTCAACCTCTCGAATAACATATTCTGTATCATTACCATGTCCACCCCAATCAATCTGTGAACCTTCAATCATTAAAAAGAATCCTTTTTCATTCTTACTTAACGTACTTATAGCCTTTGTTGACATCTGTGCCAGAGTTGGTGTTCTATCTTCACTAGGCATTCCTGAAGGAGAAAATAAACCTAGTAACTTACCATCGCCAGCATTTTCTAATCCAGTTTTGGAATCTATATATTCATACCCAATAGATTTGAATTCATCAATTAAATTACGTTCATCTTCCCTTCTACTTTTGCTATCTGATGCAGGAACAAAATACTCTGTCCCTCCGCCTAATATTACTTCTGCTCCCGAAACGAGATACTGGCTTGCAATTTCGGCTTGCATATTTCTTGATTGTACATGAGCAGCATAACTAGCTGGTGTGGCATGAGTTACACCCGATGTAGAAACGAGTCCTGTACTCAATCCCTTTTCTTCTGCGAGTTCTAAAATAGTTTTACAATCTGAACCATCTGGTAATTGACCAATCATTCCATTATCAGTTTTTGCACCACAAGAATACGCTGTAGCACCTGAAGCAGAATCAGTTATTAAGCTATTAGCTGCGTATGTTTTTACGATACCAGTTACAGGCATTGTTTGAATATGAAGAAGACCTTCTGCTCCTACTAATTTGTACTGCCCAGAAGTTAATTGAACAAGACCAGTTCCATCACCAATAATAAATATCACATTTTTGATCGGTGCATCTTTAACTAAGGGTAGCCTTTCAGCTATTCTTTGTGGTTTTGGAGCCACCTGAATTGTATCAGCATTTTGAGCCAAACAATTAACTGAGCTAAATAAATAAATTGAAAAAAGGAATATTAGATTCTTCATTTGATAGAGTGTTTCTTTATAAAGATAAACGGTGAATATGTCTAGTAAGTAAAAATTATGTTAAAATTTATCCTCTTGGAAAAAAACTTTTAATGAGACCCCAAATACCTTTTGCAGGTTTTGGTGCATTTTTATTACGCTCAGAAGCTTTATCTATAGTTTTTAACACTACGAGTGGTTTCCTCTCCTTAGGAGAAGAAGCTTCTTTTCTTTTTGGAGTATCTTTCTTCTTCGGATTCTGTTTCTTGTTATCTTTAGCTTTATCAGCTTTCTTAATAACTGTTATAGGCTCTTTCTTGGGTTTATCTTCTTTTTGAGGGTCGTTTTCTTCCTTTTTGTTCTTAAGCTCAATTACAATTTTGCCTTCCTCATTTTTAGAGATATTTACGCCCTTAACATTTGAGAAATCAGGAGTGATTTCTTTAGCGGGTTTGTTTGCTTCTTTTTTCTCCGAAGACTCTATATTTTTTTCAGTACTATTTTTCGTTTTTTTTGATTTGGTACTTACTTGTTTAAATGAGTCTGATCCTTCAAAAATTTCAAGGTCTTTGCCAACTTTCGATTTAATGGCATTAAAGAATTTGGTGTCTTGCTTACTTACCAAAGTTATGGCAACTCCAGTTTTATCGTATCTACCTGTTCTTCCAATTCTATGAATATAATCTTCTACTGCTCTAGGGACGTCATAGTTTATAATTAAAGAAACATTAGCAATATCTATTCCCCTTGCTAATACATCGGTAGCGACAATAATTGGGACCTTTCCATTCTTGAAATCATTTAAAGCTTTAGTCCGCTCATCTTGTGTTTTATCACCATGTATACTAGCAGCATTAACTCCCTTTTTTGATAAAAGCCGTTCAAGCTGATCTGTACCTCTTTTAGTAGCGGTAAATATGATACATGAACTCCACTCCATTTGGTCGAGTAGATGTTGAGCAAGTTTCAATTTCTCTCTACCATCGATTAAATATGCTTTTTGTGCTACACTTTCAGATGGCTTAGATAATTCTATTTCGATTAATTCAGGATCAATCATAATGTCTTGAGCAAGCTTCTGTATCTGTTTTGGCATTGTGGCTGAAAAAAGTAGAGTCTGCCTTTTTTTAGGGAGCTTATCTATGATATGCGTTACATCAGGCATAAATCCCATATCAAGCATTCGATCTGCTTCATCTAAAATCAAAAACCGGATGTTCTCAAAATCGACATCTAAAACTTTAGTCTGATCGATTAATCTACCTGGAGTTGCAACAATAATGTCTACACCAGCTCTAATCGCATTTGCTTGTCTAGCAAAGTCTTCGCCACCAATAATTGTAGCTGAAGATATACCACAATGATACCCGAGCGCAAAAATCTGTTCGTCAATTTGTTGAGCAAGTTCTCTAGTGGGGGAAAGTATTAATGCCTTCGTCCCTTCTGATGGATTTTCAAGTATCTGTTGGATAATTGGGATTACGAATGCCCCTGTTTTACCAGTACCAGTTTGTGCAGCACCTAATACATCTTTCTTGTTCAAGATGATTGGAATACTTAATTGCTGTATCGGAGTTGGTTCGGAATAGCCAATATCTTCAAGGCCCATTTGAAGGCTCGCATGAAGCTTTAAATCTGTAAATTTCAAAGTTTATCTTTAATGTCTGTTAATTAGTAAAAAGAATATACACAGAAGCAGTGTAAAGTGTTTTACTACCCTTTTTTACCTATCTTTTAGGATTCTTAATTACTAAAGTAAATATCAATATAAATAATGAATTTTAAACAACTATTTTCTCTAGTCATTATAGCAGGAATGCTATCTATGGCTTGTTCAAAATCAACACAAGATTATTCACCAAGTGCTTCCTTAAATAGTATGGAAGATAGTGTAAGCTACGCTATTGGTTTTCAAAACGGTTCACAATTAACCAATCAAGGCTTTCCAGATATCGATGTAGAAAACTTCTTAGCAGGATTTAATTCTGGCTTAAATGATGAAGATTCTGAGCTTCAAGATGTAAACATGCAACAGCTTTTTTCTAGATTTAGCAGTTATTTGCTTGATAAAGTAAAAATGGAGAATCAGGAAGAAGCCAAAGTTTTCTTTATAGATAACAAATTAAAAGAAGGTGTTATTGAAACAGTCTCAGGATTACAATATAAAGTAATCGAAGAAGGTACTGGAACACAACCTACCGCTGAGGATACAGTAATAGTTCATTATGAAGGAACATTAATTGATGGAACTGTTTTCGATTCAAGCTATGATAGTGAACCAGCTGAGTTTCTACTTGGAGCAGTGATTCCAGGCTGGATTGAGGGTTTGAGTTTAATGAAAGAAGGAGCAACTTATATGCTTTATATTCCTAGTGAATTGGCTTATGGTGAGAATCCACGTCCAGGCGGTGTTATTCAACCTAACGATGCCATTATCTTCAAAGTAGAGTTGATTGAAGTAAAATAATTCTAAATAAAAAAAGCCATCCTATTGAATGGCTTTTTTAATGTAATGTTAAGTTTAGATTGTTTTAAGAAGCGGTATTAATTAAAATCATCAATTCAGTAAGTGCTTCAATCTCTTTTTCTGATCCATTTGAATTGGTTTTAACAGAAGACTCAATAGAATTATAAAAATTATTATAAGCTTGCATTACAAGATTTACACTAACTCTTGAAGCAATTGAATTATCAAAAGTTGTTTTTGAACCTGAGGCTGAATTTATTTCACCATCTACCGCAACGACAGTAGTAGCTGAGATATTTGAATCATTCTCAAGAGAAGTTTTCACATCATCATGGTATTTTTCAAAAGCTGTTCTGATATCAGCTATCATACCTGTAGACGCATTTATATCAGATCTAAGAACTAAACCAGCTTCAATTATCGCTTCTTTAGATGATTGCTCTGCACCTACTACATCCATTTCTGCTCTTACCGCTGCATCAATTAATGTTGCAGTAATAAGGGATACCTGAATATTCGTTTCAGCCTTGATTTCATCTGAAAGAATATTAGTGCTAGTAATAAATACTCTTCCCCACATTTCCACTGCTTTTGCTGCAGTTGAGGCTTTCATTTCTGCGTTTAAATACGCATCAATAAAATCTGATCTAAATGATGTGTATGCTTCTTCCCTTGCTTCAACGCTAATAGCTGAATTAAGCTGGGTTTCTAATTTTACTTGTGCATTAATCATTGCGTTAGCAATAAAATCTAATTTAGCATCTGCTTCATTTTTAAATTTATTACTAAAGTAATTAGTTCTTACCATCGCTGAATTTTCAAGTCCACTTGCAATGGTTGATGAGTTAATGGCATTAGAATTAATGATTACAGCATTTCTATTGGTAATAACTGTTTCAATTTCTGATTTATTTATCATTCCAGATCTACCGGATTCAACTAATTCTGCAAAAACTTTTGTCTCTGCGCTAGATTCTGAATCAATTGGTTTTATAATATATGATTCACCATTTTCAATTTTAGTTGAAGAATATCCTAAAGTAGTCTCACCTTCAGATTTAGCTTGCACAACTATTTCTAGAAATGCATCTGCATTAACTGCTAAGTTAAATCTACCTGAAGCATCTGTATTAACTTCAGTTCCTTCAATATTACGAATGGAACCGTCTGATTGAATATATCCTGCGGATATTACATCAGCACTAGTAGCCAATGATTTTTGATTACTACCATTAACTTTACCTGAAATAGTTGCTGTGTCAGAATCATTGTTTGAATCTGTACAAGCAAAACCAAGAAGGGCAAAACCTACAATGAGAGTAGTTTTCTTAATATATTTTATAATATTCATAACTATGTACTTTTTAAAATTTACTTTCAATTATTTTTATTGAAAGACAGTACACTTTGTTCCGAATTTTAAAATTGTACCAATTAAGAATCTCTAACCCCGATTAATAACTTCTAAGTAAAACTATGCTTTGAATGATGCATATTTATGGGAGAAAAAAGAAAGAAGGTCGGCTACCAACCGACCTCCAATGAATACGTTGGCTTTTTTCGGGGTACAGATATAGGCTGTAATGCTTCGGCATTGCAGCTTTTTTTATACTCTTTAAAATATATACCCCGAATTACTTCAATTAAGTCAGGTCAGCCAGATTTTACTCTTTAAACCGCTACTTCGAACTATACTTTTTTGTACTGTTGAAGTGATAACTACCTCGCTTGAGATTACAAGAACACTTTTCCGGGCTCTTGTTACAGCTGTATATAAAAGTTCTTTAGTTAGAATAGCATTTATATTGTTAGATAGAACTAATCCTATATGATCAAATTCTGATCCCTGACTTTTATGTACAGTCAGACCATAGGCTGGTTCATACTCTGAAACTCTTGAACTTTTGATAGGATATTCTTTTCCTTCAAAAAACACTTCGCTAGGTGAGTCAAACTCATCTAGCATAGCATAACCGCTTTCTCCATTTCTAAGCTTTAGGGAATAATTATTTCTATTTATAATTATTGATCTTCCCGAATACCACTCTTTTGAAATTGAGATTCCTAGTTCTTTTTTTAGAAGCTTTTCACTAGATTTATTAATGTACTCGACACCATAAGGACCTTTTCTTAATGCACTTAAGATTTGATATGATCGATACTTTTCATGAGAAAACCCTTCTTCTTTCATTTTTAAAAATGGTTCTACAACATATTGTTGAATCAAATGGGCCATTGATTCATTTGTAGGATCAACGATATTCACACCCGAATATTTATGATCTTTTAAAATACTTAGTACCAGTTCGGAATCTTCATTTATTATGGCTTCCGAAAGCATACTGATCCCACTATTTTCAGAGAATCGATAACTCTGTTTAAGCTCTATAATGGAGTCATTTATTTTAGATTTTTCATCATCCACAGATTTTAAACCTACTATTTCTGAGATAGAACTAGAAAAAACATTTGAAGCATTAGAACAGATATCCCCTAAAATGGAACCTGCTTCTACAGAAGCTAATTGATTTTTATCTCCTAATAGAACTAGAGTAGCAGCATCTGGAACCGCCCGAATCAAACTAATCCATAAACTTAAATCTAGCATTGAAGCTTCGTCAACGATAATAAGGTCGTAGGGTAATTTGTTATCTGTTCCGTAATTAAACTGACCTGTAGCTCCTTTGGCCCCCAATAAAGAATGAATAGTGATTGCAGGATCAATCTCAGAAAGAAGTGATTCTGAATCTAAAGATTCGTTAAGTCGTTGAGCTGCTTTACCTGTTGGAGCAGATAGAGCTATTTTTAATTTAGCTGATGATTGTAAATGTGATTCAAGTATTTTTTGGATAGTGAATGTTTTCCCTGTTCCAGGTCCACCAGTAATAATTACTAATTTTTTTAAATGACTAAGAAGTACAGCCATTTTTTGCCAGTCATTATCGGTATCTGGAAATAATGATTCTATAAACTGATGGGTTTCATTTGAAATGGGGAGTATTTCTTCTGATCGATTTCTCAACCAATCAGCAAGTTCTCCTTCATATTTCCAAAAGCGATGTAAATAAAGGTTATTACCATCATAAACCAACGGTGTTAATTCGCTACCATCTCCCAATAAAATTGAACTTTCTAATCCTTTTTTTAAGCTTGTTAAGGAAAATTCGGTCAATTCTAATTCCTTCGAAAACTCCTGAATTTCATTTTTAGAAATACAGATATGACCATTTAAATGAAAATACATTGAAGCAGCACCAGAAATTAGAATACTGTCATTAGTTTCTTCTATTCCACTTAAAAAACGAACAAATTCTAGAACAGGAAGCTCAATTTGATCATTTTTATGTAGATCGATAAGTCTCTCAATTACTCGATTCACTTATCGCTCCTTTTAAATAATTGATCTAGTTTATCGATAACTTTAAAATCAGGTTTGTGAAAAAAGACACCACTTTCCTTATCTTCAATATTAACTCCTCTTAGAAATAAATAGTAAACTCCTCCAAAATGAGTTTCATAATTATAATCAGAAATGGATAGTTTTAACATCCGATGAAGAGCAACTACATATAAATGATATTGTAAGTCATAATTTGAATGCTCGATTTCATTCTCTAAAGCATTCATTTCATAATCTTGAAATGTATCTCCTAAATGATTGGATTTATAATCTAGGATATAAAATTTACCCTTTACTTTGAAGGTGAGATCAATGTATCCTTTTATAAAACCATGAATTGATTCCCTCGAATCCTGAACTGATATTCCTCTTATAATTGCTAATAAATCATTAAAACTGATATTTGAGGTTGGGAAATGGAATTCAATTTCAGGAATTCGATTTGAAGATTCTAAATCCTTCAGTTTAATACCAGATTTTAATTCATGATTGACAGAATTAGTTATTAAAGATGTTACTGTATCGGTCCATTTTGCATTTAAACCTGCTCGATTAATTTCTTTTTCTATTGGATCGTTAAAAGTCGTGGGATCATCAAATTCAATATTTTCAAAAATATTATGGAGCATTGTCCCTGTAAGAGCTCCTTTTGGTAAAGTAAACTGGTTTTTTTGGATCGATTGACTATTCAGAACGACGCTATCTTGATCATCATAATCAAAACTCGGTTTTCCATTTTCGTTAGTTATCGACTTTGCCGAATCATTTAATGCAGAAAAACTAGTTAATTTGTTAATATTGAATAAATCATCCCTTTCAGATTTATTGATTAAAAATTCTAAAGACTCATTTTCCTGAAAATCTTCAATAAAATTTTCATTTACTGATGCTTGTCTAAATTTTATATCCTCATTTTTTGAAAGAGACTTTATTTCTTCAGTAATCGATGATGGAGATTTATTTTCTCCTTTTAATCTACTTAGTACATTCTCACTACCTTCCAGTAAAGAACTTAAGGCAGATTTTGAGGTATTTTTTGAATCAACTGTATAAATAAAGCACGCGGACTTAGCACGTGTTAATGCAACATAAGTAAGTCGAACTGACTCTGAAAGTTGTTCATACTTGTATTTGAATTTATTGTTTTCATTTTCCTCTCCTTCTGTACCAATATCAATTACAGAAGCTTCTTGATTATTAAACTCAAATGGAGTTCGAATTTGATCATTATTATCGTCCCATAGATAAGGGCAAAAAATAATTGGGTATTCTAACCCCTTACTTGAATGAATAGTAAGTATTTGAACCAATTTTTCATCACTTTCTAAACGAATGACCTCATCATCCTTATTTTTTGTATTGTCTGTTTGCCTAGTTTTAAAATATCTCAAAAGTCCTGCAGGCGTTAATTTCTTTTCTCGCTCTGCTTTGTTGAGTAATTCAATAATATGATGAGTATTGGTTATTCTTCTCTCAGCATCAAAGTAGTTTGCTAGATTTAGCTCCACTTCAAATTCATGAAGCAATTGTTCTGCCATTGTTCCAAAACCATGATCTTTCCAGAGCCTGTTGAAGTAATAAATCTTTTCAAGAATACTATTCCATTTAGATTCATCACTTAATAACTCTAAGATATCTTTAGCTTTAAAACCTAATGCCGAAGTAGAAAGTGCTGCACGAATACCATTCTCAAAAGTACTATCAGCAAGTGCTTTAAAGATTAGATAAAGTTCGTTCGACTCCTCGGTTTTAAAGACACTCTCTTTATTTTTAATGATACTTCTAATACCCCTCAGACGAAGTTTCTCTTGCATTTCTAACGCATGAGCATTTTGTTTTACTAAGATTGCAATATCACTTTGTTCAACTTTTTTCCCATCAATTGAAAAATCACCTTTCAATAAATTAACAATTTCTGAAGCAGTTGATTCAACTACACCCGTTCTAATGGGATCAATTGATGTAGAGTTAGTTTGATATTCTAAAAATTGCATTTGAGGTATAACACTTCCTTTATACTTCAAAAGCTTTTCTTGAGTATTATTGGCAATAGGAAAGCTAGCAGGTACAAAATTAAGACCTTCTAAAATGAATGGGGTTTCAGTTTTCTCAAAAACCTTATTAACTGCATTTATGATTTTGGGATTAGACCTATAATTAAAACTCAATGAATACTCGTATTGAGCATCCTTACGAGCCTCTAAATAAGTGTAAATATCAGCTCCACGAAATTTATAGATAGCTTGTTTAGGATCCCCAATCATAAACATTGCTGTATCTTTAGCGTCTTTATAAATGGATTTAAAGATAGAATACTGGACTGGATCTGTGTCCTGAAATTCATCGATTAGTGCAAACGGATATTGTTTTCTAAGTGCTGAAATCAGTTCTGGATTTAAGCCACTAGCTACATTTTCAAGAAGATCATTATAGGAAACTACTTCCTTCTTTTTCTTAGCATTTTCAAAAGAATCAGCAACTTTGTAGATCGATTCTTTGATGAAAGAACTTTTTATTGCTTTAAAACTTTCAAATAGTTCTAAGTATTGATCAACTAAATCTATAAATCGATACTGGGGTATTTCTTTGTTCTTTTTAACCTTTTCATATAAAAATGAGCTAAAATATTTGATGTTAGAATAGGGTAAGGTAAAAGAACCAGAATTTAACCATTCCAAAAATTCTGGAAGAAAATACCTTTCTGTTGGATTTAATGAGTTTTTAAATAAAACACCACTCCGTACAACTTCATCAAGTGAATCTTCTTCTTCTAAATATAAGCTCTTGATACTTTTATAAATTTGACTCAAATCTTGATAAACAGGTTTATAACTATTCAAAGAATCAACTTTAGGAACAATCTTAGCATATTTTTTAGCTAGAGCAGGTTTGATATACGTTAAAAGTTTATCAGGCGTCAAACCCTCCTTAAATATGAATTTTTGAATAGTTTGAACAAACTCGTTCTCACTCCCTTTCATGAAATCACGCCAATATTGATCTACTGCATCTTGAAGTAATATATCGTTATCAGATAAAATCTCGAAATCGGGTGATACTCCAAATTCAAGTGCATTCTCTTTTAACAAGCGTTGACAAAAGCCATGTATTGTTGAAATGGGTGCATCATCAAAACTATACAATGCTTTTTTAAGATGAGACAGATGAGAGGAATCGAATTTAGCTTTAAAAGCTATCAAAAACTGATCTGAAGGTTCACTTCCTTCTAATACCGAAATAGATTCTTTAAGACGTTTTCTAAGTCTTGACTTAAGTTCTATGGTTGCTGCTTCGGTAAAAGTAAGCACTAAAATATTAACAGGAAGCAATTCTTTCTCTAAAATAGTGCGGACAAATAATGAAGCAATGTTATACGTTTTTCCAGTACCAGCTCCAGCCTCCACTAAACTTATTCCATGTAAAGGGGCATCAAATATGTGGAATTCTCTCACCATTTAGATTTTTCCTCTAGAATCTAATAATGGTTTCCAAAATCTTAAACTCAAGTCTTCAAACACTTGTTTTTTTAATGGATCAATTTCTCTCCAAATCAACTTATTGTAAAAATCATCTCCTTCCCCTTTTGAAAAATTAGAAGAAACCCATTTCTTCCGAGCAGCGTCTTCTGCCTTGGATTGATCCTGGATATATTTTTCATAGTATTCTTTCGAAGTCTCTGGGAAAAAACATAATGAATCAAAACTATTTAGCCCTTCTAAATACCATTCAATTAATGTTTTAAGGATAGAATCAAGATCATTTATTTCTTTAAACACACTTGTGGAGGGTTCAATTTTATCCTTTTCTTTACACACTAGAAAAGAATGATCAATATTTCCTGATTTAACTAGGAATAGATGCTTTAACCAAACTTGGACTAGGTCCTTGGCTCTTTCTTTACCAGTTCTCCAAAGCACCAGGTTAGATTCAAATACATTGTCGATAGTTCCTTGAACCTGATAGTCACCAACATTTACTAAAATATTTACTTTTTTCGGTGTAGAATCGCCGATATCTTTGATCTTTGTTAATAATTCTTTAATTACATCCTTCTCTGAATTAAAGGCTTCAATTCCAGCTATTCCTTCAGGTATGATTCCTCTAGCTTTCGAGTAATTTAGAATAGTAGTTTCAGAAATATTTTTCGTAAATCCATCAAAAATTACTTCATCGAGTTTGTATTTATCTAAACCATTAAGACTAAAGATTTCTCTATCGTCCACTTGGTTTTCTGAATAAGCTTCAGAAATATCTAAAATATTTGTAGATATATACTTAGAAGGATGTACAAAGAATAATATCAGGTCGTTTAATTGAATTATATTCTTTTCTTCTAGAGGCTGATTTTTAAGTTTTTCAGTTATAAATAATTGTCTCGATTTAGGTAATGCTTTTACTCTTTTCGACAACTCTCTAAATCTATTTGAATAACTTTCTTGAGCTATAAAATAGGATTGATCGAATCCATGTAGCTTTTCTTTTATAACATTTACTTTATCTCCTGTCTCTTCAATTATATCTAAAAGCTTTTGAACCAAGATTGATGGAAGACGTACATTTTCAGAATATTGGTCTTGACCTAAATAACTTATATAAAGTTTATTCTGTGCCGAATGTAGTAACTCTAGAAATAACAGCTCATCGTCTTTTTTAGTTATTCTCTCTCCAGGCTGTGGATCATTATATATCAAATCAAAAGTAGGTCGAATTGACTTCCTTGGGAACGTTGATTCATTCATTCCTAGTATTGCGATCATTTTAAATGGAATACTTCTGTATGGAATATAGGAACTCAATACTACACCATGACCCAACCCACTTGATGTAGCTTGAACATCTTTTAATTGAGTTAGCATCCATTTTTTAATCATACTGAACTCAACAAATGATTTAGAGTCAGAAATTAGAATATTATCTCTAATATGATCTAGAAGACTTAAAAAAGAAGATTGTTTAGCATTTTGGAGCTCATTCATCCATCTCTTAAAAATATCCATCCATTCTATTGCCTTACGACTTCTATTTACTGTAATTCTAGCTTGCTTCAGAAATTGAATACACGAAGAAAGTCTAGCAATTAATCTAAGTTGATCTGTTGAATTTAATCCATTTGATGGAGCAGTATCTCCGTAAAGTTGAAAGTCTCCAGCTTCTGTAGAATAACCAATATTAAGTGCTTCAATTAACTTCTCTAGAGAGAATGAAGAATCAGAGTTATCAAGCCCAAAATGAATATGGTTTTCTACAAACCAGTTTCTAATTAAAATTAAATCATCTTCATTTAAACTATAGCGCTGTTTGAATATATCGGTTTCTAAAACTTCAATAAACGCCGTTGCTTTTACTTCTCCTGATAAAAGCTCTAATAATTCTAGAAAGCCCAATTGTGATTCATCTAAATAGGCCTTAGGTGCATATATGGGTAGCGCTGTTTCGTTCTCTGAGAAAGAAAATTTATTCTTAAGAATATGTGAATAAGTGTCCATATCAGGAACTAAAACAAGTATCTCTTCTGGCTTTAAATTTTTATCGGAATCAAGTTCAGAAAGCAGTCTATTTTTTAATACTTCAGCTTCTCTTTTTGGGCTATGACAAGAATGTAGCTCAACTATTTTTCGAGCTTGAACACCATTTCTTAGCTTAGTAAATACTGAATCTTCTTTATTTATTTTTAATATGTTACTCTTATTTAATTTTAAACACTTAATCGAATCTGATTTTAGAAGTCCCCATTCCTCATTTAATAAGTTCCACTTAATATTGAATATGTCATTCCCCCCTGAGGCAAACTCTTGCACAAAAAAGTGACAATCGATTGTCGAACTAAGTGCAGAAATTAAATTGATAAATGGTTTAGGGAAATGCGAAAGTCCAAATACTAATATCTCATTAGGTAAAATTTTTTGTGATTTAGCTTCACTTTCAAACTTTGATAAAAGGTCGACAAAAGCTTCACTTCTATCCGGTATTTCGGTGTTAGATTTAAGTTTTAACGCTCTCCATAACCATAATTGCCAGTATTCATTGCTATCACTAGTTGATAGCTTTCCTGATTTCCAGTCTTGTAGCATTTCAGGTCGGTACATTTGATATAAATCAAAAACATCCGCAATCTGGGCAGCAAGTTGAAATGCCTGAGGTTCATCTTTGAAATGTGGTAAACCGTTTATAGAACTCCGCTCATTTTCTTCAAGTTCTAAAAAAAAATCGAAGATTCTCCATTGCAATGGAAGTCTATCCGTGGGTAGAATTTTTGGCATTTCAGGATTATACACTCGGTAAAGCTTCCACATTAATTCAGAAGGAAGAATAAACTCGATATTTGCAGCTATACCAAGTTTAGTAGCTACTTGCAATGTAAGCCATTGCTGCATTTCTTTATTTTGAACAACTACCCACGGTCTTTTAAAAGGATCATTTTTTTTTGATGTTTTCAATACATCAAAAAAAGGATGTACAAGCTCAGCAAGAGATTTAGAATTATAACTGTACAGCATTCACTTTAGGCATTTATTTGAGAAGAGTATAACAAAATGCTGTAGTGAAAACTTAATAAAAAAATAGAAGTAAATTACTCTTTTATCGCTTTTTTAAGAGTTTGGTTTACAAAATGTGAGTATGAATCTTGATTTTCTTTAGCCCTTTTTTTTATTTCATCAATCAAGTCTTCTTCTAGATAATAAGAGACAGTCTTTTTACTAGGTGAAGACTTCAACTCTTCACCTTCACCCGCACCTGATCCAGAATCGGTTTGGGGTATGAAACTAAATTTTGCTTCAGCCAAAGGGCGATATCCTAGTGGATTATGCCCCATTACCGGCTTTTTATCCTCCATCTAACTAATGGCCGTTTTTTATTTCTTTTGCCAACGCTAAGTAATCTTGAGCGCCATTACTATTTCCATCGTACTCAAAAATTGTTTTATGATGACTTGGTGCTTCTGCAAGTGCAACATTGTCTCGAATTATAGTATTAAAAACTTTCTTACCAAAGTAGTCTTTAATATGACCTACAACCTCTTTATTTAAGTTTTTTCTGCTATCATATAAAGTGCAGATTATGCCCCCTACTTCCAAATTCGCATTTAATCGTTGCTGAACAACTTTAATCAAATCTAGAAGCTTTGAAAGCCCATGCAATGCCAAGTATTCAGATTGAAGAACTATGAAAATATCTTCAACAGCAGTAAAAGCATTTAGGGTTAGTAAACCTAAATTTGGAGGACAATCAATTAGTACATAATCGTAGTCGGTGTCTTTCAGTTGAGCTAAAAAATTCTTTAGTAGGCTTTCCCTAGCGGGTTCATTAGCTAACTCAAGTTCTGCACCCGATAGCTCTAAAGAAGAAGCGATATAATCGAACCCCTTATGGTTTATAACTACATCTTTAAGTTTCACACCACCTTTTAAGGCTTGATAAATAGTTTTATCCAACCGTTGAGAATGCAAGCGTAAAGAATATGTAAGGTTTGCTTGAGGATCTAAGTCTATTAAAAGTACTTTTTTTCCAAGTTTGGCTAACCCAGCGCCGACGTTAATTGTTGAAGTTGTTTTCCCAACCCCACCTTTTTGATTAGTAAATGCTATAGTTCTCATGTTTCCGAGAGAGTAAATGACGTATTTTTAATGTAATTATTAAGAGTTGATACATCTTATTTGTTACACAATACAATATTAAATTTATAGTAAAAAGGTAAGTTGGATTAAACTTTCTTAAATAAAAAAAGATCTTCGTTTAGAACGATCTTATTTATTATGAGAGAGAGTATTATTAAAGACAAAATATTATATATGTATAACGAAGATGATAGGAAATAATGTCACTTTAAAGTGCTTTTTTGATTTTTGTTCTAGTTATATTGACTATCATAAATTAAAATCATTTTCTTAAAAATATTTTATGCAGTTTTTTAGCAGAAAATTAATTAAACCTCAAGATTTAAATGCACATGGCACTCTTTTTGGTGGTGCAGTGCTAAGTTGGATCGATGAAGAAGCTGCAATTTTTGTTCTTTGTCAACTTGGAGAGGGCAATATTGTAACGAAATTTATGTCTGAAATAAATTTTGTTAATTCAGCTAAATTAGGGGAAGTGATTGAGATTGGTATGGAAACTGTTAAATTTGGGAAAACATCAATTACTGTTAAATGTGAAGTTCGTACAAAGTTCGAAAAAAACACTATTATAACCATTGATGAAATTGTGTTTGTTCATTTAGATGAATTAGGTAGACCTCAACCTCACAATATTACTGAACCAGTAAACGAATAAATAAACGTTGAGTAGCAAAAAAAAATTAGTTGATTTCACTACACTAACCGAGATGTTATATGGTGAGACTGCATATATAAAAGAATTTGCAGAAGCAGCAGTAACTTCATTTAAAGAATTTCAAGAAAACTATACGTCATTTCTTATGGCGCGGGATGAAGTTAACTTTCGAAAAGCGGGGCATAAAATTAAACCAGTTGCTCAAATGCTTGGACTTGGTTTAATTATTGAAGAATACGAATTAGGAAAAACTTTTATTTGGGAAGAGAAAAGTGATTCGTATCTAAAAGCATCTTGTAAGAAAATGGATGCAATCTGTAATCAAGTTTTAGATGAATTAAAAGAGATTGCTCAGTAAGATTAAATGTTATTTTTCTGTGATACATTAATTTAGTTAGGTTCTTATTTATCGAGCTTAAAATTTTGTCTATGAAAGCTCCGAATAACCCCATTCTTATCGTTGAAGATGATTCAGATTTATCTGAATTAATCAAAATCCAACTTACCGATCTTAACTTTTCTGTTGAGCAAAGCTACAATGGTTCAGAATCGCTAAAAAAAGCTCGATCAACCTCCTACTCTCTTATCATTTTAGATGTAATGCTTCCAGGTATGAATGGATTTGATATTTGTAAAGCTATTCGTGAAGAAGATTCAAGAACTCCAATCCTAATGCTTACTGCAAAAGCTGAAGAAATAGATAAGATAATGGGATTGGAATTTGGAGCAGATGATTACCTAACCAAACCATTTAGCATTCGAGAGCTTTCTGCACGAGTAAAAGCATTGTTACGACGTTCAAAAGCAAGTCAAACTGAAGAAGATTCTGTTAAAGATCATATTAGCTTCGGAGAATTATCAATTTATCCAAATAAAAGAGTTATTGAAATTGAGAAAGAACAACTGGAGCTTACATCTAAGGAATTTGACTTATTAATGCTTTTTGCCAGTAATCCAGGTCGAGCATACAGTCGACAAGATCTGTTAGATATCGTATGGGGATATCAATATAGTGGTTATTCACATACCGTAAACTCTCATATAAACCGACTTAGAAGTAAAATTGAAAAAGATGCAGCAAACCCTGTTTTTATTAAAACGGTATGGGGTGTTGGCTACCGATTTACTGAACTTGAAGAAATTTGATTATGAATATATTCACTCAAAGCTTTTACGGTAAACTCTCCCTAGTATTTCTTGTTCTTATTTTATTTTTAGGAGGCACTCTTGCCTATCTAAGTATGAAATCGTCTTTAATGTTTGTTGAAGAAACAAATCAGAAAGTGAATAGAGATCTTGCTTTTGAAATGGCGATGCAAATCCAGCCTTATCTTAATGAAGCTATTGAAGCAGATAGTATCCAAAAAGAAATAGCATACCTTAAAGGTATTAATCCACAAGTTGATATCTACTTAGTCTCTTCGGACGGAATGATTAAAGGAGTTTTTCTTGGTGAGGAAAATAGCTCGAGTCTTGAATTTAATTATATCGATACTCAACCTTTAACTCAATTTTTAGCTGGTGATGAACTTCCAATTCTTGGTCAAGATCCACTACAAGGAACCTCACTTAAACCATTTTCTGTGGCAAATGTTTCCATTATGGGAGAGCAAGGATGTTATTTATATGTGATTCTGGGTGGTAAACTTTATGATGAAACTGCAGGAATGCTGGCCGAAAGTTATATCATAAAAAATACTATGTTAGGTCTTGGGATTATTATAGTTGGAACTATACTTTTAGGGCTTTTAATATTTCGATGGCTTACTTATCGTTTGCGAGAAATGACTAATACAGTTATGGCTTTTGAACATGGTCAACTTGAAGAACGTGTTCAAGTTCATTCCAAGGATGAAATTGGAGTACTCGGCTCCTCTTTTAATCAAATGGCAGATACGTTGGTAGCAAACATGGAGGAAATCAAACAAGTTGATAAACTTAGACGCGAACTTATTGCCAATGTCTCACACGATCTTAGAAGTCCACTTGCATCCATTCAAGGATATCTTGAAACTATTCAGCTAAAAGATAAAACTCTTTCTTCTAAAGATCGAAATCACTATTACGATATCGTTTTAAGAAATACTCGTAAACTAGGTAACTTGATAGCGGAATTATTTGAGCTTTCAAAGCTTGATGCCAAGAACGTACAACCTGAGCTTGAACCGGTTTCTATTGCAGAACTTGCTCAAGATTTGGTAGCTCAATTTCAACCACAAGCATTAGAAAAGAAAATTACGTTGAAAGCAATTCTTCCTAACGAGCCCTTAAATCTTGTAAATGCAGATATTGCACTCATGGAAAGAGCTATCTCAAACTTGATTGACAATGCTATAAAAAACACTCCCTACAATGGTGAAGTCTATATTATCCCTGCAAATGCGGGTAACCGGGTAAGTGTAGAAATATCAGATACTGGAGTTGGAATTCCACAAGATCAAATAGCTAGAATTTTTGATAGATTTTATCAAACTGATCCAAGTAGAACTGGTGATTCTGGGGTAGGTCTTGGATTATCGATTGCACAAAAAATATTAGAATTACATGGGTCTGAACTTTCAGTAAAAAGTGTACTCAATAAAGGAACGACTTTTAGCTTTAGTCTATTACCATACACAGACTAAACTGTGTAATTATGATTTTAAAAGAAAGTGAACTGGATGATCAGGATATCATTCGATCAGTAATTGGATATCCTTACAAAGAACCTGGTAAATTTTTTACTGCAACGGGTTCAACCATCTATTTCGTAAAGGAGATTATCGATTTGAATGGAGCCCCTCTTCCTCTTAAACGTGAAGAAATGAAGGCAATCTATCAACGCTATGAAAAAGGTTTGATGCTTTTTCTCACCAAAAGTAATTATCAGAATGGAATTCTTATCTCAAAAAATTCTATCAAGAAAATAACGCTCTCAAAAATTATGATTGAACGGGATTTTAGAAATCCATTGATGGTTAAAATTATTTCTCAGTTCAATCTAGTTCTGGATAATACTTTTCTATCAGTTCTTAAATCCATTTACAACCTTTTTAAATATTCAATCAGAGAAACTGTTTTATTAATTGAAACTGATTTCTTTAAAGCAAAGATGATTACCAGTTATAGTTCTTTTAATAGTCAGGTCAAATACTTCGAAAGTTTGGGATTGGGAAATAAGATTGAAATCATTAATTAATTAGAGAAGGTTTTTAGATCAATAAACATTAGTTTGGATGACTAAAATCATTGAACTAAACTAATTCAGATGTCAGTACTTGTAACAGGAGGCGCAGGCTATATTGGAAGTCATACCGTTCTAGAACTTTTAAATGCAAATCAAGACGTTGTTGTTGTTGATAACCTCTCTAACAGTAGTGAAGAATCGCTTCGAAGAGTGCAAAAAATTACTGGGAAAACACCTCATTTCTATAATGTTGACTTAATAAACAAAGTAGAGTTAGAGAAGATTTTCAAAAGTCATGACATAGATTCCGTTATCCATTTTGCTGGATTTAAAGCTGTGGGGGAATCGGTAGCTAAACCCATAATGTATTATCAAAATAACCTAGATAGTACCTTGGTACTTTGTGATGTAATGAAAGAATTTGGAGTTAAAAAACTCGTATTTAGCTCTTCTGCTACCGTTTATGGAGATCCTGCCACAGTGCCAATTACTGAAGATTTTCCTCTTTCTGCGACCAATCCTTATGGAAGAACAAAACTTTTTATCGAATATATTCTTAAAGATCTGCATGTTGCTGACAAATCGTGGAATATTACTTTACTAAGATATTTCAATCCAGTAGGAGCTCACAAATCTGGATTAATTGGTGAGGATCCGAATGGAACCCCGAACAATTTAATGCCCTATGTTTCTCAAGTTGCAGTGGGTAAACTAAAGGAACTTGCTGTTTTTGGAGATGACTATCCTACGGTTGATGGAACGGGAGTACGAGATTACATACATGTTGTAGATTTGGCACTGGGTCATTTAAAAGCCATAGAAAAGCTTAATGGTGCAACTGGTGGGGTTAAGATTTACAATCTTGGAACTGGAAAAGGTTCGAGTGTACTTGAAATGATCAAAGCTTTTGAAGACGCTTCAGGAAAATCTGTTGCATATAAAATTGGTCCTCGAAGACCTGGAGATATTGCCTCATGTTATGCTGAACCTACTCTTGCAAAAAAGGAATTAGGCTGGATAGCAGAACGTGGAATTAAAGAAATGTGCGAAGATGGCTGGCGCTGGCAGTCGAATAATCCGAATGGTTATAAATAACCAAATCATTCTTGTGATTTAGTCCCATCTCCCCTTATCTTTAAATCTTAGCTACTTGCCAAGGTGGCGGAACTGGTAGACGCGCGCGACTCAAACTCTTTGAGAACCTTCATTTAAAGCGTCTATAACCCCTATTTTACCAAATGAGTTACCGAGCAGTTACTAAATAACTCGTTTATATCGTACTTCTCCAGATAAATATTTTATCTGGAGAGAACCTTTTTTACTGGATTTTGGAGTTTACCCTCACATTTAATTTTAATCTAACTGTGAGTATTATGAACTTTAAAATTTATCCGTTCAAAAGAAATAAAAAATATATTATCTATGTACGCTATACCGACCAAAAAGGTAAAACAAGAAATCTGTCTACAGGAATTTCCTACCCTCCTTCCTGTTCAGCCAAAATAAAGAAAGAGGCCATAAATCAAGCTCATAAAAAGGCTGTAACTATGCTCGTCGATGAAATCAATCAAGCTACCATCCCACTTGAAGAGCGCCTCCAACTTTCTAAATTCCTAGAGAGTAAATATTTTAAACATCTAGAGCATAATCTAGCCGTTAGTAGTTTTCGTATCTATTCAAATGCTTTAGGAAATTTCCTTCGAATCTGTGGTAATAGAGCCATTGGGGAATATAAACGATCAGATATACAGGAATATAAACTCCAACGCCTTGCCGAAGGAATCAAGAAAACAACCATCAACATAGAAATGAGATCCATTAAAGCTGGCTTTGGTTGGGCTGAAAAGAACGACTATTTGCTAAAAAGCCCATTCAGAGGACAGGATTTTTTATTTGATGTTAAAGGGAAACGTCCTGAATTCAAAAGAGGTCAATTAGAACAACTTTTCAATGCAACGGAAGGTACAAAGCTTGGCTTAGCTCTTCAATTAGCCTATTTAACTGGAATGCGAATCGGGGAAGCTACCCACATTAAGTGGAGTATGATAGACCTAAACCAAGCTTCCATTATGATTCCAGCACGTATAACCAAATCAAACAAGGATCGTACTATCCCTCTAAGTGATCAGGCGCTAAGTATACTTAACATTTTACGATTAGAATTGAGAAAGCGAATAAGAAACAATCCTGATTGGTATAAGGGTAAGACTTTTGAGGATTGTTTTGTATTAATGAAAGAAGAGGAACCAGGACAATACAAGACAAGATCAATTCAAGACAGGCTTAGTATTGTAAAACAAGAATTGGACCTACCAAAGGAATTGACCTTTCATAGTCTTAGACATTCGTTCGCAACACATATTCTAGAGAAAAATGGCAATATATACGCAGTAAGTAAAATATTAGGACACTCGTCCACAGAGGTGACTTCGAGATACTACGACCATAGCACTACAATGGCTTATAAAGACCAAGTTAACCTGTTATAAGTTATTAAGGCATTATTTGAACACCCTTAGTAAACATATTCGGAAATAGGCGTATTGAAACGTACTCCATAAAACTCTATAAAACTCTATAAAACTCTATAAAACTCTATAAAACTCTATAAAACTGAATTGATGCTATTTATAAATATTTCGCTATTTCATACTTTAAATAACTCAAAAAGTATTATTTAGACTCTTCGAAACCACCTTCTACCCTCTAAAAATCTAAATTTATATAGTAAGAAACTTATTATCATAAGTTTCTAGCCACAAATTTCATTTAAAAAGCTACCATAGTTATTAAGTGAGAAAATGTTACCATTTTCTAGATAATCTGGATCCTTTTAAAAACATCGCACCAATCATGGATACTAAATCTGACTTCAAATAGTTGTAAAGTCCATTTTTATAGAATAAGTATCCGCTTAATACATTCATTTCTATATCACCTTGGATACAAAGTCTATAAAAGTTCAGGATGAATTGGGGTTTCTTATACTTTCCAGTACTAAGGATTCATATCCGAAATTTAGAGTATTGCAAATATATGACTTCAATGATATTTAAAGGCTGTTTTAGCGCACTTTAGATATAAAATTATATTAATTGATTTCGTTAGTAGCCAATTACTAAACTAAATTCAAGTCAGAATTAGATAGTGCTACACAGAATTGCCTTATTTCGAATAATTTTGACTTAACGTTTTCTATTTCAGAGTATCAAATAATCTGATTTAAATTCTGCTAATCCACTACCCTTTCTTAAAATCTAGGTTTAAATAGTAATAAAGTCAGATTTGGTATTAGGGATTGAGCTCAATACTATACCTTTTCTATACTCTGATAATTTCTCTCGACCACTTCGAAGAATAAAGTTCACTCCTTTTACTTTGGTTGTTAATCATGCAAGCAATCGGCGAGTCTGAAGTACTGACATGTGGTGGAAAACCACTTATAAAGCGTGAATCTACTTTGCAAAAATAGGTTATACACCGCCATACACAAGGCTCATTCTGAGCTGTGCAAAGCATTAATAGATAAAACAACTACCCGACGGTTTACCGTCCATAAAAACAGGAGGCCACAATCTCTGATTTAATCATAACCTAAGACCCTTCTCAAAATCCAACCAATGAGGAAAGCTTGCATCATGAAGTATGTGTTGATGCAATATTCAGAGGCAAGGTCGAAACGCCGTGGAGATCTAGGGAGAAATTAACTAGATCAAATATGCCTATTTTAAAGATAGTACAGTCTATAACTTAGTTATTAGTGTTTGGTTTATATGATTGTTTTATTACTTTCTAGTATCGCTAAACGAGGAAGTCCTCCCAAATCCACCTTGGATTTTATCCGGACAAGAAATGCTTCGATTAGTTCGGATAACATCCAAAAACCTATCTTTATAGTACTGTTAAGAGGTTCACAAAGATTTTATCCGTACAATCGGATAAAATCATCGTTTGGATAATATTATGTTATGTTTCTTAATCTAATATCAAAATAATGGATTGGCTTCCTCTTATTCTCTTTTCAGTTTTTATAGGTTGGGTTCTATATTCTAACTTTACAAAAAAAGGTAAGGCACAAGTTCGCGGTGGTGAAATTGAAAAAACCTTTGACGATTTTGAAGAAAACTCTGAAGCATTCTTTAAACAGAGAATTAAAGTTCATGTTTTAGAATCTACAGATGAAAGTGAAAAAAGAATCGTAATTGAGTACCTGACAAAATCAAAAATGCATTGGCAATCAATGGATTTAAACTTTTCAATTGAAGAAGTGAAGCAAATGAATAAATTGCTTCTACAAGCCTTAGATTACTCAAATACAGAAACATAACAAGCGTTTCAAACGGACTCGGTTAGGGTTCGGAACTTTAATAATTAAAACTAGACTCGCCGCTTAAACGCAGGGTCGTTATACAACAAAAGCAGTATCAATGAAAGTGATCGATGAAAATCGGAGAATGCTTTTAACCATGACTTCTTACATCATTGGTTTTGCTGTTCTAATTCCAAGTCTACTTATCTCATCATTCTTAGAAAGTGATGTACCACTTTTTATTGGGTTTTTATTTCTAATTGGTATTCAACTTGTCACAGGTTATTCACCCTTAACCCATTTTGCTAGACTTACTCACAGAGAAGAGAAACCCAAGGTATATTGGTCTACAATCTTTTTCCAAATTACATTGCTAATTTTTATCACTTTATATTCTTTAGAATTATTTTAAATTGTTGTATAACAAGCGTTTCAAACGGACTCGGTTAGGGTTCGGAACTTTAATAATTAAAACCAGACTCGCCGCTTAAACGCAGGGTCGTTATGCTCTTTATCAAATGAGAGAAACTTCAGAATTAATACGTGAGATT